>CAWHRD010000004.1:0-192131 GCA_963831745.1 uncultured Chloroflexia bacterium | reverse complement strand
CTGGAAGCCGGCGTTCTACCTGTTGGAGGCGCACGGTTTGGAGGTGTGGCTGGTCAACGCCAAGGACGTCAAGCACCTACCCGGCCGGCCCAAGACCGACCGGCTGGATGCGGTGTGGTTGTGCAAGGTCGCCGAACGGCAGATGATCCGGCCCTCGTTCGTGCCGCCGCCGCCGATCCGTCGACTGCGGGACCTGACCCGGTACCGGGCCGCGCTGGTCTCGGAGCGCACGGCGGAGAAGAACCGGGTGGAGAAGCTGCTGGAGGACGCCCAGATCAAGCTGTCCGTGGTCGCCTCCGACATCTTCGGGGTCTCCGGGCGGGAGATGATGGCCGCGCTGATCGCCGGTGAACGCGACCCGCAGGTGCTCGCCGCAGCTGGCCCGGGCCCGGATGCGCGTCAAGCTGCCGCAGCTGGAAGAGGCGTTCGTCGGGCATTTCACCGAGCATCACCGGTTCCTGCTGAGCCACGATGCTGCACCGCATCGACACCCTCCACGCCGACATCACCTCAAGTCGAGGCGCGGATCGAGGCCCAGATCGCCCCTTTCGCCGAGGCGGTGACCCGCCTGGATGAGATCCCCGGCGTCGGGAGTCACCACCGCCCAGGTGATCATCGCCGAGGTCGGCCTGGACATGACCCGCTTCCCCACCCCCGCGCACCTGGCCTCCTGGGCCCGGTTCGCTCCCGGGGTCAAGGAGTCCGCCGGGCGCAAGAAAGGCCGCGGCTCCACCGGCCACGGCAACCGCTACCTGGCCAGCGCCCTCGGCGAGGCAGCCGTCGCCGCGGCCAGGACCGACACCTTCCTGGGCGAACGCTACCGACGCATCGCCCGACGGCGCGGCAAGAAGAAGGCCGTCGTCGCCGTCGGCCGCTCCATCCTGATCATCATCTGGCACCTGCTGTCCGACCCCTCGGCCACCTTCACCGACCTCGGCTCCGACTTCTACGCCACCCGGCGCGGCGTCGAACGCACCAAACAACACCACATCCGCCAACTCGAGGCACTCGGCTACCAGGTCACCGTGGCCCCCGCCGCCTGACCCTCACCACTGACCTGGGTCACGACCCAGACCCGCGGGGTCACCGCTATTTTCGGATTAGGCGCTCGTCAGACGGTGGGCCACCAACTCGAACGCCAGGTTGTAGCCCTTGACGCCGCAGCCGACCAGGATGGCGGCCGCGATCGGTGACAGGTGGGAGTGGTGGCGGAACTCTTCCCGGGCGTGCACGTTGCTGATGTGCACCTCGACGAACGGGATGTCGACCCCCTCGAAGGCGTCGCGGATCGCCACGCTGGTGTGGGTGTAGGCGCCGGGGTTGATGATGAAGTACCTGCAGCCCTGGGCCTTGGCCTCGTGGATCCGGTCGACGATGCCGCCCTCGTGGTTGTTCTGGAAGCACTCGAGGTCCAGACCCAGCTCCTTGGCCTGGGCCTGCATGCTCGCCTCGACGTCGGCCAGGGTGGTCCGTCCGTAGACCTCGGGCTTGCGCGTGCCCAACGCGTTGAGGTTGGGCCCGTTGATGAGCAGGACGTCCATGCGGTTCCTCCTGGGTGGTATTCGACGACTACGCCGCGAGCTCGACGCGGTGGCCGCTGCGGGCCGACTCCTGGATCGCCTCGACGACCTTGACGTTCATGACGCCGTCGCGGATGGTACACAGCGGACCGGCCTCGCCGCGCGCGACGGCGCCGAAGTGCTCCATCTGCACGGCCAGCGGGTCCTTGCGCACGAGCTCCAGAACGCGCTTGTCCATCGACCGCCACCACGAGCGCTTGGCCGGATCGGCATACCGTTTGACCCGCATGGTGGGCACGGACAGCGAGCCCAGCGTCCCAGCGATGTGGTAGCAGTCCTCGTCGGGGTAGGTCGCATAGCCGGGGTTCTCCTGCGAGGTCTGCTCCCACGAGCGGCCCGAGCCCGCGGTGTCGGACAGCAGGAACGAGCCGAGGGCGCCGGAGGCGAAGACGAAGGTGATCGCGGCGGTGTCCTCCACCGGGAAGCCTCGGGTCCGGTTGGACGTGACCGCCTGGACGGCGGCGATCTCGCCGCACAAGATCCGCAGGTTGTGGATCTCGTGGATCAGGTTGAGCAGGATCGGCCCGCCTCCGGGCTCGCGCCGCCAGGCCACCTCGTAGTAGTCGTCGGGCTTGCAGAACAACGCCGTTCCGGTGACACCGACGACGTCGCCGATGGTGCCCGCACGGATTGTCTCGGCGGCCAGTCGCATGATCGGACTGTGCGTGCGGTGGTGTCCCACGAGGATCACCGCGTGCCGGCGTTCGGCTGCGGCGAGCAGTTCCTCCGCAGCGGGGCCGGAGTCAGCGACCGGCTTCTCCAGCAGCATCGGCAGCCCGGCTTCCATGCACTCCATGGCGTTGGCCACGTGCAGCTGGTTGGGGGTCGCGATGACGACCCCGTCCGGTCGGTCGGTCCGCACCATCTCGGCGAGGCTGGAGTAGTGCGGTACGCCGAGCTCGCGAGCGAAGTCCGCCGTCGACGGGACGGGATCGACCAGACTGGCCAGGCGGCACGTCGGGCTGTCGACAATGCGGCGGATGTGGTCGCGGCCGATCGCCCCGGCGCCGACGACTGCGATTCGCGTTGTCATGAGGTCTCCTTGGGCTCGTCGTCCTGCAGCGGGTGTGGTCCGGTCGGCTCGGCGTACAGGACGCCGTCGCGCTGCATCCGGATGATGTCGTCCGCCTCGAACCCGAGGTCAGTGGCGATCTCGGCGTTGTGCTCCCCGAGCTCTGGGGCGAACCGCGTGGGGGAGATGTCGGTGTCGGAGAAGCGGAACGGCAGGTTCGGCAGCCTGATCGTCCCGAGCACCGGATGGTGCTGCTCCAGGATCATCCCACGGGCGAGGATCTGCGGGTCCGCGACCACCTCGTCGACGTTCTGGACCGTGGCTGCACGACAGGCCCACGGCCTCCAGCTGCTCCAGGAAACGCGGCCACCGACTGCTGGCTCATCGCCCAGTTCTCGATCATCCGGCGGGTCTCGTGACGCGCGGCGTTTCGCCCGTCCAGCGGCCAGTACCGCCCGAGGACCTCATCGCTACCTTGCCTCGGCATATCGGCGAGCGGCTGGCTCGCACGTCCGGGCTCGCCGTGTTCGACCGCCCGATCGCGGTTCCGGGGTTCTCCGTCCAGCAGACCCGGCGCGCCCGGCACGAGGACGACCCCGGTCATCCGCATGGCGGCAGAAACTCCACAAGGCGCCGGGCTGTTGCGAAATGGGTAAGGGGTGTGTCGTAAGTATTATGGTTTGATGTTGTTTGAGATGATTAAGTATGGCGAAGGGGTATCTGCCGGTGCAGCGGGATCAGGGGTTCCTGCTGCCGCTGGACATGCGCGATTGGCTGCCTGCGGATCATCAGGTGTGGCTGGTGATCGAGGTGGTGTCCGAGCATCTGGACACCAGCGCGTTCCATGCCAAGCGGCGGCTGGGTGGGGTGGGCCGGGCCGGGTATGACCCGGACATGATGCTGACGTTGTTGATCTGGTCGTATGCGCAGGGCGTGCGTAGCTCACGGCGGATCGAGCGGTTGTGTCATCAGGACATCGCGTTCCGGATCATCTGTGGCGGGAACCTGCCCGATCACGTCGCGGTTGCCCGGTTCCGGGCCGAGTTCGGCGAGGCGGTCAAGGACCTGTTCACCGAGGTGTTGGTGCTGTGCGCCCGGCTCGGGATGGGCTCACTGGCCACGATCACGCTGGATGGGACCAAGGTGGCGGCCAATGCGTCCCGGTCGGCCAACCGCTCGCGGGAGTGGCTGGCCGAGCAGGCTGCCCGCGCGGTGGACGAGCACGCGGCCACCGACGCCGAGCAGGACGTGCTGTGGGGCCAGGGCAGCTGCCCGGACCGGGTGCCGGCCGATCTGCTCACCGATGACGAGCAGGACGAGCACCCCGGCGGGCAGCCCGCAAGTGCTGGTGGGGATGCCGGCAAGGGCGGTGGCGACGACAGCCCGGCGCGGCGGCGTGGGCGTGCCGGGCGGGCTGCTCGGATCGCGGCGGCGGTGGCGCAGACCCAGGCCGAGGACGCCGAGCGGGCCCAGCGCCAGCACGCCGCGGATGCTGAGCGGGCCGCGGACGCCCAGGAGTATCTGAAGGCCCAGGCCGGCGGCGCGCAGGGCACGGGTCGTCCGCCGCAGTGGGCCCGGTTGCAGGCAGCACGCGCCCGGCTGGCCCGGTTGCAGGCCAAGCAGCTGGAGAAGATCGAGTCGTGGAACCATCGGGTGGCCCAGGCCCGCGCCGCCGGGCGGCGTGGGCTGAATGGCCCTGGGCCGACCTCGCTGCAGGACAACGTGCACGTGCGCCGGGCGCGTACCGCGCTGGAGGGCGCCGAACAGGCCGAACGCGAACGCCAGCACAAGCAGCAGGGCCAGCCCGGCGACCAGGGTGATCTCACGCCCGCCGGGCGCAACATCACCGACCTGGACTCGCGGTTGATGCCCACCCGCAACGGATGGACCCAGGGCTACAACGCTCAGAACGTGCTCAGCGAGGACGGCCTGATCCTCGCCGAGAAAGTGACCCAAACCCCTGGCGACGTGCAGTGGTTCCAGCCGATGACCCAAGCCGGCGAGCAGTCCGCGGACCTGATCAACAGCACCCACATCGAAACCGCCGTCGAGCAGGCGCTGCCGTGCACCTGCCCAGACCCCGCCACCCAGACCCCTGACACCTCTGCGCCGGCCGCGTCCGGCCCGGGACCGCACTGCCGTCACCATCCCGACCCGATCGGCGTCATGCTCACCGATGCCGGCTACCTGTCCCAGGACAACCTCACCGCCCCCGGGCCCGACCGCCTGATCGCCGTCGGCAAGCACCGCGATCTCCTCAAAGCCGCCCGAACGGCCAGTCAGGCCCCCGACCCCTCACCCCCGGACCATCCGAGCGGGAACGACGCGGCCGACCAGGACCCCATCACGCAGATGGCCCGCCGACTAGCCACCCCCGAAGGCATCGCCACCTACAACCGACGCGGCCACATCGCCGAGACTCCGCACGGGCACATCAAGCACAATCTCGGCCTCCGCCAATTCAGCCTGCGCGGCCTGACCAAGGTCCAGGCCGAGTGGACCTTCGCCTGCAGCCTCGCCAACCTCTTCAAAGCCCTGCCACTGCTACCCCGGCCCACCAGCTAGCCCCTCAGAGCCGGGGCCCCCAGGCCCCCGGCAGCACGTGGCCCGCCAAACAAGACCACCAACCCCCAGCGCCTCCCCCGGCCAGGGCCTGACCGCGCCGCGCCGGCCGGCGGCCATTTCGCAACAGCCCGCGGCGGCAGCTGTATCTGCCGCCCGGGCTGTTGCGAAATGCCGCCACTACTCCTGAGCGCCCACAATATGTGGGGCCCTTCAGACGTGTTGGTACTACATGTCGGGGTCGGGGAACCTGCCGGGATTCATTTCGCAACAGCCCGCGCCATGTGGAGGATCTGCCACCTTGCCCAAGAGATGCCGCCTTAGAGCTCGAAGCGGCTGCCGACGGAGTTGGGCCGGAACGCGTCGGGCAGGCCGGCGGCCAGCGCCTGCATGGCCTTCCATCCGGTGCAGTGCGCCGGGACGAGCACGTCCGGGCTGCTCCTGCGCGCGAGCGCGGCGACGGTCTGCGGGATGATCGGCTCGAACAGCCCGCCGGTCAGGTGGAACCCGCCGAGCACCGCGTAGACCCGCTCGACCCCGGTGAGAGCCTTGGCGTGCCGCACGATGTTGACGATCCCGGAGTGCCCGCACCCGGTGAGCACGACCAGGCCCTTGTCCCGGACGTGCAGCACGACGGCCTGGTCGTCGTGGATGAGCGGGTCGGGCTGCCAGTCGCCGTCGCGCCAGGCCTGGTGCGACCGGCATGCCCTTCTCGAAGTCGGTCGTCCGGTCGACCTCGCCGGTCACAGCAGCACGCCGTCGAGCAGGAACGAGGGCTGCCGGTCCTCGACGATCGCGAACCCGGCGCCCTCGATCCCCCGCCGGCTCGGCAGCGGCAGCTCGAACGCGCCGTTCGGGGTCGACGAGCCGCCGTCGGGTCCAGAAGTCCGGGTGCAGCAGCAACGGCATGTCGCGCGCGCCGAGCCGGCGGGCCAGCCCGTCGAGGCCCATGACGTGGTCGAAGTGCCCGTGGCTGAGCACGATCGCCTCGAAGCGTGTCGGGTGAGATGCCGAGCCGGTCCAGGTTGCCGATCAGCCCGTCCGGGGTGATGCCGGCGTCGAACAGCACTCGGCGCTGGCGGCCGCCCGCTCGCACCTCGACCAGCGCCGAGAAGCCGTGCTCGGCGCGCAGGAAGTCGACGGTCTTGCCACCCTCGGCCAGGCTGGTCGGGACGACCGGGATCGGCCCCGCGGTTCCGGCCGGTCCCCACCGCCGGACCAGCCCCTCGTCGGGCAGCAGCACGTCCGAGGAGTTGTCGACGACCGTGGTGACATGGACGCCGTCAACCTGTTCGACGGTGATCTGCTCCATAGTCCCAACGTAGCGGCGCGCCACCGGGTCCGCGCAGCCCCTGTCTTGGCCGTCACAAACCGGTCGACCCGGTATGCCGTCGAGGCTTCGGGTGAGTCGATGGACCGCCCCGCAGGTCCGGTCCGGGAGACTGTGGGGATGGTGTGGGAGACCCGGCGGCGTGAGCTCAAGAGCGCGCCGTACGAGCTGTTCGTCATGCTGGTGACGGTCCTGTCGATCCTCAACCTGGTGCTTGGGTTTGTGCTGCGGTCCGACCAGGCGATGCAGGACCTGCTCCAGGTGATGAACGTCGTCCTGAGCCTGATCCTGTTCTGCGACTTCGTCTACCGGTTCGCCACCGCCGGACGCCCGGGCGGCTTACTTCTGGAAGGGCTTCGGCTGGGCGGACCTGTTCGCGAGCCTGCCCGTCCCAGTGGCGTTCCTGCTGCGGACCTTCCGGCTGGTTCGGGTGAGCAGGCTGTTGCGCAAGCAGGGCCTTCGAGCGGTCGTCCTCGAGCTCGGCGAACGGCGCGCCGGCAGCACCTTCCTCACCATGCTCTTCCTCGGTGTCCTCGTGCTGGAGTTCGGCAGCCTCGTGATCCTCGGGATCGAGCAGAACGCACCCGGGAGCCAACATCACCACGACGTCAGACGCACTGTGGTTCACGATCGCGACGATCGCCACCGTCGGCTACGGCGACGAGTATCCCGTCACCGATGCGGGCCGGATCTGCGGTTCGGTGATCATCGTCATCGGGGTGGGCATCTTCGGCACCTTCACTGGCTACCTGGCCAACGCGTTTCTCGCCCCCAAGAAGCGCATCTGGGGCGAGGGGCCCGACGTCGGAATCCGGTCGGCCGACCCCATCGTTGCGGACGACGAGCCTGGGCCTGTGGGCGAGTGATCCGGTGGACGCCGACGACGGGCGTCTTGGCTCGTCGGCATGGGTCGGGTGGCGAAATCGGCTAACTTACGGTACCGTAGGTTCCTGATGATAAACCTGGCCGCCGGAGGGACGCGACCGTGAAACGCGCCGAAGCCGAGTCCCTCGCCCACCTGACCGGGCAGGCCGCTCGAGGCGTGACCCGCATCGCCCAGGACACCCAGAACGCCGTCACCGACCGGGTGTACGAACGGCTGACCCCTCGGATCGGCCCGGTTGCCGGACCGATCCACACCATCCACCGCGCGCTGACCCAGCACGCCTACTTCTGGGTGCACGCCGGCCTGGAGGCGGCGGCGCTCGCCGCACGCATGGTCACCGCGGCCCGCGCGAGCGGCATCGGCAGCATCTCGGACCGGCCGCGAGGCCACGCCACCCTGGCCGTCGTCAACGGGATCCGTGGCGACCACCTGCACCGGGAGGGTTCGCCACTCGCCCTGCCGATGACCCTTCGCCATGCCGGCCGCGACGTCGCTGCCGACGCGGGCAGCCTGCGCACGGCATACGGACGCGGCCACACCCGCCTCGCGGTCTTCGTCCACGGTCTGGTCGAGACCGAGGACTCGTGGCAGTACCGCTCCAGCGCGCGGTGGGGCTCCGCCGGGGTCAGCTACGGCAGCCGGTTGCACGCCGACCTGGGCTACCTGCCGATCTGGCTGCGCTACAACACCGGGCGGACGCTGGCAGCCAACGGCGCCGCCCTGGCGGCCCTGCTCACCCGCCTCGTCCGCGGCCTGGCCCGCGACGGTGGAGGAGCTCGTCCTCGTCGGGCACTCGATGGGTGGGCTGGTCATCCTCAGCGCCCTGGCGCAGTCCGACGAGGCCGCGTCGCTGCCGGTGCGGGCCGCCATCACCCTGGGCAGCCCGCGCCACGGCGCCCCCCTCGAGCGCCATGCCGACGCGGTCGAAGCGGCGCACCCGATCCGGTACCCGCCGCCAGGTGGGCGAGCGGCATCCTGCGGCTGCGTAGCGAGGGCATCAAGGACCTGCGCGGCGACGCTGCGACCCACGAGCCTCAGCCTGCCGCCGACGGTCGGCCAGTATGCCGTGCTGTCCACGATCACGCCGCGGGCGACCTCCGCTGGTCGGCGCCCGCATCGGCGACGGGCTCGTGCCGGTGCCAGCCCGGCATACCGTCGACACCGCCGTCCTGGGCGGGCTGCATCACCTCGACCTGCTCAACCACCCCCGCGTCTACGAACGCCTCACGACCTGGCTCGCTCCAGCACCTGCCGCAGTGACAGCGGTCGCCGCCCGGTGAGGCGCTCGACGTCGCCGGTCACCTCGGCGAGGTCACCGCTGGCGATCGCGCGTATGTACTGACCCACGCGTCGGCCTGCCACGGCTCGGGGTTCCAGCGGGCGCGCGAGCGGTAGGCCTGCTCGAGCGTCTCGTTCTCGAACCGCGCTGGCCGGCCGGTCACCTCGGCGATCGTCGCAGTCGCCTCGGTCATGGTGATCGCCTCCGGGCCGGTGAGGTCGTAGCGGGCCCCTGCGTGCGCCGACGGGTCGCGCAGCACGAGCGCCGCCACCCGGGAGACGTCCGCTCGTGCCACGGCCGACACTCGACCGTCGCCCGCCGGCCCGCGCATGACCCCCTCCAGTTACGTAGTAGCGCAGGACGTCGAGGTAGAGGTTGTCGCGCAGGATCGTGTGGGCCATGCCCGACGCGCGTAGGTGCTCCTCGGTCGCCCAGTGGTCCCGGGCGAGCGTGAAGACGGCATCGGGTGCGGCGCGGAAGAACGACGTGTAGACCACGTGCCGCACGCCCGCCTCGGCCGCGGCGTCGACGAAGCCCCGGTGCTCGGCGAGCCGGGTCGCGCTCTCGGTGGCCGACACCATGAGCAGGGTCGACACGCCACGCAGGGCGGCGACCGCCTCGGGCGAGTGACCGTATGCCGCCACGACCACCTCCGCGCCGACCAGCTGCGGCGCTCGGGCGGGGTCACGGCATACCAACCGCAGTGGTATGCCGTGCTGTGCGAGCTCGCGGGCCACGGCCCCGCCGATGTGCCCGCTCGACCCGGTGATCCCGATCGGCCCGGTGGTCATGCCGTCCTCCTCGCCGCGTCACAGCTCGAGCACTGCCACAGCGGGCTCGTGCAGGCTGCCGAGCCACACCCGCCCCTCGTGCTCGCGGACGCCGGTCACCATGTGGTAGTCGTCGGTGCGCACGTCCAGGTCGTGCACGAGTATGCCGTCCGCGGAGTAGGCCTGGACGCGCACCGTGCGCTTCGGCTGCGGCTGCACCCGCTCCGGCAAGTGGGCGATGGATCCGGCGAAGCCGGACCGGCAGCCGGTGGACCGCCTCGGCCAGCGGGTCGGTCGGGGACGTGATGCTGACCCAGATGAGGCCGTCGCTTCCGCGGGAGATGTTGTCGGGGTAGCCGGGCAGGTCGCCAACAAGCAGGTCCCGGGTGCCGGCCGCTGGACCGGTCAGCCAGTGCCGCACCACCGTTCGGGCGCCGGTCTCGGCGACCGCGACGAACGACTCGTCGGCGGGGAGGGCTACCCCGTTGGCGAAGGCTAGACCGTCCAGCACGACGTCGACGTGGCCACCCGGCTCGAGCCTGAGCAGACGTCCGGTCCGTGTGTGTTCGACAAGGTCGCGCTTCCACTGGTCGATCCGGTAACGGGTGGACGTGTCGGTGAACCACACGTCCCCACTCGTCGAGAGGGCCGCGTTGTTGCAGAAGAGCATCGGGCGTCCGTCAACCGAACTGGGTCCCTGCTGGACCGCACCGCTGGCCGGGTCGACGTAGAGCAGGCCGCGAGCCGCGTCGCACACCACCAGCCGCCCGTCAGGATCGACCTCGATGCCGAGCGGCCGCCCGCCCGTGTGGGCCACGGGCTCGACGCGTCCGCCGTCGGGACTGATCCGCACGATGCTGCCGTCCTCCATGCCGGTGAAGACGGCGCCCTTGTCTGGCCCATCCACGACCACGGCCACGTCCTCGGCGCCGTAGCCTGGCAGCGGGACCACGCGCAGCCCTGACTTCATCATGACGTCATGGTGGCGCAGGACCGGTGTGCCCGCTCGCCGAGCACGCTTCGACGTCACGTCGGCGGGCCGGGCCAGCGGCTCGAGCAGTGGACCGTTCCGTCTGCCGCAACGAGCAAGGCTGCGACCGCGTCGAGGCGGTCAGCGAAGACCAGTGCTTCCTCTGACGGCAGGACCATGGCGACTGTGGCCACCGCATCAGCGGTTGCTGCATCCGTAGCGATGACCGTGGCCGATGCGGTGTGCTGGACCGGCCATCCGGTCCTCGGGTCCAGAACGTGCCCGAACCACCGCTCGCGGACCGAGAACCCGCGATGTGCCGATCCGCTCGTCGCTAGCGCCGATGCGCGCAGCGCCACGCGGCTCAGCGGCTCGGCGTTGTCGAACGGGCGGTGCGGGTCCTCGATCCGCACCATGATCGTGCCCTCGCCGAGGTGACGCAGATCGCCTCCCCCGTTGACCAACAGGGAGTGCACGCCCGGCAGCGCTGCCGCCCGCTCGGCCGCCCGGTCGACGATGTACCCCTTCGCGAGCGCGTTGAGGTCCACTGCAGCACAGTCGCCGAGGCGCTGCACGTATGCCGCTCCGGCGTGCCTGCGGACTCGGAACGGCAAGCCCGCCGAGCGGCCCGCCAGAGACGCGAGCTCGGCGGCCTCTGGCAGCCGCTGCTCAGCGACGGCGCGCTGCCATCGCTCGTAGAGCGCACGGCATACCGGAGAGAAGGCGCCATCGCTCTCGGCGAACCAGTGCTGCGCGAGCTCCAGAGCGGCGGCCAGCTGCGCCGACACGTCGTCGAGCTCTCCGCGTGCCCATCGAGCACAGCTCGCTGCTCGCGTCGAACCCCGAGAACACCGCGGTAAGGCGCTGGACCTCGTCGACGACGGCCGCCTCGGCCGCCCTGGCAGTCAGTTCCTCGTCGGCCCAGACCCGCACCTCGACGGTCGTGCCCATCAGCGGCTCGTAGACGCCTATCCAGGGGGCACGCACCGGCCCACGGTAACGAGGACCAGCATACTCAGCGTATGCCGGACGACTTCCTCATCGCCCGCAACCCGGAGCCGGACTCGTCGCTGCCCTACCTCATCCGGGTGCCACTGGGCCCGGCTGGGATTGTCCTCAAGGCGCGCGACACGTGGCCGCGCACGAGCAAGGTCTACTGCCATCGGGCCGTCGGCTGGCCGCGTGGAATTCCATCGATGTGGGCGCCGGCAGCGCCCGCTTCCACCAGCTCAACGCCGGCGTCCGCGTGACGGGCGCGACCGTGATCCGCTCGACCGTCGAGGCCACCCTCCGGCTGACGGCCGCGACGTACCTGCGGGCGACCGTCGAGGTCGACTCAATCGTGTCCGAAGCGGTTCGGCGCGCGGTGGACGAGCCCGTGCTCGTCCACGGCGGGGTGGCCGCCGGCGTCGAGATCTAGACGCCGCCGCCCAGGCGGAGCCGGCGGCGCTCCGAGTACAGCGGCTCGCCGTAGAGCAGCTCCGACAGGCAGGGGTGATACGGCAGCGACCAGCGGTGACCGCGGACCCGCAGCTCCGCGGCCTCGCCGCGGACGACGCGCCGCGTTCCCACGAGGTCCGCCCACACGACCTCGAGCTCGAGGACACGGGCGCGCAGCACCGCCGCGGGGAGTCTCTCGTAGTTGCGTCGCAGCACCCGCAGCAGCGCGGACCGGGCGAAGCGCTTGTCGAACCGCCACACCGCCCGGCCGCCGAGCGCGCGCCCGCTCCGGTCCTCGGCGGTCTCGAGGCCCACCTCGAGCTTCGGTCCGAGCTCGGGCCTCACGGCGAGCTGGTCGAAGTAGCCCTGCACGCCGCACAGGTCGTCGTAGCCGACGCGGCCCGGCGGCAGCGAGGACAGGTCCCGGCGGATGCCGATGCCGCATCCGAGGGCGCCTGCCGCTGCGGTCAGACCGAGCAGGCAAGCGACGGCGAGGCGTCGTCGCAGCGGGCGGGTCATCGGGCGGGAATGCTACACCGTCCCCGCGGGCGACGGGCCGCGCCGCGCGCTGGATCCGCGCGGTTTTTCGCCGGGCTCGCCGTGCGGGAATCGTTGACCCGGTAGCCTCCGTCGCGCTACGCATTGTGCCCTTTCCGGGAGAACCAACCGCCATGCGCAAGTACGCAACGAGCGAGATTCGGAACGTCGGGCTGGTCGGCCATCAAGGCGCCGGCAAGACGTCCCTGGCCGAGGCGTTCCTGTTCGACGCGAAGGCCACGACGCGCCTGGGCAGCGTCGCCGACGAGACCTCGATCCTCGACTACGAGCCCGAGGAGATCAAGCGAAAGAGCTCGATCTCGAGCCGCCTTCGCGCTCGTGCGAGTGGAAGAAGAAGAAGATCTACGATCCTCGACACTCCCGGCGACTCGAACTTCTTCGCCGACTCGCGCAACGCCTGACGGTCGATGGACGCGGCCATCGTGGTCGTGTCGGCCGTCGACGGCGTGCAGGTCCAGACCGACGAAGGCGTGGGAGCTACGCCGACGGAGCTCGACGCTGCCGCGCGTGGTCTTCATCATCGAAGCTCGACCGCGAGCGCGCGACTTCGACGACGCCTTCGACGGGCGCCAAGAAGAGCCTCGCCGACAACGTCGTCGCCGTCGCAGCTCCCGATCGGCGCCGAGGACAAGTTCGTGGGCGTCGTGGACCTGCTCGTCGAGCAAGGCCTACCGGTTCAAGACCGACGGCTCGGGCACGTTCGCGGTCGAGGACATCCCCGCGCGACATGAAGGACCGCGTCGAAGGCCGCCCGCGAGGCGCTCGTCGACGGCGTCGCCGCCACCGACGACGCGCTGACCGAGAAGTACCTCGAGCCAGGGCGACCTGACGGCCGACGAGCTCGCCTCGGGGCTCGCGGCGGCGCTCCTCGCCGGCAAGTTCGTGCCGGTCGTTCTGCGGCAGCTCGACGCGCAACATCGGCGCGCAGCCGCTGCTCGACTTCATCGCCGCGAACTTCCCGTCCCCCGAGGCGCGCGGAGCCAAGAAGGGCGGCGGATCCCAAGGGCGACGCAGGTCGAGCGGGGCCGCGATCCGAACGGGCCGTTCTGCGGCCAGGTCTTCAAGACCGTGGTCGACCAGTTCGCCGGCAAGCTCTCCGTGTTCCGGGTGTGGAGCGGGACCCTCAAGGCCGACTCGGCTTCCACAACTCGCTCGAGCGACACCAAGGAGCGCTTCGGCCAGATCCTGGTGCTGAGCGGCAAGACGACGAGCCGGTGACCGAGGTCGGCCCCGGCGACATCGTCGCCGTCGCCAAGCTCAAGGACACGGCGACCGGCGACACGCTCTGCGACGAGAAGGACGCCGGTGAAGTTCCCGAGCCGCTGCCGGTCGCCAGGCCGGTCATCACCTTCGCGCTCAAGCCCAAGGCGCAAGGGCGACGAGGACAAGATCGGCCAGCGCGCTGCACCGCATCGTCGAGGAGGACCCGACCCTCGAGATCAGCCGCGACGCGGAGGCCAAGGAGGTGCTGCTCGTCGGGCATGGGCCAGGTGCACGTCGAGATCACCGTCGAGAAGATGAAGCGCAAGTTCGGCGTCGAGGTCGAGCTCGCGCCGCCGCAAGGTCCCCTACCGCGAGACGATCAAGGGCCGCGTCGAGGGCGTCGAGGGCAAGCACAAGAAGCAGACCGGCGGCCGCGGCCAGTTCGGCGTCTGCTACATCGACATCGAGCCGACCGCGCGCGGCGCGGGCTTCGAGTTCGTCGACGACATCGTCGGCGGCGCCGATCCCGCGCCAGTTCATCCCCTCGGTCGAGAAGGGCATCCGCGAACCGCATGGCCCGCGGCGTCCTCGCCGGCTTCCCGGTCGTCGACGTCAAGGTGCCTCTATCGACGGCAAGTACCACGACGTCGACTCGTCCGACGTCGCCTTCCAGATGGCCGGCTCCAAGGGCTTCAAGGCCGCGCTTCAAGCAGTGCCAAGCCCATCCTGCTCGAGCCGATCGTGAAGCTCGAGGTCACCGTCCCCGACGAGCGATGGGCGACGTCATCGGCGACATCAACCAGCGCCGCGGCCGCGTGCTCGGCATGGACGCGCAGGGCAGGAACCAGATCATCAAGGCCCAGTCGTCCCCATGTCCGAGATGCCTCAAGTACGCCCCCGACCTGCGCTCGATGACCGGCGGCCGCGGCGACCTTCACCATGGAGTTCTCGCACTACGACGAGCTCCCCGGCCACGCTCGCCGAGAAGGTGATGGCCGAGTTCAAGTCGACCGACGAGGACGACGAGGACTAGCGATCCCCCACCAGAGCGACGCTCCTCGCCGTGTGCGACACTGGTGACGGTTGTGCCCGTGGCACGACCGGAGGGAGGTCCTGCAGATGCACCCGCGACCCACGTTGCTGTTGGTTCTTGCGGCTCTCGGGATGGCGGGATGCTACGAATCGATCCCGCCCGGAGACGACGATGACACGGTCGCGGATGGGGACGCGGACACCGACGCGGACGGCGACGCGGACGGCGACGCGGACGCGTGCAGGCAGCGTCCGCCCCCGACGCGGTCGACCTGCTCGTGATGGTCGACAACTCGAACTCGATGGCGCAGGAGCAGGCCAACCTGACCCGAACTTCCAGATCCTCGTCGACGGTCTCGACGGAGCCCGGTCCCTCCCGCCGCCCGTGTCGGACCTGCACGTCGGCGTCGTCTCGACCGACATGGGCACCGGCGGCTTCTCGGTGCAGACGTGCGACGACCCCCTCGACGGGGACGACGGCATCCTGCGCAACACGCCGAGCGGCGCGTGGCGGGCTGCCAGGACGCGTACCCGTCGTACCTGTCGTACAGCGAGGGCGACGAACCGACCGCGGTCCAGATGAACGCGGACTTCGCCTGCATCGCGACCCTGGGGACCGGCGGCTGCGGCTTCGAGCAGCAGCTCAAGGCCGTCCGCAAGGCCCTGACCGTCCACCGGGACGGCGCGAACGCGGGCTTCTGCGCGACGATTCGCTGCTGTCGATCCTCATCGTCACGGACGAGGAGGACTGCTCGGTCCGTGAGGACGCCCCGAACGCGAGCGACATCTTCAACACGCAGCTCCAGCTCGGGCCCCTCAACCTGCGCTGCTTCAACCACCGTGATCAGTACGTCGAGCCCGTCCAGACCTACGTCCGCGACTCTCGCTGGGCGCCGCCAAGCCGGAGGGGCTCGTGGTCGCGCCATCGTCGGCATCCCGCCCGAGACCCGGCACGACTGCAACCTCGCGAGCATGACCGACGCCGACTTCCAGTGCCTGCTCGACCTGCCGGAGATGCAGAACGTGATCGACAACTCCGCCGCCGGCAGGGGTGAGCGCCTGACGCCGAGCTGCGACGAGCCCGGCCTCGGCGAGGCGTTCCCAGGCCGAAGCCGGTGGCCCCGGTGATCCACAGGAGCGCGAGGAGCGTCCAGTCGGCGGTCGCCGAGCGGGCGACGGACGCGCTCGCCGCCCGGACGCGGTCGAGGATCATCACCGACGTACCGTAGACCAGCATCAGGCCGGCCACGGTCCCGAGGAGCCGCACCGGGTACCAGAGCGGCACGGGCGTCCCCGTGGCCTTGATCCCCAGGATGTCCAGGCCGTAGTCGAGCACGGTCGCGGCCAGCAGGCCCAGGAAGCCCCAGAGGACCATCGCGTGGACGAACCAGCGGCGGCGATACCAGGCCACGCTGTCCTTCTCCGTCTCGCACTCGGCGCGGTACCGCGCCTGGCCCAGGGACTCGCGCCCGATGGAGCTCCACAGGGCTCGGCCGGAGCGGGCCAGCGCCGCCCGGCTCCCCAGGACCGTGCCCCAGCCGACGCCCTCGCGACGGCCGATCCGGCGGGCCATCCTGCCCACGCCGAACAGACCCGCGGCGAAGACGAGGATCATGACGACGATCCCGAGGTTGTGGATCAGCCCCTCGGGGATGAACTCGAAGATGGCCAGCGTGTCGCTGCTCTGCGGGCCGTGCGCCGTGTACATGAACAGGGCGAAGAACGCGGCGAGGGCGAGCGCGAACGCGGTCCCCAGGGCCGGCCAGAGGTACATGAGGCGGGCCAGCCCGGTCGCGTCGTAGCTGGCGATCGCGTAGCGCCGGGCGGCGGCCATGAACTCGCCCGGGTCGGCCTTGGTGGGGCAGCTGTCCGAGCACTCGCCGCAGTGGTAGCAGCTCCACAGCTCCTTGCTCGAGAGGAGGGCGTCCTTCATCCCCACCTGGGCATAGCGGATCATCCGGCGCGGGAAGGTGGCGTCGTTCTCGGACAGCGGGCAGATGGCGGTGCAGTTCCCGCAGCTGAAGCAGGCGCTCATGTCGGTCGCGCCGTACTTCTGGAGCTCCGGGTAGAGGCCGACGTCGGCCAGCGCGGTCATCGGTGGGTGTCCTTTCGTCCCCGGCCGGCGGCCGGGCGGGCGGTGGAGAGCCGGGGGTCGCTCATCGCGCCCGCTCCTCGGCCTGGTAGCGGAAGTACCCGTCGCCGGCGGAACCCTTGACCTCGCTCAGCCAGCCGTAGCGGCGCATGCCCATGACCCAGAAGACGACCTCGTGGGTCGGGTAGCCGATGGCCTCGGCGATCTCGGGGACGGTGCGCGGCCCCGCCTCCAGCACCTCGAGGATCCGGCCGCGCATGACCATCTCCTCGCGGACCACCTCGCGGACCTCGCGACTCGGAGTGCTCATGCCACCGACACCTCCAGCAGGCTGTCGATCTGGGCCCGGACCTGGGCGTCGGTGTAGCCGAGCAGGTCGATCGCGTCGTCCGGGCAGACCGGCACGCACCCGCCGCAGCCCTTGCAGCCGGTCGGGCTGATCACCGCGACCTCGCGCCCATCGCCGGCGGCCATCGAGATGGCGTCGTAGGGGCAGGTGGTCAGGCACTTCCCGCAGGCCGTGCAGGCGTCGGTGTCGACGACGGCGACGAGCGGGTCGAGCTCGGCGTAGCCCTTGCGCAGCATCGCCGCGCTCTGCGTCACGGCGGCCAGTCCGGAGGCCACGCTCTCGGCCGAGCTCTTGGGCCCCTGGCACGCCCCGGCGATCAGGACGCCGTCGACGACCGTCTCGACCGGGCGCAGCTTCGGGTGGATCTCGTTGAAGAAGCCGTCGCTGCCGAGGGGCAGCTTGAGCGTCCCGCTGAGCTCCTCGTTCTTCCGCGGGACCATGCCCGTGACCAGGACCAGGAGGTCGGCCGGGATCGCCATCTCCTCGCCGCCGGTGAGAAGATCCCGGACCGTCACGACCAGGCGGCCGTCCGCGCCCGCCGCCACGGCGGGCGGCTCGTCGTCCGGGAACCGGAGGTAGACGGAGCCGGCCTTGCGCGACTCCATGTAGAGCGTCTCGTACTTGCCGTATGTCCGCATGTCCCGGTAGAGATGGAACTGCCGGACGCTCGTGTCGAGGCGCGACGCCTGGATCGACGCGTGGACGGCCGCCGTGCAGCAGTAGCGCGAGCAGTACTCGTTGGCGCCGTTCCCGTCGGCGGGCTGGCGGCTGCCGACGCAGTAGACGTAGGCGATGCTGCGGACGGGCCGCCCGCGGTACGTCAGCGGCCCGGTGGCGCCGTCGAGCAGCTCCTTGTACTCGGGCAGGGTCAGCACGCCGTCGATGCCGTAGCCGAGCTCGCCGACCTCCGGCTGGTAGGCGTCGAAGCCGGTGGCGACGACGATCGAGCCGACGAGGACGGAGATGGCCTCGGCGCCCGGGTCGCCGACGCGGATGTCGACGACATAGTTGCCGAAGCTCCCGGACTTCCCGACCATCTCGGCCCCGGTCAGGACCGTGATCGCGGGGCGGCGCTTGACCTCGCCCACCAGCTTGTCGATCAGCTCGCGGCCGTTCTTGCCGTGGGGGTACATGTCGCCGAAACGGCCGACCCACCCGCCGAGCGTCAGCTCGCGCTCGACCAGCACGACCTGCAGCCCGATGTCGGCCAGGCCGATCGCGGCGCGCAGGCCGGAGACGCCGCCGCCGACGACGAGCGTCTTCGGCGTCGTCTCGACCACGATCGGCTCGAGGGGCGTGGAGAGCCGGGTCCGGGCGATGCCGGCGCGAACGAGGCCGAGTGCCTTGTCGGTCGCGGCCGCCTCGTCGTCGCGGTGGACCCACGAGCACTGCTCGCGGACGTTGACTTGCGTGTACTCGTACGGGTTGACGCCGGACCGGGCCGCGACGCCGCGGAACGTGTACGTGTGCAGCTTCGGGGAGCAGGAGGCGACGACGAGACCGTCGAGCCCGTACTTCTCGATGTCCTCGGCGATCTCCTGCTGGCCCGCCTCCGAGCAGGCGAACATCGGCGAGCGGGCGACCACGACGGCCTCCTCGCCGAGCGCCTCCGAGGCGACCCGCTCGACGTCGACGTAGTCGGAGATGTTGCCGCCGCAGTGGCAGACGTAGACGCCGACCTTCCGCCCGGTGGGACCGGCTATCCCTTCGTTGTCGCCTGCGCGCGCTCGCTCACGCACGCTCCGAGTGCGCTCGATCGCGTGCTCGGCTCCGCCTCGGCCTGGGCGCTCCGCCCGGGCGGCGTCAGGCACAGGAGCCTCGTCCTGGCGCGGCATGTCGCTCATGCCGGGACCTCCACCTTCTCCAGGCGCGCCTGTTCCAGGTGGGCGGCCACCTGCGCCACCGTGGCACCGGCGTGCACGATCGACTCCGCGATGTCCTTCGCGCCCGAGGCGGCCCCGGCCACGTAGACGCCGGGGATGCTGGTCAGGCCGGGGTTGACGTCTTCGTCCATCTCCGCGATGTAGCGGAACTCGTCGAGCGACAGCGCCCCTTCGGGGAAGAGGGCCGTCGCCGTGCTGTTCGGCTGGACGCCCACCGCCAGGACCACCATGTCGTACTCGGACTCGACGAGCCCTCCGCCGTTCTCGATGTCCTCGTAGTGCAGGACGAGGTTCCCGTCGGGCGTCTCGGTGATCTTCGCCACGCGTCCCTTGACGTAGTTGGCGCCCATGGCGCGGGCCTGCTCGTAGAACTCGTCGTACTTCTTGCCCGCGGCACGGATGTCCATGTAGTGGACGGTCACATCGGCCAGGGGCAGCGCGCCCATGATCAGCTGGTTCTGCTTCACGGAGTACATGCAGCAGAACCGGGAGCAGAGCGGGTTGCCGACCTGCTCGTCGCGCGAGCCGGTGCACATGACGTACGCGATGCGATCGGGCACCTTGCCGTCGCCGGGGCGCAGGATCGTGTTGTACGGGCGCGTGGGCGCCAGCAGGCGGTCCATCTGCATCCCCGTGATCACGTTCTTGAACACGCCGTAGCCGTACTCGGGCTTGAGGTCGGCCGGGAAGAGGTTGAAGCCGGTCGCGAGGACGACCGCGTCGACGTCCACCTCGAGCTCCTCGTCCCGCGCGTGCAGGTCGATGCAGCCCGGGACCGGGCAGGCCTTCACGCACTCCTCGCATTCGGAGCAGACGGCACAATCCATGCATCGTGCCGCGCCCTCGTGGGCCTCGGCTTCCGTCATCGGCGGCTCGATCTCGTCGAAGTCGCGGGGGGCCGGGTCCGAGGCGCCGTGGGCCGGCGGTGCGACGTGCAGCGCGTACGTGCGCTGGCGGGCCACCACCTGCTGCTTGTCGACGACCGGCAGGCGGTCGTCGAAGCCGGCCATCTCACCGCCCTGGAGCCAGCGGTCGATCATGTGCGCCGCCCGGCGGCCCTCGCCGACCGCGCGGGTGATGTCGGTGGGGCCGTTGACGACGTCGCCGGCCGCGAAGACCCAGGGCACGCCCGTCTGCAGCGTGGTCCGGTCGGCAACGAGCGTCCCGGAGGCATGGGCTTCGACCTGGGCGGTGAAGGCCCGCGTGTCCGGCGCCATGCCGATCGCCGCAATCACGACGTCGCAGCCGAGGACGAACTCGCTGCCCTTGATCGGCTCGGGCCGCCGCCGCCCGGAGGCGTCGGGCGCGCCCAGGGCCATCCGCGTCGCGCGAAGGCCGCTGACGGCACCGCGCTCGTCGCCGACCACCTCGGCGGGGGCGACGAGGAAGCTGAACAGGACCCCCTCGCGCTCGGCGTCGTCCACCTCGGCCCGGTGGGCGGGCATCTCCTGGCGGCCGCGCCGATAGGCGACGGTGACGCTGGCGGCGCCGAGGCGGCGTGCGGTCCGGGCGGCGTCCATGGCGACGTTGCCCCCGCCGACGACGACGACGCGCTTGCCCTCGAGATCGGTCCCCTGGTCGAGGCGCACGTCGCGGAGGAACTCGACGCCGCCGACCACGCCCAGCCGGTCCTCGCCCGGGACGCCGAGGCTGGTGGAGCGCGGCGTGCCGGTCGCGAGAAGGACGGCGTCCCAGCCCTCGCCGCGCAGGTCATCCAGGTCCCGCACCGGCGAGCTCGTCGAGATCTCGACGCCGATGTCGGTGACGTGCTTGATGTCCTTGGCGACGACCTCCGCGGGCAGGCGGTAGGCCGGGATCGCCAGGCGCAGGAAGCCGCCCGGCTCGGGCGCCGCCTCGAAGATCTTGACGCCGTAGCCGATCCGGGCCAGCTGCCAGGCGGCCGTCAGGCCGGCCGGGCCGGAGCCGACGATCGCGACGCGCCTGCCGTTCGGCGGCGCGACGGTCACGCCGGGCCCGTCGAAGTGCTCGTGGTGCCAGTCGTCGGCGAACCGCTTCAGCCGGCGGATCGGGAGGGTCCCCTCCAGCTCGCCGCGCGTGCACTCGCCCTCGCAGGGCGCGTAGCAGGCCCGCCCGAGCGTGCCCGCGAGGGGCGTCGCCTCCAGCACGAGCTGGAACGCCTTCTCGTACTCGCCGCTGCGGATGAGCGAGACGTAGCCGTGGGCCTGGATGCCGGCGGGGCAGGCGTAGGAGCAGGGCGAGCTGCCGCCGCGGTCGATGACCGCCTTCTTCGGCACGGCCTGCGGGAAGGCGATGTACGCCGCTCGCCGGGGGATCATGTCGGCGTTGAACTGGTCCGGGACCGCGACGGTGCAGGCGGTCTCGCACTGCTGGCAGCCGGTGCAGGCGACCTCGTCGACGTAGCGGGCCTTGCGCCGGATCCGGGCGTGGAACTTCCCGTCCCCGTTGCTCTCGATCCCCTCGACCTCGCTGTACGTGTAGGCCGTGATGTTGGCGTGGTGGATCGTCGACGCCATCTTCGGGGTGGAGATGCAGCTGGCGCAGTCGAGGGTCGGGAAGACCTTGCTCAGCAGGATCATCTTCCCGCCCACGCTGGCGTCCTTCTCCACGACGAGGACCTTGTAGCCCATGTCGCCGAGCTTCAGGGCGGACTCCATCCCCCCGATGCCGCTGCCCACGACGAGCACGTCATAGTTCATGGGTCACTCCGTGCGCGACGGCCCGAGCTCGACGAGGGCGCTCGCGAACTGGGTGACGTGCTTGGTGAAGGGCTCCGCGCAGACGGAGCAGATGGCCGCCATCTTCAGGCGCTGCGGCGCGTGGCCGGCCGCCTTCAGGAGCCCCTGGGCCTGGGCCATGATGTGCGACGCCCGCTCCGCGCAGTCGGGCAGGAAGGCGCACTCGTCGCCGTCCGACGCGACGAAGACGCCGTCGAACCCCTGCTCGATCGCATACGCGATCCAGGCCGGCTTGATCCCGCTGGTGCAGGGCATGCTCATCACGGTCACGCCCGGCGAGTAGTGCATGTGGGCGCTGCCGGCCAGGTCGATCCCCGGATCCGAGATGTTGTTCGTCGAGAAGACGAGGATCCGCGGCTCGAACGCGCCGGTGGGCGCCTCGGGCTCGGTGAAGGTGGGAGCGGTCATCGGACGCGTTGCTCCTGGGTCCCGATGAGCCCGGCGGTGGCCGCGCGAGCGGCGCCCCGCCGGGGCCGTCGGGTGTGGACTACTTGCCGCGGCGGACGAAGACTCGGTCGTAGCCGTCGGACTCCAGGACGCCCATGAACTCGTGGCCGACCTTGGCGGACCAGGCGCCGATGTCGGTCTTCGTGACGGGGTCGCTGGACCAGATCTCGACGACGGCGCCGACCGGGACGCCCGGCATCGCCTTCTTGGCGTCGAGGAGCGGGCCGGGGCAGGCGGCGCCGCGCGCGTCGATGATCTTGGCGGCGGTCAGGACTTCGAGCTCGGTCATCGTTGCGGTCATGGGATGGATCTCCTTCCGTGATGTGCTGGTGCGATCAGTAGACGAGGCTGTTGGTGGCCGAGGTGATCTCGGCGACGAAACGGCCGGCGGCGACGACCTCGGCGCCCTCGACCAGGTCGGCAGCGTCGATGCCTCGGCTCTTGATGCACGGCCCGCAGACGAGGAGCTTCGCCCCGAGCTCGAGGCAGTCGGCCATGAGCTTGGCGAGGGGCGGGAAGCCGGACGCCTCGACGCCGTCCGCGCCACCCACCCGCACGAGCTCGACGCCATCGGCCTGGAACCCGAGGACCACCTCGACGTCGGACGCGAGGGCCGCGCCGGCCATCACGAACGGGATGGTGGCGTGCTCGGGGTGGCTGGGCCCGTGCAGGACCATGAAGACGAGCTTCTCTGCGTCGGCCACGTGTTCGTGCCTCCTTCGGCGCCGGGACGGCGCCCTAGATGAAGAGGATCTGGCCGCCCTCGGCGGCCACGAGGAAGGTGGCGATCCCCCCGGACGAGTCCACCAGCGGATCGAGCGTCGTGACGTCGATGCCGAGGACCTCGAGCGACCCGGCGCAGGCGAGGATGCTGATCTCGCCGAGCTCCTTCGCCATCCGGAACGTCTCGAGCCACGGGATGTTGCCCACGCGCTCTACCGGCTCGTTGAAGCGCGGCCGGGCGGCGTCGTACGCGAGGCCGTGGTCGTTGGCGATGCGCTCGGCCCGGAACGCGTCGAGCGCCCAGTACTGGAGCAGGATGTTGACCGGGCGGTCCATCGCCGCGGCCCCTGCCGTGATGGTGGCCGCGGCGTGGAGCTTGTCCTCGGTGCCGGAGAACAGGATGATCGACAGGGTGTCGCTCATGGATGACCCACTTAGTGCTGGAAGGTGGGTGCGGCCGGCTCGCGTGCCGCTGCCGCGAGGTCGCCGAGCTGGGAGAGGCGGCGGACGAGGGCTCCCCGCATCAGGCTGCAGGCGGCGAGGATCTCCTGGTCGGTCAGCTGGTAGCGGACCGAGCGCCCGTCACGCACCGCCTCGACGAGGCCGACCGCCCGCATGGCGGCGAGATGCTGGGACGCGGCGGCCTGGCTGAGGCCCAGCTCGCGCGCGAGCTCGTTGACCTCGCAGGGAGCGATCCCGAGCCGGTGGACGATGCGCAGCCGGTGCGCGCTCGCCAGCGCCCGCAGAAGCGATGCCTGGATCGAGTCGATGTCGGGGCCGGTGCTCAGCATGCGTGGGTCACCGCTTCGGGTTTGGGTCGTGCCGCCGTCTCGCCACGGCTCTCGGCCGACGTTTCGGTCCAATGCCGTTATATGTGTTGCATAGGTATATGCCTACAACATATATGGCGCTGGAGCCATTGGTCCCGAATCCGACCTGCCGGATGGCCGTCGCCGCAGATCTGTCCCGGCATGCGCCGTGCGTCTGATCTGTTACTTGCGCAAGTACGCAATATGGTGATACTGTCAATGGGCACGCAGCGCCAGACACCGCCACCGGAGGACGCCCACCACGTGGATCTCATGACCAACACGCCGGAGCACTACCGCCTCCATGCCGCGGTCTGCAAGGTCCTGACCGACCCGAAGCGCCTCATGCTCCTCGACACGCTGCGGGGCGGCGAGCGCTCGGTCGGCGAGCTCGCCGACGCCATCGGCGTCGCGCTCCCCAACGCGAGCCAGCACCTGGCGGTCCTGCGAGGTGCCGGGCTGGTCGAGGGTCGGCGGAACGGGACCACCGTCACCTACCGTCTCGCGGAGCCCGCGATCGTCGAGGCCTGCGACATCATCCACGCCATCGTCACGCGTCGTCTCGCGCAGGCGTTGCGGCCGTCCCTCCCGGCCGCCGACCACTCCCTTGAACCATCCCTCCTTCCAGCCCAGGGGTAATGCCATGTCCGTTTCCACCAGCTTCACGTTCGGGACGCGCCTGCCGGGGACCGTCGCCGGCGTCCGGCCCGCCGTCGAGGCCGCGCTCCGGGCCGAGGGGTTCGGCGTCCTGACCGAGATCGACGTGCAGGCGACGATGAAGGCCAAGCTCGGCGTCGACCGGGCGCCGTACGTGATCCTCGGCGCCTGCAACCCGCCGCTCGCCCACCGCGCGATCGAGGCCGACCCGTCGGTGGGGGCCCTCCTCCCCTGCAACGTCGTCCTCCGCGAGGACGGCCCGGACACCATCGTCGAGGCGATGGACCCGATGGCCGCGCTCGGGATCGTGGACTCGCCGGCGATCCTGCCGATGGCCGAGGAGGCGAAGGCGCGCCTGCAGCGCGCGATCGCAGCCCTCGAGGCGACTGCCTGATCCACCCCTGGTCCACCCGCGGTCGGCCCTCACCCCCCTGCCCACGACCGCCGCGCGGCGGCGCCTTCCCCCCGCCAACCCGAAACGGAGCACCTCTCATGGCAGTCAAGACCGCAACCGTCACCTTGGACGGCGCTGATCTCCGGTTCGTCGCCCGGACCGGCAGCGGCCATTCGGTCGTCCTCGACGACGGGCGCGGCGACACCGGTCCTCGTCCGGCCGAGCTGGTCCCGCTGGCACTGGCCGGCTGCACGGCCATGGACGTGATCTCGATCCTGCGCAAGAAGCGCCAGGACGTCACCCACTACGAGGTGCGGGTCGAGGGCGCCCAGATGGACGCCCACCCGAACGCGTTCACCCGGATCGACGTCGTCCATGTCGTCGAGGGCCCGGCGATCGACGTCGAGGCAGTCCGGCGCGCGATCGAGCTCTCGGCGACGAAGTACTGCAGCGTCGGCGCCACGCTCGCGAGCGGCATGACCGAGATCCACCACGCCTACCTCGTGCGCGATGCATCCGGCGTGGAGCGGTCCGCCGAGGTTCTCGTCGAGGGACCGGGCGCGGATCCGGTGGCGCTGGCCACGGAGCCCCGGGTGCCAGCCGGTGCCGCGGGCTGAGCCGGTCGGGCCGCGTTCCATCCGCGGAGGAGCAACCGACGATGTCCACCCGGCAGCTCGGCTCGTGACCGGTCGCGCGCTCCCCGCCGGCTGTCCCGCGGCAGCGGTCCTGGCGACGATCGACCGGCGGTTCGCCCTCCACGCCGTGCTCTGGACGGCCGCCTCGCTCCTCGCCTTCGGGCTGGTCGCGGCCATCATCCCGAACCCGGCCTTCGGGCGTCAGGTCCCGCCGGAGCCGTTCGCGATCGCCGTCTGGCTCGTCTCGGCACCCCTCATGGGGCTCCTCGGCGCGACCTACTCGGCGCCCGCCGCGGCGGCCGGCACCCCGGCCGAACCGGTGGCCCTCGTCCCGGGACCGGCTGCCGCTGTGGCGGGCCGCGACGGGACCGTCCTCGGGACCGCGGCCGGCATCGGCGCCTTCCTCGCCATCGGCTGCCCGGTCTGCAACAAGGTCGCGCTGGTCCTCCTCGGGACCAGCGGGGCGATGACGATCTTCGCGCCGCTCCAGCCGGTGATCGGGGCGGCCTCGCTCGCGCTCCTTGCCGGCACGCTCGCCTGGCGGTTCCGGCTCCGCGCCCGCGGCGGCGCCTGCCGCCTCTGATCCCGGGCCTCACCCGATCCCGAGCCCGACTCCGCCTCCGGAGGTGCCGATGTTCTCGTTCCTGCGCCGACACCACACCCCCGAGATCACCGTCGAGGAGCTCGAGGGGCTCCGCCGCGACGGTGCCGTCCGGGTTCTCGACGTCCGCGAGGACTGGGAGTTCAAGCGCGGGCATCTGGCGCGGTCCGTCAACATCCCGCTCAAGCAGCTGCCGGCTCGCGCCGCGAAGCTGCCCCGCACGCTGCGCTACGCGATCATCTGCCAATCCGGCAGCCGAAGCCGGAGCGCGGCGGACTTCCTCATCTCCGAGGGCTTCGACGGCGCGGTCTCGGTTCGCGGCGGTATGGGTGCGTGGGCACGCGGCGGCAGGCCGCTCGAGTAGGACGCGGCGACCGGGTCCGGCGCCTGGTGCGAGATCCGACCCGGGTCCACGCGATGAGCCGCGCGCCTTCGACTACCCTCGAGGTAGACGACCACCACGAGGAGACAGACTTATGCCCGCTCTCGCGCTCATCGCCGTCATCGGACTCGTGGGCGGCATCCTGTCGGGCCTGTTCGGCATCGGCGGGGGGCTCGTCATCGTTCCCGGGCTCATCCTCCTCGCGGGGTTCCCGATCGCGAAGGCCGCAGGCACCTCGCTCGCGGCGCTCCTGCTCCCGGTCGGCCTCCTCGGTGCGCTCGAGTACTACCGCGCCGGCCAGGTCGACATCCGCGCCGCGGCGATCATCGCGTTCGGCCTCCTCGTGGGCGCGTACGTCGGCGCCCGGATCGGAACATCGCTCGACCCCGTGGTGGCCCAGCGCGCGTTCGGCATCTTCCTGCTCATCGTCGGTGCACGCCTGACGCTCTTCGCCTGAGCTCGGGCCGGACGCCCGGCGGTCAGGCCTGGGACGATGGTGGCGCGCCCGCGTTCAGGTCGATGACCGCGCCCACGGGATAGCGGATCGAGGACACGCCGAGGTCGCGGTCGCTCCCCTCGTAGCCGACGTAGGGGCGCGCCTCGCCGATCACGCGCGGCGCCGACACCACCAGGCGCAGGTTCAGGTACACCCGGGTCGCAACCGGATCGGGGGTGGCCGCTGAGGAATTGTGGCCACGCGCCCGTGCCGCGCCCGGGGTGTGGTTCAGGTTGCGAGGCGGTCCGCGATGTCGCGAGGGGAAAGCACCCGACCCGCACTGACGAGCCGTCCGTCGATGACGAGCCCCGGCGTGGTCCAGAGGATCCCGTGGGCGAGCAGGTCGCGCGGGTCCGTGAGGTGGATCACCTCCGCTTCCACGCCCGCGATCGCGACGGCCTCCCGGACGTTCTTCGCCAGCTCCTCGCAGCGGCGACAACCGGGGCCGAGGACCTCGATCCTCCTCATCTCGCGCCTCCCGCGACTCGGCGGAGCCCGCGGTCGCCGGTGGTGCCGGCGCCGGCTACTCGCTCAGCCAGAGCGCGATGTCGCCGGGCGAGGGGATCCTGCCCGCGCTGACGACCTTGCCGTCGATGACGAGGCCGGGGGTCGCCAGGACGCCGCGGGCCATGATCTCGGCCCGGTCGGTGACGTGCACGACCTCGGCCTCGATGCCGGCCATCGCGACGGCCTCGCGGGCGTTCTTCTCCAGGTTGACGCAGTTGGCGCAGCCGGGTCCGAGGACCTCCATGGTCTTCATGGTGATCTCCTGTGGTTCAAGCGACGAGGGCGTGGAGGCGATCTGTCCGTCGTCTCACGCGTGTCGTGATCCGAGGACGTCGCCGAGCGCCTCGAGCGCCCGTCGGCAGGCGACCTCGTCGCGCTCGTAGTAGACCCGGCGGGTGTCGGCCTCGTAGCGTCCGGCTCGCACGAGGCCGGCGTCGCGGAGCCTAGCGAGATGGTTGCTCACGTTGTTCTCGCGCGAGCCGAGGGCGGCAGCCATCTCGCAGACGCAGACGGGGCCGTCGCGGAGCATCCGCACGATGCTCGCCCGGATCGGGTCGGCGAGGATCGCGGCGGCCGACACGCCATCGCGCACGTCGGGGGCCAGGAGGTTCATGCGAAGGTCGAGGACGGGTAGTTGCGTCTGCATCGTGGGCCTCCCCTGGAGCGTGTTCGCGGGTGGGCGGGTAGTGGTCGTGCCAGGAGGATCCAAGCGCGCTGCACGGCCAGCGCCACGAGGGCGACCGCGAAGATGCGCGAGAGGGTGACGCTCTTCACGCGCCCAGCGGTGAAGCGTGCCCCCAGCCACGCCCCGATGACGGAGGCGATCGACGTGACGATGACGATCGGCCAGTCGAACATGGCGGTCGGGAGATGCGTGACGCAAGCGGTGAACGACGGCACGGTCACCGCCACCGAGTTCGTGGCCGCGGCGAGGCGGGCGCTGTACCCGACCAGCGTGAGGGTCGGCATCAGGAGGAACCCCGGGCCGACGCCCAGGAAGCCGGCGAAGACGGAGATGGGCACGGCCGCGCCGGCCGCTTTCGCGCGGTTGCGGTCGGTGAGCTCGGCGACGATCTCGGTCGAGGAGCCCTTGGGCATCGCCATCCGGACCGCGAGGAAGAGAAGGACCCCGACGTAGATCCATCACACGAGGTCGGGCGAGGCGTACTGGACGAGCCAGACCCCCAGCGGAGCGCCGATCGCCGTGATCGTCACCGGGATGAGCGCGCCCCGCTTGTCGACCATGCCCCTGCGCCAGAAGGCGATCGCCGCGCTGATCGCGGTCAGCCCGTTGAGCAGCAGCGCCCAGGGCTGGATGACGTTGATCAGGTCGTAGCCGAACAGGCCGAGGACGGGGATCGCGATGAACGCGACCCCGAGGCCCGAGCATCCCCGACAGGAACGACAGGCCGAAGAGCAGGGGCGTCAGGAGGAGGAGCATCTCCACGCGATCAGGCCACGATCTCGAGACTTGGCTCGACGACGATCTCGGACTTCACCGAGTTCGCCACCAGGCTGTACTTCTGCGCCGACTGCAGGGCGCGGCGGGCCCGGGCCTCGACGACCGTCGGGCCGCTCCGTCTCCCGAGCGGATGACGATCCGTGGCCACAGGCGCAGGTGGGTAAAGGTCTCGGTCCGGTCGAGCTCGATCAGCTTGGTCCCCTCGGCCCGGCACTCGTACGACGCCAGGTCGAGGCGGAACCGCTCGGCCGCCCAGATGAACATCATCATCACGCAGGTGTTGGCGGCGGCGACGAAGGCGTCCTCGGGGGTCAGCACGCCGGCGTGTCCCTGGGCGTCGGGCGGGGCGGAGAAGGGCATCTCCGGGCCGTTGCCCAGGGTGATCTGCCCCCAGTGCTCGCCGGTCCAGCTCACGTCCGTGTGATACGTCGCCGTGCGGCTCATGCGCGAGTCCCGGCGTGGTCGCAGAAGGCGGCGTACTCGCGCGCCAGCGCGGCCCCGAGCTCCTCGTCCGTCCCGGCCGCCACGTCGTTGTAGATCTTCACGTTCACGAGCAGCTCCCGCATCACCTCGGGCCCGGGCACCTTCCCAGCGCCGCGGAACTGCTCGAAGATCAGGGGCAGGGCCGCGAGCGAGACCGCCCGGCCGTCGACGTCCACGGTCTGCACCGGGATCCCGGACCCGCACGCACAGCCGGCGGGGGACGCGGCCTCGGGCTGCGCTGCGGAACCCGCCCCTTCGGCCGGCGTGACCGGCGCGGTCTCGACGAAGGACCCGCTGCGGCGGCTCCACTGCCCGCCGAGAAGCTCGTCGACCAGGCCGGCGACCCGGTCCGCGGTGACATCGACTGCCTGCCGGCCGCTCTCGTCCAGGCGCCGGGCGCCCTGTGGCCGGTCCAGGCCGTGCTCGCGCAAGAGGTCGCTCACGACCACGCTGGCGGCGGGCTTGCCGGAGAACTGCTCGGTGGCGCGTGCCGCACACCTGACGTCGCAGCCGTCGAGCGCGATGGTCGGGTAGAAGCGGGCGAAGGCCCGGTCCCCTTCCCCGCCGGCCAGAAAGAGCGGCAGGCAGATGGTCACCGTCTCGCCGGGACGCAGTTGCTCGAGGACCCGGAGGGCGGCCAGGCGGGTCACCGTCCCCTCCGCCAGCTCCTCGCCCGAGCAGGCGACGATCCCGACCTTCCGACCCGGCAGCTCAGGCATGGGTCGAGCCCTCCTCGGCGGCGAGCACGTCGTCCACGACGGTCGTGATCTCCTCTGCGACGGCGTGCGCGAGCGGGATGCCGCCCTCGTTCAACTCGGCGATGCCCTGCGGCTTCAGCTCCCGGTTCCGCCGGTACACGTCGAGCACGGCGATGCCCCGGGCGACCTGCCCCCCGCTCTCCTGGACCATCTTGGCGGCGCAGGCGAGCTTGCAGCCGTCGATCGTCACGGCCGGGTGGGCCCGGACCGCGGCGCGGGCGTCCTCGTCGCCGAGGACGAGCAGCGAGAGGGCCACGAGCCCCGTGGTCCCCGGTCGCCGGTCTTCGGTGACCTCGTAGGCGGCCTCTCGGCTGACGGTGCCGTACGTCTTGCCGATGCCGCTGCACGGCACGACCATGACTCTGCGTTGTTCCTCGCTCACAGCTTCTTCGCTTCCTCTTCGGCCTGGGCCCGCATGACCTCGAAGTACGCCTGCGGGTCGAGCAGGCTCGCGCGGTCCGTCGGCCAGTCGGAGGCTTCGACGACGGCCAGCCAGCCCTCGCCGTACGGATCCTGGTTGATGGCCTCAGGGGTCATTGCCAGGGCGGGGTTGACCTCGACGACGCTGCCGCCGACCGGCGAGGGGACCTCCACGTTGGCCTTGATCGTCTCGATCAGTGCCACCTCGTCGCCCGTCGCGACCGACCTGCCCGCGGGCCTGACCTCGGCGAAGGCGACGTCGCCGCTGCGCTGCTGGAGGAAGTCCGTCAGGCCGATGCGGATCCGATCGCCCTCCGCCAGGGCCCAGACACCCTCGGGGCTGTAGAGCCGGTCGGTGGCGACCCTGAAGATGAACTTGTCGACGGTCGTTTCGAGGAAGCGGGGCATGCTGTCGTCCCATTGCGAGCGGGTCTCGTGGTTCGCCTCGCCGACGGCAAGGACCTCGAACCGGGCAGCGCATCGCTGCAGGCTGAGTATCTCACCGTCAGGTGTGACGTCGACTGGGCCGAGGGTCACCACGCCGGGGGCGGGATGGCCCGAAGGCCCCGGCCCTCGTCGACCGGCGAAATCTTCCCCTACGCCGACGCCTGGGCGGCCGCGGTCAGGAGGACGACCACGGCGCCGAGGCCCGTCGCCGCCTCCGCGCCGAGCCTCACCCGGCCCAGCGTGGATGCGCGCATCTCGTCGCTCGGCGCCGTGCCGACGCGCCGCACGAGACGGTCGACGTACACCCCGAGGACGACGAGCACAACGACGAGCACGTGCTTGACGAGCATCAGCGTCGTCCAGGTCGACGAGAAGAAGTCGCCCAGGCCCGTGTAGCGAGGATCGACGACGAGGAGGTACGAGCCGGTCAAAGTGAACAGGACCAGCGACAGGGCGACAAGCGGAAGCGCGCGCTGCTCGATGGCGACGAGAGTCGAGGCCTGCGCCCGGCGATCGAACGATCCCTCGAGGGCCGGCAGCACGATGCGGCCGAGGATCCCGTAGTAGCCCCAGGCGATCACGAACGCCAGGGTGTGGAGCCAGGCTGCGAGAACCAGCGGCAGGTCCATGGTCGTCCCTCGGCGTGGCCCACCGTCGAACCCCGACGGGCGCAATGGCGTTGGCCGGGCGTGGCCGGGCGTGGCCGGCCTGCCCGGTGCTCGGCAGGTCGCCGCCGACCGCCGGGCAGGCCACGCGCGGCACCGGCCGCTCGCCGGAACGATCGCGCGGCGAGCGCGACCCGTCGAGGGGCGAACGGCCCCCGCGGGCCGGGACGCAGGGCGGGGATGATCCTTCGGCGGTCGAAGAGCGGCCACCCGGCCCTTGCGGGCGCCACGGGCGTCGGCTACCACGGGCGCGGTGCCACCAGCGCCATGCAGCCGAGCGCTCCGGGGAGGTGAGCCGTGGAGTCCACCGTCGTCGCGACAGGCGCTGGCCGCCTGCGGGGAAGCCTCGCGCAGGGGGTGCACTGCTTCAAGGGCGTCCCCTACGCGGCCCCGCCGTTCGGGGCCAACCGGCTCCAGCCGGCGCGCCCGGTCGCACCGTGGAGCGGCGTCCGCGATGCCCTGGACTTCGGGGCCGAGCCGCCCCAGCTCAAGCCGCCGGCGGACCATCCTGCGGCGGCCATGGTGTTCGATCCGGCCGAGCCCGGCGAGGACTGCCTCAACCTCAACGTCTGGACGCCGGACCCCGCGACCGGCGGACTGCCGGTCATGGTCTGGATCCCGGGCGGGATGTTCGAGGTCGGCAGCGGGGCGTCCTACGACGGCAGACGCTTCGCCCGCGACGGCATCGTCTGCGTGACGATCAACTACCGGGTGGGACCCGAGGGGTTCCTGTACCTCGCCGACGGCGACGCGAACCTCGGCCTGCTCGACCAGATCGCCGCCCTCGCATGGGTGCGCGACAACATCGCCGCGTTCGGCGGCGACCCGGCCAACGTGACGATCTTCGGCGAGTCGGCCGGCGCGATGAGCGTCGGCACGCTGCTGGCAGTGCCCCAGGCCGAGGGCCTGTTCCGGCGGGCCATCTGCCAGAGCGGCGCGGCCGACCGCGTGATCCCCGCCACCACCGCAGAGCGGATCGGCCGGTTCCTCGCGGACCGGCTGGGCGTCGAGGCGACCCGGGAGGCGATCGCGGCGGTGCCACCCGATCGCGTCCTGCTCGCGGCCGCCGAGCTCAAGGGGGAGATGCTTGCCAACCCGGACCCCGAGCGCTGGGGCCTCGAGGTCGTGGCGAGCGCGCTGCCCTGGCAGCCGGTCGTCGACGGGCGCGTCGTCCCCGACCACCCCGTCGGCCGCGTCGCCGGCGGGTCCGCCGCCGGCGTCGACGTCATGGTCGGCTCGAACACGGAGGACTGGAAGCTCTTCGTGGTCGCCAACGGCTCGCTCGAGCGGGTCACCGACGAGACGCTGGCGGGTCCCGTGATCGAGCACGGGTTCGAGTCGGCTGCCGCCTATGGGCTGACGCTCGAGCAGGTGGACGCGTATCGCGCCAGGAACCCGGGCGCCGCTCCGGGCCACCTGCTGGCCGCCATCGAGACCGACTGGTGGTGCCGGATCCCTGCCCTCCGCCTGGCCGACGCCCACGCGTCGGCTCGAGGGGCCACCTTCGTGTACGAGTTCGCCTGGCCGTCGCCTGCCTTCGGCGGCCTCTTCGGCGCCTGCCACGCCCTCGAGATCCCGTTCGTGTTCGACACCCTGAACCTGGGCCCGGCCCAGATGCAGGGATCGCTCCTCGGACCTGAGCCGCCCCAGGCGCTCGCCGACGCGATGCACGGCGCGTGGGTCGCGTTCGCGGCCTCGGGCGACCCCGGCTGGCCGAGGTACGACCTCGAGCGGCGGGCGACGATGCGCTTCGGCACGGCCTCGCGGGTGGTCGACGATCCGCGCTCGTGGGAGCGCAGGCTGTGGGAAGGCCCGGCCTGATGGCCCCGGGCGCCCGGCGGGTGACCCGGACCTGGACCCGGACGAGGCCCCGGTCGAGCTGGCGTGGAGCGCGGGGGCGCGGAGCCGCCCCGATCCGCCGGCTGCGCCGCTACGACCTGCACTGCCTGGCGGTCGAGACGCCGGCGCGCCCGATCCACGTCGGCATCCTCGCGGTGCTCGACGGCGGGGCGCTGCTCGATCCTGCCGGCCGCCTCCGCCTCGCGGACCTCCGCCGGGAGATCGACAGCCGCGTCGCCGGCGTTCCCGAGCTGCGGCGCGTCGTCTTCCGCCCGGGCCCACTGGCCGGTCGTCCACTGTGGGTCGAGGACCCCGCGTTCCGGGTCGACCGCCACGTGGGCGCGGCCGAGGTCCCGCCGCCGGGCGACGAGCCGGCGTTGCTGGCCCTCGCCGACGAGCTGCTTGCCGGGCTCCTCGACCGCTCCCGCCCGCTGTGGCGCATGTGGTTCCTGACCGGGCTGGCGGGTGGCCGGGTCGGCGTGCTCGTCGTCCTCCACCACGCGCTCGCCGACGGCCAGGCCGCGATGCGGATGGTCCGCGCGTTGCTCGAGCCGCCCATGTCGCCGGGCGGTCCGGGCCCGCGCGGAGCGCCCGCCCCGGCGCCCCCGCCGCTGTTCGGGGAGCTCGTGGTCGACAACCTCCGGTCCACCGTTGCGTCGGCGCTGCGCCTGCTGCGCCCCGCCACGTGGCGTCTCGTGGCCGAGATCGCCCGGTCGATGCGGCAGGTCTCCGCGCTCTCGCGGAACGCGCCTCCCACGTCGCTCAACGCCCCGGTCGGGCCCCGCCGGCGGATGGCCATCGTGCGGCTCGACCAGGCGACCGCCAGGCGGGTGGCCCGGGCCCACGGCTGCGGCGTCAACGACCTCGTCCTCGGCCTGATCGCGGGCGGCGTGCGAGCCCTGCTGGCCGAGAGGGGCGAGCCGGTCCAGCGCCTGCGACCGCGCGCGGGCGTCGCCGTGGCCCTGTTCAGCCCCGGCCGCGGGCGCGAGGCGGGGAACGACATCGGGACCCTCCACGTGCCGCTGCCGCTGGCCGGGTCCGACCCCGGCGCCCGGCTGCCGCGGATCGCCGCCGCGCGCGCCAGGGCCGCGCAGAGCCGGATGGTGGCCCTCGAGCCGATCCTCCGGGCATGGCTCGGGCGGGTCGGGCCGGTGCGGCGGTCGATGGAGCACCAGCGCCTCGTGAACCTAGCGGAGACCTACCTGCCGGGCCCTCCCGTCCCCGTCGACATCCTCGGGGGGCAGGTCCTCGACCTGCTCCCGATCGCGCCCCTGACCGGCAACCTGGGGCTCTCGTTCGTGGCGATCTCGTACGCGCGGCGCCTGACGATCGCGGTCCGGGCCGACGCCGACCAGTTCCCGGATCTCGACGTGCTCGCGGCCGCCATGGCCCGGGACTGGCAGGCGCTGGCCGGATCGTCGGCGCCCACAGGCTAGGCTGCGCCCCCCGAGGTCCCGTGGGACGTCGACGCCGCCGGGGGCCCGACGAGCGTGATCGCCGTCCGCCAGTCACCGCCCGCCGACAGCTGCCCGGCGCGGCGGACGAGGCGGCGAGGGCGGATCCGACCTTCCCGGACCGATGATGACGATCTTCATGGAGGTGGTCCTGGTGGGGTGGGTGTCACCCGTGGAAGGGCGGAGCGGGGCGCCGGGGCGTCAGCGGTTCGCTCCTCCGGCGCCCTCGGAGGGCTGGCCCGACTCGACGATCGTGGCGGGCGTGTTGTGGACGGCGGTGATCGCCGGGATCGTGCCGAGGCGGCCGGCCTGGTAGTCCTCGAAGGCCTGCATCAGCTCCTCGCGGGTGTTCATGACGAAGGGCCCGTACCAGGCGACGGGCTCCCGGATGGGCCGGCCGCCCAGGACGAGGACGTCCAGGTTCGGGCTGCGGCTCTCCTGGGCGCGGGCGGCCTCGACCGTCAGGGCGTCGCCGGGTCCGAAGACCGCCAGCTGCCCGGTCTGGACCGGCCGCCGCTCGGCGCCGACGAACCCGTGCCCGTTGAGGACGTACACCAGCGCGTTGTAGTCGGGACGCCACGGCAGGACGAGGCGCCCGGTCGGGCTGAGGGTCGCGTGGGCGTAGGTCATCGGCGTGTACGTCGAGCCGGGGCCTGCGTGGCCCGCCACCTCGCCCGCGATCACGCGGACGAGCGCGCCACCGTCGGGCGAGCTGAGGAGCGCCACCTCGCGGGCCCGGATGTCCTGGTAGCGCGGCGGCGCGAGCTTCTGGACGCGCGGCAGGTTCACCCAGAGCTGGATGCCGTGGAACAGGCCGCCGCTCGCGACGAGCGCCTCGGGCGGCTTCTCGATGTGCAGGATCCCGGCGCCAGCGGTCATCCACTGCGTGTCGCCGTTCGTGATGACACCGCCGCCTCCGTTCGAGTCGGCGTGCTCGAACGTGCCGTCCATCATGTAGGTCACGGTCTCGAAGCCGCGATGCGGGTGCCACGGCGTCCCCTTCGCCTCGCCGGGCGCGTACTCGACCTCGCCCATCTGGTCCATGTGGACGAACGGGTCGAGGTCGGCGAGATCGACGCCCTGGAAGGCGCGCCGGACCGGGAAGCCCTCGCCCTCGAAGCCCTTCGGGGCCGTCGTCACGCTGACGACGGGCCGCTGGCGCACGGCAAGCGAGTCGGGTTCGGGGATCCGGGGAAGGATCGAAATGTCGTCGACGGTGACGGCTGGCATGTCGTGTGGCCCCTGGCGGTGTAGTTGTACGCGCAACTATACCCCTTGTGCCCACGGTGGCTCGACCAGCGCCGGACATGCCCGTAGCACCATTCGCGAACGGAGCGGAGCGGCCGGTCGCGGCGCGGACCGCAACGGGCGAGGGTCAGGAGCCACGGTCATTCACAGGGGACTCAGGCCCCGAGGCTTGCCCGGAAGAACTCGACGATCCGCCGCTCGTACTCGACCGGCGCGGCGAACGCCGCCTGGAGGTGGGGCGCCCGGGGGACGAGCCAGGGCTCGGAGCCGGGGACAAACGTCGCGTGCGCGGCGGCCAGATCCATCGCGTGATGGACGCCAAGGTCGTCCGCGAGACCGTGGACGATGGCGAGCGGACGGGCCCCAATCTTCTCGACCTCGTCCACCGGGCGGCGCGCGCTCAGGTCGTCGTTCGCGATGATCTTGGCCCAGGCGATGACGCCCGGGCGGAGCCAGGTCGGGAAGCCTTCCCGGGCGGCGACCTCCTCGAACAGGACCCCGACGTCGGCGAAGGCGCTGTCCGCCCAGGTGGCGGCGATCGCCTCTTCCTCGCCCATCGCGATGATGGCCGACGACGCGCCGAGCGATTCGCCCATCAACCCGATCCGGCTCGCCGGGAGGCCCTGCGCCGACTGGAGCCAGTCCCACGCCCCGAGGACGTCGAGGTACTCCTCCGAGCCCCAGCCCGACCGACCGTCCTCGATGTCGGAGTCGCCCTCGTCGCGCAGGTCCATCATGAGCACGGAGAAGCCGTTGCGGGCGAGCATCCCCGCCGGCAGCAGGACGACCGGGTCGTGGCGGCAGCTGTGGATGCCGTGGATCACGATGACCGCCGGCGCGCCGACGGTCTCGGCGGGAACCCACCAGGCCCGGATCGTCAGCCTCGGCTGGCGCGCGTCGCGGCTCGGGAAGCTGACCTCCTGGTAGCCCGGCATGGCGTACGGCTCCGTGGCGAAGCCGCCCGCCGTGAACTCCTCGGAGATGCCCTCCGTGCCGAAGCTCGCCGGCGTGTAGGAGTCCGGGAACCTGCCGTCACAGTGGGGGGTGGCAGGCGTCAGCAGGTCGTAGCCGTAGTAGCTCGCGCCGGCATACCCGGCGACGCCGAGTGCCAGGCCGGCCCCCAGCCCCACTGCGATCCAGCGACGCCGTGCGCGCATCGCACCATCCGTGCCCCTGGGCGCCAGGGGCCGACCGCGAACCTGTCCCGACTTACAAGAAGTGCAGGTGACCGGATCCGTTCACCGGTTCGCCGCCGCGGCCGGGAGGCTCAGCCCGGGCCACCGTGGGCGCCGGCCGCGGATCTGGCGAGAGGCAAACGGCCCCCGGGACACCCAACGAGCCGCGGACCTGCCGTGGCAGGACACTCGCGGCTCGCGCCGATGCCGGAAGAGCCAACCTCATGGTTTCGATCCCTCCGGACCGAGCGCTTCGAGTCGCGGGCGCAGGCTCTCGATCGTGCGGAGTCGGTGTCGCATTGCGTAGCGCGAGACGAGCGGCATCAGCAGCCGCACCATGCGACTCGGGATCGGATCCGTGCGCCCGATGACGAGCGTCGTCCCGTCGCGCGCTTCCCAGAAGACGAACTCATGGCGGTGCAGGTGGCCGTCGGTCGTGGGGATGGGCCCGCCGGTCGCGGTGAACGCGAAGCGCACCGGGCGTTCGCACTCCGTGACGACCAGGTCGGACGGCCAGTCGCGGCCACCCTGATGGCCGACCGCTCGGAGAAGCCCTCCGGCCGCCGCTCCCCCTCCGCGGAGGATGCGCGGCGGGGCCGGCCGTGGTCCACTCGGCGTGACGTCGCAGCCCGCGAAGCAGTGTGCCCGGCGCCTCGGGAGAGGCGCGGCGCTCGAGACAAGGAGCATCGAACATGGCCGAGGTCCAGAGAGTCTCCACCACCGTGCCCCTGAGCTGGAACGAGGTCTGGTTCACAAACTGCCCCATGGTGTCCGCCAACAACGTGGACCAGGAGCTGGGGTGGTGCCGCGAGGAGTACAAGAAGATCGGCGTCGAGTACGCCTACTTCCGCCACTCGCCCGAGAACAACTGGTACCCGCACTACATCCACAACCTCGACAACCTGATCCGCTTCGGCGGCCTGTACCCGCCGATCCACGTCAACGCCGACCTCCGCCGCACGGTGCTCCTGGGGGCAACCTGGGTGCACGAGGGCGGCTGCATGGCTGTCCGCGCCAGCGACCGGATCTTCCGGATGGAGGACCTCCGCGGCAAGAAGATCGGCATCAGCAAGAGCCTGAACACCATCAAGAACGACTGGTGGCGGATCCAGGAGCACATGGGCATCGAGAACATGCTCATGCTCAACGGCATGACCATGGACGACATCGAGCTCGTCGAGTTCCCGTACCCGGACGACTGGTACGACAAGCCCGAGATGCTCCAGGTCACGATGAACAACCCGTCCGAGCTGTGGATGCGGCGCGACCACAAGCACGACTACGCCTTCCGCCCGCTGGAGAAGGCGCTCCTCGCCGGCACCGTCGACGCCATCTACACCCAGAGCAAGGTGTTCCAGCACATCCAGGAGGCCACCGGCCAGCTCGCGATGATCGAGGACCTGTCGAGGCGCGCTGACTGGCGGATCCAGGTGGCCAACACCCCGGCCGTCATCACCTGCACGGACGTCATGGCCGACGAGCACCCCGAGCTCGTCGTGGCCTACATGAAGGCGATGATCAAGGTCGGCCGCTGGGCGAACGAGAACAAGCACGCCGCCGGAGCCATCCTCAACCGGCAGACGTTCTACCTCGACGCCGAGGACACCTACCAGGGCATCAAGGATGTCGACATGGTGCCGAGCCTGAGCGCGCGGAACTTGCAGACCATCAAGATCGGCAAGGACTTCATGTTCAGCCACGGGTACATCAAGCACGACTTCGACGTGGACGCGTGGGCGCGGCCGGAGTTCCTCGAGAAGGCGGCCGAGGAGGTGCTCAAGGAGGAGTGGACGCGCCGGAGCTGGAGCAAGCTTCCCGAGGGCGGCGGGCTCGAGGTCGAAGGCACGCGGCTCGGCTAGCGCGAAACGCAGCCAGCGACTCGGAGCGCCGGTCCCTTCGGATCGGCGCTCCAATCCGCCGCAAGGAGGCCACTCATGATCGCGAACCACCCGATCGAGACGATCGCCCCGGCGCGGCAGACCAGCCTGGGCCTCTACGTAACGGCCAAGGAAGCCTATGACATGTGGCAGGCCGACCCCGGCCTGAAGATCCTCGACGTCCGCACGCCCGAGGAGTTCGTCTTCGTGGGCCACGCCCCGATGGCGTGGAACATCCCGTTCGCCCTCCAAACCTATGAATGGGACCCGGAGAAGATGGCGCTCCGCTGGGAGCTCAACCCGGAGTTCGTGGTGGCGGTGCAGGCCTGGGCCGGCCCCGGCGAGCAGATCCTCGTCGCCTGCCGGTCGGGCGGCCGCTCCGCGATGGCGATCAACCTGCTGGCGAAGGCGGCCGGGTACACGAATGCCTGGAATGTCCTCGACGGCTGGGAAGGAAGCCAGGTCAAGGATCCCGAGAGCGTCTTCGACGGCATGCGGATGAAGAACGGCTGGAAGAACTCCGGTCTGCCGTGGACGTACGAGATCGACCCCGGCCGGATGGCGCTGCCGCCGCGGCAGAGCCGGACCTTCGTGGCCGGGAACGAGCACGACTGACCGATCAACTCCCGCGAGGGGCGACAGCTGCCGGCCGGTAGGCCGCGGAGGACGGAAGAGGGACCGGAACATGACGACGCGAGCGGAGGCCATTGGTCGGCCGCTCCTGGACGTGCCCGAGACAAACCGGACGAGCCTGGGGCTCTACGTGACGCCCGAGGAGGCGTACAGGATGTCCACGGCCGACCCAGGACGCGTGCACATCCTCGCTGTCCGGACCTTCGAGGAGTACATCTTCGTCGGCCACGTGGAGACCGCGAAGAACGTCCCCTTGGTCTTCCCGAGGTACGACCCGGAAGGTCCGTCGATGCCGGGCAGGCCGCCCGGCTGCTCCGGGGAGCTCAACCCCGACTTCGTCGCCAAGGTCAAGGAGGCCATCGACCCCGACGACACGGTGCTGGTGATGTGCGCGACCGGCGCTCGCGGCGCGATGGCCGTGAACCTGCTCGCCCAGGCCGGGTTCACGAACGTCTACAACATCATCAACGGCCTGGAGGGCGACCGGGTCGACGATCCCGCGAGCGTCTACCACGGCAAGCACATGCGGAACGGCTGGAAGAACGCCGGGCTGCCGTGGGGGTATGACTTCCACCCGGACCTCATGTGGGTCACTGAGCACCAGTAGGTCGCGGCTCACGGTCCGAGCGGACGAGGAGCGAAGATGCTCTCGGAGACGTTGCAGGTCATCACCCAGGTCGCGATGCTGGTCTTCGTGGTCGGGAGCATGACCGCCATGGGCCTGGGCCTGACCGTCGCACGGATCGTCCAGCCGCTGCGCGACCTCCGGCTCGTCATCGCGCTGCTCGTCGTCAACTTTGTCGTCGTCCCCGCGGCTGCCATCGCCGCCGCGCGGCTCCTGCCGATGGAGCCCGCCGCCGCGACCGCCGTTGTATTGATCGGGTGCGTGGGCGGGGCGCCGTTCCTGCCCAAGCTCGCCCAGCTGGCCAGGTCGAACCTGGCCCTCGCGGTCGGGGCGATGGTCCTCCTGATGGTCGTCACCATCGCGTACGCGCCGATCGTCGTACCGCTGGCGGTCGAGGGCGCGACGGTGGACCCGCTCGCGATCGCGCAGTCACTCGTGCTGTTCATGCTCGTCCCGCTCGGCCTCGGGCTCTTCGTGCGTGCTCGCTACCCGGAGCTGGCCGACGACTGGGTCGGCCGCGCCGGCCAGGCGTCGACCATGGGGCTCCTGCTGGGGATCGCGAGCGCCCTCCTGCTGACCTGGCGCGAGGTGATCGGCTCGATCGGGACCTGGATCTTCGTGGGCCTCGCGATCGTCCTCGTGGTCGGCCTCCTCGCCGGCTGGCTGGCGGGCGCCGGACGCCCGTCCAGCGAGCGAAGCTTGATGGGGCTCGCGACCGCCAACCGCAACATCGCGGCGGCGCTTGTCATCGCCACATCGATCGGCGGCGACACCATCGTCTACACGCTGGTTGGCGCGCTGACGATCCCGGTGGTGCTCATCGTGCTCGCCGGCCGGATCGGTCAGCGTTCGGTCGCGGCGATACCCCCGGCCGAGCCTGCATAGCGGCGGCCGCCGTACTGCGGCAGCCCGGCCCACCTCGGCTCGCCCGGCGGCGTCCGGCAACGCCGGCACGGCGGGCGCCGACCCGCGCAGTCGTGGTCAGCCCGGTGCCGTGGCCTCCCCGCCAGCCCCGCGCGTGGCGGCGAGCTCGAGCGCCAGGCGCTGCTCGAGGGCAGCCAGGGTGTCGAGCCCCGCCGCGCTGGTGCCCGGCCGCGTCGCCCGCTCGCGGATGTACGCCAGCAGGTCCTCCAGGACGGCGACCCGCTCCGCGGCGTCCGGCAGGCGGAGCGCGTACGCCAGGATCCCGTCGATCACGCGGGGGTGGACCCGGGCCGGCCCGATGGTGGCAAGCACCCCGGCGCGCTCGAGGAGATCCCTCGCGTCCCGCCGGAGGTAGCACAGCCAAAGCTCGATCCCGCCGGCCTCGAGACGCTGCTGGAGGTCCTCGAGCACCTCGACCACCGGGACGTCGACCTCGGGGGTGAGCGAGAGGTCCAGCAGGACGACCGTGGGGCGTGGCTGGGTGCCCTCGACCGCCGCCAGGATCCCGTCGCGGACCGAGGCGGCGTTGGCGAAGAAGAGCATCTCGTCCGGCCGCACGATGAGCAGCCCCGGGATCGCCGCGGCGGGCTCGGCATCGAGGTCCACCGGCTCCAGGCTGCCGCGCGCCCGGCCCAGGAACGTGAGGCGGGCCTGGCTCGACCGCCAGACCAGCATCCCGAGCGAGACGATCACGGCGAGCCCCAGGGCCTCCAGGGTGGGGATCACCAGGACCCCGACGAGCGCGATCATCGCCAGCCAGAAGTCCGCCCGTCGCAGCTCCCACAGCTGCCGCATCTTCGGGACCTTCATCATGCCGGCGACGGCCACGACGACGATGGCGCCCAGGGTCGCCTCCGGCAGCGGCTCGAAGAGCGGTGTCAGGAAGAGCGCCACGAGGGCGGTCGCGGCCGCGGCTGTGACCAGGGAGGCCGGTGTGTGCGCGCCCGCCCGATCGTTGGCCGCCGACTTGGAGAGCGACGACCCGATCGGGAACCCGGTGAAAAGGCCGGCGCTGGTGTTGGCGGCTCCGATCGCGATCAGCTCCCGGTTCGGATCGATCTTGCCGCCGTGCTCCTTGGCGAACGCGTTGGCCGGCCCGATGGCCTCGGCGAACGCGACGAGGGCGATCCCGGTCGCGCCGGCGAGCAGCAGGGGCAGCGAATCGAGCCCGACGCCCGGCAGGGTGGGCCCGCGCAGGCCCGCCGGCAGGTCGCCCACCACGTGCACGCCCCGTCCCTCGAGGCCGAGGGCGACGGACACGCCGATCGACCCCAGCAACACGACGAGGGCCGCCGGGACGCGCGGCAGCCAGCGTTCCAGCAGGATCATCCCGGCAATGCCGGCCAGGCCGACCCCCAGGGTCAGCAGGTCCGTCTCCCGGAGGTGGGGGATCATGTCGCGGACCAGCTCGAGCGCGCTCTCGCCGTGGGCCTCGATGCCGAGGAGCTTGGGGATCTGCTTGATCGTGATCAGCAGCGCCAGCCCGAACACGAAGCCGAGCAGCACCGACTCCGAGAAGAACTGGGCGATGCGACCGAGCTTGAGGAACCCGGCCGCCATCGAGATGAGGCCGGCCAGGATGGCCAGGGCGGCGGTCAGGGCGGCGTACTCCACGCTCCCCGCGGGGGCGAGGCCGGAGATGGTCGCGGCCGACATGATGGCGATCGCCGACGACACGGCCACCACGAGCTGGCGCGAGCTGCCCAGGATCGCGTAAGCCAGCAGCGCGACCGGCGCGGCGTAAAACGCCGTCTCGGGGGGCATGCCGGCCAGCTCGGCATATGCCATGCCCTCCGGGACCAGGATCGCGCAGACCGTCAGGCCCGCGATCACGTCCGACGGGAGCCAGCTCCGCTGGTAGCCGGGAACCCACGACAGGACGGGCCAGGCACGCGTCGTCGGCGCCGGCACGCGGGTGTCGCTCATCGTGACCGCCGATGACGGGTCAACGTGGTCATCTCCGCGAGTGCTCCCTCACGCGTCCGTCACGCCTCCACGGCAGCGTCGATCGGCGGTTCCGCGAGCAGCGGCTTCCCGTGCGGCAGCTGCGTCGTGAAGGCCAGGGACGCCATGGCGATGAAGGCCACTGCGAGCAGGCCCGTCTTGAGCGACTGGAGCTGGGCCGCCTCGTAGTCGTCCACGATCGCGGCCGTCGTCGCCTCATCGAGCCCCGCCGCCTCGGCCGCCGCGCCGATGTCGGCGGAGGAGACGAAGTCGATGCCGGACTCCACGGCGACGCCGACCTGGGCCGCGACCTGGTCGCTGATGCGCGGGTCCGCCTGGATGTTCGTCACGAACGTGCCCGTGAGGCCGGCCAGCACGATCGCTCCGATGAGCGCGACCCCGAGCGACGAGCCCAGCTGCTGCCCGGTGTACTGCATCCCGCCGGCCTCGCCCCGGCCCGACGCGTCGACCGACGACTGGACCACGTTGCCGAGCTGCGAGGCGATCAGCCCCATCCCCACGCCGAGGATGGCCATCGCCACGGCGAAGGCGAGGTCGGCGAGGTCCGGCCGCATGGTGGCCAGCAGCCCGACGGCCGCGACGCCGGTGAGGGTCAGGCCGACCCGGGTGATCGCCCGGACGGAGTACCGCGCCGACAGGCGCGACCCGACCGCCGCGGCGACGAACATCGCGACCGACGTCGGCAGCATCTTGATGCCCGTCTCGAGGGCGTTGAGGCCGAGGACGAGCTGCAGGTAGAGCGGGATCGTGAAGAAGACGCCCATGAGGATCAGGTTCTGCGAGAACAGGCCGACCAGGCCGGAGCGCAGCGGCAGGATCTTGAGCAGGTCGAGGTGGACCAGCGGGTCGTTCCCCGACGCCTCGCGCCGGCGCTGCCAGGTCACGAAGGCCCACAGCAGGATCGCGCCCGCGGCGATGACGAAGAGCGTCACCGAGAAGCCGAACGGCTCGATCGGCGAGTCCTTGGGCTCGATCAGCCCCCACGTGGTCGACTGCAGGACGCCCAGGACGATCGCGCCGAGCCCCGTTGCCGAGAGGATCGCGCCGACGATGTCGAGACGCGGCTTCGGGCCGCTCCGCAGCGCGTCATTGACCAGGCGGGTCATGGCGAGGATGCCCAGGACGATGACGACCTCGCCCACGAAGACGATCCGCCAGGTCAGCTCGGTGGTGGCCCAGCCGCCGAGGATCGGCCCGATGGCGATCCCCGCGCCCGCCACCCCGCCGATCACCGCGTAGGCCGCCTTGCGCTCCTTGCCTTCGAAGTTGCCGGCGATCAGGGCGGCCATCGCCGGGAGCACCAGGGCGGCCCCGATGCCCTCGAGGATCGACCACCCGAGGGTCAGCTGGGCCACCGTCTGGGACACGGCGGTCAGGCCCGACCCGCAGGCGTAGATCACGAGGCCGATGACGAAGGCCCGGCGGCGCCCGATGATGTCGCCGATCTTGCCGCCCGTGAGCATGAACATGGCCATCACGAGGCAATACAGCGTGATGACCGCCTGGATCGTGGTGACCGTCGTGTCGAACTCGTCGACCAGCGCGCTGATCGAGACGTTCATCACCGACTGGTCGAGCACCATGATGAACTGGGCGCCCGCCAGTGCCACCAGCGCCCACTTCCCCTTCACCGGTCCTCCATCCTTCCAGCGGCCCCCGCCTCGGCTGCACGATAGCGCCTCCAGGAGGGCCAGTGGACCGCTTGCTGCGCCGCGAGGGCGGCCGGGGAGGCCATCGGACCTTCTCCTCCTCCGCATCGGTGGAGGCATCCGACCACAGACCGTGATCAACTACAATCTCGCGTCCAGGCCGCGAAGGATCAGGGCATGTCTCGTTCGAGGTCGCCGAGAATGCCGCGCGGACGGTCACCGCCAAGATGCCGAGAACAAGACGAGGAGGGGCATGAAGCCATGACGACGCCGACCGGCCCGTCGGCCGGATCCGCCCAGGCCACGTCGGCCTCCCCTGTGTGGCACGCGCTCGACCCCGACGCGGCTCTCGCGGCCCAGGGCGTCGCCATCGACGCCGGCCTGACGTCTGCTGAAGCCGATGCCCGGCGTGCGAAATACGGGAAGAACACGTTCGCCGAGGCGAAGAAGACGTCGCGCTGGCAGGCGTTCAGCAGCCAGTACGCGGACCCGATGCAGATCGTGCTCCTCATCGCGGGTATCGTCTGCCTCTTCCTGCCCGGCCAGTTCTACACCGGCGTCTTCCTGATCCTGCTGACCCTGTTCAACGCGTGGATGGCGATGAACCAGGAGGGCAAGGCAGAGGCGAGCGCATCGGCCCTCCAGGGGATGATGGTTGTCAAGGTGAAGGTCCGCCGGAACGGCGACCTCGTCGAGGTCCCGATGGAGGAGCTCGTCCCCGGGGACATCGTCAACGTCGAGGCAGGAGACCTCGTCCCCGCGGACGCCCGCATCCTCACGGCGGCAACGCTCGAGATCGACGAGTCTGCGCTCACGGGCGAGAGCGTCCCCACACCCAAGCAGGTGGACGCGGTCGCCGCCGACGCGGCTCTCGGCGACCGGGTGGACATGGCCTTCATGAACTGCCAGGTCACCCGCGGGGCCGGAACCATCCTGGTTGTCACCACGGGCATGGCGACCGAGGTCGGCCACATCAGCGGCATGCTCCAGTCGACCGCGGTCGAGAAGACCCCCCTGACCAGGCAGCTCGACGCGCTGACGAACCAGATTCTCGTCATCGCCGGCATCGCGCTGGTCATCTCGATCGTCCTCGGCCTCTACCGGGGCATCCAGGCCCAGGAGCTGTTCTTGAGCGCCGTCGCGTTTGCGGTGGCGGCGATCCCCACCGCGCTCCCCGCCGTCGTCACGGCCATCCTGTCGAAGGGCTCGCAGACGCTGGCCGGCGCCGGCGCGATCATGAAGCGCCTTCGCTCCGTGGAGACGCTCGGCTCGACCTCGGCGCTCAACTCCGACAAGACGGGCACCCTCACGCTCAACCAGATGACCGCGGTCCAGATGGCGGTCGTCGGCCGGCGGTACGCGGCCACCGGCGATGGCTACTCGACGATCGGGACCATCACCCACGCGGCCGGTCAGCCCGACGTGCCGCTCGAGCAATACCTGCTGCCGATGGCCCTGTGCGCCGACGCCGAGGTCCGGGACGGCGCCCTCGTGGGCGACCCGACCGAGGGTGCGCTCGTCGTCCTCGCGGCGAAGGGAGGCGTCGACCCGACGCTCACCCGCGAGCGCTACCCACGCGTCGCGACCCTGCCGTTCGACGCGGCCTACAAGATGATGGCCACGTTCCACGCGATGACGGACGCCGCGGGCAAGGACGTGATCCGCGGCTACATCAAGGGAGCGCCCGACCAGCTCCTCGCGCGAGCGGTGGACGCCCACGGGCCGGATGGGCGCGTGGTGCCGATCGCGGAGATCCGCGAGGGCTACCTCGCGGAGAACGAGCGGCTCGGAACCCAGGGCCTCCGGGTCATGGCAACCGGCCAGAAGGACTTCGATCCGGCCACGTTCGATCCGAATGCGGACCTGCTGCCCGCCATCGACGGGCTCACGCTGCTCGCGATCGTCGGGATCGTCGATCCGCCGCGACCGGCCGCGAAGGATGCCATCGCCCAGGCGAAGGCGGCCGGGATCCAGGTCAGGATGATCACCGGCGACCACGCGGTCACGGCCGGGGCGATCGCCCACCAGCTCGGGATCGAGGGCCGCGCGGTCACAGGCGCCGAGTTCCGCGCGATGAGCGACGAGGAGGCGATGCGGCAGATCGACGACATCGGCGTCATTGCCCGCGTCTCCCCCGAGGACAAGGTCCACCTGGTGGACGTCCTGCGGAAGAAGGGCCACGTCGTCGGGATGACCGGAGACGGCGTGAACGACGCCCCGGCGCTGAAGAGGGCCGACATCGGGATCGCGATGGGGATCACCGGGACGGAGGTCAGCAAGCAGGCCGCCGTCATGATCCTCACGGACGACAACTACGCGACGATCGTGAAGGCGGTCGGCCTCGGGCGCGCCGTGTACGACAACATGATGCGGTTCATCCGCTACCAGATGGCGGGCCTCTTCGGGTACATCGCCACGTTCCTCGGCTCGTCGCTCCTCAACATCCTGGGCGGGATCCCGTTCCTGCCGCTGCAGACGATGTGGCTCAACTTCACCGTCAACGTCTTCCAGGGGATCGGCCTCGGCTACGGCAAGCCGCGGGAGGGCCTCATGGAGGTCCCGCCGCGTCCCAAGGAGCAGCAGATCTTGCCCCGCCGGCTGGGGACTTGGCTGGTGCTCTCCGGGCTCGTGATGGCTGCGGGCACCCTCGGGGTGCTGTGGTGGGCGAACAACGCCTACGGCGACGTGATCGCCCGCACGATGGGCATGACCACGTTCGCGCTCTATCGCCTTTTCTCCTCCCTCGAGACCGCGGACGAGGACGAGTCGCTCTTCGGCGGGTCCATCCTCGCGAACAAGCCGCTCCTCATGGCAACCGGTCTTTCGGTTCTCTCGATCGTGCTGGCGACCGAGTTTGGCTTCCTGCAGCGCCTGCTGGGCACAGCGAGCCTGTCGATCGACCAGTGGGCCGTCTGCATCGTCGTGCCCCTCTCGCTCATCGTGATCGAGGAGGCCCGCAAGCTCCTCAAGGTTCGGACCGGCGACGAGCCGGCCGCGACACAGGCCGCTCCAGTCGCTGCCGCGGCATAGCCCGCGCCCCCAGAAAGGGATCAGATCCGTGGCGAAGAAGAAGGACAAGAAGGTCCAGAAGGGCGATGCGGGCCGGGACGTCGAGAAGTCCCAGACCCCGACGACGCAGGGCGAGCCTCAGGCGAAGCTGAGCACCAAGGAGTACGAGCGCGAGATGCGTCGCCTCCACGGCGAGCTGGTGGCGCTGCAGGAGTGGGTGAAGGCGACCGGCGCCAAGGTCTGCGTCGTGTTCGAGGGCCGGGACACCGCCGGCAAGGGAGGGACGATCAAGCGGATCACCGAGCGGGTCAGCCCGCGCGTGTTCAGGACCGTCGCCCTGTCCGCTCCGACGGAGCGCGAGAGGTCGCAGATGTACGTCCAGCGGTACATGGCCCACTTCCCGGCCGCCGGCGAGGTTGTGATCTTCGACCGCAGCTGGTACAACCGCGCCGGCGTCGAGCGGGTCATGGGCTTCTGCACGCCCGAGCAGGCCGAAAGGTTCCTCGAGCAGGTGCCTCCCGTCGAGAAGGCGATGGTCGACAACGGGATCATCCTGCTCAAGTACTGGCTTGAGGTGAGCCCGGAGGAGCAGACCAGGCGCCTCGAGGGCCGCATCAACGACCCGCGCAAGGTCTGGAAGCTGACCGACATGGACCTCAAGTCGTACGGCCGCTGGGACGACTACTCGCGGGCCCGGGATGCCATGTTCGCCGCGACAGACACGCCGTGGGCACCCTGGTTCATCGCCCGCACTGACGACAAGAAGCGGGGACGGCTCAACATCATCAGCCACCTGCTGAGCCAGGTTCCCTACGCGCCGCTCGAGCGCCGGGACGTCGAGCTGCCGAAGCGCAAGGTCAGCGCCAGGTACGTCGAGCCGAACCTGCCCTTGAAGCACATCCCAACGCCGTTCTGATGGGGCGGATCGGCGCGAACCTCCGATGCCTTGGCCGCGCCTTCGCACATCGTTCGGGGCACGTGGCCAGGGCGCAGACGGCCGCTTGACCGGGAGGCAGGTGATCCCAGCATGACGGACGGCACGGCGCCGGGCTCGGTCGAGCCAGACGCGGGTTCGAGCGAGCCCGGAGCGCCGACATACGAGACCGACGCCGCCGAGTCGCCCGAACGCGACGCGGCCACGCCCATCCCTCCTGAGGAGGTCGTCCTCGCGGCGGCGCGCCTTGCAGACGGCAGGACTCCCGGCCTCCGGGCCGACGATCCGTGGGCGGAAGCCGGGCGCAAGGTCCTGCGCTTCCACCTGGCGAAGATGCTCGCGCGCGTGCCCGGCGTCGTCGCCGGCGAGGACGCCGAGGAGGTCCACGCGATGCGGGTCGCGGCACGGCGGATGCGCGCCGCGTGGCGGGTCTTCGGCGACGGGTTTGAGCGGGATGCGAGGCGGCGCTATCGCAACGAGCTTCGCAGCGTCGGTGCACGGCTGGGCGACGTCCGCGACCTCGACGTCCTCATCGAGAACCTGGTGGCCTATGGCGAGCAGAGGAGCGCCCGCCAGCGCGGCGGCCTCCAGCCGCTCCTGGCGGCGTGGCGCGCCGAGCGGGAGGCGCGGCGGGTCGATCTCGTCGCGGCGCTCGGCGCCGAGCGCTTCACCGCCTTCATCATCGACTACGAGGTGCTTGCCGAGACTCCGGGGCACGCCGCACGCGCCGTCCCGCCGCACGCCCCGGGGCTCGTGCGCAACCGGATGCCGGCGACGATCTGGGGCACCTACCAGGCCGTCTGGGCGTTCGACAGCGACATCGCCACGGCCGATCTCGCGACGCTCCACGAGCTCCGGATCGCGGCCAAGTGGCTGCGCTACACGCTGGAGTTCGTCCGGGAGCCTCTGGAGCCGCAGGTGACGGCGCTGATCCGGCCGATCATCGCCCTTCAGGACCACCTTGGGGACCAGCACGATCAGCACGTCGCCGGGCTGCTCGCTCGCGAGTTCGCGGCATCCACCACCCTGGCCGACGGGCAGGCGAAGGCGATCGCGAGGTTCGTCGGGGATCTTGATCGTGGCGTCGAGCGCCTGGGCCGTTCGTTCGGAACCACGTGGCGACCCATCGTCGCTCCGAGCTATCGGCGCGGCCTGGGCCGGGCGATCGCACGGCTTTGAGGCGCACCAACGATGCCATCGGCACCGCCGGGAGCAGCTAGCCTGCACATCATGCAGGGCCAGGAGGAACCGGCATGAAGACGGCGGGCCCGCGGCTCGCCCGCGTCGAGCGCTGGGTGCCCGGCGTGCGGGTCCTCCGCACCTACGATCGGTCGTGGGCGCCGCTTGACCTGGTTGCCGGCATCGTCCTCGTCACCCTGCTGGTCCCGCAGGGGATGGCCTACGCGGAGCTGGCGGGCCTGCCCGCGATCACCGGCCTCTACACGACCGTCGTCTGCCTGGTGGCCTACGCCCTCGTCGGTCCGTCCCCGATCCTGGTCCTCGGGCCGGACTCGTCGCTGGGGCCGATGATCGCCGCGACGATCCTGCCACTCGCCGCCGGCAGCCAGGAGGCGGCGATCGCCCTGGCCGGGATGCTCGCCATCCTGGTCGGGGTCGTCACCGTCGGCGCGGGCGCCCTCAAGCTGGGGTTCGTGGCGGACCTCCTCTCGAACCCGGTGCGGACCGGCTACCTGGCCGGCCTCGCGATCACCATCTTCATCGGCCAGCTGCCCAAGCTGTTCGGATTCTCGACCGACGCCGACGGGCTGGCGGCGGAGGCGGTCGCGTTCGTGAAGGGCGTCAGAGACGGCCTGACGAACCCCTGGGCCCTGGGCATCGGCCTCTTCAGCCTGGCCGTCATCCTGGGCCTCAAGCGCATGTCGCCGCGGACGCCCGGCATCCTGGTCGCGGTGGTCGCCTCGATCGGGCTTTCGATCGTGCTCGACCTCGCCGGGCGCGGCGTCTCGGTGATCGGCATGCTGCCCCAGGGGTTCCCGCTGCCGAGCGTCCCGGCCGTCGACGCGTCGGACATCCCGCTCCTGCTCGCGGGAGCGCTGGGCATCTCGCTGGTCGCCGTCGGCGACACCATCTCGACCTCCGGCGGATTCGCGGCGCGGGCGGGCTACGAGCTCGACGGCAACCAGGAGCTGGCGGGGATCGGCTCGGCCAACCTCGCGGCCGGCCTCTTCTCCGGCTTCCCGGTCAGCACCAGCGGCTCCCGGACGGCGGTGGCGTTCCAGTCCGGGGCAAAGACCCAGCTGACCGGCCTCGTCGCGGCGGCCCTCGTGGTGTCGATGCTGCTGTTCGTGCCCGGCCTCGTCCAGGCGATGCCGCAGCCGGTGCTCGCCGCGGTCGTCATCGCGGCATCCATCAGCCTGTTCGACGTGGCCGAGCTGCGCCGGCTCTTCCGCGTCCGCAAGACGGAGTTCGCGCTCGCGGTCGCCTGCGCGCTCGGCGTCATGTTCATCGGCGTCCTGCAGGGGATCGTCGTCGCCGTCGTCCTGTCGATGGTGTACATCTTCAAGCGCGCCTGGGCCCCCTACTCCGCGGTGCTCGGCAGCACGCCCGAGGTTCCCGGCTGGCACGACCTGCGGCGCTACCCGGACGCGGAACAGGTCCCCGGGCTGCTCATCGTGCGCTGGTCGGCGCCGCTCTTCTTCGCCAACGCCAACCAGTTCCGGGACCGCATCCGGGAGCTCGTCAAGGCCTCGACGCCGGCGCCACGCTGGGTCCTCGTCGCCGCCGAGCCGATCACGGACATCGACACGACGGCCGGCGCCATGCTCACGGACCTCGACCTCGAGCTCAACGCGTCAGGGATCCACCTGGCCTTCGCGGAGCTCCAGTCCGGCGTGCGAGACACGATCGTGCGGTACGGGCTGCTCCTCACCATCGACGAGGGGCACCTGTACGGGTCGGTGAAGGACGGCGTCGAGGCCTTCCGGCGGGAGACGAGCACGGATCCAGCCTGAAGGCGGGGCGCGGGTGGCGCGCTCGTGAACGGCGTTCCGGGGCCGCAGCCCGAGGGGAGGAATCGCCAGCCCGGGCCGGCGTTCGGCCCGGGCTCGACGGTCGCTGAGGCCGGGGACGGTCAGCCGGCGGGCGCCTCGGCGTCCGCAGACGGCGCCGCGGAATCGGCGGCAGCCGCGGCGGCCTGGATGGCGCCGGCGGTCTCCTCGTCGACCGGGACGGTCTTGACCTCCTGGGCCTCCGGCATCTTCTTCGCGACCTCCTCGGCGGCCGGCGCCGAGACGAGCGCGAGGATGCCCGAGGTGCCCGGGGTGATGACGCCCGCGAGCTCCTTCTCCACCTCGAGCCGGCGAGCGAGGTTGCGCGCCTTGCCGGCCGCCGCCCCGGCGATACCGAGGGCGACGGCTCCGCCGATGATCGTGGCCGGCAGGAAGATGCCCGCCACCACGCCGCCGACGATGCCCCACTTGAGGCCCTTGCGGGTGCTGTGGTCGGTCATCTTCTGGACGTGGAGCCGGCCGCCCTCGTCCGCCTTGACCACGAGCACGCCGTCGATCTCCAGCGAGCCCTCGATCTCGGCGTCGAGCAGGACGTCGTAGGTCGCCATCGCCAGCGTCGCGTCGGCGAAGCGGGCCACGATGAGGGCGTGGTCGCCCTGGGCAGCGATGGCACCCTCGGCGAGCACGCCCTTGTCGTCAGCGACCTGGCCCGCGACGACGACGACGTCCTCGGCCGGGGTGGTGTTCTCTTCGGTCATGCGCGATCCTCCTGCCCGGGTGATCCGGGAGCTGCAGCGTGCCACTCGCCTCCCCAGGCGAGGACGGGGACCGGGTGGGCGGCGAGACGGGGGCCGCGAGCACCGGGGTGCCGGGCCAACCGACGACCACCACCAGTTGACCACGAATCTCGGCGGTGCGCTTCCACCGGAAGGGATGAGAGGCCGGAGCCCGCCCGGCGTCTGGACCATGGGGGGCGCCCTCGGGTAGGCTGGCCGGGACAAACGGAACGAACGACGCCGGACCGGTCTGCCCCAGACCCTAGGAATCAATGCGCTCTGCCCCCACGGCTCCCAGCACGGATGCGGCCCACCCCCGGGACGACGAGCCCGGTGGTCGCCGGTCGCCCGCGCGCGATCTCATCGAGGCGAAGCTGCTCGCTCCGCGCAGCCATCGGGCGACGGTGCCCCGCACGAGGCTCCTGCGACGGCTCCGATCCGCGCACGATCGCCAGGTCGTGGCCATCATCGCCCCGCCCGGGTACGGCAAGACGAGCCTCCTCGTCCAGTGGGCATCCCGGGACCCTCGTTCGACGGCCTGGCTCACGGTGGACGATAGCGACAACGATCCCGTGGTGTTCCTGACGTACCTCGCGGCGGCCGTCGACCGCGTCACGCCGCTGGACCCGGATCTCTTCGACGCGATCGCCTCGCCCGCCGTGTCGAGCCGGGCCATCGTGGGCCGACTGCTGGCGGCCGTGTCCGCGCGGCGGGAGCCCGTCCTGGTCGCCATCGACGATGCGCATCGGATTGCCGACCAGGCCTGCCTCGACGCCCTCGCCGAGCTCATCACGTACCTGCCCGAGGGTTCGCAGGTGGCGCTCGCCGGCCGCGAGCCGCCGGCCCTCCCGTTCGCTCGCTGGCGCGCCGCCGGCATGGTGCTCGAGATCGGTCCGGACGACCTGGCGATGGACGAGCGCGAGACGGCCGGCCTCGGCCGCCAGCTCGGCCTCGAGCTGTCGGATGCGGCGACGATAGAGCTGACCCGGCAGACGAACGGGTGGCCGGCGCTGCTCGCGCTTGCGGCGCTGCAGGCCCAGCGATCGACCGGCCGCCCGGCGATCGTCGACGCGGGCCGCGATCACCTGATCGCCGACTACCTCCGCGCCGAGCTGCTCGGGCCCCGCGCCGAGGCCGACATCGCGTTCATGACCCGGACGTCGATCCTCGAACGGCTCTCCGGCCCCCTGTGCGACCTTGTCGCGGGCCGGCAGGGCTCGAGCCACGTCCTGGCGGACCTGGCCCGGTCGACCCTCCTCGTCGACGCGTACGGCGGGTCGTACCGCTACCACCCGCTGCTGCGGGAGTTCCTCCGGGGCGAGCTCGAGGCCCGCGAGCCCGGGATGACCCCGGAGCTCCATCGGCGGGCCGCGACCTGGTACGCGGACGCAGGCGAGCTCGACCTCGCCGTCGAGCACGCGTTCGAGGCCGGCGACCTCGACCGCGCCGCGGCCACCGTCGGTCGCGCCATGTTCCGCAACCACTGGTCCGGCCGACGGGCCACGACGCAGGGCTGGCTCCGGCGGTTCGGCGACGACACGCTCCAACGTCATCCGTGGCTGGCAGTCCTGGCGGCGTGGGAGCTGATGGGGACGGACAACGTCGCCGCCGCGGAGCATTTCGCGGACATCGCGGAGCGCGGGACGTTCGAGGGCCGGCCGCCCGACGGCACCACCTCGTTCGAGTCCGGGCGAGCGATGCTGCGCGCCGTGATGTGCCGGGCCGGCGCCGACGACATGCTGGCCAACGCGACCCGGGCGGTCGAGCTCGAGAGCCCCCAGAGCCCGTGGCGAGACTTCGCGCTGTGGCTGCCGGCGTTCGCCTGGATCGCCCACGGTGACCACGAACGTGCCGACGCAGCCCTTGCCGAGGCCGTCGCGGTGGCGCGCTCCTCGCCCAACCGGGGCCTCGCCTACTGCATCCTGGGGCACGCCGCCCTGGCCGCGGTCGACCGGCAGGACTGGCCGGCGGCCATCGCGCTCGCGGCCGAGGCGCAGGCGACCGGCGTCGCCCAGCATGTGGAAGGCTACAGTTCCTCCGTGCCGGCGCGCGTCGCCCAGATCCGGCTGGCGATCCACCGGGGCGACGTGGCGGGCGCCCGGCGCGCGCTCGCGCGCGTTGCGGGCCTGCGGCCGACGCTGGGGGCCGACGCCCCGGCCGTCGCCGTCGTCTGTCTCCTCGGCTTCGCGCGAGCCCATCTGGCGGTCGGCGACCCGGCCGGCGCGCGCGCCCTGCTGGCCCAGGCGGGCCGGGTGATCCGCTTGCGACCCGGCCTCGGCGTGCTGCCCGGAGAGGTGGCGGCCCTCCAGGCCTCGATCGCCTCGCTGCCCTCGACGTTCGTGGGCGGGGCATCGAGCCTGACGGCGGCGGAGCTCCGCGTGCTGGCGCTCCTGCCGTACTACCTGTCGTTCAAGGAGATCGGGCAGCGGTTGGGCACGAAGGCGACGACGGTCAAGACCCACGCCCTCGCGATCTACGGCAAGCTCGGGGCGTCGACCCGGAGCGAGGCCATCGACCTCGCGGTCGATGCGGGCCTCCTCGAGCGGTTCGCACCGGGGCATGGTGTCTCCGCCATCGCGGAGGATGCCGCCCGGCGCCCGAGGTGATGGACTGGTCGGGTACCAGCCTCTTCTCCCGGGGTGCCCGCGAACGGCCGATGATCACCAGCGAGGAAGTCCTGCGACGGCTGACGATCGGCGATCCGGCCTACTGCCGAGCCGTGGTCGCGGCGGACCCCGGCGCGATGCCCCGCGGGCTCGACGCGCGGGGCACGGCGATGCTCCGGCTGGGGGGCCTGATCACGGCCGGGTCGCCGGACCCGATCTGGCAGCAGCGGGTCGACGAGGCGCTCGAGGCCGGCCTGACCTTCGACGAGATCGTGAGCGCGCTCGTCGTGCTCGCGCCCAGCATCGGGATCGAGCGCGCGGTGGCGGTTGCCCCGTCTCTTGCGCGTGCGCTGGCCTACGACGTGGACGCAGCGCTCGAGGAGCTCGGCGACCCGCAGCCGGCCGCCCAGCGCCGTACCTGAGGGCACCCGCGACCGGCCGCGGTGCGGCGGCGCTGGCGGCGCACCCCGCGCGTCGGAGCCGGTATCGTTCGTCACGCTGGGCTGCCGGATGCGTGGTGGGAGGGTCGGCCGTGCGTGAGCCGTTGGTCGTCGCAGTCGCCCAGCCGGCCTGCGCGGCCTACGACGTCGCGGCCAACGTCGACGCCCATGCCGCGATCGTGCGCCGCGCGCGCGCCCGCGTCGTCGTCTTTCCCGAGCTCTCGCTGACCGGCTACCAGCTGGACGCCGCGCCGATCACCGTCGATGACCCGCGCCTGGATCCCCTCGTCGCTGCCTGTGCCCGGACGGGCTCGCTGGCCCTGGCGGGCGCCCCGGTCGGCGCCGAGGGCGCCCCGGTCGGCGCCGAAGGCGCCGCGGTGCACATCGGCATGCTGGCCATCGACGCTGCCGGGGCCCGCGTGGCCTACCGCAAGATGTGGCTCGGCGGGGCGGAGCCACGCCGCTTCACCGCGGGCGACCGGCCGGCGGTGATCGAGGTCGACGGCTGGCGCCTCGGCCTCGCCATCTGCCGGGACACCGGCATCCCGCAGCACGCCGCAGACACCGCCGCCCTCGGGATCGACGCCTACGTCGCCGGCGTCCTCGAGAGCGCAGAGGACGCCGCGGTCCCGGCCGAGCGGGCGCGCCGCATCGCGAAGGACCACCACGTATGGGTGGCGATCGCCAGCTTCGCGGGGTCGACCGGCGGCGGCTACGCGCGGGCGGCAGGCGGCTCCGGCATCTGGTCGCCGGACGGGGAGGTCGTCGCTGGGGCGGGGCCGGAGACCGGCGCAATCGCCCGCGCGATCCTCGCCTGATCCGGAACCTCATCGCGGCGCGATCGCGCCGCCTCATCGGCCGGCGGGATCGGCGCTCATCGCGCCGGTCGCGCCGCCTCATCGCGGCCGGATCGCCCCGTTTGCAGGTTTTTGACGGATGCCTGCTAGAATTCGCGACCTCGGGGTCCATGACTCGCCGATGCGGGCGGACTCCCGCCGGGAGATCCCCGGCACGGCAGGCCCGTCCCCGGCCAGCCGCGAGACCGGTCGCTGGCCCCCTTGAGCGGGTCGCGGCCCAACGAGGCGCCCTACCCTGTTCACCACCTCCCGCCCCTGGCGGGTCGCCGTGGTGGCCGCCCTGCTCACGCTCATCGTGAACGCGACCCCGGCCCCCGGTGTCCACGCCGCCGTCCCCGCCCTGGTTGGCTCCACGCCGACCAACGGGATCAACCCCACCGTCGAGACTCCCACTCCGTCGCCCGACCCTCTCGCGTCGCCCGACCCTTACGCGTCGCCCACGCCGGACCCCCTGGCCCCCGTCGATCCCACGCCCGCGCCCACGCCGGACCCGCTGGCGCCCGTCGACCCCGCGCCGGCGCCGACCCCGGACCCGGTGGCGCCCGATGCGGTGGTGCCGTCGCCGGCTCCCGTGGCGCCGGCACCGGTGCCGGCGGCGGTCCAGCCGCCCGTGCGCCGGACGGTCGTTCGGGCGGCATCCCGGCCGTCCAGGCTCTGGGCTCAGCTGCGGGGCGGGCTCACCGTCAGGGGCGCGGCCACCTGGTACCAGGGAACCCGCGGCTATGCCGGGATCCCGCACATCGCGATGCCGGGCGCTCGCTACCTCGCCCGCGGCAGGGCCGTGCCGAGGGCGCGCGTCTGCGCCGGCAGCCGGTGCATCGTCGTGCGCGTCGTCGACTACTGCGGCTGCTACGTCGGCACGCGGCGAGCCCGGGTCGTCGACCTCTCCAGCATGGCGCTGCGCCGACTCGACCTCGATCCCCGCCGCGGTGTCTACCGGGTCCGGGTGACCCTGCTCCGCCCCTGACGCACGCGGCCCGGGTTCTCGCTGGCCGATTCGGACGGACCTGCGACACCGGTGATCGGTCATGCGAGCGGGGCGACGACGACCCCGCGTGGACCGACGCCCGCCGCGACGGATCCGACCGCGCACCGGGCGTGGCTCTGGCCGGATCGATCGCACGACCGATCGGACGTCACCTGGGCCGGGGCTACCGACCGATCGAGGAGCCCGCCGTCGCGGCCGTCTCAGCAGCCGCCTGGCGCCTCCCGCGGCGGCCGGCCCCGCCGGTCGCCTTCCGCGCGCCGCACCTGCCGGCCTCCCGCCGGACCGTCGGCCGTTCCCTCGGCGCCGGGAATCGAGAACGGACCGCCGGGTCGGAAGGGGTTCCGGCTCCGCCGCCGCCCGGCATCCCGCCGGAGGGTCGACGCGCCGCCGGAGAAGGTCCGGGTGTTGGCGGTCCGTTCGCTGACTGAACCCTAGGCGTGGCGGCCCCGGTTCGGAATCGGCCAAGGGTCAGGCACCGGCATGGACGAACGTCAGTGATGCGGCAAGCCCGCCGGCCTGCCCCGGGTGGGCTCGCCGCGCTCAGCCGGCCCGCGACCCTCGCGCGCCGGCCGGAGTCCTACGGGCGTCGTCCCGGATGGCGCGGCAGAGAGCGGCCTGCTCCCGCGCGTCGTCGAGCGCCCGGTGCGTGTGCGGCAGGTCGACCGGGTGGCGGCGTGCCACGTGGTCGCTCGAGGTCTCGGCCCAGGCAAGCCCCTCGTCGAGGTGGCGCCCCAGGTAGAGCGCCTTGAGGTCGAGGGCGCTGATGCCGAACGGGTTCCGGCCGAGATGGCGCCAGGCGGCATCCGCTACGAACATCCAGTCGAACGGCGCGTTGAAGGCGACGAACACGGGACGACTGCCTGCCGGCACGGCCCGCTCCAGCCACGCGGCCAAGGCCTCCATCGCGGCGGCCGGCTCCAGCCCGTCGCGCGCAAGGAGCTGGCGGCTCAGCCCGTGGACCGCCTCCGCGGCGTCGTTCCAGGGCCTGGCGGGGTCGGGCCTGAGGAGCAGCTCGATCCCCTCGTCGGGACGGTCGACGAGGCAAGCGCCGATCGCGAGCAGGCTGCCGGTCGCCGGGGTCGGGCCGGACGTCTCCACGTCCACGCTGATCCAGGTCTCTGCGCTCATGGGCTTCCTTCGGGGTGCGCTCGCCCGATACTAGGCCCCGACGCACAGTTGAGGTGTAACGACGATGGACAACGACCGTGGCGGGCAGTCGGCGGCGCTCGCCGACGTGATCGAGTCGGCGAAGCGGCTCGGTGTCGAGCTCGACGAGCGCGAGGCCGCCGAATGGGTGGCGGCGCTCGAAGCGGAGTCGACGGGCGGCGACGTCGTCGTCGACGTCGACAGCGGGATCTACGGCCACCGGGTCTCGATGCTGGACTTCACGGCCCGCGACCTCGCGCGCTTCCGGGCGATCGGAGAGATCGTCGGCTTCCCCGATCGCCCCCCGACCGTCCTCACCGCGCTCGCCCTCTCCGGCTCGGCGGCGCAGGGCAAGGTCCAGTCGTACCCCGGCGACTGCGACTACTTCGAGCGGATCCACATCACGGCGCCCACCCGCACGGAAGCCTGCGACATCCTGGCCGACGTCATCCGCGAGAAGGCGCTGGCGACGCGGGTCGGGCCCACGTACCGGCTCTGGGAGGTCAAGTTCGGCAGCTATCCGTTCGACGCGGAACGCGGCGGGCGGCCGGTTCGGGCGGGGAGCCCAATCTCGTGGACCGCCGACGAGGTCGCCGCCGGGCGCGTCTCGATCGTCCGCGATGGCCGGCCCGACGAGCTCACCTGGGAGCGGGCGGCGGCCGACCCCGGCTGGTGCAAGCTCGACTGGATCGTAGCCGACCCCGCGCGCCAGGCCCTCGCCAACGCCAGCAACGTGCTGGACGTCACGTGGGAGGCGCCGGACGGCGCGATCACGGCCCTCGACGGCTTCATCGACCCGTACTTCCAGGAGGTCTACCTGGAGGCCGAGTCGCTGCCGCTCTTCTCGCGCCTCGTCGAGCAGCTCTCCTCCGACGCCGTCGACGACTACGTCGAACAGCTGGAGCACGAGGTCGTCAAGTACACGACCAAGGACCCGAACTACGGCAAGGTCGCCCGCCGGCTCTACAACATCTTCCGCCTCACGGGCCGCTACGCGGAGGCGGCCTACCTCCGCGAGCTCTTCGACGAGCCGACGACCGTCCTGTACCAGGTCGCGGCGCAGATCCGGACCCTCGACGAGGCGGACCGGCCGGGCGCCGAGTTCGACCACGAGACGCTCGTCAAGCAGACCGATGCTCTGATCATGTCGGCGATCGCGGCGCTCGACGGGCGGTCCGAGGCGGAGATGGTGCGCCAGCTCCTCGAGGTCCGCTCGAACCTCCGGGGCCGCCGCGGCTCGACGGAGCGTTCCGCCCAGGTCGACGAGGTCAAGAACGAGGCGCTGCGAGCGGTCAACGACTACTTCGAGCGGCGCCTCATGGCCGTGCCCTCGATCAAGGCCTACCTGGACGACCTGGCCGCGCGCGGCTGAGCGGCTGAGCGGCCGGGGCAGCCGGGCAGCCGGGCAGCCGACCTGAACCGGCCGTCCGGACCGCCGTCGCCTGACTCGCGGCACTTGGGCCGGGCGGGCGCGTCGCCTACGGTCGCGGTCGGGCGCGCCGCGCACGGGGTGGGGCGGTCGCAGTCGGGCCCACGTGATCCCACCAACGCCCGGGGGACCAGGATGACGGACCGACCGCGCCTCTTCTACCTCGACAACCTGCGGGCGTTCGCGATCGTGATGGTGATCGTCCTCCACGCGGCGATCACCTACATGGACTACGGGCCCGCGTGGTGGTACGTCGTCGACCCCGACCGCAACCTCTACTTCACGATGCTCGTCCTGCTGGTCGACGTCCCCACCATGCCCGCCCTCTTCTTCATCGCCGGGTTCCTCGCCCTCCCGTCGCTCGAGCGACGCGGCATCGGCGGCTTCACGCGCGAGAAGGTCGTGCGCCTGGCGATCCCGTGGGTCGTGGGGGTTGTCTTCCTGGCGCCGCTCGTGACCTACCTGACCTACGTTTCGCGCGACATCCCGATGGGCTACCTCGAGTTCTGGGCCACCGAGTTCTGGGGGCCGCTGTTCCAGCACGGGGTCTACTGGTTCCTCGGCGTCCTGTTCGCGCTGTTCCTCGCCCTCGTCGCCGTGTATGCCGCCAGCCCCCGCCTGCGGACCGGCGTGCCGCGCGTCGAGCAGCCGCGCGGGCGGCTGTTCGTGGCGTTCATCGCCCTGACGGCCGGCGGCGCGATCCTCGCGTCGCCGGCCTTCGGCGTCGACGACTGGCAGCCGATCTGGATCGTCCTCGTGGTGCAGCCGGCGCGGGTCGCCTTCTACGCGGGCTACTTCGCCCTCGGCATCTACGCGCACCAGCGCGGCTGGTTCAGCGCCACGGGCTTCCGGCCGGAGCTCGGGGCGTGGGGCTGGGGCTGCGTCGTGGCCGGTATCACCTACCTCGGCTTCCGGATGAGCGGGTACCCGGCGACCGTGCCGGAGCGCTCGATCGCCGCGATCCTGTTCGCGATCTTCTGCCTGGCAGGCGTGATCGGCGGCATCGCCGTCTTCCAGCGCTGGTTCGACCGGTCCGGGCCGGCCTGGCGAACGCTCGCCGCGAACTCGTTCGGCATCTACTACGTCCACCCCCTGGTCCTCTACCCGCTGGCCTACGTGCTCGTGGACCTTCCCGTGTCGGCCTTCGTCAAGGCGACCATCCTCGTCGTCGTGACGCTGCTCGCCTCGCTGGCCGTGAGCGCCCTGGTCCTCAAGCGCGTCCCGGGCCTGCGGCGCGTGTTCTGACCGCCGACCCGGGAGCCGCCGACCCGGGCTCCGAGCCGCGGAGCCGCCGGCCCGGGCCGCCTCCCTACGAGGTCGCGAGGTCTGCGAAGGTCGCCATGTCGGGGACCGCCAGGTCGGGCGCCGCCGATGCCGGGGGCGTGGCGCCGCTCCCGGGTCGCCCGCGGCGGCGGTCGATCCAGGCCGTCGTCATGCCCAGCTCCTTCGCCGGCACGTGGTCGTGGAACAGGCTCTGGGCCACGTGGAGGATCCGGTCCCGCGGGACCCCCACGCGAGCGAAGGCAGCCTCGAAGTTGCGCCGGTCGGGCTTGTAGCTCCCGACCTGCTGGGCGGTGATCACCGGGTCGAACGTCACTCCCAGCCGACGGTTCGAGGCGGCGAACAGGTCGTCGTCACAGTTGGTGATCACGGCGAGCCGGAAGCGGCGGGCGAGGCGGGCGAGGGCGTCCGGCGAGTCCGGGAACGCCGGCCACTCCCCCACCGAGCCGCCGAACGCCCCCGACTCCTCCGGCGACGGCTCGACGCCGAGCTCGGCACAGACGCCGCGGAGCGCACGCTCGAGGACCTCCCGGTAGCGGAGGTAGGGACCGGCCTCGAGATCGGCTTCGTGGCGGGCGTATCGCTCGAGGAGGTCCTCGTCGTCGGCCGCCACCCCTCGGGCGTCGAGCACGCGCCGGATCCCGGCGAGGATGCCGGCTTCCCAGTCGATCAGCGTGCCGTAGCAGTCGAACGTCAGCACGTCGAAGCTTTCGTAGGCGAGGGTCACGGGCGAATGTCCTCCTGGTCGGGCGCCGGGCGATCCGCGGGAGCGCCGAACGGGCCCCGGCGGGCGCGTCGCGCCCGGCGCGCCAGCCTACCAGCCCGCGTCAGGCCCGCGCTCGGGTGACGTCACCGACATAGCGGCCGACCGGCCGAGGATCGATGCCGAGCCCGCGCGGCCCTGATTTGACACACGTCAAATCGCGTGGCAACGTCGGGCGACCGTGGACCAGGACCTGCTCGTCACCCTCAAGGCCCTCTCGGACGCCTCCCGCCTGCGGATCGTCGGCCTGCTCGCGGACCGGCCGTACGCGGTCGAGGAGCTCGCCGACGCCGTCGGGCTGACACCCGGCACGGTCGTCCACCACCTGAAGCGGCTGGAGGTGGCCGGCCTCGTCGAGGGGCGGTCGAGCCATCCGTACGTGGAGTACTCGCTCCGGGTCGAGCGCCTCCACGAGCTCGGCCGCCGGCTCGGCGAGCTCGACCGTGCGCAGGAACGCGCGGCAACCCTGCCGGGACCCGACGGCGAGCCGCTCCCGGCGTTCGACGCGCGGGTGCTGCGGGCGTTCGTCGTGGACGGTCGTCTCGCGTCGATCCCGGCCCAGGACAGGAAGAAGCTGGTGGTCCTCCGCTACCTGCGGGAGCGCTGCTTCGCGGAGGATCGAGCGTACCCGGAGAAGGAGGTCAACGCCCGGCTGGCCCTCTTCCACCCGGATGTCGCCTCGCTGCGGCGACACCTCGTCGACCACGGGCTCATGACCCGCGAGGCGGGCGTCTACCGTCGCGCCTGACACCCGGGCATCGGCGGCCGCGCGCCGGTGCGCCCGCGCCGATCAGGCCTTGGCGGCCGCCGCTCGACGGCGCGCCGCGGACGCCGGGACGCCGAGCCGCCCCAGGGCGTCGGTGGCGTGGCGCCGCGTCTCCTCGCTCGAGTTGGCGACGAGGACGCGGAGCGCGGCGATGACGGGCTGGCGCGCCTCGTCGTCCCGGCGGGCGAGCACCTCGAGCCACGCGGTCACCGCGGGCCCGAGGTCGGAATCCGCGGCGGCCAGCTGGGCCAGGGGCTCGATGGCCGCCACGCCGTGGGCCAGGATGGGCTCGCGGAGCTCGATCCGGTCCGCCGGCGCGGCCTTCGCCAGGGAGTCGACAAGCGACGTGAGCGATTTCACGAACTCCACCTCCGGATCAGGAACCCGGTTCCGCGGGCCCGTCCCCGGGCCCGCGGTGGGATCGTGCGCTGTCGCGGGACGGTCGCCCGCCGCCGGCCGCGGGGCGCGGTGGCGACGTCAGGCCGCGCGGACGCGGGCGGCGCGCGGGCCCTTGGGGCTCTGCTCGATCTCGAACTCGACGCGCTCGCCGCCGACCAGCCGGTCGAAGTCGAGCGATGCTTCCACGCCGCTGCGATGGAAGAAGTACTCCTTGGCGTCGTCGGCGACGATGAACCCGAAGCCGCGGTCGGCGACGACCTTCTTGATGCTGCCGGTGGCCACGAGGGACCTCCTTGCTTCCCGAACTGGGAGGGCGGAGCGCACGGTCCGTTCGAGAAGGGGATCGACCACGCGACGGCTCGCCACGCACTGCGACGAGAGAAGCAAGCATACCACCGGGCAGGGCCGCCCCTCGGCACGCCCCCGGCAGGCTGGGCGCCGGCGACGCGGCGGCGCCTGCGGTAGGGTGATCCGATGCGCACCCCGATCTCCCCGCCCAGGCGGGGCTCCCGCCGCCGAGCCGTCCGCCTCCTCGTCGTCCTCGCCGCCGCGGCGCTCCTCCTCGCTGCCTGCGGGGACACGGTGACGCCGACGCCGTCGGCCACCGGCCCGACCGCGTCCCCCTCCGCCTCCGCGTCCGGGCTCGCCACCCCGGCTCCGTCGGCCACCGCGTCGCCCTCGGCCTCCCCGTCCACCAGCCCCGGGCCGGTCTACGAGGACCTTTCGGGCGTGGCGACCACGCCCGAGCTCGCGCATCGCTACCCGATCGCCGTGATGCTCGACGATTCACCCGCTGCCCGGCCCCAGGCCGGCCTGGCGTCCGCCAGCGTCGTGTGGCAGGCGCCCGTCGAGGGCGGAATCCCTCGCTACATGGCGGTCTACCAGGGCCAGGACGCGGGGTCGATCGGGCCCGTCCGGAGCGCCCGGCTCTACTTCGTGCGCTGGGCGGCCGAGTGGAAGGCAGTCTACCTCCACGCGGGCGGCCCCCTGCCGCTGAAGGTCTTCCTGCGCAGCGGTCAGCAGCTCGTCCTCAACGCCGACGGCAAGGCGACGCGGCGGGTCTCGTTCCGAGCGGCGCCCCACAACCTCTACACCGAGGGAACAAGGCTCCGCACGTGGGCCGAGCGGAACCTCAAGGCGACGTCGGATCGACTTGCCTACGACTCGACGAAGCCCGGCGTCCTCCAGCCGTTCCGGGAGGCGGCCCCGCCGGCCGAGCGCGGCCGCGACGGAGGATCGATCACCATCTCGTACACCTCCGAGAAGGTCGCCTACCGGTACGATCAGGCGTCGAACACCTGGCTCCGCATCGTCGACGGCCGCGCCCACTTCGATGCCGGCAACGCCCCGAACGCCGGCGGCGGAGCCCGAGGCGCAGGGCCCCGGATCGCCCCTACGACAGTGGTCGTGATGCTCGTCCCGATCCGGAGGAGCTCGTCGATCACCGGGCCCGCGCTCGGCCGGCTCGTGGCGGACTCGATCGGCTCGAACAAGGCCTGGATCTTCGCCGACGGCAAGCTGACGGTCGGTCGCTGGATCAAGAAGGACGCCTCGGCCCGCACGCGGTTCATCGATGCCGCGGGCGCCGAGATCGTCCTGCCCCGCGGCCAGATCTTCGTGCAGGTCGTCCCGGCGACATCGGCGTTCGCCCACAAGGTCGAGCTCGCGGGCTGACCCTCCCCGCGGGGCGGCCGGCCAGGCCAGGTGACCCACCGAGGCAATCGGCCCCCCCGGAAGGGGCCAATTGGCCCTTCGGGCCGGCAGGCCTGAACCGCGACCATTCGCCCAAGGCGTATCGGTCGATCCCCCCTCCCCGATACGCCACTACGCAAGCGCCCTCGGTCTCCCCCACCCTGACCGGGGGCGCTGCGATTCCCGGCCCATTCCCGGGGCCGTCGGGCACCGCCCTGCGGGCCGATCACCGAGCACCCGCTCTGCGCGCCACCATCGAGCAGGGCCCTGCGGGCCGACCACCGAGGCGCTGCGCGTCGGCAGACCTGGACCGGCACCGCCGTCCCGGCCACGAACCTGCGGCTACGGCTCCTCGCCGAGGACCTCCACGAGGAACGCGGCAGCGGCCACGGCCGCCCGGAACCGACCGTGCGCTCCGTGCTGGAAGAGCCGCAGCTCCAGGACCCGCGCCCAGCCGGCATCCGGGGCGGCGACCGCGGCCCGGAGCAGCGTCTGCGTTCCGTCGGTGTGCGCCACGAGGGCCAGGCCCACCTCGACGCCCGCGTCGCGGGCGATCGCGACCGCCTCGTCCTCCACGGGCCACGCGGCGACGTCGCGGGCCACGGCCGGCCCGTGGGCCACCTCCCGTTCGAAGGTCGGCACCTCGGCGAGGAGCGCGCCCAGCGCCCCGTGCGTCCCCGCCTCGACCACCGCGAAGCGGACACCCTCGCGCGCGGTCGCGTCGGCGACCAGGTCGGCCCAGCTGGTCTCACCCTCCGTGAGCACGTGGCCGGCGAGGACCTCCCGGACGCTCCCCTCGGCGGCCCGCAGCACCTCGCGGGCGGGCCGGATCACGCGGCCTGCGTCGTCGACCTCGTCGACAGCGGAGATCCGAACGTCGAGCCAGTCCGCACGCGCGTACGTCGCGACCACCGGGTTCGTCGCCCGCAGCATCCCCTCGCCCAGCAGCTCCGCGACGTGCGACTCGCCGATCCCGTAGGTGCGCAGCGTCCGGACCATCCGGCCGTCCCCCAGGCCGCGCTCGTCCAGGCGCGGGACCACCCAGTCGCGCCACATCGAGCGGAGCTCGCGTGGCGGGCCGGGCAGCAGCACGATCACCCGCCCGTCGGGACGGTCGACCCACCAGCCGGGGGCCGTCCCGTTCGGGTTCGGGATGGCGGTGGCCGAGGGGATCAGCCAGGCCTGCTTCAGGTTGACCTCGGGGAGCCGCATCCCGCGGCGCGCGAAGAGGCTCCGGAGCCATGCCTCCTGCCCGGGGTCCACGACGGGGACCTCCCCGATCGCCGCCGCGACCGCCTCGCGCGTCAGGTCGTCGGGCGTCGGGCCGAGGCCGCCGGTCGCCACCACGAGGTCGACGCCGGCCAGCGCCCCGACGAACGCCGCGGTGACGAGCTCGAGATCGTCCGGCAGCGCCGTGATCCGCCGCACCGTGACGCCGCGCAGCGAGAGGGCGCGGGCGAGCTCGCCGCCGTTCGTGTCGCGCGTCTCGCCGGCGGTCAGCTCGCTGCCGACGGCCAGGAGCTCGGCGGAGCGGATCCTCCGTGCGCTCCCATCCGGAGGGGTCGTCATGCCGGGAGCGTACTCGACACGACGACGCCCAGCGGCGCGCTGCCGACCGCCAGGAGCTCGGCGGTCCGGACGGGGCGGGGGGCCGGTCCGGGGGCGTCGTCGTGGCCGGTGCGTATTCGACCCAGCCCGCGCAGGCAGCGCCCGCATGCGATCACGTCACGTCCCCGCCCGGTCGCGGGCCGGGCAGATCCCCGGCCGGTCGCGGGTGAGCCGCGAGACCACGGCGGTCGCGGGCGGGGGCAGATCCCCGGCCGGTCGCGGGTGAGCCGCGAGACCACGGCGGTCGCGGGCGGGCCGCGAGACAACGGCCGGCGCGGGTGAGCCGCGAGACCACGGCGGTCGCGGGCGGGCCGCGAGACAACGGCCGGCGCTACTCGATCGAATGTTCGCGTGGCGAGCCGTATGCGAGGTCGGCGGGTCGCGACTCGATCAGAGGTGCGCCAGAAGGATCAGATGATCGAGTCAGGCACCGGCGTCCACGCTCCGACGCCCGCCACCAGCCTGCCCTGCTGCCGCCGGGTCCTGCATTCGGCTCGCTGGGCGAGCATCTGATCGAGTCCGGCGTCCGCGGGGGGTCAGGCGTCCGCCGCACCCGCCCGGCGTCCGCGGGGGGTCAGGCGTCCGCCGCACCCGCCCGGCGTCCGCGGGGGGTCAGGCGTCCGCCGCAGCCGCCCGGCGTCCGCGGGGGGTCAGGCGTCCGCCGCAGCCGCCCGGCGTCCGCGCGAGGGTCCGGCATTTGTCAGGTCGTTGACCTTGCCGCCATCCTGCCCTATCCTCGATAATCGATGATGCGGGATTCCAGCGGGTCGCCCGCGCTCGACCATCGCCAGCGGATCGCCGGGCCTGTCAGGCCGGAGGGAGCGCCATGAGCCAGCTTGACGTGTTTCGCCTCGACGGGCGGGTGGCCCTCATCCCGGGCGGCGGCGGGGCGATCGGCTCGGCGATGGCGGGCGCCCTCGCCGGCGCGGGCGCCCGGGTCACGGTGGTGGACGTGACCGACGAGCGGGCCGAGGCTGCCGCCGCCTCGCTCCGGGAGGCGGGCGCCGAGGTCCTGGCGCTGGGCGCCGACGTGACGGCTGAGGCAGAGTGCGACCGGATCGTCGCGGCGACCGTGGACGCGTACGGCCGGCTGGACATCATCGTCAACTGCGTCGGCGGCGGGGCCGGCAAGGTCCTGTTCGACGCGGAGACCTACCCGCGCGACGCCTGGGACTGGATCTACGAGCTCAACGTGCGGAGCACCCTGCTGGCGACCCAGGCTGCCGCCAGGGCGATGATCGCCGCTGGTCGCGGGGGCCGCGTCCTCAACATCTCGTCGGTCCGGGCGTCGCTCGGCATCAACGCGGGCTACTCCGCCTACGTTGCGGCGAAGGGGGCGATCAGCTCCCTCACCCGCCAGTGGGCGACCGAGTGGGCCAAGCACGGGATCACCGTCAACGCGATCGCCCCGACGTTCGTCGACACGCCCCAGGTTGCCATGCTCCTGGGCGACCCGGCGTTCAAGGCCGGCATCGTCAGCCGCATCCCCCTTGGCCGCGTGGGCGGCACGGACGACCTGACGGGCGCCGCGATCTTCTTCTGCTCGGATGCGTCGTCGTTCGTCACCGGCCAGGTCCTGGGGATCGACGGCGGCCTGACCGCGACGCAGTAGCCGACCGAGGAGCCGATCCCGCAGCCGATCACAGCAGACAGCCGACTGGAGCCCCACCCAAATGGAGAACGTGACCCCCAGCGTCTTCACCGAGACGAAGATCCGGGGCTGCAACCCGAGCTTCGTCACGACGTCCGACGGCGTCGTCGTCATCGACACGCCGCAGCTCCCCACCAGGGCCGTGGCGATGCGGCAGCAGGCCGAGTCGCACGGGCCGATCCGCTACCTCGTCAACACCGAGCACCACGTCGACCACATCTTCGGCAACTACTACTTCAAGGGCGCCGGGACCGTGGTCAACCACCGGGAGCTCTACGAGCGCTTCATGGTCGTCTACCCGGAGCTCGACCCGTTCGCCTACGCCTACGAGTCCGTCCCGGGCGAGAACGCGAAGGGCACCGACCTCGACGACCCCGAGGGACTCGCCCTGTGGCCCGACCGCGACGAGTACTACCGCGACCCGAACAAGGGCACGATCGTCTTCACCGGCGACCTGACGCTCCGGGTCGGCGACCACACCTTCAACCTCCTCCACACGCCGGGCCACACGCCGGGCCAGCTCGCCGTCCACGTCCCCGAGGAGCGGGTCGTCTTCACCGGCGACACGATCTTCTCGGGCTGCCAGACCTGGCTGATGACCTCGAACGTCGAACGGTGGCTGGCGTCGCTCGAGCGGATCCGGACGCTCGACGTGGACTGGATCGTCCCGGGCCACGGCCCGGTCGTGACCAAGCGGTACCTCGACGTCCAGCGCTCGCAGCTCATGGAGTGGAAGGCCGCGGTCGCGACGGCGGTCGCGAACGGGTGGTCGCGCGAGGAGACCGTCGCACGGGTCGACTTCCGGGACCGCTTCGGCCCGGTCGACATCGGCCAGGGCTACATGCTCGACTACATCCAGACCCTGAACGCCGGCACCCTCTACGACAAGCTGACCGGGGCGATCCCGGGCGCCTGACCCGCGGCGACGCCCCCTCGCCCGTCCGGGGGCGCCAGAACTCCCGACGCCGGGCGTCGAGACCGCCCGTGGAGCGGCTCGTCCTCGACGAGCGGGAGGTCGCCGGCGTCGCGTCCCGGTCGCGGCCTCAGAGGACGTCCGCCGCGCCGAGCGTGTAGCCGCCATCCACGTCGATCACGGCCCCGGTCACCCAGCGCCCGCCGGCGCCGGCGAGCCAGGCGATCGCCTCGGCAACATCGCGTCCGTCCCCCACGGCCGACAAGGCCTGCTTGCCGTAGCCGATCCCGGTCTCGAGCTTCGCGCGCTCGGCCGCCTCGTCCATCCCGCGCAGCTCGGACGGGATGATCCCGGGACGGATCACGTTGACCCGGATGCCGTCACGCCCGAGGTCCAGCGCCAGCGCCCGACTCATCGCCTCCACGGCACCCTTGCTCGCGACGTAGCCGAACCGCCCGCGCGGCGGCCGGACGACCACGGTCGAGCCGAGGTTGATCACGGCGCCACGGCTGGCCCGGAGCTCGCCCAGCGCGGCGCGGGTGCAGACAAAGACGCTCGTGACGTTGGCCCGGAGCATGCCCTCGAAGTCGGCGTCGGCCAGGGAGTCGATAGGGCCCTGGACCTCGCTCCCGGCGTTGTTGACGAGGATGTCGATTCCGCCGAAGGCCTCGACGGCGGCCGCCACCATCGCGCGGGCGTCGGCGTCGAGGGTGACGTCGGCGCGGAACGCGACCACCCGGCCGGGCGCACCTTCGAGCTCCCGCGCGAGCCGCTCCAGGCGCTCGAGGCGGCGGGCGACGGCGAGGACGTCGACACCGAGCCACGCCAGGTGGCGGACGGTGGCGGCGCCCAGGCCGCTGGACGCCCCGGTGACGACGACGCGGCGACCGGCGATCGACATGCGCGGCTCCTCTCTCCCCGTCTCTCCCCGCCCGACGCCGACCCTTCCCGGCCGACGCCGGGCGCGGGTCAGGCCCGGCCGGCGGCAACCTCGGACGCCCGGTTGCGTCCTGCCAGCAGGATCAGGTCCTCGTGCAGCTCGAACCAGGCGCCGTGGTAGCTGTCGACCCGGGGCGACGCGACGTAGCGCTGGTCGCCGCCCTGGGCCGCGGCGTTGGCCCGGTCAAGGCGCTGGCGGTAGGCGGCGAGGCGCGGCAGGCCGGCGACGATCGGGTCGAGCCACGAGGCAGCATCCTCGTGGAGGGCCGCCAGGTCGGCGAGAACGGCGGTGTCGTACGCCGGGTCGGAGTGGTCGTTGACGGCCTGCTGGCCGTCCACCTCGCGCAGCTGCCAGGCGGTGACGGTTGCCTTCACCCGCTGGTCGAGGGCGACGAAGGCGTCGAGGGCCGCGTTCGCCCGGTCGACGCCCCAGGCCTCCGTGTCGGCTGCGATCCGCTCGCGGCCGATAGCCTTGCCGTCGCTCGTCAGCCTGAACGAGCCGGCGGCCATCTCGGCGAGGCCGTCGGCGACGAGGCGGTCGAGGTGCGCGCTGGCCTCGTCGGCCGAGCAGAGCAGCGCGGTCGCGATGGCCTCGGGGGTGGCGTAGCCCTTGATGGCCAGGGCGCGCAGCACGTCGTCGGGCGTCGGACCGGCGCCGGGCGGCGGCGTCGGGGCGGTCCCGGCCTGGGCCCTCGAGACGGGCGCCGGGAGCGCGCGTGACGCAGGCGCGGGCGCGCGTGACCCCGGCGCGGGCGTCGTGGGCGCGGGCGTCGCCGTCGCCTCGCCGATCGGGATGCCGAGCTCGCGGGCCCAGGCGAGCAGGGTCGCGGCCTCGGGCACCACCTGCGCTGCCCCGGCCACGGCGCCGGCGAAGACCTCGCCGGTCCCGCCGTCGATCGTGATCGTCTCGCCGATCGCGAGCCGCCGGTCGCCGATGACGACGCCCGTGTCGGCGACCTGGACCCCCGACGCTCCCACGACGGCCGGGATGCCCCAGCCGCGGGCGACGACCGCCGCATGGCTGGCCAGCCCGCCGGTCGCCGTGAGGATTCCCGCCGCGGCGGCCATCCCGTGGACGTCGTCGGGCGAGGTCTCCGCTCGGACCAGGATGACCGCGTGCCCGGCCGCGGCGGCCTCGACCGCGGCATCGGGCGTCGTGACGATGGCGCCGCAGGCCACGCCCGGCGAGGCCGGCAGGCCGACCGCCAGCGCCGGCCCCGCGTCGACGCGCTCCGCGGCCGCCATCGGCGGATCCACGAGCAGCCCGGCGACCCGACCGACGGCTTCGGCCCGGTCGAGCGGGAACGCGGGGTCCTCGGCCATGTCCACGGCGATCCGGAGGGCGGCCTGGGGGCTCCGCTTGCCGACGCGGCACTGGAGCATCCAGAGCCGGCCGTGCTCGATCGTGAACTCGATGTCGCACAGGTCACGGTGGTGCCGCTCGAGCCGGATGGCGTAGTCGCGGAGCTGGCCGGCGACGTCGGGCAGCCGCTCGTCGAGCACGCTGATCGGCTCGGTCCGATGGGTGCCGGCGACCACGTCCTCGCCCTGGGCGTTGAACATCACGTCGCCATACAGGACCGCCTCGCCGGTGGCGGGATTGCGGGTGAAGAGGACGCCCGTACCGGAGCCCACGCTCCGGTTGCCAAACACCATGGCTTGCACGGTGACCGCCGTCCCCAGGTCGTCGGGGATCCCCTCGCGCTGGCGGTAGGTGCGGGCGCGGTCGCTGTTCCACGATCGGAAGACCGCCTCGACGGCGGCCCGCATCTGTTCCCAGGGGTCCTCGGGCACGGTGGCGACGCCGACGATGTCGCAGAACATCGCCTCGAAGCGACGGCGGCAGTTCGCCGCGAACTTCGGGCTCCCCGAGCTCCTCGCCAGCCCGGCGGTCGTGGCGTCGTTGAGCCCGAGGTTGAGGATCGTGTCCATCATCCCCGGCATCGAGACGGGGGCGCCCGAGCGCACGCTCACCAGCAGGGGGTCCTCCGGGTCGCCGAAGCGCCCTCCGACCCGTGCCTCCATCGTCGCCATGTGCTCGCGGAGCTCGCCGTCGAGCCCGTTCGGCCAGCCGTGGGCGAGGTAGGCGTTGCAGGCGGCCGTCGAGATCGTGAAGGCCGGCGGGACCGGCAGCCCCAGGTCGTGGGCCATCACCGCCAGGTTGGCGGCCTTGCCGCCGAGAAGCCGCTTGAGCGCCGGGAAGGGCAGGTCGTGGCGCGTGTCGCAGTCGAAGACGTGGGGCACCGGCTGGTCTCCCTGGGCCCGAGCGGTCGGCCGCGCCTGGGGTCGCGCGGCCGACCGTCAGGGCTCGACGATGATCTTGATCGCCCCGCTCGCGGGGTCGTTGAAGGTGGCGATCGCCAGCCCATAGTCCGCCAGCGGGAAGCGGTGGGTCATGACGTCGCGGACGCGCATCCGGCCCTGCTCGACGAGCGGCATGACGCGGCGCATCTCGCCCGCGGACGCCCGGCAGCCGACGAGCTCCAGCTCGTCGAGGACGAGCCGCTGCATGGCGATCTCGACGCCGGCCGTCGGGATCCCGACGGCCGCGCAGCGACCGCCGCGGCGGAGCATGCCGAGGGCCCACTGCACGGTGACCGGCACGCCGGCGCACTCGAGGACGACGTCGACGCCGAGGCCGCCGGTCAGGTCGCGCACCGCCGCGACGGGGTCGCCCGCGCCGGCGTCGACCGTCTCGAAGCCCATCTCGGCGGCCTTCGCCAGGCGGCCCGGGCTGCGCTCGACCACGATCACTCGCGCGGCGCCCCGGATGCGGGCTGCGTCGCCGCCGAGGAGGCCGATCGCGCCGGCGCCCGTGATCGCCACGCTGTCGCCGGGGCTGACGCCGCCCCGGTTCGCGACGTGGAGCGCGATCGAGGCCGGGTCGATCACGGCGCCCTCGTCGAAGCCGAGGGTGTCGGGCAGCGGGAAGATCGTCTTGATACCCTGCACCACGTACTCGGCGTCGGCGCCCTGGACGTTGTGGCCGTACTGCTTGTGGAGCCCGGGGCGCCCATAGTTCTCGCACAGGTTGTAGCGTCCCTCGACGCACTTCTGGCAGACGCCGCAGGCGTCGTGGGAGGTGCCGGCGACCCGGTCGCCCACCCTCCAGCCGTGCAGGTCGGCGCCGGGGCCGAAGGCCACGATCTCGCCGGCCCACTCGTGGCCGGGGATGAACGGGAAGGCCGGGGGCCAGAAGCCCGGGTAGTCGCCCCGGACCAGGTGCACGTCGGTGCCGCAGATCGACACCGCCCGGACGCGGGCCAGGACCTCGTTCGGGCCGGGAACCGGGACCGGGACCTGCTGGATCTCCAGCTGGTTCGGCTCCACGACGACGAGCGCCTGCATGGTCTCGGGCACGGGGCGGCCTCCTTCAGACGACGGCGACGGGGTCGACCATCGACCCGGTCGCGCCGCGGATCTTCACGGGCAGGGCGACGAAGAGGAACTCGTAGATCCGCTGGCGCGCCAGCTCCTCGAGGTCGAGGCTCTCCATGATGTAGACGCCGTTCTCGATGAGGAGCGCGGTGTGGACCGGCTGCGGGTTGCCGGTGGGACCGGGATCCGGGGCGGGCTGGACCTCGTAGGTCTCGGTGTCGGTCCCGGTCGCCACCACGCCGCGCTCGAGCAGCCAGCGAGCCGTGGAGATGTCGGGTCCCGGCGTCTTGTGGGCGGCCATCCGCTCGGCGTCCGGCCACAGGCCCATGTAGCCGGTCCGGATCACGACGACGTCCCAGGGCTGGACCATCACGCCCTGGGCCGCGCAGATGGCGTCCATCTCGGCGGCGTCGATCGGCGAGCCCTTGGGCAGGCAGTCCACGCCGCGGAAGGTCGGCGCGTCGACGAGCACGCCGCGGGTGAAGAACGGGGGCATCCGGGAGGCGTCGCCGTGCACCGGGCCGAAGTCGGTGAGGTGCTCGTCGGCGTTGCCGCCCCCGTACCAGTGCATGTCGTCGTCGACGGTCATGTGGGCCAAGGCGTCCATGTGGGCGCCCGAGTGCGACGTCGCCATGACGTACTCGGCCATGTAGCCGAGGCCGGCGTCGTTGACAGCGCCCCACGGCTGGGCGCCCGTGACCCGGATCCCGCGCGGCGTCCGGTAGTTGAGGACCTGGAACGGCGGGTGCCCCGGGAAGAGCGGCATGCCGGGAAAGCGCGCCGCCGCCAGCGAGACGATGCGGCCCTCGCGGACGAGTCGCGCCGCCTTCACCACCTGCTCGGCGGGCAGCCCGCCGATGGGCCCGACCTCCCTGCCGCTGGTCATCGCGATGCCTCCCTCCGGTTCACGGGACGTGGCGCTCCTGCAGGGCGTGCCAGACGCGCTCCGGCGTCAGCGGCAGGTCGCGGATGACGGCCCCCGTCGCCTCGCGGACCGCCGCGGCGACGGCCGGGGCGACGCACAGCAGCGCCCCCTCGCTCATGCCCTTCGAGCCGTACGGCCCCGGCCCGTCCGCGTTCTCGACGGTCTCGCTGACCATCTCGAGGGGCAGGTCCATGCTCGTCGGGATGCGGTAGTCGATGGCGCCGAGGTTCCGGACCCGGCCGGCCTCGTCGAAGATGTAGTGCTCCATCAGGGTGTGGCCCAGGCCCTGGATCGCCGCCCCCTCGTCCTGCATGCGGACCTGCAGCGGGTTGATGGCCTTGCCCACGTCGGACACGGTGACGTGGCGGACGAGCGTCACGTCGCCCGTCTCCTCGTCGACCTCGGCCTCGATCGCCGTGCAGTTGAACTCGAAGAACGCCGGCGCGCCCTGGAGCGGGTGGTCGGGCTCGGCGTCCTTGCGCATCTCGCCGACGCCGATGACCTCGCCCCCGAGCCTGCCGAGGCCGGCGGCCAGGACGTCGCGGATCGGGACCTCCCGGTCGGGCAGGCGGACGACGCCGTGCTCGACGGCGATCGCGGCCTCGTCGACGCCGTGGACCCGGGCGGCCATCGTCCGCAGCCTGGCCTGGATGTCGCGGCAGGCGGCCAGGACGGAGTTGCCCATGAGCACGGTGGAGCGGCTCGCCGACGTCTGCTGGTCGTACGGCACGATCGCCGTGTCGCCCATCACGACGGTGACCCAGTCGAGCGGGGCGCCGAGCTCGTCGCCGGCGATCTGGGCGAAGACCGTGCGCGCGCCCTGGCCCATGTCGGAGGTGCCGGCGTAGACGACGACGCTGCCGTCGGCCAGGAGCCGGACGGTGGAGTACGAAAGGCCCGTCGTCGGCCCCGACTTGAGACCGACGGCGATCCCGCGGCCCCGGCCCGGCGTGAGCGGCGTCCCCCAGCCGATCAGCTCCGCGGCCCGGTCGACCGCCTGCGCCCAGTCCCCGTCGGCCGGCGTGTCCCACGGGATGAACGCCTCGCCGCGACGGGCGAGGTTGCTGCGGCGGATCTCGAGCCGGTCGATCCCGAGGGCGCGGGCGCCCTCGTCGAGGTTGGACTCGACGGCCCAGTTGACCTGCGGGTTGCCGAAGCCGCGGAACGCGGTCGACGGCACGGTGTGGGAGAGGATCGAGCGGGCCACGATGCGGGCGTCCGGCATGCGATACGGCCCGGCCCCGACGTAGCTCCCCTTGCCGACGACGCGATCGGCGATGTCGGCATAGGCGCCGATCAGGTAGTCCGCCTCGACGTCCTGGAAGGCGAGCGTCCCGTCGCGCCGGAAGCCGGTCCGGACCCGGACCTCGGCGGACGCGCGCCGGACGGCCTGGAACGTCTCCTCGAGGGTCAGCACGAGGCGCACGGGGCGGTCAGCCCGCAGCGCCATCAGCGCCACCAGCGGCTCGTACTTGGTGTGCTGCTTGCCGCCGAACCCGCCGCCCGGGTCGGGGGCGTGCACGCGGACCCGCGCGAGCGGCAGGCCCAGGACGCCGGCGAGCGTCTTCTGGAGCCAGTTCGGGTGCTGGATGGAGCTCCAGACGTCCATGCCGCCGTCGACGGGCACGGCGATGAAGGCATGCGGCTCGATCGCGAACTGGGTCACCATCGGGAACGTGTAGCGGTTCTCTACCACCACGTCGGCGCTCGCGGCGTCCACGTCGCCCCAGCCGACCCGGTGCACCCGGAGGACGTTGGTCCCGGCGAGCGGGTCGCCGGGCCGGAGGTCGGGGTCCTGCACGAGCGGGGCGTCGTCCGCCAGGGCGGCCGCGACCGTGAAGACCGCGGGAAGCTCCTCGTAGTCGACGCGGACGAGGCGGGCCGCCTCCTCGGCGGCGTCCCTGGTCTCCGCGGCGACCGCCGCCACCGGCTCGCCGTGGTACTTGGTCTCCCCGACCGCGAGGACGGGGCGATCCTGGAACTGCGGACCGAACCGCGGGACCGGCTGGGGGAGATCCGCGGCGGTCATCACGAGCCGGACGCCGGGGACCTGCTCCGCGGCGCGCGTGTCCACTGCCGTGATCCGCGCCCGGGCGACGGGCAGCGTGACGAGCTTCGCGTGGAGCTCGTCCTGGAGGTGGATGTCGGCGACGTACTGCTGGTGTCCGGTGACGCGGGCGTCGCCCCCAACGCGGCGCGGGGACTCTCCGATCCGGGCGGTCCTCATCGCCCGGCCTCCTCGGCGGCGGCCAGGATCGCCTCGCTGATCTGCCCGTAGCAGCCGCAGCGGCAGAGGTTGCCGGCCATCCCCTCCTGGACCTCCTCGAGGGTGGGGTGCGGGATGCGACGGAGGAGGTCGTCGGCCGCCACGACCTGGCCCGGGATGCAGAAGCCGCACTGGACGGCGCCCTTGTCGAGGAAGGCCGCCTGCAGCGGGCTCAGGCCGCCCTGCGCCGCGAGACCCTCGATCGTGGTCACCTCGCTGCCGTCGGCCTCCACGGCCAGCACGAGGCAGGAGTCGACGATCCGGCCGTCCAGGCGGACGGTGCAGGCGCCGCACTCGCCGACCAGGCAGCACTCCTTGGTGCCCGTGAGATCGAGGTCGTCGCGCAGGACGTCGAGCAGCGTGTGCTGCGGGGCGACGTCGAGGGTGCGCGCGCGCCCGTTGACGGTCATCCGCAGCGGGACCTTCTCCGTCATCTCGTCACTCCCCCGTCGCCAGCCGGTCGATCGCGATCGCCAGCCCGCGGGCCCCCAGGACGCGCAGCATGGCCAGGCGGTAGCGGGGGCTCGCGCGCATGGAGCGCGGCGAGGGGCTCGCCGCGGCGAACATCCGCTCCAGGATCGCGGCCTTCGCGTCCCCCGGAGCCGCCGGGTCGGCCAGCACGCCGCTCTCGTCCACGACCAGCACCGGCCGCGGCCCGACGCTGCCGTAGGCGAGCCGGGTCACGCCCGCCTCGTCGACGGCGACCGCGAGGGTCACGGAGGCGAGGTCGTGGCCGCGGCGCCGCGTGCGCCGCAGGTGGACCGCCCCCTGCCGGCGGGCCGGCAGAGGCAGCTCGATCGCGGTGACGAGCTCACCGTCGGCCAGCGTGGTGCGGCCCGAGCGGACGAAGAATGCGTCGAGCGGAATCCGCCGGGCTCCCGCCGACCCGGCCGCGACGACCTCCGCCCCGTACACCAGCAGCGCGGGCGCGGTGTCCGCGGCCGGCGACGCGTTGCAGACGTTGCCGACCAGCGTCGCCCGGTTCCGGATCTGGACCGAGCCGACGACGGCCGCGGCCTCCGCCAGGGCGACGAAGTGGCGACGTACGTGCTCGTCCGCGGCGATGTCGGTCATCACCGTGGCGGCCGTGATCACCAGGCGCCGGTCCTCGGCGCGGATGGCCGGGCGCAGCTCGGCGATCCGCTTGACGTCGACGACGACGTCCGGCCGCAAGGTCCCGTCGCGGAGGCGGATGATCAGGTCGGTTCCGCCGGCGAGCACGCGGGCCGCCGGACCGTGCTCCCGGAGGAGGTCCACGGCCTCGGCCAGCGTCCCCGGCCTCGCGTACGCGAAGGTGTGCATCGGCGGTTCGAACCCCTCGCTACAGGACCCGGTCGACCTCGTCCAGGAGGACCTGGGGGGTGGCCGCCCGGATGAAGTAGAAGGGCCGCTCGCAGAACCGCTCGACGAAGACGGCGCGCTTCCGGCGGAGCTCGTCGTCGTCGAGCATCGGCATGACGTGCCCGGGGGCCAACAGCTCGTTGGTGAGGAAGTAGTTCTGCAGCGAGTGCAGGAACTGGAACTGGCGCTCGAACGGGATCAGCTCGTTGGTCGCGGGGTCGAAATTGCCGTCGATGGCCGGCACGATGACGAGGTCGATGTTGGGGACGCCGTCGTACATGCCCCAGGACGGCATCTCGCCCCAGAACTTCTCGACGCCCTTGTTGGGCGCGGCCTTGTCGGACCGCTCGGTGCCCTCCGTCCGCCTGCGGAGGAACGTGTCGACCGAGCCCATGGCGGCCCGGCCGTCCTCGTCGATCACCGTGGTCTCAGAGGCGACCTGGAGGGCGCCGCGGACGCCGGCCTCGATGAGGCCCATCGACTTGCCGTGGTTCGACTCGCCGCCGAGGAAGAGCATCGTCTTGCCGCGGTAGTGGACGGCGGCGCTGTGCGACGGATGCAGGCCCACCGCCTCCATGCGGAGCGCCAGGACCGCCACGATCACCTTCTGGATGGGGCCCGCCGGCCATGGGCCGGTGAAGGTGACCACGCGGCCGTCGTAGGCGACGCGCTTCTCGCCGTCCTGGTTCCAGACGATGTCCGGCTCCGCCAGCGTGACCTCCGGGGAGATGCGCACGTCGGCGAGGCGGTAGTTGAGGAAGCTGAGGTCGTCGAGGACATGCTCGCGCGGCTCGCCGCCGTACACGTCGACGCGCAGGCGGGCGGCCCCGGCCGACATCTCCTCCGTCAGTTGCAGCTGGTTGCTCATCTCGTCCTTTCGCAGCGGGGATCGGCGGATCAGGAGGGCCGCTCGGCCGCGGCCACGGCTTCGACGGCAGCGGGCGCCCGACGGCGCGCCCGGGTGGGCAGGTCGGTCGGCGCGGGTGGCGTCGAGCTCGAGAGCATGCCGTCGGCGGCCGCCGCCGGCTCCGACGGCGAGCGCGCGATGATGGCCGCCGCATCGTCGAAGTGCGCGCGCAGGACGCCGGTGACGAGGTCCGGGTCGCGGCGCCGCAGCGCCTCGAGGACCGGCACGTGGTGGTCGGCGATCGCCCGCCGGTCGGCACCCGGCGCAACGATCGTGATGTACGTGCGCGAGTAGGGTTCGAGCGTCCGCCAGACCCGCTGGAGCGTCGAGTTCCCCGACAGCTCGACCAGCCGGCCGTGGAAGGCCGCGTCGGCAACCGCCTCCGCGTGGACGTCCCCCGAATTCCGCCGCGTCGCGCATCTCGCGGATCCGCCCGTCGAGCTCGTCGAGGTCCGCCTCGACCAGGCGGGGGATCGCAAGGCGGGCGGCCAGCGACTCGAGCTGGGCTCGCACGGCAAAGGCCTCGAGGAGCTCGCCCGCCGACAGGCGGCGGACGCGAGCTCCCCGGAAGGCGGTGGTCTCCACCACGCCGAGCGCCTCGAGGTCGCGCAGGGCCTCGCGGACGGGCGCCTGGCTCGTCCCGAGCTCCCGGGCGACCCGGGTCTCGACGATCCGGGCGCCCGGCGGGTAGCGCCCGTCAAGGATCGCCTGCAGCAGGCGATCCTTGACCTGGTCGCTCAGGACGCTCCGCGCGATCGCGGTGTCGTGAGTCATGGCGGGGACGTCAGTCCTTCATCCCGACGGTCGCCGTGGTCTCGAGGATCTCGACGACGCCGCTGCTGCCGTCCACCCGGAGCCGGTCCCCGGTCTTGATGCGCACCGTGCCGCCGGACGTGCCGACGACGGCCGGGATCCCGTACTCGCGGGCGAGGACGGCCGGGTGGGAGACGGTCCCGCCGGCGTCGGTCACGACCGCGATGATCTTGCCGTAGAGGACCTGCCAGGCGGGGTTGGTCATCTGGCAGACGAGGATCTCGCCCACCTGCAGGCTGTCGAACTGGGCCTCGGACATGACGACGCGCGCCACGCCCTCGACCACGCCCGGCGAGCCGGCGATCCCCTTGACCTTGCCGTACTCGATCTCGGACGATCGGGAGAACTTGTCCGGGTAGCCCCACAGGTTCAGGTACGGGAAGGCAAGCTGGGTCGCGGTCACCGTGCCGACCCAGTCGCGCGGCTGGACCGCGTCGGCCGCGGCCCGCTTGGCCCTGGCCGCCGCCACGATCGCACGTCCGTCCATGCCGGTCGGGTTGCCGATGAACGCCCGCAGATCGTTGTAGCGGAAGTAGATGACGTCGTCCGGCGCGTCGAGGACACCCATCTCCACGAGCTTCTCGCCGAGGGCGATGAGCACGAGGCGGACGTGGGCGTTGGCGCCCTGGTCGATGTAGAAGTGATGGTCCGGCGTGAGCGGCGCCATCTTGAGGTTGATCTCGTTGGCGGCGCGCATCTCCTCGAGCGCCTCGCCCTCGAGCCCCTGCAGGATCTCGACGGCCGCCGCGTCGATGTCGGCCTTGAGGGCCGCGATCTTCGTCGGGTAGTCGTAGTCGGACGAGTACTGGTCGCGGACGAGCTGGATGACCGGGGACATGTCCTCGCGGAAGCTCGTGTAGATGAACTCGTGGCTCCAGACCGCGTGCCAGCCGAACTCCTTCTGGTAGGGCACGACCCGCTCGTCGATGAAGCGGCGGCCGCGGTCGCTGGACTGCAGGACCGGGATGATGTCGGCCGCCGTCAGGCCCGCGAACGCCTTCGCGAGCTCGGGGTCGCCCTTGACCTCCTCCTTCATCTCCCAGAGGGCCCGGATCTTGTCCCAGTTGCGGTCGTTGGCCGAGTTCTGCAGGCGCCCCAGCAGGACCTCGTCGATCTTGCCGTGGGTCTTCTCCATGACCGCCCGGAGGTTGAGCGTCGCGCTGAGCTGCGCGAAGTTCAGCATCCAGTGGATCTTCCAGTGGCGGTCGTGCATATCGATCGCGTCCTCGAGGAGGACGGCGACCTCGGCGAGGCTCAGCTGGTCCTTCTGGTCCAGCATCGCCTCGATGTAGTCGAAGTTGCGCTGCATCTCGGGCACGAACCGCGTGCGCCACCACTCGACGAACTTGTGGCCGTAGACCGGCAGGACCGCGCCGAGGTAGGCCCCGATCTTGCCGGCATACTCCGGGTCCTCGGGGACGATGGGGTTCGTGCGGTAGTTGTACTCCTGGGTGTCGACGACGAGGCCGGCCTCCGCGGGGACCGCCGCCGTGTACAGGTAGCCGTTGATCTTCCTGTAGATCCAGTCGGTCGCAAAGGGCGTGCCGAACCGGCGGAACATGTGGTCGCAGGAGAGCCACCAGCCCCCGATGTCCTCGTACATCGGGCTGAGCGGCTTGGGGCAGTGCAGGTCGTCGTAGACCCAGAACAGCAGCTTCTCGGTCTCGGATGACCACTCGATCGGGAACTTCTCGTCGCCGAGGAACTGGCCGAGGACTTCTTCCTTGAGGGGCACCGCTGACTTCCTCCTGTACCTGGCTGGTCGCGCCCGGGGGCGATGGGCGCCTAGCCCGCCGCCGTCGCCGCGTGGGTGATCCGCTTGAAGCGCCGCATGTTCTCCGTGATCGCCACCTCCGTCGGGAGCCGTTCCATGCTGGATGCGCCGAAGAACCCGGCGACGCCGGTCGTGTGCTCGAGGATGTACTGGGCGTCCTCCGGCTCGGCGATCGGGCCGCCGTGGCAGAGGGCGATGATGTCGGGCTTCTCCGCGACCGCCGCGTCGCGGATCGCCTGGACGAGCTCGGCCGACGCCTCCAGCGTCAGCGCCGTGGTCGCGCCGATCGCGCCCTTCGTCGTGAGGCCCATGTGGGCGACCACGACGTCGGCGCCCGCCGCGGCCATGGCGCGCGCCTGGTCCGGGTCGAACACGTACGGGGTCGTGAGGAGGCCGGCCTCGTGGGCCGAGCGGATCATGTCGACCTCGAGGCCGTAGCCCATGCCGGTCTCCTCGAGGTTCTGGCGAAACCTCCCGTCGCAGAGCCCGACGGTCGGGAAGTTCTGGACGCCCGAGAAGCCGACGCGCTTGACCTCCTCGAGGAAGACGGGCATGAGGCGGAAGGGGTCCGTGCCGCACACGCCCGCCAGGACCGGCGTCTGCCGAACGATCGGGAGCACCTCCCCAGCCATCTCCATGACGATCGCGTTCGCGTCGCCGTAGGGCATGCAGCCGGCCAGCGAGCCTCGGCCGGCCATCCGGTAGCGGCCCGAGTTGTAGATGATGATGAGGTCCGCCCCACCGGCCTCCGCGCACTTGGCCGAGAGGCCGGTCCCGGCCCCGGCGCCCATGATGACGCCGCCCTCGTCGAGCGTGCGGCGGAGCCGCGCCAGCGCCTCGCTCCCGTTCATGCGTGCCCTTTTGCGTCCGACGCCTTCGCGGCTGCCCAGGCGCGGTAGTGCGCGTCGAGGCGCTCGGCCATCGCCATGGCGAAGGCGGGGTCGTTGATGTCGGTGGCCATCTCGACGACCTCGACGTCGGGCCGCAGCCCGGCCCGGAGCTCGTGGACCAGCGCCGCGTCGGCCGCGGGGTCGTGGAACGGCCCGCCCGGCGTGGCGATCATCGACACGCCGCCGAGCGGGACGAAGACCGTCAGGGGGCCGGTCGCCCGGTTCAGCTTGCCGGCGATGATCCGACCCAGCTCGGCGCACTCCTCCTCGGTCGTCCGCATCAGCGTGACGCTGCTGTTGTGCACGTAGAGGTTGCGCTCCCGGAAGCGGGCGGGGACCGTCTCGAGCGGCCCGAAGTTGCACATGTCGAGGGCCCCGAGCGACACGACCTGGGGGAGCCCGAGCGCGCCCGCCATCTCGAGCCGGTCGGGCCCCGCCGAGAGCACGCCGCCCACCAGCTCGTCGACGAGCTCGGTCGTCGTGACGTCGAGCGACCCGCTGATGAAGCCGGCCTTCATGAGGGCCTCCATCGAGCGCCCGCCGGAGCCCGTGGCGTGGAAGACGAGGACCTCGTAGCCGTGGGCCTCGAGCCACTCGCGGGCGATCGTCACGCAGGGCGTGGTGACCCCGAACATCGTGGCCCCGATCAGCGGCTTCGGCGGGATGCGCGACGTGAAGGCCGCCGAGGCCTTCGCCATGCCGGCGATCCCCGCGGCGGCGTTGGTGAGGATCTTCTCCGAGAGGCCGTTGATCCCCGCGAAGTCGACGACCGAGTAGAGCATCGCGATGTCGGAGGTGCCGACATACGGGCGGGTGTCACCCGAGCCCATCGTCGACACGAGCAGCTTCGGGACGCCGATCGGCAGCGCCTGCATCGCCGCGGCGACGATCGACGAGCCGCCCGAGCCGCCGACGCCGAGGATGCCGTCGACCCGCCCCGCCGCGTGGAGGCGCCGCACGACCTCCGTGGCGCCGCGGGTCATCGCCAGCACGGCGGGGCCCCGGTCATGCGCCGCGGCGAGCGCGGCCCGGCTCTCCCCTGCCGCTTCGGCCACCTCGTCCGCGGTGATGTCGCCGGGCGACGTCTCGCTCAGCACGCCGGCATCGACGAGGACCACCTCGCAGCCGAAGTCGCGGACGCGATCCCGCAGGAACTCGTACTCCGCGCCCTTCGTGTCGAGGGTCCCGAGGAGCACGACGCTCGCCATGCGCACAGCCTCCTGCAATTCGACCCGGCGCCGGCCCAGATCCGTCTCCATCCGGGGACGAGGGATGGCAACGCGACACTCGATAATCGATTACCGATAAGATACGAACCGAGGCCGGGCCGCGTCAAGTCCTCGCCGTGCTTCGTCCGCTCGTTGCCGGCCGGCACGCGCACGGGCGGCGGCCGGCGGTCACCGGCACGGGGTGAGCCCGCTCCGGGTCTTCCCGGATGAGACGCCACGCCAACCCCGCCAGTTTCCCTCTTGCGCGAGAAGCATCGATGATCGATTATGTGCCTGCACGCGAGACGCGCGATCCACAACAGGGAGGCGGATGGGGGCGAACACGCGGCAGGGCAAGGCCCACGACGGTCCGACGCCTGGTCGTCGTCGCCGGGAAGATCGGCGGAAGCTGGGCGGCGTCCTGCATCGGCCCCATCCTGGCGCCCGACCGGCACGCTTCCACGCAGAGGTGACCCCATGGTCATGACCGCGCTCGACAGCCCGCTCCTGCGAATGACCCAGGAGACGCCCACCCAGTACTGGAACAATTCCTGCGCCGTCGACGAGCTGGCATACGCGGTCGAGCGCGGAGCGACCGGCGCGACGTCGAACCCGAGCATCGTGCTCGACGTGATGAAGAAGGAACGGGCCCACTGGGCGCCCCGCGTCCACGAGATGGCCGCGGCCAACCCCGCCTGGTCCGAGGTGGAGCTGACCTGGGCGATCATCGAGGAGATGGCCTCCCGGGGTGCCGGGATCCTGCAGCCGGTGTTCGAAGCTCGCAACGGAAGCGCAGGCCGTCTCTCCGTCCAGACGAACCCGGCGAACCATCGGGACCCGGTCCGGATGGTCGACCAGGCGGTCCGCTTCGCGGGGCTCGCCCCCAACATCCAGGTGAAGTTCCCGGCGACGGCGGCCGGCATCGCGGCCATCGAGGAGGCGACCTTCCGCGGCGTCAACATCAACGCCACGGTGAGCTTCACGGTCGCCCAGGCGGTCGCCGCCGCCGAGGCCGTGGAGCGCGGCCTGGCCCGGCGGGCGGCAGCCGGCGGCGACACTGCGTCGATGTCGCCGATCGTCACGATCATGATCGGCCGCCTCGACGACTGGATGAAGGTCCTCGTCGAGCGGGACGACCTCGCAGTGCACCCCGACGCGCCGAACTGGGCGGGGATCGCCGCCTTCAAGCGCGCGTACGGCATCTTCCGCGAGCGAGGCTACCGCTCGCGGATGCTGGCCGCGGCGTACCGCCACCGCCTGCACTGGACCGAGCTGGTGGGCGGCGACGTGAGCATGACCCTCCCCCACCCCTGGCAGGTCCGCTTCAACAAGAGCGGGATCGCCCCCGAGCCGCGCATGGACGTGCCGGTCGACCCGGCGCTGATCGCCGACCTCTACGAGCGCGTCCCCGACTTCCGCCGGGCCTACGAACCGGACGGAATGACCCCCGACGAGTTCGAGGCCTTCGGCGCGAGCGCACGCACGCTGCGCACCTTCGTCAAGTCATATCACGACCTGCAGGCGGCGATCCGCGACCTCGTCCTGCCCGATCCCGACGCCCGGCCGGCCTGACCCCACGCCCACCGCCCACCCCAAATCCGCACGGACCCAAGAGGTGTCGCATGATCAAGCGAGTGGCTCGCGACGAGGCCGAGCTCTTCCCGCTGCCCGGGCGCGCCTGGTACACGTACGTTGGGCCGCACAACGCGCCGACGGAGCGTGTCTCGATGGGGGTCTCGATCTTCCCTCCCGGCTCGAAGCCGGCGGGCCACGTCCACGACACGCAGGAGGAGACGATCTACTGCGCGGCGGGGCGCGGCCGGATCGTGACGCCCGAGGCAACCGCGGAGGTCGAGCCCGGCGTGACGGTCTGGGTCCCGGTCGGCACGTTCCACGCGACCGAAATCGGACGGGCCCGAGCCCCTCGAGCTCGTCTGCTTCTTCTCCCCGCCGGTGGTGCCCGGGTCGTACGAGCGGAAGGGCCGGTCATGAGCGGGTCGCTCGCCGCCGGCGTGGACGCCGGCGAGATCGCCCGCCTCCAGGAGGTCGCGCGCCGGATCCGGGTCGAGGTCATCCGGAGCGTCTACATCGCGAAGGCCGGCCATATCGGCGGCCCCCTCTCGGCCGCGGACATGCTCGCCGCGCTCTACTTCCGGATGCTGCGCATCCGGCCCGACGAGCCCGCCTGGCCGGATCGCGATCGCTTCGTCCTGTCGAAGGGCCACTCGTCGATCGGCCTCTACGCCGCGATGGCGCTCCGCGGGTACTTCCCCGTCGAGGAGCTCGCGACGTTCGACGCCGCCAACTCGCGCCTCCAGGGCCATCCCGACATGACCCGCCTGCCGGGGCTCGACATGTCGAGCGGGTCGCTCGGCATGGGGATCTCGGCGGCGATGGGGATGGCGCTCGGTGCCCGCCTCACGGGCCGAGACGTGCGGGCCTGGGTCATGCTCGGCGACGGAGAGTGCCAGGAGGGGGAGGTCTGGGAGGCCGCCATGGCCGCCTCGCGCCACCGGCTCTCGAACCTCGTCGCGATCGTCGACCACAACCGGCTGCAGCAGTACGGCTGGCCGGGCGACGGGCCCGACGGCCGCATCCCGCCCCAGGTGCCGGGCGAGCTCGTCGCGAAGTGGGAAGCCTTCGGATGGCGGGTCCTCGAGATGGACGGCCACGACATGCCCGACATCCTCCGCGTCCTCGGCACGGCGGCCGACGGCGACGACGGCCGCCCGACCGCGGTCATCGCCCACACGGTCAAGGGGAAGGGCGTCTCGTTCATGGAGGGCCACTACTACTGGCACACGCGAGTCATCAAGCCCGAGGAGCTCGCCCAGGCGATGGCCGAGCTCGGCGAGCCGGACCCGGTCGGCGAAGGAGCTTCGCGATGACCCTGCCGATCGGACGCGCCATGCGGGAGATCTTCGGCGAGACGGTTGCCGCGATCGCCGACGACGACCCGCGCGTCGTCATGCTCGACGGCGACGTCGGCAGCTCCACCCGGGCCGACATCTTCGAGAAGGCCCACCCGGACAAGTACTTCCAGATGGGGATCGCCGAGCAGAACATGCTCGGCGTCGCCGCCGGCATGGCGACGATGGGCCTGGTGCCGTTCATCAGCACGTTCGTCTCGTTCGCCGTGGTCCGGCCTCTCGACCAGATCCGGGTGCTCATCGCCCAGACGGGCGCCAACGTGAAGATCACGCCGAGCTACTCCGGGCTCTTCACGGGGCAGACGGGGATGAGCCACATCATCGTCGACGACCTGACGATCATGCGGGCGATGCCGGGCATGGTCAGCGTCGCCCCAGCCGACGATGTCGAGGCCGCCCAGGCCCTGCGCTGGGCGGCCGCGTACGAGGGACCGTGCTACGTGCGCCTCGTCCGCGACCCCACCCAGCGGCTCTTTGCCGACGACCACATCTTCCGGTTCGGGAGAGCCGAGGTCGTCCGGGAGGGCCGAGACGTCACGCTCATCAGCACCGGCGCCCAGACGCCGCGGACGGTCGACGCGGCCGACCTCCTCGCCGCCGACGGCATCGACGCCCACGTCCTCCACGTCGCGACGCTGAAGCCCCTCGACGTCGAGGCCATCGTCGCGGCCGCCGAGCGGACGGGCCGGGTCATCACCGTGGAGGAGCACACGGTCCTCGGCGGGCTCGGCGGCGCGGTGGCGGAGACGCTGGGGGAGCACCGACCCACCCGGGTCAGCCGGATCGGCCTGCAGGACCTCTATCCGGAGTCGGGTCCGAACGACGCCCTCCTCGACATCTACGGCCTGTCGGCGTCGCGCGTCGCCGAGCAGGTGCGGGCGATTCTCCGCGCCGACGCCTGAGCCGCCCGGTCCGCGAGGGAGGGCGAGCCGTACCGAGCGTGCGGATCGGGCGCGGACCCGGCCGGGAACCCTGGCGCGCGGGACGGGCCTGATCGCGCGGGGTTGATGCGCGCCGTCCTCAGCCCGGGGCCGGCTCGCCGACCGGGATCGCGAGCGTGGCGCCGGGCAGGCTTGCCGCCCACGTGTCCGCCAGGTGCGCCGCCACCTCGTCGAAGTGCTCGCGGAGGGCGGCGACGACCTGCTCGGCGTCGCGGGTGCGGAGGGCGGCGAGGATCCGGGGATGGAGGTCGGCCGTCCAGTGGGCGTCGGCGCCGGGCGCGACGAGGGTGATGTAGGTCCGGCTGAACGGCTCGAGCGAGCGCCAGACGCGCTCGAGGGTCGCGTTGCCGGCGAGGTGGAGGAGCCGGGCGTGGAACATCGCGTCGGCGACGGCGACCTGGTGGCGGTCGCCGGCCGCGGCGGCGCGCTGCATCTCGTCGCCGAGCGCCTCGAGGTCGGCGAGGTCCGCGTCCGTCATGCGGGGCACGCCGAGGCGGGCGCCCAGCGCCTCGAGCTCGAAGCGGACGGTGTACGCCTCGAGCAGCTCCCCGATCGACGGGCGCCGGATCCGGGCGCCGCGGAACGGGAGGATCTCGACGAGCCCCAGGGCCTCGAGGCCGCGCAGCGCCTCGCGGACCGGGGCCTGGCTGACGCCCAGCTCGCGCGCCAGGCTCGTCTCGACGATCCGGGCCTCGGGGGGATAGCGCCCGGCGAGGATGTCCTGCAGCAGGCGGTCCTTCACCTGGTCCGCCAGGACGCTGCGCGAGATGAGCTCGGGCCCGGTCATCGATCCTCCTCGACGCGGCGGCGCCCGGGTCACCGGGCGATCCGCCCCCGCCCGGTCGCGCCACTCCCGCAGTCTACGCGCCGAGTCGGCCGCCGGGCGGCGCCTCGATCGTGCGAACCGTCCTGTCCCACTCGGCGAGATCCGCCAGGGCTGCCAGCCGCCCCACCACGAACTCGATCTGCCGCAGGCAGCCGTCCCGCCAGGCACCGCTCTCGATGAACGCCTGGTGCCCGCCCGGCGCCCGCAGGTCGACGCCGACCAGGTCCCGGCAGTCGACGGCGCCGTGCTCCACGACGAACGCATCGAGAAGCGCCGCGATCACCTCGCGCGCGACGAGCTTCGCCCGTGCATGCTCGCCGAGCCGCCGCTCGGCGAGCATGCCGACCGCGATCGCCGCCCCAGTGAGCGCGCCGCACGGCCCCCCGCTCCAGGCGAGACCGCCGTTGAGGGCGATTGCCGCCGAGGAGTCCAGCGGGTCGTCGAGGCCGTACGCGGCCTTGAGGGCGACGAGCACCGTCTCCGCGCAGCCGTACACGTGCCGGTCGTCGAGGTAGCAGTCGCGGGCCAACCGGACCGCCGCGGACTCCGGCGAGACCGCCCCACGCCGGTCCCGAGGCACGGCCGCGGGTGGGTCAGCCGGGCCCATGTCGTGCGCCATGCCACGTGTCCGCCAGGTGCGCCGCCACCTCGTCGAAGTGCTCGCGGAGGGCGGCGACGACCTGCTCGGCGTCGCGGGTGCGGAGGGCGGCGAGGATCCGGGGATGGAGGTCGGCCGTCCAGTGGGCGTCGGCGCCGGGCGCGACGAGGGTGATGTAGGTCCGGCTGAACGGCTCGAGCGAGCGCCAGACGCGCTCGAGGGTCGCGTTGCCGGCGAGGTGGAGGAGCCGGGCGTGGAACATCGCGTCGGCGACGGCGACCTGGTGGCGGTCGCCGGCCGCGGCGGCGCGCTGCATCTCGTCGCCGAGCGCCTCGAGGTCGGCGAGGTCCGCGTCCGTCATGCGGGGCACGCCGAGGCGGGCGCCCAGCGCCTCGAGCTCGAAGCGGACGGTGTACGCCTCGAGCAGCTCCCCGATCGACGGGCGCCGGATCCGGGCGCCGCGGAACGGGAGGATCTCGACGAGCCCCAGGGCCTCGAGGCCGCGCAGCGCCTCGCGGACCGGGGCCTGGCTGACGCCCAGCTCGCGCGCCAGGCTCGTCTCGACGATCCGGGCCTCGGGGGGATAGCGCCCGGCGAGGATGTCCTGCAGCAGGCGGTCCTTCACCTGGTCCGCCAGGACGCTGCGCGAGATGAGCTCGGGCTGCGCTGTCACGGCGCCTCCTTCGGGCCCGCCGCGGGCCTCGGTGCTCGGAGGTTGCCCTCGATCGAGGGCGGCGTCCGCCGCCCCGCACGTTGCGCGACGGGCTGCCGCCCTGCGCAGGAAGGGGGCCCTCCGCCGGTTGGCGGGAGAGCCCCCTTCGATCTCCGTCAGAGCGTGGGGTTCTCGACGGCTACCACGTGCAGGTATTGGGCGGATCCGGCTTGTCGCACTCGGCGACGGTCTTGACCTGGTCGAGCATCTCGAGGGCCTTCTGGGGATCGAGAAGCACGGGCGCCACGGCCTTCTTGTCCGTGCCGAACCCGGTGTACGTGGGGGTGACGGCGTTGACGCCACCGTCGGTGTAGGTGCCGGGGCCGGTGACGCCTTCGTAGTCGATGTCCTTGCCGGCCCGGATCAGCGCCAGGCAGTCGGCGTAGGTGTAGCACTTGTCGCCCGGCGGGTCGCCGATCGTGTGCATGGCCGGTGCCCACGCACTCGCCTTGTACGACTTTCCGTACTCCACGGCGAGGGCAGTCATGACCAGGACGTCGTATGCCGAGAAGGCATACGGGTTGTCCGCCCCGTAGTAGTCCTTGGCGGCGACCCCGGACTCGGCGACCCAGGCGTCCCGCAAGGGCTGGAAGAACGTCCACGCGGGGGTCGTCGTGTTGGCCGAGAAGGCCGCGTAGCCCACGCCCTTCTGCGAGCCGATCGTCTTGGCGTCGAGGCGGTTCATGAACTCCGCCTGGCTCCAGCCGGTCTCGCCGATCCAGGCGGTCACGAGGCCGGCCTCGGCCGCCTGCTTGATCAGGATGGCCGACTCCACCGAGCCCGCCTGCACGATGACCGCATCCGGTTTGAGGCCCGCGATCTTCTGGGCGTCGGCCGCATAGGAGGTCTGTTCGGCCGGCTCGTTGATGCGGGCAAGGACTTCCATGTTGAAGAGCTTGGCGGCCTTCTCGGCCGCGTTGGCTGCGAGCTGGAAGCCCGCCACCTGGGTGGCGAAGATCACGACCTTCTTGGCGCCGATCGTGTCCGCGTACTCGGCGGCGTAGACGCCCAGGCCCTCGTCGAGGCCCTGCGCCCGGAAGATCGGCTCTGCGGCCTTGCCTCCGAGGTTGCCCGGGATGAGGCCGCCGTGGATCGACGGGCCGAGCGGCGAGTCGTTCTCCTCCCAGTACTGCATCATGTAGTCGCGATAGTTCCGGTACCCGTGGGCGATGCTCACCACGATCTCGGCACCGTCATTCTCGAGGCAGGCCTTGGCAGCCTGGGCCTCGCCGACCGTCCCGAGGTCCTCCTTGACGTTCACCCACGGGCGGCCCAACGGCGGATCGAGGTTGATGACCTTCTTGACCGGGAAGACCACGTCCGCGCTGAGCGCCGGCCCGTACGGCGCGAACTCGCCCGTGACGTAGGCGAGCTCGCAGACGTTCACCGGCGTGCCTGCCGCCGGCGATTCGCTGGCAGGCGCCTGGGACGCAGGCGCCCCAGATGCGGCCTGACTTGGCGCCGCCGTCGTTGCGGGCGACGCGGTCGCTCCGCCCCCGCACGCGCCGGCCACCAGGGCGAGCACCGCGATCACCACCGTGACGCGGCTCGACTGGACGCGACTGACCCTCATTGCGTTCTCCTCCTGCGCTGTCGTAGCCCGGAAACGTGGGTCGTCAGATCCGGTATCCCTCCTTGAGCTGCTGGGTCGTCAGCTCGGCCGCGTCCTTCACGGCGAACGCCTGTCCGAGGCTCAGCACCATCACCCGGTCGGCGATCTGGAGCGCCTTGGTGGCGTTCTGCTCGGCCAGGACGATGGCGACGCCTTTGGTCTCGTGGATCTCCCTGATCTTGTCGAAGAACATGTCGACGTAGAGCGGCGAGAGGCCGGCCGTGGGCTCGTCGAGGAGCAGCATCCGGGGGTCCTGCATGAGCGCCCGCCCGCAGGCGAGCATCCGCGACTCGCCGCCGCTGAGGGTCCCTGCCCGCTGGGCCCGGAGGGCGCGGAGGTCCGGGAACAGCTCGAACACCTCTCCCATCCGCTCCTCACGTGAGCGCTTGCCGATCATCCCGCCGACGTCGAGGTTCTCGAGGACGGTGAGATCCGGGAAGGTGCCCTTCTCCTGGGGCACGTAGCCGACCCCCCGGGCCGCCGTCTCGTACGGCGGCAACATCGAGACGTCCTCGCCCTGGAACCGGATCGTTCCCGCCATGAGAGGGATGAGCCGGGCCAGCGTCGCCAGGAGCGTGGTCTTGCCCGCCCCGTTGGCGCCGAGCACGGTGAAGACCTCGTTGCCCACGGCGAAGTCGAGCCCCTTGAGGACGGTGACCCCGTGGTAGCCGCTGCGCAGGCCTTCCACCTCGAGGGCGACCGGTCGGGCCGCGTCAGACATGGCCCTCCCCCAGGTACTTCTCGACCACGGTCCTGTTCTCGCGGATCGACTGCGGGTCGCCTCGCAGGACGACCTTCCCCTCGGCCATGAACAGGACCTCGTCGCAGTAGTTCCAGATGACGTTGAGGTCGTGCTCCACGATCACCACCGAGGTGCCGGCGGAGGCAAGCTCCCTGATCACGGCCATGACCTTCTCGGTCAGCTCCACCGGAAGGCCGGCCGTCGGCTCGTCGAGCAGGAGGAAGGTGGGACGCAGGAGCAGGCAGCGGACGATGTCGAGGAGCTTCTTCTCGCCGGCCGACAGGGCGAAGGCCGTCGGGTCGCCGAACCCGAAGAAGTCCAGGTGATGGCGGATCTCGTCCTCGTGCCGCCGGAAGACCGTCCGTTCGCTGAAGATCCGGTGCGGCTGCTCGTACCTGGTCTCGGCCGCAGCGAGCAGGAGCGAATCCCAGATCGTCAGCTTGTCGAAGTCCATGATGACCTGGTTGCTCTTCACCACGCCGTGCCGCGCCATCTCGTGCGCGTGCAGGCTCGAGAGCACCACCTCGCCGCCCCCCGGCGGCAGGAGGGAGATGGTGCCGCGGTCGAGCGACGTCGAGTGCATGATCATGCGCATCAACGTCGTCTTGCCGGCGCCGTTCGGCCCGATGAGGCCCTGGATCGGCCCGTCGCCGAGGACGAGCTCGTCGACGTCCACCACGATCCGGCCCGAGAAGCTCTTGGCGGCACCCTGGATCCGGATCCGGGGACGCGTTGCCGCTACGGCGCCGACGACGGGCGACGCCACCGCCTCAGCGACCATGGAGTTGCCTCATCAGCTTGTCGCGCCGCATGTCGCCGAGGACGCCGAGCGGCCGGAACAGCAGGACGACGATCAGCGTCAGGCCGAACGCCGCCTCCCGCAGGACGGGCACGGCCTGGCTGTACCAGTCCTTGGGGAGGGGCAGGTAGAACTGGACCACGATGTCGAAGAAGCCGACGACGAGGATGACGCCGACCACCGCACCGAAGGCTCGGGCGGTCCCTCCCAGGATGAGCCCGACCATGGCGGCGAGGGTCACGTCGATCCCGATGTTTGCCGGGTCGAGGAAGTGCACCATGACCCCGTCGAGCGCCCCCAGGAGCCCCATCACCGCCGAGGTGAGGGCGAACAGCCACAGCTTGGCCCGGAAGGTCGGCTTGCCCAGGCTGCGGGCCAGCGGCTCGTTGCCGCCCACCGCGATGAGGAGGCGGCCGTACGGAGAGCGATGCACCTGCCAAACAAAGGCGAGGATCGCGACGATGACGATGGTCGTGATCAGCAGCCACAGGGACTCGTTGTCCTTGACGGTGCCAACGTCGTAGGGGAAGACGAGGCCGCCCATCCCCTCGGCGCCGCCGGTGAGGTCCGCCTCGGTGGTCGCGAGGATGCCGACGGCGGTGGCGAAGCCGAGGGTGCCGACGAGCACTCCATCGGTGTCGAGGTCGGAGATGATCCACCCGACCACGAGGCCGGCGAGGCCGGCGACGATCGTCGCTGCGGCGGCGCAGGCGAGGAATTGCCACGGCTCCCCGAACGGCCAGTCGACCTTGACGTAGAGCACGCCGAAGACGTACATCCCGAGCCCGAAGAACCCGACCACGCCGAAGTTGGCGATCCGGGCGAGCCCCAGCTGGAGGTGAAGCAGCAGGGCCAGGCCCATCACGATCACGAGCCCGAACAGCCCCGAGATCAGAAACGAAGGAAGCATCGCCCTACACCTTCGCAGTCTCGGCGAGCCGCCGGCCGCGCCACTTCAGGACGATGACGAAGGCGGCGATCAGGACGAGCTGGCCATACAGGACCGAGCTGAACTCCAGGGTCATGGCGGCCAGCCCCACGCCGGCCACCACCCCGGCGACGATGACGCCGCCGAGCCCCCAGCTCGTCCCGACGAGGACCACGAGCAGGATGAACAGGAACTGCCGCCAGCCGAGCAGCGGCGCGACGGCCGACCCGACTCCCAGGTATGCGCCGGCCAGGCCGCCGGCGACACCTGCGATGAACCAGATCAGCACGGTGACGGCGAGCGGCCGGATCCCGCTGACCTGGGCGAGGTCCTCGTCGCTGGCCAGGGCCCGGATCTGCAGGCCGAGGCTGGATCGCTGGATGAACCAGTAGAGGAGAAACGCGAGGACGAGCACGCTGGCGAGGGCGAGCACGCGGAACGTTCCCACGCCGACGCCGAGCACGTAGATCGTATCGGGCGGCGGGACGTCGAAGAAGCGCACGGGGTAGCCGAAGAAGAACTGCAGCCCGTAACGCAGGAAGATCGACAGCCCGAACGAGATGATGATCATCTCCAGCGTCCCGACGCCGCGCAGCTTGGCCGGCCGGAAGAGGAGCAGGTAGGTGGCGACGCTCACCACCCCTCCCATCAGGCCGGCGAAGGGCAGCGCGATGTAGAAGTCGAGGCCGAACGTCGTGTTGATCCACATCCCGAAGTAGGCGCCGAGCGTGATGGTCTCCGAATAGGCCACGTTGATGAGGCCGCTCAGGCGGTACAGCAGGGCGAACCCGATCGCGGCGAGGACGAGGGGGGCATACTCGGTGAGGCCGATGACGACGGACTGGGTGACGAAGTCCATCAGCCGGCGCCCCTGGGTCGGGGCGGGACGCGATCGCGATGGACGACGGCGCCGAACCGCTGTGCACGCCCCGGGTCGATCATCGTGATGCAGCCGGGCATCGAGTCGGACACTCCTCCACTGTCGTCGGGCCGTGCCGACGGCTTGGTCCTCGATAATCGATTAACGAAGAGTATGGGTCGCGAATCGCCCTGTCAACAGGCGAGGTTGCGCTTGCGTCACGTTGCCGCCCCGCCGCCGCCACCCGCTCGCAACGCTCGTCGATGGCCGATGGCCGGGCGACGGTCGCCCCGGGCCCTCGCCCGGCGACGGCGACGGCGGCGGCGATCCCGTCGGCCCTGTCGCCGACGACGAGCGACGACCGTGTCGGGGTCGAGCCGTCGCTCGAGAGCGAGGCGAGGCTCCGCCCCGGGGGGCCGTCGACGCGGCCATCGCGCGGCGCTCATCGAGGAGCTCGCGCCGGCCGTCCACGGCGTCTGACGAGGCGACGGCGACGCGCCGGCCCGGCGGCGACCGCCCGGGACGCTGTCGTCTCGGTGCTTCGCGCTCCGGACGCCGACGAACGGGCCGTTGAGGACGACGTAGCGGACCGGGAACGCGATCGGGCGGCGCTGGAACGCCGCGACCTGGACGTCGAGGCCCTGGTCCGTCCAGCACAGCGGCAGATCCACCGCGGGCGGCGCTCTCCCGGGGCGAGCGCGACGGCGGCCGCGGCGGCAGATCCACGGCTGGCGCTGGATCCACGGCTGGCGCTGGGTCCACGGCGGCGCGTCACTGGATCGGATGTTCGCGTGCCGAACCGTATGCGATGTCCGCGGGTCGCCATTCGATCAAAAGTCCGGCCAACGGAGGATCTGATCGAGTCGGTCGCCGGCGCCCACGCTCCGACACCAGCCACCGGCCCGTCCCGCTGCCGACCCATCCTACATACGGCTCGGAGGGCGAGCATTTGATCGAGTTCGACCTCCGCCCGGGGGTTCGAGGTCCGCCCGGGGGTTCGAGGTCCGCCCGGGGGGTCCTTCATCGGCTTCGGGGCGTTCCGTCCAGAAGCGCAACGCTCCGCTCGCCACCTATTCTTGCATGGTCCCGCACAATCCTGCTAGAGTATGAGCATGTCATGGAAGATCGTGCATGATTCGCCCAGCTCGGCGACCGGCCTCGACCTCGCCGCGGCCCGGCGGCAGCGGCTCGAGGCCCTGGTCGACGCGCGCCGGGCCGTCCGCCTCGAGGAGCTGAGCGCGGCGCTCGGGGTCTCCCAGGCAACGGTCCGACGCGATCTGAACGCCCTCGCGGCGGCCGGCCGGCTGCGGCGGGTTCACGGCGGGGCCGTCGCGGCCGACCAGCGGCTCGACGAGCCCCACTTCGATGTCAAGGCGGGCGCGGCCGCCGGGGAAAAGGCGCGGATCGCGGCCCGGGCGGTTGAGCTGCTCTCCCCCGGCGACACGGTCTACCTCGACAGCGGCAGCACGGTCCTCGCCCTGGCGCGCCTGCTGCACGGCTGGAACCGGCTGACGGTCGTGACGAACAGCCTGCCGGTCGCGACGGAGCTGGTCGGTCGCGGGCCGCGCCTGATCATGCTGGGCGGCGAGCTCCGAGCCACGAGCCGGGCCGTCGTCGGACCCCTGACCCGGCACCTCCTCGACGAGCTGCACGTCGATCGCGCATTCATGGGCACGTTCGCGCTGTCGGTCGAGGACGGCCTCAGCACGACCGACCCGTCGGAGGCCTACACGAAGCAGCTCGTGCTCTCGCGGGCCCGCGAGGTGATCCTGCTGGCCGACGGGACGAAGCTGGGAACCCGCTCGTTCATCGGGGCCGGACGCCTCGAGGACATCGACATCCTCGTCACCGACGCCACGCTCGACGAGCGCACCCTCAGGACGTTCAAGCGGCGCGGAGTCCGCGTCATCCCCGCATGATCCCCCGCCCCGGTCGCCGATCCCGGCGACACCCCTGATCCCCCGGAGGAGCGCCATGGCCGCCGAGCCCACCTACCGCAGCGACACCCGGCCCGACTTCTCCCCCTTCGAGGAGTCCTGCGGGACGATCACCGGGTTCGCCTACGCGGGCGACCTGGCGACCGAGGTCGCGGCGGGCGGGATCGACGCCGCCGGGGCGCTGGACCTCCTCGACGACATGCTCGCGATCCGCGAGCTCGAGGAGATGATCGTCCGGCTCCGCTCGGGTGGCTACGACCCGCTCCCGGGCTACGACTACCGCGGCCCCACGCACGTGTCCATCGGCCAGGAGGGGACGGCGGTCGGGGCCTCGTCGGCGTTGCGGCCCGACGACAACGTCACCAGCTCCCACCGCGGCCACGGCGACGCGGTCGCCAAGGGGTTCGCGGCGATCCGGCACATGACCGCCGAGCAGCTCCGGACCCGCGTCCCGGGCTCCGGCGCAGAGACCCGGGAGGAGCTCCGCGACGCGGCCCTGGGGGAGCACCTCTACCGCGTCATCGCCGAGCTCTTCGGCAAGGACGAGGGCTACAGCCGCGGGCGGGGCGGCGGGATGCACATCGGCGACTTCTCGACGGGCAACCTGGGGGCCAACGCGATCGTCGGCGGCAGCGTGCCGATCGCGACGGGTGCGGCCATGGCAATCCGCTACGAGCGGGGCGACCGCGTCGTCTGCTGCTTCGCCGGCGACGGGGCGTACGCCAACGGCGTCGTCCTCGAGTCGCTGAACTGGGCGGCCCAGGACCAGTGGACCAACCACCTCGCCGGCGCCCGGGCCCACGGGCTGCCGATCATCTACCTCATCCAGAACAACCACTACGGCATGACTCACCGGACCGACGACGAGGTCATGGGCGTGCGCCACCTGGCCCGCCGGGCGGCCGGGTTCGCCGACGACAACATGCACGCCGAGGTCGTCAACGGCATGGACGTCCTCGCCGTCCGCGATGCGGTCCGGCGGGCGGCCGCCCTCTGCCGCGCCGGCGACGGCCCGGTCCTGCTCGAGGCGTCGACCTACCGCTACTACGGGCACTCGCTGTCGGACCCGCGCAACGAATACCGGACCCGCGAGGAGGAGGCCGCCTGGCGCGCGGTCGACCCGATCGAGCGCCTCAAGCAGCAGCTCGTCGAGGCCGGCGCCGCCGACGCGACCGCCGTGGCCGCCGTGGAGGCCGGCGCGCGGGAACGCAACGCCCGGGCCGCCGTGCGCGCGTCGCAGGCGACCGACCCCGATCCGGCGGACGTCCTGTCCTACCTCTACACGGACACCACGGCCGACGTGGTCCCCGACGCGGCGCGCAGCGTCGTGACGTACGCCGAGCCCCCGGTGGCGAAACGCGACGCGGCGGGGGCGATCAGCTACAAGGACGCCCTCCGCGAGGCGCTCGTCGAGGAGATGCGCCGCGACGCCCGGGTCGTCGTCTACGGCGAGGACGTCGCCGACTACGGCGGCGCCTTCAAGCTGACGAAGGGGCTCCTCGAGGCCTTCGGGCGGGAGCGGGTCTTCAACACGCCCATCAGCGAGGCCGCGATCTGCGGGACGGCGGTGGGCGCGGCCATCGTCGGGCTGCGGCCGGTGGTCGAGCTGATGTACATGGACTTTGCCCTGATGTCCTCCGACCAGATCGCCAACCAGGCCGCCAAGTGGCACTACATGAGCGGCGCCCAGGTGGAGGTTCCGCTCGTCATCCGGGCTTCGGTCGGCGCCGGCAAGGGCTACGGGGGGCAGCACTCGCAGTCCCTCGAGAGCGTCTTCACCCACATCCCGGGCCTGCAGGTGGTCTACCCGGCGACCGCGGCCGACGCCAAGGGGCTGCTGAAGTCGGCCATCCGCTCCAACAACCCGGTCCTGTTCGTGGAGAGCCAGGGCCTCTACCCCGTGAAGGGCCCCGTGCCGGAGGAGGAGTACCTCGTCCCGATCGGCCGGGCGCGCGTCGCGCGCGAGGGCACCGACGTGACGCTCGTCGGCTGGGGGCCCGCGGTGCCCGACCTCCTGGCGGCCGCCGAGACCCTGGCCGCCGACCACGGGCTCTCGGCCGAGGTGATCGACCTCCGGAGCCTCGTCCCGCTCGACATGGAGACGGTCCTGGCGTCGGTCCGCAGGACCGGGCGCTGCGTCGTCGCCAGCCAGGCGGTGCTCGTCGGCAGCTACGTCAACGAGATCGTCGCCGGGGTCCAGCTCGAGGCCTTCGACGACCTCGACGGGCCGGTGGGCCGGATCGGCGCCGCGAACGGGATCTCCCCTCAGGCCGAGGGCCTGGAGCGGGCCTTCCTGCCGAATGCGGGGGACGTCGTCCGCGCCGTTCTGGCCCTCGTCTGACCCGCCGAGTCGACCGAGGAGCACGACGATGCTGCACGCGATCCGCATGCCCAAGCCCGGCCAGATGACCGAGGAGTGCACGCTCACGACCTGGTTCAAGCGCGAGGGCGACCCGGTGGCCCGGGGGGACGTCCTATTCGAGATCGAGACGGACAAGTCGGCCATGGAGGTCGAGGCGTTCGACGACGGTGTCCTCCTGCGCCGCGTCGTGGCGGAGGGCGAGACGGTGCCCGTCAACGCGATCTGCGGCTACGTGGGCGCCCAGGGCGATGAGGTCCCCGCGGACGTGCCCGCTCCGGCTGCGCCCGCGATGGCCGGGCCGGAATCCGGGTCGGCGCCAGCGCCGACGGCCGGGCCTCCCGCAGCGTCGCCCGCCCCCGGTTCGGCCGGGGCCGCCCCCGCGTCCGTCCGGTCCGCCGGCGGCGCGCACCGGCGTCTCGCGATCAGCCCACGCGCGAGCCGCCTCGCGGCCGAGGAGGGCGTCGACCCGCGAACGGTTGCCGGGACTGGGCCCGACGGGCGCATCATCGAGCGCGACGTCCGTGCCGCGGCCGCGGCGGCGCGCGGCGGCGCGCCCGTGCCCGGGCAGCCCATGGCCGCGGCGGCGCGCGGCGGCGCGCCCGTGCCCGGGCAGCCCATGGCCGCGGCGGCGCGCGGCGGCGCCGGAGCAGCAGCCGGGCCCGTCGCCTCGGGCGACAGGTCCCCGGTCGACGGCGAAGAGGAGCCGCGGCCGCTCAGCCGGATGCGGCGGGTCATCGCCGAGCGCCTCACGTCCAGCTGGACGTCGATCCCGCATTTCACCGTGACCGTCGCCGTCGACGTGACGGCGCTCCTCGCGCTCCGGGCCGAGCTGAAGGCGGCGGGCACGAACCTCACCGTCACGGACTTCGTCCTGGCCGCCACGGCTCAGACCCTGGCCGAGTTCCCGGACGTCAACGCGCGGACGGACGGCGTCGTGGTCTGGCCCCGACGCCGCGTGCACCTCGGCCTCGCCGTTGCGGTCCCGGGTGGCCTGGTCGTGCCGGTCATCCGCGACGCGGACCGGCTCCCGGTGGCCGAGATCCACGACCGGGCCGCGGCCTTCGCCGCGAAGGCCCGCGAGGGAACGCTCGCGGTCGACGAGATGACCGGCGGCACCTTCACGGTGAGCAACCTCGGCATGCTCGGCGTCGAGGAGTTCAGCGCGATCATCAACCCCGGCGAGGCGGCCATCCTCGCCGTGGCCAGCGCCCTGCCGACGCCGGTCGTCATCGGCGACGGGCTTGCCGTGCGGTCCATCATGAAGCTGACCCTCTCGGCCGACCACCGGCTGGTCGACGGCGAGCAGGGCGCACGGTTCCTGGGGGCGATCCGGCGCCGCCTCGAGGACGTGGCGTCCATCCGCAACGAGGCGCTCGGCCACTGACTCGCCGGGCGGGCGCCGCCCATGGGCCGGGCCACCACCGGAGGCACGATGAACCCGACGACGCAGCTCCACCACGCCGGCCAGAGCCTCTGGCTCGACAACATCACGCGCGACCTGCTGACGAGCGGCCGGCTCCGGCGCTACATCGACGACCTGGCCGTCACCGGGCTGACGTCGAACCCGACGATCTACGACAAGGCGATCGGCGGAGCCACCGCCTACGACGACGCCGTGCGCGCAGCCGCCGCGCGGGGAGCGACGGGCGAGGAGATCTTCTTCGAGCTGGCGCTCGACGACCTCAGCAGGGCAGCCGATCTCTTCCGGCCGATCCACGAGCGGACCGACGGCGTGGACGGGTTCGTCTCGCTCGAGGTCTCGCCGCTGCTCGCCTACGACCCCGTCGCGACGAAGCGTGAGGCTGCGCGGCTGCACGCCCTTGCCGGCCGCCCCAACCTGTTCATCAAGATCCCCGGAACGGCAGCTGGCCTCCAGGCGATCGAGGACACGATCTTCGCCGGCGTCCCCGTGAACGTCACGCTCCTCTTCTCCCCCGCGCACTACCTGGCCCAGGCGGAGGCGTACACCCGCGGGATCGAGCGGCGGGTCGAGGCCGGCCTGCCGGCCCACGTCGCATCGGTCGCCTCGGTCTTCATCAGCCGCTGGGACGGGGCGGTCGCCGGGAAGATCCCCGACGACCTCTCGATGCAGCTCGGCATCGCGATCGGCATGCGCGCCTACGCGGACTACCGGGCCTTCATCGCCACCGACCGCTGGCAGCGCCTCCTCAACGCGGGCGCCCGCCCGCAGCGGCTCCTGTTCGCGAGCACCGGGACGAAGGACCCCACGGCGTCGGACGTCCTGTACGTCGCCGGCCTGGCGGCGCCGCACACCGTCAACACGATGCCCGAGGAGACGCTGCTCGCCTTCGCCGACCACGGGTCGCTTCACGGCCTGCTTCCGGCCGAGCCGGCGGCCGGCGACGCGCTGCTCGCGCGGTTCGCCGCGGCGGGAGTCGACGTCGAGGCCGTCGGCCGGGATCTTCAGCAGAAGGGGGCGGCGTCGTTCGTGGCGTCGTGGAGCTCGCTGCTCGAACGGATCGCCGCGAAGGTCGCCGAGGTGGCCGAGGGCCAACGGTGAGCCCGGCGGGTCCGCCCGGCGGCATCCCCGGGCCCGGGAGGGACGGTGACACGACGCCGGCAGCCGAGCCGATGATCGCGGGCCTGCCGAACCTGCGCGACGTCGGCGGCCACCGGACCCGCGACGGCGGCCGGGTCCGCACGGGCCTGGTGTACCGGTCCGTCGACCTCAGCCGGCTGGATCCGCCCGCCGTCGCCGACCTAGGTCGCCTCGGCATCCGCACCGTGTTCGACCTGCGGACCGCCGCCGAGCGGACGAGCCAGCCGGACCGGCTCCCACCGGGCAGCGCGTACGTCGTGGCCGACATCGCCGGCGATTCGGACGGCAAGTCCCCGGCCGACTTCGCGACGCTGTTCGAGGACCCCGCGGCGGCGAGCCGGGCGCTCGGTGGCGGCCGGGCGGCAACGCTCTTCGTCGACGTCTACCGCGAGTTCGTGCATCTCGACAGCGCCCGAGCGGGCTATCGCCGCCTGTTCGATGCGCTGGCCGGCGGCACGAGCACCCCCGCGCTCGTCCACTGCACGACGGGCAAGGACCGGACCGGGTGGGCCGCCGCGGCGCTCCTGCTGTTCCTCGGCGTGCCCGAGGACGCCGTGATGGAGGACTACCTGCTGAGCGGCCCGGGCCTGGTCCCGGTGGTCGAGCCGATCATCGACGCCTTCGCTGCCCGCGGCGGGGACCCGGAGCTTCTCCGACCCCTGCTCGGGGTCCGTCCCGCCTACCTCGAGGCCGCGCTCGACGAGGTCCGCCGGCGCCACGGCTCGATCGAAGCGTACGTCGCCGACGGCCTGGGGATCGACGCCCGGGCACGCGCCGCGCTGAGGTCCGCCCTCGTCGAGCCGGCCTGATCGTCCGTCAGGCGCCTGCGCCCAGCGTGCCGGTCGTCGCGGCGGAGGGGAGTCGCTCCCCTCCCCCGCCGTCCACGCTCCCGAACACCCGGTAGCCGATCGCCGCGCGCCGCGAGCGAGCGGCGGTGGTCAGCCCTCCGCGCGACCGCGCTCGAGGGCGACGCGCTGGATCCCCATGATCGTCATCGCGTCGGTGATCCGGCCGTCCAGGGTCATCGCCAGGGCCTCGGCGAAGGGCACCCGGCGGACCTCGAGCTCCTCCGTCGCCTCGGGCGCCGCCGCCTGCTGGGCCAGGTCGGTCGCCAGGTAGAGGATCCCGGCCTCGTCGGTCACCGAGTTCGAGAGGTGGAAGCGCCCGATCTCCCGCCACCGGGCGGCGACGGCCCCGGTCTCTTCGCGGAGCTCCCGCCGGGCGCCCTCGAGCGGGTCCTCCCCCGCCGGGACGCCGCCCTCCGGGATCTCCCACGAGTACGCGTCGAGCGCGTACCGGTGCTGCCCGACCAGCAGGACCCGGTCCTCGGCGTCGAGCGCCACGACCCCGACCGCGAGGTTGGCGAAGTGGACCACGCCGTAGATGCCGGGGCTGCCGTCCGGGCGGGTAACCTCGTCGTGCCAGACGGTGATCCACGGGTTGGCGTAGGCAGCGCGGCGGCCGCGGCGTCGCCAGGGCCCGATCACACCGGCGTCGGAATGGTCGCTCACCCGGGCATCCTACCGGGAGGCGCCGGTCCCAGCCCGTCGTAGGGGACGCCGTACAGGCTCAGGGCCTGGGCGCCTGCGGCGCCACCGGACGCCATGACGCGCGACCGGTGGCGGGTCAGCCCTGCTTGAGCGCGGCGGCGATCTCCGCGGCCCAGGCGCGGATCTCGTCCCACGGCCGGAAGTCGCCCTCGGGGGCCCGGACCGCGGTGAGGATCACCTTCTCGCCGAGGCCGAGCTTGGCGCGATCCACCTGCCCGGCGAAGACGCGGTGCTCGCGGGCGCCCGTCGCGGCGACCAGGTCCGCGAGGTCCGCCGGCTCGTCCTCGGGCTTGGGCTCGTGCCCGATCGGCCCGCTGGAGAAGAGCCAGACCGGAACGGTCCTGATCTCCTTGGAGAAGCGCTCGACGAAGTTGACCGCGGCGTCCATCCAGTGGCCCACGTAGACGCTGCTGCCCAGGATCACGCCGCCGTAGCCCTCGAGGCTCGTAACGGCGTCCGGCGGCAGGACCGCAGTCTGGAAGCCGGACGCGGCGAGGGTCGCGCTGATCTCCTCCGCGATCTCGAAGCTGGCACCGTGGCGGGAGGCGACGCTGATCAGGACCTTCATGGGGCGCGTCCTCTGGAGCGGGATCCGTGGGGACCGGGCGGACCCCTGTCGAGGCGACCGTAGCGGCGGCGCCGGGGTGGGACGGAGGGCCGAAGCGCCCGGAAACTCCCGCCGATCGTCGCGCGGCACGGGCGTGGCCGATGCCGAGCGTGGATCGTGTCCAGCCACCTGGTGTACGTCCCCTTCCTCCTTCGGAGAGGCTCCGTGGTGCGACACGTACCGCGTGGCGCGGTAGCGCAGTGGTCCATCGCGCTCCCAATCGCGCCGAACACGCACATTCGCTGCAGCTTGGAGCACGGAGGAGGTTCGTCGCACCGCGCTGGCCGGTACGCCGGCCCGGGACGTGCACGTGGATGGCTCGCCCGCCACCCCGGCCGCGCTACCCGGTACGCCGTCCCGGGACGTGCACGTGGATGGCTCGCCCGAAACCCCGGCCGCGTTGGCCGGTACGCTGGCCGGGCCCTGCACGTGGCGGCTCGCCCGCCACCCGCTGCCCCAGAGAGTCGCCCTCCCGGGCCCGCGCAGCGGGCGGCGCGCCACGCCACGCGGGGCACCACGCTCGAACCGGACCGGGCGGGGCACCACGCTCGAACCGGACCGGGCGGGTCCGCGGGTCGCCCGCGATTCATGACCTCGGGTACTACCGCCCACGGCTCGTGAGGGAGATCATGGACGCAGCAGCTCGGCCGCCATGGAGGTGATGGGATGACCGCGCGGGTCGGAGACCGGATCGTCGTCGAATCGGAAAGGGTCGGGCAGGCCGATCGCGAGGGCGTCATCCTCGAGATCATCGAGGCGTCGTACGGCACCCGCTACCGGGTCCGCTGGGACGACGGCCACGAGAGCACCATCCGGCCGTCGGCCGGGAGCGCCCGCACGATCGACCAGCCGGCGGCGAAGAAGCGGTAGCCGGGCCGGGGGCTCGGCGACCGACGCCGGGTCCGGCCGGCGGGCCGTGCGCCCCGGGTCGCCGCGTCAGCGGCGGGGCACGGGCGGCCGCGGATGACGCACCTCAGCGGCGCGACCGCGCCTCGGAGGTGCCATCGGCACGCCGGGCGAACCGCTCGCCGGGCATCGCGTTGAAGGGGCCGCGCGGCTCGTGGCGCGCGCCGGGCTCGCGACCTGCGCCGGCCTCGTGGTGCCCGCCGGCCCCGGGGTGCCGCTCGACGCCGCGCCCGCCGGGGTGCGCCCGGCCGGGACCCGGCCGCCCGGCGTGGTCCGCGCGGGCGGCGGCAGGGCGCCCGGCTCCGGCAGCCCAGCCGGGACCGGCAGCATGCCGCGGGCTCACCGACCGGCCGATGCCGACACCGTGCGACGGCCGACCGATCGACGCGCCGTGGCCGGCCGCCCGCGTTCGCGTCGGCAGGCCCCGGTGCTCGGCGGAGCGGAGGTGGATCGGCTCGGCAGGGATCGTCCGGTCGGGCTCGAAGCCGGCGACGGCCTCGATCGGGATCGTCCGATGCAGGAGCCGCTCGATCGCCCGCAGGAGCGGCGTCTCGTCGACGCAGACGAGCGAGATCGCGATCCCCTCCACGCCGGCCCGGCCGGTGCGCCCGATCCGGTGGACGTAGTCCTCCGGCACCATCGGGAGCTCGTAGTTGACCACGTGCGGCAGGGCGTCGATGTCGAGGCCCCGGGCCGCGATGTCCGTCGCGACGAGGACCGCCACCCGTCCGGCCTTGAAGTCGGCGAGGGCCCTAACCCGCTGGGCCTGGCCCTTGTTGCCGTGGATGGCCGCCGTCGCGATGCCGTCGCGCGAGAGCTGCTCGGCCAGTCGGTTGGCTCCGTGCTTGGTCCGGGTGAAGACCAGGGCCTGCTCGAGGCGCCCGGTGCGCACGAGCGTGCTCAGGAGCTCGCGCTTGCGCTCCCGGTCGACCGGATGGACGAGCTGCCGCACGAGCGCCGCAGCCGTGTTCCGGGGGGCGACGTCGACCTCGGCCGGACGGTCGAGGAACCCGTTGGCGAGCTCGCGGATCTCGTCCGAGAACGTCGCTGAGAAGAGCAGGCTCTGGCGGCGACGCGGCAGGAGCTCGAGCACGCGGCGAATGTCGCGGATGAACCCCATGTCCAGCATCCGGTCGGCCTCGTCGAGGACGAGGATCTCGACCGCCGAGAGGTCGATCGTGTGCTGGCCGACGTGGTCGAGGAGCCGCCCGGGGGTGGCCACGACGACCTGGGCGCCGGCGCGCAATGCGCTCGCCTGGGGACCGAACCCGACGCCGCCGTAGATCGCGACGGAGCGGATGGGCCGCCGGGCCCCGTAGGTCCGGACGCTCTCCTCCACCTGGAGGGCGAGCTCGCGCGTCGGGACGATGACGAGGGCGCGGACCTGGCGCCGGGGCGCCGCGCGGCGGTCGTCGGGGCGCGCGGCGGTCGCGTTGAGCAGCTGGAGCATGGGGAGGACGAAGGCGGCGGTCTTCCCGGTGCCGGTCTGGGCGCCCGCCAGCAGGTCGCGGCCGGCGAGGACGAGCGGGATGGCGGCAGCCTGGACGGGGGTGGGCTCAATGTAGCCCTGGTCCGCGACGGCGCGGACGAGCTCGGGCGTCAGCCCGAGGTGAGCGAAGGACACGGGGTGCTCCTGGCGGGGCCCTCCCGCTCGAGGCGGGGCCCGGTCAGGGCGCAGAGGTGGTTCGGGATCGGCGGCGTGGGAGACCGGGGCGCTGACCGGCGCGCCCGTCGAACACGAGAGGCGGAGTCTACCCGAGACGCGAGGATGGCGCCGACGACCCGCCACGGCATCCGCGATCGCGACCGCGACCGACGGACGTGACCCTCACCGGCGACCGGTGAGCTCGCGGAGGAGTCGCCGGGTCAGGCTTCGCCGGTGACCGGCTCGAGGTCGATCGTGCGGACCTGGCGGCTCCGGCCGGCCTCGGTTCGCACCGTCGCCGCCGGGACCACCGATCCACCGAGCTTCTCGATGACGGCGATCTCGCCGGCATACAGCCCGGTGCCCAGGATCCGCACCCGCTGTCCCACGGCCAGGCCGTCGCGGCCCTGCCGGGCCGTCAGGTCGATCGCGACCACGCTCGTGCGGACGACCGGGGCCTCGCCCGGGGCGAAGACCGGCGCCTTGGGAGGGGTCCGCTTCTGCGGGTAGACGACCTTTCGCTTGCGGGCCACTAGCGGCCCCTCCGCGGGCGCTCCGCGCCCTTGGGCGGCTTCGGCTCGTGGCCGGGGCGGGGCGGGTTCGGGGCGGTGCCCGGGGCCATGTCGGGCGGGGGCGGGAGCGGGCCCCGCTCGCGGGCGGCCCGGACGGCCGTCTCGAACTCGCGGGCCACCGAAGAGGGTGTGCTGGCCGCCCAGGACGCCTCGATCTGGCGCACCCGGTCGGTCTCGATGGCGCGCTGGGCGCGCTCGTGCTTGGATCGCTTGGTCATCCGTCCCTCTCGCTGGCGCGCCGGGCGGCGCGGAATGCGTGGAGTGTACCGTCCCGCGGCCGATCACCGGTTTCCGCGCCCGCCGCGCCGCGCGTCCGTCCAGCGCCGGGGCGCGCGTCCGTCCAGCGCCGGGGCGCGCGTCCGTCCAGCGCCGCGCCGCGCGTCCGTCCGGCGCCGGGTCGCGCGTCCGTCCGGCGCCGGGTCGCGGTCCATACAATCGCCGTGACGACGCGACCGCGCGGGTCCCGCCACGCACCCCCCGGCGCTGCCCCGCCTGCACAGGAGCCGGACGACGATGAAGGCGCACTCGATCACGATGCTGGGCACCGGGCTCATCGGCGACTTCTACACGATGACCCTCCACGGCCAGCGCGGCCGCGACCGGGTTCGCGTCGCCTACTCCCGCTCCGCCGAGCGCGGCGCGGCGTTCCGCGAGCGCTGGTCCATCCCCGAGTCAACCTCCGACCTCGCCGCCGCGATCGCTCATCCGGACACGGACGTCGTCGTGGTGGCCCTCCCGAATCACCTCCACGAGGAGGTGGTGAGCGCCGTCGCGCGGGCGGGCAAGGCGGTCCTGTGCACGAAGCCCCTGGGGCGAACCGCCGCCGAGGCGCGGCGGATGCTCGAGGCGGTCGAGAAGGCCGGCGTCTTCGCCGGCTACCTCGAGGACCTGTGCTACACGCCCAAGACGCTCAAGGCCGTCAGGGCGGTGCAGTCCGGGGCGATCGGCGACGTCACCTGGGTGCGCTCGCGCGAGACCCACCCGGGCCCCCACTCCGCCTGGTTCTGGGACGGGCGCCTCACCGGCGGCGGCGCGATCATCGACCTCGGCTGCCACTGCATCGAGATCGCCCGCAGCCTCGTCGGGAAGGGCAACCGGCCGGTCGAGGTGATGTGCCACACCGACACCCTGGTCCACCCGATCGCCGACGAGGACAACGCCATCGCCCTGATCCGCTTCGAGTCGGGAGCCATCGGCCAGTTCGAGGTCAGCTGGACGTTCCGCGGCGGGATGGACCTGCGCGACGAGGTGGCGGGCACGCACGGGACCATCTGGATGAACCACTTCCTCCGCACGGGCTTCGAGATGTTCACCGCGGGCGGCGGCGGCGGGTACGTGGCCGAGAAGGCCGAGACGAGCGCCGGCTGGCTCTTCCCCGTCGGGGACGAGGTCTCGGAGCTGGGCTACGTCGACATGTTCTCCGACATGTTCGACGCGCTCGAGGAGGACCGGGCGCCCCGGGAGACGTTCTACGACGGGTACGTCGTCAACGCCATCATGGACGCCGCCTATCGCTCGGCGACGAGCGGCCGCTGGGAGCCGGTCGAGCTCTTCGAATGGCGCGGAGGGACCACGCCGCGGATCACCTCCACGCCCGAGGAGTACGAGGGGCAGGTCGTCATCAAGCGCGAGATCCTGCCCGACGGCCGCCACAAGCTCATCCTCAAGGATCCCGCCACGGGTGACTTCACCGATCGAGTCGTCACGGGGGGATGAGCCTGCGCCTCGACGTCCTGCCGCCGACGGCCTGGGCCGACCGGGTCGCCGGCGACCTCGCCGCGCGGATCCGCGCCGCGCCCGGGCTCCGCGTCTGCCTGCCGACGGGCGACACGCCGACGCCCGTCTACGCGCGCCTTGCAGCGCTGGCCACGGTGGGCGCGGTCTCGTTCGCGACGGTCGAGGTGATCGCCCTCGATGAGTTCCTCGGCCTCCCCCCCGGGCACCCGGCGCGCTGCGACGTGCGCCTCCGCCGCGAGCTCCTCGACCGCCTGCCGGAGCCGCCGGCGGCACTCCACCGGATCGACGCCGACGACCCGGACCCCGACACCGCGGCGGCCCGCCACGAGGCCGTCGCGGCTGGCGGGATCGATCTCGCGCTCCTGGGCCTGGGGACGAACGGCCATGTCGGCCTCAACGAGCCCGGCTCCTTCGCCGACGCCGCGACGCGGGTGGTCCGGACGGCCGCCGCGACCCGCCGGGCAGCCGTCGAGCGCTACGACGCCGACCCGCCGCCGACCGCCGGCATCACGCTCGGCATCGCCCGCCTGCTCACCGCCGGCGAGATCTGGCTGCTGGTGACCGGCGAGGGCAAGGCCGCGATCCTCGCCCGCGCCCTCGAGGCGCCCGAGGGGCCCGACTGCCCGGCCTCGTTCCTGCGCCGCCACCCGGCGCTGCGGGTCATCGCCGACGAGCCCGCGGCACGGGGGCTGGGCGGCCGATCCGGGTGAGCCCGGGAGTCGCTGGCGGTGGCCGGCACCGGCGACGCCGCGAGCGCGCATCGTCGAGGACGCTGCCCCTCCGCGATCTCTATAGTTCGGAAACGGCGGCAGCTGGAGTCGAGCGGCAGCGTGCTCGGCACCAGCGGCTGATCCGCCGGAGTGCGTTTCTGGCGATGAGGGGGGTGGGATGCCGGGGGTCCGCCGCAAGAATTCTGCTCCAACCCGACGAGACCGTCGAGTTCGACCACGGGCACATGACGTCCGTACGGGTCGGCGACCTGACGGTGGGGTACGAGGTGTGCGAGCCGGGCTGGCGCTGGTCGACGCACGTGAAGCCACTCGTCGGCACGGACTGGTGCATGTCCCGCCACGTCGGGTTCCAGCTCTCCGGCCGCTGGGGACTCCTCCTCGATGACGGCACGACGATGGAGTTCCAGCCGAACGACGTCTTCGACATCCCGCCGGGCCACGATGCCTGGACGATCGGCAACGAGCCGTCGATCGCCCTCGACTGGGAGGGCCTCCGGACCTGGGCGACACCGATCGGCGTCGGCGAGCGGGTCCTCCTGACCATCCTGTTCACCGACATCGCGGACTCCACGCCGACCGCGCGGCGCCTCGGCGAGCATGCCTGGAGCGACCTCCTGGCGCGCCACAACGAGTCGGTCCGCCGGGCCATCGCGAACCAGCGGGGTCGCGAGGTGGAGACGACCGGCGACGGGTTTCTCGCCACGTTCGACGGCGCCGCTCGCGCCTGCCGGGCTGCAATCGACGTCCTGGACGCGGCTCGCTCGCTCGGGCTCGAGGTGCGGGCCGGCATCCACACGGGCGAGGTCGACGTCGTCGGGTCGAAGGTGCGGGGCATCGCCGTCCACGAGGCCGCCCGGCTCGTCGCGGCCGCGGCCGCCGGCGAGATCCTCGCGTCGGGCGTCACGCGCCAGCTGGCGACGGGCTCGGGCCTGTCCTTCGAGGACCGGGGCGAGCGTCACCTGAAGGGACTCGACGGCCCTCGCCAAGTGTTCGCGGTCGTCGCCCCCTGAGCAGGCCTGGCGATCGGGAACGCCGGGTGGTGGCCACCCGTATCCTTGCGCCGTGAGCCTCGTCGACCTCCGCGATCCCGGCGACCTCGTCGCGCCCCTCCTGGTCGCGTCGTTCGACGGCTGGGTCGACGCCGGCTCCGCCGCGACGGCCGCAGCCGCGCGCCTGGCGGAGGACGCGGAGACCATCGCGACCTTCGACACGGACCGTCTCTACGACTACCGCTCGCGCCGGCCCACACTCGAGATCGCCGACGGCCGCCCGGACCGCCTGACGTGGCCCGAGCTGACGTTGCGCCGCGCCCGCTTCGGCGAGCGCGACCTGCTCGTGCTCGCGGGTCCCGAGCCGGACTACCGCTGGAGGGAGCTGGAATCGGCGGTGATCGACCTCGCCCGCGGCCTCGACGTGGCGACGTGGATCAGCCTGGGGGCCATCCCGGCCGCGGTGCCCCACACGCGCCCGGTGACCGTCCTGGGCACCGAGTCGCAGGCCGGGCTGCTGCGCGGCGACGTCGCCCCGGGCCCCGAGGGAGTGCTCCGGGTGCCGGCGGCGGCGATCTCCGTGCTCGACATTGCCGTCAGCCGCGCCGGCGTCCCGGCGGTCGGCTACTACGCCCAGGTCCCGCACTACGTGACCGGGGCCTACCCGCCCGCCTCGGTCGAGCTGCTGGGCCTCGTGGGCCGCCACCTCGACGTCGAGATCGCCATGGGCGAGCTGCGGGACGAGGCGCGCCGCATGCTGGCGCGCCTGGATGCCGCGACCGCCGGCGACGCCAACACGCGGACCTACGTCGAGCGGCTGGAGGCGATGGTCGACGAGGCCCGGCGCCCGGCCGGCGACGACCTGATCACCGAGATCGAGCAGTTCCTCCGCGACCAGGGCGGCGGCGAGCGCTCCTGACGGGCGTCCGGTCGCCGGCGAGCAGCGGGGCGATCTCCCTGCGGTAGACGGCTTCCCAGGCGAACTCGGTTCGCACGCGGCGCGCGAGGGTGACCAGGGGGTCGTCGTCGAGACGCGCGAGGGCCAGCGCGGCGACCTGGGCCGGGTCGGCGTCCGGCGCGATGTAGAGCGCCGCGTCACCGGCGAGGTCGCGCAGGACCCGCAGGTCCGAGCAGATGATCGGCAGCCGATGCGCTGCCGCCTCGAGGATCGGGATCCCGAAGCCCTCGTCCCGGCTCGGCAGGAGGAGCAGGTCGGCGAGCCGGTACAGGTCGCGGACGAGCGCCTCGGCCGCGGGATCATCCAGCGCCTCGGTCAGGAAGAGGGCGGCGTCGGCGAGGCCCAGGTCGCGCCGCAGGGCGACGAGCCCGTCGAAGTAGCGCGATGCCCCAAGCTCGTGCGGATCGATCGGACCGGTGACCACAAGTCCCGCCGCGGGGCGCCCGTCCGCGCGCATCGCGGCAACCACGCGGAGGGCAAGCTCCACGTTCTTTCGGGGGGTGATCCGGACCGGCAGGACGACGAGCGGATCGAACGCCAGCAACCCGACCCGCCGCGCCAGCTCCATGGTGGCGGGCGCGAGCCCGAGCAGCCCGGCCAAGTCGACGCCGTTGGGCACGACGTGGATCGCGGCGGGGTCGAGCCCCATCAGCTTGGCGAGATCGGCGCGACGAGCCTCGGAGATGGTCACCTGGGTCGCCCCGGGCCAGGGCATGCGCAGCAGGTCCCAGGGGCGACCCGGATGGAGGCGGCGTCGGTAGGCCGGCAGGGTCCAGGCCAGGTCGTGCTGCCAGAGGATCACCCGCGGCGCGGACGGGCGTTCGAGCAGCTGGTGGAGTGCGGTCGTGAGGGCCAGGTTCCGGTTCAGCGAGCCGACGTTGTGGGCGATGACGACGTCGACATCCCCGGCCGCGCGCGCCAGCTCGTCGACGAGGCCGGCCACGACGCCCGCGAACGCCGCGGGCACGTGTCCCGCGTCGAGGCCGGCCTGCAGGCGCACGATGTCGGGATCACGGGTGTCCGCCCGAGGGACGTGGACGAACGCGATCCGGGGATCCGGGGACGCCCCGCGGCCGGCGACGATCCTGACCGCGTGCCCGGCGTCGGCAAGGAGCCGGGCGTGCTGGCCGAGCACCTGCTCGACGCCGCCGACGACGGGCGGCGCGGTGTAGTGGAGCAGTGCGACCGAGAGGCCCTGCGTCATCGCCCTCCGATCAGTCCTCGCCGAAGCACTCGTACAGGAGGGCGTCCAGGCGACGCTCCAGCACCGCGTACGAGAAATGGCGGCGGGCGAGCTCGTAATTCGTCTCCGCCCAGGCGGCCGCGACGTCGGAACGCTCGATGAGCATGCGCGCGTCGTCGACGGTGGCTGCGCGGATGTATCCGTCGAACTCGACGACGCGGAAGCCGCGCGGCTTGATGTCGAGCTCGTAGATCGAGTAGCGGTTCACGACGAGGGGGCGCCGGTAGTAGACGGCCTCGAGGAACGCGTTGCCGAAGCCCTCGATGCTCGAGCCGTAGGTCACCAGGTCGGCGTGCGGGTAGACATCGGCGAGGACGTAGCGCCGCCGGCCGTCGGGGGTGATCCCACGCGTCGCGTTCACCTGCTCGGCCTCGAACCGGACGTGGACGTCGAGGAGGCGCGCGTACTCGTGCACCCGCTGCTCGTACTCGTCGCCTTCGTCCCCGCTGGCGTGGGAGATGACAAGGGTGGCCGGGATCCCGAGGCGCCGGGTCAGCTCGATGGCGTGCTCGATCCCCTTGCGCTGCACGATCCGCGTCGGCTGCAGGATGAGCGCTTCTCGCGGCCCGACGCCCAGGTCCGCCCGAGCGCCGCGAGCCCAGTCGTCGAGTGCCGGAGGCGGCGTGTCGAAGTCCATGACGTTGGGGATGACGCGCGCCACGAGCCCCGTCCGCGAGGCGAGCTGCTGTGCCTGGACCGAGTTGATGACCACGTGCCGGACGGACGGCAGGGGCGGCGGGAACGCGGCCGCAATCAGGTCGGCGACGCTGTTCGCGGCGAACCGCTGGCGCTCCCAGGCGAAGTCGTGGTGGTGCGCGAGGACGGGGATTCCGGTCTCGGCGATCACCTCGGCGAGCGCCAGCCCCAGGGGCAGGTTGAGCGGGATGGCGAGGGCGTTTTCGACGACAAGCAGATCGAGGTCGAAGGTGCGCAGGAAGTCGTACAGGGCGCCCTTGAGCTCGACGCGGAGGTCGTCGATCCGGCGAGTCACGTGGGGCGGCCGCACGTAGGGCGAGAAGAACTCGCGGCGGCGGACCAGCGGGTGCTCCGCGTCGGCGGCAGCGGTCACCTCGCGGCTCGCCGCGTAGACCTCGGCGTTGATCGCCTCGACGTCGGGGTGCCGGTAGAACGCCTGCGGCACGACGTGGCTGCGCTCGGCCGGGCGGTCGACCTCGCCCGCGAACCAGAAGCAGGTGTGCCCGAGCCGCTCCAGGACGGCCTCCCACTTCGCTGCCTCGAGCGAGACCCCGTCGGTCCCCGCGAACCGGGTCGAGACGAACCCGATGCGTCGGGGATGCAGGCCGGCCATCGCATCCAACCGTACGCCGGCCGGCCCGCGCTGTCGACCGCGAGCGAGCCGCGGCCAGCGGCTACCATCCGTCCCCGTGATCGAGCTCACGACCGACCGCTCCTACCGGGCGCTCCTGCGCGTCCCGACGCTCGGTCGCGTCCTCGCCTCCATGCAGGTGGCGCGGACCGCGCAGTCCATGCTCAGCATCGCGCTGGTGCTGTTCACGCTGGCCGAGTACCACTCGCCGGGCCTCGCGGGCCTGGTCACCTTCGCGACCGTCTTCCCCGGGCTCCTCGTGAGCCCGATCGCCGGCGCGCTGCTGGATCGCCACGGGCGCGTGCGGCTCGTCGTCCTCGACTACCTGGTGGCGCTTGTCGCCCTGGCCCTCATCGGCGGGCTCGCCCTGGCCGGGCTGCTGCCGGCCTGGCTGCTCGTGCTGATCGCCCTGCTCTCGTCGATCACCGGCCTCTTCAGCCACTCCGGCCTGCGGAGCCTCTTCCCGGTCCTCGTGCCGCGGCCGCTCTGGGAGCGCGTCAACGCCGTCGATTCGAACGGCTACGTGGTGGCCACGATCATCGGGCCGCCGCTCGCGGCGGCGCTCGTGGCCACGGTCGGCGGCCCGGTCACGCTGCTTGCCATCTCGGTCGGCTTCGGCGTGGCGGCCGCCGTGATGATCCGGGTGCCGGAGCCGCACGTCGAGACGGCGACGACCGGCCGGCTCCTCGGTGACGCCTGGGAGGGCCTGCGCTACTTCTGGCGCAACCGGACGCTCCGCGGCCTCGGGTTCTCGCTCGCGGTCCTGAACCTCGCGGCGGGCATGACGACGATCGTGATCCCGCTCGCCGTCGTCGACGTGCTCGGCGCCGGGCCGGCTGCCGTCGGCCTCGTCTTCGCCCTCGCCGGGCTGTCGGGCATGGCCTCCGCCTTCTTCTTCGGGCGGGTCGACACGCGTGGGCGCGAGTGGAAGCTCATCGTCGTCCCGATGTTCCTGAGCGCGGGCGCCGTGGCGCTCATCCTGCCGGCGGTCGGCGCGGGCGGGATCGAGGTCGGCCTCGCCGGGGGGCTCGCCTTCCTGGCCGCGCATTCGCTGGCGCTCGGGCTCCTGCAGGGCCCCCTCGACGTGGCCCTCTTCACGGTGCGCCAGCGGCGGACCGACCCGGCCTGGATGGGCCGGGCCTTCGCGGTGTCGATGGCCGTCAACTTCGTGGGCTTCCCGATCGGCGCGGCGGCGGCCGGGGCCATCGCGTCGGTCTCGCTGCCCGCGGCGGTCGTCCTCGGGGTCGGCGCGTGCCTCGTTGGCGGGCTCCTCGCGACGTTCATGGTCCCGCGCCGCTGACGCGGCCCCGCCGACCGGGGCGCGCAGCGCGGCGTCGGGGATGCCGCACGGCGTCGAGGCGTGGGGCGCCGCGGCGGGGCCTGCTCCGCGGTGTCGAGGCCTGGGGCGCCGCGGCGGGGCGTACCCTCTGCGGATGCAGCTCGTCGTCGACGACCTCCTCTGCCCGACCTGCTCCGGGTACGTCCACCTCTTCCTGGAGCGCTGCCCCGCGTGCGGGACCGAGCGCCGCGGCCGCTTCGAGGAGGCGATCGCCGCGGGACCGCTGGGGGCCCGGGCGCTGCTCGTCGACGAGGCCACGCGGCGGGCAGCCCATTTCGTCGTCCTGCGCTACTCGCTGCGCTCGCGCTCGGTCGATCCGCTGGCCGACATCGACGCCGCGTTCCGGATCGTCGCGGGATCGGTGACCTATCGCGCGTCGGTGGCGGCGGACGGCCCGACAGCGGTGCTGCCCGCCGGCCCGGCCACGCTGGACGTGGCGAGCGTCCTGCTCGTCGACGGGTCCCTCGACGTGCGCGGCGGGCCGTCGGGCCGGGCGATCGCCACGGTCCCGCTCGACAGCGTCCTCGCGGCGACGCCCATCCTGAAGGGGATCCCGGCGGCCGAGGCGTGGGCCGGTGCGACGCTCGGCTCCCGGCGAATCCTGGAGCGGCGGCCGCTGCCCGGCGGCGACCTCCTCGTGACGTTCTCGACGCCGGGTTCCGCCGGGCAGCTCTCCCTCGGCAACCGGCACGGGCTCCTCGCCCCGACCGCGCGCCCCGACCACTACCAGGCGCTGGCGCGCTGGATCGGGATCCTCGGCGCCGCCGCGGCCGAGGCCCGCTGGACAGCGACGGGGCCGGCGGCGTACGCGTCCGAGCTGGGGCTCGGCGAGGCGGGCGGCGGACCGGCGGACACGGGCGCGGCGGAGCCCGTCCGGCCGGGGATGGGCGAGCCTTCCCCGCCCCACCGGGACGCCGGCGCGACGGCCGACGAGCGCAGCCCCAGATCAACAGGCGTCCGGGCCGCCCTGGAGGAGCTGGAGGAGCTGCGGGCCGCCGGCCTCGTGACGCCCCCGGAGTACGACGCCAAGCGCCGGGAGATCCTCGCGCGGCTCTGACGCGCCGGGACCCCGCCGGGGCCGGCGGCGGCCCGGCGGCCGGGCCGCCGTGGACGTCGACGTTCGTCCATCTGTGGCGCGGACCCCCGTCGGTGGTGCGGGGCGCGCCCGGCGCCGCATCGTCGGGTCATCGACCACCCGTCCCGGAGAGACCCCGATGGCCCGCCCCGACCGCCGCCCCGACCGCCGCCCCCGCACCCCGAGCCGCGGCCTCTTCCTCGTCGCGACCGACGTCGCCGGCCGCGTCTCGCTCCTCGCCGGACCCTATCCGACGCTCTGGGACGCGGCCGCCCGCGTGCGCCCGGTCGTCGAGCGTCTCGCGGGCGCGCCCGCCCTGACAGCCTTCGGCCACGTGACGGTGGCCGAGAGCGCCCCGGGCTCCTCGACCTTCTTCGGTCGCCTGTGAAGCCCGGCGTCAGCCGGAGAACGATTCCGCCGGCGGACGCTCGGGGTCGAAGGCCTCCGGCTTCCAGCGGAAGAACGACGGGTTGCGCGCCCACCACAGGACCATGAGGACGAGGCCGATCATCAGGAAGATGATCGAGAGCGCCAGGGGGACGCCGATCCCGAACAGCTGGGCACAGGTCGCCGGGTCCGCTGGGTCGGTGCAGGTGTAGGAGCTCAGCGGATCGGCCAGATCGATGATCGACTTGACGAACGCCCAGGTGAGGATGAGGCCGCCGATGAGCGGGACCAGGCCCATCCCGACGAAGTTCTTGGCGCTCCTGAACAGCACCTTCCGGTAGTAGATCACCGACGCGTAGCCGGTGAGCCCGTAGTAGAACGCGATCATCAGGCCGAGCGCGGTGAGCGCGTCGTAGTAGACGTTCTCCGACGTCAGCTTCAGGCCGATATACCAGACGACCGAGAGGATCCCCATCCAGATCGTCGCGTTCGTCGGCGTCAGGAAGCGCGGGTGCATCCTGGCCCAGAACGAGGGCAGCGCTCCCTTGGCGCCCATGGAGAGCGCCGTCCGCGCCGTCGGCAGGATCGTCGTCTGGGTCGATGCGGCGGCGGACGTCAGGACGGCGATGATCATCAGCTTGTCGAGCGGCGAGCCGAGGACCTCGTTCGCGAGCGCCGCGAGGACGTCGCCCTCGCCCTGGTCGGCGAGGTACTGCGCCCCGTGGAGCGACTGGGCCGCGATCGTGACGAGGACGTACGTCCCGACGAGGATGAAGACCGAGGCGACGGTCGCCCGCCCCGGCTGCTCGGTCGGGTTCGCGCTCTCCTCGTTCACCGCGGCCGTGGTGTCCCAGCCCCAGTAGATGAAGAGCGTGATCAGCAGGCCGGCCGCGAAGGCGGTCGAGTCCCAGCCGCCGTCCTCGGTCACGATCGAGAACGGGTTGAGCCACTCGAGCGTCGGCATCACCGCCGTCTCGACGCTCCCGCCGTAGACCTTGGCGAGGGCGACGACGGAGAAGAGGCCGAGCATGAACAGCTCGATCGAGAGGAGGACCGTCTGGGTCCGCGCCGACAGCTCGATGCCCCGGTAGCAGATCCAGGTCATCGCGGCGACGAACAGGACGCCCAGGCCGATGACGCCGGCATCGATCGTCGTCTCGCCGATCGCCAGCGGGATGACCGGGTTCTCGAACGGGTCGATCCCGAACAGGCTGAAGGTGTACTGCGCGGCGACCTCGGCCAGGCTCGCGATCACGACGATGTCGGCGACGATGATCGCCCAGCCGGTCATCCAGCCGATCCTGGGCCCCATGGCCCGGGTGACCCAGGTGAAGCTCGTCCCACAGTCGGGGTCGGCGCGGTTCATGTAGTAGTAGGCCAGCGCGATGCAGAACATCGGGATGAAGGCCACCCACATGATCGCCGGCGAGGCGAGCCCGACGGCGGCCGCGACGAGCCCCAGGGAGACCGCGAGGCTGTACGCGGGCGCCGTCGACGCGACCCCGATCACGACGTTGGAGACAAACCCCAGGGCCCCGGTCTTGAGGCCCTTCGTGCCGGGCGCGCCCTGCGCCTCGGCCACCGCTCCGGACATGCGCGACCGCCTCCCTCCAGGGTCCGAGGGGGACGCGCTCGGGTCACGAAATGCGTTCCGTCGGCGAGCGTGGGCTGCCGCGCTGGCGGTTCGCCAGTGCCGGACCGCCCGTCGCGACGGGTCGGGAGGATCAGGCGCGGGCGTCGTCCCCTGCCGTCGGCGCGTTGCCGCCGGGCGCGTCGTGGCCGGGCGCGTCGCCGCCCGCTGCGAGGCCGCCCGGGGCCTGGTCGCCCGGCGCGACGCCGTCCGGGGCCTGGTCGCCCGTCGCCCCGCCCTGGGGCACCCGGGCGGAGCGACCCACCGCGGCGCCGAGCAGCACGAGCAGCCCCAGGAGCGCCGCCGTGAAGAGCGCGACGGTCGTCGGGGTCGCATCACGACGCGCCCATGCCGCGTCGCGGGCGGCGGCCGGAGGATCGGTGGTCGCCGGGGCGGCAGCCGCCGGCGCCGCGGTGGCGGGGGGCGACGGAGCGGCCGCCGACGCGACCACGACGGGACCGGCTCCCTCTTCGCCCGCCGCGCCCGTCGTGCCGCCGATCCCGGGCCGACGTCCGGGCTCGGCTCGGTCGAGGAGCCGCGACCCGGCGGCGACCGTCCCCGGGCCGGTCGCCCAGCCCGCGCGGCTGCCGAGGAGCTCCTCGAGCGTGACGAACCGGTAGCCGCGGGCGCGATAGCGGGCGATGATCGCCGGCAGGGCGCGCGGCGTCACGCTCGGCCCGGCGTGGAGCAGGACGATCGACCCGGGACGGCCTGCCGACGCGTCGCGGACCACCCGCGCGGTGGTCGCTCCGCGCACGGCGTCGCCGCCGCTCACGTCCCACAGGACGATCATCGGGAAGCCGGCTCCGGCGACGACGGCGTCGGTGGCCGCCGTGTGGTTGCCCGCCGGCGGCCGGTACGCCGGCAGCATGGGCCGGCCGGTGGCGGCCTCCACGGCCGCCCGGCTGCGGGCCGTGTCGGCGGCAAGCTGGCGGGGGGTCAGGCTGCGCGCATCGCGGTGCAGGTAGGAGTGGTTGGCCAGCCCGAAGCCCGAGGCCGCGATGCGGCGCCAGAGGTCGGGCGCCCGCTGGACGTAGATGCCGGTCACGAAGAAGGTGGCCGGGACCTGCTCGCGGAGCAGGACCTGGTAGACCCGGCGGACCGTCCGGGGATTCCAGCCGTCGTCGAAGGTGAGCGCCACCACGCGCTCCGTGCGAGGACCGTGCCACACCGTGCGCGAGGTCGCGACCGGGGTTGTCGACACCTGTGCCGGGCGCCGGTCGACCGACCGGCCGTCGATGGGCTCACCCGCGCGCGCCACCGGCGCCCCCGGCAGGGCCCCCGCGGCCAGGCCGGCCACGAGGGCCGCACCCAGCAGGCGCGCCGCGCCGCGCCCGTGTCGGAACCACCCCCTCCGTGCCACGCCTATGTCCCCGCGGCCACGTCGTCGAGGATGCGCCACCCGCGCGCGACGGCGAGCGCCCGGAGCTCGGGGTCGGGCGCGACGGCGACCGGCTCGGCGGCCATCTCGAGGAGCGGGACGTCCGCCAATGAGTCGCCATAGGCTGCCGCAAGGGCCGCGCCGCCACCTCCGAGGACCGCCTTGCACGTTGCGGGGGCCGCGTCGCCCGTTGCGGGGGCCGCGTCGCCCGTGCCGGCGGCCGCCTCGCCCGCTACGGGGGCCGCCTCGCCCGCCCATGCACGGACGCGGCGTGCCTTCCGGCTCCCGGTGCCGATCCGTCCGACGAGCCGGCCCGTCGTGACGCCGTCGACGATCTCGAGCGCCGTGCCGAGGCCCGCGACGGGTCCCGCGGGCCCCGTCGCGAGGCGGGCGATGAACGCGTCGAGCACGGGCTGGTAGGTGCCGGTTGCGATCGCGACACGCGCACCCGACGCGGCAGCGGCCTCGAGCTCGGCGATGACCGAGTCGCGCCTGGGGGGCCACAGGTGCCGCTCGACGACCTCCTCGGCGACCAGCGCCAGCTCGTCGCGATCGAGGTCGTCGAGGAGCCGTGCGAGATCGGCGATCCAGCGGTCGCGGAATGCCTGGCGCGAGATGAGCCCGAGCCGCACCAGGGGAAGGGCCGCCATGCGGGGCGCCAGGAAGCGCCTATACCGGCCGCCGCGGCCGTTCGCGGAGAGCCACGCGCCGACGCCTCGCCAGGTCTCGCCGGCCGTGCACGTCCCCTCGAGGTCGGCGACGACGAGGGGCGCGGCGGACGATGCGTCGCTCGCGGCGGCGCGGGACGACAGGAGGACGCCGGCGCTCATAGGAACAGGATACGGCCGGTCCCGCGAAGCCGCGCCGGGCCGCCATCCGGGCCGGGGCTCGAATGCGCCGCCCAGCGCCGGTCGCAGGATGGACGGATGACGATGCCGGCGCGGCGGGACGGCGATGTCGCGCGCGGGCCCGCGCGGGTATCCTCACGGGCCGTGGAGACCGACCGCGCTCGCCCACCGCTCCCGCCCGCACCCGACGCGCGCGCCCGCACCGCCGAGGCCGAGCGCACGCTGCGCGAGATCACCGGCGAGCTCGCCCGGCTGCGCGACCCGGGCGCCGTGCTCCAGCAGGTGGTCCTCGCAGCCGGGCGCCTCGTTCGCGCCGACGGCGCGATCGTCTCGCGCTACGACCCGGCGGACGGGCTCCTCCACTGGGGCGTCGACGACGGCGTCCACGCGCTCTTCGACCCCGACTACGTCGCCACCCTGACGCTCGAGGTCGGCGTCGGCCTCACGGGCCGGGCCGTGGCGGAACGCCAGGTCCTCGCCTGCGGCGAGGACCTGGTCAATGCCTTCCCCCGCGTCCCCCAGTCCGACCATTTCTTCAACGTGACGGGGTTCCGGTCGCTCCTGGCCGCGCCGATCGCGAGCGCGACCGAGCTCTACGGCGCCCTCGAGGTGTACGCCCAGCGGGAGCACGCCTTCGACGAGGCCGACGCCGAGCTGCTCGAGGCGTTCGCCGCCCAGGCGGCCATCGCCCTCGAGAACGCCCGGCTGATCGCCGAGCTCGAAGCTGCCAACGGCGCGATCGCCCGGCGCGCCGAGGAGGAGCGGACGCTCCGCGAGATCGCCGCCCGCATCAGCGCCATGGACGACCCGATGGAGATCCTCGGGACGATCCTCCGCGCCGCGCGACGCCTCCTCGACTCCCACCTCGCCGCCATCAGCCTGAGCGAGGCGGTCGCCGGGCGCTCCCTCTTCACCGATCCGGTCGACGCCGCGGCCGACTTCAGCGACCCCGTGGTGGCCGGGGAGATGGATCCCGCCGAGCTCCCGGGCGTCTGGGGCAGGGCGCTGCTGCACGGGCGCGCCGTCGCGACGGGCGACTACATCGGGGACCGCACGTTCATCCACGACCCGCGGACCGATCACAGCGCGGCCGCCGCCGGGATCCGGTCGACGGCCGCCGCCCCGCTCTCGGTCGAGGGCCGGACCCTCGGCACGATCCAGGTGGCGAGCCACCGGCCGCAGGCCTACGGCGCGTCGGATCTCGAGGTGCTCGAGGCGCTCGCGACGCAGACCGCCGCCGCGATCTCCAACGCGCTCCGCATCGCCGAGCTGTCCGCGTCCCGCGCCGAGCTGGCGCGCCGCGCCGAGGTTGAGCGGGCCCTGCGGGAGATCGGGATGCGGATCTCCGCGTCGCACGGGGTCGACGAGGTCGTCGGGCTCGCGATCGACGAGGCGACCCGCCTGCTCGGTGGGGACAGCGCCAGGGTGGATGTCTACCAGCCCGCGATCGGCCTCCTGCGCGGCCTCTACACGTCCGACGGGACCCAGCCGACGCTCGAGGAGTGGCCCGACACGCCGGACGAGCGCGCCGACCAGGGCCTCTCGGGGCAGGCGTACACGCACGGCCGCACCGTCTGGACCGGCGACTACCTCGGGGACGACACCTTCCCGCACGGGTCGGGCGCGGACGTGTACGTCCGCCGCGTCGGGATCCGGTCCGGGATCGCCGCGCCGCTCGTCGGCGAGGCGGGCCCGCTCGGCGCGCTCACCGTCCTCTCGACGCGGGCGAACGCGTTCGGGTCGGAGCATGCCCCCCTTCTCGAAGCGATCGCGGCCCAGGTCGCGATCAGCCTGGGCAGCGCGCGCCTGATCGAGGACCTCGACCGGTCGCGCGACGACCTGCGCCGGCAGGCGGAGCGGGAGGCCGCGCTCCGCGAGATCGGCGCGCGCCTGACGGCCGTGGGCAACCCCGACGAGCTCCTGCGCCGCATCGTCGCCGAGGCGCGGCGCCTCATCGGTGCCGACGGGGCCCGCATCGACCTGCTCGACGAGACCACGATGCGCCTCCGCTGGGCCATCGCCGACGGGACCACGGCCGACGCGGACGCCAGGCTCCTCCGGGAGGTCGGGCTCGCGATGGGCGAGGGCGTCGCCGGGCGCGCGGCCGCCGAGGGTCGTGCCGTCTGGACCGACGACTACCTCGCGGACCCGAGCGTCCGGCCGGGCCCGGCGTCCGGCCGGTTCGTGGCGGAGACCGGGGTCCGCTCCGTCCTCTCGACGCCGCTGCCGGGCCTCGGCCGGCCGCTCGGAACCCTGTCGGTCCTCGCGGTCCGGACCGCGGCATTCGGAGAGGCCGACGCCGACCTCCTCGATGCGTTCGCCGTCCAGGCCTCGATTGCGCTGACCAACAGCCGGCGCCTGGCGGCACTGGCCCGGGCCACCGAGGAGAACGCCCGGCGCGCCACGCGCGAGCGCGCACTCCGCGAGATCGCGGCGCGCATCGGCGAGCTGCGCGAGCCCGGGGAGATCGTCCAGCTGACGGTCGACGAGGCCGCCCGCCTCCTCGGCGCCGACGGGGCGCGCGTCGACATCGTCGGCGACGAGGGCGTCGCCCTCCGGCGGCAGCTCGGCGAGATCGTCAGCGACGACCAGTTCCGCCTCGGGTTCGAGGTCGACGACTGGGACGACGCACCCGGCGTGGCCGGCGCGGCGATCCGCCTGGGGCACGCCTTCGGCACGGGCGACTACCTCGAGGACCGGTCCTTCGCCCGGCGGCCCGAGCAGGACGAGGGGATCCGCCGGCTGGGCGTCCGGTCCGTCCTGGCGGCCCCGATCCGTGGGCTCGAGGGCCCGATCGGTGCCCTGACCGTGCTGTCGCGCAGGGCCGACGCCTTCGATCTCGACGCCACGGCAACGCTCGAGGCGCTCGCCGGGCTCGCGGCGGCCGCGCTGCGGAACGCCGTCCTCATCGGCCGCGTCAGCTCGTCGGAGGAGCGCTACCGCTACCTCGTGCAGGCGTCGCCCGACACGATCTGGCGGATCGACCGGGAGGGCCGCTTCAGCTTCTTCAGCTCGACCGTCGAGACGCTCCTGGGGTATCGCCCCGACGAGCTCGTCGGGGAGTCCTGGGAGCGCATCGTCGACCCGGACTCGCTGGAGGAGGCGCGCGCCGACTGGGCCCGGCTCGCGGAGGAGCGTGAGCCGATCCGCCAGCGCCTGGTCCTGCGACGCCGGGACGGGTCGACCATCGCGACGGAGGTCTCGGCGGTCGGGATCCTCGACGATGGTGTGTTCGGCGGCGCGCACGGAGCGATCCGTGACGTCAGCGAGCGCGAGCGCCTCGAGCGGGAGCTGCGCGAGTCCGACGCCCGGCTGCGCGACCTGATGGCGACCTCGCCCGACCTCGTCTGGGAGGCCGACGCGGAGGGCAACCTGGTGTACATCGAGGGCCTCTCGCGCGAGATGCTGGGCCTCCCCGCCAGCGAGCTCGTCGGGCGCCACTTCTCGGCGACGGTCTTCCCCGACGAGGCCTCGCAGGCGGCGTCGAACGACCTCTGGGAGGCGAGCCGCCGCGAGCCGGACCGGATCCACACCGCCCGCTTCTCGCTGCTCCACCGCGACGGGTACCCCGTCCCGATCGAGAACGTCGCGGTGCCGCGCGTCGTCGACGGCGCCTTCGTCGGGTCGCGCGGCTCGGCCCGCGACATCCGCGAGCGCGCCCGCCTGGAGGCCGAGCTCCGGGAGTCCGAGGAGCGCTACCGCGACCTCGTTCAGACATCGCCGGACGGCGTCTGGCAGGCCGACGCCGACGGCGTGTTCACCTTCTGGAGCGACACCGCGGCGATGCTCACCGGGTTCCCGCCCGAGGCCGTCCTGGGACGCCACTGGTCCACGGTCGTCGGCGGCCGGGCCACCGAGGCGGCCTCCGACGCCTGGCGGCAGCTCGCCGACGGCGACGACCGGGTGGTCCGCGTCCGCCTCGACCTGGTCCGCCGGACGGGCGAGCCGCTTCCGTCCGAGATCGCCGCGGTCCCGGTCACCCGCGACGGACGGTTTGCCGGCGCGCACGGATCAATTCGCGACCTTCGGGACCAGCTGCGCCTCGAGCGCGAGCTGCGCGACTCGGAGGCGCGCTTCCGCGAGCTCGTCCAGACATCCCCGGACGGTGTCTGGCAGACGGACCCGGCCGGCAACCTGGTGTTCTGGAGCGACGCCGCGCGGTCCCTCCTCGGCTGGGAGCCCGAGGAGCTCATGGCGCGCCACTGGAGCACGGTCGTCGCGCCCGAGGCCGTCGAGGAGGTGCGGGCCCGGCTCAGGCCTCTCGCCGATGGCCCGCCCGATGCCGTCGCGCGGGTCCGCTCCACGGTCGTCCGGCGGGACGGCACGCAGATCCCCGCCGAGATCTCGGGCGTCCCCCTGTTCAGGGACGGGCGCTTCGCGGGCATCCAGGGGACCATCCGGGACCTCCGGGAGCAGGTGCGCCTCGAGCGCGAGCTGCGCGACCAGGCGGGCGCCCTGGCGTCCTCCGCCGAGCGGGCGCACCTCGCTCGCGAGCTCCACGACTCGGTGACGCAGGCGCTCTTCTCGATGGGTCTCATCACCCGCTCGGCCGAGGTGCTGCTCGACCGCGATCCCGCCGCGACGCGCGCGAAGCTGGCGGACCTCCGCGAGCTCCAGCGCGACGCCCTCGCGGAGATGCGGTCGCTGATCTTCGAGCTCCGGCCGGGCAGCCTCGAGCGCGAGGGCCTGACGAACGCCCTGCGCACCCACGTGGCCGCCGTCGAGGGGCGGCTCGGCCTGCCGATCGTCCTCGACGTCGCCGAGGTGGAGCGGCTGCCGCTCGCCGCGGAGGACGCCCTGTATCGAATCGCCCAGGAGGCGCTCCACAACATCGTGAAGCACGCCAACGCCACCACGGTGCGCATCGAGCTCGGCCGGGACGGCCCGGAGGTCGCGCTCCGCATCGCCGACGACGGGGTCGGCTTCGATCCGCTGGAGGTCGCCGACGGGCACCTGGGCCTGGCGGGCATGCGCTCGCGGGCCGAGCGGGTGGGCGGCAGGCTCGTCGTCCGCTCCGCGCCGGGCCGGGGAACGGAGATCGTCGTCACGCTGCACGCGCCACCCACGCCGCCGGCGGCCTGACCCCCTGCGCCTGGCCGCCGCCCCGGCGCTCGCGCGGCTCCCGCCATCGTCATTCGTCGATGCCGGCACCCGACGACCGTCCGTTCCCGGCCCGGGCGCGGGCGTGGGACGCTCGCCGGCATGATCCCCCACGAGCCCGATCGCGCCGTGCCCCGCGTCGAGCCTCCCGGCCTGCTGCGCCTGCTGATCGTGGACGCGGACCGGCGCGTCCGGTCAAGCCTGGCGGGCCTCCTCGACCTGGCGGAGCTGGTGGAGGTCGTGGGCAGCGTCGGCCATGCGCGCGCCGCGCTCGACGCCTGCGAGGAGCGGCGCCCCGACGCGGTGGTCGTCGACCCGCGGCTCCCGGAGCTGCCCGACGGGATCGCCTTCATCCGCGGGCTGCGGGCCGACCGGCCCGAGGTCCGGGTCGTGGTGGTGGCATGGTCGCCGGGCCTGGCGCCGATCCTCGCCGACGATCCCGGGATCAGCATCGTTTCGCCGGAGGGCGGCGACCTCGCGGACCGGATCGTCGACGCGCTGCGCGCCCCCGCCCGGCCGCGCCGCGGTCCCGGCGCGGATGCCGATGCTATGCTCGGGACGACCGCATGAGGCGGGGCGTCGCCGCCCGCGCCGATGCGCCGGCCGGGCTCGCCGATGGGCCGGCCGGGCTCGAAGGAGGGCCCAGCGTGTCCGAGACGCCGATCCGCGTCTTGATCGTGGACGATCACCAGGTCGTGCGCGCCGGCCTCCACGTGTTCCTCGACCTCCTCGACGACATCGAGGTCGTCGGCGAGGCCTCCGACGGGAGCGAGGGCCTGGCGATGGCGCGCCGCCTCACCCCCGACGTCGTCCTCATGGACCTCCTGATGCCCCGCATGGACGGCATCACCGCGATCGGCAGGATCCGCGAGGAGCTCCCCGACGTGGAGGTCGTCGCCATGACGAGCTTCATCGAGGAGGAGAAGGTCACGGCCGCCCTCGAGGCCGGCGCGGCGGGGTACCTGCTCAAGGACGCCGCCGCCGACGAGGTGGCCTCGGCGATCCGGGACGCCCACGATGGGAACGTCCACCTGGATCCCGCGGTCGCGCGGCTTCTCGCCCAGCGCCTGCGCCGCCGTCCCGCCGACGAGGAGGCGGCCGAGCCTCTGACCGACCGCGAGAAGGACGTCCTCCGGCTCCTCGGCAGGGGCATGAGCAACAAGGAGATCGCCGCCGAGCTCTTCATCACCGAGCGGACGGCGCGCACGTACGTCTCCAACATCCTGGGCAAGCTTGGGCTCGCGTCCCGGACCCAGGCCGCCCTGTGGGCCGTGGAGCACCACCTGGTCGACTGACCGCGTCCGGGCGCGGCGGCTCGGACGCCTCCACCCGGTACCGGCGGCACTCAGGAGCCGAACGCCGCACGCTCCGGGCGGCGGGATGGACGGATGACGATCCCGGGCATGGACGGCCGACGATCCCGCCTCGCCAACGTTCCGCCGGCCGCGCAGGCGACACGCGCCCAGCGCCCACGAGGCCGTGCCGGCCGCATCCTTGCTCCAGCGTCCCGGGCCGCCGCACCGCCCGGGAGGAAGGAGGACCGCGATGAACTGGTCCCATGCGCTCGTTGCCGAGCACCGTCACGCCGACCTGACCGTCGAGGCCGCCAAGCGGCGGCTCGCCGGGGGGAACCGGCAGGCGGCGGGGGGGACGGAGCACGCCGGGCGCGACCGTCCGCGGCGCCTCCTTCTCCCGTGGCGGCCGGCGGTGGCCCGCTGACCCTGTCCCGGTGCCCCGGGCGGCCGCGCCGCCCGGGGCGCCACCGCCCTTGATCGAAGCCTCGTGGCGAGCGGGACTCCTCCCCCGCTTCGCCCGCCTCTCCTCCGCCCGAGACCCCGGCCCGCCGGGGTCTCGGGGTGTCCGGCGCCGTGGCCGTTGCGCCGTGGCCCCGACGCCGTGGCCCCGCCCGCTGCACGGGCTTGCCGGGCGGTACGCCAGGCGGCACAGAGGCCGGCTCCCGGCGCCGCGCGGCGCGGCGCGTCAGGCGGCGCGGCCGTCCGCGAGCGGCGCCGGGCGTGCGAAGAGGTAGCCCTGCGCGAGCTCGACGCCGAGCCCGGCGAGCGTCTGCGCCTCCATCTCGGTCTCGACGCCTTCCGCGACGACGAAGGTCCCGGTCGTGCGGGCGTAGTGGAGCATGCCGGCCACCAGCGACTGCCGCACCGGATCGCCGTCGATCCCCCGCACGATGGCCGCGTCGAGCTTCACGATGTGCGGGCGCAGCTCCACGACGTGGCGCAGCCCGGCAAAGCCCGCGCCGCCGTCGTCGACCGCCAGCCGCACGCCGGGCCCGAGCGCCTCGATGGCGGCGCGCAGGCCGGCGTAATCATCGACGGTGACATGCTCCGTCAGCTCGATGACGACGTCGCGGTCGACCCGCCGCAGGATCGTCCGCAGGCGGCCCGACCGGATCATCGCCCCCGAGGCGTTCAGGCTGAGCCAGGCGTCCCCGGGGAGGTCGCCCGCCGCCGCGACCGCAGCGCGGAGGCAGGCCGTCTCGAGCTCGATCCCGGCGCCGAGCGCCGCCGCCTCCGCGAACCGCACGTCGGGCGCGACCCCGTCGGCGAACCGCGTCAGCGCCTCGTAGCCGGTCGCCCCGCGGTCGGCGAGCCGCACGATCGGCTGGAACACCGGGTGGAACCGGCGGCCTCGGGCGATCGTCCGGATGCTCGCCCGCGCTCCCTCGAGATCCTCGCGCGCCGCCAGCTGCGGGGCGAGGATGGGCCCGGCGACCACGGCGAGCTCGAGGAGCGCGCCGAGCCGCCGGCCCAGCGTCGCGGCGGGGTCTGGCCGCGTCGTCACGCCGCCCACGACGCCCACGACCCGCCCTTGGTGGACCACCGGGGCGTAGATCCCGCCCGTGATGCCTCCCGCGCTGACGATCGCCGTGGCGTTCGCGCCCGGCGGCGGCTCGTGGGCGAAGACGTGGATCCAGGGCCCGTCGGCGGCCCGTCGGCGCAGGTACTCGGCCCGCTCGTCCGACATCTCCTCGCCGGGCACGATGCGCACCCCCGGAACGCGCCCGGCGAGGCGGAACACGCGCCCGGGCCGGCTGGCAAGGTGGAAGACCGACGGATGCTCGAGCCCGTCGACGTGGAGCAGCGCCTCGACGATCGACTCGGCCGTCGCCTCGGGCGTCCGCCCGACGGTGATCCTGCCGATCGCTGCGCGCACCGCAGCGCGGTCGGCGAGCTCCGCGCGCAGGCCGGCTTCGAGCGCCCGCTCCGCGGTCAGGTCGCGCTTGACGGCGACGTACGCGGTGATCCGGCCTGCCGAGTCACGGACCGGGGAGATCGCCGCCTCCTCCTCGAAAAGGGTGCCGTCCTTGCGGCGGTTCGTCAGCGTTCCTCGCCAGGTCTCGCCGGCGAGCAGGGTCGACCAGAGGCGGGCGTAGAAGGCGCTGTCGTGGGCGCCGCTCTTGAGGACGCGCGGGTTCTGGCCCAGCAGCTCCGCCCGCGGGTAGCCCGTCACCCGCTCGAAGGCGGGGTTGGCGTAGACGATCCGGCCGTCGGGGTCGGTGACCACGATCGCCTCGGCCGCCTGGTCGATGGCGGTGGCGAGGCGGGCACGCTCCGCCTGCGCCTCGTGGATCGCCGTGACGTCCTCCGCCACGACCACCGCGCCGCGGACCCCCCCGGCATCGTCGCGCAGCGGGGCCACGAAGAGCTCGAGGTCGCGCGGCCGGCCGTCGCGGTGCGGGTAGCGCACCGGGACGGCGACCAGCGTCTCTCCCGCCATGACCTCGGCGAAGCCCCGCGAGACCCAGGCGGGGTCGTCGGGGCGCAGGATGGTCGCGGGTCGGCCGACCACCTCGTCCTCGCGCCAGCCCAGCACGCGCTCGGCTGCCGGGCTCCAGGCGCTGATGCGGCCGTCGCGATCAGCCGCGACGATCGCCAGCGGGCTCGAGCGGAAGATGGCCGTCGTCGCCTCCACGGCGGCGATGCGCTCGCGCTCGGTCCGCGCGAGCAGGTGATCGCGCGCGGCGAGGATCCCCCACAGCGCGATCGTCGTCACGACGACGAAGCCGACGCCTTTGACGGACCCGATGAGCTCGCCGGCACGGCCCGGCAGCACGGCCCGCACGAAGACGTCGGAGGCCAGGATCCAGGTGACGCCGACGACGGCGTACGCGCCGACGACGGGCGCAGCCGACGAGCGCCGGTCACGACCGGCGGATCGGCCGCCGGCTGGATCCTGGGTTGCGGTGCGCGCCATCGACACTCCCGGGATGTGGTGTCCCCCCGCACCGGATCGTAGGCGGCGCGCACGACCTCGCCCCGGACCCGTTCGGGCTACTCGACCCGGACCTTGGGGGCATCCGCCGGGCCCGGTCGCGGGACGGCGGCGGAGGCGGGATCGGCGTGGGGCGGCCGGTCACCGGGCGGCTCTGCGCCGCACGGGGATCGGTGCGGGGGCCCCGTCACCGGGGCCCCCGCTCGAGGCTCGTGCCTGGTCCGGCGCCCGGTGGCGGGCGCCGGCGCGCTACTTGTCGCGGAAGGCGCCGTCGGACATCGCCGCCTGGGCTGCCGCCAGCCGCGCCACGGGGACGCGGAAGGGCGAGCAGGAGACGTAGTTGAGGCCGATCTTCTCGCACTTGTGGATCGAGGCGGGATCGCCGCCGTGCTCGCCACAGATGCCGACCTTGAGGCCGGGCCGCGCGGCGCGACCCCGGTCGACCGCCATCTGCATCTCGTCGGCGATCACGTCGTCGAGGGTCTGGAACGGGTTCTCCGGGAGGATGCCGTCCTCGACGTACTTGAGGAGGAAGCCGCCCTCCGCGTCGTCGCGGCTGTAGCCGAAGGTCATCTGGGTCAGGTCGTTGGTGCCGAAGCTGAAGAACTCCGCATGCTCCGCGATCTGGTCGGCGACCCACACGGCCCGCGGGATCTCGATCATCGTGCCGAACTTGAAGTCGATGGCCTCGCCGGCCGCCTTGACGACGGCCTCCGCCTCGGCGTCGAGGAGCCTGCGGGTGGCGATCAGCTCGTTCACGTGGCCGACGAGCGGGATCATGATCTCCGGCCGCGGGTCCTTGCCGGCGCGCTTCACCGTCACGGCGGCGTTGAGGATCGCCCGGGTCTGGATCTTCACGAAGTCCGGGATCATCAGCCCGAGGCGGCAGCCGCGAAGGCCGAGCATCGGGTTCTGCTCGTGCATCGACTTGATGGTCGCGAGGAGCTCGCGGTCCTCGTCGGTGGCGGCGTCCCCGGCGCGGGTGACCTTGACGAGCTGGTCCTCGAGGTTGGGGAGGAACTCGTGGAGCGGCGGGTCGATGAGCCGGATGACCACCGGCAGGCCCGACATGGCCGCGAGGATCCCCTCGAAGTCGCCCTGCTGGAGCGCCTCCAGCTTGGCCATCGCCGCGTCGAACGTCGCGACGGCCTCGGCATCCTCGGCCGTCAGCTCCTCGCCCGCTGCGATCCGGGCCTTGGCCCGCGTCGCAGCGTTCGCGACGAGGATGGCGCCGCGGACGATGTCGAGGCGCTCGCCCTCGCGGAACATGTGCTCCGTCCGGCACAGGCCGATGCCCTGGGCGCCGTAGCCGCGGGCCTGGGCGGCCTCCTCCGGCTTGTCGGCGTTCGTCCAGATCTGGAGCCGGCGGATCCCGTCGGCCCAGCCCAGGATCGTCTGGAGCTCGGGCTGGTCCTCGAACCGTGCCGACACGGTCGGCAGCGCGCCGAGGAAGACCTCGCCCGTCGAGCCGTCGACGCTGATGAGGTCGCCCTCGCCGAACTCGACCCCGGAGTCGCTGGAGCGGGCGGTCTTCGTGGCGTAGTCGACGACCAGCTCGGCGCAGCCGGCCACGCAGGGCTTGCCGATCTGGCGCGCGACCACGGCCGCGTGCGACGTCGCGCCGCCGCGGGCGGTCAGGATGCCCTGCGCGACGGCCATGCCGTGGAAGTCGTCGGGCGACGTCTCGACGCGCACCAGCACCACGGTCTCGCCGCGGGCGACCCACTCGACGGCGACGTCGGCGTTGAAGACGGCACGCCCGACGGCGGCCCCGGGGGACGCGTTGAGGCCCTTCGCGATCTGCTTGGCGGCCTTGCGGGCGACGGGATCGAACTGATCCCGCAGGAGCTGGTCGACCTGCGCGGGCTCGATCCGCCCGACGGCCTCGCGCTCGTCGATGAGGCCCTCGGCCACCATGTCGACGGCGATCTTCACCGCCGCCGCCGCGGTGCGCTTCGCGGAGCGCGTCTGGAGCATGTAGAGCTTGCCGCGCTCGATCGTGAACTCGAGGTCCTGGACGTCCTTGTAGTGCTTCTCGAGCTGGTTCGCGATCCGCTGGAACTCGGCGTAGGCCTCGGGCATCTCCTGGGCCAGGTGGCTGATCTTCTCCGGGGTCCGGATCCCGGCCACCACGTCCTCGCCCTGGGCGTTGACGAGGTACTCGCCGTACAGGAGCTTCTCGCCGGTGTTCGGGTCGCGGGTGAACGCGACGCCGGTGCCGGAGTCGTCGCCCATGTTGCCGAAGACCATCGTCACGACGTTCACCGCGGTGCCGAGGTCGTGGGCGATCTTCTGGCTGTTGCGGTAGTCGTTGGCGCGCTTCCCGAACCACGAGGCGAAGACAGCCTTGATGGCCAGGTCGAGCTGCTCGTCGGGATCGGTCGGGAACGCGCGGCCGGTGTCCTCCTCGACCACCTGCTTGGAGATGGCGACGAGCGCCTTCAGGTCGTCGACGGTGAGGTCGGTGTCCTTGGCGCCGGGGCCGTGGAGGTCCTTGCGGGCCTGGAGCGGGTGCTCGAAGCGCTCGCCGTCGACGCCCATCACGATCCGGCCGAACATCTGGATGAAGCGCCGGTAGGCGTCCCAGCCGAAGCGCTCGTTGCCGGTGAGGGCGACCAGGCCCTCGAGGGTCTCCTCGTTGAGGCCCAGGTTGAGGACCGTGTCCATCATCCCCGGCATCGAGAACTTGGCGCCCGAGCGAACCGACACGAGGAGCGGGTTCTTGGGGTCGCCGAAGCCCTTGCCGGTGCTGGCCTCGACGGCCTTCACCGCCTCCAGGACGTCCTCCCAGAGGCCCGGAGGGAGCTGCTTGCCCGCCTCGAAGTAGTCGTTGCAGGCCTCGGTGGTGATGGTGAACCCGGGAGGGGTCGGGAGCCCGGCGTTCGTCATCTCGGCGAGGCCGGCGCCCTTGCCGCCGAGGAGGTCCTTCATGGACCCGTTGCCTTCGGCGCGACCGTCGCCCCAGGCGTAGATGTAGCGCTTGGCGGCCGCGTGGGCGCGCGTGGACGGTGCGACGTCGGGCATGGGGCGGGTTCTCCCTGTGTGCATGGCAGCGGGGCATGGGGTCGCCCCGCGATCGGTCCGATGGCGTCCGGGTGATTGTACCGGCCGCGGGCGGGCGGGACCGGGACCGGTCGGCCCGCTCCCGGGGGGCCGGTGCGCCCCCGGCGACGCCGTCGCGCGGCCCGACGCGGGTCTACACTCGCGGCGGCGTCGCGATTCCGCGCGGCAGGGACCCAGCCAGGAGATCCGCTCCCCCATGAGCCACCACGTCGAGGACACCCGCGTCATCGCCGAGGACGCACCGCAGTACAACGCCACGCTCGTGCGGCGGGTCGACCACACTCCCGACCTCGCCTCGTTCTGGGTGAAGCTCGACGGCGAGCCCATCCCGTTCGAGCCCGGCCAGTACATGACGATCGGCGTCTTCGCGGACGAGAAGCTCTGGCAGCGCCCGTACTCCGTGGCGTCGGCGCCGTCGGTCGCGGGGACCGAGGGCTACGAGATGTACGTCCGCCTCGTCCCGGTGATCCGCTTCACGACGCTGCTCTGGCGCCTCCAGCCAGGGGCGCGGATGCGGATGATCGGCCCGAAGGGCAAGTTCATGCTGGAGCCGGACGACCGCCGCACGCACCTCTACGTCTCCACGGGCACAGGCCTCGCGCCGTTCGTCTCCATGATCCGCGAGACGATGGCCCGGAGGCAGCCACGGAAGACCGTCATGCTCCACGGGGTTTCGAAGGTCGCCGACCTCGGCTACCGCACCGAGCTCGAGATCCTGGAGGGCGAGGCGTTCTACCCGGTCCGCTATGTCCCGACGATCTCGCGCCCCAACGACCCGGCGAACGCCGGCTGGACCGGACGTACCGGGCGCGTCGAGGCGGTCGTCGCCGACGTCTGCCGGGATCTCGGCCTGCGCGCCGACCGGACGGTCGTCTACATCTGCGGCAACCCGGAGATGATCCTCAACGTGGAACGCGTGCTCATGGACCGCGGCTTCCCGGAGTTCCACGTCAAGAAGGAGCTCTACTGGCCGAAAGGCAAGCCGGCCGTGACGTAGCCCCGGCGGCGACCCTGGCAGCGCAGCGACGCGCTCCCGGACGAACGCGCGACGGCCCGCCGCCCGCGTCACCCGGGGACAGCCCTCTGCGTGGCGATCCAGGCGTCGAGCACGTGGCGGTGCCGCGCCTCCAGCTTGACGAGCGAGCGCTTCGAGTGCAGCAGCTCGCTCGCCTCGCCGTAGGTCATCCCACCCTCCCGCATGAGGTAGGCCGCGAGCACGGCTGCCGAGCGGCCGCGGCCTTTCGCACAGTGGGCGAGGACCGTATGGCCGTCGGCCAGCTGCGCGTCGATCCAGTCGACCGCCTCGGTCAGGACGTGCTCACTCGGGACGCCGATGTCCGGCACGTGGAATCGCCGGTGCGAGATGCCGTGAGCGTCGTAGAACGCAAGGTCCGCGATGCGCTCGGCTCGAACGTCGAGGACCGCCGTGATCCCGTCGGCGAGCAGCGCATCGTAGTCGCGTCGATAGGTCGGCGCTCCGCCGATCCAGAGGTTGGGCGTGACCTGGGAGAACCAGGCATGCCCGAACAGGTGCTCATAGGTGAACCGGATCGCCGGGTACAGCTTGTCGAACGCCCAGTGGAACGCGTCGAGCCGCTCCGGCGCCTCAGGGGACGACAACGGTCAGGGCCGACGGGAGGACCTCGACCTTGACCGGCGTCCGCCCGACGTACTCGCCGTCCGTCCACACCGGCTGGTCGGGCTCGGCCTCGATGGCCACGGCGTGGGCCTGCCGGAGGTAGTTCATCTCGTTCAACGCGGGGATGGTCAGGAACCGCGCCGCGGCTGCGGTGACGCTGTCGAGGCTGCGTGCATCGATCGCGAAGCAGTCCAGCAGCCCGTCGTCGACGGCGTAGGTGTGGGTGATCTTGAGGCCCGTGCCCATCATCCCCGAGTTCACGATGTAGATCTTCGATGCCTCGAACTCGAAGTGCTCACCGTCGACGTCGGCCAGGTAGCGGCAGCGGGTGCCGCTCCTCGCCCGCCCCGCCATGGACACCGCATACGCGAAGACGCCGTACTTGTCCTTGAGCTCGCGGCTGGTCTGCTGTTCGGGCTCGATGCCGATGTAGAGCCGCTGGATGAAGTAGCGGTCCTCGACCTGTGCCTGCGCGACGCTCACCAGCCGGCCCACGTCGATCGAGCGCGTGCTCACGCTCGAGCACAGCACGGTCACGGCCTCGCGGAGCGTCCCCGGCACGCCCATCTCGCGCGCGAAGCCGTTGCCCGTGCCGCCCGGGAGGATGCCCATCGGCGTCGTTCGGCCCGTCCTGGCTTGCGCCAGCAGGACCGCGTTCGCGATCTCGTGCTGGGTGCCGTCGCCACCGTACCCTGCGACCAGGTCGACGCCATCGGCGATGGCTGCCCCGGCCTGCGCGGCGGCATCGCCGTACTTGTGGGTGAGGCTGATGTCCCAGTCCACGCCGTGCTGGCGGAAGACGTCGTTCAGGACGTTGAGGATCGGCTCATCCTTGCCCGAGGCCGGGTTGATGACGACGTGCACGCGCCGGTAGGGAGCTTCGCCCATCAAAGCCCTCCCATCGCTCGATCCCGCCAGTGGCTCGACGCGGGCCGACGACCAGTCCGACGAGCCACCATTGTCGCGCATGTCGGCCACGCCATGAGGCTGCACGTCGCAGCGTCCTGCCCAGCCCGCGACCGCCCGGTCCAGCACGGTCCGCCATGGTTGGTACTCTTGCGCCGCACGAGAGGGACCAAGGCGCTTGCGCGTCGTGCCGGCCGTCGAACCGACGCCCGTCACGCGGCCCGACAGGCCGGGCCGTGCAGCAGCGAGGGAGCATGGCCGTGCGCGAACACCGGGACCGGCATCGCGAAGCGTGGCTGCTCGCGGCGCTCGTGCTCGTGGCTGCGCTCGTCGCAGGCTGTTCGGGACGGGAGACCTCCGGGCCGACACCTCGGCCTGGGAGCTCGTCCCCGGCACCACCGGTGGTGACGCCGCCCGAGGGAATCTTGACCCCAGGTACGACGGGTTCGCCGTCCGCAACCGGTGGACCCTCGCCGACCTCGGCCATGGGAGACAGCACGGCAACGACGCTTCTGGCGGCCGGCGACATCGGTCGCTGCGACTCGACGCACGACGATGACACGGGCGCGCTGGCGGCGAGCATGAGCGGCGTCGTGGCGACGCTCGGCGACACGGCCTACGAGGACGGGACGACCGAGGAGCTCACTACCTGCTTCGGCGGGTCGTGGGGCGCGGTGAAGGACCGGATCAGGTTCGCGGTCACAGGCAACCACGACGTGCACACGGACGGCGGCGCGCCGCTGCAGGCGTACATGGGGAGCGCGGCGGCACGGGATGGCCGGTCCTGGTTCTCGGAAGACCTCGGGGCCTGGCATGTCGTCGTCCTCGACGGGAACTGCGGGCTCGCGGGTCGCCGCTGCGCCACCGGCTCGGAGCAGGCGCGGTGGCTCCGCGATGACCTCGCCGCGAGCGACGCGCGCTGCACGCTGGCGCTGCTTCATCAGCCGCGGTTCAGCAGCGGCCAGCACGGGGACGATCGCGCGGTCGGCCCGTTGTGGGACGCGCTGTACGCGGCGGGTGCCGACCTCGTGCTCGACGGCCACGATCACGACTACGAGCGGTTCGCGCCACAGGACCCCGACGGCAGGGCCGACCCCGCTGGCGGCATCACGGAGATCGTCGCCGGCACCGGCGGCGCTGAGCTCGAGACATTCCGGGAGGCGCGGCCGAACTCGCTGGTCCGGGTCAACGACGCCTACGGGCTGCTGGAGCTCACGCTGCTGGCCGACTCCTGGTCGTTCCGGTTCGTCGACGTCGACGGGATCGTGCGCGACCAGGGAACCGGTACCTGCCACTGAGCGTGCGACTGGCCGGGCGGCACTCCGCGTCGAGGTCGGGTGCCCGTCGCACCGGTGCTCAAGGTAGGCTGTCCGACATGACGCCATCGCCACCATGGACCGGTGGAGGGCGCCTGCTGGGGGGCGAGATGGATCTGAACGAGCCGCTTCGTTGGCTCCTGGGCCGGGGGGCGCTGCTGCTGATCGGCGCCGCCATCCTGTTGCTCGTGTACCGGATCGGGGTCACGGCGATCCACCGCTTCGTGCCCGCCGTCATCAACGCCCAGGCCACGCATCTCCCGTCCGGGTCGAGCTCGGCCGACGAGGTCGGCAAGCGAATCGGGACGATCGAGGACCTCCTCCTCAAGCTCCTCCGCGTGGGCGTGCTGGCCGGGCTCATCGCCATGGCGCTGGCCGTCTTCGAGCTGTGGACGATCCTCGCCGCCATCGTCCTGGTCATCGTGGCCATCGTGGTCGCCACCCGGGACGTCGTCCTCGACTACGTGATGGGGCTCCTGATCCTCGTGGAGGGCCCGTACTTCAAGGGCGACTACGTGGCCGTCGGCGGACACCCCGGGATCGAGGGCGTCGTGGAGGAGATCGGCCTGCGCCGGACGATACTGCGCGACGGGCTGGGCTCGTCGCACGCGGTCTCGAACGGTCTGATCCGGCTGTCGTCCAACCGCACCCGGCTGTTCTCCGTCGCCGTCGTGGACCTCCACATCCTGCGTGCCGGCGATCTCGATCGAGCTCTCGCGATCGCGGCCCAGGTCGCCGACGGCATGCGCGAGGACTCGACCTGGGCCGACAGGTTCGCCGTGGAGGCACCCACCGACATCTGGGTGACCGGGATCGGCATGGATGGTGCCGCGCTCAGGCTGCAGCAGCGGGTCCCCACGGGTGCCCAGATGGCCGTCACCAGCGAGCTCCGGCGGAGACTGGCGGCGGCGCTGGTGGCGGATTCGATCGGGACGGGGCGGTGGGACACGCCCATGCCGATCGTGAGCCAGTCGGCGACGTCGCCGCAGGGGGGATAGGACCACCACTGCCGGATGGGCCCCGCGGACGCGCGGAGCTTGCGCTCGCGCTGTACGCTTCGGTCCGCGCAGCACCCGGGCCTGCCGCCCACCCGGGAGCCGGCCCCTGCCCCGTCCCCGTCGAGGAGCCCGCTCCTGCCGCGCCCGAGCCGCCGGCCGCGGCCGACGACCTGACGCAGCTGGCGGGCATCGGCCCCAAGGCGGCCACGGCGCTTGCGGCGGCGGGGCTCACGACCTACGAGGCGCTCGCCGAGGCGAACGAACCCCAGCTCCGCCACGCGCTCCACGAGGCCGACATGGTGCCTCCCGCGAACGTGGGGACCTGGCCCATGCAGGCCACCTTCGCGGCAAAGGGCGACTGGCAGGGCCTGATGAAGCACAACCAGAAGGCGTCGAAGGCCAGCGCCAAGGCCGCGAAGCCGAAGGCTGCCCCGGTCGAGGCCTCGGCGCCGGACGACCTGACCCAGCTCAACGGCATCGGCCCGCGAATCGCCTCGATTCTCGCCGAGGGCGGCGTGACGACCTACGCCCAGCTGGAGCACACGAGCACCGAGAAGCTGCGCGAGATCATCTCCGCCAGCGGGGCGCTGACTCCACCGAGCCTGGGCAGCTGGCCGACGCAGGCGTCGTACGCGGCGAGGGGCGACTGGGAAGCGCTGGCGTCATACAACGCCCGACGCAAGTAGCCAACGGGGGTGCCCGACTCGACGGGCCCCCATGACGGAACCCCGGCGAGGGGGAGCTGAAGGGCTCCCCCTCCCGCCGCTGCGACATCGCATGCGTCGCACGCCGTTCGCCGCTACCGCTGGCGGCCTCGCGCGGATCGCGCCGGCCGGCTGACCACGCCCAGGGCGCGGATCGCGCCGGGGGCGTACCGTTGCGAACGGGAAAGGTGCCATTCGGCCCACGGAACATATGCGCGGTGGCGCATGGGTCGCGCGCGCGCGACCGGCACCATTCCCCGAGACCGCCCACCGTCCTGGAGTTGCCATGCACACCGTCGTCGGCAAGGCCCTGCTCTCCCCGAACGTGACGCGCCTGGTCATCGAGGCGCCGCGCATCGCGGAGATCCGCAAGCCGGGCCAGTTCGTCATCGTTCATCGCGGCCCCGGCGCTGAGCGGATCCCGCTCACCATCGCCGACGCGGACGCGACGCGCGGCACGATCACGCTCGTGATCCAGGCGGTCGGCAAGAGCACCGAGGACCTCGTGGCGCTCGAGATCGGCGAGGCGATCCAGGACGTTGCCGGGCCGCTCGGGCGGGCGACCGAGCTCATCGAGTCCGGGCACGCGGTCTGCGTCGGCGGCGGCGTCGGGACGGCGGTCGTCTACCCGATCGCCCTCGGGCTCCACGAGGCTGGCGTGAAGGTCACCAGCGTCATCGGCGGCCGGTCGAAGGAGTGGGTCATCTTCGAGGACGAGCTGCACCTCGCCGGCGACGTCGTCACCTGCACCGACGACGGCAGCTACGGCCGGCACGGCTTCGTCACCGAGGCCCTCAAGGACCTCCTCGACGCGGGCGGCATCGACGCCATCTACGCCGTCGGCCCGGTCCCGATGATGCGCGCCATCGCCGAGCTGACCCGCCCCTACGGCGTGCCGACGTTCGCGTCGCTGAACGCGATCATGCTCGACGGAACCGGGATGTGCGGCGGCTGCCGCGTCCAGGTCGGCGGGAGGACCGTCTACGCCTGCGTCGACGGCCCCGAGTTCGATGCTCACCAGGTCGACTTCCGGGAGCTGGCCGACCGGCTCGGCACCTACCGCGAGTTCGAGGCGCACGCCCTCGAGGTCGCCCACCGGCGGGCGGCCGAGGCCGAGGCGGCCGGTGACGCGCCGCTCCACGCGCCGACCGGGAGCTGCCTGATCCCGGGCCTGGCGGACAAGGCCGAGAAGGCCGAGCTGCAGGAGGCGGCCGCGGCCGCCGGGGAGGCCATCGCGTGACCGACCAGCCGAACCCCGCTCCCGACCAGGGAGCCGGGGCAGCGTCCCCCGGCGACTCGGCATTCCAGCCCGCCTTCGACCGACCGCTCACGCCCAAGGAGCGGATGGCGATCGAGCGGACCCACATGCCCGAACAGGATGCCCTCCAGCGCGCGGCCAACTTCCGCGAGGTCAACCTCGGCTACTCCCAGCAGCTCGCCGTCCTCGAGGCCGAGCGCTGCCTCCAGTGCAAGAACCCGGTCTGCATCGCCGGTTGCCCGGTCCGCGTCAACATCCCGCGCTTCATCGAGCTGCTGCGCGTCGGCGACATGGCCGGCGCCGCGGAGTCCCTGCTCGGCGACAACGCCCTGCCGTGCGTCACCGGGCGGGTCTGCCCGCAGGAGATCCAGTGCGAGGGCGTCTGCGTCCGGGCCAAGAAGGGCTCGCCGGTCGCGATCGGCGCCCTCGAGCGCTATGTCGCCGACTGGGCGATGGTGCACCCCGAGGCGCTGGCCGCGGCCCACCCGACGTCGGTCGGGCGATCGGTCGCCATCGTCGGCTCCGGGCCGGCCGGCCTGACCGCCGCCAAGGAGCTCGTCGGCAACGGCTACGACGTCACGATCTTCGAGGCCTTCCACTCGCCGGGCGGCGTCCTGATCTACGGGATCCCGGAGTTCCGGCTCCCCAAGGACATCGTGCAGCAGGAGGTCGACCGGCTGGTGGCCGCGGGCGTCAAGATCGAGACGAACGCCATCATCGGCCGTACCTACACCCTGCGGGAGCTGCGCGACCGCTTCGACGCCGTCTACCTCGCGGTCGGCGCGGGGCTGCCGGTGTTCATGAACGTGCCCGGCGAGAACTTCAAGGGCGTCTACTCGGCCAACGAGTACCTCACCCGGGTCAACCTGATGGGCGCGTGGAACCCCGCGTCCGACACGCCGGTCCTGCGCGGCCACCGCGTCGTCGTCGTGGGCGGCGGCAACGTCGCGATGGACTCGGTGCGCACGGCCAAGCGCCTGGGCGCCGACGAGGCGACGATCGTCTACCGCCGCGGCAAGGCCGAGCTCCCCGCCCGCGCGGAGGAGGTCCACCACGCCGAGCAGGAGGGGATCCGGTTCGAGCTGCAGGTGGCCCCGATCGAGGTCCTCGCCGACGAGAACCGCTGGGTGACCGGGATCCGCTGCCTCCGGATGGAGCTCGGCGAGCCCGACGCCTCCGGCCGCCGGCGGCCGGTCCCGATCGATGGCTCCGAGTTCGTCATCGACTGCGAGATGGTGGTCGTGGCGATCGGCACGAAGGCCAACCCGCTCCTGACCGCGTCGGAGCCGGACCTCGAGATCAACCCCTGGGGCTACGTCGTCACCGACGACTTCGGGATGACCTCCATCCCGGGCGTCTTCGCCGGCGGCGACATCGTCCGCGGCGCGGCGACGGTCATCCTGGCCATGGGCGACGGCAAGCGCGCCGCCCACGCGATGGATGCCTTCCTCCGCGGCGAGTACCCGCCGACGGGCGAGGTCGTCTCGGGCGAGCCGGCGGCCGCCGCCGCGGAGAAGAGGTAGCGTCTGGTCGGTGCTGTGTCAATGCTGACGCGCCGTGGGGAGATCCGGGGCCACGCCGCCTCCTTCGGCTTGTCGCGCCGCGTTCACGCACCTCGCTGGCCTACGCCCTTCCTGGGTGTCAGCGCAGCCACGCCGTGATGTTCCCGACGGCGCCGAGAAGTCCAAAGAAGATCGCGACACTCGCAGCGACCATGAGCATCACGGGGCGGCGGATGCGGGACACGAGCAGCACCAGCACCATGGCAAGGCCAACCTTGAGGATGGCGATGCCAATGAGGCCGAACGCACCGTGGGCCGCGACCACTACGGGGTTGATCTCGTTGTAGATGCCGCCAGCCTCGTTTGAAAGCAGGACGAAGGTGACGAGGTCTGCGGCCATGGCGGCGGCCACGAGCACCAGCATGAGCCGCCTGAGGTTCAATTCAGGACCGCCCGAACGGCCCCGCCGATTGCGATCTCGCTGGTTCGGCTAAGACCGACAGCAGGCGCCTCAAGATCTGATCGAACGTGCCCGCCTCGCTGGTGCCTGCGCTTGAGGGAGTGATGCGGCGGAGGCAGGCCGGGGGTGGGAGACGACCCGAAGCTACAGGCCCCCGGAGGGGCGGGCCGACAGCCCGCGTCGTCTACAGCCTTGCGCATCGGCCCAGGGGCGCAGGCAAACAAGGCACTCCTCGAACTGATCTGGGGCCGCCACGCGGCACCCTGAACGATCCGCTACTGGAGGCAGCCGCTACCCCAGTCGAGGGAACTCGCGACGTTGTTCATCCACGTGGGCAGGTCGATACGTCCAGCATACGAGGACGGCGCCCACTGCAGCGCATTTCCGCCGTAGCTCGAGTTGGAATGCAGGCATACGTACTTGCCGGTCGCTGGATGCCAGTAGGCCGAGCTCGCGCAGTCGTTCCAAGTGGTCCCGAACACGCCGCAGTGACCGGTTCCCGGGCTAGGGGGAGTGCTGTCCGAGAAGTCAGGGTCGTTGGAGTCGGCACAGAACGTGTAGGCGGCCCCACCGCCGCCAGTGTTCTCGTAGATCGTGAGGTATGCGCCCGAGCACGCTGCGGACGCAGGCAGCGGACTCAGCGCGCCGTAGGAGAAGACCGCCAAGGCTACCAGAGCGGACGAAAAGAGCGCGAGAACTGTCCCTGCTCAGTGAATCTGGCAGGGACAACTGCTCAGTGAATTTGTCAGTCTCACCTCATGAGGGAGAGCCTGACGTTGACGACGAGAGAGCAGCAGCGGACCGAGGTCGTTGGCCGCTGGCTGGCCGGGATCCTCACGACGGCCGAGGCCGTGGCCCTGCTCGGGTGCAGCGAGCCGGCGGCCGCCGCCGCGGAGTAGCCCGCGCGACGACCCGTCGGGGAGGCCGACGGCTCGTTGCTGCGCCGGGCACGGCAACGCCGGGCCACGCCCGCGGCGTGACCCGGCGTACGTGGCACCGACGGGTCAGGGCGCCAGGCGCTGCCAGGACTCCATCTCGGTCGCCGGCCACGCCACCCGCTCCTGGGTGGTGCCGTCCCTCGCCAGCAGCCACGTCGACCCGTCGTCGCGGTACGTCAGGAGGATCTTGGTTCCGTCGGGCGAGAAGTGCGCGGCCGCGCCGTTGGTTCGCTCCGGGTGCGGCGCCCCCAGGACGATCTCCGGCACGCCCCCGTCGACGGACAGGATCGCCATCGAGTACTGCCCCTTTGCGTCGTACCGCTCCTCGAGCAGCGTCCTGCCGTCGGGCGAGAACTGCGGGCTGAGCCGTGTGTACCCGTCGCTGAGGTCGGGCGTGAGCAGCCGATCACGACCGGAATCGATGTCATCGACGTGGATGCGCCCCTGGAGTCCGGGGCCGTCCTCCCACGTCGCGTAGGCAAGGGTGGAGCCATCGGGCGACACCGACGCGTCGTTGATCGCACCAGGGTTCGTCGGGATCTGCCGGAGACCGGTGCCGTCGGGGTTCACGAGCCAGAACCCGCGCCGGCCGTCCTTGTCGCCGGTGAGCACGAGGTCCTCGTGGCCGGGCCGCCAGACTGCGTACGCGATGGGGAAGCCGGCGTCGATGGTCGTCGACGACCCACTGGCGACATCGATGAGCTGCGCGGGATCCGTGTTCTCGAACCCGCTCAGGACGAGCCGGTCGCCGCTCGGCGACCACTCGACCCCACGGCCGAGCGTTCCCGCGGGCAGGACCTCCCGGACGCCCGTGCCGTCGATGTTCGCCACCAGGAGCGCGGTTCCCTGGCCCGACACCCGGTGGAACAGGAACCGGCGGCCGTCCGGCGACACCCACGGATCTACGTCGCGGGCGGGGCCGGTCACGACCGCCGTTGTCGTCCCGGTCGCCGGGTCGGCCGCCAGGATGTCGCCCTCGGTGGTGCTGAACAGGATCGCGCCGTTGCGGGCGGGACCGAACGGAGCCGGCAGTCGGGGCTGGGAGCCTGCGAAGGCCAGCGCGGACGCGATGACGAGGATGCCCAGGATCCCGATGATCAGGAGCGGGCGCAGGGAGGGCGCCCGGAATGGTGCGGGACGCGCGACGTCCATGGGAAGCCACCTTTCGAGGGAGCTCCAGGCGGGCCGCTGCCGAGTTCGGGCGGTCGCCAGGAGCATGTCGTCGAAGTAGTCGGGAACCCGCGGGGTCGCCAGGTCGGCCAGCAGCTCGGGCAGCCGCGGTTCGAGGCGCTCGAGATCGGTCATGCGACCTGCCCTCCCGTGGCGGGCGAACGCGGGGGTTCGAGAGCGGCGGAGATCGAGAAGCGCATCTCCTCGAGGGAGCGGTGGTGCCGGGACTTGGCGGTCCCGATCGGGATGCCGAGGGTCGCCGCCACGTCGGGCAACGGCATTCCGAGGTAGTAGTGCAGGACGACGACCGCGCGCCACTCGGGTCGGAGCCGCCGGAGGGCGGCGTCGAGCATCTCGCGATCGGCTACGAGCGAGGCGATGTCGCCAATCGCCGGCGCGTCGATGGGCGACAGCTCGACCTCGATAGGCCGGCGGCCGCGACGCCGGACGGCGTCGATGCAGGAGCGGAAGACGAGCCGGCGGAGCCACGCTTCGAAGCGATCCGGATCCCGGAGCGTCGGGAGGTTCCGCCATGCGCCGATGAAGCCCTCCTGGACCGCGTCTCGCGCGAGCTCGGGGTCCCGGAGAATGAGTCGGGCTGCCGCGTCCAGCCGCGCGACGAACAGGCGGGCGAGCACGGCGAAGGCGTCATGATCGCCCTCCCGCGCGCGCTCGACGAGCTCTCGCTGGTCCACGGCTTCCCCCCGGTGTCGACGCGGCGATGTCGTCGCGCCTTCGATGGTATGTCGTCGGGGAAGGCCGGAAGGTTCCCGAGAGCCGCGGCGCCGGCGACGCTCAGCGGCGGATCGCGTACACGAGGTGCGAGCGACCGGCGAACGCGGCCGTCTTCCAGACCGACATGCCGATCCGCTCGGCGACGCGCTGGGAGGGCAGGTTCTCCTCGAGGATCAGCGAGATGAGCCGGTCGCGACCGGTGACGGCGAACGCGTAGTCGCGCCAGGCGATGGCCGCCTCCGTCGCGAAGCCGTGACCCTGGTGGGCGGGGTGGAGGTGCCATCCGAGCTCCAGCTCGTCCGACCCGTCGACCTGCTGGACCACCGCCCCGCAGTCACCCACGACCTCGCCGGTGTCGCGAAGCACGACGGCCCACAGTCCGAGGCCATCCCCTTCGGATCGGGCCATGTTCCGGGCCACCCAGGCCTCGGTCTCCTCGAACGAGAAGGGATGCGGGTAGAAGCGCATCGAGACCGGATCGCCGAGGACCTCGGCCATCACTCCCACGTCGTCGGGCAGGAATGGGCGGAGCACGAGCCGCCGCGTCTCGAGGCGCCCGGCGCCGTGCGGATCCATTCGACCGTCAGGGCCGCGCCGCCTCGAGCTTGTCGAGGATGTAGCGCGTCACCTGGCCGGCGCCGATGCGCTCCTGGGTCATCGCGTCGCGGTCGCGGACCGTGACGTTGCCGTCGTCCAGCGAGTCCACGTCCACGGTGACGCACCACGGCGTGCCGATCTCGTCCTGGCGCCGGTAGAGCTTGCCGATCGCGGCGGTGTCGTCGTAGACCGCCATCGCGTGGCGCTTGAGGTCGTCCTTGATGCGGTGGCACATCTCGACGATCTCGCCGCGCTTCTTGAGCAGCGGCAGGACCGCGACCTTGTACGGCGAGAGATCGGGATGGAGCCCCAGGACGACCCGCTTCTCGCCGCGGACCTCCTCCTCCCGGTAGGCGTCGATGAGGAAGGTGAAGGCGGCCCGGTCGGCGCCCGCCGAGGTCTCGATGATCCAGGGGATGTAGTGCTCCTCGGTCGCCGGGTCGAAGTACTCCAGGTTCTCCCCGGATTCCTTCGCGTGGCGGCCCAGGTCCCAGTCGCCGCGGTTGTGGATCCCCTCGAGCTCCTTCCAGCCGAACGGGAAGCGGTACTCGACGTCGATGGCCTTCTTGGCGTAGTGGGCCAGCTCGTCGGCGCGGTGCTCGCGGAAGCGGAGCCGCTCGGGTGCCACGCCGTACGCCTCGTACCACGCCCTGCGCCGCGGCAGCCAGTCCTCGAAGTGGGTGGACGCCGTCTCGGGGTGGACGAAGTACTGCATCTCCATCTGCTCGAACTCGCGCATCCGGAAGACGAAGTTGCCGGGGCTGATCTCGTTGCGGAACGCCTTGCCGACCTGGGCGATCCCGAAGGGGATCTTCTTGCGGGCCGTGTCGCGCACGTTGCGGTAGTTGACGTAGATCCCCTGGGCGGTTTCGGGGCGCAGGTAGACGACGGCCGCCTCGTCCTCGACGGGGCCGAGGAACGTCTTGAGCATCAGGTTGAAGCGGCGCGGCGCGCTCAGCGGCCCGCCGTCGTTCGGGCAGGCCAGCCCGAGGCGGCCCACGATCCCGGGATCGAGCAGCTCCTTCGGGCCGAGGTCCTCGGTCCCGGCGAACTCGTCGACGCGGTAGCGCCGCTTGCAGGTGGCGCACTCGACCATCGGGTCGTTGAACTCGGCGACGTGGCCCGACGTGACCCAGATCTGGGGGTGCATCAGGATCCCGGAGTCGAGGCCCACGATGTCGTCGCGGGACTGGACCATCGAGCGCCACCAGGCGCGCTTGACGTTGTTCTTCAGCTCGACGCCGAGGGGCCCGTAGTCCCAGACGGCGTTGATGCCGCCGTAGATCTCGGAGCTCGGGAAGATGAAGCCGCGGCGCTTGCTGAGCGAGACGATCGTCTCGAGCTCACGGACGGCCGGCGCGACGGCGTTCGGATCGGTGGAGAGGGCGGGCGGCACGAGGCCGGTCTCGGGCTGGTCGGTCACGGGGTCGGCTCCACGGTTGGCCCGAGCGTGGCAGGCCCGGGCGGGAGGATGGCCCGCGGATCGTAGCAGGTCGGCCGTGCGCGGCCCCGTGGTCACCGGCGGCGAGCGCGGCGGCGTGCGCGGCGGAAGACGCCGGCAGCCGCGAGGGCTCGGGGCGCTACCAGGCGCGGACCCGGGTCGGGCGGATGCGGATCTCCGCCGGGTAGTCGACCAGGAAGCTCCCCATCGTCCAGCCGTACGCCGCCAGCTTCGCCGCGTACTTCGCGATGTACGCCGGGGGCGCGTCGGCCAGCGTGGCGCGCTCGTGGACGATGCGCGCCTCGCCCTCGATGACGAGGACGTCGCCGCCGTCGCCGTCGCCGTCCAGGTTGGCGACCACGCGCGGGTTGGCGCGGATGTTGGCCAGGCGCGGCGTGTCGGCGCGGCTGTAGACGAGCACCTCGCCGTCGAGCCACAGGAACCAGACCGGCGAGGCCTGGGGCTGGCCGGCGGGCGTCACGGTCGTGAGCCACAGGATGATCTCGCGCTCGAGGCGCTCGGCGGCGCGCGCGCCGGCCTTCGTCGTCGGGTCGATCATGCGGGACCTCCTTCGGCCGACGCGGGCGCAGGGCCGGGGCCGGCCGGCGGGCCGGGTGCGGCGGCCGGGACGCCGTACCCCGCCCGTACCTCCTCCAGGAAGCGGCGCGACCGCGTGTCGCGCTCCATGACGTGGCGCACGAACTCGCCCATCACGCGCTCCACCTCGGCCTCGACGGCCGGGGGGAGCCGCAGGCCCGCGAGGCCCTCCACGTCCATCCGCTGGTACGCCTTGAGCACCCGCAGCGCGTCCGTGGACAGGCCGGCAACGGCGTGGGACGGCCCGGCGTGGCGCCCGCACAGGACACCGCCCACGAGCGGGATCCAGCGCACTTCGTCGTCGGGCTCGAGGAGCCGGTCGCACTCGACGCAGCGGTCGACTTCGGGCCGGACACCCAGCTCGTCGCAGAGCCGCATCTCGAACCAGCGCGCCACGCGGCCCGGCACCATCCCCGCATCGAGCAGCTCGTACGCCCGGCGCAGGAGCAGGTAGAGCGGCTCCGCCGCGTGGCGCTCCTCGAGCGAGCGGTCCACGAGCTCGGCGCAGTACCAGGCCGTCGCCGTCACCTCCAGCCGATCGCGCAGCCCCAGCCAGGCGTGCTGCATCGTGACCTGGGTCACCACGTCGAACGTGCGACCCTTCGCCAGCTGGAGGCGCAGCTCCGCCAGCGGCTCGAGCGACCCGCCGATCCGGCTCGTCGGGCGGCGGATCCCCTTGGCGATCGCCTTGATCTTGCCGAGCTCGGGCGTCAGGAGCGTGAGGATCCGGTCCGCCTCGCCGTAGTCGAAGCGGGAGAGGACGATGGCGTCCGTGACGTAGAGCCGGCGGTCGGGCACGCGGGCACCGTACCATCCCCCGCGCACGGCGCGGCGACGGGCGGCGTGGACGTTGCGTGTCAGTGGCAGCGGCGCCTCGGGACGGGTGAGCGGCGGGTCGTTGCGCGTCGGACCGAGGCGAACCAGGGTTCGTGCGAGTCGTACCGCGCGGGCCGGTACGGCAGTCGCTTCCCGAGCGTCGAGATGCGGCGAATCGCGCCGTTCGGCGCATCCCGGAACGTGGCGTGGCCGAGCTACCGCCGGGCGCGGTAGCAGGCACAGGCCGGGCATCGATGCGCCTCGCGGCACCGGCGACCCGGCGACCCGGCGACCCGCGCGAGCGCCGCGACCGTACCATCCGGCGACCCGGCCGGCACGAACTCGGTCAGGAGGTCGCCCTCGCGCCCGGCACGAACCCCACTCGGAGGTCGCGTCCGTGCGGCCGACCCGCACCCGGAGGCTCTATGATCGTGCCCGTGCCCGGTTCCGTGGACTACGACCTTCCCGCGCTCATCGCCGACGTCGAGGACGAGATCCTCCGCCTGGTCGTCGATCGCGATCCGTCGACCCACGGCATGTACGAGATGGTCCGCTACCACATGGGCCTCGACGGCTCCGGGTCGTCGGGCAAGCGGATGCGGCCCCTCCTGGGCCTCCTGGCGTACGCCTCGATCACCGGCGAGACCGCGCCGGCGCTGCCGGGAGCCGCCGCCGTGGAGCTGGGGCACAACTTCAGCCTGATCCACGACGACATCGAGGACGGCGATCGCGAGCGGCGCCACCGGGCCACCCTGTGGGCGCTCCACGGCATCCCCCAGGCGATCAACACGGGCGACGCCGTCTTCGTCCTGTCGCGGATCGCGCTCCACCGGCTGACCGCGCTGGGGTTCTCCGACGCCAAGGTCCTGCGCCTGATGCGTCTCTACGACGAGACCTGCCTCGCGCTCTGCGAGGGCCAGTACATCGACATCTGGACGGGCGAGCACGACACCACGATGACCGTGGACCTGTACTTCGACATGATCGGGCGCAAGACCGCGGCCCTGATCTCCGCGAGCATCGAGGCCGGCGCCCTCCTCGCCACGGACGACGAGGACGTCATCACCCGCTACAAGCAGTTCGGCTGGGCGCTGGGGCTGGCCTTCCAGCTCAACGATGACGTGCTGGGCATCTGGGGCCAGGAGCAGGCGACCGGCAAGGAGCCGTCCGACCTGGCCAAGCACAAGAAGACCCTGCCGGTCATCTACGCCCTCGAGCACGCCGGCGCCGGCGACCGGGCGCGTCTCGAGGCGCTGTACGCCCACCCCGACCCGAGCCCGGCCGAGATCTCCGAGGCGATGGCGATCCTCGAGCGGACCGGCGCCCAGGACTACACGAGGACGGAGGCGCGGCGCTGGCGCGACGAGGCGATCGCCCAGCTCGACGCGGCCGGGGTGGTGCAGCCGGCGGCCCGAGAGAAGCTCGAGCAGATCATGCGGAGCGTCATCTCCGCCTGACGGGCCGGCCGTCGCCTACCTGATGAGCGCCAGCACCTTCGCGACGTAGCTCTCGTCGGTCGTCTCGATGTCGTAGACGACGTCGCCCGTGGCGAAGACGTACTCGGTCGGACCCTCGCCGTACACGACCTTCGTGAGCTCCTGGCCTGCGATGGTCACCTGCGAGCGGGTCGGGGTTCCCGCGGTGTCCGCCATCCAGCTGTCCAGGATCGCCGTCGCCAGGCTCGGCCCCGGCACACCCTTGACCCGGAACGCGAGCAGCTGCACCTGGAGCGTGCCGGTCGGGTCGCGCGCCGCGGCGATCTCGAAGTCGGCCGACGTCTTGCCGAGCTTCGCGAGCGACGCGATGAGCGCCCCGCTGACGGCGTCGTCCCTGAGCGCCGTCGTCCCGTTCACGCTCTGGCTGGCGAGCGCCGTCCCGTCGATCGAGCGCGGGAGGACGGCCTCGAGGTCCGGGGCGACGTGGCTCACCGGCACCGGGCTCGCGCTCGGGCCGGGGCTCGCGCTCGGGCCGGGGCTCGCGCTCGGGCCGGGGCTCGCGTTCGGGCTCGGGCTCGCGTTCGGGCTCGGGCTGGGCGCGATCGGGGCCGGTGAAGCCGCGGGCGACGGCGATCCGGCCGGGCTGGCCGCGGCGGCCGAGGACGGCAGCGGGCTCCCCGAGAGCGCCCGGGCCATCGCCTGGTCGACCGCATCCGCGACCGCCTGGAGCGTCGCCTGGTCCAATGACGTCGAGGCCGAGACGTCGGCGACGAGGTCGCCGCGCCGGATGTAGACGGTGGTGGTGCCGGAGAGCGGGTTCGTGACGGCCGCCCAAGCGTCGCCCACCTGGGGAACGGTGATCTCGGTCGCCCCGGCGCCGATCGCAGCCTCACGATCGCGGGCGAGAGCCAGCTCGGCGTCGGTGCCGTAGCAGCTCACGCTGACGAACGCCGCTGGGCCCTGGGTCGAGCCGGACGGGGTCGGTCCGACGAGCGTGGTCGTCTGGATGCCGACGAGGAACCGCGACGAGGCGATCGCCCAGCCCGACGGGAGGTCGGCGACATCGGGCACGGCGTTCCAGGCGACCGTGCGGCACGCGTCGGCGTCGGCCGAACCGGCCTGACCCGTGTCCGTCCCGCGGGTGACCACGACCGCGAGGGCCCCGGCGGCCAGGCACACCGCGATGACGCTCAGGATCGCCGCCAGGACGGCGGCTCGCGGAAGGAGGGCGCCCTGGCTGGTCGGCTGACGGTCTCGTTTAGTCATCCCATCCCGGTCGAAGGGTTGCGATGCTCAGGCGGCACCGCGGTTCCGCCATCATCCCCTACCCGCGGGATTTACGGGCGGGGCGCACGCCGGTGGTCCTGGCAGGCGGCAACCTGGGTGCTGGGGGTCGAGGCCCGGGTTCAGCGGTCGCCGGCGTCGCCCTCGGTTCCCACCGGCCGGTCGCGGACCACGAGCACCTTGGAGACCCGGCGCCCGTCCGTCGATTCGACCGTGATCGTGACGCCGTCGAGCTCCACCACGTCGCCCGGCTTCGGCACGCCGCCGATCCGGTGGAAGACGAGGCCGCCGATGGTGTCGTACTCGTCGCGGTCCTCGAGGAGGTCGTCCAGGTCGATACCCTCCCAGGCCTCCTCGAGCTCGTCGACCGACGCCCGGCCGTCGAACCGGACCCGTTCCTCGTCGAGGCGGACGACCATCTCCTCCTCCTCGTCGTACTCGTCCTGGATCTCGCCGACGATCTCCTCGAGGAGGTCCTCGATCGTCACGAGGCCGGCCGTGCCGCCGTACTCGTCGCCGACGATCGCGAGGTGGACCTTGCGCCGCTGGAACTCGTGGAGCAGGTCGTCGATCGACATCGATTCGGGGACGAAGACCGGCGGGCGCAGGAGCGAGCGCACCGTCGGCCGCTCCCCGTTGCCGGCCTTGAGGATCGGCAGGAGGTCCTTGGCGTAGAGGACCCCGACGACCTCGTCGACCGACCCCTCCCATACCGGCAGTCGGCTGTGGCCGCCCTCGACGATCCGGTCGACCGCGGTCTCGAGGTCCACGTCGGCCTCCAGGCCGACGATGTCGATCCGCGGGACCATCACCTCGTGCACGCGGCGCTCGCCGAGCTCGATGACCGCGTGGATCATCTGCTCCTCCTCGGCCTCCAGGACGCCCTCGTCCCCACCGCGCTCGACGATCAGCTTGAGCTCCTCCGCGGTGATCTGGGCCTCCTTCGTCACGTCGGCGCCGAAGGGCCGGACGATCAGGCGCGTCAATCCGGTGAGGATCGCCACGACGGGGGCGAGGATCCGGCCGAGGATGTCCACGGGGCCGGCGAGGAGGAGGGCGGTCCGATCCGGGAAGGCGAGGGCGAGCGCCTTCGGGACGAGCTCGCCGACGACGATCGAGAACAGGGAGAGCAGGACGGTGACGGTCACCAGCGCGATGGCCTCGGCGCTGCTCTTCAGCCACTCGACGCGCCCGATGAGCTCGGCAAGCCCGGCCGTGAGGGCAACGGCGGCCACGGCCGACGAGAGGAAGCCGATGAACGTGATCGCGATCTGGATGACGGCCAGGAAGCGTGCGGGGTCTTCGACCAGGTGGCGCACCCTGGAGGCGCCGCGCTGGCGCTCGTCCACCATCTGCTCGACACGGCTCCGGCGGATCGAGACGAGCGCGATCTCGGCCGCCACGAAGATGCCGGCGAGCAGGGTCAGTCCGACGACGATGAGGATCTCGGTGAGGGAGCCCATCAGGAGGCTCTCTCGCCCGGAGGTGACGGGTCCGGTGCGGGTTCCGCCGGGTCCGCCGTGGCGCTGCCGTCGGCCGCCGCGGGCGGCCGCGGGTCGCGGATCCGGGCCGGCACCCCGACCGCCAGCTTGCCAGGCGGGACGTCTCTCGTGACCACGGCCCCCGCCCCGGTCTTCGATCCGTCGCCGAGGGTGACCGGCGCCCGCAGCATCGTGTCGACGCCGAGGAAGACGCCCTTCCCGATCTCGGTGTGGTGCTTGCGGACGCCGTCGTAGTTGGCGGTGATCGTCCCGGCGCCCACGTTCGTCCGCTCGCCCACGTGGGCGTCGCCGAGGTAGCTCACGTGGTGCTGCTTGACGCCCGCCTCCAGGCGGCTGGCCTTGATCTCGGCGTAGTTGCCGATCTCGACGCCGGGCCCGATGGAGCTTCCCGGACGCAGGTGGCTGAACGGCCCGATCGTGGTCCCCTCCTCCACCGTGGACCGCTCGAGGACGCTGGCCCAGACCCGGCAGCGCGGGCCGATCTCGCTGTCGACGACCTGGCTGCCCGCGCCGATCACCGTCCCCTCGCCGACCCGCGTGACGCCCCGGAGGACCACGTTCGACTCGAGGAGGACGTCGGGAGCCAGCTCCACGGCGGCGTCCACGTACGCGGTGGCCGGGTCGAGCATCGTGACGCCGGCCCGCATCCACGCCACGTTGATCCGCTCGCGGAGCATCGCCGTGGCCTCGGCGAGCTGGACCCGGTCGTTGATGCCGTCGAGCGTCCCGTCGTCGTCGGCCTCGAGGGCCACGACCGGGCGCCCGTCCGCGGTGGCCAGGTCCACGAGCTGCGTCAGGTAGAGCTCGCCGGTGGCGGCCGACGGGGTCAGGCGGCCGATAGCGCCGCGCAGCCACCCGGCGTCGAACGCGTAGAGCCCGGCGTTCACCTCGCCGACGGCCAGCTCGTCGGGAGTGGCGTCCTTGGCCTCCACGATGCGGGCGACGCGCTCGCCGTCGGGAGTCCGGATGACGCGACCCAGGCGACCCGGCTCCCAGGTCTCGAAGGAGACGAGGGCCAGCGCCGCCCCGGCCTCGCGGCGGCGCGCGAGGACGCCGGCGACGAGGTCGGCCTCGAGGAGCGGGACGTCGCCGTTGATGACCACGACCTCGTCGGCGTCGGGCGCGACCGCGGCGAGGCCGGCCCGCAGGGCGTCGCCGGTGCCGTCCGGCCGCTCCTGGAGCGCGAAGGTGACGCCGGCGGGGAACGCGTCGCGCACCGCGGCGGTGGCCGGCGAGACGACGACGACGGGGTCGGCACCGGTCGCCGTGCGGGCCGCGTCGAGGACGAACGCCAGCATCGGTCGCCCGCAGAGGGCGTGCAGGAGCTTCGGCGTCGCGGACTTCATGCGCGTGCCGAGCCCGCCAGCGAGCACGACGGCGACGGGGTGGGTCATCGCGGGGCGGGAGGGACGGGGCGACCCGCGAGCGCGATGGGCTGCGGGTCCGAGCGACTTCCGTCCCGGTAGGTGGTTCGGGTGTCATCTGGTCCCGGGATCGTAGGGGCGCGCCCGCCGGTTCGTCAACCGACGGGCGCGTCGGTGTCGATGGCGCGTCGGTGTCGATGGCCGCGGCGCCGTGCGCGGGCGGATCAGTCGCGGGGCAGCGGCGGCGGGCTGTCCTGAAGGCGCGGCCTCAGCCGCGCAGGCGGGCGGTGGCCTCGATCTCGACCCGGCCGCCCTTCGGGAGCGCCGCGACCTGGACCGTGGAGCGGGCCGGCGGGGGGTCGCTGACGAAGCGCCCGTAGACCGCGTTCACGGCGGCGAAGTCGGCCATGTCGGCGAGGAAGATCGTGGTCTTCACGACGTCCTCGAAGGTGCAGCCGGCGGCGTCGAGGACGTTGCGCAGGTTCGTCAGCGCCCGCTCCGCCTGCGTCTCGACGTCGGGGCCGGCGAAGTCGCCGGTCGCCGGGTCGAGGCCGAGCTGGCCGGAGCAGAAGATGAAGCCGCCGGCGGTGATCGCCTGGCTGTAGGGCCCGAGGGCGGCGGGGGCGAGCGAGGTGGCGACGGGCGTGCGGGACATGGGACTCCTCCTTCGACGCGGTCAGGACGACGGGGTGGCGTATGGATGGACGCTGGCGACGGTCGTCGCCTGCGGGCCGACGAGCGCAGCTGCGGCGACGAACGGCGGACGGTCGCCCGGGAACGAGAGCAGGCCGTCGGCCAGGGCGGCCCGGACGATGGCGGCGTCGCCGAGGGCGTCGGCCTTCGACGGCGAGAGCGCCCACAGCGTCGGCCCGGAGCCGGACTGGCCGACCGGGCGCTCGAGCAGGCGCGCCAGCGCGCGACGCGCCGAGGTGAGCGCCGGGACCAGCTCGCTCGTGGCCGGCACGAGGTCGTTGGCGACCGACAGGACACCGGCCCGCTCCAGGAGGCGCGCAGTCGAGAGCCCAGCCTGCAGCTCCCCGGCGAGATAGCGCGACGAGGCGAGCGTGGCCGCTCCCTCCGGCCGGATCCCGGCTGCGTAGCGCGCGAACACCGCGGGCGTCGAGACGGCGACGGCCGGCGTCACGAGCAGGATCCCGGGAGCCTCGCCCCGGGGTGCCGGCAGGGGCGCGACCCGCTCCCCGCGCCCCTCGACCAGGGCCCAGCCGCCCGCGAGGAAGAACGGACAGTCGGAGCCGAGGGCCGCGGCGACGGCGGCGCGCACGTCGGGACCCACGACGTCGTCGGCCCCCCACGCCTCGAGCGACCCGTCGAGCGCGGCCGCCGCGTCCGACGAGCCGCCGCCGAGGCCCGCCGCCACCGGGATCCGCTTCTCGAGGCGAGCCGCGAGCGCGGGCAGGGGCCGGTCGTCGCCGGCCGCGCGAACAGCCTCGCGCGCGGCACGGATCGCGCGGAGGACCAGGTTCTCCTCGTCCGGGCCGATTTCGGGCGCCGGCGCCCCGTCGGGGGCGACGACGTGGAGCCGGTCGCGTGGCCCGAACGCCGGGCTGAGCGCCAGCCGGTCGGCCAGGTCGAGCGGTGCCATCACCGAGTGGAGGGCATGGAAGCCGTCCTCGCGGCGACCGACGACCGCCAGGGTCAGGTTGAGCTTGGCGGGCGCCACCCGCACGACCGGCGTGACGCGGCGGACGGCGTCGCTCACCCCGGTGCCTCCGAGCGCCGGCCGCGGCGATCCTCCGGGATCGGCCCGAGCGCGCCGAGGAGGGCGATCCACTCCCCCACCCCGAGCGTCTGGGGCCGCCGGTCGCCGTCGATCCCGGCGGCCGCGAGGGCGGCCGCCACGGCCGCCGGCTCGATCGGCAGCTGGCGCGGCAGGACGTTGTGGAGCATCTTGCGCCGCTCGCGGAAGCCGGCCTGGACGAGGCGCCAGAGGCTGTCCTCCATGGCCGCCGGCAGGCGGCCCAGCGCGTCGGGGGCTCGCACGTCGAGGGCGAGGACGGCCGATTCGACCGCCGGGGCGGGCTCGAACGCCTCGCGCGGCACGCGGCGCACGACCGAGGCGACGGCGTGGTACTGCACGAAGACCGAGAGGTAGCTCATCTCGCCGGGCGGGGCCGCGATTCGCTCTGCCACCTCGCGCTGGACCATCAGGACGCAGCGCTCCGGGCGCGGCCCGGCCTCGCCGCCGAGGAGCCGGTGCAGGACGGGGCTCGTGATGTGGTACGGCAGGTTCGCGACGACGTCATACGGAGCAGCGACGAGGGTCGCCAGATCCTCGTCGAGGATGTCGCCCTCGACGAGGGTCAGGGCACCGGCGGCCAGCTCGAGGGCGAACGCCTCTCGGAGGTGGGTGACCATGCCGCGGTCGATCTCGACGGCTACGACGCGGGCTCCGGCGCCGAGCAGCCCGCCGGTCAGGATCCCGAGGCCGGGCCCGATCTCGAGCACGCGCCGGTCGGGCGCGGGCGCGGCGGCCGCCAGGATGTCCTCGAGGACCTCCACGTCGACGAGGAAGTTCTGCGAGAAGCGCCGTTGGGCCCGCAGGCCGGCGTCCCGGAGCGTCCGCCGCACGGCCCCCGGATCGAGGCGGATCGGCGCGCGCGTGCCGCTCACGGGTTCCCTGCCCCGGCGGCCGAAGCGCCGAGCGGCGCCCGTTCCGCCGTCACGGAGCCACCTTCCCGGCCGCGTCCGCCTCCGCGTCGCGGACCACCGCGTAGGCCCGGGCGGCGGCCCCGCGGGTCGGCGGGCGGCGCGAGTCGGGAGCCCCGGCCGGTCGGGCGAGCGGCCACGACGCGCGGACGCCGAGGTCGATCCCAGCTCGCTCGCCCGCGGCCAGGCGCCGGGCTCCGGCGGCACCGATCATGGCCCCGTTGTCGGTGCAGAGCCCCGGCCGCGGAATGACCAGGTCCACGCCGAGCGCCGCCGCCCCCGCCGCCAGCCGCGCGCGCAGGGCGCTGTTGCTGGCCACGCCGCCACCCACGACGACCGTGCGGGCGCCGGTCGCCTCCGCGGCGCGCAGCGTCTTCGCGGCCAGGACGTCGACCACGCTGTCCTGGAACGCCGCGGCCAGCGCGGCGACGCGCCCCTCCTGGAGCCTGCCGCCCGCCTCGGCCGGCGGGAGCCCGGCGGCATGCAGCTCCGTCTCGACGACGCGCCGGAGGGCGGTCTTGAGGCCCGAGAAGCTGAAGTCGAACGAGTCGCCGAGCCAGGCCCGCGGCAGGCGATCGGCCGGGCGGGGCACGCCCGCGGCCCGGGCGGCCGCGGCGGAGATGGCCGGCCCACCCGGGTAGCCCAGGCCCAGGAGGCGGCCGGCCTTGTCGAACGCCTCGCCCGCCGCGTCGTCGACCGTCTCGCCCAGGAGCCGGTACGTGAGGTGGCCCCGCATCTCGACGAGGAACGTGTGGCCTCCCGACACAACGAGGGCGACGAGCGGGAACGCGGGCTCGGGTCGCTCGGCCTCGCCCGGGTCGAGCAGCCAGGCGGCGTAGAGGTGACCCTCGAGGTGGTTGACCCCGACGAGCGGGACGTCGAGCGACCAGGCGAGCGCCTTGGCGTAGGCCAGCCCGACGAGCAGCGAGCCGACGAGCCCCGGACCCGCGGTCACCGCGACGGCCCGCACGTCGCGGAGCGTCGCGCCCGCCGCATTGAGGACCTCGTCGAGCGCCGGGTCGATCCAGCGGAGGTGTGCGCGCGCCGCGAGCTCCGGCACGATGCCGCCGGTCCCCGCGTGGAGCGCGACCTGGCTGGCGACCGCCTGGGCAACGATCCGGCGAGGCCCGTCGAGGAGGGCAACGCCGGTCTCGTCGCAGGACGACTCGACGGCGAGGAGGAGGCCGCCCTGCGTTCCCGCCTCGGGCGCCCCCGCGCCGGACGCTCCCCGTCGGGCGCCCCGCGGGAGCCGGCGCCCGGGCCGCCGCTCACGCCGGCGGCTCCGGATCGGGCAGGGCCGCGAGCTCGGCGCGCCGCTTCGCCAGGCGGGCCACCATCGCGGGCGCCTCGAGCGGCTCGGTCGTCATGATGAGCGCGTCCTCGTGGTCGTCGCTGTAGTAGCGCGGTCGGATGCCCACCGGCCGGAAGCCGTACTTCTCGTAGAGCCGGCGCGCCCCCAGGTTCGAGAGCCGGACCTCGAGCGTCGCCTCGCGGGCGCCGCGCGCGATGGCCAGGTCGAGGAGGGCGAGGATCAGGCGCTCGCCGATGCGCCGGCGGCGCCACGCGGGCGCGACGGCAAAGGTGGTCACGTGCGCCTCGTCGACCATCAGCCAGGCGCCCCCGTACGCGATCACCTCGCGCCCGGCGCGGACGACGAGGTAGTGGGCGAGGCGGTTCGTCTCGAGCTCGTTGCGGTAGGCGTAGGAGGGCCAGGGGGTCGTGAAGCTCGCCTTCTCGATCGCCTGGACGGCGGCCAGGTCGGCGTGCGTCATGCGCTCGATGGCGAGCCTCACGGGCGGGCGGGCGACCATGCCACCTCCCCCGCCGCCGTCGTCACACCGCGCGGCAGCGTCACGTACTCCGGTGCCAGCGTCGTCGCGTCGTCCTCGCCCGCGCGCAGGCGGACCGCGCCCAGCGCCACGAGCGCCGCCGCGAGCCCCGCCTGCGCCGCCACCCCGCGAGCCACGGCGTCGTCGGGAGCCCGCGTGGCGAGGTCGACGGCGACCAGGACCACGCCGGGAGCCGGCGTCGGCTCCGCGCGCGCCGGCTCCACGGCCGCCAGCTCCACGGGTGCTGGCTCCACGGGCGCCAGCTCCGCGCGGCCGTCGCGCACCAGGTAGCGCCCGGTGGGCCCGGCCGGCAGGAGGACGGCGACCGCGGCGTCCGGCGCGACGACGCCGGCCGCCCGTGCCGCCGCGACGAGCGTCGTGCCCGTCGGCACGCCCAGGAGGGGCGCCCCGCACGCGCGCGCGATCCCGCGCGCCGTCGCGAGCCCGACGCGCAGCCCGGTGAAGCCGCCGGGCCCCGTGCCCACGATGACGCCGGCCAGCGAACCCGGCCCGGGGCGCTCCACCCCGGCGCCGGCGAGGAGGGCTGCGACACGAGCCAGCAGCTCCTCCGCGTGGCGGTGCCCGGCCTCCCAGGCGTCGGCGGCAAGCAGCGTTCCCTGGAGCGTGCCAAGGGCGACAACGGCCGTCGAGGTCGCCGTGTCGATCGCCAGCACTCGCCCGTCGGTCGCGCCGGCGGATGGGCGGGCGGTCGCGGCTGCGGGCGCCCGTGCTCCGGCGGTCACGCCACGGCCTCCAGCAGGCGCGCGTGGCGGGCATCGGTCGCCCGCAGGTCGAGCGCTCGCGGCTCGTCGCCGGCGCCGTCGATCGTGATCTCGAGGCGCCCGGGAGGCAGGGCGGCCTCGATCCGGTCGGCCCACTCCACCACGGTCACGCCCTCCGCCGAGCGCTCGTCGAGGATCCCGGCCGCCAGGGCATCGGCGGCGCCGGCGAGCCGGTAGCAGTCGACGTGGAACAGCTGCACGCGGCCGGCATGCTCCGCGACGAGCACGAACGTCGGGGAGGTCACCGGCTCGTCGACGCCAAGGCCGCGCGCGATCCCCCGGGCCAGCTCGGTCTTGCCGGCGCCGAGCGGGCCGACCAGGGCGATGACGTCGCCGGCGACGGCGGCCGCGCCGAGCCGCACGCCGAGGGCGCGGGTGGCGGCGGGCGACGAGGTGGCGCGCCGAAGGGCGGCCGGGGACGGGGTCATCGCAAGAGCCTACTAGAAGCGCCGCGGTCGGACGACGCGGGCCCGGAAGGCGGTCCGCGAGGCGCCGCCGCGCGCCGCCGCGACAGGTGTGGCGGGCCGCTGACGCGGGTCGCGCCGCCGGCCCGCACGAAGATCGTCACCCGGCGCGCCGCAGATCGAGGCGCGGACGCGCCCCTAGACGAAGCGCTCCAGGTCGCCGAGGGCGACGGCGACGTCACGCCCGTCGTCGAGGCGGACGCGCGCCGCCTCGACCACCACGCCGCCGGGCAGCCGCCGGGGGCCGGCCAGGCCCAGGAAGCGACCCTCGCGACCGGCCTCGGCGCCGCCGCGCACCCGCACGTGCTCCGGGTCGGGTCGGGGCAGCTCGCCCTCCGCGGCGGCCGCGACCAGCAGCGGCGGCCCGCCCACGAGCCCCACCTCGGCACCCGCGAGGCCGGCCAGGATCCGCCGGATCGGGTCCGCCAGCGAACGCCGGAGATAGCCGTCGAGGACGAGCACCGGGAACGGGGCGAGGCGATGGAGGCCGGCCCGCTGGCGCGTCTCGGAGGCGACGACGTCGCGCCGGTCGCGCTCGGCCAGCGCGGGGACCACCGCCCCGGCGATGCCCATCGCCCGGGCGCGGGTAAGCGTCTCGGCGTCGGCGCGCCCCGGGAAGACGACGATCGCGCCGGCGTGGGCCACTTCGAGCGGGATGCGCCCGTCCCCCTCGCCCGGCAGCAGCGTGAGGCGGCCGTGCCCCGGATCGCCCAGCAGCTCCGACCCGGGGAGGCCGACCCCGTCGAGGTCCAGGACGATCTCGACGCCGGGGTGGATCGCCGTCACGCGGCCGGCGGCCGGGGCGGCGACGAGGTCCGGGTGCGGGCCGGTGGCGATCCGGCGCCGTCCGGCGTGCTCGAAGAGGAGCTCCCCGGCCGCCGCGGTGCCGTGCCGGCCGGCCTGGGCCGGGATCCACGTGCCCGGGTGCGAGCTCCCGGGATCGGCGTCGCCCTCGGCGCCCTCGACGAGGCGCGGGTCGCGCACGCGCTCCGCCAGCAGGTCCCCGGCCACGACGCGCGACCCCATCGTCGCCACGACGCGGTCCCCGGGCAGGAGGGGGACGACCACGCGGGGGCGCTCCACGAGCAGACGGCGGGCGGGGACGAGCGCGAGCCCGCTCATCGATCGCGCTCCGGCCAGAGGGCGGCCTCCCAGCCGGCCAGGAGGTCGCGACGGGCGTCGGAGCGCTCCGGCAGGCGCAGCGGGATGTCGCGCAGGTCCACGACGAGGCCGGCGAGGCCGCCGGTGACCGGGACGGCGAACCGGCGGCCCCGGACGCCGAGGTCGACCGAGGAGCGGAACGCCAGGCTCGCCTCCCCCGACTCCCCGGGCGGCAGGTCGACGAGCGCGAGCCTGCCGCCCGCCAGCTCCAGGTCGACCGGGGCGTCGCGGGCGACGAGCCGGAGATGGCCGGCCTGTCGACCTCCCCGGATCCCGTGGGCGATGGCGAGCGTGCCGATCGGCACGAGCGCGTCGGCGACCAGGTCCCGGAGGATGCCGCGACGGACCTCCTCGTCCTCGATCGTGCCGAGCGGCGCGAGGAGGCGCGCCGGGTCCAGGGCAACCTGCACGACCCCCGGGCGTCGCAGGCCGTCGGCGAGGACGAGGAGCGCGGCAGGAGCCGGGATCGACGACCACGCACCTCCGGCCAGCACCACGAGATCGGGGGCCGGTCCGCCGAGGTCGTCGGACGTCGCCTCGGCGAGGCGCTCGAGCGCCGCCCGCATGGCCGCCGCGCGCAGCAGCGCGCCGTCGCCGCCGAGGTCGAGCCACGGGCTGAGGCGCAGCTCGGCGAGCCGATCCCGGAGGCGGGCGCGGTCGATGCCGAGCGTCGCCCACGCCTCGACGCGGTCCAGCGCCGCGTCGTCGTCGGCGAGCCCCAGCACCGCGCCCGGCACCTCCATGGCGACGACCCTGGCGGGAGCGCCGGCCCGCGGGCCGGGCTCGGCCCGTGCCCGGAGCGCGCCGCTCATCCCGATGTCGAGGAGCTCCACCCGCAGGTCGAGCACCTCGGCGATGGTCGCGGTGACCGCGGCCAGCGCCTGGCGGGGATCGGAGGGCCCCGCGCGGTGGGCCGCCAGCACTCCCCGGAGGTCGGTTGCCGCGTCGCCGTGGGGCCGGGGCACCGGCAGCACGGCGGTGGCGAGCGGGAAGTCCGAGGCGCGGGCCGCGGCTGCGCCGACGAGGACGACGCCCAGGTCCGGCCGACGCTCGGCCACGCCCGCCGCGAGGGCCACGAGCTCGCCGAGGAGGTCCCGCTCGTCCGGGGTCGCGGGATCGGCCGTCCCGACGATCAGGGTCGAGACACCCGAACGCGTCGCGAGGCGGGTCGTCGCCAGCGGGTCGTCGCGCTCGGCGCTCGCGCCCACCGTGCGCCAGCCGGCGGCGCGGGCGTCGGCGTCGAGGCGGACGCGGGTTGCCTCGGTCGCCGCCAGCACCGCGGCGAGCGGGGCCGGGCTGCCGGTGGCTGCGATCTGCGGGAGCACGGCGTCCGGGGGGGCGATCCCGAGCTCGTCGGCGAGCGCCGCGTCGGCGGCCCGGATGCGGGCGGCGAGGACCGCGACGACGTCGTCCGGATCGGCTCCGGCGGGCACGGCCGTCGCGGCGATCAGGCGCCGGCGACCGGCGACCCGTCCCACGATCGCAGCTGCACAGGTTGCCGTGCCCAGGTCCAGGGTCGCGAAGGCGGCGACCTCCGGATCCAGCGCGCGTGACGGCGCCGACCCGGTGTCGCGCGCCGGGGCGGTCGCGCGGGTCACGCGTCCCAGCTCATGTCCTCGTCGAGCTCCTCGAGACGGTCGATGAGCTGCTCGATCCCGAGCTCGTCGGCCAGGATGGCGGCCGCCGGCGCGTTCTCGCCGCCGAAGAGCCGGCGGAGGACGGGGTCGAAGAAGAGCATCGCGCTGCCCGGCACCATCCCGTCGGGCGTGCTCGCCTGGAGGAACAGCATCGCCGGGCCGGTCATGCCGTGCAGGAGGATCTCGCGCGCGACCTCCTCGACGAGCTCCGCCCGCCGCTCGGGGGTCGGGAACTCGGCCGGCGCGGCCGGGATCTCGCCCGACGTACCGGTCACGCGGCCCCGCCCATTGACGGCGACGGCATGGGCGCCGCGAGCGCGGCACGAAAGGCCTCGTAGGCGGCCGCGCCCCGCAGTGCGAACGTGACGGTCTGGAGCTGCGGCAGCCGGCCCATCTCGGCGCGCACCGTGGCGACCGCGATGCGGGCCGCCTCGTCAAGAGGGAAGCCCCCGACGCCCGTGCCCAGCGCCGGGATCGCCAGTGTCTCAACGCCCAGCTCGCGGGCGCGGCTGAGGGCGCTCCGGATGGCCCCCTCGATCGCCTCCGCGCTGGTCCGGCGCTGGTGGTCGAGCGAGACGGCGTGAATCACCCATCGCGCCGCGAGGCTCCCGCCGTCCGTCACGACCGCGCCGCCGAGCGGGACGGGGGCCTGGCGCACCGCGGCGAACTCGACAGCGTCGCCGCCCCGGCGCTTGATCGCCCCGGCGACCCCGGTGGACATCCAGAGCGTGACGTTCGCGGGGTTCACGATCGCGTCGACCTCGAGGTCGCAGATGTCGCCGTTCCAGAGCGCAAGCCGCGCCATGTCCCCCGATCCTCGGTGAGCGTGCGGATACCGACCGCCACGGCCCGCGCAGTGTACACCCGGGGCAGGCGCCGAGCCATCGTCGCGACGACCTCCCAGCTGATCGTGGTGCGCTCCTGCGCCAGCTCCGCCGCCGTGATCTCGTCGTCCCCCTGGCGCCCCAGGAGGACGAACTCGTCGGCCGCCGTGACCGGCGCTCCCGGGACGTCGGTGACGTCCGCCATGACGGCGTCCATCGCCACGGTGCCGACGAGCGGGACGCGCACGCCGCGGACGAGCGCCGTCGCCCGGTTGGACAGGATCCTCGCCCACCCGTCCGCGTATCCAACGGGCAGCGTCGCGATGCGGCTCGGCCGGGCCGTGACGAAGCTCGGCCCGTAGCTGATGCCGGTGCCGGGCGGCAGGTCGGCGACGCGGATCGGGCGGGCCCGCAGGGACAGGATGGGCCGAAGCCCCGCGTGGATCCCCGTCGCCGCGCCGCCGATCGGCAGGTCCTCGGGCACGATCCCGTAGGCGGCCAGGCCGACGCGCAGGCCGTCGAAGACCGGGCGCTCGCCGCCGACGAGCCGCTCCACGGCGAGCAGCCCGCCGGAGGCCAGGACGTGGCGGTGGGGCACCGAGACACCCGCCCTCCTGAGCGCGCCGAGGGCATCGACGAAGCGCTCGACCTGGGCGTCGGTGCGGGCGCGGTCGGCGGGCGCCTGCAGGTGCGACCACGCGCCGCGGAGCTCGGCCCCGACGGTGGCCGCCACGCGCCGGGCGGCGACGACCGCCTCGTCCGGCGCCAGGCCGTCCCGGCCGAGCCCCGTCTCGAGTGCGAGCTGGACGCCCAGCGCCGGAAGCTCCCGGCGCGCGCGCCGGCGGGCCGCAGCGTACGCCGCGAGGGCGTCGTCGAGAAGCCCGGCATCGCCCGCGGCGATCGCGACGCGGGCGCGGGCGGCCGCGGGCGCGGCCGCCGGGGGGATCGGGAAGAGGACCAGGATGGGTGCCTCGACGCCGGCCCGGCGGATCTCGAGCGCCTCGTCCAGCGTCGCCACGCAGAGGCCCCGCGCTCCCGCCGCGAGGGCCGCCCGGGCGACCGGGACGGCCCCGTGGCCGTACGCGTCGGCCTTCACGACGATCTCGAGCGAGACGCCGGAGGGGAGCGCGGCGCGGATCGCCGCCACGTTGCCGGCCAGCCGGTCGAGGTCGATCTCCAGCCACGCCGTCCGCGGCAGGGCCGGCAGCCCGGCGGAGCGGAGGCGCTCCTCGATCGGGGTGCCCGGCGCGCTCGCGGCCTCCGAGGTTGTCACGCGCCGCCGGGGGGCTGCGTCCCCGCGGGCTGGGTCCCCGTCGGCTGCGTCCCGGTGGCCGCCTCGCGGAAGCCGACGCGCCCGCCGCCGGCCCGCCGCTCCGCCTCCGTGGTCAGCCGTCGACGCGCGAGGGCGATCTCGAGGGGCAGGTCTCCGGCGAGGAGGCCCGCGTCTCCGACCCGCGCCCGCACCGCGTCGCCGGCCATGCCGTGGAGCTGGACCCCCAGGCGCGCGGCGGCGTACGGGTCGAGCCCCTGGGCGAGGAGCGCGCCGATGGTCCCGGCCAGCACGTCGCCCGTCCCGCCCGTGGCCAGGCCGGGGTTCTCGAACGTGGCGCTGACCACGCTCCCGTCGGGTGCGGCGATTACCGTGCGCGCCCCCTTGAGCACGACCACGTGCCGCCAGGTCATCGCGGCGTCGCCGGCCGCCTCGTGGCGGGCGGCGTCGTCCTCGTTGAGGTCGCCGTCGGCGCCGGGCGAGATGCCGGAGGCGGCGCGGAGACGGGTGAACTCCCCGGCGTGGGGCGTCAGGACGGACGGCCGGCGCACGCCCTCCCACCAGCCGTCCTCGCCGGCGAGCGACCGCAGCGCCTCGGCGTCGACGACCGCCGCGCAGGCGTCATCGCCGGCCGCCGGGCCGAGCACGCCTCTCACCAGCTCGCCGATCGCGAGCGACGGCCGCAGGCCCGGCCCGATGACGAGGGCGTCGTGGTCGTGGTCGAGGATCCGCGCCAGGGCGGGCCCCGGGTCGACCTCCTCGACGTCGTCCTCGACGAGTGGCATCGTGGTCGCCTCGACGACCTTCGCCGCGAAGAGCGGCTGCAGCGACTCGGGCACCGCGAGCGTGACGAGGCCGGCGCCGGCGCGCCCGGCGGCCCGGCAGACCAGCAGCGCGGCGCCGGCGTAGTCGAGCGACCCGGCGACGACGAGCAGCTTGCCGAACGTGCCCTTGTGACCGCGGAGGGGCCTGGCCGGGAGCAGCGCCGCGGCCATTCGCTCGTCGAGCTGCTCCGGCTCAGTCACCGGCCACCTCCCGCCCACCGGGCGGCCCTCCCACGGCCCGCGAGCCCGGCGCTCCCCCCGGCCGCGTGCCCGGCGCTCCCCCCGCCCGCGACGTCGCGGCGGGACCGCTCGCCTCGACCGCCGCGGCGGTGGCGCTCGCCTCGAGCGCCGCGGCCTCGCCGGCGAGCGCCCGCAGGCGATCCATGCGCCGCAGCAGCGCCTGCTCGCGCTCGTCGAGCCGCTCGTCGATGTCGGGCGGGAAGACGTACCGGCCGCCGCTGCGGCGGACCCCGAAGGCGATCGCCAGCGCGTACTCGCGCTCGTGGGTGATGCTGACGGCGACCCGGTCGAGCCCCAGCTGGGAAGCGCGGGCCGCGGCGCGCCCGTGGAGCCGGACCGCGGGCTGGCCGGTCGGCAGGCGCTCGATCTCGATGTCGCGCCAGCCGATGCCGCGGACGCCCAGCCCCAGCACCTTGCTGACGGCCTCCTTGGCCGCCCAGCGGCCGGCGAAGGTCTCCGGCCGGCCGCGGACGTAGCGGGCCTCGGCCGGCGTCAGGACCCGCCCGACGAAGCGCTCGCCGAATCGCTCGAGGGCGTCGCGGATGCGGTCGACGCGGATGATGTCGAGGCCCAGCTCGGCCGTCCCGGCAGGGATCGTCGGCGTCGCGTCCACCGGGCGCCCTACTCGACCGTGACCGACTTCGCCAGGTTGCGCGGCTGGTCGACGTCCGTGCCCCGGGCCACGGCCGTGTGGTACGCGAAGAGCTGGAGCGGGATGATCGCGAGGATCGGGCCCAGCTCCTCCAGCGTGTCGGGGACCCACAGCACGTCGTCGGCGAACCGCCCGATCTGGGCGTCGCCCAGCGTGGCCACGGCGATGACCCGCGCGTCCCGGGCGCGACCCTCCATGACGTTGCTCATCAGCTTGTCGTAGACGGACGAGCGCGTGGCGACCGCCACGAGCGGGCACTCGGCGTCGAGCAGGCTGATCGGGCCGTGCTTGAGCTCGCCCGCCGCGTACCCCTCGGCGTGGACGTAGCTGACCTCCTTGAGCTTGAGGGCGCCCTCGAGCGCCGCCGGGTAGGTGGCCCCGCGCCCGACGAACATGAAGCCGCGGCTGTTGACGTACCGGCGCGCGAGCTCGCGGACGCCGGCGCTCAGGTCCAGGGCGCCCTGTGCCGCGTCGGGGAGCTCGCGCAGGGCGGCGACGAGCTGGCGCTCGGTCTCGGGAGGTAGCGCGCCGCGGGCGCGCGAGATCGCCGCCGCCACCATCACCAGCGTGGCGACCTGGGTGGTGAAGGTCTTCGAGGCGGCGACCGCGATCTCGGGCCCGGCCTGCAGGAAGAGGACGGCGTCGGCCTCCCGGGTGATCGCCGACCCGACCGTGTTCGTGACGGCGATGATCGGGCAGCCCTGCTCGCGGGCGTAGCGCGTCGGCGCGATCGTGTCCGCCGTCTCGCCGGACTGGGTGACCGCGATCACGAGCGTCGTCGGGTCCAGCGGCGGCGGGCTGTAGCGGAACTCCGACCCGACCGTGAGGCGGGCCGGGATCCCGGCCCACTTCTCGATGAGCGCGGCGCCGACGAGCGACGCGTACGACGCCGTGCCGCAGGCGACCAGCTCCACGCGCGTGATCGTGCGCAGGACGTCCGCCAGCGGCGCCAGCTCCTCCACGCGGAGCGCCCCGTCGGCCGTCACGCGCCCGGCGATGCACTGACGCAGCGCCTGGGGCTGTTCGTGGATCTCCTTGAGCATGAAATGCTCGAAGCCGCCCTTCTCGGCGTCCTCGGCGGTCCAGGTGATCTCGGTCACGACGCGCGAGCGCGGCACCCCCGCGACGTCGGTGATCTCGACCCCCCACGGCCGCAGGTCCGCGACGTCGCCCTCCTCGAGGAAGACGATCCGCCTCGTGTGGGCCAGGATCGCGGCCACGTCCGAGGCCAGGAACGTCTCCCCGTCGCCGATCCCGACGACGAGCGGCACGTTCATCCGGGCGCCGACGAGGCGGTCGGGCTCGCGGCGATGCATGACCGCCACGGCGTAGGCGCCCTCGGCCCGGGCGAGCGCCTCGCGCACGGCCGCGGCGAGGTCGCCGTGGTAGGCCTCCTCGACGAGGTGCGCCAGGGCCTCCGTGTCGGTCTCGGAGGCGAGGGTGTGGCCGCGCGCCTCGAGCCCGTCGCGGAGCTCGCGGAAGTTCTCGATGATCCCGTTGTGGATCACCGTGATCTCGCCGGTGCAGTCGACGTGGGGGTGGGCGTTGAGGTCGTTGGGCCGGCCGTGGGTCGCCCAGCGCGTGTGAGCCAGGCCGATCCCCGAGCTCGGCGTACGATCCTCGATCGCCGTGGCGAGGTTGGCCAGCTTGCCGGCCTTCTTCTCGACGAAGAGGTCGCCCGCCGCGGTCACGAGCGCGATGCCCGCCGAGTCGTAGCCCCGGTACTCCAGCCGCCGCAGCCCCTCCATGAGGATCGGGCCCGCCGGGCGAGGTCCCGTGTAGCCGACGATTCCGCACATGCGCCGAACCACCTCCGTTGCGCCGGCCGTCCGCGCCGGCTCCGATGCGCGCCGGGCGTCCGCGCCGGCGCCCGCCGGGGGCCTAGTGTAGGCGCTCACCCGCCAGCGCAGCGAGCGTCTCGGCCAGCTCGGCCACCGCGGCGGGATCGCTCCCCTCGACCATGATCCGCAGCGCGGGCTCGGTCCCCGACGGCCGGACGAGGACCCGGCCGCCCGGCCCGAGCCGGTCGCGCGCCGCCCGGATCGCCGCCCCGAGGACCGGATCCGCCTCCCACTGCTCCTTGCGGAGCGCGGGGACGGCCCGCTGCTCCTGGGGGAAGAGCGGGATCGCCGTCGCCAGCTCCTCGACCGGGCGGTCCGCGCGCCCCAGGATCCCGAGGAGCTCGAGGCCGGTGACGACGCCGTCGCCGGAGCTCGTGTGCTCGAGCACGATGACGTGGCCGCTCTTCTCGCCGCCCAGGCCGGCGCCGGTCACCTGCATCCCCTCGAGGATGTACTTGTCGCCCACCGGCGTGCGCACGAGCTGCCCGCCGGCCGCCCGCAGCGCCGCCTCGAGGCCCCCGTTGGAGAGCACCGTCACGACGAGGATCCCGCCGGGGAGCGCCCCGCGCGCGAGGCGATCCAGGGCGCAGACGCCGAGGAGCTGGTCGCCGTCGACGACGCGGCCGTGGCGGTCGATCACCACCAGCCGGTCGGCATCGCCGTCGAGCGCGAAGCCCAGGTCGGCGCCGCGCGCCACGACCTCGGCCGCGAGGGACGCGGGGGCGGTGGCGCCGCAGCCCGCGTTGATGTTCACGCCGTCGGGCTCGTTGTGGATCACGTCGACGCGGGCCCCCGTGGCCGCGAGGATCTCGGGCGCCGTCACGCCGCCGGCGCCGTTCGCGCAGTCGAGGACGATGTGCAGGTCGCACGGCGTCGAGCGGGCGAGGCGCAGGCGGTCGTCGCGGTACCGGTCGACGAGCGCGGAGGCGTCGACGAGGCGCCCGATCCCGGCGTTCCGCGGGCCGCCCAGCTCCTCGGCGCGCCAGATCAGCTGCTCCAGGGCATCCTCGGCCGGCTCGTCGAGCTTGAGGCCCCGGCTGTCGAGCACCTTGAGGCCGTTGTCCTCGGCCGGGTTGTGCGAGGCGGAGACCATCACGCCCGCGGCGAACGCCCCAGACCCGGCAAGGAAGGCGAGCGCCGGGGTGGGGAGGATGCCCGCCACGTGGACGTCGGACCCGAGGCTCGCGGCGCCCGCGGCGATCGACGCGACGAGCATGCCGCCCGAGCGCCGCGTGTCCCGGCCGACCACCAACTCGCCGCCGGCCCCGGCCAGCTCGTGGGCCACGGCGCGCCCGAGCGCGTACGCCAGCGGCGCCCGGAGGTCGACGTTGGCGATGCCGCGGATCCCGTCGGTCCCGAAGAGGCGGCCCATCGTCAGGGCGCGACGCTGGGCGACGGCGAGCCGCCGGGCGCCGCCTGCTGGGTCGGCGCCGGCGTCGGCGTGGCAACCGGAATCGCGGTCACGGACACCTTCTCGGGCGACGCGGAGACGAGGGTGACGCCGGCCGGCAGCTGGACCGCCACCGGGACCGCGCTGGTGCCGGGCCCGAGCCCGGCCACGTCGAGACGGGCGACGACGCGCGCCGGGTCCACCGCGTCGAGCGCCTCCAGGGTGCCGCCGACGGTCACCAGCACGCGGTCCACCGCCGGCTGGTACTGGAGCCCGGGGCTCGCGTTGACGATCTCGAGGCCGGCCTCGAAGGTGCGCGTGCCCGAGCGGGGCTTGATCGTGATCGTGACCTTCACCTGCTCGACGCCGAGGACCACGAGGCCCTTGGGGACGGCCAGGCCGACCGACGTCTCCACGTCGGCGGTGGCCCCCGAGACCGACACCGGCCGGGTGTCGATCGACACGACGCCCGCCAGCGCGTCGGCCTCGCCCTCGACGGTGACGAGGACGGGCTGGACCTCCACCGCCGTGATCTCGACCGCCGGGTCCGGGGTGCCCGTCACGACGGCGTTGACGGGCAGCGTGCGGGTCGCCAGCTGGCTCCCGATCTGGATCGTCACGCGCGCCGAGCTGGGCTGGACGTCGACGCCGTCGACGACCTCGCCGCTCGCGTCGACCGGCTGGAGGCCGACCGTCTCGTTGACGTCGAGGCCCGACGGGTCGATGCGCACGCGCGCGAGGGCGGCGGTCACGAACCGGACGGCCGAGTCCGGCCCGGAGACCTGCACCGTGTCCGGCGCCACCACCGGCTCTCGCACGTCGAGGCCGGGCGGGACCGTGCCCAAGGTGACGCGCACGGGGACGTCGCGCTTGACGACCGGGTCGAGGCGGACGGCGACGCGGGACGGGGAGAAGTCGATCACCTGGATCGCCGGGTCGATCGAGCGGACGACGACCGGGACGCTCACGGGGGGCGCGCCGGGCACCGCGACCACGTCCGACAGGTCGACGGTGGCCGTGAACGACGACGAGGTCACCTGGGGGCGATCCGCGCCGAGCGCGAGGTACCGGACCGTCGTCACGTCGGGGATGTCGCCCAGGACGAACGTCTGGTCCGGCTGGTTGAGGATGTCGACCGGGATCCTGCCCTGGAAGGTCTCCGCCGACGCCGAGACGATGAGCCCGGCGTAGAGCAGCGTCGCGAGCAGGATGGCCGCGATCTTGAGCGGCCAGTTGTGGAGGACGAACGCCACGACGGAGCGCACCGGGATCAGCGCCCCGCGCCGGCCGCTGCGCCGGGCACGTCGTCGCGCGGCTCGTCCGCGCCCGCGTCGCGGGCGGCGCGCCCCAGGTCGCCCAGCGCGGCCCGACGAAGACCGCCCGTCGACGAGCCCGGACGTCCGAGCCGGTCGCGGATCGCATCCCCCGGCGCTCCGGCCGGAGGAGCGCCGTGAGGGCCCGCGTCAGCTGCGCCTCATCGAGGTTGCGCCGGATCCGCGCCCGCTCGACGAGGCTGGCCTGGCCGGTCTCCTCCGAGACGACCACGACCACCGCGTCGGTCTGCTCGGTGATCCCGAGCGCCGCCCGGTGCCGCGTCCCGTACCGCTCCGCCTGCAGCGTGGTCTCGGCGAGCGGCAGCAGGGCGCCCGCGGCCAGGAGGGTCTCGCCGCGCACGATAACGGCGCCGTCGTGCAGGGCGCCGCGGGGGAAGAAGATCGCCTCGAGCAGGTCCGACGTGAGATCGGCATGGATCATGACCCCCGTCTCGGCGATCTCCTCGAGGCCGGTCTCGCGCTCGATGACGACGAGCGCCCCGGCGCGCACCGCGGCCAGGCGCGTGGCGGCTCGAGCGACCGCGGCGGCGACGCGCTCGGCCGCCCGCTGGTCGGCCGGCGACACCAGCCAGGCGAACGAGCCCACCCGCCCGAGCCGCTCGAGGCCGCGGCGCAGCTCCGGCTGGAACACGACGACCAGGGCGAACAGGCCGACGACCGCGCCGGCCTGGAGCAGCTGGGTGAAGAGCCGCAGGCCGGCCGCCTGGGCCACCGCGTAGATCAGGAGGATCACGCTGACGCCGATCACGAGCCGGACCGCCCGGGTCCCGCGGATCAGGCTGAAGACCCAGTAGATGACGACGGCGGTCAGCCCGATGTCGACGAGCGTGGTCAGCCGGATCTGGCCGGCGATCGACTCGAGGAGATCCGACATCGTCCGGTGAGTGTAGCACCGGCCTCCGGGGCCTCCGCGAAGCGTGCCGAGGGCCTCCGGGAAAGCGCCTCGGCCCGGCTGCCGAGCGCCTCGGCCGGCCGCCGGACGATCAGCCGGGGCCGAACCGCGCGTCGCCCGGCAGGTGCTCGGCCGCCTCGCCGCGGATCGCCGCGGCGAGGCCGGCGTCGCCGTCGAGCTCGGCCAGGCGGAGCAGGTTCCGGTACGTGTCGCCCGCCTGCCCGATCCACCCGCGGCTCGCGGCAAGGTCGGCGAGGAGCAGGTGGAGCTGCGCATCGGCCGGGCGGGCGCCGATCCCGAGCAGGCAGACGTCGAGGGCGGCGATGACGTGCCCCCGATCGCGGTACGCGCGGGCCGCCAGCAGGGCCAGGTCGGCGGCGGCGTCCGCGTCACCCCGGGCGGCGGCCTCCTCGGCGCCGGCGGCGAGCGCCTCGGGGTCGGGGCCGGGGGGCTCGGGCGGGACGGGCACGGCCGATCCGGAGCCCTCCTCGGCCGGCGTCACGCCGTCTCCCCCACGGTCGCCGCTCTCCCCGGCGGTCGTGGCGGCCGCGTCGTCGTCGGGCATTTCGGCGGTGGCCGGCCCGGCGGTCGCCCGAAGGCGCCCGACCAGCTCCGCGTGGCGGGCGCGCCGGGCGTCCGTCGGCTCGATCGCCAGCGCGCGCCGGGCGGCCTCCACGGCGTCGGCGGCGCGATCGCCCGCGTCGCGCAGGTCGGCCAGGCCGTCGTACGCCGCCGCCGCGTCCGCCGTGCGCCGCAGGACGACGAGGGCCTGGGCCCTGCCGAGCATGGCGTGGTCGTCGTCGGGGGCGATCGCGAGGGCCGCGTCGTAGGCCGCGAGCGCCGCCTCCGGCTCGCCGAGGCGCAGGTGGACGCCACCGAGGGCGGCGTGCGGCACGGCCCGGTCGGGGGCGATCGAGATGGCCTCGCGATACGCCGCGAGCGCATCCTCCGGGCGGCCCCGCACGACGGCCACGTGGCCGGCCCGGAGGGCCTCCTTGTACCGTTCGAAGAGCGTCTCGGTCATCGCGGCCGGCTCCGGAGACGGAGCGGGCGCCCCGCGTGGGACGCCCGACTGGTCAGCGCTTGGTGTACTGCGGCGCCTTGCGGGCCCGCTTGAGGCCGTACTTCTTGCGCTCCTTCATCCGCGGGTCGCGGGTGAGGAAGCCGGCCTGCCGGAGCGGGAGGCGGTAGCCCTCGGGGTCGACGGTCAGGAGGGCCCGGGCGATGCCGTGGCGGATCGCCCCGGCCTGGCCGGTCACTCCGCCGCCCTCGACCTTGATCATGGCGTTGTAACGGCCCTCGGTCCCCGTGACGCGGAACGGCATCCGGAGGTCGCTCTCGGAGATGGCGTTGCCGAAGTGCTGCTCCAGCGAGCGGCCGTTGACGACGATCTCGCCCTCGCCGGCCATGAGGCGCACGCGGGCGACGGACGTCTTGCGCCGTCCGGTGCCGGAGAAGTAGGCAGGTGTGGTCATCGAGGCATGCTCCTCGTCAGGCCAGCGGCTCGGGCCGCTGGGCCTGGTGGGGATGGTCCGAGCCGGCGTAGATCTTGAGCTTGCGGAGCTGCTTCGCGCCGAGCCGGTTGTGCGGCAGCATCCCCTTCACGGCGCGCCGGAGGACCTCCTCCGGGCGGCGCTCGAGGAGATGGCCGAGCGTCTCCTCCTTGAAGCCCTGCGGATAGCCGCTGTGCCGCGCGTAGACCTTCGAGGTCAGCTTGTCCCGCGACACGGCGACCTTCCCGGCGTTCAGGACGATCACGTGGTCGCCGGAGTCGAGGTTCGGCGTGTAGGTCGGCTTGTGCTTGCCCTCGAGGACGCGGGCGATCCGCGACGCGAGCCGGCCGAGCGTCTCGTCCGTCGCGTCGACGACGTACCAGCGTCGCTCGATCTCCGCCTCGCGGAGCGTGTACGTCTTCGTGGTCATCTGTCTCCGTTCATCTCCCCGGCCGGCCGTCCCAGGACGACCCGTCGCAGGCAGAGTCCCCTCGCCGGGGCGACCGCCCCGTTGAAGGCCGGTGTCCTCGAGGCAAGCGCCTCGGCCACCGCCGACTCCTCGACCTCGCCGCGCCCCACCAGGAGGAGGGCCGCCGCGATCCGCCGGACCATCTGGCGCAGGAAGGCGTCGCCCCTGACGTCGATCGTCACGAGCGGGCCGTCCCTCCGGACGCGGACCCGGTGAAGGGTCCGGACCGGCTGCCGGTCCGCCGCCCCGAATGCCGAGAAGTCGTGCCGGCCCTCGAGGGTCGACGCGGCTCGCGCCATCGCGGCGGTGTCGAGCGGGGCCCGCACCCCGAGCGCGAAGCGCTCGAGCAGCGGGCTGCGCGGCCCGTTCCAGACGGTGTAGCGGTACTCCCGATACCGCGCCGCGTAGCGTGGGTGGAACCCGGCCGGCACGCGCCGGAGGTCCCGGATCGCGACGTCCCCCGGCAGGATCGCATCGAGCGCCCTGCCGAGCTCCGCCGCGGCGAGCCTCCCGCGGTAGGTGAAGGCGATCACCTGGCCTGCCGCGTGGACTCCCGCGTCGGTCCGTCCCGCCGCGTCCACCCGCACCCGGCGACCGCCGGTGAGCGAGGCGAGCGCGGCCTCGAGCTCTCCCTGGACCGTCCGGGTGCCCGGCTGGGCCTGGAACCCGGCGAAGTCCGTTCCGTCGTATTCGACCCGCGCGCGATAGCGCACGGGGGCGTCCTCTCGGGCGCCTTCTGCGTCCCCGCTGCGTCGACGCACGGCTGCGTCCGGCGGAGCGGCGACTCTCGGTTCTGCCCGGTCAGACGAGCTCGATCTGGACGATCGGGGCTGCGTCGCCGGCTCGCTGGCCGACGTGCACCAGGCGGGTGTACCCGGAGGTGCGGTCGGCGTACTTGGGGGCGATCTCGTCGAAGAGCTTCCGGATGACGAGCGGCTCGTTGGGAAGCTCCGCGATGACCGTGCGCCGGGCCGCGAGGTCGCCGCGCTTGGCGAGCGTGATCATGCGCTCGACCTGCGGGCGGATCTCCTTGGCCTTGGCCTCGGTCGTCTTCACCCGCTCGTAGCGGAGGACCGCGACGATCAGGTTGCCGTAGAGGGCCATGCGCGGCCCGTGGGTGCGCGACAGCTTGCGGCCGGCGATCCGGTGGGCCATCGCTCAGGCCTCCTCGAACGGCGCGTCGCCGTCCTGCAGCTCGTCCCCGAGCTCCTCGTCATCGTCGATGCCGTCGAGGTCCGAGGCGTCGCCGTCGGGGATCAGGAAGCCCCGCATGCGCAGACGCTCCTTCATCTCGTCGAGCGACTTCTTGCCGAAGTTGCGCATCCGCAGCAGCTCGTCGTCGGACAGCTGGAGCAGCTGGCCGACCTTGACGATGTTGTTGCGCTTGAGGGAGTTGTAGGCCCGCATCGGGAGGTCGAGCTCCTCGATCGGCATCTCCAGCATGTTCGCCGGGATCTGCGGCGTGCCCGACGCGGTGGCGACCGGCACGGCGGCCGCGCCGACGTTCGCGAAGAGCGCGAACTGGCGAACCAGGATGTCGGCGGCCTTGCCGAGGGCCTCCTCCGGGGTCACGGTCCCGTCGGTCTCGATCTCGAGCGTCAGCTTGTCGTAGTTGGTCATCTGGCCGACGCGCGTGTTCTCGACCTGGAAGTTGACCTTCCGCACCGGCGTGAAGATCGCGTCGACCGGGATCACGCCGATGGGCAGGCCCTCGGGGCGCTCCGCGGCGAGGTAGCCGACGCCGCGCTCGACCGTGAGGTCCATCTCGATCTGGACGTCGTCCGCGTCGAGCGTCATCAGCACCTGGTCGGGGTTGACGATCTCGACGTCGGCGGACTCGAGGATGTCGGCGGCGGTCACGCTGCCGGCTCCGGACTTGATCAGCTTCAGCTGCACGGGGTGGGCGGCGAAGCTCCGGAGGCGGAGCTTCTTGATGTTCAGGACGATCTGCGTGACGTCTTCCTTGACGCCCGCGATCGTCGTGAACTCGTGGTAGACGTCACGGATCTGGATGGAGGTGACGGCCGCACCCTCGAGCGAGGAGAGGAGGACGCGCCGCAGCGCGTTCCCCAGGGTCGTCCCGTAGCCGGCCGGCAGCGGCCCGGCCTCGTACTTGGCGTACGAGCCCTGCTCCGCGACGGGCTCGATCTGGGTCGTGGTCTCGAGTTCGATCATGGGGCGGGGCTACCTCGAGTAGTACTCGACCACGAGCTGCTCGTTGAGCTCGAGCGGCATCTGGTCACGCCGCGGCGCCGCGGCGATCGTCCCGGACAGCGTCGCCGGGTCGAGCGTGAGCCACTCCGGCACGGAGACGGAGCGGAGGTTCTCCTTGGCGACCTTGAACGGCTCCCGGTCGCGCCGCGATTCGCGCACGGCGATCGTGTCGCCCGGCTTCAGCTGGTACGACGGGATGTTCGTGGGCCGGCCGTTCACGGCGAAGTGGCCGTGCGTGACGAGCTGGCGCGCGGCGTCGCGGGACGGGGCGATGCCGAGCCGGTAGACGACGTTGTCCATCCGGAGCTCGAGGAGGCGCAGGAGGTTCTCGCCGGTCACGCCGGGGCGCGACTCGGCGGTGTCGAAGTACGTCCGGAACTGCCTCTCGAGGATGCGGTAGATCCGGCGGACCTTCTGCTTCTCGCGGAGCTGCAGCCCGTAGTCGCCCACCTTGCGGCGGCGGACGCCGTGCTGGCCGGGCGGGGACGGACGGCGCTCGAAGGCGCACTTCTTGGTGTAGCAGCGCGAGCCCTTCAGGAAGAGCTTGGCGCCCTCGCGCCGGCACAGCCGGCAGACGGGATCGGTGTAGCGAGCCATGGGGCGGAAGCTCCGGTCAGACGCGGCGCCGCTTGGGCGGGCGGCATCCGTTGTGCGGGATCGGGGTGACGTCGGTGATGGCGGTGACCTCGAGGCCGGCGGCCTGCAGCGACCGGATCGCCTGCTCGCGACCGGCGCCCGGGCCCTTCACGTAGACCTCGACCTGGCGCATCCCGTGCTCCATCGCCTTCTTGGCGGCGGAGTCGGCGGACAGGGCGGCGGCATAGGGCGTGCTCTTGCGGGAGCCCTTGAACCCGACGACCCCGGCCGATCCCCAGCTGATCACGTTCCCGGTCTGGTCGGTGATCGTGACGATCGTGTTGTTGAAGGTCGCCTGGATGTGCACGTGCCCCTGGGGCACGTTCTTCCGCTCCCGCCTGCGCTGCTTGGGAGCACGCTTCCGATCGGCCATGCGTCCGACTCGTCCCTCTTACTTCTTGCGCCGTGCGCCGACGGTCCGCTTGGGACCGCGCCGCTGGCGAGCATTCGTCTTCGTGCGCTGGCCGCGGACCGGGAGGTTCCGCCGGTGGCGGAGGCCGCGGTACGAGCCGATCTCGATGAGACGCTTGATGTTGAGCGCCACTTCGCGGCGGAGGTCGCCCTCCACCTTGTAGCGCCGGTCGATCACCTCCCGCAGCCGGTTGACCTGGTCCTCGGTGAGGTCCCGGACCCGGGTGTCGGGATTGACGTTGGTCTGCTGCAGGATCTTCTGGCTCGTGGAGAGCCCGATCCCGTAGATGTACGTCAGGGCGATCTCGACGCGCTTCTCGCGCGGGATGTCGACGCCCGCAATCCGTGCCATTCGTCTAGCCCTGCCGCTGCTTGTGCTTCGGGTTGGCGCAGATGACCATGACAGTCCCGTGGCGGCGAATCACCTTGCAGTTGTCGCAGCGTGCCTTCACGGAGGCTCGGACTTTCAACGGGACCCTCTTCGCTTCAGGAGTGCTGCCGGCTACTTGAGCCGGTACGTGATCCGACCCCGCGTGAGGTCGTACGGGGAGAGCTCGACCCGGACCCGGTCGCCCGGCAGGATCCGGATGAAGTTCATCCGGAGCTTCCCGCTGATGTGAGCAAGGACGCGGTGGCCGTTCTCGAGCTCCACTGCGAACATGGTGTTCGGAAGCGGTTCGATGACGGTCCCTTCGACCTCGATGGCGTCCTTCTTGCCCACGGGCTCCCTTGTGCCTTCGTCACATGATCATGCGCCGGCCGAAGCCGGGCGCACGAAAGCGTAGCGTACCAACATTCGCTCGATCCGGCAAGCGCCGGCGACGCCGCTCATGGCCGGGTCAGGACCTCCGGCCCGTTCTCCGTCACGGCGATCGAATCCTCCCAGTGGGCCGCGATCGACCCATCCCGGGTGACCACGGTCCAGCCGTCCGCCAGGGTCTCCACGTCGGCGGAGCCGAGCGTGAACATCGGCTCGATCGCGAGGCAGATCCCCGGCGTGAGCTCGATCCCCCGCGTCTTCGTGCGGTAGTTCGGAACCTGGGGCTCCTCGTGCATGGCCGTCCCGATGCCGTGCCCCACGTAGGGCCGCACGATCCCGTAGCCACGAGGCAGCGCGACGTCCTCGACGGCCGCCGAGATGTCCCAGATCCGGTTGCCGGGTCGCCCGGCCGCGATCCCCGCCTCGAGGGCGAGCCGCGTCGTCTCCACGAGGTCGCGGACGGCCGGCGGGGCGTCGCCGATGACGAAGGTCCGGGCGGCGTCGCCGTGCCAGCCGTCGACGATGGCGCCCGCGTCGACGGAGACGACCTGGCCGTCGCGGATCACCCGGTCGCCGGGGATCCCGTGGACCACCTCGCGGTCGATCGAGATGCACAGCGACGACGGGTAGCCGTAGTAGCCCTTGAACGAGGGCGTCGCGCCGGCCTTCCGGATGTGATCCTCGGCCAGCGCGTCGAGGCGGGCCGTGGAGATGCCGGGCCGGAGCTCCTCCTCCACGAGGGCGAGCACCTCCGCCACCACGCGCCCGGCCCGCCGCATCGTGGCGATCTCGGCCGCCGACTTGCGCGTGATCACGGATGCGTACGCCAGTACGGCACCGGCTCGATGCAGTCGAGGAGGTCGTTGGTGACCGCGGCGATCGGGCGGCGCCCGTCCACGACCTGGAGGACCCCGGCGGCGCGGTAGTGGTCCACGACGTCCTCGAGGGCGCCCAGCTGCTTGGCCAGGCGCGCCCGGACGACGTCCGGCTTGTCGTCGTCGCGCTGGACCAGGCGCGAGCCGCAGATGTCGCAGATGCCGGGCACGCGGGGCGGGTAGGCCGTCTCGTGGAAGGTGTGGCCGGCCGCCTCGCACAGCCAGCGCCCGGACAGGCGCGCCAGCAGCTCGTCGGCGGGCACGTCCACGAGGAGGGCCGCCTCCACGGCGGCCGACCGCTCGGCGAGGGCGTCGTCGAGGGCCTTCGCCTGCGAGCGGGTCCGCGGGAAGCCGTCGAGGATGACGCCGCGGGCCGCGTCGGGGGCGGCGAGGCGCTCGAGGAGCATACCCACGGTCACCTCGTCCGGGACGAGGGCGCCGCGGTCCATGTACGCCTTGGCCGCGAGCCCCAGCGGCGTGCCCTCGCGGGCCGCGGCCCGGAAGAGGTCGCCCGTCGCCACCCGGGGAAGCCCGAGGTGGCGGGCGAGCACGTGGGCCTGGGTGCCCTTGCCGGCGCCCGGGGCGCCGAGGAGGACGAGGACTCTCATCGGGCCCGCGCTCCGCTGTCCGTCGTCGTCACCGGATGAAGCCCTCGTAGCTGCGCATGAGGAGCTGGGCCTCGAGCTGCTTCATGGTCTCCACGACCACGCTCACCGCGATGAGCAGGCTCGTCCCGCCGAGCGAGAGCGCCGAGCTGCCGGGGAAGAACACCGAGATCACGAACGGCATCACCGCGATGGTGCCCAGGAAGAGGGCGCCGGCCACCGTGATCCGGTTGACGACGCGGGCCAGGTAGTCCTGGGTCGGCCGCCCGGGACGGATGCCGGGGATGAAGCCGCCGTTCTTGCGCAGCTGCTCCGCGGTCTCGTCCGGCTTGAAGGTGAACGCGGTATAGAAGTAGGTGAAGCCGACCGTCAGCAGGAAGTACATGCTGCCGTAGATCACCGGGCTCTGGGGTCCGAACGTGTTGACGATCCAGGTCGCCACGTCGCTCACGACCTTGATGTCCGAGCTCGTGAAGTAGCCGGCGATCTGGCTCGGGAAGAGCAGGATGCTCACGGCGAAGATGATCGGGATGACGCCGGCCTGGTTGACCCGCAGCGGCAGGAAGGTCGTGCCGCCCTGGTACATCCGCCGTCCGCGGACGCGGCTGGCGTATTGGACGGGGATGCGGCGCTGGCCCTCGGTGATGTAGACGATGACGGCCACGGCGACGATGGCGAAGATGGCGAAGACGATCCCCTGCACGACGTTCGGGCTCTCGAGGAAGCGGACGATCCCGCTCGGGACCCGCGACACGATGCCGGCGAAGATGATGAAGCTGATCCCGTTCCCGATCCCCTTCTCCGTGATCAGCTCGCCGAGCCACATCAGGAGGACGGAGCCGGCCGTCAGGGTGACGATCTGGGTCAGGGTGGCGAACGAGGCGAGGTTGAAGTCGGTCGTCAGGACGCCCTGCGAGTTGAGGAGGGCCAGGAAGCCGTAGCTCTGCAGGATCGCCAGCGGCACGGACAGGTAGCGCGTGTACTGGTTGATCTTGTTGCGGCCGTACTCGCCCTCGCGCTGGAGCGCCTGGAGCGAGGGGACGACCCCGGTCATCAGCTGCATGATGATCGAGGCGTTGATGTAGGGGTTGACGCCGAGTCCCACCACCGAGAAGCGGGACAGCCCGCCGCCCGAGAACAGATCCAGGAGCCCGAACAACGCGTTGTTGTCGAAGAAGTTCTGGAGCGCCGCGGGATCCGCGCCCGGCACCGGCACGTGGGCCAGGGCGCGGAAGACGATGAGGATCCCCAGGACGAAGAGGATCCGCTTGCGGATGTCCGGCGCGCGGAAGGCGTTGAGGAGGGACTCGTACATCGGGGGGCCTAGACCACGTCCCCGGCGGGATCATCGGCACCTGCCGGGGATCCGTCCCCGGCGGGCGCGTCTGGCGTGGCAGGCTCGGGCGCCACGGCGGGCCCGTCTGGCGTGGCAGGCTCGGGCGCCACGGCGGGCTCCACGCCGAGCGCCGCGAGCGGGCCCGTCGGGATCTCGAGGAGCTGGACGCTGCCGCCCGCCGCCTCGATCTTCTCGCGGGCGCTCTTGGTGAAGGCATCCGCGACGACGAAGAGGGGCCGGCCGACGTCGCCCCCGCCCAGGATCTTGAGCGGCTTGTCGAGGCTGCGGACGAGGCCGGCCACGCGGAGGAGCTCCTGCGTGACGGCGATCGGCGCGCCCTTCTCGCCCTCGGGCAGGCGGCCGGTCTCGGCCGCGGCGCTGATGCGGCCGACGTTGACGACCTCGTACTCGATCCGGTTGATGTTCCGGAAGCCGCGGAGCTTGGGGATCCGGATGTGGAGGGGCGTCTGGCCGCCCTCGAACCACGGCGGGATCGAGGAGCCCGCGCGGGACTTCTGGCCCTTCGTGCCGCGGCCGGCGGTCTTGCCCTTGCCGGCCGCGATGCCGCGCCCGACCCGGGTCTTCTTCGTGTGGGCGCCGGCCGGCGGCCGGAGATCGTGGAGCTTCATCGCTTCTTCTTCTCCGCGGCGGTCTCGGGGAGCTCCTCGACGGTGACGAGGAAGCGGATCTGGCGGACCATCCCGCGCGTGGCGGCATTGTCCGGCACCTCGACCGTGTCGCCGATCCGGCGCAGGCCGAGGGCGCGGGCGGTGGCCCGGTTGCGCTCGATGTGGCTGATGGTGCTCTTGACCTGGGTGACGCGGAGCTTAGCGGGCATCGGCGACCTCCCCGGTCGGCTGGCCGGCCACGGTGACCCGCACCGGAACGCCGCGCCTGGCGCTCAGCTCCTCGGCGGACTTCAGGTCCTTGAGCGCCTCGACGGTCGCCCGGACGACGTTCACCGGGTTGGTCGAGCCGTGCACCTTCGTCAGGATGTCGCGGACGCCGGCCGCCTCCACGACCGCGCGGACGGAGCCGCCGGCGATGACGCCGGTCCCCTGCGAGGCGGGCTTGAGCATCACCCTCGCCGCGGAGTACTCGGCATTCACCTCGTGCGGGATTGTCGTCCCGATCGTGGGGATGCGGATAAGGTTCTTCTTCGCGTCCTCGACGCCCTTGCGGATCGCCTCGGGGACCTCGCCGGCCTTCCCGAGCCCCGCGCCGACATGCCCCTGCCCGTCGCCGACGACGACGACGGCGCTGAAGCTGAAGCGACGGCCGCCCTTGACGACCTTCGCGACGCGGTTGATCTGGACGACCCGCTCCTCGAGCGTCAGCTTCGCAGGATCGATCCTGGCCACGGTCGGTCTCCTCCTAGAAGTCGAGACCGGCTTCCCGGGCGGCGTCGGCCAGGCTCTTCACGCGACCGTGGTACCGGAACCCGGCACGGTCGAAGACGACCTGCTCGACGCCGGCGGTGCGGGCCCGCTCGGCGACCAGGCGGCCGACGACCTTGGCCTCCTCGACTTTCGTCTGCTGCGATCCCTTGAAGGAGGGCTCCAGCGTGGAGGCTCTGGCGAGCGTCGTGCCCGCCGCGTCGTCGATCACCTGGGCGTAGATGTGATTGAGGCTGCGGAAGACCGCGAGACGCGGGCGACCGGCGGTGCCCTCCACGCGGAGGCGGATCCGCTCGTGCCGCTTCTGCCGCGCGGCGCCGCGCGAGGCGGCCTTCGTCATCTCGGACGTCCCTTCGTTGTTACTTCTTGCCGCCGATCTTCCCGGCCTTGCCGGCCTTTCGGCGGATCACCTCGCCGGCATACCGGACGCCCTTGCCCTTGTAGGGCTCCGGCTTCCGGGTGGCGCGGACCTTCGCCGCGACCTGCCCGACGAGCTCCTTGTCGATCCCGACGACGGCCAGCTTGACCGGGGTCTCCAGCTCGAAGGAGATGCCCTCGGGGGGCGCGATCTCCACGGGGTGGCTGTAGCCCAGGTTGAGCTGGAGCTTGTCGCCGACCTTCTGGGCGCGATAGCCGACGCCGGAGATCTCGAGCGACTTCCGGTAGCCGGTCGTGACGCCCACGACCATGTTCGCGACGAGGGTGCGGGTGAGGCCGTGGAGCTGCTTGTGGACCTTCGCCTCCGACGGGCGGGTGACGACGAGCGTCCCGTCCACCGTCTCGATGGTCATCGCCGGCGGCAGCGAGCGGGTCAGGGTCCCCTTCGGGCCCTGGACCGTGATGACCGGACCGTCGAAGCTGACCTCGACGCCGGCCGGGACCAGGATCGGCTGTCGACCGATGCGCGACATGGCCTCTCCCTACCAGACGTACGCCAGGACTTCCCCGCCGAGCTGCGCCTTGCGCGCCTGCTGGCCGGTCATGATCCCCTGGCTGGTGCTGACGATCACGATCCCGAGGCCGCCGAGGACCCGCGGGATATCCGTCTTCCGGGCGTAGACGCGGAGGCCGGGCTTGCTGATGCGCTTGAGCCCGGACACCACCGGCGCCTTGCCGTCGACGTACTTGAGGGTGAGCCGCAGGACCTGCGCGGGCCCGTCGCGCTCCTCGCTGAAGCCGGAGATGAACCCCTCCTCCACGAGGATGCGGGCGATCTCGCGCTTCACGCGGGACGCGGGAACGACCACCTCGAGGTGGTGCGCCCGCGACGCGTTGCGGATCCGCGTGAGCATGTCGGCGATCGGATCGGACACGTTCATCGGCGGCTCACCAGCTGGACTTCGTCACCCCCGGCAGCTCGCCCACGAGGGCGCGCTCCCGGAAGCAGAATTCGACAGAGCGCGAAGCGGCGCATGTACGCCCGCGGCCGTCCGCACAGGGTGCAGCGGTGATACGCCTGCGCCTTGTGCTTCGGGGCCCGCTTGGCCTTCGCGATCAGGGACTTCTTTGCCATCGTCTCCTCCTCGCTCAGCCGGCGAAGGGCATGCCGAGAAGCTCCAGCATCTTGCGGGACTCCTCGTCGGTCTTCGCCGTCGTCACGATGCTGATCTCCAGCCCGCGGAGACGGTCGACCTTGTCGTAATCGATCTCGGGAAACGCGAGCTGCTCGCGGAGCCCGAGGCTGTAGTTGCCGCGCCCGTCGAAGGACCTTCCGGGGATCCCCCGGAAGTCGCGGATGCGCGGGAGCGCGACGGTGGTCAGGCGCTCCAGGAAGTCCCACATCCGCTCGCCGCGGAGGGTGACCTTGGCGCCGATCGTGTTCCCGGTCCGCAGGCGGAACTGGGCGATCGAGCGCTTGGCCTTCGTCACGATCGGCTTCTGGCCGGTGATGAGGGCGAGATCGCCGACGGCGGCCTCGACCGCCTTGGCGTTGGTGAGCGCCTCGCCGAGCCCGATGTTGACCACGATCTTCTCGACGCGCGGCACCTGCATCGGGTTGGTGTACTCGAAGTGCTTGGTGAGCGCGGGCACGACCTCGGTCGCGTAGCGCTCCTTCAGGCGGCTGGTCACGCGCCCTTCACCTCCACGGCCTGGCCGCAGCGAGCGCACGCCCGCACGCGGGCGCCGGTCTCGAGCTCCAGGTGACGGATCCGCGTCGGGCGGTCGCAGCGGGGACAGACGAGCATGACCCGGCCGATCGCCACGGGCATCGGCTTGTCGATGATGCCGCCCTGCTGCATCCGGGGCGTGCGGTCGGCCTGGTTCATCCGCGGACGCGGCTTGGTGTGCCGCTTGGCGATGTTGAGGCCCTCCACGACGACCCGGAAGGGCTGCCCGACGAGTGCGGGGCGCTCGACGCGCTTCACCTCGCCGCGCTTGCCGGCGTCCTTGCCGGCCAGCAGGAGGACGGTGTCGCCGGTGCGGATCTCGGGGACCTTGGTCACCCGGGGTGCGACGGACTTGCCCATCTCAGAGCACCTCCGGCGCGAGCGACACGATCTTCATGTAGTTCCGGTCCCGCAGCTCGCGGGCGACCGGGCCGAAGATCCGGGTCCCGCGGGGGTTGCCCTGGTTGTTGATCAGGACGGCCGCGTTCTCGTCGAAGCGGATGTAGCTGCCGTCCGGGCGCCCGTACTCCTTCGCCGTGCGCACGATCACGGCGCGCACGACGTCGCCCTTCTTGACGGCGGCGTTCGGGATCGCCTGCTTGACGCTGGCGACGATCACGTCCCCGACCTCGGCGGTCGTCTTCCGCGAGCGGCCCATGACCCGGATGCACTGGATCACGCGCGCCCCGGTGTTGTCGGCGACGCGAAGCCGCGACTCCTGCTGGATCACGCCTCGGCCTCCTCACCGGCATCGGCGTGCGCCTTGCCGGGGTGGGCGACCGCGTGGATCGCCTCGGTCGTCGCCGATTCGTCGGCCACGATCTCCGACGGCTGGTCCTCGCCGGCGCGGGACGTGACCTCGACGAGGCGCCAGCGCTTGGTCCGCGAGAGCGGGCGCGACTCCTCGATGAGGACGGTGTCCCCCACCCTGGCCTGGTTCAGCTCGTCGTGGACGGCGAACTTGGTCGTCATCCGGACGACGCGCTTGTAGAGCGGGTGGCGTGTCAGGCGCTCGACGGAGACGACGATCGTCTTGTCCATCTTGTCGCTGACGACGCGTCCGACCTTCGTCTTTCGCTTGCCCTGCACCTGTGTTGCTCCTGCCATGGCCGGCCCCCTACGCCGTCTTGCCGAGCTTGCGCTCGTGCTGCACGGTGAGGATCCGGGCGATGGTCCGGCGGCTGCCGGAGATCGCGGTGTAGTCCTTCAGCTGGCGCGTCGCGAGCTCGAAGCGGGCCTGCCACAGGTCCCGCTTGGCGTCCCGGAGCGCCTGCTCCAGCTCGGCGTCCGTGAGGGCGCGCACCTTGTCGATGTCCATCACGCGCCCTCCTCGTCCTTCACGATGAAGCGCGTGGCGACCGGGAGCTTGTGGCTGGCGAGGCGCATCGCCTCGACCGCCGAGTCCCGGTCCACCCCGGCCATCTCGAACAGGATCCGTCCCGGCCGGACCACCGCGACCCAGTGGTCGGGGGCCCCCTTGCCGGAGCCCATCCGGGTCTCGGCGGGCTTCTTCGTCGCGGGCTTGTCCGGGAAGATGCGGATCCAGATCTTGCCGCCGCGCTTGACCGAGCGGGTCATGGCGCGCCGGGCCGCCTCGATCTGGCGGCTCGTGATCCAGGCGGGCTCGAGGGTGGCGAGCCCGTACTCGCCGAAGGAGACGGCGGTGCCGCCCTTCGCCTGGCCCGACATCCGGCCGCGCATCACCTTGCGGTGCTTGACGCGGCGAGGCATCAGCATCGCATCAGCCCCCCTGGACGACCGGCGCGGCCGCGAGGGCGGCCGCGGGCCGGGCGACCCGCTGGTCGGGGACGTCGCCCCGGTAGATCCAGACCTTGACGCCGATCGTGCCGTAGGTCGTCCGCGAGAGGACGTACCCGTAGCTGATGTCGGCGCGGAGCGTGCCGAGCGGGATCCGGCCTTCGCGGTCCCACTCCCGGCGGGCCATCTCGGAGCCGCCCAGGCGGCCGGCGACGGCGATCTTCACGCCCTTCGCGCCGGCCTTCATCGTCCGCTGGATGCCCTGCTTCATCGCCTTGCGGAAGGCGATCCGGCGGGCGAGCTGCTGGGCGATGTTGGCGGCGACGAGATACGCGTCCAGCTCGGGCTGGCGGATCTCCTTGATCTCGAGCTTCACCTTGCGCGGCTTGGTGAGGTCGCCGATCTGCTTGCGCAGGATCTCGACGTTGGCACCCCCCTTGCCGATGACGATGCCCGGCTTGGCGGTGTGGATCGTCACGGTCACGTAGTTGATGCCGCGCTCGATCTCCACGCCGCTCACGCTGGCGTTGGCGAGGCGCCGCTCCACGAGGCGGCGGATCGCGAGGTCCTCCTTCAGGAGGGTCGTGTACTCCTTGTCGGCGTACCACTTCGCGGTCCAGGTGCGCGTGATCCCCAGGCGGAAGCCGTAGGGGTGGACCTTATGTCCCATCTAGGCCTCCCGATCCTCGAGGACGATCGTGATGTGGGTCATGGGCTTGTGGATCGGGAACGCCCGGCCCTGGGCCCGCGGTCGCCAGCGCTTCATCGTCGGCCCCTCGTTGGCGAGGGCCTCCACGATGACCAGGCTGTCGGCCGGAAGGTTGTGGTTGTTCTCGGCGTTGGCGGTGGCGCTCGCGAGGACGCGGGCGACGTCGCGGGCCGCGCCCTGCGGCATGAAGCGCAGGATCGCGGCGGCGTCCTCGGCCCGGCGGCCCCGGATGGCGCGCACGACGAGGTCGGCCTTGCGGGTGGACCCGCGGAGGTACTTGGCGGTGGCGGAAACGCGCACGATCCGGCCCCCTACCTGAGCGACGAGGTACGGTCGGTCTTCTTCTCGTGCCCGCGGAACGTGCGGGTGGGAGCGAACTCCCCGAAGCGATGACCGACCATGTTCTCGGTGACGAAGACGGGCACGTGCTTGCGCCCGTTGTAGACGGCGACGGTGTGCCCGATGAAATCGGGGAAGACGACGGACGCGCGCGACCAGGTCTTGACGACCTTCCGCTCGTTCCGCTTGTTCATCTCCTGGACGCGGCCGAGGAGCCGCGCCTCAACGTACGGTCCCTTCTTGACCGAACGCGACATGCTCCGGTTCCTCCGTTACGACTTGCGGTGCCGCGACCGGACGATCAGCCGGTTCGGCCTCTTGCCCTTCGCGGTGCGATAGCCCATCGCGGGCTTGCCCCACGGGGTCTTGGGTGGCATGCCCGTCGGCGACTTGCCCTCACCACCGCCGTGCGGATGGTCCCGCGGCGTCATGGCGACGCCGCGGGTCTCCGGGCGGAGGCCCATGTGGCGAGCCCGTCCGGCCTTGCCGAGGCTCTGGTTCTCGTGGTCCAGGTTCGAGACCTGGCCGACCGTGGCGATGCAGCGGAGCGGCACGCGGCGCATCTCCCCCGAGGGGAGCCGGATCGTCGCGTAGTCGCCCTCCTTGGCGAGGAGCTGGGCGCTCCCGCCGGCGGAGCGGACGATCTGGCCGCCCTTGCCGGGCACGAGCTCGATGTTGTGGATCGTCGTGCCGAGCGGGATGTTCGCAAGGGGCAGCGCGTTCCCCACCCGGGCCTCGGCGTCGGGGCCGGCGACGACCACGTCGCCCACCTTGAGGCCGTGCGGGAGGAGCATGTAGCGCTTCTCGCCGTCGCGGTAGTGGAGCAGCCCGATGCGGGCCGACCGGTTCGGGTCGTACTCGACGGTCGCGACCTTGGCCGGAACGCCGAACTTGTCGCGCTTGAAGTCGATGATCCGGTAGTGGCGCTTCTCGCCGCCGCCGCGGTGGCGGACGGTGAGGCGGCCCTGGTTGTTGCGGCCGGACCCGCGCTTCATCGGCTCGAGGAGCGGCTTGTACGGCTCGCGGGTCGTGATCTCCTCGAACGTCGAGCGGGTCATGAACCGGCGGCCGGGCGAGGTGGCCTTGTAGCTGCGGAGCGGCATCGCTACACCCCCTCGAAGAATTCGATCTTCTGGCCGGCGGCGAGCGTCACGACCGCCTTGCGCCAGGGCGTGGTCCAGCCGGTGATCCGTCCACGCTTGGTGCCACGGCGCTTCTCCTTGGCCTTCGTGGTCAGGACGTTGACCTTGGTGACCTGGACCTTGAAGAGCTCCTCGACGGCCTCCTTGACCTGGATCTTGGAGGCGTCGCCGTGGACCTCGAACGTGTACTTGCCACGGCCGGACTCGTCCATCGACTTCTCGCTGATGATCGGCCGGACGATGACGTCATGAGCGGTGAGCGTCACGCGTACACCTCCTCGAGGCGCGCCAGCGCGGGCTGCTCGATGACGACGATGTCGGCCTTCAGGAGGTCGACGATGTTGAGCGAGTCGGCGAGGAGCACCTCGACCGTGGGCAGGTTGCGGGCCGAGAGGTCGAGCTTGTCGTCGCGCCCGGGGGCGACGATCAGCACGCGACCGCTGGCCTGCAGGTTCCCGAGGACGCCAACGAGGTCCTTCGTCCGGATCTCCGCGAGGGCGAAGCTGTCGAGCACCTTGATCGCGCCGTCGTTGAGCTTGGCCGTCAGCGCGCCGCGCAGGGCCAGGCGCTTCATGCGGCGCGGCAGCCGCTGCGCGTAGGAGCGCGGGTGCGGGCCGAAGACGACACCGCCGCCCGCGTAGTGCGGGGCGCTGCGCGAGCCCTGGCGGGCGCGCCCGGTCCCCTTCTGGCGGTACGGCTTCTTGCCGCCCCCGCGGACCTCGCCGCGGGTCTTCGTGTCGTGGGTGCCCAGGTGACGCCCGGCAAGCTGCGCGATCACCGCCTGGTGCATGACGCCGGCGTTCACGGGCGCGGCGAAGAGCTCGTCGGAGAGCTCGACGGTCCCGATCGCGTCGCCGCTGCGGGCATAGAGGGTGGTCTGGGGCATCGTCAGGCCTTCTTCACGAGGACGAGCGCGTTGGGCGCCCCGGGAACGGAGCCCTTCACGAGGAGGAGGTTCCGGTCGAGGTCGGCGCGCACGACCCGCAGCTTCTTGACGGTGATCCGCTCGTCCCCCATGTGCCCCGCCATCCGGCTGCCGCGGTAGACGCGGCCCGGCGTCGTGCCGGGGCCGATCGAGCCGGGCTCGCGGTGGTGGTCGGAGCCGTGGGTCTTCGGGCCTCGGCGGAAGTTGTGGCGCTTCACGGTGCCGGCGAAGCCCTTGCCCTTCGACTGGCCGGTGACGTGGATGAGGTCGCCGGCGGTGAACAGGCTGACGTCCAGCGTCTGGCCGACCTCGTACCCGCCGAGGTCGTCGACGCGGAACTCGCGGATGACCGCGACCTTGGGCAGGTCCTTGAGCTGGCCCGCCTCGGGCTTGGTGAGCTTGCGCTTGGGCTCGATGCCGAGCTGGATGGCCGTGTAGCCGTCCCGCTCGGGCGTTCGGAGGCGCGTCACCGTGTTCGGCTCGATGGCGACCACGCTCACCGGGATCATCGTCCCGTCGTCCTGGAAGACCTGGGTGATGCCGACCTTGCGGCCGATCAGTCCGATGCTCATGAGTAGGTCCCCGTGGGCGCGCTCAGCCGAGCCCAGGGCAAGGCGGAGCCGAGCACCGGAGCGAGCGCACTGGAGGTGCGTGAGCGAGGAGCCGCAGGCGACAACGCCGCCGTGGGCCGGATCAGCGCGCCCATCACATCTTGATCTCGATGTCGACGCCCGCCGCCAGCGAGAGTCGCATCAGGGCGTCGACGGTCTTCGCCGACGGGTCGAGGATGTCCACGAGGCGCTTGTGGGTCCGGATCTCGAACTGCTCGCGGCTGTCCTTGTCGATGAAGGGAGACCGGAGGACCGTGAACTTCTCGATCCGGGTCGGCAGCGGCACCGGGCCGACGACGTCGGCACCGGTGCGCTGGGCGGTCTCCACGATCTGCGCCGCGGACTGGTCCAGCAGGCGGTGGTCGTAAGCCTTGAGGCGGATCCGGATCCGCTGCTTTGCCATCTCGTCCCTACTCGGTGATGGCCACGATCGCACCGGCGCCGACGGTCCGTCCGCCCTCGCGGATGGCGAAGCGCTGGCCGACCTCGAGGCCGATCGGGGTGATGAGCTCGACGGTCATGTCGACGTTGTCGCCGGGCATGATCATCTCGGCCCCCTCGGGCAGGCCGATGGCGCCCGTCACGTCCGTCGTGCGGAGGTAGAACTGGGGCCGGTACCCGTTGTAGAACGGGGTGTGCCGGCCGCCCTCTTCCTTCGTGAGGACGTAGACCCGGGCGGTGAACCGGGTGTGGGGCTTGATGGAGCCCGACTTCGCGAGGACCTGGCCGCGCTCGATGTCGTCGCGCTCGATGCCCCGCAGGAGGCAGCCCACGTTGTCGCCGGCCCGGCCCTCGTCGAGGAGCTTCTTGAACATCTCGACGCCGGTGACGACGACCTTGCGGGTCGGGCGGATGCCGACGATCTCGACCTCGTCGCCGACCTTGACGATGCCGCGCTCGATGCGGCCGGTGGCGACGGTGCCCCGGCCCTTGATCCCGAAGACGTCCTCGACGGGCATGAGGAACGGCTTGTCGATCGCGCGCTCGGGGGTCGGGATGTAGGAGTCGACCGCGTCCATCAGCTCCTGGATGCAGGCGTAGGCCGGGTCGTTGACGTCGTCGGAGGCCTCGAGGGCCTTGAGGGCGGAGCCGCGGACGACAGGCAGGTCGTCGCCCGGGAAGTTGTACTTGGAGAGGAGCTCGCGGACCTCGAGCTCGACGAGGTCGAGGAGCTCGGGGTCGTCGACCGCGTCGACCTTGTTGAGGAACACGACGATGTAGGGGACCTCGACCTGGCGGGCCAGGAGGATGTGCTCCCGGGTCTGGGGCATCGGGCCGTCGGTCGCGGCGACGACGAGGATCGCGCCGTCCATCTGGGCCGCGCCGGTGATCATGTTCTTGATGTAGTCGGCGTGCCCGGGGCAGTCGACGTGCGCGTAGTGGCGGGCGTCGGTCTGGTACTCGACGTGGGCGATCGCGATCGTGATGCCGCGCTCGCGCTCCTCGGGGGCGTTGTCGATCGAATCGAAGGCACGGTACTCGGACCCGCCCTTGAGGGCGAGGTACTTGGTGATCGCCGCGGTGAGCGACGTCTTGCCGTGGTCGATGTGACCGATCGTGCCGATGTTGACGTGCGGCTTGGTCCGCTCGAACTTCTTCTTCGCCATCGTCGTTGCTCCCTGGCTCCTCGCCGCGTCCGGGTCCCGCTGGGGACGTCCGTCCCGGCCTTCCCGACTGCTAGACCCTGGACTTCTGGACGAGCTCCGCGGCGAGATTGCCGGGGACCTCGGCGTAGTGCGACAGCTCCATCGAGTAGCTCGCCCGGCCCTCGGTCATCGACCGCAGGTCCGTGGCGTACCCGAACATCTCCGCCAGCGGGACGAACGCCCGGACGACCTGCGTCGTCCCGCGGGAGTCCATCCCCTCGACATGGCCGCGCCGGCGATTCAGGTCGCCGATGACGTCGCCCATGAACTGCTCCGGCATGGTGACCTCGACCCGCATCATCGGCTCGAGGATCGTCGGGCTGGCCTTCTCCACCGCGTCCTTGACCGCCATGGAGGCGGCGATCTTGAACGCCATCTCGCTCGAGTCGACCTCGTGGTACGACCCGTCGATGACCGTGGCCCGGACGTCGACCATCGGGTACCCGGCGTAGACGCCCGTCTCGAGCGCCGCGCGGATGCCGTGGTCGATGGCCCGCATGTACTCCTTGGGGATCGTGCCGCCGACCGTCTTGTCGAGGAACTCGATCCCGCTCCCCTTCTCGAGGGGCTCCAGCTTGAGGATCACGTGGCCGTACTGGCCCTTGCCGCCCGTCTGGCGCACGAAGCGCCCGTTGCCCTCGGCCAGCCGGCGGATCGTCTCGCGATAGGAGACCTGCGGCTTGCCGATGTTCGCCGCGACCTTGAACTCGCGGACCATCCGGTCGACGAGCACGTCGAGGTGGAGCTCGCCCATGCCGGCGATGAGCGTCTCGCCGCTCTCCTCGTCGGTCTTGACCCGGAACGTCGGGTCCTCCTCCGCGAGGCGCTGCAGGGCCAGGCCCATCTTGTCCTGGTCGGCCTTCGTCTTGGGCTCGATCTTGACCTCGATGACCGGCTCCGGGAAGGTCATCGACTCGAGGATCACCGGGTGGTCCGGATCGGACAGCGTGTCGCCGGTGAAGGTCTCCTTGAGGCCGACCGCCGCCGCGATGTCGCCGGCGTGGACCTCCTCGATCTCCTCGCGGTGGTTGGCGTGCATCTGGAGGATCCGCCCGATGCGCTCCTTCTTGCCCTTCGTCGAGTTCAGGATGTAGGACCCCGACTTGAGCGTCCCGGAGTAGACCCGGAAGAAGGCCAGCTTCCCCACGAACGGGTCGGCGGCGATCTTGAAGGCGAGGGCGCTGAACGGCTCGCCGTCGCCGACCGTCCGCAGGACCTCGGCATGCGTCGTCGGGTGCTCGCCGATGACCGGCGGCACGTCCAGCGGCGACGGCAGGTAGGCGACGACGGCGTCGAGCATCGGCTGGATGCCCTTGTTCTTGAGCGCAGACCCGGTCAGCACCGGCACGATGCGGTACTGGAGGGTGCCGAGCCGCAGTCCGCGCACGAGCTCGGCCTCGGTGAGCTCCTCGCCCTCGAGGTACTTGTGCATCAGGTCGTCGTCCATCTCGGCGACGGCCTCGACGAGCTTGTCGCGGTGCCTGCGCGCCTCGGCCT
>CAWHRD010000003.1:0-239400 GCA_963831745.1 uncultured Chloroflexia bacterium | reverse complement strand
GGTCCAAGGGCTCGGGCAGCCGCGGCGCGAGGATCCACACGAGCTGCGCCGTGGTCGTCGCCCCGACCTTCGACCGCGCATTCGCCAGGTGGTGCTTGACGGTCGAGTGCGACAGGCCGAGTCGGTGGGCGGCTGCCTTCTCCGACCCGGCGGCCAGGACCGCCGCGACCACGCCGACCTCACGGTCGGTGGCGCGCTCGGCGGTGCGAGGCGACCGGCGCGTCATGCGCTCCGCAGCCAGTCGAAGGGCTCCGGCGGCTCGGCGAGCCGCATCGTGATCGGAAGGTCGGTGGTCGCGGGGCTATCCCTCTCGCCCCGACCAAATGCACCTTAATGTCCCCCTTGATTCTCGCTGGCGTCGCTTCTTGCGCGCCTCCGGCGTGGCGTGCGGGCTACACGCGACGTGCCGGCCATCGAGCAGCGGGCGCACGACCTCTGCCCGCTCTCCTCGGAGCTCGGCCCGCCGCGGCTTCAGCGACAGCGCCAGCGTGCGCGGCCGGACGGAGATCCGTCGAGAGCTTCGCCTCGACGATCACCGGGCCCAAGCACCTCGAGTCGCTCGAAGCCGGCCGCGTGGCCTGGGCCCGTCGGAGCTCGTACTCACGGCGCACCGGCGCGTGCTCGGGCGCCTCGGGCAGCTCGACGTCCCAGAGCGAGCGCAGGTCGTCGAGATACGCGATCGCCCGCTCGGGCTCCACCCGCGGTGCCGGGCCGTCTGGCTGCTGGGTCTCGACGAGCTCTCGGCGAGAGGTCGGCCTTGCGTCGCAGGTAGTCGTCGTCGCCGAGCGGCCGAACGCGTTGTCGAGCGCGATCGGCGCGCAGTTCCTGCTCGAGCCTTGTGACCCGGCGCAGGTCGACCGGCGTCGGCGCGCCACTGAGCGCTGCCACGATCCGCGAGCGTCGACGGCCTCGTCGACCGTGCCGGTGGCCAGCAGCGCCGCGATCTGCCACTCGTAGATCTCGGCCCGGAAGCTCGCCCGCGCCGGCCGCCTCCGTCCCACGGCGCGCAGACCGGAGCGAGGTGGTACATCCGCCGCCGCCCCGTCCTGGCGTGACCGCGCAGCGCCGCGCCGCAGCCATGGCAAGACAGGTGCGGGACGTACACGCGGTCGGCACCGCGGACCGAGCGGAACCCACCGTCGCGCGCTCGGTCCGGATCGCCTGGACCCGCTCCCAGAGCTCGTCGGTGACCGGCGGATCGACGACCCGCTCGCGGCTGCTCTCGGCGGCCGCCGCATGGCGCCAGGGCGCCTCGATCCGCTCCTCGTCGGCGAATCCCCGGAAGCGAACGAGGTAGCCGTTGTAGGCGGGGTTGCGCAGGAGCTCGGCGATCCCGGCGGCGGTCAGCGGCCGCCCGGTCCGCGGCGAGCGGAAGCCCCGGGCCGCGGCTTCGAGCGCGAGCGTGTCGTCGCTGTACCACCGCTGCGCGTAGAGCTCGAAGAGGGTCCGCGCCTCGCCGATGTGGTCGGGATCGGGCTCGAGCACCGGACGTGGGCCGCCCGACCGCCGGAACCCGAAGGGCGGGTGGCCGCCGGGATCCCCGAACGCCCGGAACTTGGCGGCGATCCCGCCCGCGATCGCCCGGGCTCGGTCGAGATTGTCGATCTGGGCCTTGACCGCGAGCTCGCCGAAGTCGCCCTGGCGGTCAGGGTCGGACGCACAGCAGTCGCCGATCGGCGAAGTAGAGGACGCAGCCTCGGGCGTGGAACGCGTCGCGGTAGGCGAAGGCGAGCGCCGGGTCGCGCATGAACCGGCTGAAGTACGGGACGAGGCCGACCTTGACCCGGCCGTCGGCCGCCCAGGCGAGCGCGGGTTCCAGTCGCCCGGCGTCCCAGCCGGGCGAGGCGTCATGGAGTTCGAGCCCGGACGGGGTGACCCGCGTGCGCCGTTCGGCCAGGTCGAGCTCGTGGGCCTGGCCCTCGGGTCCGCCCCGGTAGTCCTGGGCCTCGGTCGAGACGCGGATGACCCGGAACGAGGGCAGACCCGCGAGGTCCTCCTCGCTCATCGGGAGCCGTCGGAACGCGTCGGGCACGCCGATCCGACGGCGCGTCGTGCGTCGTGGCACGGTGCGCTCCCTTCGTCGATGCGTACCCGTCGGGCAAGTGTACCGGATCGGCTCAGCGGCCGCAGCCAGGCGACACTGCTCGGCGGCCTCGATGAGCGCCGCGAGCGCGTTCTCGAAAGCGGACGGGCTTCTGCCTGCTGCGGCTGGATGGTGTGCTGCGGTCACCGCAGCGCCTCGGCGTGGTCTTCCACACCACCGTGACCCAGGAGCCGCAGCCAGGCGTCGGAGCCGACGGGTGTCGGGCAGCGCCGCGGGGTCGGGTCCACGAGAAGACCGCCGACGGTCGTCCGGCCAACGCTCGGGTTGAGGGCGACGAGCGGTGCCGCCGGGCCCCTGGCCCGCAAGTCGGGCAGGACGAGCGCCCAGGCCTTGCCCGCGAGCCCGGCGTAGGTCGGCGTGGCTGCGCCCGATGGCAGCGAGCCGCGCCGCCCGTTCGGGTGAGCCCGCCACGAAGACGACGTACCAGGGCTTCGACCAGAGCGCGGTCTCATAGCGGGCGAGCTTGTCGCGGATGACCGGGCCGCGCTCGGTCGCTTCGTCGATCTCGAGGCACAGGACCGCGGATCCGGTCGCTCCCTGGAGGACCACGATCGCGTCGGGGTAGACACCCCGCAGGCTGTCGTGGGCCATCGTCTCGGTGTGCCAGGCCGACAGGAGCGGTTCGGGCGCGCGGCGACGCCGCCAGGAAGGCGCAGACGGTCTCGACGCCGTTGAGGCTGTGGCGGAGCTGGGTGCCTGCCCGGGAGCGGGTGAGCTTGTCGTAGTGGAGGCGACGGCGTCCCCGCGGCGAGACCCGGAAGGCGAAGGGAGCACCACCGCGGGTTGTCGGAGGGAGGACGGCCCGCTCGAGGTAGCCCGCCCGGTAGAGGGCGGCGAGGCGTGCCTGGGCGGTCTGACGACGGTGGTAGACGAGGGTCGTGAGCTGGGAGGTCGTGGCGACGTCGGCGCGGTACAGGGATGCGCAGCGCAGCGCGATCACGATAGGAGAGCAGACCCGGATCCACGATGGCCCGGGAGGGAGGTGCCGGCGCGGCAGCGAAGGCACCGATCACGGGTGGGTGGGGTCTCCGGTCCGATCCTGCGTGGCGGAGCACGACAGGCCGGTCAGGGATCGGGGCGCCGAACCCCGGCTCCCGGACCCCATCGCTGCCCGTCGGTCGGCATCAGGGAGACTGACCAGGCGGCTGGTCGCGCGTGAGTTGTCAATCAGCATGTCCAGGGCGACCTCATAGAAGGACCGTGCATACCTCGTTCTCGACGAGCTGGCCACGTTCGGGCCTACGGCACCGGACACGCTCGGAGGTCGTCACGCCTGGGACGACCCGACCGGGCAGCGGGCGGTGCAACGGGGCCCGTCGCGGCGCGGGCGCTCCGCCTGCCGACCCTGGGCCCCGTTCACGGCCTCCGGAGCGTGGGCTCAGCGGCGGCCACCCACGGTGAGCCGCGACGCATGCCGCCGGCTCACCAGGTACGGGATCCAGGGCGACCGACGAGGGCGTCAGCCGCCGAGCTCCGAGCCTACGTCCACCAGCACAAGGAAGCCGAACCCAGGCAACTGCGTGACAGCGGACATGGGAATCTGGACGCAGGCGGACACGAACCTGGACGCTGGCGGCCAGGAGAACCGAACGCTGGCGGCCGCGAGATCTGGACACCCGCCCCACGGTCTCCCCTCAAGGACACCGTGAACTCAAACGTCCCTCCCGGCTCACGCTGGGGTTGCTGAGACAACCGAAGGTGAGCCAGAGGAGGGACGTGGTGAAGCATGCCGGAGACGTGGTGGAGATCCTCGAGGCGTTCGACCTGACGGGCAGCCTGCGCGAGGCGGCGCGCCTGACCGGCTGCTCGCCGATGACGGTCGCCCGGTACGTCCGGCTGCGCGAGACGGGCCAGGCGACGGCTGACCCGGTCCGGCGTGACCAGATCCTCGATGCGTTCCTGCCCAAGCTCGAGTCGATCCTCGACCACCGCCGGCTGATGGGCGACCGGCGAAGCGAGCGCCTGGTGCCGGGCGACGCCGACGACACGCTCCAGCCCGGCACCAGCGGCTGGGAGCTCCTCGGGCGGTGAGCGGCGCCCACGATCCGATCGAGTCGACCCGCCGCATCCGCGGCGCGGCACTGACCGCCGAGTACGACCGCTGGCGGGACCTGCCACCGCGGCTCCACCCGGCGGAGCCGCCACCGCTGCCGCCCGACCTCATCCGGCTGCTCCATCGCCTGCGCCTGCGCTATGCCCGCCTGGCGGGACCCGCGGTCCTCGCCCGGGCGACCGACGAGGGTGGGACCACGCCCAGCTCCTCCGGGTCCTGCTCGCCGAAGAGGCGGCCGGGCGGGACCGCTCGACGCGCGAGATCCACCGTCGGGGCGGCCCGGCTGCCGTCGGGCAAGACGTTCGAGGCCTGGGATCCCGCCGCGTCGGCGATCCCGCTCGACGCCCAGTGGGCCCTGCGCAACCTCGACTGGATCGGGCGCGCCGAGAACCTCGTCCTCGTCGGCCCCTCGGGAACGGGGAAGAGCCATTTCGCCGAGGCGATCGCCCATGCCGCGATCGACCACGACCTGCGGGTCGGCTGGTTCAGCCTCGAGACCCTGACCGCGACGATCGCCCGTTCCCGGATCGACGCCACGACGGGTGCCGTCGTGGCCCGGATCGTGCGCTCCGAGTTGATCGTGGTCGACGACATCGGCCTGCTGCCCGCCGGCGCCGACGAGGCCGAGGCGCTCTATCGCCTGGTCGACGCCGCGTACGAGCGGCGCTCCCTGATCCTGACCTCGAACCTGCACCCCGCCCGCTTCGACACGATCTTCCCCAAGGGCCTTGCCACCGCGGCCGTGGACCGGCTGCTCCACCACGCCCACGTCGTCGTCACCGAGGGCCGCAGCCACCGCCTCGCCGAGGCGCTCGACGGGCGAGGGGTCCAGTCGCTGGCCACGGCACAGGGCTGACCACGGCGGCCGGGAGCTCCCACCGCTGGCATCGTGCCACCCTTCAAGGGCACCGGGTCAGAGAACCGGGCCCGTCCAGTTCTCCTGTCCGCCACCGTCCAAGTCTCGTGGCCGCCAGTGTCCAGTTCTCGTGACCGTCTCCGTCCAGATCGAGCTGTCCCTTGACACTGCGCTGCCTCGTCGTAGGCGATCGCGGGAGCGTCCGCCCAGTACCCGGCCCTGAAGAACCCCGGCGAGACGGCGGAGGCCCCGACCAGCGGACCGTGATGCTGGGCCAGTCTCGCCTCACCATGCGCCCCCGGCTCCGCACCGGGCGATCTGTTCGCCACGGAGGATGGGACGCGCACTGGGTGGCCGGGGCGCGACACGCGCCTCTCATCGTGGGTCGGCCTATAGTCCGGTCACTCAGGTTCGATTGGCCGGGCTCTTGACCTGGCGGAGCCTGGATGGGGGTGCACCGTGGCGATGTTCGTCGTTCTGAGCAAGTTCACTGACCAAGGCGCCAAGAACATCCAGAACCTCCGCAAGTTCGCCGAGGAGAACATGGCACGGGGGGAGCGCCTGGGATTAGAGATTTACGGCTGGTACCTCACCCAGGGGCGGTACGACGTCGTTGTGATCGTGGAGGCGCCGGACGCTGAAACCATGCTGGCGTCGGCTGCAGGCATTGCGGGCGCTGGGAACAATCGGACCGAGACGCTTCGAGCCTTCACGCTTGACGAAGTGGAGCAGGCGCTCAAGAAGAGCGGTTCGGCGTAACGTCGCCCACCCTCGACCCGGCCCCTTGCTCCGCACCCGACGTCCCGGGGGCCGCTCAAACGGGCCGGGGGACTCCTCTCGATGCCAGTCCCATTCACGCTACGGGGAGAAACGGTGGACGCTCACGAAGTACTCAACCAGGCGCGAGACGCCATGACCGTCAAGCGCGTCTTCGGCGACCCGGTCCCGCCCCGGTGTTGCGTCGCGCCCAATACTCGTTCGCGGCCCTGAGCTCGACCAGCGAGGCCACGAGGTCGAGGAGCCCCAGAAGCACGCCCTGCGCACTGTGGCCGAGCAACCAGCGCGCCGCCATGCGCTAAGCGTGAGGGCGGCCGGTGCCCATTCGGCCGTTTGGGCCATGTTCTCGCGTCTAGCGAGGTTGGATGACCCCGACGCGCCGATCGGACCCGAGACGGGGCCACATCCCCCGAACGTCGGCCTTGACCTGGCCGGGACCGTCCTCGGCCGCCTCGTCACCGGGTAGGGTCGCGGTCCTCCAGCTCCCACGCGTGGTCCGTCACGTGGTGGGCGATGCGCCGGATGAGGAATGGCAGCGGCCAGGTGCGAGCCTGCCGTCCCTCGCGGTGGTACTCGCGGATGGCATCGAGCGTCCGCTGCCGATGCAGGTCGAGCCCATCCTGGGTCAGGACCGCCTCCCTCGGCGTCCTGACCTCCACCTTCCGCGTGAACTGCTCGGGCTCGTTCGCGTAGACATGGCGGATGATCTGCTCGCGGGTCCGGCCGGCGCTCCGCGCGCCGGGGCGGAGCTCGCCGGAGACCCGCTCGACCGTGTCGTCGAAGTACGCCCAGCACGCCGCGAGGAGGGCGAGCCGGCGCTCGAGCTCGTCGGTCGACAGCGGCTCGTGCTCGATCTGCGAGGGGATGTGCGCGACGCCCCAGAAGTCGGTCGAGCTGGAGCCCGGCACTCGTTCGACGACCTCGACGGCCCCGGCCTCCTCGGCGAGCTCCGCCTCCAGCCCGGCGCGCCGGGCGACCGGCGTGTAGCGGTCGGCGTACGTGCGGAGGACGTCGACGGCCGCCGGCTCGGTCTGGCCCCACCGGTCGAGCCCCGGCCAGTCCATGGCCCCGGCCACGATGCGGCGGGGCGCCTTGCCGATCTCGAGGATCACGCGCATCGATCTGGTCATGCGTCCACCGTACCGCGCGACCGCCCAAGACGTGCCCAGGTCGAACGGGCGGCGGATCGGGTGACCAGCCTGACGGGGGGGCGGACTGCAACACTCTCGTTCTTGACCCGCGCGCCCGGGCGTCGGACGTGAGTCCGTTTGTCCACGGTCCCCGAGGCGCGGCCCGGGCCACCCGGTCGCCCGTCGAGACCACTCGGGTCAGGCCGGTCCGGCGTCCTGCGGATCCGCGGCACCGTCCGGCCACGCAGCGATGCACACCTTGTTGCCCGACCGGTCCGCGAGGATCCACGAGGCCGGCGCGTGGGAGTCGTCGACGACAACGCCACCGGCCGCGACCGCCGCCACCAGACGCGCCTCGGCGTGGTCCCGCGCAACCGACACGTCGACCTGCATCGCATGGCGGAGCGGCTTGGCCGGATCGAGCTCCTGCATCCAGACCGTGGAGCCGTGCCCGAGCGGGTCGATCGCGTTGTCCTCGTGCATCGGCGCGTAGCCCAGCACGGCCCGCCAGAACCCGAGGTCGATGGCGTCGGGCTTCGCGGCGATGGCGAGCTGCACCTCCTGCACCTCACTCCGGTCGGCCACGGCGCCGAGCGACCGCGCGACCTGCGAGATGGCGCGCGCGAGGTCAACGTGTTCGGCCTCGACTCCCCAGACCTCCCGGGTCAGGCTGACGGTGAGGCGGCCGGACACGATCGTGAGCTGCGCGCGGGTGCCCTCAAGACCGGGGATCCCGGCGATGGCATCCGCGAGCCTCGCCGCAGCCGCGAGCGTTTCGGTGCGGAAGACGGCGGTCGGACCGCCGTGCAGGACGACCCAGTCCTCGACACCCTCGGCGTCGAGGAACGTCCGCCAGCCCTGTTCGCTCATCTCGACCTCCCGACAGCCCTCGTCGACGTTTGTGGGGACGATGGGGCCATCCACCGCGACGGCGGTCGCGATCCGCGACTCGGCCTGGTCCCACGGCCGGCAGGGTCATCGCCTCGCAGACGGCAAGTGCCGGTCGTGGCCGTCATTTCGGGGACGCGCCCTCCGTCAAGTCACGATCCTGCATCTCCCAGGCGTGATCCAGCGCGTGGTACGCCGTGTGGCGCAACAGGTAGGGGATCGTCCAGTGGCCGAGCGGCTTGCCCTCCCCGTACCACGCGCGCATCGCCTCGACATAGCGGTCGCGGTGGCGGGCGAGCCCAGCCGGCGTCAACAGATCCTCCAGCTCGGACTTCGCCTTCACGCGCTTCGAGAAGTCGCCCCCCTCGGTCGCCAGGACGTGGCGAACGATCTGGTCGCGAGAGCGGCCGCCGCCCCGGACACCCGGCCGAAGCTCCGCCGAGACGCCGGCGGCCGCCTCGTCGAACTCCGCCCACGCCGCGCGCAGCAGCCGCACCTGGCGGTCGAAGGTCGGCGCGTCGAACGGCTCGCGGTCGAGCGGCGACGGCGCGAAGGAGATGCCCCAGAAGTCGGTCGAGCCGACCCCCGGGTAGCGGCCGATGATCTCGAGGGCCGTCTGGGTCGCGAGCTCCGACCCTAGGCGGGCGCGCTTCGCGACGGAGAGGTATCGCGGCACGTAGCGGGCCAGCTTCTCGATTGCCTCGTCCTCCGTCTTGCCGCCGCGCTCGAGACCGGGCCAGTCCGCCGCGACGGCGACCCAGCGCTTGCCCCTGGTGGGCTGCTCGACGAGCACGCGAAGTCGGGACGTCATCTCCCTGCCCCTTCCGGGCCGTCCACGTCGACCTGCTCCGGCTCGCCGCCGACGCGCAGGACGAAGGCCTCGAGGTCCTCATCCGAGCCGGTCGTCTCGCGGTGGATCGTCTGGCACGGGACGAGGAGGAGATCGCCGGCGCGCGCCTCGACGCGCTCGGCTCCGCCCGGGCCGAATTCGATCGTCACCGAGCCGCGGATGACGTAGACGTACGTGTCGTTGGCGGCACGGTGATGCCAGCCACTGACGTCGCCCGCCTCGTTCCGGATCCAGCCGCTCCAGCCCACCCAGCGGCCGTCAGGATCGCGGTGGTGGCGCAGCTCCATGCCGGGCGTCGTTGGCCCGGCTATCGCGTCAGCGGGATGGACGACAGCAGGTCGGGACTCGTTCACAGGGCACCTCCGATCCACGCGACGCGGCGACTGAGCTGGGCGTGGATCTGCCATGAGGCGCCAGCCGCCGACGTGAGAACCGTAGCATCTGCCGCAGTCGCGCCACCTGATGTCCACCGAGGGTGAGAGCGACCGGAACGAAGCCACGGGCGGACTGCTACTCAGGTCGCGCACCGTATGCTGCGACGCATGGCGCGGTATGTCGTGGATGCTCGGGCTCTGTTGCAGATCGCGTCCACCGGCGTGCGCATCCACCCCGACCACCAGCTCGTCGCCCCGAACTCGGTGCGATCGGAGTCGCTGTCATTGCTCTATGACCAGGTCCGCCGCGGTGAGCTCACCGAGGACGAGGCGTTGCGGCTCCATGAGCGACTCACCGAGCTGAAGATGCGGCTGTTGGGCGACCGCGTCTCTCGGCGGACGGCCTGGCGGATCGCTCGACGAGCAAGGCTGGGACGCCATCGGGGATGCCGAGTACCTTGCGGTGACGCTGCTGCAGGCGGACGCCCTCATTGCCCTGGATGAGTCGCTGACGCGCAGGGCGAACGGCATCGTGCCCCTGGCGTCTCTTGATGCTCTGGTGTCTCCGGGAGGGGCCTAGCGGGACGGGGAGCGGGGCTCTCGTCGAGGGTCTCCCACGTCCTCGGCCACAATCTCCAAGTTCACGGGCTCACCGATTACGTGGACTTCGGGCTCATGCGGTCGAGCTGGCCGGCCAGCGCTCCACCCCGGTGACCACGATCTCCAGCGGCAATCGAGCCGGGACATTGAGGTCGGTACTGGAGGCTTGTCTCCTCTCGCCCCGACCAGAACACCTGTTCTAAGGGTTTCGTGCTCGCAGGCGGGTCGACGGGCACGACCGCGGATGGGCAATGTCGCACCGACAGACCCCAGTGTCCCCGCATCGCCGCCCCGTCGGTGCCGCAGGTCTATGGCGAGGCACGTCACCGCCTGACCACGCGCCGACGCGGCGCTCTCCTCCTCGCCCCGACCACTCCCTCGCGGTTGTGGCCTCGATTCCGGCTGCGGCGCGCACGCGGGCACCTCCTCGTGCCCCTGCGAACGGCCGCGACGGTGGGCGGACCCGACCCGACGTGCCGCGCTGATCGTCCTCCGCGCCGCTTACCTGCGACTTATCGCCGCGATCGTGGTGTGGCGAGGTGTCGACGCCGCCCGAATACTGAGCACTTCTCGCCGGTCCAAACCTGAGCACCCCTGACAGGTGGCTGGCACCCTCGTGGGAGCAGAGCTCGTCACGAGGGAGGAAGTTCTGGGCCGCTATCTCATGACGACGGACAAGCGCGACGTCTCGGCCCTGATGCTCCAGCGCCAGCTCGGCGTCAGTTACAGGACGGCCTGGCTGCTGCTCCACAAGCTCCGGCGAGCGATGGACGCCCCGGAGCGCGAGAAGCTGCGCGGCGTCGTCGAGATGGACGAGACGTGGGTCGGTGGGCTCCAGGCGGGCCTGCGCGGCAGTCGCCAGCTCAAGGGCCGGAAGGCCGTCCTCGTGATCGTGGCAGTCGAGCGTCGCGGAACCGCGACCGGGCGCGCCCGCAGGGAGGTCATCCCTGACTTCACGCAGAAGACGATGACGGCCTTCGCCTGCGCGAACATCGAGCCCGGCACGACGATCATCACCGACAAGATGACGGGGTTCGATGGCCTGACGGCGGCCGGCTTCGTTCATCGGCCCGCGAAGCAGGGCAAGATCATCGAGGAGAGCGACCATTCGTCCCACTCGCGGACCGCGCGATGGGGAACATGAAGCAGTGGCTGCTGGGCACCTTCCACGGCGTCAGCCGCGAGCAGCTCCAGGTCTACCTCGACGAGCTCGTGTTCCGCCACAATCGACGCGGCAACCCGCAGGCGGCGTTCCAGACGCTGCTCGGGCTCGGCACCGGACGCGCGCCGGCTCCGCTCTCCATCGTGCGGGGAGCGAGCGACCTGCCGCAGTTCCCGATCAGGCAGTAGCCACGGGAAGGCCGGTGACTCTGGGTGAGGACGAGACCCTATTCGATCGCCGTCGCGTCGAGCGTGTGCGCCCCGGCGCATTGCCTGTCGAATGGCATCGAAGACAGAGCCCCGGAGACGGTGAGCGAGTCCCCCATCCTGATGAGGCTCCCGTCAGGTTTGTAGAGGCCGTGCTCATCTGTCACGTAGCCGGACGGCAGATGCCGGAGCCAGTAGAGCATCAGTGCCGTTCGCATGCGGCACATGGACGTAGAGACAGTGGCCATCGGCGCCCTCGAGCGTCCCGGTGACGGTCGCGGTCCCGTTGGCACAGCCCGAGACGAGGAGTGTCGCGCAGATCGCGACGCAGGCCGCAAGCCGAAGCCTTTTCACGCCGGCACTCCATTTGGCGCGATTGGTTCCCGCAGCGTCTCCGTCGAGTTGGGGAGGGTCAAGAGTCAAGTGGACGAAGCTTGGCAGGCGGCCCGTGGCCTCACCCACATCTTGTGGGCTGCTGAGACAACGGGATAAGCATCACGCGTCTATGGGTGACGCCCGGCCAGGACCGAACGGCTCGGACGGCTGCCGGGGACGACGAGCTGCCGGGATGCGATGGTGTGGCCGGGATGGGCGTTGCCCCAATGCTTACGCTGCGTGCGGTTGCCTGCAGCGCATGGACGCTGGAGATCCGTCGCGGCAGTCCGCTTCTGCGATCAGGGCAACCGGGGGCATCGCGAAGTGTTCTTGCGGTTGCCGACGCGTCGGGTTCGCGAGACTAGCACCGCCGCCGCGATGCCCCCTCTGCCCGAGAGCAGCGAGTCCTGTCGGCCATGGTGGGGCGACGTCAGCCTGGCGCCCGGAAGAGGTAGATCGACCAGCCGAGGGTGTCACGGCCCCAGCGGAGGTACGCATCGGCGCCGCGCCGGGCTCGGGTCAGCAGCTCGTCGACGTCGGGGTCGTCGGGGTGGGCCAGAGCGTACCGTTCGGCCGCGCGGACCTGGAGCAGCTCGTACCGGTCCCAGTCTTCGTGGCGGCTGGGGAGAGCGTAGAGGAACGTGAGGCCTTCCTCCGCGGCGATCGCGACGTTGCCGTGGAGGGTCGAGATGTCGCCGGCCCCCAGCTCGGCGGCCGCCAGGTACTCCGGCTCGGGCTCGCGCCGCCAGTACGGCTCCCCGACAAGGATGAGGCCGCCGGGCTTCGCGAAGCTCCGCAGCGCTTGGAGGGTTCCCCGATGGCCGCCCCAGATCCAGCTGGCCCCGAGACAGACCGCGAGGTCGACGCTCGCGGGTTCGGGCGAGTGCGCAGCCGCATCGCCCTCGACGAAGGCCAACCCGGCGGCCGGGGCGCGCGTCGCGGCATGTTCGCGGGCGACGACGATCTCGTACGGCGAGATGTCGACGCCGGTGCCGCGGAAGGGGTGCCGCTCGGCAAGCCGGAGCAGCAGCTCTCCCTTGCCGCAGGCGGCTTCCCACACGGCGGCCCCCTGCGGGAGGTCCAGGAGTCCGATGATCTCGTCGAGGCGCTCGGGGCTGGTCGGGTTGCAGATGACATGTTCGGCGTGGGTGATCCCGTAGAACTTCCAGGTGTCCATGCTGCGGATTCTGCATTGGCGGCGTCGAGCCGCGGCGCGGTCAGGTCCTTGCCGCCCCCGCGGCCACGACGCCGCCGAAACCTCGCCGGCCCGCCCGTGTCCGGGTTCGCGTGAGTTGGAGCCTGAACCTTTTCTCCCATGGGAGCTGTCGGTCATGAACGTCGGGCGCCCTTGGGACGGCAGACTTCCGATCGACCGGGCCACCAAGGAAGGGCGCTACTCCGGTCACGAGGTCGCCGCATGGACCGGCGAATGACGCGGTCACGGGCTCAGAGCAAGCCATCCTCGCGTGCGCGGACGGTGGCCTCGATGCGGTTGGTGGCCCCAAGCTTCCCCGCCAAGCAGTGCACATGGGACTTCACGGTCCCGACGGTGGCGTAGAGCTCGGCCGCGACCTGGCGGTTGGAGTGTCCGGCGGCCCGAGCCGCAGGACTTCGAGCTCGCGCTGCGTGAGGCGCTCGGGCAGCGCCGTGACTGTCTGCCCGCCGGTTGGCCGCGCCGTAGCCCGTTCGCGCAGCGCCCTGGCCTCGCGCAGGGTGATGGCATCCCCCCCGCGGAGCGCCAGCTCCATTCCCTGTTCAGCCGCCGCGGCGGCCCCGTCGAGAACCGAGCACAGCTTCACCGCTGGCTCTGCCAGCGTGCGCTATAGGTGACGCTGGTGACGATTGCATGCACGCCCTTCGATATCGTGACGAGCGTGGCTGAGCAGGACGGCCGGGTCTATTCGCCTGCGGTGCTACGTCTCCGGAGCCATCCCTGTGATGGCCGAGGGTGGTGGCCGGCCCGACCGCGTCGGGTGCGGTCGTGGTCGCGCCGTGCTCGGTCCATCGGCTGGGAACCCGATACGGTCGAGGTCACGGACGACGTTGCTGTCACACTACGAGCTCGACGCCCGGAGCAACGCACATGGACAGCGCCACAGCGACGCGGGGCAACCTGCCGGCGGAGCTGACGAGCTTCGTCGGCCGACGCCGCCAGTTGCAGGAGATCAAGGCCGCCCTGAGCGCTGCCCGACTCGTGACCCTCGTCGGGACGGGTGGGGTGGGCAAGACGCGACTGGCGCTGAGGTCGGCCGCCGACCTCAGCCGCGGCATTCCGGACGGTGTGTGGCTCGTGGAGCTCGCCGGCCTGGAGGATGCGGAGCTCGTCACGAAGACGGTCATGATCTCGCTCGGTCTTCGCGATGAGTCGAGCCAGTGGCCTGTGTCCCGGTTGATCGAGTACGTCGCCTCCAAACGGCTGTTACTCGTCCTCGACAACTGCGAGCACCTTCTCGACGCCTGCGCGGTGCTCGCCGACGCGGTTCTGCGGGAGGCGCCGTCGCTGCGGATCTTGGCCACCAGCACGCAGGCCCTCGGGGTCAAAGGAGAGACGGTCGTTCAGGTTGGCCCGTTGTCGATCCCGGAGCCCGACGGGGGAACGGCCCCCGACCGGATCGCCCAGTCGGAAGCCGTCGCCTTACTCGTCGAGCGCGCACGGGAAGCCGGCGCCCCTTTCGAAGTCACCCTGGACAACCAGGCCGCCGTGATCGAGCTCGCGCGTCGCCTTGACGGTATCCCCCTGGCAATCGAGCTTGCGTCCGTGCGACTGCGGACTCTCGGCCTGGAGCAGCTGGTCGAGCGCCTCAACGACCGTTTTCACTTGCTTGTCGGAGGCAGCAGAACCGCCCCGCTGCGCCACCAGACGCTCGAAGCCACCATCGCCTGGAGTCACGATCTGCTGGGTCCCGATGATCGAGCGGTCCTCCGCCGCCTGTCCGTGTTCGCCGGCTCGTTCAGCCTGGAGGCGGCCGAGAAGGTGGGCCAGGCGGGCACAGCGACGCCGTCCGGTGCGCTGGACGTCCTGACCAATCTCGTTGAGCGCTCATTCGTCGTCCGCGAGGGAACGTCAGGAAGGGCGCGCTATCGGCTCCACGAGACCATGCGCGAGTTCGCCCTGCTTCGGCTCGGCGAATCGGGTGAGGAGGCGATCGCCAGGGAGGCACACCGTTCGTTCTATTCGGGCCTCTGCCGGTTCACCGAGTTCGATCTGGCCAGGCCCGATGTGGCGTCTCAGGTCGCATTGCTCGACGAGCTGGATCTCGAAGCCGACAACATCCGCGTGGCACTGCGGCACTGCCTGGCCGACCCACATGGGGCGGACCTCGGTCTCGCGATGGCGGCCGGGCTCGGGCAACACTGGAGACACCGCGCTGTGAGCGAGGGCGCCTACTGGATCGGTGCCCTCCTCGCTCGGCGCGGTGGCGACGAGGGCATCCGTCTCCATGCGCTCTACGTGAAGATCACCCTCGCAGTCGTCCAGGGTGACCACGCGGCGGGGTTGGACGCAGTCGCGGAAGCGACCGCGATCGCACGCCGGCTGAAGGACGACGCCGTACTGGTGCGGATCCTCGCGAACCAGGCGGCTTTGGAAGTACTTGCAGGCGACCTGTCAGCAGCTCGCGCGACTTCCGCAGATGCCACCGCCCTCGCAGCGCGCCTCGGGGACGACATGTCGTTCATCGCGGCAGCCCAATCTGAAGCCTTCGTTGCATTCGTCGACGCCGACTTCATCCGGATGCGGGATGTCGGGCTCGCCGCCGCGGCGCGGTCCCGCCAGTGCAACGAGATCTTCATGCTCAGCGTGCACCTCACCAGTGCCGGCATGGGTGCCCTGATGCTCGGCGATCATGCCGCAGCCGAGGCGGCGTTGATCGAGGCGCTGGATGCCAGCCTGGTCGTGGACGACCGGCCCGGACTGGTGATGCGAATGGAAGCGCTCGCAAGCGCCGCCGCGATGGCAGGCAGCGCGCAGCGTGCCGCAGAGCTCTTGGGTGCGTCCGAGATGCTGCGTCTTGGCATCGGCGCCCAGCCAAGCCCGTTCACGATGCCCCTGGTCGCGAGGGCTCGAGAGCAGTCCGTGACCGTGCTCGGCGAGGCCCGCTACACCAAGGCGTTCGAAGCGGGGGCGAACCTCGACCGGGAGGGCGCCGTCGATCTCGCGCTCGGGAGGAAGGTCGCGCGAGATCCCAGGCCCGCGATCGACAGGACACCCGATCCGCTCGGCAAACGTGAGCGGGAGGTCGCGACGCTCATTGCCGAGGGGTTGAGCAACAAGGAGATCGCGACTCGACTATTCCTGTCCGAGCGGACCGTCGAGACCCACGTCTACAACATCCTCAACAAGCTCGGTTTCAACTCCAGGGTCAGCATCGCCTCGTGGGTGTCGACCTCCGAATAGGTGCGCGTCCGCGAGGTCGGTGATCTCGCGTATCCGCCCGGGCGGCAGGAGGGCCAGGCTCACCATGCGTCGCGCCGACTCGAGGCTGGCCGCTTCGACCAGGCAGACGAGCCGACCATCCTCACGGCTGAGTCCGGCGAACATCGTTCGCGCGAAGGTCGCCTGTCCGCGCATCCGGGACTGAGCGGCCACCAGCATCCGCATGGCGCGCTCGAGCTCAAGCGCGCCCACGTCTCCCATGTGTACCTCGATCAAGAAGGTAGGCATGGTCCAGATGGTCGCTGGCTCGGTGGGCCCACCACATCGCGGGGAACACCGAGCGGGTACGTAGTCCCCCGTCCCGTGGGTCCTAAGTGCCGAGTACGTGTTCGTCCGGATGGAGCAGCCCGACGTCCTCCCTAGCGTGCAGTAGGCGCACTCCGATCAGGAGCGCAGCCGACCTCGAGGGAAGGAGATCCGATGCAGGCGATCGTTCAGGACAACTACGGCTCAGGCGAGGCGCTCGAACTACGGGAGATCGAGAGGCCCGCGATCGGGGAGCACCAAGTGCTTGTCCGCGTTCGCGCGGCCGGCGTCAATCCGGCCGACTGGGCGGTGATGAGCGGGCTGCCGTACATCGCGCGGCCCGTCTATGGGTTGCGCCGGCCCAAGATCGGCGTCCGCGGGACGGATGTCGCCGGGTATGTGGCTGCGGTCGGCAGCGGCGTCACGCGCTTCAAGCCAGGCGACGAGGTATTCGGTGCGTCCACAGGCTCATACGCCGAGTACGCCGCGGCCTCGGATGACGAACTCGCCCTGAAGCCGGCCAACCTGACCTTCGAGCAGGCCGCCACCGTGCCGATGGCCGGCCTCGTGGCGCTTCAGGCGATCCGTGACCACGGCAAGGTCCGTGCCGGACAGACGGTCCTGATCAATGGGGCCTCAGGCGGCATCGGCACGTTCGCGGTCCAGATCGCCAAGGCGCTCGGCGCCGAGGTGACTGCGGTGGCCAGCACCCGGAACCTCGACCTCCTCCGCTCGGTTGGGGCCGACCACGTGATCGACTACACGGCGGAGGACTTCACCAGCAGGGGGAAGCTGTACGACGTCATTCTCGACAACGTTTCCAACCACTCGCTGTCCAACCTGCGCCGGGCGCTGACCCCCACGGGCGTGCTCATCCCGAACGGCGGGAACTTCGGAAACCGATGGTTCGCGAGCGCGGGCCGGCTCATCCGGGCGACGTTCCTGTTCCGGTTCGGCACGCAGCGCCTCGGGCGGTTCCTCGTCTCCACGAACCATGCCGATCTCGTCGCCCTCAAGGCGCTGATCGAGGCCGGCAAGGTCACGCCTGTCCTGGATCGCACCTATCCCCTGAGCAGCGCGGCGCAGGCGATCGACCACGTCGGAGCCGGCCATGCGCAGGGGAAGGTCGCGATCACCGTGTGAGGCCGGCGGACGCCACGCTCCATTCCAACCTCCGCGGCCGTGAGCCGCCGGACGACGTGCATCACACCATGAACGACAAGGAGAGTAGCCATGACATCCAACGTTCGGGTCCGCGACGCGGCTGCGTCCGCCGACCTCTCCACCGATGACCCCCAGGGTCCAGGAAAGCGGTTCTCGAGGCTCTTCGGGGCACTGTTCCTCGCCGGGTTCCTCGTGTACGGCATCGGTTTCGGGCTTGTCAGCTCCGTAACGACCGCGCCTGACTTCATGTCGACCCTCTCGGCGAACTCGACCGTCCTCCTCGTTGGCGCCTTCCTCATGCTCCTCAACACCGTGGTCGACATCGGGAAGGGCGTGCTGTTCTTTCCGATCGCCGAGCGCCGTGGCAAGCGCACCGCGCTCGTCTACCTCGCCGCGATCACGGTCCAGGTGGTCCTCTTGGACCTCGGTGTGCTGTTCCTGCTCATGCTGGTCCCCCTTTCCGAGTTCGTCGCCGGCGCGGGCGCGAGCGAGGGCACCGCGCTCGGGTCGCTCCTCACGCAGGCGAATACCCTCGCCTTCCAGCTTGGCCAAGGGACGCTGGCGTTCGGGGCCCTGTTCATGACCTGGTTCCTGTTCCGGACCCGGATGGTCCCTCGCACCCTCGCGCTGTGGGGTGTCGTCGGCTACGCGATCCACCTCACTGGAGCGATCGCCGAGATCTTCGGGATCCACGTTTCGCTCCTGTTGTCGCTCCCGGGTGGACTCTTTGAAGTCGCCTTTGGCATCTGGCTGATCGCCAAGGGGTTCCGGTCTTCGGAGAGCCTTCTGCCAGATGTCGTCGCGCCGGTTCGTGCCGCCGACGCCCTCGGGGCCATCAGCTGATCAACAACACGGGCGCGGCGCGCACCACTCGGCCGTCTCGCCGCGACCGACGACAGTCCTTCGTCAATCTCGAAAGGAGACAACCCATGTCCAAGGCAACCGTCACCAGGCTCTTCATCGGCGGCGGGCTCGCCGTCATCGCGGGCGCCATCCTCGCCATCGTGGCTGTGTCGATCGCGAACGCGAACGACGTGTTCGTGATGAACGGCCCCGACATCGTGGGCCTCAGGGGGAGCGCGCTCGCGTGGCTCATGCTCCCGCTCGGCATCGTCGGCGGCCTCGCGATCGCCGGCGGCCTGATCGCCGGCCTTGTCGCGTGGATCGGAGCCCTGCTGAACACCTGGCAGCTCGAGAGCAAGACGTGGTTCGCCGGCCTGCTCCTGCTGGGGATCTTCAACTTCGGCTTCTTCGCGATGGTCGCCTTCCTGGTCGCCGGGCCTGATGGCTCGTCTGACGTGGCCGTCCGGAGCCCGGAAGTCACCTCCCGCCCTACCACTGCGTGACAGGCATCGATCGTTGATGCCTCGCGGTCGGCGCCGGCAATGCAGCCGGCGCCGACCGCTGAGAGGAGAGGAGTCGATCATGGTTGAGAACAACACGTCGATGGCAGGCAAGTGCGTCCTGATCACCGGCGGCACGCGGCGGCATCGGCAAGGCCACCGCCATCGGGCTCGCCGCCCTGGGCGCCCGGGTGGCCATCACCGGCCGGGACCAGGGGCGAGCCGAGGCCGCCGCCGTCGAGATTCGCGGCGCGACGGGCAATCCGGACGTGGACGCGTTCGGCGCCGACCTGTCATCCCAGGCCGAGGTGCGCCGCCTCGCCGCAGAGGTGCTCGACGCGTACCCGCGCCTGGACGTGCTGGTCAACAACGTCGGTGGCTACTGGGCCACCCGCCACGTCACGGCCGACGGGCTGGAGCACACCTTCGCCCTGAACCACCTCGCCGCCTTCCTGCTCACCAACCTGCTGCTGGATCGGCTGAAGGCCAGTGCCCCGGCGCGCGATCGTCACGCGTGTCGTCGAACGCCCAGTCCCTGGGCAAGATCGACTTCGAGGACCTGCAGGGCGAACGCCGGTACTCCGGGCAGGACGCCTACAACCAGTCGAAGCTGGCCAGCGTGATGTTCACCTACGAGCTCGCCCGCCGCCTGGAGGGCACCGGCGTGACGGCCAACGGTGCTGCATCCCGGTGTGGTCAACACCGGCTTCGGTGCCGAGGATCCCTCGCGGATCTTCAGGCTCCTCGTCCCGCTCTGGCGACCATTCATGAAGACGCCGCAGCAGGGCGCTGCGACGTCGATCTACCTGGCGTCGTCGCCGAAGGTCGAGGGCGTCACGGGTGACGTACTTCGCCAACGGCAGGCCGCAGACGCTCGAACAAGGCCTCGTACGACGAGGGCGCCGCAGCCCGCCTGTGGCAGGTCAGCGCCAGCCTCGTCGGCCTCGACGGCGTGTCGGCCGGGCAGGTCGGTCAGGGAGCATCGAGTGCGTGACGGTGTCGAGTTTCTCAGTCGGGGTGTGCTCATCGAGTGGGGGCTCTACCGTGGTTCCAGGTCGAGGACAGCCAGCCACCCATCGGCCCGACCGCGGTAGATCAGCTGCTCGGTCGTGAGGCCAGAGCGCGCCCGCAGGATCTCGTGCCCCCGATCCTGCTGCGGCGCGCATGCGGACACGCTCCTCGTGCCCCAGCGAACGGCCGCGACGACGGGCTGACCCGACCCGACGTGGCGCGCTGATCGTCGTCCGCGTCGCTCATCTGCGACCTATCGCCGCGCTGCGCGAGCACACCGGCTCGCTCCTCGGGCCGATCCTGAGCAACGGGACCTCGGACGGAACGTTCGAGGTGGTCACGTTCGTCGCGGTCGCGTCGGCGTCGTGGCGAGCGGGCGCCTCCGTCTAGCGCCTGGACAACTCCCGGCAGCCGAGGTCCGCGCTCGTGGGGCGACTCGGCGCGAGGAGTGCACGGGAGGATGTCGCCTTGCGTCGCTCGTTGGCCGTCCCGGCCGCGGGGTCCGGTCGGCCCCGAGCGTGACAGCCTCCAGCCCTTGTCGCCGCGCTGGCCGTGCCCCGACACTTCGCAACGCGTCCGTCAGCAGGTACCGGGGAGCTGGACAGGGCATGAGTCTTCGTATCGAGGGACTGACGAAGCGGTTCGGGGACGTTCAGGCGCTCGGCGGCGTCACCTTCACGGTCGGTCGCGGCGCAGGTGTTCGGCTTCCTCGGCGCGAACGGAGCCGGCAAGACGACGACGATGCGGATCGTCCTCGGCCTGCTCCGCGCCGACGAGGGAACCGTCGCATGGCTCGACCGCAGGGCGTCGGCCTGGCCGCGACGGACCTGGGGCTACATGCCCGAGGAGCGCGGCCTGTACGGGCGGATGCGCGTGCTCGACCAGCTCGTGTTCTACGCGTCGCTCTACGACGTCCCGCGGAGCAAGGCCCGCGCGGACGCCCTCGCGTGGCTCGGGCGCTTCCGGATCGGCGACGTCGCCGACCGACGCGCGGAGACGCTCTCGAAGGGCAACCAGCAGAAGGTCCAGTTCATCGCGACGGTGCTCCACGACCCCGACGTGATCGTGATGGACGAGCCGTTCGCCGGGCTCGACCCGGTCAACGTCGCGCTGCTCAAGTCCGCGTTCCTCGAGATGCGCGATCGGGGCAAGACGCTGGTCTTCAGCACGCACCAGCTCGAGATGGCGGAGGAGCTGTGCGACTCGGTGGCGATCATCGACCACGGACGGCTCGTCGACGACGGGCTCGACGAGGGACGTCAAGCGCTCGACCGGGCACCAGGTCGTCCGCCTCGCCACCGCCGCCGGCGGACGAGCTCGAGTGGCTCCGGTCGCTGCCCCACGTCCGGGTCACCCGGCCGGGCCGCGACTTCACCGAGCTCCACGTCGATGCCGGGACCGATCCGCAGGACGGTCCTCCGCGCGGCCGTCGGCCGCGGCGACGAGGTCCTCCGGTTCGAGGTCGCCGATCCGTCGCTCGAGGAGGTCTTCGTCGAGCGGGTCGGGGCGCTCGATCTCGAGGAGCGGACGCTGGCGGCGCCGGCGGAGGTGAGGGCATGAGCACGATGTCGCACATGACGTCGGTCGCCCGCCGCGAGTGCGAGCGTCCGCGTCCGGACGCGCACGTTCCTGGTGGGCACGGCGCTCCTCGTTCTCGGCGTCGTGGCGATCGCGCTGGTACCCGTGATCGTCCAGTACATCGAAGGGAATGCGACCCAACGGGTCACGGTCTACGTCGGCGCGAGCGATCTCGGGGCCGATCCCGTCCCGACGCTCGCGCACCCTGCTGAACGCGACGCCCTCGACCGGCACGGCCGGGGCGGCGCCGTCCACCCACGAGGCGTTCGACGTCACGACGGCGTCCGACCTGGCTGCGGCGCGGGCGGACGTGACCGAGGGCGCGGACGAACGCGGTGCTCGCGATCGAGCGGGGGCCCGACGGCGAGCTCGCGTTCACCCTGTACACGAACGACCCGGCGACCGGGCGCACGGCCGGGCTCATCCAGCAGGCCGCGAACGCGGTAGCGGTCAGCCGATCGACTCGACCGCCTCGGCGTCGCGCCGGCCGAGCAGGCCGCGCTCTTCGGGCCGGCCACCTACGTGGTGAAGTGGCCCGATCCGACCCGGACGGAGCCGACCCAGGACTCGAGCGCGATGGGCTCCGTCCTACCTCCTCGCGTTCGGCATGACGATCCTGATCTTCATGATGATCGTGCTCTACGGGAACTGGGTGGCGATGAGCGTGGTGGAGGAGAAGTCGTCGCGCGTCATGGAGGTCATCCTCAACGCCGCGACGCCGTTCGAGCTGCTCGGCGGCAAGGTGCTCGGCGTCGGGGCGGTCGCGTTTCTCCAGTACCTCGCGATCCTGCTCGCAGGCGGTCTCGCGCTCCTTCTCCAGGACCGCGTCGCATCGCTCGTCCTCGGCAGTGGCGCGGGCATGTCGCTGCCGGAGGGGCTCACGATCACGCTGCTCGTCCTCTTCTGCGTCTACGGCGTCCTCGGGTTCCTGCTCTACGCCGTCCTCTATGCCGCCGCCGGATCGCTCGTGAGCCGCCAGGAGGACGTGAACGCGGCGGTCATGCCGATGACCTGATCACGATGGTCGGGTACATGGTCGCCGTGTACGCCGCGACCGGCCTGCTCGACATCCGGGCGGGCTGGGTCGCGCTCCTGTCGCAGATCCCGTTCATCAGCCCGTTCATCATGCCGAGCCGCATCGTCGCGGGCGAGGCGGCCGGATGGGAGGTCGCTCTGTCGATCGCGATCCTGCTCGTGACGATCCCGGTCACCCTCTGGATCGCCGCCCGGATCTACGCCGCAGGCGTCCTGCTGTACGGACAGCGACCGAGCCTGCGCGCGGTCTGGCGGTTGATGCGGTCCCCGAGCTGATCTCGCCGCAGCCGACCCGCCGGCTACCGCGAGCGAGGTGCCGCAGCCTCCCGGACGCGTCGACAGCGCTGGGACGCTCAGGCTTGGGAAACAGGCACTCTGCTAGTCAGGCGGTCGAGCGGCTCAGCCAGCGCTCCACCCCGGTAACCGCGATCTCCAGCGGCAAGGACGCCGGGACACTAAGGTCGGTCCTGGAGGTTTGACTCCTCTCGCCCCGACCAGAACACCCGTTCTCACGGGTTTCGTGCTCCCAGGCGGGCCGAAGGGCATCGGCGCGGCCGGGGAATGTCGCACCGACAGACCCCAATGTCCCCGGATCGCCGCCCCGTCGGTGCTGCAGATCGATCGCGAGGCACGTCACCGTCTGACGACGCGCCGACGCGGCGCCTTCTCCTCGCCCCGGCCATTCCCTCCCCGTTGGTGGCCTCGATCCCGGCTGCGGCGCGCACGCGGACACCTCCTCGTGCCCCCTGCGAACGGTCGCGACGGCGGGCGGACCCGACCCCACGTGTCGCGCTGATCGTCGTCCGCGTCGCTTACCTGCCACTTATCGCCGCCACCGTGGCGTGGCGACGCCTTGCGGTGCCTCTCGTCCGGCCTCCGGTGTGTCCGCGTGAGCCAGGTTCGTGCGGCGACTCGTCGACGGTGACGCCTACGAGGTCTCGAACCGATCGCGGCAGCTCTTGCCCGATGACGCCCCAATGGCGGTAACGACGAGACGGACGGCAACATCCCGCTTGTCCGTCGCCGCGACGACTACCGACCGTCGACTACCGAGCCTTGTCGAGTCTCGGGGTGGAGAGTCCGCCCGCCGCCTACTCGTTCACGTTCTGGTGGGCGTACACCCACGCGTGCCGGTCGCTGGCGAAGGACGCGGGCGTGCTGATCAGCACGGTCGGGATTCCCTCTGCCGCGCCCGGATGTCTCAGGTCCGCGACGGCGATCGTGGGCGCCGACCCACGCGTTCCCGCTGGAGGATGTACAGGCTCACGACGGCGACCCAGACCGGCAGCACGAGGATGATCCAGTCCCAGATCGCCACCACCACGAGCAGCAAGAGCCCCAGCAGGTAGCCTGTCCAGGCGAACCAGCGCGGGAAGATGCGGCTGCGCAGGCCGATGGTCGCGGTGGCCAGGAGGAAGACCGCCGCGGCGCGCGTGGCGAAGGCGAACAGCAGGGTGTAGGAGAGGGCGCGCAGAAGTGCCGTCGTGCCCGCGGTGGGGGCTGCCTGGTCGAGGTAGCGATAACCGACAGACGGCGCGCTCCCCACGGCCGTCGCGGCGAACACGAGGGCGACGAAGAGCACGCCACTGCCGAAGAAGACGGTGGCGAAGAAGCGGTCCTCGCGCTCCCCGAGCTGGTCGCGGATGACCGCGATGAACCACAGGAACATGATCCCGGCGAACGGCGCGAGATAGAGCGCGCCGATCAGGACGGGCAGGTCCTGGCCGGTCGAATACAGCCGGACCAGCTCGACGTCGCCCGCGGTGACGATCGGCGAGGTCCGCAACAGTGCGAGGGCCCCCGTGAAGAGAACCGCGAACAGGATGCCTGCAATGCTCGCTGCCCAGGGCGCGCGCAGCTGACGACCCGCCTCGTCGATCACCGACGGGAACGCGGCGTCGCGTCCGGTCGCGGACGAGTCCATGTCCTCCTCCATCCTCGTGCCTCGGCTCCGGGGCGGCGTCAGGCCGTCGTGGTCGAAACGCGACCCGCCTCGATCGCGGCCGTGTCTCTCAGCGAGCCCGGAGCGGGAGGCTGGCCACGTTCGGGCTGCGCTCGGATCACTTGCGTACCGCCCGCAGGTCTCCCCAGGTCAGGTAGATCCCAACCACGAGGAGCAGCCCGAGCAGGAGGAGCGGCCAGAAGGTCCACAACAGGATGGCTCCAGCGACGACGGCCGGGACGGCAGCGGGCCCCACTCGTGAGTCTCGAGCGGGAGACTCACGCTTGGTCATCGACTTGGTCCTCGGTCGGGCTCGGGAGCCCGTGGCCACGGATCACCCCATCACCCCATCGCGAACGCCTCGTAGTTGACGTAGCCGGCCTCGTCGTCTCTCGCCCCGAGGATCCGACCTTCGACCGCGAACAGCGCGATCGACATCCGGTCCCCGAGGAGGCTGGTCTCGATCCGTCGCCCGTCGCGGATCTCGTAGGGCGTGACGACCGGACGGTCGCCGAGGCCCATGAGCGAACGGTTCCCGTCGGCGCCGTAGTGGATGGCGACCTCGAACCCGGTGACGAGGTTCACCGACCGCACCGTGCGGCCGACGGTCACCGCGCGGATCTCCTCGTCGGTCATCGGGCGGATGCCGCGATCGGTGAGCTGGGCGACGCGTGAACATCCCCTCGGGCGTCGGCCGCTCGGCGCGGTCCTGATCGCTCGGCGTGTACCACACCGGGGACGTCCAGGCTCGCTGCTGGACGGTGGCCGGCGCATTCGTCGGGATCGGCAGGCCGTGCTTGACCGCGTCGTAGGTGGACCAGCGCGGCGTTGGGATCTCGAGGATGCGCGCGTAATAGGTGCACGCCAGCGAGGGGTCGAACTCGGGGTCGGTCCAAGCCGCGGACAGCTCCGTCGCCCCGATGTCGTTGCGGTAGGTCGCGGCCGAGACGTCGACGGTGCTGCCGACCAGCGGGAGGTGGCCCGTCCCCGGGTCGACGGTTCGGCCGTCAGAGGCAGCCGCGTCGAACACCTTCTCGAAGAGCATGCCCCGTGCGGTCCAGCACTTGACGACCTGGATGCGATCGAGGTTGGCTCCCAGGGCGTCCTTCGCGGCATGAACGAGGAACGTCGGCGCGGTGGCGGTGGCCGGCCGTGCGGGCAGCTCGGAACCCATCGGCACACCCTGGCGGTAGCCGGCTTCGGCGAGGTCGGCGACGTCGGCGACGTCGAAGTCCCAGCCTCCGAACAGGCGGGGTGCGAGGCGTACCCCGCTCGTGGCGAACGTTTCGCGCCGCCGGAGGCCGTCGAACAGGGCGTCCCGCGTGTTCTCCGTGGCCCAGACCCCGGTCAGGCCGGCGGGGTTGAACAGCACCGACGGGATGCCGCCCTCGATCACGCCGTACAGGCGGAGCTCGGGGGTGTCGTCGAGGTAGGCGTTGCCCCCGAGCCAGTTCATCGCCTCGCTGTTGCCGGGCGTGCCCGAGTGGCCGTCGTTGCCGCTGACGAACCCGATCTGGAACGGGTTCACGCCGATGCGCTCCTGCTGGCGCAGGCCCTCCTGCAGCCCACCACGCAGGGTGGCCCAGCGCATCTGGCCGGTGGCAGCGGCGGACGCGCCGGCGATCTGCTGGAACGCCTGCGACGCGACGATCTCGAAGTCAGCGAACTGATCGTGTGGCGACAGGGCCGGCGTCGTCTCCGACGAGCCCTTGCTCTGGAACATCTCGGCGAGGGGTTCCCAGAGTGCGCGGCGCCGGGCGTAGGCCTCGTCGATCTCACGGCCGTCGCTGTACCGGGGATTGAACATCTGGCCGTTGCTGTAGTTCGCGTTGTGGGTGATCGCGAGCGCGTTGGCCGGGCCGCCGGCCGCGGTCTCCAGCCAGTCCCAGAGCTGTTCGGGGTGGCTCGCCTCGTAGTTGCTCAAGGGGAGGTCGGGAACGTCGTTGCCGCGGAAGATGATGACCCGATGGAAGTTGACCCCGCCGGGGGTCGGCGTCCACTCGAACCCGTTGAGCGTCGTGAACCGGCCGGGCTCGTTGTGGCTCTCGGCGATCTCGACGATCCGGCGCCAGATCGTCCGGCCCGCCTCGAGCACCTCGTCCTCGGAGACTCCCATGTCGAGCCGGGTGGGATCGGGACGGACCATCCCCGAGATGACGACCTCGACCATGCTGTGGAGGTCACCGGCCCGACCGTCGGCGCCGGCGACCTGCGTCGCCCGGTATCGCTCGACCCGCTCGCGGGCCCCCGAGTCAGCTGGGCTGTACGTCGGATCGACGACGAGCCCGTACTCGCCGAGCCACTCGGCATGCTCGGTGACGGCCGCGAAGTCGAGTGGCCGTCGCAGGCGGTTCTCCTCGGCGTTGTTGAGCGACGACTGGGAGCTCAACTCGCCCTTGGCGTAGCGGAATGCCTCGTCGGGGCCGTTGAGCGACGCGAGGACGAACGCGTCGAGCGACCAGGCGGTGTGGACGTGCAGCTCCCCGAAGTACGGGTTCCGCAGCGGGTTCTCGCTCATGCTCGTGTCCTCTCCACGTGGCTATGCAGGGCGTTTGGGCTGTGGTGGGACTGCGGCTGTTGAGACGGCAGGCCTTCGGGCGCCGGCTCGATCACGACGTCGTAGGTATCGCGAACGCTCGCGTATATGCGCTCGAGCGCACCCGCGCGACGCGTCGTGTCGAGCTCGGTCGCGATCCGGTCGGCGACCTCGGCGAAGGCGGGCACCCGGGCGGCGGTGCGCCGGCTCACGAGCACGAGGTGGTAGCCGTAGGCCGAGGTGATCGGGTGGGACCACACACCCGGTTCGGCTTCGAAGGCCGCCTCAGCGAAGTCGGTGCCGAACCGATCTTCGACCATCGGCCGGGTCCAGTCGCTGACCTCCCTGGGCGTCGGCGGCGGGTCGCCCAGCCGACTCGTCTCGGACGCCCCGACGTTCTGGACCTCGGCAAGAGCGACGGCAGCCGCGTCGCGGGCGCCTGCGCCGCGCACGGCGGTGCTGAAGAACACGTGCCTGAACGAGGCCGACGCAGGGAGCATGTACTCCGCGCGGTGCTCGAGGTAGTGGTCCATCAGGTCGGCGTCGCTGATCCCGGGGCCGTCGTGGAGGGCAAGCATCTCCATCTTCTGGACGAGGCGCCGCCGGACGACGAGGTCGTTGCGATCAAGGCCGCGGGCGAGCGCCTCGCGGTACAGAACTTCCTCTCGAACATAGTCAGCGACGAACCGCTCCGACTCGGCGGGCGTCGGCGGTCGGCGCCATTGCCGTGCCAGGTGCTCGTCGAGCCACTGGCGCTTGGCCGCGGTCACGACGATGTGGTGCCCCGACCCCGCGGCGCCCTCGAGCGAGAACGGGATCTGCTCGTCCTCGGCCTCGTCATGGTGATGTCCCATGGGTCGCGCTGCTCCTCCCTGATTGGTCAGGCGTGCGTCGGGAGCGATACCCGCCCGGCGTCGATCGCCGAGAGGTACGCGTCGTGGTCCCGGGCGTTGACGTCGGCATACGCCTCCGAGAAGTCGGCGATGGCGCCGTCGAACGTGTCGCTCGTCCCGAGGTAGGCAGAGATCGCGACCGCGTCGCCCGTCCGCGCGTGGGCGCGCGCCAGCGCCCAGCCGCAGATGCCGCCGTAGAAGCCCAGGCCTTCGGGCCGGACGAGGGTGCTGGTGTCGACGGAGCCCTTCATGTCCCACAGCTGGCGCAGGTAGAAGTCGCGGCCTCCGGGTCCCTGGGTCCAGCCCAGGAAGATGTCGGACGTGGCCTGCATGAGCTGCTGGCCGACGACGACGCGCTGGGCGTGGTTGGCGTGCGCGCTCGCCGCGACGTAGGGCTCCATGACGGAGGCGGTCGCCTCCTTGGCCTGGAGGATGAGCGGGTCGTTCTCGTCGCGGCCCTGGAGGACGACCACATAGCAGCGCGACCCGACGCTGCCCACGCCGACGACCTTGAGTGCGAAGTCGACGAAGCGGTAGCGCTCCAGGAAGTCGCGCCGGTTCTCGGGCATCGTGGCCCGGTAGTCGGTGAAGACCTTCTCGAGGGCCTTGAGCTCCGCCGCAGTGCCCACGTGCGTGATGACCGGCGGGTCGTCGAGGATCACACGTCGCCCCTCGACCACCCCGGTGAGCGACTCGAAGGCGCGCATGCCGTCGCGCTGGCGGGCCTTGGAAAAGATCGCCTCGAGTCGCTGGCGGCGGGCCGCGCCCGATCGGCCCTGGAGCTGGCCGCTCGTCTCACCCGCGCTCCGGATGTCGTCGACGGTGAGCGAGGCGTACCAGACCTCCATCAGCCGCATCCCGGCATAGCGGGCCATCCACTGAGCGGTAGCCACGGACGGTGGCCATCGCCGCCTGGCGGGTTCCTGCAGCGCTGAATCCGTTGGCACGCCCGGCGATCACCACGCTCGCAGCGAGGCGCTTGACGTCCCACTCCCACGGGCCGGGCAGCGTCTCGTCGAAGTCGTTGGCGTCGAAGACAAGGGTCCGCTCGGGGCTGGCGAACAGGCCGAAGTTGGACAGGTGGGCATCGCCGCTGGCCTGGACGAGAATGTCGGTGCGGGGGGTGGTTGCGAGGTCGAACGCCAGGACCGCGGGCGTGCCCCGGTAGTAGGCGAAAGGCGACTCGGCCATGCGCTCGTGGCGCAGCGGCACGAGATCCTGGAGACGGTCCTCCTCCTGGGTCGCGAGGATCGCGATCGGGTCACGGCCGGGCGCCGGCTCGAAGGCCGCATGGGCGGCGCGGGAGACGCGCTTGCGGGCCGCCTTACCGGCCGCCGCACGCTCCGTCGGGTGGACCCATGGGCGGGCGGTCCACGTGGGGCCGGTGGGCGCTTCGATCCCCCAGGCGGCGTCGTAGGCGGCTGCACGGCTGACTTCGCCGCGAGGGCGTGCGGGCTGCCTGCCTCCAGGCTTGGGCGTCATGTGATCCCTCCGGTGACGGCGCGTGACTCCGCACCGTGGTCCGGGTCTTCAGGCCCGGGATCGACCTCCGGGTCGGGGGCCACCCGAGCGACCGAGCGGAGTGAGAGGCCGAGATCAGCAACCCGGGCGATGAGGCCCTGGAGCTGCGCTTGATCGGCGATCTCTCCCGTGAGGGAGGTCTCGCCCACGCCCCGCTCGAGCCGCATCTCGTCGAATGTCGCGACGAAGCGATCGCTGAGCTCGCCCTCGACAACGATGCGGTAGGTCGTCATGGCTCACATCGTGGAGCCCCGGCGACCCGCGGCCATCACCCTGGCGCTCGAATCACCCGGGGTGAGTCTCAGAGCAGGCCAAGCTCCCGGGCCCGCGCCACGGTCTCGTCGCGCGACGACGTCCCAAGCTTGCGGTGAAGGGCCTTCGTGTGGGTCTTCACGGTGTTGATCGAGATGAACAGCTGGCTCGCGATCTCGCGTGCCGAACGAGACGTCGCGAGGAGCCGCAGGACGCGGATCTCGGCCTCGGTGGGCCGATCCGCTTGCGGCAGGGTCCGGTCGGCGCCGATGCGGAGCCGTCGCTCCAGCGCCTCGAGACGCGCCGGCAGGATGCCCGCGTGCGGACATCGCGTGAGAATTGCGCGGGCCTCTCGGGCAGCCGCACGAGCCTTCGCCCTCTCCCCGATCGCCCCGAACGCCGAGCCCAGCGCGATGAGGACCGACGCGCGGTGGATCGTCCCCGGCACTCCCCAGGATTGCAACGCGCGCTCCAGGGGCGGGATCGCCTCGTGCGGCTTCCGTTGCCCGGCGAGCGCACTGCCAAGGGCAAGCCAGAGCGCGCCCGCGACCCTCGATGTGACCAATCCCCAGTGCTCGGCTCTCGTGAGCGTTTCCCGAGCGATGCGTTCGGCGCGCGGCGGGTCGCCATGATCTCCCACCGCGGTCGATCGCGCCGCAGCCGCGTGGATCGCCAGGTTTGGCGCCAGTGAGTCGAGCTCGATCGGTTCGAGGACAGCAAGGGCTGCTGCCGGATCCCCCTCGAGGGTCAGGATCATCGCGAGACCGGTGCGGCCGGCGGTCAGGAGATCCGGGTCTGTCCCGTACCGCTCGATCAGGGCGAGCGCGGCGGCCTTGTCCTCCTCGAGGTCAACCGCGATGAAGGTGCCCTTGACCAGGCTCACCAGCGCGTCGATCGTCCAGCCGTCGGGCGTGGGCCCGACCCACCCGGAGGATTCGGCCGCCGCGACGAGCGGCGCCACCTGGTCGGGCTCGCGGCCGAGGAACCCCGCCATGAGGGCCGCGACGGCGGCAAGGGGTCCCGCCAGCGCCCCGCGGTCGGGACCGATCTCGGCGAGGAGGCGCTCGAACGTCTGGAACTGGCCGATCCGGGCGAAGTCGCGCCAGGATCGGACCAGCAGCGTCGCTGCCCAGTCACGGTCGCCAGCCACGAGCGCGTGCTCGATCGCAGTCGCGCTGAGCCCCTGTTCGGCATGCCATCGGGCCGCCCGCCGGTGCAGCTCGGGCACGAGCTCGGGAGTCTCGTCCACGACCTCGGAGCGGAGGAGCTCGGCGAACAGCCGGTGGTAGCGGAACCACGTCCCGCTCTCATCGAGCGGCACGATGAACAGGTTGGCCCGCTCGAGGTCCCGGAGCCGCGCTGCCGATCCGCTCATCCCGGTGACGACGTCGCAGAGCGGCCCGCTCAGGCGCCCCAGGATCGACGTCCACAGCAGGAAGGTCCGGTCGTCTGCAGACAGCCCGTCCAGGACCTCCTCGCTCAGGTAGTCGACGACGTGACGGCTCGATCCTGCGAATGCGGACACGAAACGCGCTCGGTCGGTGCGATCCCGCAGTGTGAGGGCGGCGAGATACAGCCCCGCGGGCCAGCCCTCCGTGCGCGCCTCGAGGGTCTTCACGGAGCCCGGATCCAGATCGAGACACAGCGACCCGTTCAGGAATTGGTCGGCCTCGTCCGGGTCGAACCTGAGCTGGTCCGCCCGGATCTCGACCATCGACCCCATCGCTCGCAGGCGACCTAGCGGCAGTGAAGGGTCTGCCCGTGACGCGATGACAACGCGCAGCGAAGCCGGAAGATCAGAAACGAGTGTCTCGACGAGATGGTGCGCAGCGGCGCCACTCAGTAGGTGATAGTCGTCGAGCACGAGAACCACAGAGTCGATGCCATCGATGGATCCCAGGATCTTGGGCAACACCTCATCTGCCACGTCGATTCCGGGCGCGACGAGGTCCCGGTCGACGTGGTCACCGAGAACGACGCCGGCCCGGCGAAGCGACGCGACGATGCCGGCCGCCAGCCGGACGGTATCGCTGTCGCCGGCCGTGATCGTGAGCCATGCCGTGCGCCGGGATGCCCGGCGCGCCCAGGCAGCCAGCAGCGTGGTCTTGCCGAACCCCGTGGGCGCCGAGACGAGCGTCAGCGGACGGGCCACCGCCTCGTCCAGCCGCACGAAGAGACGCTCGCGATCGATGTGCTCGTGCCGGAGCGGAGGCGGCGCGATCTTCGTGCCGAGCACGAACCGATGAGCGGTCTGCGCCTCGGTCGCCGGAACCGTCTCTGTCACGTTTCGAGGCTCACCCTTGGATCGTGGGGGCATCGACCCCGGCGTGCAGTATCTATCAGCGCGTCGCGAACAACATGGAAGACCCGGGCTCGCATGGCGCGAACCCGGGTCGACGCTGGCGCGCGTTCGGTCAGGCGGTGGCGGTCGGCGCTGCCCCTGGATCTGCCGGCGCCGCGGCCGCGACGGCTTCGAGAGCCTCGTCGGTCACCTGGTAGGCCTCGACCGTCCCGCCCAGCTCGGCGAGCTTGCCCGAGATCGCGCCGGCCTCCTCCTCAGTCGCGAGGACGCCGACGGCCGCCTTGCCGCCGGTGAGCTCCGTGCCCAGGCGCTCCCGGTCCTCCCAGCTGAGCCCGAGGCCCTTGTGGTGGAAGTGACCGAGGATGCCACCACCGACGACGCCCGCGAGCAGGGTGGGCGGGGCGACGACGGCGAGAACGAGGCCGATGCCCGCACCCTTCTTGCCGCTCCGGCTTCCCAGCTTGTGCTCCTTGACCTGGCCAGTGTCGTCGACGGCCAGCACGCCGATCGCGCCGAGCTTGATCTCTTCCGTCGCCTGGTCCCAGGCCTTGAGCGATTCGACGGCAGCGTCAGCGGCGGCCTCGTCGGCGAAGATCCCCAGGACCACCTGGTTGTCAGCCATTCGTTCGTCTCCAATCACGTTTCAGGTCATGACAGCCGTCCGCCCGAGCGTGGGCAGACGCCTGGCGATTCGGCGCGGGTCGCCCAGGGTTGTCGCCTCGATGGCCCCGCCCCGGACTCTTGGCGGGTGCCGACGCTCAGCCGCCGAGCAGCTTCGCCTTCTGGGCCGCGAACTCCTCGTCGGTGAGGATGCCCGCGGTGTGCAGGTCGCCGAGCTGCTTGAGCTCTTCGTAGTTGACTCCGGCCGGCGCCGGAGCCGCGGCCGCGACCGGAGCCGGTGCCGGGGCTGCAGCCGCAGCCTGCTGCTCAGCAGCCTGCTCTGCCTGCTGGTCGGCGGCCGCCTGCTGCTGCGCGCCCTTCTTGCTGGCGTGGTGGGCCACTGCGGCCACCCCCACGACTCCCACGCCTCTGCGTCGCATCATCTCGTTGTTCCTCTCTGGTGCTCTGGCTACGCGGTGGCCGCTTCGAGCTCGGCGTTGACGAGCTCGAGGACCTCGGGGGCGACGGTGTTGCGGCTCACGAGGAATCCGCCAGCAGCTGTCAACGCGTCCTTGAGGTGCTCGGCCCAGCGGTGCTCGAACAGAATGGCGAGTGCCGAGGTGTTGACCGGCAGGTCCTCGCCGATCGAGACCATGTCTTCGTCCGTGAAGATGCCCCGCAGCTCCGCCAGGAGCGGGGCGAAGCCGGCGAAGCGCGGGTCGTCCTTGTTGTCGATCTCGACAACGGTGACCTCGCCGTCGATGTCCTTGGTGATGAAGACCGCGTCGACGATGCGGATGATCCGCTTCTCGACGACCTTCTGGAGCTCCTTGGCGATCTCGCCATTGAAGCGGTTGCCCTCGAAGCCGAGGACGGAGTATTCGAGCGGACCGAGCGTCACGTGAACTCCCTCTCGCGCATCGCCGGTCCAGCTTGGGGTCCGACGGCCATCTAGGCTCTTCGCGTCGACGCTAGGTTGTGCCCGACCGGGAGCGTTGCCATCACCCCGCCGCCAATTCACCCGGGGTGACTCTCCCGGGGCCGGAAGCCCGCGTACGCCGTCGAGCTCGCCTTGGGCCGGTTGGGCCAGCGAAGCTGCTGCACGCGCTCGGGCGCGCAGAGGTCTCCGAATCCGGGGCCGTGAGATCGAACCGCGGGATCAGCGCTTGATCTGCGCCGCCACCTGCTTGTCGACCTCGCGGCTGATCTGCTCGTCGCGGCGGTTCCGCGCCCGCCGGACCAGGAGCCAGCCGATGAACCATGGCCAGATGAAGCTGACGATCGCGCCGACGATGACCGCTCCCAGGTACTTCGGCGCCTGATCGCTCGACCCAATGTTGAGCAGGATCAGTCCCGGCTCGTGGCCCGCGGCCGCGGCGGCTGTTCTGCGTCGACGTCAGGGTGCGTCATCTCGATGGCGCTGCCATCACCCCGCGGTCGATTCACCCGGGGTGACGTCCGCCGTTCGCGGACTGGCTCGAGGCACGATGGGCGCGCTCAGACAGCTCTGTCCCTGCACCCCCCTCTGGCGTTTGACCCGGCCCGAACGGGCCACGACACCTCGCCCGCCGGGCGGCGCGTTTCGGGCACCCGTCCGTCCCAGGCTCCACCGGGTCTGACCACTCGACCGTCCGACCGACACCTCCGGTCGGGCTCGCGGCCGCCGGCGCCGACCCCGGTGACGCGCGCCGGGCGCCTGGTCCGACGCGTCCGGGATCAGCGGGGTAGCCACGCGGGGCAGCCTCCGCGCCCGCAGGGGCCCTGCGCTTCTGGGCAGCCCGCCCTGGGGACACGGGCAGGCCGATGGCCCCCCTGCCCCACGCCCAAGCCACAACCGGCGAGGGGGCGCGCTTCGGGGTCGCCTCCCCGGGCCGCCGCCTCCGTGATCCCCCTCGACGCGCGGCCGGATCGCTACCATGGCGCGACGAGATCACGGGGTCGACACGGCAGGAGGACCGAACCGTATGACCGCCCAGGCGCCGGTGCTACGCAAGCACGGCAACGCCTACAACATCTTCATCCTGGTCCTGACGATCTTCTCGCTCGCGATCATGGTCCTGCTGCTCCTGCCGATCACCCCGGCGGAACGCGACCTGCTAACCCTGTACGACAACGCCGTCTGCGCGGTCTTCCTCATCGACTTCGGGGTGAACCTCGCCGGCGCGCGGCCGAAGCGGGCCTACTTCGTCGGTCAGCGCGGTTGGCTGGACCTGCTCGGATCGATCCCGAGCTTCGGCTTCATCCCCTTCACGGCGCTGTTCCGCCTGGCCCGACTGAGCCGCCTCGCCCGCATCACCCGCCTCATGCGTGGGCAGGCCGGCAAGGACCTCGTCCTCGACGTTCTCAAGAACCGCGGCCAGTACGCGACCTTCATCACCATCCTGCTGGCCGGGATCGTGCTCTCGGTCGGGAGCATCCTCGTGCTCGAGTTCGAGAGCCGGGTTCCCGATGGCAACATCAAGACCGGGGGCGACGCCATCTGGTGGGGCCTGGTGACGATCACCACGGTCGGCTACGGCGACCGCTACCCGGTGACGCTCCTCGGACGCATCACCGGCACGTTCGTCATGTTCGCGGGCATCGGGATCATCGGCGCCCTGGCCAGCATCCTGGCCAGCCTGCTGGTCTCACCATCGAAGCCGGCCGAGCCCGCGACGGAGGATGCGACGCGCACCGCTGCGACGGCCGAGCCCCCGGCCGCACCGGCCGCCGTGGCCGACGGACGGAGCGCCGCCGGACCTGGCATGGACGGGGCGGTCCCTGGCGGGATCGTCGAGGAGCTTGCTGCCCTCCGAGCCGAGATCGCGGCGTTGCGGGCGTCGCTACCCGCCGAGCCGCGCTGACTGGCGCTTCTCGAGGGGATCAGCGCGCCCGTCCACGCGGTCGGGTCGAGGGTCAGCCGTCCGGGCTGGTCCGGCTGCGGCGCCAGGGCACGACCCCCTCGAGCTCGATCTCGAGCGAGAAGCTCAGGAACGTCCGGACGAGGACGATGATGCCCAGCGTCGCCGCACTCTCGAGCGTGGGGTCGATCGTGATCGTCTGGACGATGTCCGCGATGATGAGGATCTCGAGGCCCAGCAGGATCGACCGCCCGACGTCCTGGCGTGCCTGCTCGAAGACGCTCGCGCGTGCGCCTCGCCAGAGTCGCGCGCCGGCCCGCCCGAGGGCCCAGAGCGATCCGATGGCGAGCACCGCGACGCCGGCGATCTCGAAGCCCCGGACAATCGTCTCCATCGCCGTATCGAAGCTCATGGCGCGGATCGTACTCGTAGGCAAGTCTCGAGGAGCACGGCCCCCTCGAGACAGGTGACGGCGGCCTCGTTGGGGAACGCGGTTCCCCTGAGACAGGGTCATGCGGTCGAGCATCCTGGCCACTGCTCCGCCCCGGTGACCTCGATCTCCAGCGGCAGTCGGACCGGGACGTTAAGGTCGGTCGTGGAGGTTTGTCTCCTCTCGCCCCGACCATTTGTTCTATTTCGCTCAGGAGCGGGCAACTCCGCGGTTGCGTCGAGGTGCCCATGTCGCACCGACTATACCTGAATGTCCCGCTTCCGGACCCTAACGCAAGGTCGGTTCTGGTTCCCTCGCCCGTGCTCGAGCCCGTCGCTCCCGTCCCTATAGTTGATCGGTGCCCGCGCCGATCCTGGCCACCAAGCTCTACATCCCACCTTCGCGGCGAAGAGTCGTCGTCCGTCCGCGACTGGTCGAGCGGCTGAACGAAGGCCTCGCTGCCGGCAACAAGCTGACCCTGGTCTCCGCTCCCGCCGGCTTCGGCAAGACCACGCTGGTCGGCGAATGGGTCGCGGGCTGCGGGCGACCGGCGGCGTGGCTATCGCTCGATGAAGGCGACAGCGACCTCAGCCGCTTTCTGACCTATCTGATCGCGGCTCTGCAGACGGTTGCGCCCGGGATCGGCGAAGGGATATCGACCGTTCTCCAATCGCCGGAGCCCCCGCCACTCGAGTCGACGCTGACCGCCTTGCTCAACGACATCACCACCATCCCAAGCGATGTCGTGCTCGTTCTCGACGACTACCACGTCCTCGACGCCAAGCCGGTCGACGATGCGTTGACCTTCCTGATCGAACACCTGCCGCCCCAGGTGCACCTGGTCATCGCCACCCGTGAGGATCCCTCGCTGCCCCTGTCGCGACTGCGGGCCCGAGGCCAGTTGACCGAGCTGCGCGGTGCCGATCTACGCTTTACCCCGTTCGAGGCCGGCGCATTCCTCAACCAGGTCATGGCCCTCGCGCTCACGGGCGAGGAGATCGCCGCGCTCGACACTCGAACGGAGGGCTGGATCGCCGGCCTCCAGCTGGCTGCCATCTCCCTGCAGGGTCGTTCCGACGCCGCCGGCTTCATCGAATCGTTCGCCGGCAGCAACCGCTTCGTGCTCGACTACCTGCTCGAGGAGGTCCTCCAGCGGCAATCCGAATCCGTTCAGGCCTTCCTGCTGCGGACGTCGATCCTCGATCGCCTCTGCGGCCCTCTTTGTGACGCCTTGTTGGGCGACACGAACGCCTCCAGTCAGGAGACGGTCGAGTACCTCGACCGGGCCAACCTGTTCCTCGTCCCGCTCGATACCGAGCGGCGCTGGTACCGCTATCACCATCTCTTCGCCGAACTGCTGCGGCAGCGGCGCCAGCAGGCTGCCGGATCAGCTGCGGACCGAGACGAGGACCACATCCGCGCCAGCGCGTGGTTCGAGGCCAACGGCCTCGAGATCGAAGCCTTCCAGCACGCTGCCGCTGGCCATGACGTCGAGCGGGCCGAGCGCCTCATCGAGGGAGGAGGGATGCCCCTGCACTTTCGTGGCGGGCTGGTCCCCGTCCTTCACTGGCTGGAGTCGCTCCCGACGACCGTGCTCGATGCCAGGCCGTCCCTGTGGGTGACCTATGCCTCGCTGCTGCTCAACTGGGGGTACTCCGATGTCATCGAGCCGAAGCTCCAGGCGGCTGAACGAGCGCTGCAGGACGCCGGGACGGACGACCGGACCCGGGATCTCGTAGGACGGATCGCCTCCGTGCGGGCCTTTCTGGCGTGGCGCCCGGACCAGGTCGAGACGATCATCGCCCAGTCGCGCCGTGCCCTGGAGTATCTGCACCCCGACAACCTCCCGTTCCGCGCCTCCGCTGTCTTCAAGCTGGGCCACGCCTACCTCCTTCAGGGAGACCGCGCCGCGGCGCGGCAGGCCTTCGCGGAAGTGACAGCGATGGGCGCGGCATCGGGGAACACGTCCGACGAGACCATGGGGTCGATACTTCTGGGCCACAGCCAGACACTGGACAATCAGCTCGTTCTGGCGGCCGGGACCTTCCGGCACGCCCTGGAGCTGGCAGCCGGCCTGGGGCCTCCCCGTGCCTGCGAAGCCCACCTGGGCCTGGCCCGTGTGCTCTACCAATGGAACGACCTCGATGCCGCCCGACAGCACGGGGAACAGGGTCTCCAACTGGCACGACAGACAGTGAACACGGACATACCCGTCGCCTGTGGAGTGTTCCTCGCCCGACTGGCACTTGCCCGGGGAGATGCCGCCGGTGCGGCGGCGATCCTGGCTGAGGCCGATCAGGCCGCGCGCCAGCATGACTTCGTGCTCCAGGTGCCCGCAATCGCCGCCGGGCGGGTGCTGACGTTCCTTCGCCAGGGCGACGTGGCGGCGGCCGCGCACGTGGCCCAGGCGCACGATCTTCCACTCAGCCAGGCCCGGGTGCACCTGGCCCAGGGAGATCCCACCGGAGCGCTCGCGGTGCTGGAGCCATATCGCCGGCAGATGGCGGAGAAGGCCTGGGCGGATGAGGAGCTCAAGGCCCTCGTGCTGCTGGCCGTCGCGCTCGATGCCCATGGCGAGCGGGCCGAGGCCGTGGAGGTGCTCGACGAAGCCCTGGCGCTGGCGGAGCCGGGCGGCTTCATCCGCATCTTCGTCGACGAAGGTGCGCCGATGGCTCGTCTGCTCCGCGAGGCGTTGTCTCGAGGGGTCCGGCCGGAGTACGTGCGGCGGTTGCTGGCAGCGTTTCCCGTCGATGACGCGCGACGGGCCGCATCACCCGCGACGAGAGTCGCCGGAAGCCGTCTGGCCGAACCCCTCAGCGGCCGCGAGCTCGAAGTGCTCGCTCTCATCGCCAGGGGGCTGACCAACCAGGAGATCGCGCTCAGGTTGTACCTGTCCCTGCACACGGTGAAGGCACACGCCCGCAGCATCTACGCCAAGCTCGGTGTCAGCAGCCGCACGCAGGCGGTCGCCAGGGGACGAGCCCTGGGCTACCTGTCCGAGGACCGCCGCCCCGACGGCTGAGCTGCACGGCTTCGGCGACGATGCCCGGCCGGCCGGCGGCGCGCCGGTTGGACCCTCTCCGCCCTCGGGCGCCCGCGATCCATTCTCCGATTAGTCCTTCGGATACCTCCTGGGAGGGATGACGCTCATCCCAGCGCGGGACGACGCTGCCCCTGCGGACCACCGATGAGTACACACCGAACAGGAGGACACCATGTCCGAGCCGTCGAAGAAGTCACCGTCCCTCCAGCCGCGCTGGTTCATCCGCTCGTTCTGGGTGGTGCAGCGTGCCGTCTATTCGGTCACGCGCGGCCGGCTCGGCCTGCGGGCCGCAAGGCGCGACCGCTGGGGCATGATGTGCTTGCGGACGGTCGGTCGCCGCAGCGGCGAGGAGCGGAAGGCCATCCTCGGCTACTTCGAGGATGGACCCGACCTGGTCACCATGGCCATGAACGGCTGGGCTGATCCCGAGCCCGCCTGGTGGCTCAATCTGCAGGCACATCCCGACGTCACCGTCGACCTGCCCGGTGGGTCGCGCGCCGTCCGCGGACGGGCCGCGAACCAGGAGGAGCGGCCCCGCCTGTGGGCGCGGTGGGCCACCTACGACAAGGATCTCGACGCCTTCGCCGCCTTGAGGTCACGAGAGACCGCGGTCGTCATCCTCTCGCCCCGACCCGAATAGGGATCTTCACGGGCTCACCGATCTCCGCCTGCCTCTTCACCACGTCAAGGAGCACCACGCATGAGCCTGCTTCGCAACCTCGCCCGACGGCGGCTTCGGACCGCCCTGACCGTCACCGGCATCACGATCGGCATCTGGGCCCTCGTCGTGTTCGGCTCGATGGCCAACAAGATCAGCGCGATCGTCGCCATCGGCAGCGACTACTACGCGGGCAAGATCGTCGTCACCGACAAGTCCGGCGGGCTGTCCGGGGACAGCCCCATGGCGATCGCCCTGGTCGACGACATCGCCGCGATCGACGGGGTGGCTGCGGCCGTTCCGGGCGTCAGCACCCTCTTCGATCCCGAGTCGAACGGCGGGATCAGCATGCCCGACATGATCGTCGGAGACCTGCCTGGCGCAGATCACGGCAACAACATGTATGACGCCCGGGTCGCCCAGGGCCGCGCGCTCACCGCCGACGACGCCGACTCCCTCGTGGCCGTCCTCGGTTCGGACCTCGCCCGCAAGCTCGGCAAGGGCATCGGGGACACGCTCGAGATCCGGGGCATGACGTTTAGCGTCGTCGGGATCCTCGAGCCGACCCTGAGCGCGCCGGACACGACCGCGATCGTGCCGCTCGCGGCAGCCCAGGAGATCTACTTCGCGGACCTCCCGCCGGTCGTCCGCCAGAACGTGCGGGCGGACCAGCTCGCGACCGACATCACGGTCTATCCCGACGAGGGAACCGACGTCGAAGCCCTCGCCGCACGGATCGAGGCCGACATCCCGAACGCATCGGCGATGACCGGCACGGAGTTCGACGGGGTCGTGGGCTCATCGGTCGCGATCTTCAACGCGATCATCGTCGGCGTGGCCCTCATCAGCCTGATCGTCGGCGGCCTGTCGGTGATCAACACCATGGCCATGACGGTCGCCGAACGGACCCGGGAGATCGGCATCAAGCGCGCGATCGGCGGCTCGCGGGCGCGGGTCATCCGTGAGCTCGTCAGCGAGGCCGGCCTGATCGGCCTGCTCGGTGGCCTGCTCGGCCTGGGCCTCGGTGCGGTGGTCGTGGTCCTCGCCAACGAGGCCGGCCGGAGCTCGGGGACGATTCTCTTCCAGCTCACTCCGCAGACCGCGATCTTCGCCGTCCTGTTCTCGACCATCCTGGGCGTCGTCGCCGGGATCATCCCCGCCTGGAACGCGGCGCGCCTCGACCCGGTCGCGGCCCTCCGCTACGAATAGGAGCAACGGACCATGGCACTTCTCGAAGGGCGCAACCTGCGCAAGACCTACAAGCTCAGCCGCAGGAACGAGGTCCAGGCGCTGCGCGGGGTCGCGGTCTCTATCGAGGCCGGCGAGCTGGTCGCGCTCATGGGCCCGTCCGGATCCGGCAAGAGCACCCTGATGCACGTGCTCGGGCTGCTCCACAGCCCGGACCAGAACCACGGCCCGGCGCCGGAGCTGTCGTTCGGCGGGCGCGACGCGACGCGCATGTCGGACGGCGAGCGGACCCGGATCCGGGCCCGCGAGATGGGCTTCGTGTTCCAGCAGTTCAACCTGGTCCCGACGCTGACCGCGGTCGAGAACGTCATGCTCGCCGGCGAATATGCGGGTCTCGGCCGGCGTGAGGCACGCGAGCGAGCGATCGCCCGCCTGGACATGGTCGGCCTGGCCGAGCGCGCGACGCACCGCCCGTCCGAGCTGTCCGGCGGCGAGCAGCAGCGCGTCGCGATCGCCCGGGCGCTCGTCAACGACCCGGCGCTCGTCCTGGCCGACGAGCCGACCGGCAACCTCGACTCGCACCGGTCCGTGGAGCTCCTCGGCCTGATCCGGAAGCTCAACCGCGAGCACGGCCAGACGTTCGTGCTCGTCACCCACGACGCAGAGGTCGGGGTGGCCTGCGACCGGATCATCCGGATGCGCGACGGCCTCGTCCGGGCCGTGGAGCTGGTCAACCACTCCACCCCGGGCGACGTCGGCGAGGCCGCGGCGTGAGCCGGCAATGATCAGCCGCAACGGGCACGGAGCGATGTCCCAAGAACTCGACCCACAAGCCAACTCGAGCCAACCGATGGCCTATCAGGTCCGGCTCACAGGCCAGCTCGACGCTCGATGGGCGGACTGGTTCGAGGGCCTGGCGATCACGCTCGACGGCGGCGACACGCTCATCACCGGGCCGGTGGTCGACCAGGCCGCGCTGCAAGGGCTGCTCAAGAGAGTGCGTGATCTGGGTATGCCCCTGGTCTCGGTCAATCCTGTCGAACCCGGCCCCCCGACGCTCGGGACGGGCCAGGCAGATGTGTCCGATGCCACATCGGGAACCGGCGTGGGCGGCTTGTCCACGTCGACGTCAACCACAACAGGTAGATAGAGCGTGAACACGAACCGAACGATCGCCGCAACTCAGGGGAGGCCTGGCATGAGCGCGGATCGGAAGGCCGCCGTCTGGATCGGCGTGCCCTCTCGTAGAAGCCATCGGTCGGAGTAGAGACGCTGAGATCGGCCTCCTAGACGGGCTTCTCGATCGCGGTAGCGGCCCGGACCGCAGGAGAGAACAGTGCGTTTGTGACAAAGCTTGAGACACCTGTCACGAACGGTCCCCTGGTCCAGAGTCAGGCGGTCGAGCCGCGCGCCCAGCGCTCCACTCCGGTTACCGCGATCTCCAACGGCAAGGAAGCCGGGACATTAAGGTCGGTGCCGGAGGTTTGACTCCTCTCGCCCCGACCAGAACACCCGTTCTCAGGGTTTCGTGCTCGCAGGCGGGCCGGAGGGCATGGGCGCGGCTGGGCAATGTCGCACCGACATACCCCAATGTCCCCGGATCGCCGCCCCGTCGGTGCTGCAGACCCTTGGCGAGGAGTCGCCAGCCCACAGAGCGGTTGGCCTGGCCGCTCTCGGTCGGACCCGTGCGCTCGATCCTTCACGCCGTCCGTGCGCCACGATGGACGTGGCTCGGAACGTTCGTATGGACAGGTGCGCGACACTGCAGTCAGCGTCCCGCCGTCTCGGATCGACATGTAGGGGAGGGCGCATGGGCACCCCTCTCGACGGGGCAGAGCGCCAGCGCACGGTTACGTCCCGGCCCTACGCAACCGAAGAGGATCTGCTCAACATGCGCGGCCTGCTGATGGAGGCCCGCTCGCGCACCGACGACTGGCGCTATGCCCACGTCGGCGAGCTGATGTTCTCGTACTTCATGGTCACCTGCCACTTCGAGCCGCACGAGCACATCCGCCTCTGGCACGACGGCGACCGGCTCGTCGGCTACGCAATCCTTGGCGACGACCCGATGCTCGACTGGCAGGTGCTGCCGGAGTACGAGTGGTCCGGCATCGAATCGGAGGCGCTGGCCTGGGGGGAGGCCTTCGCAGCCGAGCTCCGCGCCGGCGACCCGGACACCTGGGGTCCCCTCGTCTCTGGCGCCCGGGCGGACAACGCGAGGCGGATCGCGTTCCTGGACGAGCACGGGTTCCGCTACCGCGGCGAGTTTGCGGAGGTGAACCACGTGTGCTCGCTGACCGGGTGGATCGCCGAGCCGCAGGTCCCCGCGGGCTACCAGGTGCGCGCCGTGTCCGATCCGGACGAGATCCCGGACCGCGCGGCGGCACACCGCGACGTGTGGCTCCCGTGGACCGACGGCATGCTGAGCGACCACGACTACGCTCGGATGACGAAGCTGCCCGGCTACGACGCCGATCTCGACGTGGTGGCAGTCGCGCCCGACGGCAGGATCGCCGGTTTCGTCAACGGCTGGCTCGACCCGGAGAACCGGATCGGGGACCTCGGTGAGGTCGGCGCGCGTCCCGCCTACCGCCGCCTGGGGCTCACGCGCGCCGTGCTGCTCGAGTGCATGCGCCGGATGCGGGGGCGCGGCATGGATCGCGCCTGCGTCTCCACAGGCGAGTCGAACTCAGCCGCCCGGCCCCTCTACGAATCGATCGGCTTCCAGGTCGAGAACCGCTACCTCGACTTCGTCAAGCGGGACTGGGCCAGCTCGAAGCGCAACATGCCCGGGCAGAACGTCGCGCGACGAGACCGTCGGGCCGAATGAGTACCCCGGGTGCTGTCGCGCGACTGCGAGCCGCAGCTGGGTGCAGGGGGTTGTCTGGCGGATCGTTCAGGGGGTCGGCTTGCCGATGACCCGAACCGGTAGCAGCCACACGACCGGGACAAAGAGGTCGGTACCGGCGGTGTGACTCCTCTCGCCCCGACCATTCCTTCCCGGGTTCCGGTCGTGGCCGTGGCTGCGTCCCCGGTTCCTGCTGCGGCGCGCACGTGGGCACCTCCTCGTGCCCCTGCGAGCGGCGCCGGCCCGGGCGAACCGGGAGCCACGCCGACCGACCACCTCACCACGGAGTCGCGGTGCGCCCGCCGCGTCGGTGAGTCCGGATCCTCCTCCTCGCCGCTTATTGATGTTCCTCGGTGCAAATGAGACACCGGGGTACGGTGCCCTCCGAGGAGGGTGCGCATGCCGCTGCGGTCCGACCCGGGGAGACTCCCGAGACGCAACCACTACCAGGAGGGTCCGGGGTTCCTGTTCCTGGCCACCCAGGGTGGCCGGCCGCTCGAGGCTGACGTCGCCGCGGACGTTGCGAGCGTGGTCCGGCTGCGCGCCGCGGCCCTGCGGCGCTGGCACGAGGGAGACCCCGCCACCCATGTCGCCGCGGAGCTCGGCATCGGACGCGCCACGCTGTATCGCTGGCAGGAGCGCTACGAGAGCCAGGGCCTCGCGGGCCTCGTCGATGCGCCGCGGCTGGGCCGCGCGAGCGAGCTCGACCCGGTCCTCGAGCGGGTGATCATCACGGTCCGCCTGCTGACCAACTGGAACAGCCGGCGGATCGCCGCGGAGTTCGGCCGCCGCGATGTCCACGTCGGTCCCGGCCAGGTCGACCGGCTGCTGGCCCGCTATGGAACGCACCGCTCGAGCGCGCCACGCATCCCGGGGCCGCGCTACGAGCGCGGCGCGCCCAACGAGCTGTGGCACATCGACCTCAAGGGTCCGTTCTACCTGCGCCCCGCGACGGGTCCGGTCCGCACCTGCCACTTCGTGGCGCTCGTCGACGACCACAGCCGGTACCTGCTGGGCATCCGGGCGGTCCCGAGCAAGGAGGCGCTCGCGATCCTCGACGTCCTGGGTGAGGCGATCGAGCTGTGCGGCATCCCGCTGGCGCTCATGACCGACAACGGCACGCCCTTCGTGGCCATCGCGCGCTCGATGATGAGCCGCTTCCAGCGCACGCTCGCCGAGCTGTCGGTGCGTCACATCCGCACCCAGATCGACACGCCCTGGACCAACGGCAAGATCGAGGCCTTCTGGGCCATCCTCCAGGCCGAGGTCCTCGACCGCCAGCACCTCGCGGACCTGGCCACGGCGGAGGCCGCCGTGATCGCCTACGCGACGTACTACAACTACCACCGCCTCCACGGCCAGCTGGGCTGGCACACCCCGGCGGAGCGCTACGAAGGCACCCTCTTCACCGACCGGGGGTTCGAGCACGTCCCCGCCCTCACCGGCGTGGCCGACCTCCTCGCGGAACTCCTGGCCACCGCAGCCTGAGGTGTCTCATCTCCACCAGGGAACATCAGTTATCCGCGACTTATCGCGGTCGCCCGCGCTCTCCACGACGATCGGGTGGATCCCATCACGACAGGGAGGGCATGATCCCGCCGCCACGACGTCCCAGCCCTCGACCCGCTTCCGTGGGCCGTTGTAGACGCCGTCCCGCCAGGTCTGGTCGAGCTCGACGGCGTAGGGCGGGTCGGTCGCGAGGAGTGTGGGTTCCGCCCCGGCCAGGAGTCGCGCTACGTCCTCCGCAATCGTGGCGTCACCGCACAGGAGGCGGTGGTCGCCGAGGCAGTAGAGCTCGCCCGGCTTGACGTAGGGTTCCTCTGGCGGCTCGGGCACCTCGTCGGAGTCGGTGAGGCCGGCCTTCGGGTCGTTGCCCACGAGATCGCCGAGGAGGGCGAGCAGCCCGGCATCGTCGACCGTGACGTCCGCCAGGAGTGAGCGGAGCTTCTGCTCGTCGCGGCCCGCCATCGCCCCGATCGGGTCGAGGGTGGCGAGAACGAGCGCCTCCTCCGCGGGGTCGAGGTCGACGTAGAGGACGGGGACGGTTGGCTCGCCACGGGATAGGGCCAGCGCGACCCGGGCATGGCCGTCGACGACGAAGTCGGTGCGCCGGTTGACGAGGACCTGCTGGACCCAGCCGACCTGGTCGAGCGCCCCGGCGAGCGCGTCCTGCTGCGCCTAAGCCGTACTCGCCGACGTGGCGCGCGACCATCCGCTTGGACAGGCGTGCCCATCGTGCATCCGCATGGACGTGATGGTTGGCACCGGTGCCCGACAGCCGCGGATGCTCGCCACAGCGTCCAGTCGGTCGGCTCGTGACGACACCGCAGACCGTGCAGAGCTTCACGCGCTAGACCACGACCGCGGTGCGGTTGGGCTGCCCCTCGGGCGTCAAGACCTCGACCACCGTGCCCTCCGGCAGGGTGGGGTTCGCGATCGGCGTCGTCTTGGACATCGTCACGCCCGTGAGCACCAGCGACACCACGGCGAGGGCGCTGCCCACGAGCATGAGCGTCGCGTCCTGCTGTTCCTGCGTGATCGCCACGCCAAACGAGATGGCGAAGATCAGCAGGGCACGCACCAAGCCCACGATCAGCGCCGGATCCTTGAGCAGAGCAGCCATCACTTGACCCTCACCTTGTCTCCGACGTGGATGAGCGCGGGGTTCTTGCGATACGTCGCGTTCTGCGGGAAGGCCAGCAGGGCCTTGAGCGTGAGCCCGTGCGCCGTGGCGATCTCACCCAGGGTGTTTCCTGCCACGACGACGTGGTCCACGATCGCGGGAGGCGGGTTGAGGATCGCGTTCGCCCTGTCGATGACACGCTTGAGGCGCGCCTCGCGGGTCGCTGCCGGCCACGGGTCCGATGGGCGGTTCACCGTGTTCACGTCCCGGTGGGCGATGACCGTCGATCGGTTGACCTTGATCCCGGTCGCCTTGCTGACGGCTGCGACGAGCTGGGCGACAGCCTCGAACTGCTGCGTCGAGAACGGCTCGGCGCCGTGGCCGCACACCTCCAGGCTCTCGCAGACCCACTCGTTCATGTTCACGCCCGACGCGACCGCGGCCTTGACCGTCGGGATCGTGAGGTCGGGGTGGTCCACATCGCCGGGCGCAGGTCGTCGAGCTCGCGGTCGTGCTGGTCGAGGCGCGAGAGGATGCTGTCGGCGGATAGCTGCATGTTGGCGCGCCGCTCCAACCCGAGCGCCTGGTCCTTGGCGAACACGTCGACGGTGGCCTTGAGCCCCTTGATGTCCTCCCGCATCTCCATCAGCAGCTCGCGCTGCGTGAGGCCCATCGCGTCGTCGCTCACGGCCGCCCCGTCAGGCGATGCCATCGCATCGCGAGTCGGGGCAGGGGGAGGTGCCCCGATGTCGGACGGGGCGGGCCGGGTCGGCACTGGGGAGGGCGCGGCCGACCAGTAGGCGACGCCCCGCCGCGGCGGGGCGGCTGGGAGCATGTGGGCGGGTCACGCCCTGAGGGTGGGCGCGCTCGGCCTGCGCGGGTATCGGTCAGTTGACCGAGGGGGTATACCGGCGGGGGGCCCGGGAGCCGGTGTGGATCGGACCAGCGCGCCGTCATGCCCCCAAGCGGGCGGGCGGCGGTGGGCGGATTCCTACACGGCCGTTTGGGCAATGCCAATGCGTTGGGGCTACCGCCCACTTCCGCCCGTTCTCACGAGATCGCGGTCCGCGCAGCCGGCCGGCCGCGGTGGGCAATCATCGCAGGGTGACGTGGGCGCGTTGATACGCGACTAGGTCACGACGAACGAACTCACCCGGGCTCCACGTGATCCCGCCGTTGGCCACCGCCGGCTCGGCGTGGATCACGCCGAGCCGGTCTGACCCAGAGGTCAGGAGAGTGGGTTCTTCTGCTGCTGTGCGAGCTGCTTCTGGACCTCTTGGTCGATCTCGTCCTGGCGCCGCTGCCGAGCGCGCCTGACCATGATCAATCCCATGACCCACGGCCAGATGAGCGCCACCACCAGGCCGACGAGGATCGCCAGCGCCCAGTTGGGCGTGGCCGGCGTCGCGAAACCGCCCGAGAGCCAGTACACGACCAAGAAGGCCGCCACTCCAAGGATGATCCCGGTGATCCGCCGAATCATCGGCGAGCCCTCCATTCTCTCGGGCTGCCTCGCGTATGCGGCACAGCACCCTCGACCTGAGCCTAAGCGCCGACGGTCGGCCCGTCAACGGATCGAGCGGACCCAACGTTCCGGCCTCGATCGCCACTTCGTTCGGGGAGTACTCTGAGTCCGATGGGGGCCGGCTCCTCGGTTCCCGGTGCAGGCTGCCGTAGAGAGGCACGCGAGGAGGCGGGAACCCCATGAGCGACAAGGATCAGGCACACACGACGCTCGCGGCATTCACGGTCGACAGCGGTGAGGCCGCGCGACGGCTCCTCAAGGCGGTCCAGCGCGTCGACAAGGCCGACGACAACGTGCAGATCGTCGATGCCGCGGTCGTGGACCGTGGACGATTAGGCCGAAATCAGCGTCCACCAGACGACCGACCGCGGCGCGCTCAAGACCGGCGTCCGGGTCGGCACCCTCGGCGTGGTCGTCGGGGCGATCGTCGCCGGACCCGCTGGTGCGGTCGCCATGGGCGCAGCCGGCGGCGTCCTCGGCGGCCTGCGCGGCGGGATCCACGACACCGGGATCGACGACAAGTTCATGCGATCCGTCTCGAAGGAGATCGAGAAGAAGAAGAGCGCCTTGTTCGTCCTCTACGAAGGCACCTGGGAGCACTCGATCGGGCTCATCGAGCAGGCGATCACAGATGAGCACGCCCTCCTGTTCAACAGCACGCTGCCAGCCGACAAGGCCGCGGCGCTGCAGGCCCTGGTGGAGCCTGCTGTCGAGGCGCTGGGCGGCGCAGAGGTCGTCGCGGACTACGAGCTCGAGGTCGCGGAGGCGCCCGAGGAGACTCCGGCAGAGGCCACCGCGCCGGTGGAGGAGGCCGCCCCGGTGGTGGCCGCCGCCGCGGTGGCTGCAGTCGCGCCAGCCGAGGCCAGGGTCGACGACTTGACCCAGCTGGTGGGGATCGGGCCCAAGGCGGCCGCGGCCCTGGCTGCCGCCGGCGTCACCACGTATGCGGCGCTGGCCGAGCTCAACGAGCCCCAGCTGCGGCGCGCACTGCACGACGGCGACATGGCGCCGCCGGCGAACGTCGGGACGTGGCCCATGCAGGCCAGCCTGGCGTCCAAGGGCGACTGGCAGGGCCTGATGAAGTACAACAACCATGAGGCCAAGTCGCGACCCGCCCCCGAGAAGCCGGCGGCGGTGGCCCCGGCCGAGCCGGCCGACGACCTGACCCAGCTCCACGGCATCGGGCCGCGGATCGCGTCGATCCTTAACGACGGCGGGATCACGAGCTACAACCAGCTCCAGCACGCGGACACGGGCGACCTGCGCCAGATCATCGCCACCAGCGGTGCGCTGCCGCCCTCGAGCCTCGACTCGTGGCCCACCCAGGCCTCGTACGCGGCGCGGGGCGACTGGTCCGGCCTCGCTGCGTACAACAGGCGCTGACCTCGGCACCGGGAGGCGGCTCCGGCTTCGGAGCTGCCTCCCGACCGGCGGATCGGCGTACGTCGGGGGATCCGGTCGACGTCGTCACTGTGTCGACCGGCATCCCGAGCCCGAGCTCCGTCTCTCGAAGAGACCGCGCCTCTTCCGTATTGGCCGCGGCCTCGGGTCCCGGAAGCTGCGGCGCCAAGATCCACACGAGCTGCGCCGTCGTCTCGGCGCCCACCTTGGACCGCTCCTTCGCAAGGTGGTGCTCCACGGTCCATCGGCCTGGCTCACCCATCCACCGGGGGGTTCAGGCGGTCAGGATGAGGTCGGCCGGCCCTTGGCGGCCGCCCATCGACACCGCGCACCCGCGGATCTGCCGGGTAGCGGAGGCCCGAGCCCTCTCGCCCCGACCCAGAAAGGACCCCGTTTCGGCGCAATGTGCTTGGTCCGAAGCGGGGTCCTTCTCGCGGCATTTGAGAGGGCCTTGAGGCGAGCCAACAGGCGAGCCGGAGGGCCCTCGAGTCAACCGTCCCGAGCGCTGGGTCGCCGACCTAGGTCGCCGAAACAGTGCTCGGAGCGGCAGCCTGTCACCTCGACGTCTCACCGGCAGACTCGGCAGCGAGTGCAGCGGGGCTGAACCCCTTTGCGATCAGCCACACCGCCATGACCATCTCCTGCACGGCGAGCGGGGCCATGAAGAAGCCCAGCGAGAGCTCGAACATGCTCCCGAGCGGCGCCACGATGTAGAGCACGGCCCCGACGAGCCCCCAGGCCGACAGCCACCGGGGCACGAGCCGCGACTGGTACAGCAGGACGTAGAACATCAGCGCGCCGAGAACGAACGGGATGGCGAGCAACTGATCCCAGATCACGGTCTCGGTTGTGCGCACGAAGCTGGCGAGCGGTCCCCCATCCGGCTCCTTGCTGAGCGCGATCAGCAGCAGCCAGCAGACCGCGCCGACGATGTAGAGGACCGTCTCGATCGCGCCGCGGAAGACGACGTAGCCCATGGCCAGCGTCTCGTTGTACCGCTTGCCGACCGGCCAGAACACGACCGGGACCAGCGCGAGCGCGAAGCCCGCCACGAGGAGGAGCAGGGCCCCAACGGCCACCTGGTTCGGCTGCGCGGCGACCTGGGCCAGATAGTCGGGGCCCGACAGGATCGCGTTCGTAACGACCACGCTGAGGACCATGCCGGCGGTTCCGATGATGTACAGCACGCCGATCCAGACGGCGGCCTTCCGATCCGCGCTCATGCCAGGCTTCCCCGCAGCGACGGCGATCGTTCGGTTCGCATCCATTCCCTTCTCTCCGATCGTTGGGACAGGGCCGACAGGCCTCGTCAATGTGGGTGACATCGGACCCCGCCTCGTTTCGGGCGCGGGGAACGTGGGTCTCACACGGTGATGGCGAACCTAGCTCTGGCCGCTGCAAGCGGCAGCAGGGACCGTCTCCTTGGGCACGACCTCCCTCCGGTCGCGTTCGCATCGAGAACGCGCCTCGCCAGAGAGATGCTGCGAGTGAGGATGGAGCCAGCGCCAGTGCCGGTCGGCCTCTGGCAGGGCGGTCGCGAGACCGTGGCTGCAGGCCGCGGGCGTGAGATCGCACCCCGCTGAACCGTGGTCCGGCGACGGCGATCCGCTCATGTCGTCTGCGGAGGTGCACCATGCCTCGAACGCTCCACCTGCTCGGCCTCGGCGAGAAGCTCGCGACGAGCGCGGCGCACCTGCCCGACGACGACTTCGGGCCCTGGGCCGAGATCGAGACGTGGGCCGACGAGCGCGGCGGCCCTCGATACCGTCAGCGCCATCCAGGCCTGAGATGGAGCGGACGTACACCGGCGGCGGTGGACCGACTGCGTGGCGCCACCGCGAGGTCTGGCGGGCGAAGGTCAAGGCTCCAGGCTCGGCACCAGGAGCCATCCCTCGGCCCGCCCTCGGTAGATCAGCTGCTCGGTTGTGAGGCCCGAGCGGGCGCGCAGGTCGGCGAGGTGCCGCTTCGCGGTGCTGGGCCGGACGCCAACGCGCGCGGCCGCCTCTGCCACTGAGCCTCCCGCTGCGACGAAGGCCGCGAGCACGTCGACCTGGCGCGCGGTCGGCGTCCGCGGGAGCGAGCCCCGCAGGCGCCCGTCCCTCATCGGGGGCGGCTGACAACGGGATCGCCCTGCTGGACGCGGGTGGGCGGATGCCCGTTGTCGCAGCTGCGGATCACGCGGCGCCCTTCGTCGCGCTCTTGACGGTGTCGTGGACGCCCATGGCGATCTGGGCGATCCCGAACCACGCCAGGAACGCGGCGAACAGCGCGGTCGGGGTGAACACGCCGACCGAGACCACCGCGACGGTGACGAGCACCGCCGACAGAACGAAGGCGATGGTGGGCTCGCGGTCGGCCTGGATCCACGGCCCGATGACCACAAGCTGCTTGAGGATCGCGATCAGGCCCGTGATGAGGGCAGCCGAGGCGGTGGCGCCGGCGGCCGTGAGCACGACGGCGAAGGTCAGATCATCCATCGGGCGCTCCTACTTGACGAGCCGGGTGTAGCCGCGCGCTACCCAGCCGGTGCGGGTGCCGACCTTCACCTCGAGCCAGTCGGTGCGGGCGGCGCCGTTCACCTCGTACCTGCCGCCGTACTTCTCGAGGCGGAGCGTGGGCACGCTGCGCCCGTAGAGGAGTGAGGCGACCTTGGCCGCCGCAGTGGTGGGCGCCCTGCGGACGTTGAGGCGGGGCCGCGCCAGGACGCCGACCGTGTGGGCCCAGGCGATTGGGTGCTCGATCGTGTCGACGGCCTTTCATGCGCCGCTGAGGTGCGGGATGAGGTACGCCGGCATCCAGCAGTCGCCGCCGACGCCCCAGCCGGAGCCCCAGCTGTTGCGGAGGCGGAGGCCCCTGGCGTCCCAGCCGTAGGCGACGATGGCGTGCCCGCCGACCGCGGTGTCGGCCGCGGGCAGGACGCCGCTGACCGGGTGGAACCACGAGCGGTACCAGGTGGTCGACACGACGATCGGGCCCAGGTCGAAGATCGCCGCCTTGATCGTGGCGAGGTCGCGCGGGACCGCGTAGTACGCCGCGATCTTGTGGCTGCCGGCGTCGCCGGACGCGACGACCGGGTAGCCGTAGAGCCGCATGCGCTCCATGGCGTGGCGGACGTACGCGCCCGCGGAGGTGCCGCCGATCTGGCCGAAGAAGGCCGGCTCGTCGAAGTCGAAGAAGCGCTCCTGGTCGCGCCGGTCCTGCCACGCCTTCATGGCGCTCGACGAGTAAGCGACGCACATCGGCGTGGTGTGCTGGTCGAGGACCGGCGGCATGCCGGGCGCCGCATACGACGCCGGCAGCACCACCGAGGCGGTGAGGCCCTCGGACGCGTACAGCGCCGAGACCGGGTAGTCGCGCTCGTCAGGCAGGTCGGGCAGGGCGCCGAGGCCGTACCGGGAGAGGTCGTCGGTCACTGGGGCCTCCGGTCAGGGCATGGAGGGGTTGATCGCCTTGGCCACGGCGGCGACCAGCTGTATGCCGACAGCCACGAGGCTGACGAGCGACGCGCCCAGCGCCCAGCGGGCGAGGACCATGGCGCCGTCCGCCCGGTCGCGCCAGCGGCGCAAGTCGTCGAGCTCGCGGTCGTGCTGGTCGAGGCGCGAGACGATGCCGTCGGCGGACCGCTGCATGTTGGCCCGGCGCTCCACGCCGAGCGCCTGGTCCCGGGCGATGCTGTCGACGGTGGCCTTGAGGCCGCGGATGTCCTCCCGCAGCTCGAGCAGCAGCTCGCGCTGCGTGATCGCGATCACGCCGGGCTCGTCGCCGCTCACCGGGCGGGGGAGACGGCGCGGGCGTACCCGGGGTCGCAAGAGGCCTGGGGGCCCGGGAGCCGGTGTGGATCGGACCAGCGCGCCGTCATGCCTCAAGGGTGGCGGCGGCGGGCCGCGGTTTCTACTTGGCCGTTTGGGCCATGCGTCTCGTTGCCGAGGTTCGTCCGCTCCTACGCTCTTCTACCCTCTCGACCTGGCGCTCCTGATACACCAGGTCCGGGTCGCTTTCGGCCGTTAGAGCATTGGTCAGCGCGGGACGGAGGGCGCCGGCACGCCCGGAGCTGTCCCTGCTCCGGAGTCGACGACCTTCACACCCTTGACCAGGAGCCACAGGGCCAGTCCGACCTCGGCGACGAAGCTCAGGGCGAGTCCGGGGTAGCGGAGCGCGGGGTAGTCCGGCAGCAGCAGGGCCTGGAGGAACCAGACCAGGACGGCGACTCCGTCGAGCACCAGGATGACGCCCAGGAACCGGGGAAGGAACCCGGACTTGTAGACCAGGTAACCGAGCGGGAACAGCCACGTGCCGAAGAACAGCTGCGCGGTGACGAAGCCAAGCTTGTAGACGTTGATGGACAGGTACGCGAGCCCCTCGAGCTGTGCCGCCGAGTAGGCCTCCATGTGGCTGGCCGCGTCCCCCTGCAGCATCGCTGATACCAGTGGGAGCATGCTCGCGCCCGCAATGGCGACCCCGACGGCGTTGAGCAGCAGGAACAGCAGAGCGAGATCCCTGTTGACCGGCCGCAGGAGCACATACAACCCCCAGGCGACCATGATGAAGAGGAACCCTGAGGTCAGCGCGACGACGAGACCCAGGCGGAACGATCCCTCGCTCGTGGTGATCGCCTCGTAGACCTGTGGCGCTGCACCCAGCCCGATCTGACCCAGCATCGTGGCGAGCACGGAAGCCAGGATGTAGGCGAGGTAGATGCCGCCCGTGATCCTGGCGACCCGCGCCGGCGCGAGCTCATCGATTGTGTTCGGTGACATCCCGGTCCCTCCTTCGGTCGACCCGGGCTGACCGACCACGGTTCTGTGCCAGCGAGTGTCTCGCAGCGACACTCATGCTTCTCAGCATTACGGAGCCCGTCCGTACAGCCGCTTGTAGAAGTAGCCGACAGCGATACCAAGGGCGAGGAATCTCGGAAGGTTGAGCACGGTGCCGATGAGGAAGTAACGCGAGGCATCACTCGGCTCCGCAAGACTTCCGGCACCCCACGTCACGATCGTCAAGACGACCAGGGCGACAACGCTGAGGATCTCGGCCTTCAGCATCGGACTCTCGGTCGGCAGCGTCTTGTACAAACGAAGCAAGAAGAAGCTGACGAGCAGCCCGACGAGCAAGCCACCGAGCAACGATTCAACAAGAACCATTGGCAGATAGGAAATCGAGAGGGCAGCCCGATACTCGGCAGCGATGGGCAGCAGGGACGTGGCGAAGGTCGTTGCCCAGAAGGCCACACCACCTGCGAGCGCCAACTTGGGTAGGTGCGTGTACACCCCTGGCAGCGCCTGTGGATTGCCTCGACGAAGAGGCTCGGTCTTCACGTTTGCTCCGTCATCCAACCCGAGGAGACGCGAGGTAGCCGCGGGCTTCTCGATCGCAATTCCCCAAGCTCATCGTGGCGTTCGCGGTTGGGAGCGACAGTGCCGGACGGACCCATCGCGGGAGCGATGGGATCGGGAGGTCCCGCCGGCGCGCGTGGGTTCGGGGTCAGGCCCCAGGCCCCTCGGTTGCGGAGAGGCCTCGACCGGACGCCAGGAGCACCCGCCTCGTCAGGCAGACGGCCGCTCGTCGGGATCGGCGATGCCCTCCGGCTCCGGCAGGCGCGGCGCAAGGATCCACACCAACTGGGCCGTCGTCGCGGCGCCCACCCTGGACCGCGCGTTCGCCAGGTGGTGCTTCACGGTCGAGTGCGACACGCCGAGGCGGTGGGCGGCCGCCTTCTCCGAGCCGGCGACCAGGACCGCGGCGACCACGCCGACCTCACGGTCGGTGGCCCGCTCGGCTGGACGGGACGGTCGGCGCGTCACGCGCTGCGGACCAGCTCGAGGGGCACCGGCGGCTCCCGCGGCGTGGCGTTGACCATCAGGAAGCTGAGCGATCGCTGAGTTAGGGCGGCGCTATCCCTCTCGCCCCGACCAGAACACCCGTACTCAGCCCCGGGACGCCGAAGACTCGATCCGGACGGTGCGAGTGTTCCTACATCCATCCTGTGTTACACTGAACCCGTGTAGCACGGGAGGCAGCAAACGACGATGGCAAACCTGACCATCACGGTCGACGACCGGCTCTTGAAGCAGGCTCGGATGCGCGCTCTCGAGGATGGGACATCGGTCAATGCTGTGCTTCGAACCTACCTCGAGCGCTACGTCGGCGTCGGAGACACGATCGAGGCCCTGAACGGGTTCGCGCGGCTCGCCCGACGCAGCGCGGCGACCAGCGGCACCCACGGTCGCACCTGGACGCGTGACGAGCTCCATGACCGAACCGATCTTCGTTGACACGAACGTCTGGGTCTACGCGGTCGATGCCGCGGACCCAGCCAAGCGACAGCGCGCCCTCGAGGTGACCGCTCCGGCTCCGGGTCGCGATCTGGTGGTCTCGACGCAGGTCCTCACGGAGTTCTACGCCGTCGTCACCCGGAAGCTTGTCGTGCCGGTGTCTATCGAGGGCGCGGAGGCCATGGTGCGCGAGCTCGCCGTCCTACCCGTGGTCGCGATCGACAGCTCGCTCGTCGTTTCGGCGATCACCGGGAGCCGTCAGTGGCAGATCTCGATCTGGGACGCCCTGATCCTTCGAGCCGCCGAGACCGCCGGGTGTCGACGCGTTCTCAGCGAGGATCTGGCGGATGGCACGACGTACGGCTCGGTCGTGGTCGAGAACCCGTTCGCGAGGACTCGCTAGCCCTCAAGGGTGGCTGCACGCTCTGGTGGCCGGCGTCCAGCCTCAGGCGGTCGAGTCGCGTGACCAGCGCTCCGCCCCGGTAACCTCGATCTCCAGCGGCAGTCGAGCCGGGACGTTAAGGTCGGTCATGGAGGTTTGTCTCCCTCGCCCCGACCAGAACAACCGTTCTAATCTGCAGACCCCTGCGTCCGCCGCACTTCGTGCTCGGCGAGGCGCCAAGGCCACTACCCGGCGCCATCGCGTGGGCTTGGGTTTCGGGGCTCGTCTTGCACCGACATACCGGAATGTCCCCATCCGCGAGGTGAACGAGGGCCTTCTTGGGGAGCCGAGTCGCGCGCTCGACAGGTGTCGGGCGTCCGCTGCGGTCACTGAACCGGACCGGATCATGCGGACGTCAAGCCGGCGACGGCCAGCCGCTTCGACATCGTCGGGTGTCGCACCACCCCGATCAGTGTCACTGTCCAGCAGTGCCCCGGAGCCGCTCGAGGCCGTCGAGGATCAGGTCCAGTCCGAACTCGAAGTCGACCGAGGCGCCGCCCGGGGTCGTCGCCGCCATCTCGGCCATCGCCCGGAGGTTCGGGTAGTCGCCCGCCGGGAGACCGCGCGCAAAGGCCGCCGCCATCTCCGGAGCGTTCCCGGTGTCGAACGGCCAGGCCAGCTCCTGGAGCACGAAGCCGTAGGTGTGGCTGTCCAGTGCCATGACCGCGCGCACCACGATCGGCAGCGGAAAGCCCGCCGCCGAGAGGACGCCGATCACGGCGTCGAGGTATCGAAGCCTCGCGGGACCGGCGTTTGAGCGTGACTCGATCAGGCCGCCGGCCCACGGGTGGCCCACGAGGACACGGTGGGCCGAGATCGCACCCCGCCGGATGGCCGTCTTCCAGTCGACGTCAGTCGGAGGCGCCTCGAAGTCGCCCATGACGAGGTCGGCGATGCCGTCGAGGATGTCGTCCTTGTTGGCCACGTGCTTGTAGAGCGACATCGCCTCGACCCGGAGCACCTGGCCGAGCTTGCGCATCGAGACGGACTCGAGGCCGCCTTCGTCTGCCAGGCGGATGGCCGCCCGGAGGACGCGGTCCCGGCTGAGCGGTCTCCGGCGAGCCGCGGTTCGAGCGGCCGGCGTCTGCGGCTTCGTCATCGGATTCTCACCCTTGACAGGCTTACGGTGTAGTCGTAGGCTTACACCGTCAGCTTACAGTGTAGCAGGCCGCGACGATAGAGGAAGCCGGGAAGAAATGACCCACACATGCGGCCGAACGAGCGGATCGAGTTAGCGGGAAGGGAACCACGATGAACGGCTTCACCCTCAGGCTACAGGGTTTCCGGAGAGCCGGCCGCTGCGGCACGGCGGCCCGGCGACCGCGCATCGTCGCAGCTGTCCCTCCTCCGCCAAGCGTCAGCAGCTTCATCATCCGTTTCCTCACCACGCGACAGGCTTACGGTGTAGTGATAGCATATTCATAGGCTTACAGTGTAGTCGAGATATCACCAGCCAAGGAGGCACCGATGTTGGTACAGGTGGCGATCCTCGTGGGCGCCCTGTTCGTGGGAATCGTGGCGATCGCGCTCGTGTACGTGCTGGGGATGCGTGCGAAGTCCCCGCTCGTGCTCAAGCCCCTCATCCGGCTCCAGCGCGCGATCATCAACCCGAAGCAGATGCGATCGGCGGGCACACCCGGAGCGTACGCGTCCGTGATCCGGCATCGCGGTCGGACCTCGGGCCGACCGTACGAGACGCCCGTCGGGGTGGTGGCCGCCGACGACGGGTTCCTGATCGCGCTCGTGTACGGGTCACGCACGAACTGGCTCCAGAACGTGCTGGCGGGCGGATCCGCCACGATCGTGCACGAGGGGCACAGCTACCGGGTCGACCGGCCGGAGATCATCCCGATGCAGGCGGTTGCGGCGCAGTTCGCGGCCGGCGATCAGCGAGGCTTCCGTTGGCTCGACGTCGACCAGGCGCTCCGGGTCCGGCGGGTCGAGACGGAAGGGGCCGGAGCGCGGGTCACCGACGCGGCCCGGGGCGAAGTTGCCATGGGTCCGTCCGTCGACACGACCCGGTCGATGGGGGCTCAGCATGTCTGACGAGCCGTGCACCGTGGTCAGGGACCTTCGCCCCGAAGATCGCGAGGCAGCCATCGAGATGCTGGCCGCGTCATTCCAGGGCTTCGGCCCGCTCGACCAGGTGGTCGGCGACGGCGACAGAGCGCAGGACCGACGTCGCAGCGTGTACGCGATGGCACTCAGGGAGGGCACGAAGCAGAAGGTCATCGTTGCCGTGCGTGACGGCGGGATCGAGGGTGTCCTTGCCTACGCGGATCGGCCCGACTGCATCCCCAGCGCCCGCGACAGTCTCGCCGCCGTGCGCATTGCGGGCCCGAGACTGCTGGCCCTCATCCGTGACTTCCGCGAGGTTGGCAAGGCCCACCCCAGGACGCCGCATCGCCACCTGCCGGTGCTGGGCGTGCGGCCCGAGGCGCAGGGCCTGGGTGTCGGCGGGCTCCTGATGAGCGAGTATGCCCGCCGCTGTGACGAGGCTGGCCTCGAGGGCTACCTGGAGACGGTCCGCTGGGCCGACCCGTCGAGACGCGCCCAGGAGCGCCTGTACGAGCGCCACGGCTTTGTCGTCGCCGAGGTGGTGCCGATGACCGACGACTGGTCCATGGTCTCCATGAAGCGGCCAGCGGTCGCGACGTCAGGCGGCGGATAGGCTGCCAGACCGGCGCGGCTTGCGGACGCGTCTGGCTGCAACCGTCGTCGCCCGGCGGTCACGTTCCCTGCAGGGCCCGATCGATGCCGTCGAGGATGAGGTCCAGCCCGTACTCGAACTCGGCGGCGTAGTCGAAGCCGGACGCGAGGAGCTCGGCCCCAACGCGCACGAAGCTCGGGTACTCGTCCCCCGGCACCTGGGCGAGCAGCTCCTCGCCCACCGCCGCCAGCTCCTCCGCGTTGCTGAACGGGAAGCTCGTCTCCTGGAGGGCGAACCCAAGGACGTAGCTGTCGACGAGGTTGGAGGCGTGCGTCGCCATGGCCGCGGAGAACCCCGCGTCGAGCAGGACCGCGAGCAGCTCATCGTGGCTGCGGAGATTCGACGGGCCGGGTGCCATGCGCGACTCCATGAGGGTGATCGCCCAGGGATGTCGTCGCAGGGCAGCGCGGGTCGAGATCGATCGCGCGCGGAGCACCAGGCGCCAGCTCGAGCGATCGGCCGGCAGCTCGATCTCGGCGAACACGAGGTCGACGATCCCGTCGAGGATGTCGTCCTTGTTGCGGACGTGCCGGTAGAGCGACATCGCCTCGACGCCCAGCCGCCGTCCGATCGCCTGCATCGTCAGCGCCGCCGTGCCGCCCTCGTCGGCCAGCTCCAGGGCGGCCCGCAGGACGCGGTCCCGGCTGAGCGGCGCGCGCTTCCGCGTCGTGCGGCGTGTCATCGACGGTCTCCTCGGGTGCCATTGACACCATTGTAGCTTATGGCATATGCTTATGGCATAAGCGGACGGAGACTACCACAGGGAGCGATCGGTGCAGGCGATCGTCCACAAGCGGTACGGCGGGCCGGAGGTGCTCGTCGGCCGGGAGATCGACCGGCCGGGGATCGGCGACGGGGACGTGCTCGTGCGCGTCCACGCCGCAGGGCTCCACATCGGCGATGTGTTCGGCGTCCGGGGCTCACCATTCCCGGTTCAGTTCACGAGCGGCCTGCGCGGGCCGAAGCTCGGCGTGCCGGGGTTCGACATCGCCGGGACGGTCGAGGAAGCCGGCCGGTCCGTGACCCGGTTCGCGCCGGGTGACGAGGTCTTCGGTTGCTGCAGCTGGCCGTCGTCCGGCGCGTGCGCCGAGTACGCTCGGGCCGACGAGGACAAGCTCGTCCGCAAGCCGTCCGGCCTGAGCTTCGAGCAGGCTGCGGCCATCCCGACGTCGGCGTCCGCGGCACTCCACGGCCTCCGCGATGCGGGCCGGCTGCAGGCCGGTCAGCGGGTCCTCATCAACGGCGCGTCGGGCGGCGTGGGCACGTACGCGGTGCAGATCGCCCGCGCCTTCGGCGCCGAGGTCACCGGCGTGTGCGGCCCGACCAACGTGGAGCTGGTCCGCTCGCTTGGCGCGCACCACGTCATCGACTACACCCGGGAGGACTTCACCCGGGGCACCGAGCGCTACGACGTGATCCTCGACAACATCGAGAACCACTCCCTCGCGGACTGCCGACGAGCGCTGACGCCCAACGGCACCCTTGTCCTGATGAGCGGCACGGGTGCGAGCGGCCTGGGGCTGCTGGTCCGACTGATCCGACCGGTCGTCATGTCGCCGTTCGTGAAGCACAGCCTGCGCCGACCCCTCTCCACCCCGAACCGCGAGGATCTCGAGGTCCTCGTGTCCATGGTCGAGGAGGGGACGCTCCGGCCGATCATCGATGCGACGTATCCACTGCCCGAGACGGCGGCGGCCCTCCGCTACATCGAGGCGGGGCACGCACGCGGGAAGGTCGTCGTCGCGATCTGAGGCGCCCGGGAGTCAAGCTGCTCGCAGGGCGCGCCCGAGGACAATTGTCATCAGCAAGAAGCAGAGCACGGCTCAGGAACGAGGCAGCTGAAGTCATGGCGGATGTGAGGATCATCCTCTCGGGGTTGTGGGTCGCTGTAATGCTGACCTACCTCCTGGGGGATGTCCTGCGCTTGTTCGCCGGCGACATCACGCCGGGGGAGATCGAGGGCCGAAAAGCCAGCCAGGGAATGTGGCTTGGGATTGCCGTGATCATGCTGATCCCGATCATCATGGTCGTCCTGTCCCTGACGTTGCCGTATCCCGCGATCGGCTGGGTCAACATCGTCGTGGCCGTGCTCGTCGTCGTGTTCAACTTGTTCGGCTTGCCCTACAAAGGCCTCTACGACAACTTCCTGATCGTCGTGAGCTTCGTCTTCAACGCATTGATCGTCTGGTACGCATGGACGTGGGTCTCTACAGCTGCCTAGCCTCGTCGCCCGAGGGATATGGGTCCTCGAACGGGTCCTGAGGATCCCCTAGGCCTTGGGTCAGACGGTGGAGCCGTGCGCCAGCGCTCTGCCCCGCTAACCTCGATCTCCAGCGGCAGTCGGGCCGGGACGTTAAGGTCGGTCGTGGAGGTTTGTCTCCTCGCGCCCCGACCATATGTTCTATTTCGAACTCAGAACCGGCAGGGCGCTGCACGTCCCGCCGAGCGCTACCTGCCGGACAGGGGCCGCGCGGCCGTCGCGAAGCGCAGCGACCAGCCTGTCGCGGTTGAGGCGGTGTCGCGTTGCCCGGCCTTCGGGTAGGCGACCCAGGTGAGGCGGTCGGCCCATTGACGGCAGGATCGCGGCGCGGTGCGCCAGGGCGGCCGGACTGGGCGGACCGCGCGCTCGCCTGCACCATACCTGTCCATGCCGGCGCAGCGACCGCAGGAGCCCTCGTCGAGCAAACCGCTACTCGTCCGTCCGGGCCATCCCCTCCGGCTCCGGCAGCCGCGGTGCCAGGATCCACACGAGTTGCGCCGTCGTGGCCGCGCCCACCTTCGTCCGCGCGTTCGCCAGGTGGTGCTTCACGGTCGAGTGCGACAGGCCGAGGCGGTGGGCAGCCGCCTTCTCAGAGCCGGCCACCAGGACCGCGGCGACCACGCCGACCTCACGGTCCGTCGCCCGCTCGGCTGAGCGGCGGTCGGCCCAAGTTCCGCGTCTCACGCCAGCCGCCTCGCCGCCGCGACCCACTCATCCCGACCTTCGATCGGGATGAGTGGGTCGCTAACGCGCGCCCAACACCTGTCGGGCGCGCCAACTCGACCTCGCCACGGGCGAGCGTCACTGGACCGCGCCCGGGTCCGCCGATGTGCCTGAGGTCAGAAGGCGTCCCAGACCGTCGAGGATGAGGTCGAGGCCGAACTCGAACGCGGCGGCGACATCGTAGGGCCGCGTCGCGAACTCGCCCGCGACCCGCTCGAGGGCCGGGTACGCAGTTGGCGACAGGGCCATCTGCACGGTCCTGGCGGCCGCCGTCTTGCCGGCTCCGCCGTCCCCGAGGTTCAGCTCGGCGCGCTGTCGCTCGAACCCGTAGATGTAGCTGTCGAGCGCCATGAACGCGTTCGCGGCCGCCTCGGTGGAGAAGCCGGCCCCGAGGAGGACGCCCAGCACACCATCGACGTACGCGAGTCGCGCCGGCCCCATCTGTTCGCGGGAGTCGATGAGGCCGCTTGCCCAGGGATGTCGCGAGAAGACATCGAGGGCGGACATCGCGCGGCGGCGCATGGCATCCCTCCAGTCCGCGGTGCCGGTGGGCACGTCGATCTCGCCGACCACCAGGTCCGTGATCCCGTCCAGGAGGTCGTCCTTGCCGGTCACGTGGTTGTAGAGAGAAGCCGCTTCGACTCCCAGCCATCGACCGAGTGCGCGCATGGTCAGCGTCTCGATGCCGCGCCGGTCCGCCAGGTCCATGGCTCCCCGCAGGACACGCTCTCGGTTCAGCGTCTCGCGGGTATCGCGCCCGCTTCGTGCTCTGGTGATCGCCCGGCCTCCTGCTGCTCTTGACAATACTAACACCGTTAGGTCATACTAACAGCGTTAGTATGACGAGTCCGACCAGCGGGCTCGCGGCGCTCGTTCGGAGGGATTGGCCATGAGCACGGTCGAATCTGAGGCAAGGAACCGCCTATCGTGGATGTGGGTGTTCGTCTGCCTGAACATGCTCTTCGCTGACGTCTTCTCGTTCATGAGCCCAGGGTTCCTGGGCCAGGTGATGGACGACCAGGCCGGCGGGATCACGATCACGCCGCTGTTCCTGCTCATCGGGGCCATCGTCACGGCGATCCCGATCGCGATGGTGGTCCTGTCCCAGGTGTTGCCGAGGCGGCGGGCGCGGTGGGCGAACGTCGTCGTCGGCGTCGCGACGTTCGCCTACGTCTGGGGCGCGGGTGCGCTCGACCTGCCGCACTACGTCTTCTTCGCGAGCCTCGAGACGCTCGCCTGCCTGTACGTCGCGTGGTCGGCCTGGCGATGGCGGAGCGTGAACGCGCCGGCCGCGGCACGCCAGCTCGCGGCGGCGTGATCCGCCGCGGCTTGCGAGTCAGCACGATCGAGTCGGCCGCGTTGACCGACGCTGCACGGACGCGGCGCTTGCTCAGCGGGCCATGCCGAGTTCGAGGCGTCGGATGTCAGCTCGTACTCCAGCCGTTCGAACCCAGTGACGTCGGTGCGGGCGAAGATCGCCGTGGCGAGCGACGTCGTCCGGCGTTTGCCCTGCGACCTTCTCGCCGCTGGCGTTGGCGGTCTGGTGCAGGCAGGCCAAAGGATCGTCGGCTTGCGGCGCCGTCGAGCGCCGCGGGTCGGGTAGCCGTACGCCTTGTTGGTCGGGAGGGCAGCTCGACCCCGCTGATAGGACCGCCGGAGGTTGACGGCGCGGACGTACCCGGTGGGGGGAACCGGGAGTCGGTGTGGATCGGACCAGCGCGCCGTCATGCCCCCAAGGGTGGCGGCGGCGGGCCCGGATGCCTATTCGGTCGATTGGGCCAAGTCCTCGGGTTCGGCGGGCGGCGGCCATAGGAGGTCGACCATGGCATGCCTTTCGGCTCTCGCCAACCGCACGATCCGCGCCGCAACCTGACCGCCAGCGGGAGGTTCCGGTGCTCGACCGGACCTGAGTCGCCGAAGCCGTACGGGGCGCTCTGAGATCGACCCCCGCGCCCGAGTGTTGGCATGCCAGCGCGACTGGGTCGGAGCGACTCGGAGGTCGATTCCAGGAATTGGCGGCGCGGACCACCGAGCCGATCAGATGGGGCGAGATCCTGAGAGGCGCATCTGATGGAGACACGAAGCCGGCAGCGACCCAAACGCCGCTCGAACTGGGCCTACCGGGGGCGGGGCTTCTCCAATCTCCTGAGGATGGGCCACTGCGCCCCGACGGCGATGCAGACGATCCTCGATGTCTCATCGACGGACAAGGAGTGGCTGGTCAGGCTCAGCGCCGGCATGCCAGGCGGCATCGGCAACACGGGACACGAGTGCGGGGCCGTCACCTCGCCCCTCGCGGTGATGGGCACACAGCACGGCCTGCGCGAGGTTGACCGCGGTCTTCCGGTGATCTTCGACCGGGGGCATGCGCTGTGCCGCGACTTCGTCGCCTGCCACCAGACGCTCCAGTGCCGGGAGATCCGGACGAAGGACGGTTTCCCGCGGCAGTGCATTGGTCCGGTCCTGCGCTCGGCGGAGCACTGGCGAGGCGCGCTCGACGGCGACCCGTCCAACGCCATCCCGGAGGGCACCAGGGCAGGCTACTCGAGGTTGTACTCGCACTTCGTGGAGAACGAGTTCCACTGCGCCCAGGCCGTGCTCAGCCATCTGGGCTACTCACCCGCCGAGCACCGCGAGCTGTTCGATGCCACCTCGGCGTTCATGGGCGGGACGCTGTTCATGGGCAGGACGTGCAGCGCGCTCACGGCGGGCGTGATGGCGATCGGCCTCAAGGACGGGGAGATCGAGAACAGCCGCCTGCGGGTCACTCGCCTCCTTGCCATCATGACGGTCGGCGGAGACGCCTTCGGTGACCACCTCAACAAGTTCAACCCCAGCATGAACCGCGGGAACGGGCTGGCGAAGTGGTTCGCGGGCGAGTTCGGCAGCACCCAGTGCCAGAAGATCACCGGATGCGACTTCTCCGACCCCGCGGGTGTAGCCAGGTACACCGACGGTGGGCAGATCACGCGGTGCCGGGCGATCGGGTGCAGGGTCGCCGAGCAGGTCGAGCTGATGCTCGCCGCCGGAGGCGTTGCGTGATTGGCGTCCGTCCGACCCGCTCGATCCGAATTCCGGCGGGGGTTCCGGCGGGCGTGCTGGCGACCGTCACCATGGACGTCGCCATGGTGGCCGCCGGCGTCCTCGGCGGGAGTGCGTTCAGCTCCGACCGTCTCGGCCCGGACATGATCGGTCGCTGGGTAGCTGGCCTGCTGCGCGGCCGGTGGTGCCGCGTCGACATCAGCCGCGAGCCGGCGCAGCGCGGTGAGCTCGCGCTCGGCCTGGCTACCCACTACGTCACGGGCGTCGTCCTGACACAGGCATTCCTGCTCGCGCCGCCTCGCTGGCGTGGGAGACGGGGCTTCCTGGCAGGGACCGCGTATGGCATCTCTACGGCCGTGCTGCCGCTCCTGATGATGTTTCCCTCGATGGGCTACGGTTGTTTCGGCCTCCGGTCCGGCGAGGCCGGGCGGCTCAACCGGATCATGCTCGTCGGCCACATCGCGTTCGGCGTCGGGATCGGGCTATGGGCCCGCGGCCGAAGTCCTCTTGGCCTGAGGAGGCTCGCATGAAGAAGGCGTGGGTCATCGCTGCCATCGTCGCCGGTGGGGCGCTCCTCGCCAAAGCGCTAGGATCCGGGGTCGGCAAGACGGACATCGGAGAGCGGATCGCCGCGATGCCTGACACGTCCCCGCCGAAGTGGATCTACACGAACGTCACGGCGATCCGGGCGAACACCGACCGCATCCTCGCCCTCCTGGACGAGCAGAGGCCCACCGCTGCGGGGGAACCGCAATCGACTCCAGGGCCGGAAGCCGCGCGCGAGGCGTGACTCGAACCCATTTCTAGTCGCCCGGGGCGGAGCCATCGGGCTCGGGCAGCCGCGGCGCCAGGATCCACACCAGCTGCGCGGTCGTCGTCGCCCCAACCTTCGACCGCGCGTTCGCCAGGTGGTGCTTCACGGTCGAGTGCGACAGGCCGAGTCGATGGGCGGCTGCCTACGAGCCCGACGCGTCCGGCCCGTATACCGGCGCGACGGCGACTGGATCCCGGCCGTACCACGTCCCGCTGCTGCGGAGCGCGGTGAGGCGCGTGAACGAGGCTCGGTCGGCGTTGCCGGTCGTCCGGTAGCGGTCCATCTGGCGCTTGTGTGTCGCCTGCTGGTGCGCCCACGCGACGAGCGACGCCTCGTTGTCCCAGAACGAAAGGGTCGGCGGGTCGATGGCGATGATCCCGGGAAAGAAGAACGAGTGCTGGGACCGGAGGCCCGGGACCGCCGTCATCGAGATCCTCACCGCGGCCGTCCCGGTCCCGACGTCCTGCACCCGTGCCATGTCGATGCCGTCACGGTTCCAGCCGATGGTGGTGAACACGACCACCGGTTCGTCGCGGCTGGGCGCGGCGACGAGCGGATCGAACAGGCGGGCCGGCGCCGTGCGGTGGATGAGGTTGGACTCGCCCTTCGTGCGGAACGGCGCGAGGACGCCGCTCCAGCGCTCCGCCGCGTCCGCGAACCACGGGGCGACGGTCACGACCTCCTCGACCAGGCTGTCCGCTGACTCCCTGCTGTCGTGCAGCCCCACGACGAGGAACGTGAACGCCTCGCGGGAGGCCGGGTCCATGCCCGCCGCCCGGCAGTCGGCGCCCACGTCGCAGAACAGGAGCCCCGGCCGGTCGCCTGGAGCGACTGGCCCAGCCATACGCAGCTGGTCGAACCGTGCCAGGTGGAGCGAGACGACCGAGGCAGTAGTCATGGCGCGGAGCATAGGCACAACCCGGGAGCCCGCGCATCCGACAGCTCCTTGACCGGGCCGGCGCGTTCAGGTCCCGTCGAGGGGGAGTCGTCCGCTGGGGCCATGCCCTCGGGCTCGGGCAGGCGCGGGCCAGGATCCACACGAGCTGCGCCGTCGTCGCCGCCCCGCGAAGACGTCGCGGCTCACAACGCCGCCTGCCGTACGAACACCCAGTAGACCGCCAGGGACACCAGTACGATGCCGACGTTCACGGCCAGCCGCCACCAGAAGTGGCGTCGGAGGAACCGCCAGTCCACGACGACCACGACCGTGACCATGACGACCTGGTAGAGCAGGCTGGCTGCCTGTGATCCCATATCCCGCCACTTCCTTTCGAAGCCGGGTCCCCCAGCGGCGCCCTCCGACCCAGCGGGGTCAGACGAGCACAATGACGGCGTACGATCGGCTCGTGGGTCGACCCGAGTCCCGGGCAGACCACCTTGGCCATCGAGGAGAGATCGGAAATGGACCTGCGCCTCCCCGGCATCATCCTCACGGTCACTGGAGTCCTGGCCATCATCATCACGCTCACGAGGGGACCGAACCTCGGCATGTCGCGGCGGACCGGGCTCATCGCCGGGATCGTGCTGCTGGTGCTCGGAGTGCCGTTCCTCACGTACGCGATCGCCGTCCCGCAGTAGGGGCACGTGTTCCGCCCGGCTCCGGCAGCCGCGCCGCCAGGATCCACACTAGCTGCGCCGTCGTTTCCGCCCCCACCTTCGACCGGGCGTTCGCCAGGTGGTGCTTCACGGTCGAGTGCGACAGGCCGAGGCGGTGGGCGGCCGCCTTCTCCGACCCGGCGACGAAGACGGCCGCGACCACTCCGAACTCACGGTCCGTGGCGCGTTCGGCGGGGCGGTGGGAGCGGCGGCGCGTCATGCGCTGCGGACCACGTCGCAAGGCTCTGAATGTTCCCGATCAGGCGCCGAGTAGCCCCCTCCTTCTGAGAAGCGCTCCGCCCAGAGGCCCTGCCATCGCAGCAACCTCGGCATCGGCCGGTCCCGGCGATCCCCGTGGCGCAGTTGCTAGGGGGCCAGGGCTCCTATGGGGATCTGGTGCACGCCGTCGGGCCGGGTGAAGCCGAATCCCGCGCCGGTGATCACCGCGAGCGCGACAGGCGGTGCCCCTGCGACGCGTTCCCGCAGCTTGAGCAGGTTCGCGGCGGCGCCGTCCACGACGACGGGCGAGGAGCCGAGCTTCATCTCGAAGGCGGCCCACTCGCCCCCGGGCAGCTCGACGATCGCGTCCGCCTCGAGCCCGAGGCTGTCCCGGTAGTGGAACACGCGGCCGCCGAGCGCCTGGGCATCGACCCGCAGGTCGCGCACGACGAGGGACTCGAACAGGAGACCCATCAGGTTGAGGTCACGGAGCAGTCGGTCCGGCCCAGCATTGAGTGCGGCGGTCGCGAGCGACGGGTCCGCGAGATGGCGGACGGTCTGGCCGCGGAGGCGGGTGCGGCTCCGCAGGCTCGGTCGCCAGGCGGGCACGTCGTCGGTGACCATCAGCCGGTCCAGGGCCGCGAGGTAGCCGCGCACCGTCTCGGTCTTCATCGAGCGATCGGCTCCGCCGGCGTCGGTGGCGAGGGCCTCGATCGTCACCGGGCACGCGCTATTGCGGGCCAGAGAGGCGATCAGGGCCCGGACGCCCGCAGGATCGCGGCGCACCCCGTCGAGGCGCTGGACGTCCATCCGGCAGACATCGTCGAGATAGCCCTCGACGGCCCGCATCGCCTGGGTTGGGGTGAGCCCCAGCAGACCCGGCCAGCCGCCGCAGACGATGCGCTCGGCCAGGTCCCCGACGGCGAGACCGGGGTCGGGGACCGCCACACGGCCCCCGGCGAGGATCTCGGCCAGCGACACCCTCCCCGAGGAGAACCCGGCTTCGGCGAGGGTCATCGGCCGCATCCGGATGTGGATGAATCGGCCGGCACCCGAATGGCGGCGCTCATCGTCGCGGGGGACCGAGGAACCCGTGAGGATGAACTGCCCGGTGGCCTGGCGGTCGTCGACCGCGTGCCGGACGTCGTTCCAGAGGTGCGGCTCTACCTGCCATTCGTCGATGAGGCGGGGTGTCGCGCCATCCAGAACCAGGGCCGGTTCGACCGCATAGGCCTGACCCGCCGCGGGCGTGTCCATCCGGATCTCGCTGCGGGCGGCCCGGCGCGCGGTCTCGGTCTTGCCGGAGGCCTTGGGCCCCTCCACCAGGACCGCGCCGATCGCCTCGAGCGACTGCGCCAATTGGAGATCGACGACGCGCGGGCGGTAGTCAGTCAGGCTGCTTGCCGTGGGTGCCATGGACCGGAGTGTGGGCTCCGTCGGGAGTTGCGTCAATGGCTAGAGGATCATCCTGCAGACATCACAGGGGGTCATCCGGCAGATCATCCCGGGGGCTGTTGGGCGGGCTTGCCGGGCTTGTCACGCGGCACGATAGCGACCAGGCAACCGGGACAGTAAGGTCGGTTGTGGAGGTTTGACTCCTCTCGCCCCGACCAGAACACCCGTTCTAAGGGTTTCGTGCTCGCAGGCGGGCTGCAGGACACGGGCGCGACCGGGCAATGTTGCACCGACATACCGCAATGTCCCGGGATCGTCGCCCCGTCGGTGCTCCAGATCGAAGGCGAGGCAGTTCACCCTCGGACCAGGCGCCTGCGCGGCGCCTTCTCCTTGCCCCGACCGCTCCCTCGCGGTCGTGGCCTCGATTCCGGCTGCGGCGCGCACGCGGGCACCTCCTCGTGCCCCTGCAAACCCCCGCGACGGCGGGCGGACCCCGACCCCACGTGCCGCCCTGATCGTCCTCCGCGCCGCTTATCTGCGATTCATGTGGGCTCCGCCGGGCACCCCCGTCCCCGTGTCCTCGCCGGATGCGCATCCTCGATCCCAGAGCGGCGCCGCGAGCGCCCCGCCCTCGACAGCGAGGGCGCCTCATTGATCGAGGCCGGCGACGAACGTTCGTCCATCCCAGCAAGTTGGGATGGGCGTCGCGGGTTCCGCCGCCTACGCTGCCGCGACACGCAGCGAGGAGTCGAGCATGGCGAGGACCGGCGACGAGCTTCGGCATCCCGTGACGGGGGAGCGGATCGTCTGGCGCAAGGTCGCCAGAGACACGGGCGGTGCCCTGCTCCAGGCGGACCTGTTCGCCGTGCCGCAGGCGTCGCCCGCGGCGCCTCACGTCCATCCCCGGCAGGAGGAGCGGTTCGAGGTGCTGGCGGGCTCGCTCCGTGTCAGCATCGGCGGCATCGAGTCCACCCTCGGCCCTGGGGACGTGGCCGTCGTGCCGCCCGGGACGCCCCACACGTGGTGGAACGTGGGCGAGGACGAGGCGCATGTCCTAGCCGACGTCCGGCCGGCGCTGAGGACGGAGATGTTCTTCGAGACGCTGTTCGGCCTTGCCGCCGACGGCAAGACGGATCATCGGGGGCTGCCGGCGCCGCTCCAGCTCGCGACCATCGTCACCGAATTCCGCGATGAAGTCCACCTTGCCCGCCCGCCCGTCGTCGTCCAGCGGCTGCTGTTCGTGCCGCTCGCGGCGGTCGGCCGGCTGGCGGGCTATCGCGGCTGGTATCCGCGGTACAGCACCGCCCCGATCGAACGGCGATCGACCTGACGCGGCCGTCCCGCGGGGATGCGGGGCCGTCGATGCGCCCCGGCTCCGGGGTCAGCCATGCTGCCACACCGCGACGCCAAGCCATCCGAGCCCCAGTGCCAGCAGGACGCCAAACACCGCGGTCCCCGCCTGACCGGCGGCGGGCGGAAGGAACTCGGCGACAAAGAACACGAAGGCGAACCCGGCCATGGCGCCGAGCAGGAGGCCCGCCGCGGGTCGCGGCAGCACACTCGCCTGGAAGGTGACGATGCCGGTCAGCAGCAGGCCGAGCATGAGCGCGATGCCAAGCCCGAACACGATGGGATGCTCGATCGTCGAGACCTGCAGCGACGGGTACAGGAGCGGTGTCGCCGCCACGATGACGGGCAGAAGGAGCCCCGCCGACAGCAGGACGTGCGCGACGGTGCCCCCGACACCGGTCGCCGCCGCCTGGACCGCGTAGAGGGCAGGAGCGCCGAGCAGGAGGAGCGCCGAGCTCACGAGGAGCAGGGCAGCAATATCCGGCTCGATGGCCTGGCCGACGACGGGCCGCGTCGAGATCCGCACAATCGCGAGCCCGAGCGTCGCCGCGCCGGCGACGAGTGCCAGACCACCGAACGGGACGGCAGCGGTCACCGGTTAGTGATGTTCCTCGGTGCAAATGAGACACCGGGGTACGGTGCCCTCCGAGGAGGGTGCGCATGCCGCTGCGGTCCGACCCGGGGAGACTCCCGAGACGCAACCACTACCAGGAGGGTCCGGGGTTCCTGTTCCTGGCCACCCAGGGTGGCCGGCCGCTCGAGGCTGACGTCGCCGCGGACGTTGCGAGCGTGGTCCGGCTGCGCGCCGCGGCCCTGCGGCGCTGGCACGAGGGAGACCCCGCCACCCATGTCGCCGCGGAGCTCGGCATCGGACGCGCCACGCTGTATCGCTGGCAGGAGCGCTACGAGAGCCAGGGCCTCGCGGGCCTCGTCGATGCGCCGCGGCTGGGCCGCGCGAGCGAGCTCGACCCGGTCCTCGAGCGGGTGATCATCACGGTCCGCCTGCTGACCAACTGGAACAGCCGGCGGATCGCCGCGGAGTTCGGCCGCCGCGATGTCCACGTCGGTCCCGGCCAGGTCGACCGGCTGCTGGCCCGCTATGGAACGCACCGCTCGAGCGCGCCACGCATCCCGGGGCCGCGCTACGAGCGCGGCGCGCCCAACGAGCTGTGGCACATCGACCTCAAGGGTCCGTTCTACCTGCGCCCCGCGACGGGTCCGGTCCGCACCTGCCACTTCGTGGCGCTCGTCGACGACCACAGCCGGTACCTGCTGGGCATCCGGGCGGTCCCGAGCAAGGAGGCGCTCGCGATCCTCGACGTCCTGGGTGAGGCGATCGAGCTGTGCGGCATCCCGCTGGCGCTCATGACCGACAACGGCACGCCCTTCGTGGCCATCGCGCGCTCGATGATGAGCCGCTTCCAGCGCACGCTCGCCGAGCTGTCGGTGCGTCACATCCGCACCCAGATCGACACGCCCTGGACCAACGGCAAGATCGAGGCCTTCTGGGCCATCCTCCAGGCCGAGGTCCTCGACCGCCAGCACCTCGCGGACCTGGCCACGGCGGAGGCCGCCGTGATCGCCTACGCGACGTACTACAACTACCACCGCCTCCACGGCCAGCTGGGCTGGCACACCCCGGCGGAGCGCTACGAAGGCACCCTCTTCACCGACCGGGGGTTCGAGCACGTCCCCGCCCTCACCGGCGTGGCCGACCTCCTCGCGGAACTCCTGGCCACCGCAGCCTGAGGTGTCTCATCTCCACCAGGGAACATCAGTTAGCCCTCCTTGAGCCCGGTCTCCTGCGGTGGCGGCCGCCGGGCGTGTGCCAGAGACTACGACCCGCCGTCGAGGCGTCGATCCCACGATTCTGGGGGGTCCTCGGCGCGGCGAGGGACCTGCGGCCTTGTCGTCAGCCGGCGGAGCGATGACAATCACCACCATGGCCGTCGCCGTCCCCGACCAGCGCCTTCCGTTCGCCCGCCTCCTCCACCGCGGGCTCGACCTGCCTTCCTACTTCGACGCAGCCGACCGCACCCTCGCCCGTCTCGTTCCGTTCCAGGCCTCGTGCTGGCTCAGCCTCGACCCTGGGACGATGCTCCCCACGAGCCACTTCTCGCGCGAGTACGGCTTCGACCAGCTGTTGGCGCTCGCGGCGAACGAGTTCCTCGAGGACGACGAGAACCGGTTCGCCGACCTCGCCCGGACCGACCCGCCGGTAGCCACCCTGCACCGGGCCACGGGCGGGCATCCGGAGCGGAGCAGGCGCCACGCGGCGTTCCTGACGCCCTACGGGTTCGGCGACGGCGACGAGCTCCGGGTCGTGTTCCGGGACGGCGACGAGGCGTGGGGCGCTGCCGCGATCCACCGACGGACCGGGACGTTCACCGAGCGCGAGATTCGGATCGTCGGCGACGTCGGCGCGGTTGTCGCGAACGGGATCCGCCGCGCGATCCTTCTTGGGGCGATGTCCGGCGAGCGCGAGCCCGAGCCGCCGGGGCTCGTGCTGCTGGACGCGGACGATGCGATCGACACCGTCTCGCCCGCGGCGAGGCCGTGGCTCGGCGAACTGTTCGACACGACCGCAGCGAGCCACGAGGTTCCGCTCATCCTCGCGAGCGTGGCCCACCAGGCTCGTCGCGCAGGCTCCGGCGAGACGCCGGAGCTGGCGAGCGTCCGGGCCCCGAGACGGTCCGGTGGCTGGCTCAGGCTGGACGCCTCGCTCCTCGAGGACGGCCGGCGCGTGGCGGTCATGATCAGCCCCGCTCGCGAGCCCGAGGTCGCCGAGCTCATCGCACGCATCTACGGGTTGACAGCGCGCGAGCGCGACGTGACGCGGCTGACGATGCTCGGCCTCTCGACGCGCGAAATGGCCTCGAGACTCCAACTCTCGCCCTACACGGTCCAGGATCACCTCAAGTCGATCTTCGACAAGGTCGGGGTCCGCAGCCGGCGCGAGCTCGTCGCGCAGCTGTTCCTGCAGCAGTGCGCCCCACGACTGGCCGCCGGCGCGTCGCCGGGTGCCGACGGCTGGTTCGCGGACGCGGAGGCCGCCGGCCCACGTGGAAACCCCGCGGCGTAGAACTCGCCCAGCGGCGCGTTGGGGCCAACACTCCGGATCCAGAGGCGCCAATGCTGGGCCAGTTCGGCCGCCGCCCCGACCTCTCCCTCGCGGTTGTGGCCTTGATTCCGACTGCGGCGCGCACGCGGGCACCTCCTCGTGCCCCTGCGAACGGTCGCGACGGCCGGCGGACCCGACCCACTTGCGGCGCTGATCGTCCCCCGCGCGCCGGCAGCGGGTGTCGCGCTGGCTCGCGCAATCCGCGACCTCCGGAATGCCGTGGATGGGAAGGACGGCCATCGACCAGGTCGACGCGATGGACCGGCTACGTCCCCTCAGCCGGTCCCTGGTCGCGCCTCGACGAAGCCCGCCGCGCTGAAGTCGCCGTCGAAGGCCAACGCCTCCCGGAGGCGCTCTCGTCGCATGACGGCGAAGCTCGTCGCATCGACGAACGAGTAGACCCGCTCATCGTGGCGTCGAAGCCAGGCCCGCGCCTCGCGCTCAATCGCATCCTCGACGTGCACGACGGTGAGCCAATCAGTGGACTCGACCGCGTCGAGGAAGGCGACGGCCGATGGGTGCCCGTCGCGACGGCGAAGGAACGTCCAGGTCTCGCCGACGACCTGGTTCGTCGTCAGGATCGGCGCGCCGGGTGTCCACAGCAGGACCGCGACACCGTGGTTGGCATCACGCCGGAGCCGGAGCGCCACCCAGTAGGAGGTATCGACGAACCTCACGAGCCGTAGACGACCTCGTCGACGGGTGCCGGGGTAGCGTCGCTGCCGCCGATCCAGTCGCGGAACGGATCGACCGTGGGCTCCGGCTCGCCGATCGACTGGCGGACGGCCTCGCGGATGAGGGCCGCCTTGGACGTATGGGTACGACGCGCTCGGACGGCCAGCGCGTCATCCAGCTCCTCATCGATGTAGATCTGCAGGCGCTTCATGCGTGGAGTATACATCTATCATGACCGTATACGCCATCCGCCCGCCCAGGTGCCACGCCAGGAGTTCGGTCTCAAGCCAAAGGCCGCCGCGGAACAGGCGCTTCTGGCCGGACGAGCGGGAGTCGCTGCAAGCGTCAGCCCGTCGCGCTTCGTCTCCAGCGCCCTACCCCGGCTACCTCGATGTCCAGCAGCAAGGAGGTCGGGACATTAAGGTCGGCTGTGTCGGCTCCACTCCTCTCGCCCCGACCATTCCCCGTCCGGCTTCGTCGTGATGGCGCGTCCCCGAGCCGGCTGCGACACGCATGCGGGCACCTCATCGTGCCCCTGCGAACGGGCCGCGACGACGGACAGGCCCGCCGGCACCAGCCAGGCCCCAATGGTCTTCCGGGCCGCTCATCCGCGACTCATCGCGACGCTGCTAGGGAGCTCTTGCAGGTGCCGTCGAGGACGAGGAGCACGACCAGGACGATCGTGAGCGCGGCAGCCGTCCCGATCCGGGCCGAGGAGTAGACATCGGCCCTGCGGCGCTCCGCCGCATCGTCGAGAGGCTCATCGCCCATGCCTGCGCAGTCGGTCGATCCACGCATCGACGAGAGGCGGCAGCAGCCAGTGGTCGAGAGCGATGCCCATGACGACCCCGGCGAGGAACGCCAGGGCGAGCTCGACCCCGTTCATCGGGCCGCCGCGGAGCTGACCGCGGACGTACCCGGAGGGGGAGCGCGGGAGTCGGTGTGGATCGGACCAGCGCACCGTCATGCCGTCAAGGGTGCGGGCGGCAGGCCCCGATTCCTATTCGGTCGATTGGGCCATGCTCTCGGGCTCAGGTAGACGCGGGGCGAGGATCCACGGAAATTGTGCGACTCGCCCAGGGTCGCTTTCGGGCTCGGCGTGGGGTCGGGGCTACGGTCGTTGTGGACGAGGGTCACGCCGCTCGCGCCGAGGCGGACGGCGTCCCGGAGAGCTCCCCTCGCGGACGAGGCTCGCGGAGACGTTCACCACGTAGGCCGTGGACAGCGCATCGAAGGAACGTACGGCCTCACTCGGCGCTGTAGTAACAGCCGGCGTCCGAGACGGCTCCGTAGCTGGGCAGCTTGGCGAAGGACTCCGGCGCGCCGCCGGTTCCCGAGCCGCCCTTGTAGCCGATCCAGGCCCTCCAGTCGCTCACCGTCGGGTCGGACGTGATCGCGACGACGTAGAGGCCGTTCCGGTACGCGCCTACCGCGGTGATCCCCTCGAACGTGAACGTCGGGCTCGAAACGTGGTTCGCCTGGCCGAAGTCGTAGTAGCGCTGCGCGAGGCCCGTGGACGCGGGGCATTCCACGATGGTCCCACTGATGTAGGAGTCCTTGGCCGAGGGGGAGGCCTCGACCTTCGACGCCAGGACGACGCTCTGGCCGTTGTCGCGACGGAGGACGAGACGAATGCTGTCGCCCGTCCGCTCGACGAGCGCAATCCCGTCCGCCGTCCGCACGTGCGGAACCGCCGCGAGCGATGCCTCGTCGATCGAGGTCGCGGGGGACTGCTGGACCGGCGCCCCGGGGCCAGCCAGTCGCGGAACGGCGACGGCAGCCGCCCCGAGGGCACAGAGCGCCACGACCGCGACCACCGGGGCGAGCAAAGGGGCGGCGCGCCGCTCGAGCAGGTCGCCAGCCCGGACGTCCTCGCCTGAGATGGCGTGGGTGATGAGGGGGCTGACGGCCGCGGCCAGGCGGGCGTCGAAGTCGTCGTGGAACGGCTGCATGATCAGCTCCTTCACTCGGAGAGGTCGGCGCGCAGGCGGGCGCGGGCGCGGAACAGGACGCTTCGGATCGTGGTCGGCTTCTCGCCCAGCAGGCGGGCGATCTCCTCGAGGGGGAGGCCGTGCCCGTAGTGGAGGACGACGACGGTGCGGTCACGGAACGGCAAGGCCTCGACGAGCTCGCGCAGCCCGGGGTCCGACGCCGCGGGCGAGGAGGGGCGCATGGCGCCGATGATCTCGGCGAGGCGGCGCCGGCGCCGATGCCGCGCGTAGCACTCGCGGACGGCGACGGCGGTCAGCCACGCCTCGAGCGAGGCCGGCTCGCGGAGCTGCCCGAGCCTTGATCGCGCCCGCAGGTATGTGTCGTGGACTGCGTCCTCGGCGTCGTCACCCACCAGCCCTCGGCAGATCGCCACCAAGCGCGGCCGCGCCTCGGCGAACCGCTCGTCGAACCCGGAGGCGGCGTCTAGCACCGGCTCCAGCTCGATGGCCTGCCCCTCGGTCGCACTCATGACAGGTAGATGATCGGTCCGACGGATTCGTTGCAGAGGACATTGCGCCACCGGGAGTCGGCGGGTCCACCGTGCCCTCGGGCTGCGGCAGCCGCGGGGCCAGGATCCACACGAGCTGCGCCGTGGTCGCGACCCCCACCTTGGACCGGGCGTTCGCCAGGTGGTGCTTCACGGTCGAGTGCGACAGGCCCAGGCGGTGGGCAGCCGCCTTCTCCGATCCCGTCACCAGAACGGCCGCAACCACGCCGACCTCACGGTCGGTAGCGCGTCCGACGGGGCGGCGGGACGACCGTCGCGTCATGCGCTGCGGATCAGCTCGAGGGGCGTCGGCGGCTCTGCGAGGCGCATGGTGATCGGAAGGTCGTTGGTGGCGGGGCTATCCCTCTCGCCCCTACCATTCCGATCGCTTCGGCATCGGCGTGACGGCCTGCCCCCGATCCGGCTGCGTCGCGCACGCGGACACCCTCCTCGGGCCCCTGCGAATGGCCGCGACGACGCGTGCGGGGGGAGGGCCGCGTTTCCTATTCGGCCGATTGGGCCATGCCCTCGGGCTTCTGGCGGTGGGTACCCTAAGCGGGGAGGTGCCGGCGATGGCGCGGACGACTCAGCGGGATGTGATGCGGGATCTCAACCGTCGCATCGACCGCCCGTCGGCTCTACCAGGACGCGCTTCCCTCGCCCTACGATCAGCAGCGTGACCGAGATCGGCGCGGGCGAGGCTCGCCCATTCCAGCCTTGGCGACTCCGCGTTGACGATCCACTGGAGGCGCGACGCCGGGAGTTGTTCGCGTTGGCCGCCCCGGTCTTCCGCCGCTACGGATTCCGTGGGGCGACGATCAAGGCCCTTGCCCACGCCTGCGGGCTCAGCCCGGCGAGCCTCTACCACTACTTCGGGTCCAAGGAGGAGATGGCGACCTACCTCGTGCGCCGACCCCGGATGGACTGGGACAGCACGTGGGTCGACCCAACGACCGATCCGCTCGTCCAGCTTGCGCAGCTGCTCGACTTGTCGCTGGCAGAGCTCCCGAACTATCTGCTCGCACTGCGACTGGCCGACGAGATCGCCGGCACCGCCTCCGATGCTAGCGTGCACGCCCGCACGTTCCGCGAGGGTGAAGCCGTGTTTGCCCGGCTGGTGGCCGCATCTGCTCCGGCGATGTCGCGCCAGGAGGCGACGCGGGTGGCTCGCGATGCCCTGTCCGCCATGGTCGGCTCCGCCGTCGTCGGGCTCGATCCCGAACCGGAGTCGGCGGTCCGGGACCGCGTGGTCGCGGTCCTGCGGGTGGCGCTGGTGCCAACCCACATCGAGCCGCAGCGGTTCGACGCGACGATGCATCGAGCCGAACAGACCGCGTGATCAATTCGGGAGCCGGCACCGTAGGCTCCTCGCGGGGGAACGAGCCCTCCGCCCCGAGGAGTCGGTCATGCGTCCTGTGTCCCGTGTCGCGATGGCCGCGGCACTCACTGTGTCGGCGGTGTCGATGCTGGCCCACAACCTGTACGAGCTGCCGCTGAGCCCGATCGACCTGGAGAACTCCGGCCCCATCGCGTTCGCGGTGATCCTGGGTGTGTCGTATGCCCTCCGGCCCGACTCCAGGGCGGTCGCCGCGGTGGCCCTCGGGTGGGGCGTGCTGAACCTCGTGATCGGCGGGATCGTCAGCGTGCTGCCGCTCTCGATCCTGCCATTCGTGCCCGAGCAATCGGTCACGCACTACGCGGCACATGTCGTCTACGCCATCGGTCAGGTCCCCCTGGTCGTGCTGGGCCACCGTGCGCTTCGGGCACCCGCGGCTTCCGGTGATCCGGCCGGGACGCCGGTCAACGTGCCGTGACCTGGCCGCGGCATGGATGAGCGACACCGGATCCCGACCCGCGTCGGCTCGTTGGCCGTGCGGGTGCGGGGCGATGGACCGCCGGCGGTGCTGTGGCACAGCCTGTTCGTCGACGAGCGGTCCTGGGAGCGCGTCGAGGAGGGACTCGCCCGCCATCGCCGCCTGGTGCTCATCACCGGGCCGGGCCATGGCGCGAGCTCCGACCCCGGACGTCGGTACTCGCTCGACGACTGTGCGGCAGCGGCTGGAGAAATACTTGCGGCGCTTGACATCCGTGAGCCCGTGGACTGGGTCGGCAATGCGTGGGGCGGGCACGTGGGGGTCGTGTTTGCGGCGACCTGGCCGGACCGGTGTCGGACCCTTGCCACGTTCGGGACGCCGATCGAGTCTTACGGCCGATCGGAGCGGCTCCAGTTCCGACTGCTGCTCGCCGTCTACCGCGTCGTCGGCATGCGGGGGTTCCTCTCGAGCGGGATCATCGACGCGCTATTGTCTCCGAGGACCCGCTCGAGCGATCCAGAGGCGGTCGCGCTGGTGCTCGACTGCCTGCGCACCATGGAGCGGCGGGCGCTCGCCAACGCGATGGTGTCGATCTCCATACGGCGCCGGGACCTGTCTCCACGACTCGCCGCGGTCCGTTGTCCAACGATCTTCGTCACGGGCAGCGACCTCCCCGACTGGGTGCCCGACCTGGCGGCTGCGAAGAGCCGGCTCCTCGCAAACGGCTCCGTCGCCGTCGTCCCGGACACCGCGTACCTGACCCCGCTCGAGGCGCCCGCGGAGATGGTCCGGATCGTCTGGGACCTCTGGGGCCAGGGTCGGGAAGCGCGGCCGATCGCCAGTTGAGCTGATCGCCGCGACGGCGATCGCCAACGTTCTGCAACTGACCCCATCGGACTTCATCAAGCAGACCGAGCACCGGCTGACCCGCGATCCCCGCGGTACGGACCTGCCACCGCTGCGACCTGGCTGGGGGCCAGCGCCGCGTGTTTCATGACCTCGCGAGAGAGCGTACACGGGGAATTGGCATACCTCACGCGGCCCAACTACCCGGATCGGCAGCGCCCACCTGACCGGGACATTGAGGTCGGTTCTGGCGGTGTGACTCCTCTCGCTTCGACCAGATCCTCCAGCGGCCGCGTTTCGTGCTCAGGACCGGCACCTGGAGGCCTTGGCGAACCGGGGACGACAACCCGCGATGCCGCGATCCGGTTGCATCGTGATGCTATGATGCGGCGATGGCAAAGGTGCGCACGACCCTGACGATTGACCCCGAGGTGCTCCGTGCGGTGAAGGTGCGAGCCGCCCGACTCGGCAGGGGCGACAGCGAGGTCATCGAGGCGGCAGTGCGCCGGGATCTCGGACTCGAGCTGCTCGACCGGCTGTGGGCAGCCAACGACCTCGACGAGGCCGATGCGCTGGACCTCGCGGTCGAAGCCCAGCACCGCACCCGCGGCTGACCGGCCGCCTCATCGTGCGGGCCGTCCTCGACGTCAACGTCCTCATCTCGGCGATCCTCTCGCCACGGGGCAGCCCGGCCCGGCTGCTCCACGCCTGGCAGGCGGGGGCCTTCGAGCTCGTCGTGTCGCCCGCCCTGCTGGCCGAGCTTGCGCGTGCCCTGGGCTACCCGAAGCTGGCCCGACTGATTCCGGCCGCCGACGCTGCCACCTTCGTGACCTGGATCGCGGACTCGGCGGTTCTGGCGTCAGATCCCGGGACTGCGCCCTTGGTCCGGTCGATTGACCCGAACGACGACTACCTCGTCGCGCTCGCCTCGTCCGAGCGCGCTGTCCTCGTGTCCGACGACGGCCACCTCACCGTCCTCGCGGACCGCCTGCCCGTCCGGACCCCGGCCGCGTTCCTCGCCGCGCTCGACGAACCGCGCACCTGATCAGCCCGCGAGAGGCAGCTCGGCCGATAATCCTGGCCCGATCATTCGGCAGGGCAGCGGCCACGAAGCCGGGACGAAGAGGTCGGTTCTGGCAGCTTGTCTCCTCTCCCCCCGACCACTCCTCCCCGGTTGTCGGCACCATCCGCCGTGATTGCCGCAGCTTCGGCTCGCACGCGGGCACCTTGGCGTGTCCCTGCGAACGGCCGCGACGACGGACGGGCCCGGCGTGCACGGGGGCGAGGTCCATCCGGCGCCACCCCCCGGAGTGCCGTTCGCCTCTCGCCAGATGCGCGACTACCGCCTACGGTGACCAGTTGGCGGGAGGCTCTGACACGCGGCCCAGATCCGTGCCGCCGGGACCGCGCCGAGCCACTGGCGAGACCGACCCGCCTCGACCCTTCTGGGGAGGCGCGGTCATGGGTCACATCAGCAGGACGACCCACGTCGAGGCGACGCCGGAGCAGGTGTTCGATCTCTGGGCGAACCCCGGGAGGTTCCGGGAGTGGATGGTGCCGGCGACCGAGGTGAAGGACATCACGGGCACGCCCGGCACCGTCGGCTACGGCTGGATCTCCGTCACGACGTTCGCCGGGCGCAAGATGGAGGCGCCCATGAAGGTCACCGCGGTCGAGCGACCGCGGTTTGTCGAGGCGAAGACCACCGGCAGCATGGCCGCGACGGTGCGCATGCGCCTCGAGCCGGCGGCGGGCGGTACGGACGTCACCGCCGAGAGCGAGTACGAGATGCCGCTCGGCTTCATCGGTGACGCCGCGAACAAGCTCTTCCTGGAGAGGTCGATGGCGGAGTCCTGGGACAAGTCGCTGGCGAGGTTCAAGGCGCTCGTGGAGGCCGAAGCCTCGGTCCACGTCTAGGAGCAGGAGCTCGCCGGCCTCTGGACGTTCCCGCCGTCCCAGGGATGGGCAGGGGCGGCCAGTTCGACGCGGGGCGTCCGGGGTGCACGCTCGTCCGGCCGTGACGACCTCCGGCTCTGGCGGCTTTCCCGGGCCGCGGTCATCGTGATACCCAGCTCCACACATCGAGCCGCCGGGACCGCGCCGAGCCACCGGGGAGACCGGCCCGGGATGGCGTCCCGGGGAGGTTCGCAGGCTCCGCCGCACCAGCTTGCCGCCGTCGCCGGTCCGGCCGGAGTCAACGCGGGCTAGTGCGGCTCCAAGCTCGGCACGACCAACCAGGCGCCAGCTCGCCCGGTCGTAGATCAGCTGCTCGGTGGTCAGCCCCGATCGCACACGCAGGTCCGCGAGGTGGCACTTCACGGTGCTCGGCCGGATGCTCGGTGGCGATGCGCTATGAGCCGCGAACGTAGCGATTGGGGGGACCCGAGAGTCGGTGTGGATCGGACCAGCGCGCCGTCATGCCCCAAGCGTGCGGGCGGCTGGCCGCGATCGCTATTCGGCCGTTTGGGCCATGCCCTCACCTGCGATCGGCTCGATCTCCGAGGACCCTTCGTCGCAGGATGCAGCGTCTGAGACAATCGGCGAATGACAGTCGCGACCCCGTTGGGGGCAACGGGCTTCGCCTCCGCCGCTGAGACCGTCGATCCCAGCCGGTGGCTGATGGCGGAGCCCGGCTGATGCTCGCCCGGACCGAACCGGCCTGTCTCGTCATCGCCGATATCGCCGGGTACAGCGGCTACCTAGCCGGCGTGGAGCTCGACCACGCTCAGGACATCCTCGCGGATCTCGTCGACGTGATCGTCGGCGCGCTGCGCCCGGCCTTCAAGCTCGCGAAGCTCGAGGGCGACGCCGCGTTCGTCTACGTGCCGGCGACGACTGTCGACGGGCCAGGCCTCCGCGACGTCATCGAGCGCTGCTACTTCGCCTTCCAGCGCCGCATCCGTAACATCCGCCAGGCGTCGACGTGCGAGTGCAACGCCTGTGTCCGCATGCCCGGGCTCGACCTGAAGTTCGTCGCCCATCACGGGCTCATCGCACGGCAGCGGATGGCCGGGCGGGAGGAGCTCGTCGGGAGCGACGTGGTCATCGTCCACCGCCTGCTCAAGAACCGCGTCGCTGAGAGCCTCAACATGTCGGCCAATGTGCTGTACACGGACGCGCTCGTCCGGGCGATGGGGCTCGACGATCCGCCCGCGGCGGGGATGCACGAGCATCGCGAGTCATTCGAGACGGTGGGTGAGGTGGTGGGCTGGGTCACCGACCTCGGGGCGGCCTGGGAGGAGGAGCGGCGGCGCGAGCGGACGAAGATCGGCGACGACGATGCGCTCGCCGTCATCACCATCCCGGCGGCTGTCCCGCGCGACATTCTCTGGGAATGGGCCACATCGCCCGCCCGGCGGATTCGCTGGACGTCGGGCATGACGGACGTGGTCGAGGACCTCGTGAATGGACGGCGGGGGGTCGGCACCGTCAACCACTGCGTGCACGGCAAGAACATGTCCATCGAGGAGGTCCTCGACTGGTTGCCGCCCGAGTACGAGACGAAGCGGATCAAGACCCCCTTCAAGGGCGTTCCGCGGATCGTGATCACGACGGAGCTGATCGCGCGCGGCCCGGATCAGACCGACCTCGTCTACCGGGTAGCCCGGCCGCGCTCGCTCAAGGACCGGCTCATCCTGCAGGCGATGGAGGGGCAGTTCCGGACCGCTGTGGTGCGCGACAGCGCAACGCTCATCGAACTCGCCGCAGCCGACGCCGCGGAGCGTGCCGCCGGCCGTGCGACGGAGCCGGACGTCCCGGCGAGCACCACCCGCCACCTGTCGGCGACCGGGGGACCCATCGCCTACCTGTCCGAGACGTAGGCGGCGAGTACGTCCATCTGACGCTGCGTCGAACACACCGCTACTCGTCCGCTTGGGCCGCGCCCGCGGGCTCGGGCAGGCGCGGTGGGCCAGGATCCAGCAAGGTGTCGCTCAGCCCGTCTGATCCGGGATGGTGGAGAGTCGCCAGCTCGGCAGCCTCCAGCACGCGGATGCGCTCCCTCGCCCACCATCGAGTCCTCATCAGTCGGTGGGATGGTCGAGACGAGTCGGATCGGCGACCGCCAGCGCTCCGCGGCGTGAGAGATCGGCGGACCAGCTTCTGCTGCTCTTCCTTCTCGGGGCCGTGTGGACTCGCGCGACGGCAGACACCGGGCGTTCGGAGGTCGTCCGCCTCTCGACGGCCTGCCGCGGTGCGCCGATCTTCGCCCCGATCACGATGTGCACGAGATGACGGGACATGTGATGAGCGAGCCGGATGCTGGGTGCGGCCCTCCAGCGAGCTGCGGTGGGCTACGGACCGGCGGCACTGGTAGGGCGCACTGCGAATGGTACGGTGCTGCCGACCGTTGAGACTTCGTCACGAGAGGGGTAGGTCATGGACCCGGCGGCGGTCGCGGAGGACGGGTTCGGCTACGTCGTCGTCACGCCGGGCGAGGTTCGAGAGACGCGCCCGGAGGTCATCCTGACCCACAGCCCGACGCCCATGCCGGAGTTCGGCTCGGCGTGTCGGGTGCGCTTCGGCCCGGCGGTCGACGGCCCCGTCGCGACGGTGCGCGAGCGGTTCGCCGCACGCGGGCGGGAGCAGTTCGTCTGGCTCGTCGGACCGAGCACGACGCCGACGGACTTCGTGCGTCGCCTGCTCGACATCGGCGCCGTGCCGAACCCCGGCGGATCCGACCATATGGCCATGGTGCTCGACCACGAGCCACCGCGGTCCCCCGCCAACGTCGAGCTCCGGCGCATCGAGACCTTCGCGGACTACGCCGCGATGTGGGAGGTCAGGTTCGAGGGCTTCGGCATGCCGAAGGAGGAGCAGGACGCGATCAGGGCGGTGCTCCGCGAACGGTGGGCCGCCACGGCGGCCGACCCGAGCCGCTGGAGCTACCTCGCGTGCGTCGAGGGCGTGCCGGTCGCCGAGGGTTCGGTGCGCCGCACGGTTCACGGGCCGCTGTGGCTCGCGGGCGGAGTGACGCTGCCGGCGTTCCGGCGACGCGGCATCTACCGCGCCCTCGTTCGGGCCCGCTGGGACGATGCGGTCCGGCTCCGGGCCGGTGCGCTCGTCGTCATCGCGAACGTCGGTACGTCCTACCCGATCCTCGAGCGCCTCGGGTTCCGCGCCGTGGCGAAGGTCCGGTTGCTGGCGGACCGGAGCGCGACGCTCGCGTCACCTCCACCCGCTGGCATCGCGTCCTGAAGGTCGTGCCGCCGGTCGCGGTCGAGCCATGCCACGGGCAGCCCGACCAGCCCGACACCTGAACCCGTGAGGCGTTCCTCCAGGGTGCCGAGGAGAGGGCGCGGGTCCTGGGCAGGATCCCGGGATGGCGACGGAGGTCAAGGCTCACGACGCCCGGGTCTGCGCGTGGGCGGGCTTCGTCTGGGAATCGTGGCGAGAGCATCACCCCACGATCAGGGCAGCGCTCGACGCGATCAGCTGACGCCTCTCGTGTAACGGGCCACGGCGGCGGAGCGTCTCACCGTTGGCGTGCGGCTGACACGTGCCAACGCCGGGAATGCCACGTCCCCAGGAAGGAGCCCCATTGGCCTGCGCCGGGCGAGGAACCGCCTGCTCGTCGGCTCCTCGATCGTCGTCCTGCTGGCCGGGTGCGCCCCCACCGCGACCCCGACGCCGTCGTCCGCCCCGACGCCGGGCGCCGGCCCCGCCGGCTCGATGGCCACAGCGCGCGGCGGGCACACGGCCACGCTGCTCCCCGACGGCCGGGTCCTCATTGCCGGGGGTGCGAGCAGCGTGGTCGATGGAGCGGTCGGAGGGGTCGTCGCCCTCGCCGAGATCTACGACCCGGCGACCGCCACGTTCGCTGCCACCGGCTCGATGGCGATCACTCGCCTCGCGCACACCGCCACGCTGCTCCCCGGCGGCCGCGTCCTCATCGCCGGGGGCGTGGATGTTCCCCGCTCTGGAGCGGTCTCCGATCTCGCCGCGGCCGAGATCTACGACCCGGCGAGCGGCACGTTCGTCCCCACCGGCCCGCTGGCGACCGGTCGCTACCTCCACACGGCCACGCTGCTGCCCGATGGCCGGGTCCTCGTCGCCGGCGGCTTCGACAGCGAGGCCGGGTATCTCGCCACCGCCGAGGTCTACGACCCGGCGAGCGGCACGTTCGGCCCCACCGGCCCGCTGGCGACCGCTCGCTTCACCCACGCCGCAACGCGGCTGCCCGACGGCCGCGTCCTCGTCGCCGGGGGCGCAACCCGCGGGGCGTTCTTCGCCACCGCCGAGATCCACGACCCGGCAACCGGCACGTTCGGCCCCACCGGCTCGATGGCGATCGCCCGCGCCGGCGCCACGGCGACCGTGCTGAACGACGGTCGGGTCCTCCTCGCCGGGGGTGCCGATGGGTCGGTGAACGGCACGGCAACCGCCGAGATCTACGACCCGACCACCGGCACGTTCGGCCCGACCGGCCGGATGACGACGCCCCGCGAGTCCCACACCGCCACCCTGCTCACCGACGGGCGCGTGCTCGTCACCGGGGGCCTGGGCCCCCTCGCCACCGCCGAGACCTACGACCCGACGACCGGCACGTTCAGCCCGACCGGCCGGATGACGACTGCTCGCAACGGCAACACGGCGACGCTCCTCCCCGACGGCGGCGTCCTCGTCGTCGGGGGCTTCGACGGCTCGGCGTACCTCGCCACCGCCGAGATCTTCGACCCCACGACCGGCACGTTCAGCCCGACGGCGCCCTGATCACCGCGGCCGCCGTCGCCTGTCGGCCAGGCGAGCATCCACGCGCCGGAGTCGGCACGATAGCGGGCAGCGGCCGACGAGGCGCTCGACGCCCGCCACCGCCGAACCGGGAGATCTGCAGGGAATGTGCGGCGTCTTTGGCTACGTGACCGACCGCGACGAGGCGCTCGGGCCGATCCTGGTCGAGGCCGCCCGGCGGCTCACCTACCGCGGCTACGACTCCGTCGGGGCGGCGACCTTCCGGGACGGCGCGATCGACCTGCGCAAGGACGTCGGCAAGGTCGACGCAGTCGCGGCGCGCCACGACTTCGCGGAGATGCGCGGCAGTCGCGGGATCGCGCAGCTGCGCTGGGCCACGTTCGGCGAGCCGTCGCAGGCCAACGCCCAGCCGCATCTCGACTCGGACGGCGCGATGGCCGGGGCGCACAACGGCAACGTCGTCAACAACGCCGAGCTGCGCGCGGAGTTCCTGGCGGAGGGGATGACCGTCCGCTCGGAGAACGACGGCGAGACCTGCGTCCACGCGGTCGAGCGGTATGTCCGCCGCGGTTACACGTTCATCGACGCGATCCGGCTCGCCTTCGGGGACCTCCAGGGAGACTACGCGTTCGTGATCGGCAAGGCCGACGACGATCGGCTCTACGCGTTCAAGAAGGGGTCGGGCCTCGTCGTCGGGATCGGCGACGGCTTCTCCTGCGTCTCGTCGGACCTGCCTTCGATCCTGCCGCTGACGCGGAACGTGATCCGGCCGCTCGACGGGGAGATCGTGACGCTGTGGGCCGACCGCGTCGAGGTTCGCTCGGTGAGGGACGGCCGGCTGGTCGACCGCCCGGTCGAGACCGTCACCGAGTCGATGGACGCCGTTCGGAAGGGCGGCTATGCGCACTTCATGCTGAAGGAGATCCACGAGCAGCCCCAGGTCGCACGCGAGCTGCTGCACCTGCTTGACGCCAGCGCGGACGTGGCGCCCCTGGTGGAGCAGATGCGAAGCGCCCGGCATCTCTACCTGGTCGGCTGCGGGACGAGCTTCCATGCCGCCTCGCTCGGCTCCGTCTACCTCGCCCAGCTCGCCGGCAGGGTCGCCATCCCCGTGCTGGCGCCGCAGTTCATCGCCCAGTACGCGCCGGCCGTCGGCCACGACGACGTCGGGATCTTCGTCAGCCAGTCGGGCGAGACCAAGGACGTGCTCAACGCCCTCGAGGCGGCCGAGCGGCGGGGCATGACCTGCTCTGGCCTCGCCAACGTGGTCGGCTCCACCCTGACCCGCGCCGCCCGGCTCAGCCTGCCGCTCGGCTGCGGCTACGAGATCAGCGTGCCGGCGACCAAGACGTTCACGAACCAGGTCCTGACCTTCCTGTACCTCGCGCACCGCATGGCCGGGAACGACACCAGCCTCCTGGCGCGGGTGCCGGACCTCATGGAGGAGACGCTCGCGGCCGTGGCCGGCCCGATCGAGGCCATCGCGGCCGAGATCAACGCCTGGGACGACCTGTACTGCCTGGGCTACGGCGCGACCTACGCGATCGCCCTCGAGGGTGCCCTCAAGCTCAAGGAGATCACCTACGCGCACTGCGAGGGGATGCTCTCGACCGAGTTCAAGCACGGCCCGCTGTCCGCGGTGACCGCCGGCTTCCCGATCATCTTCGTCGCGGGCCCGGCCGACATCCCGCTGATCATCAGCGGGATCAACGAGGTCAAGGTGCGCGGGGCGCGGACCATCACGATCGCCGAGGAGGACCCGCGCCTGCGCGCGAACGGCGACGTCCTGGTGGCCGTCCCGGGGTCGGACCCGCAGGTCAACGCCCTGCTCGGCGTCCTGCCGCTGCAGCTGCTCGCGTACCACATGAGCGTGCTCCGCGGCTTCGACCCGGACTTCCCCCGGAACCTCTCGAAGACGCTCACGGTGGACTGACCGAGCACCTCGGCCGGCACCGCCGGGAGAGGCCGACGCCTGCCGTCATGGTGCGGCGTCGCCCGGGACCAGCCGGTAGAGGCTTCGATCGACCTGCGGATAGCGCTGGCCCCACGCCAGGCGGAACGACGCCACGGGGACTGGCGTCAGGTGCGTCAGGGCCGCCAGGGACTCGTCGTGGACCATCAGCGCGAAGAGGGGCCGCCGCTGCGCGACGTCGGTGAGTGGTCCTTCGACCGGGTCACACGTGACGAGCGCCGTCGCGTCGTACGCCCGGAGGCCGACGTCCGGGCGGACGCCCTCGATGCAGTGCTTGTAGCTCAGCGGCACCAGGGAATCCCAGTCGGTGAGCAGGACCGCATCCGGCGGCAGGGCGGCGAACACCGCGGTCGTGAACCGCTCGCCGTCGTGATTGGCGGACTGGTCATGCGTCGGCCAGTTCGAGACGAGCAGGGCCAGCGCGAGCCCGAGAATCCCGTACTGGATCCACGCGGCTCTCGCACCGGCCCGGCCGACGACCAGGCCGACGACGGCCTCTGCGGCCACCGCGAGACCGACCGCGAGGATGAGCCAGGTTGTCAGGAGGTAGTGCGAGAGGTCGCCCATGTAGTTGGCGTAGAAGTAGACGTTGACGATGCCGAGCACGACCAGGAGCATTCCGAACCAGTGGTCGCGGAGGAGGAGAATCGCGACCCCGACGACGGCGACCACGACGAACACGACGTTCGCGACGGAGACGAGGTGCGCGATGACCTGCGGCAGCGCCGCCAGCGCGGTCCCGACGCTGTCGATCGAGGTGAAGTGCATGGAGCTCCGGAACTGGGCTCCGCTGACGTAGTCGTAGAACCCGCCCCACGTCAGGAACCGGCCGTAGATCTCGGGCGGTCCGAACATCGCGCGCAGCGGCAGGTAGGCGTACGGCGCCAGGCCGAGCGCGAACGCGAGCCCCGCCTTCAGGAGCACGATGGGGCGCTGCACGATCTCCCGCCGCGCGTCGGCGAGGACGAACAGGACAACGATCGGGACGACGGTGATCGCCAGCCCGTGGTTGGAGACGCACAGGCCGCCCAGGATGGCCCCGATGAGGAGGTCCCGATCGCGGCGGTCGGCCCGCCAGAGCAGGGCCCGATGGAGCAGGAGGGCGACGAGCAGGACGTGGAGGCCGTTCATCTCGGAGAACGTCGCCTCGAGCCACAGGGTCCCGGTGACGGCCAGGCAGAGCGCCGCTCCCGCCGCGATCACCGGACGCACCCCGAGGCGAACGGCGATCAGGACAACCATCCCCACGACGGCGGCCGCGGCCACGGCCGACAGGAGGTTGGCGCGATACGCCACCGACTCGATCGGGATCAGGCTGAACAGCTTGCCGAGAAGGATGTACAGCGGATAGCCCGTCGGATGCATGATCCCGAGGCGCGCCGGAGTCAGTTCCGCGTCGCCCCAGTCGCCGAAGCTGACCCCGGGCAGAAGCGTCCGGACGTAGAGGAGCGCCGCGACGGCGAACGCCCCGACGGCGGCGAGCTTCGCCGTGCTCACCCCCGCCCGGGGACGACCAGGTGCTTTCCCGGATGGCGCGCTCATCGACACCTTCGCCGCTGGTCTCGCGGACCGTCGCCGCCCCTTCCGGGCGGCCTGGAACGCTCCTGCGCTCCCGCCGCGCCACGCGCCGAAGGTCCGAGCGTGGTCTCATCAGGATAATCCAGGTTCGTCGGGTGGCCGTCCGCGGGGCGATCGGCATGGCCGGGACTGGACGTCGGCGCGCGCCGGGGAGGCGGCCGGCGCGGCCGCGACCGGATGGGGCGGCGCCCCGGGGGGGGTACGCGGCCGCCGCTCGGCGGACGAACGCCGCGACCCGATCCAGCACGTCGTCCAGCACGGGGGCAAGGCCGTGACCGAGGCGCGGGTACGTCACGAGCTCCGCGGCCGGACCAGCCCGGCGTCGGCGGGCCGAATGACCCTTGCGGGGCGGGGGAGGTGCACCACGATGCCCGGAAGCGGGAGGCGTCGACGCACGGTCCGTCCACGGGCCGCCGGGAACGCGCCGAGTCACCGGCGAGACCGACCCGCCGAGAGACGTTGGAGTGCTCCATGACGTCGGTGTCCGGTCCGCGGTGGCGACGCGTCGCGGTCGCCGTTTCGTTCCTCCTCCCTCTCGCGCTCCTGGGCGTGGGTGCCGCGCCTGCGGCGGCCGCCCCGCCGACCGACCGCCTCACGCCGGTGGAGGTCGCCCTCCAGCTCCCGCCGTCCGCGCCGACCGGCGTCACGGCCACGCCCGGCGACGCCTCGGCGGTCGTGTCCTGGACCGCCCCGGCGTCGGACGGCGGCTCACCGATCACCGGCTACACCGCGACGAGCTCTCTCGCCGGCAGGGCGGTGCCCGCCTCCTGCACGACGACCGGAGCCCTCTCCTGCACGGTGACCGGGCTCACGAACGGCATTCCGTACACGTTCACGGTCACGGCCGCCAACGCCCCTGGGGGGACCGGCCCGGCTTCGGCCCCGTCGGCCCCGGTCACGCCGTTCACGGTGCCCGAATCTCCGACCGGGGTCATCGCCGCGCCCGGCGACGCCTCGGCCCTCGTCTCGTGGACGGCGCCCGCGTTCGACGGCGGCTCCCCGATCACCGGGTACATCGCGACCAGCTCGCCAGACGGCCGGACCTGCACGACGAGCGGCGCTCACTTCTGCATGATCACCGGCCTCGCGAACGGCACCCGGTATTCTTTCATCGTCAGGGCCACGAACGCCGCCGGGACGGGCAAGGCCGCCTACGCCGCGGACGTCGTCGTGCCGAGCGCCCCGGCGCCTCCCACGGCGACCATCACGGCGCTCCCGGCCTGGCTCGCGGCCACCGCGGTTCCCCTTCGCTGGACCGCCGTGGCGGGCTCGTCCGCGGTCGCGTCCTTCGAGGTCCGCTTCCGGCGAGCCAGGTGGAACGGGAGCTTCGGGCTGCCGACGACCTGGCAGTCGACGACCCCCGCGACGAGCGCAACCTTCTGGGCGTCGCCCGGCTTCACGTACTGCTTCTCGGTCCGGGCCCGGGACACCCTGGGGGCGCTGTCGGGCTGGACGGCCGAGACGTGCACGGCCATCCCGCTCGACGAGCGCGCGCTCGTGCGCTCGCGCGGCTGGACCGCCGGCTCCGGCGCCGCCTACTACCGCTCGACGATCCTTCGATCGTCCACCTCCGGGGCGAAGCTCACCCGGACTGGTGTCGTGGCCCGGCGGGTCGCCCTCCTCGCGACCACCTGCCGAACCTGCGGGACGGTCAAGGTCTACTGGGGCGCGACGCTTCTCAGGATGGTCAGCCTCTACTCGGCGACGACGGTCGACCGCGCCCTCATCCCCGTGAGGACGTTCGCCGCGCCACGCTCGGGGACGCTCTCGATCAAGGTCGTCTCGAGCGGCAAGAAGGTGATCATCGACGGCGTCGCCATCCGCCGGAGCTGACGCCCCGAGGCGGGGGTCGCGTCCCGGGCGAGACCTCCCGGGACGGACCACTGGTCGGGATCGGGAGCCGTGAGCCGGCGCCTGCCGGCCCGCCTCGTGCGGCATACTTCCGGCCGTGCCGACGGCCCGACGCCCCACCCCGTGCCACGCGATCGCCGCCCGTGACGTCCGGCCCCGCGACGGATGACCTCGCGACGCTGGCCGATCCTCGCGATCTTCATCCTGTCGGGCGCGGCCGGCCTGATGTACGAGGTCGTGTGGTCGCGCCAGCTCGTCCTCGTCTTCGGCAACACGACCCAGGCCGTCTCGACGATCCTCACCGGGTTCTTCGGCGGCATGGCGATCGGCTCGTGGGCCGGCGGGCGGCTCGCCGACCGCGTGCGGCGCCCCCTCCGCCTCTACGGCGTGCTCGAGGGGATCCTGGTCGTCGTCGTCCTCCTGACGCCGTTCACCGTCCGGCTCATCGGCGAGGCCTACCGCGGCGCCTTCGCGTCCCTCGAGACGGCGCCCCAGGCGCTGGCGCTCGTCCGCTTCGGCCTCGCCCTCCTCGCGCTGGCGCCGGCGACGATCCTCATGGGCGCGACGCTGCCGACGCTCACGCGCTACCTCTCGCGGGACGCCGCCCACCTGAGCTCGGCGTTCGGACGGCTGTACGCGGCGAACACGATCGGGGCGATCCTCGGGGCCGCGGCAGCCGGCCTGGTGCTGATCGAGATCCTCGGGCTCACGGCGACGCTCGTCGTGGCGGCCGCCTGCTCCGGGGCCGCCGGGCTGACCGCGATCGTGATCGACCGGCGTCGGCGGTCCGCCGCCGTGCCCCGGACCGCGGCGGAACCTGCGCCGGGCTCCGGCTCGGAGCCCGCACCGGCGAGGTCGCCGACCGGGACCCGCGGCCCCGGCTCGCGCTCGTCGTGGCGTTCGTGTCGGGCCTGACCTCGCTCGCCTACCAGGTCCTCTGGACCCGGCTCCTCGCGTCGGGGACCGGCAACTACACCTACGTCTTCACGCTCATCCTGGTCGTGTTCCTGGCCGGGATCGCCATCGGGGCCGTGCTGTTCACCCTGCTCCGGCGACGGATCCGGCACCCGGTGGCGCTGCTCGCGGGGCCCAACGTCCTCGTGGCGTGTCCTGGCGCTGCGGGGGTCGTCCTCGTCCTCTCGCAGCCCGCCCAGTACACCCTCGAGTGGGGCCGGATCGACGGGGTGATCGGCGTCCTGTCCTGGCGGGTCCTGGTCGTCGTCCTGCCGGCCACCATCGTGATGGGCCTGAGCTTCCCGGCCTCGTCGGCGCTGGTCGCCGGCCGGGAGGGCAAGGTGGCGACGAGCGCCGGCCGGCTGCTCGCGGCGAACACGGTCGGCGCCATCGTCGGGACGTTCGTCGTCCCGTTCTTCGTCATCCCCGCCATGGGCTCGCCCGACGCGATCGGCGCTCATCGCCCTGATCAACGTGGCCCTGGGCATCGTCCTCGCGTACAGGCCCCGATCCGCTCGAGGCGCGGGCCGCCTCACCACGTACGGCCTCGGCACCGCGACCGCGACGGTGCTCGTCGTCGCGCTCGCGACCAGCGGCGTCCTCGTCGATCCGAGCGTGGCGCGGATCGAGGCGGCCAAGGGCGACGCTCTTCGCGAGCCACGAGGACGAGATCGCGTCCGTCCAGGCCGGCAGCGTCAGCGGGTACCCCGAGCTGTGGGTGACCGGCACCTCGATGACCCTGCTGACGGTCGACGCGAAGCTCATGCCGATCCTGCCGCTGATGCTCCGGCCGGACTCGACGAGCGCCCTGACGGTCGCCTTCGGGATGGGCTCGGCGTTCCGGTCGGGCGTCATCGCCGGCCTCCGGACGGACGCCGTCGAGCTCGTGCCGTCCGTCCCGACGATGTTCGGCTACTACTATCCCGACGCTGCGCAGATCCTCGCGAACCCCAACGGGCGCGTCGTCGTGACCGACGGCCGCAACTACATGGCGCTCACCGACCGGCGCTACGACATCATCGTGACCGACCCGCCGCCCCCGCTGGAGAGCTCGGGGGTCTCGGTCATCTCGTCGCTGGAGTACTACCGGGCAGGCCACGACCGCCTGGCCCCGGGCGGGATCATGATGCAGTGGGTGCCCTACGGCCAGACGATCGACGAGTTCCGGTCCCACGTCCGGACCTTCGCCTCGGTCTTCCCGAACGTCATGGTGCTCCGGGGCCCGGGCGGCTACGGGTTCTTCATGCTGGGCTCGGACCAGCCGATGGCGTTCGACGATGCGACCGTGCGGGAGGTCCTGGCACGGCCCGGGATCCTCGAGGACATCTCGGGCGCCTACGACTCGCCCCAGACGACCGTCGACGGGTGGTCCGGCGCGATCCCGGGCCTCGTCTGGCTCGACGGTGGGCAGGTCGCCGCGTTCGCGGGGTCGGGTCCCCTGGTCACGGACGACCGGCCGCTGCCCGAGTACTTCCTCCTGCGCCGCACCTTCGGGGAGCAGTCGCCGCTCGTGACGCCGCAGAGCCTGGCCGAGGCCGGCTTCCCGTTCCGCTGATTCGGCCACTGGAGCCCCCTCCCGGCATGGCGCCGCGGGGACGCCGCGTATGATCCGCTCGCGATGGCCGGTCGAGCGTCCAGTCCGCGGCTGGTCGGGCGGGAGGAGGAGCTCGCCCGGCTTCGCGGCGCCGTGGCGGATGCCGCGGCCGGCCGGTCGCGGCTCGTCCTCGTCGCGGGCGAGGCCGGGATCGGCAAGACCCGGCTCACGACCGAGCTCGTCGGGACGCTCGGATCCGACGTGCACGCGCTCGTCGGCCGGTGCCTGGCGATCGCCGATGGCGGGCTCCCGTTCGCCCCGCTCGCCGAGGCGCTCCGGCGCCTCGGCCGCGATCTCGATCCGGCGGCCCTGGACCCGATCCTGGGACCTGCCCGGGCGGAGGTCGCCCGCCTGGTCCCGGACCTCGCGGTCGCCGGCCCGTCGGGCCCGACCCCGCCCGGCGGGGGACCGGACCGGGCCGGGCAGGCCCGGCTCTTCGAGCTGCTGCTCGGCTTCCTGGCGCGGCTCGGCGCCGACCGCCCCGTCCTCCTCGTCGTCGAGGACGTCCACTGGGCCGATGACGCGACCCGCGCGCTCCTCACGTACCTCGTCGCGAACCTGCGCACCGAGCGCGTGGCGCTCGTCGCCACGCTGCGAACCGACGAGATCGCCGCCGCACCGGACGAAGCGCCAGATCCGTGGCTCGTCGAGCTGATGCGAAGCCCGGGATGCGAGCGGATCGCTCTTGGCCCCCTGTCGCCGGCCGAGGTGACCGACCAGCTGCGCGCGATCCTCGGGACGTCACCGGACCCGGCGCTCGCAGCGGCGATCATCGCCCGGTCGGGTGGCAACGCCCTCTTCATCGAGGCCCTCGCCGCCTTCGACGGTCGTGCCGCGGGCGAGGACGCCGCCGCCGCGGCGCGGCTCCCGGACACCCTCCGCGAGATGCTGGCCGTGCGGATCCGGGGCCTGCCCGAGGAGACCGCCGCGGTCGTGCGCGCGATGGCGATCGCCGGGCGGCCGGTCGACGATCGCCTGCTCGTCGCGGCGCTCCGCCTGCCGGCCGCGTCGGTCCACGTCGCGCTGCGCGACGCGATCGCCCGCCGCCTGGTCGACCTGCACGCGCCGCTGGTCGACCTGCACCACGTCCTGCTGCGGGAGGCGATCGTGGCCGACCTGCTGGGAGGCGAGCGGCGGGCGCTGCACGCCGCCCTCGCGGCGGCGCTCGCGGACCACCCGGAGCTGGCGGACCCCAGCCCGGCGGGCGCCGCCGGCGAGATCGCCCACCACTGGGCCGCCGCCGACCGTCCAGCGGAGGCATTCCGGGCGGCGTGTGCCGCGGCGGACGCGGCGCTGGCCGTCCGTGCCTTCTCGGAGGCCGCTCGCCACCGTGCCCGCGCGCTCGACCTGCTTCCGCGCCTTCCCGCGGATGCCCGCGCCGTGGCGCCTGACGAGGTCGCCCTGCTGCTCGACGCGGAGGAGGCCGCGAACCTGGCGGGCGACTTCGGGGCCGCCGCCGAGCTGATCGAGCGCGGGCTCGCGGTCATCGACGCGGGCGTCGACCCGGTCCGCGCCGGCATCCTGGAGAGCCGTCTCGGCTACCACCGCTGGCTCGGCGGTCGTAGCGACGAGTCGCTGGCCCACCATCGCCGCGCCGTGGAGCTCGTGCCACACGACCCGCCGAGCCTCGTGCGTGCCCGCGTCGTGCGCGGCCTGGGCGGCGCCCTCATGGGACTCGGCCGGTACCGCGAGTCGGCGGTCGTGTGCGAGGCGGCGATCGAGGCGGCGCGGGCGGCCGACGCCCCCGTCGAGGAGGGTCGGGCCCTCGACATGCTCGGCATGGACCGATTTCGGGATCGGCGATGTCGAGGGGGGCATCGGCGCGCTTCTGGCCGCGTGCGCCCTGGCGCGGGCGCACGACCCCGGCGAGGGGTTGATCGTCGGCCTCCAGAACCTGGCGTACCACCTGGGGCTGGGCGATCGCCCGGACGAGGCCCTCGCCGCGGCCCTCGAAGGGATCGCGGCGGCCCGTCGGGAGGGCCTCGATCGCCGCTACGGCCTCAACCTCCGCGCCGCGGCCGCCGACATCCTGCTGCGCCTGGGTCGCTGGGACGAGGCCGACGCCCTCGTGGCGGAGGGCCGCTCGCTCGACCCCACCGGCGAAGGCACCCTCTACCTCGTGATCGTCCGGCTCCGCCTCGCGGTGGCCCGCGGACGCTTCGACGAGGCGCGGCTGGCGCTGGCCGCCGGCAACCGGATGGCCGCCGGCGACGTCGACTTCGACCTGGTCGCCTACCTCCGGACCGCCGAGGCGGAGCTGGCATGTTGGTCCGACCGACCCGACCAGGCGGCCGCGGCGGTCGACGCCGGCCTGGCGGCCCTCGAAGGCAGCGACGACGTCTTCCTCGCCACGCCGCTCCTGGCGCTCGGCGCCCGGGCGGCCGCGGACCGGGCCGAGACGGCACGCGCATGGCGGGACGACGCGGCCGTGGCCGCGGCCGAGGCGGTGGCAGGCGGGATCCTGGCGCGCCTCGACGCGCGCGACGCCGTCGGCCCGGGGAGCGACGGCCCGTCGACCCGCGGCCCGTCGACCCGCGGCCTGGCGGCGTCGTCCGCGTGGGCCCGGGCCGAGTGCGGGCGGGCGACCGGCAGCCCGGACGCCTCTGCCTGGGGCAGCCTCGCCGAGGCATGGCGCGACCTGGACGTGCCGGCCCAGGCCGCATACGCGCGTTGGCGGCGCGCGGAGGCGCTCCTGTCGGCGAGCGGGGACCGGCGGGCCGCGACCGCGGACCTCCGGGCCGCCGCGGGGGAAGCCGCCCGGCTGGGCGCCGAGCCCCTGGGCGCGGCCGCCGCCGGCCTGGCGCGCAGGGCGTCGATCCGCCTGCCGTCGGCGGTCGCCCTGCAGGCGGACCGGGCCAGGACGTTCATGTTCACGGACATCGTCGGCTCGACGGCCCTCGTGGAGACGATCGGCGACGACGCATGGACGGAGCTCCGCGCCTGGCACGACGCCACGTTCCGGCGGCTCTTCTCGATGCACGGCGGCGTGGAGGTCGACCACGCCGGCGACGGCTTCTTCGTGACGTTCCCAGCGCCCATGCCGGCCGTCGCGTGCGCCATCGAGATCCAGCGGACTCTCGCCGAGCACCGCCGGGCAGCCGGCTTCGCGCCGGGGGTCCGGATCGGCCTCCACCACGGCGAGGCCGTGCCGGCCGGGTCGGGGTGGGCGGGGCGCGAGGTGCACGTCGCGGCGCGCCTGATGGCACGCGCCGGGGCGGGCGAGATCGTCGCGTCCGCGACGACGCTGGCGGCCGCCGGCCGGCCGCCGGCGAAGCCCGAGCGGGTCAGCCTGCCCGGGCTCTCGGGGTCCGTCGCCGTGGCGTCGGTCCCCTGGCGCTAGCTCCTCGATCAGCCTGCGCTGCCGGTCAGCCTGCGCTGCCGGTCAGCCTGCGCTGCGCTCGTCGATGTCGCCGCCCGTCCAGCCCGGCGGCTCGCTCCAGCCGCCGAGGCCGGCCACCATGCTCTCCCAGGCGGCGGGCACCGTCTCCCGGACGCCGACCGAGATGAGCGTCAGGCCCCGGTCGCGGCTGGCGAGGACCAGCAGGCTCTCGGGGGTGTAGCCGCGGCGGACGAGGTCCTCGACGATCGGGGACACCTGGCCCGGCTTGTTCGGCACGGCCACCGTCACCGCGGGTCGCACCTCGGGCTTGAGGCGCGCCCGGTCGAGCGCCTCCCAGGCCCGGTCCCAGTGCTCGTGGGGCACCGCCGTGCGGATATGCGGCGCCTCGAAGTCCGGGCCGATGCCCTCGACGTTGACGCCGGCCTGGGCAAGGATGTCCAGCACGTTCCGGATGTTGTCCGCGGTCCCGCCCGGCGACGTCCTGATCTGCTGGTGCACTGCCACCCCTCCTGCGCTCGTGCCCGCGGCGGGACGGGATCCCCGCTCCGCGCCGGGCCGCGGCATCGTACGCCGCCGCCCCCCGCACGGGAAGGGAGGATCGGCCCCATCCGCGGGCGCCCGGCCGGGCTGCCACGGAGACCCGCGGCCCCGCGCGGTCTCTCATCGAGCCGCGGCCTCCAGCAGCCAGCGCGCGGTGGCGACGTGCTCCGCGCGGAACTCGCTCTCGCAGGACCAGGCGACGGTCTGCGCGATCGTCCACCAGCGGGCACGCTCGCGGTCGAGGCCGAGCTCCGCGGTGAGCCGGTCCAGCCGGCCGAGGACCGCCTCACGGGTGGGCCCCAGCTCGAACGACCGGACGATCGGAGCCACGCCGAGCTCCCGCTCCCCGGCGAGCGGCTTCGGGTCGATCACGAGCCACGGCTCGCGCTCGGCTCGCAGGACGTTGCCCCCGTGCAGGTCCTGGTGGAGCAGCACCTGCTCGCCCTGTGAGCCCGGCAGCCAGCCCAGCGACTCGAGGGCGGCGTCCACGAGGCGGCGCTCGAAGGGCCGACCGGCGCGCTCCCATCGCGCCGGCATGCCGGCGGCCCACCACGACGCCTCATCGGCCAGCGGCCGGAAGGGCGGGCCGGCCGGCTGCCAGAGGCGCGGCAGGATGCCCACCAGGACCCCGAGCGGGTCGATCGAACCCGCCTGCGACAGCGGCGTCCCGGGGATGCAGCGCTCGGTGAGCAGCGCGTGGCGAGCCGGATCGTGGGCCAGGAGACGCGCCGCGCCGGCGCCGTCCCAGCGCCGCAGCGCCTCTGCCTCGTGCTCGCTCTCGCGGTCGGGGAACTGCACCTTCAGGACCGCGGCCGCCCCGTTGGCGTCGACGGCCGGGACGGCGAGCGACACGAACGACCCGTCGAACGGCTCGCCGAGGCGCAGCTCCCAGCTCGCCGCGCAGGCGCCGACGAGGTCGGGCAGGGCGTCGAGCCAGGCGCGTCCGTCCGCCCGCCCGCGGAGCCAGGCGAGGCTGGCCGGGATCTCCATCGCGCGCATCATGCCCCGCGGCCGCCCGCTCGGGCAGCGCCCCGGCGCGCCTGCGGGCGTGGCGCCCCGCCGGACGCCTCAGCCGGCGTCGGCCGTCAGCGACTCCGTCAGGCTGAAGCCCCGCCGGCGCAGCTCCTCGGCGTAGAGGGGGCCCGGGACCGCCACCTCGGCCGGGTGGGCTCCCCGGGGCGTGACCCCGCGAGCGTTGAGGATCGCCTTGAGCGAGCCGTCCCAGCCGGTCGTCCGCTCCATCGCGGTGAAGCCGGTGGCCTCGTCGTAGCGATCGATCAGCTCGACGAGCGCACGGGCCGGTCGGCCGTCCTTCCGGCCACGCGCGAGGACGCGCACGATGACCAGGTCGGGCTCGCCGGGCTTCGCCCGGATCTTTGGGTCGAGCAGGGCGTGGAGCATGTCGCGCGGGACGACGCGGACCCCGCCCACCTCGATCGGCTCGGTCTCGAGCAGCCCCGCGTCCATGTAGGCCTTCCACGCGGCGAAGTGGCCCGGCCAGCGCAGCGTCTTGTTCCAGAGCGTCCGCAGCCTCCCCTCGAACGTCCAGGGCATCGTGGAGGTCCCGCCGCCGGCGACGAAGGCCTCCATGCGGCCGATGGGCTCCGGGAAGTCGACGGTCTCGTAGTCCTCGACCTGGAAGGTCGGCACTTCCACGCGCCGCCCGTCGCGCAGGAAGTGGGCGACCCCGTGGTACTCGTTCGTGAGGCCCGCGATGTTGAAGGTCAGGATGTAGTTGAACGGCGGCCGGGGATGCAGCGGGTTGCCGCCGTCCCAGAACGTGACCTCGTCCGTCTCGTCGAGCAGCGACATGGCGTACACCGTCAGGCTCGTGCCCATGCCGGGGACCTGGCCGCAGTCGGGGATCATCGCGATGCCGGCGGCCTTCGCCTCCGGCGAGAGGGCCAGCTGCTGCCGCACGCGGTCGGTGTTGCCGCCCAGGTCGGTCATGCTCGCCCGCGCGTCGATGGCGGCCAGCGCGATCGCCGGGTTGAGCCAGTACGGCACGGCGGAGAGGAACGAGTCAACGTCGGCGAGGAAGGCGCGCAGCGCCGCGGGGTCGGTGGCGTCGACGGCGAAGGGGGCCGCGACCTCCCGGCCGGCGAGCCGGTTGACCCGCTCGGCCGCGCGGCGGGCGGCCGCGACGTCCGCGTCGGCGACCTTGACGCGTTCGGCATCGCCGAAGCGGGCCATGTCGTAGGCGGCGGCCGTGCCCTGGCGTCCCGCGCCGATGACCGCGTAGGTGTAGCTCACGGGCGTGCTCCTGTCAGGATCGGCGTGCCACCCGGATCGGCACACCGGGACAGCCTAGCGAGGCCGGGAATCAAACGAGCGCCGGTTCCGGCGAACGCGGCGCTCGAGGGTACGGGTGCGGCCGTCCTGGCAAACCCGGGCAATCCGGCCGGGGGCCGGGCCACGCGGCCGAGAGCCGGCGGCGGGTCAGCGAGACCCGGTCCGGTGGCCGCTCGCGGGTCAGCGAGACCCGGTCCGGTGGGCGGCCACGTGGGAGCTCCATTCCGAGGGCCGCGAGTCCGGGGAGGCGCTGCTGCCCTGCCAGCCGCACTCGCAGGTCACCTGCTGGAGGCGGTGCCGATACTCGGCGATGACGTGGCGCGGACCGGGGTCGGTGATCGGCCGGCGGGGAATGGGAGATGCCATGGGCGGTGGCCTCCGGGGTGCGATGTCGAGCGCTTCGCGTCGGGGACACGCAGCGCGTTCGGCGGGATTCGCCCGCCGCGTGGGAAGTGCCAAGTGTACTCCGTTCGGCCCGAACCCGCCTCGAGCCCGGTCCAAGCCCGCCTCGAGCCCGGTCAAGTCCCAGCACGTGGTGTAACACCTCGCGCCTGATTCAACTCGCCATGAGCAGCGGCTGGCTCACCTCCTCGGTCGTGGTGACGGCGTCGATCGCCGCCATGGTCTCGGGCCGGAAGTAGCGCCGGCCGTCCTGCCACTCGTCGTCCTGCTCGGCGAGGATCATGCCGACGAGGCGGATGACCGATGCCCGGTTGGGGAAGATCCCGACGACGCGCGCTCCGGCGCTTGATCTCCTTGTTGAGCCGCTCGAGCGGGTTGGTCGAGCGGATCCTGGCGCGGTGGGTCTCGGGGAACGCGAAGTGGGCGAGCAGGTCGGGCTCGGCGTCGGCGAGCAGCTCGGCGACCGCGGCGAACCGTGGCCGCAGGCCGTCGATCACCCGGTCGAGCTGGTCGCGGGCCGACCGCTCGTCGGGCTGCTCGAACACCGAGCGGATCGCCGACGCGACCATGCTCCGCGCGCTGCGCGGCACGAGGTCCTGGGCGTTGCGGGTGAAGTGGACCCGGCAGCGCTGCCAGGCCGATCCGAGGAGCTGCTCGCGGACGGCCTTGACGAGGCCCGCGTGGTCGTCGCTGATGACGAGCCGGACACCGCGCAGGCCGCGCTCGACGAGCCCCCGGATGAACGCGCGGCCAGGCCGAGCCCTCGTCGTTGCCGGGGCTGAGCTCGAGGCCGAGCACCCGGCGCTCGCCGGTGAGCGCGACCCCGATCGCGACGAGGGCCGCCATCGACACGACCCGGCCGCCCTCGCGCACCTTGAGGTACGTCGCGTCGAGCCACAGATACGGGTACGCGGCGTCGCCCAGCGGGCCGGGTCCGGAACGCCTCGACCTCGGCGTCGAGGGCCGCGCAGATCCGGCTGACCTCGCTCTTGCTGATGCCCTCGATCCCGAGCGCCCGGACGAGGTCGTCGACCCGGCGGGTGGAGACGCCCGACACGTACGCCTCCTGGACGACCGCGAGCAGGGCCCGCTCGGCCCGCCGCCGCGGCTCGAGCAGGCTCGGGAAGTACGAGCCGTCGCGGACCCGCGGGATGGCGAGCTCGATCGTGCCCACCCGCGTGTCCCAGCGGCGGTCGCGGTACCCGTTGCGGTGGGTCAGGCGGTGCTCGGGGTCCCGCTCGCCCGTGGGGCAGCCCGGTGAGCTCGCTCACCTCGGCCTCCATCACCGCCTGGGCGAGCACGCGCACGCCCTCGCGCAGGAAGTCGAGGTCGCCCTCGGCGATCGCCTTGCGCACCGTGTCGAGCACGGCCATCCTGTCCTCGGCCATCGTGGTGTTCTCCGTGTCGTCGGTTGCTAGTCCAACGACGCGAGGATGACGCGGTGGCCGTCTCTCGTTCACGGCCTCACCCGCTGTTACACCAAGTCTGGGGACACGACCCTCGAGCCCAGCCCGGGAGGCGTGCAGGCTCCGGCCCGCTTCGCCGGCGCACGGTACGCTGGCAGCGGGCGGCACTCCGCCGGCAATCCGGCACGAGCTGCGCCCCTGATCGCCGAGGTGGCCGCATGACCGTCGTCGAGCCGCGAAGGCTCCGGATCGGGCTCGTCGCCCACGACAACAAGAAGCGCGACCTCGTGGAGTGGGCGCGCTACAACCTCGACATCCTCGGCCGGCACGATCTGCTGGCGACCGGCACCACGGGCGCGCTCCTGGAGCGCGAGCTCGGGCAGCCGATCGAGCGGCTGCAGTCCGGCCCGCTCGGCGGCGACCAGCAGCTCGGGGCGCTCATCGCCGAGGGGAGGGTCGACTTCCTCGTCTTCTTCTGGGATCCCCTCGAGCCCCAGCCCCACGACCCGGACGTGAAGGCGCTCCTCCGGCTGGCGGTCGTCTGGAACATCCCGATCGCCTGCAACCGGGCAACCGCCGACTTCATGGTCTCGTCACCACTAATGGAGAGCGGCTACGAGCGCACGCAGCCGGACTATCGCACGTACCTCGGGCGGGCGCTCGAGACCGACGCCCCGGATGCCGCTCCGCCGACGGCCGTCCTCCCGGAGGCTGCCGCCTCGCCGGCCACCGCCGAGCGCGCCTGAGGGAGCGCGGCCGAGGGATCGCGACGGCGGGGTTGCGGCTGAGGGGTTGCCGCGGCGGCATCGACATACGACGATGTCGCGAACGGGTCATCCGCCGGGTCCCGAGGGCCCGGATCACACGGGACGATGCACCCCTCATTCCAGTCGAGGTGCAGATCCCATGGTCGTCGAGGCTCCTGACCGCATGCCCACCCCGCTCGCCTCCCTCGCGTCCCGTCTCCGGGGTGTCGTCGTGGCGCCCGGCGACCCCGCCTACGATGGCGCCCGGCTCGTCGCGAACGCCCGCGTCGACCGCCGGCCTGCGGCGATCGTGCGCCCGGCCGACGCCGCGGAGGTGGCCCTGGCGGTGACCGTCGCCCGCGACGCCGGCCTCCCGCTCGCCGTCCGCGGGGGCGGCCACAGCCTCGCCGGTCACGGAGTCGGAACGGCCGATGGCGCGCTCGTCGTCGACCTCTCGGCGCTGAAGGCGATCACGGTCGATCCGGCGCGCCGGGTTGCCACCGCCGGGGGCGGCGTCCTCGCCGGCGAGTACGTCAAGGCGACGTTCGCGCACGGCCTGGCCACGCCCCTGGGCGACACGCCCTCGGTCGGTCTTGGCGGGCTGACCCTCGGCGGCGGCGTCGGATGGCTCGCCCGCAGGCACGGCCTCACGATCGACGACCTCCTCGCCGTCGAGATCGTGACGGCCGACGGGGCGGTCGTCCGCGCCAGCGCCGACGAGCGGCCCGACCTCTTCTGGGCGGTCCGCGGCGGCGGGGGCAACTTCGGGATCGTCACCCGCTTCGAGTACCGGGCCCACCCGATCGGGACGGTGCTGGGCGGCGCCCTCGTGCTGCCGGCGACGCGGGACGTGCTCCGCAGCCACGTGCCGATCGGGGCGAGCGCGCCCGAGGAGCTCACGACGATCGCGATGCTGATGGCGGCGCCGCCGCTGCCGTTCGTGCCCGCCGAGCACCACGGGAAGCTCGCCTTCATCGTCGGCCTGGTCCATGCGGGCGACATCGCGGCCGGCCAGGCCGCCGTGGCCCCCTACCGGGCCGTTGCGACGCCCCTGGCCGACGCGGTGCGCCCGATGCCCTACCCGGCGATCTTCGAGATGGGCGGGCCGGAGGGCCGGATGGCGATCGTCAACCGCTCGCTCCTCCTGCCGACGCTTGACGGCGCGGCGGTCGACGCGATGCTGGACTTCATGGCCCGGCGCACGTCACCGATGGCGATGGTCCAGGTGCGGGTGCTGGGCGGGGCGGTGGCGCGGGTGCCCGCGGACGCGACCGCCTTCGCCTTCCGCGACCAGCCCGTGATGATCACGGTCATGGCGCCGTTCCACGACCCGTCCGGGGCCGCCGTGCACGAGGCCTGGGCGCAGGGCCTGTTCGACGCCCTCCGGCCGGCTGCTCGCGGCGTCTACAGCAACTTCCTCGACGACGAGGGCCCCGCCCGGGTCCGCGAGGCATACCCCGGGATGACGTACCACCGGCTGGCCTCGGTCAAGCGCCGCTACGACCCGGACAACGTCTTCCGGAGCAACCAGAACATCGCCCCCGCGTCCTGACCCGCGGCTCGGCGACCCCATCCGGGGAGCCTCGGCCGGCGAAGATACGGGTGCGGCGAGGAGATCGCCGTCCCAGACGCCCGAGCCCGAGGACCCGACCCCGATGACCGCCGCCGCCCCCGCCCTGCCTGCCGCTGCACCCATCGCCGAGGACCGCGCCCGCGGCCTGTTCCGCTGGAACGCGTCGCTGGCGCTGCTCCACTTCGCCCAGTTCGCCATCATCTTGGCGCTCTCGCTCATGCAGTCGCCCATGGCGACCGCCCCCGTCGTGAGCAGCTACCTGACGTTCGACACCGTCGCCCAGACGCTCGTGCCCGCCCAGCGAGCCCTCTTCGAGCTGCCGATCGGGGTGGCCGTGGCGGTCTTCTTCCTGATGAGCGCGATCGCCCACTTCGCCGTCGCCTTCCCGGCCCGCGGCTGGTACGAGCGGATGCTGGCCCGGGGCCAGAACCCGGCGCGCTGGGTCGAGTACGCCTTCAGCTCGAGCGTGATGATCGTCGTCATCGCCACGCTGAGCGGCATCCAGGAGGTCGGCACCCTCGTCGCGATCTTCGGGATCAACGCCGCGATGAACCTCTTCGGCTGGAGCATGGAGGCGGCCAACGAGGGTCGAGCGCGCCCGCAGTGGCTCCACTTCGACTTCGGCGTCATCGCGGGGGCCGTCCCGTGGATCGTCATCGCGATCGCCCTGCTCACCGCTGCCACGGAGCCGAATGCCGAGCCGATCCCGGCATTCGTGATCGCGATCTTCGTCTCCCTGTTCATCAGCTTCAACGTCTTCGCGATCAACATGGTCCTGCAGTACCGGAAGGTCGGGCGCTGGAGCGACTACCTCTACGGCGAGCGGGCCTACATGCTCTTCAGCCTGATCGCGAAGACGGTCCTCGCCTGGCAGGTCTTCTTCGGGACGCTGGCCCCGTAGGCGGGTCCCGGATCGACACAGCGACCCGGCGCAAGGACGCGCCGGAAGGCCCGCCGGAAGGCTCTGCGGAGGGAGCACGACCCATGCGGTACGTCGAGGTCGACGGACTTCGGAGCTCGGTAATCGGTCTCGGGACCTGGCAGTTCGGGTCGCGGGAGTGGGGCTACGGCGAGAGCTACGCCACCGGGACGGCGCCCGATCTCGTGCGCCGCGCTCTCGAGCTGGGGATCACGATGCTCGACACGGCCGAGGCCTACGGGCCCGGCCGTTCCGAGCGCATCATCGCGGGCGTCCTCGGCGCCATCCCGGCCGAGGCGCGCCGGGACCTCGTCGTCGCCACGAAGTTCCTGCCGCTGGCACCCGCGGAGCCCATCGTGGCCCGCCAGGCGGCCGGCAGCCGGCGCCGCCTCGGCGTCGACACCCTCGACCTCTACTACGCCCACTGGCGCAATCCCTTCGTCTCCGCCGGTCGGACGATGCAGGCGCTGCGGCCGCTCGTGGCCGCCGGCCTCGTGCGCCGCGTCGGGGTGAGCAACTACGACCTGGCACGCTGGCAGGAGGCGGAGCGGGCGCTCCGCGGGCCGGTGATCGCGAACCAGGTCCGCTTCAGCCTCGTGAGCCCGGCACCGGCGAGCGACCTCGTCCCGTACGCGGCCGCCATGGAGCGCGTCGTCGTCGCCTACTCGCCCCTGGGCCAGGGTCTCCTGGGACGGGCCGACGGTGAGCCGCCCCGGCGGGCGCGCGGCGTGCGGGCAGCCAACCGCCACTTTCGCCGCGGGGCACGGGCACGGCTGGTGCCGCTCTCCCGGGCGCTGCGCGAGATCGCGGACGCCCACGCCGCCACGCCCGCCCAGGTCGCCCTGGCGTGGGTGATCCACCACCCGAACACCATCGCGATCCCGGGCGCCCGCACGATCGCCCAGCTCGAGGAGAACGCCGCCGCGGCGGACCTCGCGCTCGGCGACGACGAGGTGGCCCGCCTCTCGGCCGAAGCCGGCGCCTTCGCAGCCCTGCCGCCCGCCTGACGGGCGGCGGCGTCCCCCGCCCCGTGAAGGCGGGGCGCCGCCGGTCGGCCCGGCACTTCGGGCCGCTCCACCCTCGCGGGGCGCACCGGGCGGGCGTAGGCTGCCCGCGAGCCTGCCGAAAGCGAGGAACGTCATGACCGCCGTCGATCCGCACGCCCCCGCCGCCACCCGGACCGAGACCGACTCGATGGGGCCGATCGAGGTGCCGGCCGACCACTACTGGGGCGCCCAGACCCAGCGCTCGCTCCACCACTTCGCGATCAGCCGCGACACGATGCCGGTCCCGATCATCCACGCCTTCGGCATCCTCAAGAAGGCCGCCGCCGACGTCAACGCCGGCCTGGGGCTGCTCCCGGAGGACAAGCACGCGCTCGTCGTGCGGGCCGCCGACGAGGTGATCGACGGCACCCTCGCCGCCGAGTTCCCGCTCCGCGTCTGGCAGACCGGCTCGGGCACGCAGTCGAACATGAACGTCAACGAGGTCATCGCGGGGCGCGCCAACGAGATGGCGACCGGGACCCGGGGCGGAAAGTCCCCGATCCACCCGAACGACCACGTGAACATGAGCCAGTCGTCGAACGACACGTTCCCGACGGCGCTCCACATGGCCGTGGCGACCGAGATCGAGCGGCGCCTCATCCCCGCGGTGACGGCCCTGCGCGACGCCCTCGACGCCAAGTCCCGGGCCTGGGCCGGGATCGTCAAGATCGGCCGAACCCACCTCCAGGACGCCGTGCCGCTCACCCTCGGCCAGGAGTTCTCCGGCTACGTGGCGATGCTCGACGGCGACCTGACCCGGCTGCGGGCGGCGCTCCCCGGGCTCCACGAGATCGCCCTCGGCGGGACGGCCGTCGGCACCGGCCTCAACGCCCACCCGCTCTTCGCCGAGCGCGTCGCCGCCCGGATCGCCGAGCTCACCGGCCTCCCGTTCGTCTCGATGCCGAACAAGTTCGTCGGCCTCGCCGGCCAGGGAGGGACCACGTTCGCGTCCGGCGCGGTCAGGACGCTGGCGACGGACCTGATGAAGATCGCCAACGACGTCCGGTGGCTGGGGAGCGGCCCGCGGGCCGGTCTCGGCGAGCTGCGCCTGCCCGAGAACGAGCCCGGCTCCTCGATCATGCCCGGCAAGGTGAACCCCACCCAGAGCGAGATGATCACGATGGTCGCCGTGCAGGTGATGGCCTACGACGTCGCGATCGGGATGGCCGGCAGCCAGGGCAATTTCGAGCTCAACGTCTTCAAGCCGATCATCGCCCACGACATCCTGCACGGGATCGAGCTGCTGACCGACGGCTGCCGCTCCTTCCGCGAGCACTGCATCGAGGGCCTGGAGGCCGACGAGGAGCGGATCGCCGCCCACGTGGCCAACTCCCTGATGCTGGTCACCGCCCTCTCGCCGCACATCGGCTACGACAAGGCGGCGAAGATCGCCAAGACGGCCCACCACGAGGGCTCGACCCTGCGGGAGGCTGCCGTCGCATCCGGCTTCCTGACGCCGGAGGAGTTCGACGCCTGGGTGAATCCCGAGGCGATGACACGCCCCACCCTCGAGGGGTAGGCCGGACCGATCCAACGCGCGCGGCGCCGCTCCGCGCGCGTCGGCGCCGCTCCGCGCCCTCGCGCCTCCCTATGCGCCGGCGACCTGCGCCGCCCCCTTTCGCAGTGACCGGAAGACGACGGCCAGCCAGACGGCGTACGCGGCCGCCACCACGAGCAGCGTCGCGACGGTGAGGCCGACAAGGAGCAGGGCGGCGAGGGCGACGACCAGCCCCGCCAGCGCCAGGAACCAGCCGTCGGCCACGCTGGCGAGGCCGCGCCCGTGCGCCTCGACGCTCGCGCGGCGTTCCAGCAGCCACGCCGCGCCGGTGGCCGCCACGGCCGCGACGAGCCCGACCAGGAGGACGATCCGGGCAAACTCGCGGTACAAATCGGCGATCTCCTGAACGGCCTGGCCGCCGATGATCGCCCCGGGGCCGGCTCCTACGACCGCGGTGGCCAGCCCGTCCGCGGCGGAGCTGATGATGAGGCGCGCGACGAGCAGGGCGGCGAGGCCGCCCAGCCCGAGCAGGGCCACCATCCGGATGCGCCGGCGAGCCAGCGCGAGCGTCAGGAGCGCCAGCAGGCCGGTGACGACGAAGAGGACCAGGACGAGGGCGTCGAAGAGCGTCACGTAGCGCTGGGCGGTCTCGAGCTTCGCGGAATCCGCGACGGCGATGACCCCGAAGGTCGGCTTGAGCTCGCGCCCGAGCGCCGCCGAGAGCTCGGCCCGGCTGGCCTCAGGATCCTCCGGGTTCGTGAGCGTGGGCGCCTGGAGCGCCGTGCCCGCGATCACGATGTTCAGCTCGTTGAACTTCGTCAGGACCCGGTCGAGCAGCGGGAAGAGGTTCACGACGACCTGGCCGTCCGAGGTCTGGACCACGCTGTTGTCGCCCCGCAGGACCGAGATCAGCTGGCCGTGCACGTAGGCCATGCCGCGCTCCCACAGCTGCGCGAACGCGTCGCTGGCATAGACCTCGCGGGCGATCCCGGTCACCACGTAGTTCCCGATCGGACCCAGTCCGAGCGCCTCCTCGACCTGGGTCGTCGTGGCCTGGACGAGGGCTTCCTGGACCGCGGGATCCTGGGCCAGGGGCGCGGTGATGGCCACGAAGTGGTCGGTGGACAGCAGGGTGTCGTGGAGCCACCACGTCGTCGTCGCCAGGACGAGGCTGAGGCAGCTGAGGAAGAAGACGAGGCCGATCGAGATGCTGCGGATCCGGCCGCGATAGCCGCCGCTCGTGCGGGCGGCGACCCTCGGCGGGACGTCGCTCACGGGCGCGACCGCGGCGGCGGGCGCGACCACCAGCCGGGTGACCTCGGCCGGCCGGGCGACCTCGGCCGGCGCCGGCGCGGTCTGCGTGATCTCGGTCGTCGTCGCCTCAGCGACTCCGGTGATCTCTGGGACCGATTCGGGCGTGGCGTTGGCCGCGGGCACGGTCTCCTGGATGTCGCTCGCCGGCGACAGGGGAACAGCGGGCTCCGGCTGCGCCGGCGCTGCGTCGTCCGTCATGGCTCGTCCCTCACGCGATGCGGCTGCCCCAGCGCGAAGGATACGGCCGACGGAGCCGCGCGCGAAGCCCTGCGTTCGGGCGGCACCGGGCAGTCAGCGGAACAGCTCGGGCGGCCGGCGAGCCCGGTGGCGTCCCGCGGCACGGACCGATCAGGCCCCCCGGCCCGCCCTGCGGCTTTGCCCGTCAGGCGGCCGGCGCCGCCCGTTCCAGCCAGTACGACTCGGTCCGGAGGTCCTCGTCGGCGATCCCGCGGGCGGCGAGCGTGTCCCGCGCGGCGGCGACCATGCCCGGGTTGCCGCACAGGTAGGCGACGGTCGACGCCGGGTCCAGGCCCAGCGAGCGCCAGGCCTCGTCGAGGACGCGCTCCGCGCGGCCGGTCGCGCCCGCCCATCCCGCGTTTCGGGGGTCGTCGGGACGGGAGATCGTGGGGACGTACCGGAACCGCCAGGGATGGTCCACGGCGAGGCGCGAGAAGCTCCCGGTATCCGAGCTCATCCGCGTGCGCGACCCCGTGGACCACGACGAGCGATCGGCCGCGCCCGGCCACGAGGTCGTCGCGGATCATCGCGACGAACGGCGCGATCCCCGTCCCGGTCGCCACGAACAGGTGCGCCCGCGCGTCGGCCGGGTCGGCCGTGAAGCGGCCCCGCGGGGAGCCGAGCCGGAGGCGCCCCCCGGGCGGCAGGTGCCACAGGCGCTCGGTGAGCGCTCCGCCGCGCACGCGCCGGACGTGGAACTCCCACGCGCCGTCGCGGGCGTGCGGAGCCGCCATCGAATAGGGACGCTGGATCACGCGATCGCCGTCCGACAGCCCGAGCGTCGCGTACTGGCCCGGGGCGTACGGGCTGCCCGGCGCGTCGGGCCGCACGAAGAGCGACGCGACCTCGGACGTCAGGTCGTGGCGCCCGACCAGTGTGGCGTTGGGCCCGTCCATCACGCCGCCTCGGGTTGCGCGGCGACGGCCGACCGGGCCGCCGCAGGGTCGCGGTACCACGCCCGGTCGATGGCCGCGAAGACGGCCCACGCCCCCGGCAGCTCGGACTCGTGGTAGATGGCGGCCTGCGGGCACTCGTTGACGCAGGCGCCGCACTCGATGCAGCCGTCCGGGTCGATGTACGCCTTGCGGTCGATCCCGGGCTCGAAGGTGATGCAGTCGACCGGGCAGCTGGCGATGCAGGCCTGGTCCTGGTGGTCGATGCAGGGTGCGGCGATGACGTAAGCCATGGTCGTGGTCCTCGAGAGGTGTCGATCCTTGCGCCGGCGACCATCTGCGGTCCCGGCCACCGCACGATCGCAGCGCCGGGGCACGGCATCCGTGTGGCGGCGATGAGGAATTCCCCACGCGGGCGCGTCGGGCGACCGCCGGTCCGTCCGTGGCCCGGTCCGTGGCCGGGTCCGCCGGCACCCGTCAGAGGCAGGCCGCGAGGATGGCCGTGACCTCGGGGTCGGTCAGCGGGATCGGGTTCGTCCGCATGCTGCTGCCCCGGCTGTCGGCCACGACGGCCGGCAGGTCGGCCGGCGTCATCCCGAAGTCCGCGAGCCGGGGCAGGCCGAGCGATTCGGTCCATGCCCGGAGTTCCGTTACCAGCCCGTCCCGGGCGTCATCGTCGGGGAGCGACGGCAGGCCTGCGAGGATCCGGCCGGCATCGGCGTACCGCGCGAGCGCCGGCGACCCGGGCGCGCGGGCCCCCAGGGCGTCGAGGTTCGCCCGCGTCGTCGCCGCCAGGAGGATCCCGCAGCCCACCCCGTGCGGGATCGGGAGCCGTGCCCCGAGGGCCGCCACGATGCCGTGGACCGCCCCAAGCCCGGCGTTGGCGAGCGCGATGCCCGAGCAGCACGCTGCCCACGACATCGCCGCTCGATCCGCCAGGCTGACGTCCGCCGGCGCACCGGCGAGGGTCGCCGCGTGCCAGGTGGGGAGCGCCCCAGCCGCGGCAGCCAGCCCGGCCTGGGCGACGGCATCGGTGAAGGGCGAGGCGCCCGTGGAGGTGTACGCCTCCAGGAGCTGGGTGACGGCGTCCATCCCGTCGCCGGCGATGACGCCCGGCGGGCAGCCGGCCAGCAGGTAGGGGTCGAGGATCGCGACGCGCGCGACGAGGGCCTCGTCGCGGAACGACTTCTTGAAGGGGATGCCCGGCGCGCCCGCTGCTCCCGTCCCGCCCGGCAGGCGTCCCGAGAGCACCGCGTTCTTCGTCACCTCGCTGCCCGTGCCCGCCGTCGTGGGCACCGCCACGAGCGGCGTTGCGGGCCCCGGGTACGGCACGTCGCGGCCGACGCCCTCGAGGTGGTCGAGCGTGGTCGTGCCGCTCCGCAGCAGGCCGGCGATCGCCTTGGCCGCGTCGAGCGCGCTCCCGCCGCCGATCCCGACCACGACGTCCGGCGGGTCGGCCCGGCGCGCCGCCACGGCCGCGTCGACCAGATCCGGCGAGGGCTCCCCGGCGACGGGCAGGTGGTCCCATGCGATCCCGTCGGCCTCGAGCGCCGCCACCAGCGGACCCCAGGCCGGGCCGTCGCGGAAGGATCGGGCGCCCGTGACGAGGAGCGCGCGCCGGCCGAAGGCGGCCGCGATGGCCGGCAGCTCCGCGAGCCGCCCGGGCCCGACGACCAGGCGCGGCAGCCGCGCGACCGCGAACGGCGCGGCCACACGGCGTGGATCGCTCATTTCAGCGCCCTCACCCCTTACTCATCCGGCGTCCGGCAGGAGTCCCAGCCACGGCTCGCCGCGCCGTGGCTCCGCCATCATCGGGGCAACCGCCTCGCGCCAGGCGAGGTAGTGCGCCGTCTCCTTGTGGGCCGCCGCGGCGTGGGCGTCGGCGTACGCCTCGTAGAGGATGAAGCGGGCCGGGTCGTCCGGTGCCTGGAGAACGTCGAAGCGGAGGTTGCCGGGCTCGGCGACGGATGCCAGGTGGTTCGTCCGTGTCGCCGAGATGAACGCGTCGACGCGCTCGGGCAGGACGCGGACGTGGACGAGGGTGACGTGCATCGCGGCGGCCTCCCAGCGAACGATCGGCTCCGGGGGCAGGATACGCCGCAGGAGCATCGGGTCGGCGTCGCCCGGGAGCCCGCCGGCCGGCAGCAGGAGGATCGAAGATGGCCGCCGGACCCGTCCAGGTCGACTACTACTACCGGACCCGCTGGGGCGCCCATGCCGAGTTCGTCGACCTCTTCCTCCGCAACCACTGGCCCATCCTCCGCGAGCAGCTGGCCGAGGGGCGGTTCCTCGACGTGCGGATGCACGCCGCCCGCTTCCACGGCGACGGCCGCGCCGACTGGGACCTGATGGTCACGATCGTGTACCGCGACTGGGCGGCGATGGAGGCGCACTCCGAGGGCGAGATCGCGGCGCGCCTCTACCCGGACCAGGTGACCTTCCGCGCCGAGGAGCAGCGGCGCTTCGAGATCCTCGACGCGCACTGGGACGTCCCTCTCCAGGAGATCCCGCTCCCGCGCTGATCGGGCGCCGCGGCCGACCCGGCGCCGGGCGACCGCGACGGGGCACCCGCCGGCGCCGGGCAGCGGCCCGGCTCGAGCGCTCCTCGTCCTCGGGGCTACCCCTCCTCGGCGAACCCGGCGCCCGCGACGGCGTCCACCGGGTACACCCGCGGCGTGAGGCCCGTTCGCGGCGGGTAGTCGGCGAGCACGCGCTCGCGCAAGACCTCCACGGCGTCCCGCTCGACCAGGTTGACCGTGCAGCCGCCGAACCCGGCGCCGGTCATGCGGGCCGCGACGACCCCCGGGACCGTCGTCGCGATCTCGACGAGCGCGTCGAGCTCCGGGGAGACGACCTCGTAGTCGTCGCGCAGCGACGCGTGGCTGGCCGCCCACGCCGCGCCGACGCCCGCGAGGTCGACCGCCGGGCCGCCGCCGTCCGCTGCCGCGCCGGTCGCGCCGCCGGCGGGCACGAGGGCGGCGATCGTGGCGGCAACCCGCTCGTTCTCGGTCACGACGTGGCGACAGCGCCGGTACGTATCCTCGTCCACGCGGCCCGCGACAGCCGGCAGCATCGCAGGCGTCACGTCACGGAGCGAGCGGATGCTTGGGTCGTCGGCCGCCAGGGCGGCCACGGCGGCCTCGCACTGGGCGCGCCGCGCGTTGTACTGGCTCGTGCTCAGGGTGCGCTGCGAGCCCGTGTGGATCACGACCAGGGCATGCGTCGCCAGCGGGAGGGCGACGGGACGCCACTCGAGCGAGCGGCAGTCGAGCAGCATCGCGGATGCGGCTACGCCGCACGCCGAGGCGAACTGGTCCATGAGCCCGCAGTTGACGCCGACGTAGGCGTTCTCTGCCCGCTGGCAGATGCGGGCCAGTTCGAGCGACCCGACCGCGGCCGGGTCGACGGCCAGGGCCCACGCGGAGGCGAGCTCGAGCGCCGCCGAGGACGACAGCCCCGAGGCCCGCGGCAGCGACGAAGCCAGCACGCCCCGGAAGCCGCGCGTCGCGACGCCGGCTTCTGCGAGGGCCCACGCCGTGCCGGCGACGTAGGCGGCCATCCCGCCGGCGCTCGGACCGATCGAATCGAGGTCGAACGTCGCCCGCTCGCCGGTGTCGTCGCTCACGAGCTCGACACGTCGATCGTCACTTGGCACGAACGCGATCCGGATCTCCAGGTCGATCGCCGCCGGGAGGACGAAGCCCAGGTTGTAGTCCGTGTGCTCGCCCACCAGGTTCACCCGGCCGGGAGCCCGCACCACCCAGATCGCGGCAGGGTCCGCGGCAGCCTCCGGCAGCGCCTCCCACGCCCGGGCGCGGAGCCGCTCCGGCGCGAGCGCGGGCGCGCTGGCCGCGTCGTGGTCGATGCCGCCCGTCATCGAGCCGTTCCCGTGGCCTCGACCACGACATAGCCCGGGTGCTCCTCGCGCGGAGTGACGGGCACCGCCTGGAGACGCGCTGCGCTCACCTCGGGCAGCGTGTCGTTGATGAACAGGAGCGACGACGTCTCGACCGACGCCCGGATCTTGGTAAGCCGCTCTGAACGATGCGGTGGGTACAGCTCGACGGCGAGATGCCAGTCCTCGGACCCGCGGGGTGCCTCGTGGACGACCATCATGTACGGAAGCTCGAACCCGAAGAGGCCGTTGTAGCGCTCGACGACCCCGTGCAGCGCGCCGGCAAGCGACCTCGACTCGGTCGCGATCAGATCCGTCAGCCGGCGCGCACCATGTCGCACCGCCCGGATGTGGACCTCGTAGGGCCACCGCGGGGCGAACGGCACCCCGACGGCCCAGTGCGAGTCCGCGTGGACGATGCGGTCGGAGCGGAGCTGCTCGGCCACGACCCGGCACGAGACGCAGGCGCCGGATCGCGCCCGCCCGTCGGCGAGGGCGGCGGCGCGGCGCTCGAACCAGGGGGGCAGGTGCCCGAAGGCGTAGATCTGGCCGTGTGGGTGCGAGAGCGTCGCCCCGATCTCCGCGCCCCGGTTCTCGAAGGGCAGGACGAGCGCGAGGCGCTCGTCGGCCCACAGCTCGGCGGTGCGGTCGCGCCAGACGGCGATGACGCGCGCGGTCTCCTCGGGGGTGAGCGTCGCGAAGTTCCCCTCGTGGCGTTCCGTGAACATCACGACCTCGCAGGCCCCGAGCGACGGCGCGAAGCGCGGGTCGGCGGGATCGGGGACGGCCGGAGGGTCGAGCGTGAAGGACGGGAAGCGGTTCCCGAAGACCGCCGCGTCGTAGGAGAAGGCGAGCTCCGGCCCACCGGGGCAGAGCGGGCAGCCGTAGCGCTCGGCCGGGCTTCCGGGCAGCGTGCCGCTGCCCGTGGGCGCCGAGCTGTGGGGGCGCACGTTGCGCGCCGGCGAGACCGCCACCCAGGAGGCCGACAGCTCGTCGCGCCGCATGTGGAGCGCCTCTGGCTGCGACCGCGGTGCGTCGGACGGGGGCGCGCCGCGGACCGCGCCGTAGACGTGGATCCGGCGCCCGTCGGCCAGGCCGAAGGTCGTGCGCGGCAGAGGCTCCGGATCGAGCGCGGGACCGGTCGCGTCGCCCGGGTGCGGCGTTGTCATCGCCGCCAGTCTAGGCCGCCGGTGGGCACGGGGATGCCGTCGCCGCGCACCGCACGCCGGCCCGCGCTCGAGCCGCCAGGATCGCCTCCGGCCCCACGCCGGACTGCGCCCGGGGCCGCCACGACCGCCTCCCGCGTGATCGTCCGGGCGGCGCGGGCACGGGTAGACTTGGTCGCCCGGACCCGGTGCCCGGGGGTCCGGTCGCGGGCACCGCACGAGGCAGGGGACGATGACGGTCGAGGGCGGGACGGGCTCGGAGCGCAGGGGCGGCAGGCTCGGCGCGATCCGGCCGCGGCTGCCGCGCTCGGGGCGCCCGGGGACCGCGCCCGAGGCTCCGCGCGAGGTCGCCGCCGCGGTCACCACAGTGGAGGACAACGGCGTCCGCTGGATCCACATCGAGCGCCCGCGCCTCGCGGAGCGGGAGTGGCTCACCGAGCACTTCGACTTCCACCCGCTGGCCTTCGAGGACCTCGTGTCGCGCAACCAGCGCCCGAAGGTCGACGTCTACGACGACTACCTCTTCATCGTCCTGTACTTCCCGAGCTACGAGAAGGCGACCGGCAGGCTCAAGGCGGTGGAGCTCGACCTCTTCGTCGGCCCCGACTACGTCATCACCCTGCCGAACGACCGGTTCGTCCAGCTCGCGCGGCTCTTCGACCGGGTCGCCGAGAACGAGGAGGCCCGTCGCGAGCTCTTCGCCTACGGCTCGGGCTACCTCCTGTACCGGATCGTCGACGAGGCGGTGGACGCCGGGTTCCCGATGCTGCGCCAGATGGGCAGCAAGCTCGAGGACATCGAGGACGAGCTCTTCGAGGGCCGCTCGCGCGAGATCGTGCGCGACATCTCGCAGGTCAAGTCGGAGATCATCAACTTCCGGCGCATCGTGCGGCCGCAGCGCGTGGTCTACCGCGACCTGGAGCGTGCCGTCAGCCGCTACCGCGCCCCCGACCTCGACCTCTACTTCGACGACGTCACCGATGCCTCGGAGCGGATCTGGGACGTGCTGGAGAACTACAAGGAGCAGGTCGAGTCGCTCGAGTCGACGAACGAGTCGGTCATCGGCCACCGCGGCAACGACGTGCTGCGCGTCCTGACGATCTTCTCCGTGCTGATCCTGCCCCTCACGTTCGTGGCGAGCCTGTGGGGGATGAACGTCAGGGTCCCCTTCGGCGATGCCGAGCTCGGGTTCGAGATCCTCGCGGCGATCATGATCGGCGTCCTTGTGACCACGCTGATCGCCTTCCGCCGTCGCGGGTTGCTGTAGCGGCCGGTCCGGGTCCCCCGTCCGCGGGTCAGGGCCTGAGCAGGCCCAGCTCGGCCGCGAGCGCCCTCCCGGCCTCCCAGTCGGGCCCGAAGGCGTCGGCCAGCCGCGCCCGCTCCCGATGACACCACGCGGTGAAGCTCGGGTGGGTCTCGCGAAGCTCCTCCGACGCCTCGTAGCGCGCCTCCATCGAGGCGTGGAACGCGCCGTACAGGGCCATCGCCGGAGCTCCCGCGATGCGCGCCTCGGCGCCCGGCGTGAAGTCGATCGGGATCATCATCCGGGCGAAGAAGGCCCCGACCTCGCCGGTCGAGAGGTCGACGCCCTGGCTGTGACCGGTCGAGCGCAGGATCGGGGCGTGGGAGGAGAAGACCACGAGCGTCGTCGCCGGGTCCCGCGCCATCGCGCGGACGACGCCTCCGAAGGTAAGGAAGGAGTTGAAGACCTCCAGCCGATCGACGACCCGGATCGTGCCCCACGAGAAGGGCTCCTCGAGGGGCAGGCGCGTCTTCCGGGTGATCTCGGCCGGTCGCCCGCGGCCGCCCTCGACGACCCAGTGATCGACCCGCTCGGGGTCGAAGTGGACTAGCGTCGGACGCTCGCGCAGCGCCACGACCAGGTTGGCCCCGCCGGGCGCCTGTGGCGCCGTGCCGTTGACGTCGAGGAACCCGAGGTGCTCGACGTGACGGGCCGCCTCGTCGAACGTGATCCCCGGGCGGGAACGCCGCCCCGCGACCGCCAGATCGTCCGTCATGCCGCCACCTCCGGGGCGCCCCATTGTGGACCGCCCGAGCGCCCGGGGGCATCCGCCGCTCCACCCGCGCCGCGCGGGCCGAACGGCCCCTCCCCGGCGGCTGGTAGCCTGTCTCGCCGTGACGCTGTGCGCCCGCCTCCGCGACCTGCTCCTCGGCGATCCGCCGGTCTACCCGGCCGGGCCCCGCGACCGCGCGGAGCTCGACCTGCTCGGGCTCCGCGTCCCGGCGCTCGCCACGGCCTTCCTGCTGCTGGCCGTCGTGCTGCTGATGCTCGACCGGAACTACGACGTGCTGCCGCGCTTCGGGCCGCTCGACCCGCGCAGCCTGCGCAACCAGGGAATTGAGCGGCTCGTCCTCTTCGGCCTCCTGCCGCTCGGGGTGCTCGTCGCCCTCCGCGAGGACCCGCGGCGCTACGGGCTGGGTCGCGGCGACGCCCGCCGCGCGCTCGCCCTCGGCGGGATCGCGACCGTTGTGACCGTCCCGGCCATCGCGGTCATCGCCGGCCTCCCGGCGATCCGCGACTGGTACGCGCCGTCCACCAGCACGCTGCCCGACGTCCTCCTGAGCAACGTGCTCGACCTCGTCCCGACCGAGTTCCTCGTCCGCGGCTTCGTCCTGTTCGCGTTGGTGCGGGCGATCGGGCCGTTCGGGATCGTGGTCGCGGTCGTCCCGTTCGTGATGATCCACATCGGCAAGCCCGACATCGAGGCGCTCTCCACGCTCGTCGGCGGCCTCGTGTTCGGCTGGCTCAACTGGCGGACCGGGTCGATCTGGGCCTCGGCCGCCTACCACGTGGCCATCCAGACCACGGTGATCGTCGCCGCGGCGGCGTGGGCGGGTGCCGCGGTGGGCTGAGCGGCTGCAGCGGCGGCGTGGGCGGGTGCCGCGGCGGGCTGAGTAGGTGCGGATCACGGCCCACAACCCCCTTCACACCCCGGGGATCATCGGCTACTGTGGCGGCGAACATCCCCGCACGGAGCGGGGTCATACGCACGGCAGCACACGATCGCTCCCCAACTCACGGGCTCCCGCGAGGTTCAACGGTCAAGCGTCGCGGAAGCCGGCGAGAGCAAGGAGCGGTCTTTCTTGTACGCGGACAAGGTCCTCACCTGCGCCGACTGCGGCCAGGAGTTCGTCTTCTCGGCGCGGGAGCAGGAGTTCTACGCCACCCGGCAGTTCAGCGAGCCGCGCCGCTGCGGCTCCTGCCGCGCCAGCCGCAAGGCAGCTCGCGGCGACTCGGGCGGATCCGGCTACGGGAGCTCGGGTGGCTACGGCGATTCGGGCGGCTACGGCAACTCGGGCGGCTACGGCAACTCGGGCGGCTATGGCGGCAGCCGGGGCCCGCGCGAGATGTTCACGGCGACGTGCTCGTCCTGCGGCAAGGAGGCCTCGGTCCCCTTCCGCCCCACGAGCGGCAAGCCCGTCTACTGCAGCGACTGCTTCGCGACGCGGCGCGCCTGACGCGGCGGCGCGACGCCCCGGTCCCCGACACGGCCCCGGGATTCCCTCGGGGCCGTTTCCTTTGTCGCGCCGGGCCGTGCCTTCGCGCCCCGGGGACCCGCCGCGGTTCGGGGCGGCCTCGGCGCCCCTCGGCGGCGGCACCTCGGCGCTCCTGGGCGCGGCGGCATCGAGGGCGGCATAGACTGCGCCGCACCATGACGTCTCCGGCACGCCTGCCGCCCGACGACCGCTCCTCGAGCCCGCGCGACATCCTCGCCGTGCGCGGCGGTGAGGCGCGCCGCCGTCCCGACCGGCTCGCCGGGGAGGAGCCGATGGCGATCCGCGTCGCCGGCCCCGGCCAGGCTCCCATCGATGTCGCGGTCACGATGCGCACGCCTGGCCACGATGCCGAGCTCGCGGTCGGGTTCCTCGTCAGCGAGGGGATGCTGGCACCCGCCGACGTCGCCCGTGTCGCGATCGAGCTCGGCGACCCGGCCGACGTGGCGATCCCCGAGAACGAGCTCACGGTGAGGACCGGCCGCGCCTTCGACCCCGCGTCGATCCCCGCACGGGCATTCGTCGCCTCGGCGAGCTGCGGGATCTGCGGCAAGGCCTCGCTCGACGACGTCGCCGTCCGCTGCGCGCCGCTGCCCCCGGGCCCCCGCGTGGACGCCGCCGTCATCGCAGCCCTGCCCGACCTCCTCCGCGCCGGCCAGGCGGTGTTCGACCGGACGGGTGGGCTGCATGCGGCCGGGCTCTTCGACGTCGCCGGAACCCTCCTCGCGGTGCGCGAGGACGTCGGCCGCCACAACGCCCTCGACAAGCTGGTCGGCGCGGCGGCGCTGACGGGCACGCTGCCGCTCCACGACCGCGTGCTCGCGGTCTCGGGCCGCGTCAGCTTCGAGATCGTGCAGAAGGCGGCGGTGGCGGGGATCCCGATCGTGGCCGCGGTCTCGGCACCGACCGACCTCGCCGTCGAGGCGGCCGAGCGGCTGGGGATGACGCTCGCCGGCTTCGTGCGCGGCGGCGGCTTCAACGTCTACACGGGCGAAGAGCGGATCGCACTCGGCTGATCGCGGTGGGCCCAGCCTGCCGGGTCGGCCAGCCCGCCCGCCGGGACGGTCCGCCCGCCGCTGCATCAGGCGGCCGGGACCACCTCGAAACCCTCGGCGCCGAAGTCCGGGTCGAACGTGAACGCCCGCCGGACGCCGTGACGGCGCATCACGAGGAAGCTCGTCCAGTCGACAAGCGAGACGGTGCGCCGGCCGGCCGCCAGGAGCGCCTCGCGGGCCTCGCGGTGGAGGTCCTCGTCCACCCAGGCGATCTCGACGAGCGGCAGCAGGTCGTCGACGAACCGCCGCAGCGCCCCGAGCCCGAGACGCCGCTGGACCAGCGCCGTCGTCTCGACGACGACGTACTCGTGGGTCAGGAGGGTCTCGTCCGCCTCGACCAGGTCGGAGATCACTGAGGTCGCGCGCCCGTGGTTCGGATCGCGAGCGTCGATCAGTGCGTAGAAGGCGGCGGTGTCGACGAGGATCACGACGCGTAGATCTCGTCGAGGTACTCGTCATGGTTCTCGGAAACGTTTGCGCCATCGCCATGACCACAGCCGACGGCCGACAGCGCGCGCTCCCACAGCTCGGCGCGCGTCGGGGGCGCCAGCGGGCCTCCGTAGGCCCGGTCCACCGCCTCGCGGATCAGGTGGGCCATCGAGACTCCCCGCTCCTTCGCCAGGCTGCGCAGCCGCTCCGCCTGCTCTGGCTCGAGGGAGATCTGGGTTCGCTCCATGGCGACGATGATACCACTCCGGCAGCGTGATGTAGCGAAGCAGCGAACCCGGCCGCGCAACCTGACCTACGATGCGGGCTACTTCCCAACCGACAACGCCAAGAATCACATCGCCTGTCACGAACTCGCCACACGATTGGACTGCAACACCCGGCTGCCGGCGAGACGACGGTTACCTGCATGACGTCGGCCACGATCACTCCGACGTACGTTCCAACCTATACGACGACCTCGACAGTCGAGCGGCAACAGATCGCTGACTACTACTGATGGGGTGCGGCATGAGCACAGGCTCAATTCGGCTCGGAGCAGCGATTCTGCTCGTGGTGTTGCCGGTCCTCGCCGGGTGCGTCGCGGCGCCGGCCGGCGCCGGGGCCGGAGGCGCGACCGACCCTGACACGTCCGTCACCGCGACCGTGGACCCTAGCGCTACGCCGACACCCACACCCGCTCCCACCCTCGCCCCCGACGCGTTCTGGGGTTGGCTGTTCAACGGGGAACCTGAAGCCGTCTCCTACTCCTCGCTTGACGCGATGATCAAGGACTCGGGTCTGGTTCTGCTCGGCTCGTTTGCCGACGTGACGGCGGGACCCGACTCGGATGCTGGTTCCGGCCCGACGAACTACATGGCGACGATCGATCTGAAGGTGGCGAAGGTCCTTCGTGGCACGTTGCCGGCGGATGCGTCCGGGACGGTCGCGGTCGTGACGTTCCTCGGCACCGGACCGACGGGCGCCGTGAGCCCATACACGGGCTTCATCGCCAATCTGAAGGCGTCGATGCCGAATGAGCGGGGCGTCTTCTTCCTCGAGAACCCCGTCGCCTACTACTCGCGGTTCGACCCGACCGCGAAGGAGCGCTACGACCCGACGGTCTACCAGGTCACGAGCGTCCAGGGCCTGTTCCGGGACGCCGCCGGCGTCGCGCAGCTGCCGGCCACGGCATCCGGATCGTGGATCACCACCTACGCTGGCAAGCCCTTCGACACGGTTGTTGCGCAGCTCTCGAGCGCCTGTGGGAACCCCTGACCCCCTGGAGAGGCAGCGCCAAGCGCACGTGGCCGGGAGAGCTCGCCCGGCCTGGCATGCCCGGCAGGTCCCCCACGCGCCGGTAGCCAGCCCACCGCGGTGGCGCCAGGGTCATCGCCGCGCTACTCCGGCGGTCGCTCCTGGACGTGGGCGAAGCCGAACCGCCCCTTGATGCAGAGATGGCCCTCCGTCACCGAGGAGTCCATCGGCGAGGTCACCTTCACGATCGCGTTGTCCTGGACGTGGAGTGTCAGCGTGCAGCCGACGCCGCAGTACGGGCAGATCGTGTCGGTCCGCGCCTGGGCCGCCTCGTCCCAGGTGCCGGCGGCGCGCATCTCGAACTCCGAGCGGAACATGAGCGCGCCGGTCGGGCAGACCCCGATGCAGTTGCCGCAGTAGACGCAGGCGGAGGAGGGGAGCGGGGCGTCGTACTCGGTCGAGATGCGGGCGTCGAAGCCGCGCCCGGCGACGGCGATGGCGAAGGTGTTCTGGGCGTCGGTCCCACACGCCTCCACGCACTTGTAGCAGAGGATGCAGCGGGAGTAGTCGCGGACGTAGAGGTCGTTGTCGACCATGACCGGGCGGGCGACGGTCTCGGCCTCTGCGCCCGTGGGCGGCTCGTGGTGGCCGGGGTGGCGGCCCTCCACCGCGCCGGCGCGGGCGGGCTCCGCCGGTGGGCCGAAGCGGGCGGGATCGGCGCCGTGCTCGGCGATCATGTCGGCGACGCCGGGGGCCAGCGAGAGGTCGACCGCCGAGGCGAGCAGCTCCAGCACCACCCGCCGGCTGTGGCGGACGCGCTCCGACCCGGTCTGGACCACCATGCCGGGTTCGACGCGGCGCGAGCAGGCTGGGACGAGGACGCGGCTCCCTTCGACCTCGACGACGCAGACACGGCAGACGTTGACCGGCGTCAGGCTCTCGAGGTAGCACAGGGTCGGGACGTCGATCGCCTCGGCGCGGCAGGCGTCGAGGATCGTCGAGCCCGCGGGGACGCTGACGGCCCGCCCGTCGAGGGTGAGCTCGACTGCCGGCGGCGTCTCCTCCGCGGGCGGCGCCGGGACGCGCGTCGGGCGAGCCGGGGGCTCGTAGAAGATCCGCTCGATCTCGCTGCTCATGGGCGTGCCCGCTCGAGGTCGACGAGCCCGGCCTTCACGGCCGACTCGATCGCCGCCGAGGCGGTCTGGCCGAGGCCGCAGATGCTCGCGTCCCGCATCCCGCGGCCGAGGTCGGCGAGGAGGGCCAGCTCGTCGGCGAGGCTCCCCCGCGGGCGCCCGGCAGCGACGCGCGCCAGCAGCTCCTCCTGGCGCACCGTCCCGATCCGGCACGGGACGCACTGCCCGCACGACTCGTCGCGGAAGAAGGCGGCGATGCGAAGGAGCATCCCGACCAGGTCGGCGCCCTCGTCGAAGACCATCACGACGCCCGAGCCGAGGGTTGCCCCGGCGGCCCGGGTCCCCTCGAACGTGAGCGGCAGGTCGAGGGCGTCGGGGCCGACGAAGGCGCCCGCCGCGCCGCCCAGGAGGACGGCCTGCAGCCGGCGGCCGCCGCGCACCCCGCCGGCCAGCGCCAGCAGCTCACCGAGGGTCGCCCCGAAGTCGAGCTCGTAGACGCCCGGCCGTGTGACGGCCCCGGAGAGGCAGAAGAGCTTGGAGCCCGTGCTGCCCTCGGTGCCGGTCGCGGCGAACGCCGCCCCGCCGTCGGCCACGATGCCCGGCACGTTGACGAGCGTCTCGATGTTGTTGACGGCGGTCGGCTTGCCGAAGAGCCCGACCTCGACCGGGAAGGGCGGCTTGTTGCGCGGCTCGCCGCGCCGGCCCTCGATGGAGTTGAAGAGCGCCGTCTCCTCGCCGCAGACGTAGGCGCCGGCGCCACGCCGGATCTCGATGTCGAACGCGAAGCCGGAGCCGAGGATGTCGTCCCCGAGGTAGCCGGCCGACCGGGCGGTCGCGATCGCGTTGGCCATCCGGGCGGCCGAGAGCGGGTATTCGGCCCGCAGGTAGAGGAGGCCGCGCTCGCTGCCGGTGGCGAAGCCCTCGATCGTCATCGCCTCCACGATCGCGAAGGGGTCCTCCTCCATGAGCACCCGGTCCTTGAACGTGCCCGGCTCCGACTCGTCGGCGTTGCAGACGACGTAGTGGGGCCGCGCCTCCTGGGCCGCCACGGCGGCCCACTTGCGCCCGGTCGGGAAGGCGGCGCCGCCGCGGCCGACGAGGCGGGAGGCGGTCACCTCCTCGGTCGTTGCCGTTGGGCCGATCTCGAGGGCCCGGCGCAGCCCCCGGTAGCCGCCCGTCGCGACGTAGTCATCGAGGCTGCGCGGGTCCGTGACGCCGACCCGGCGGAGGAGCCGCAGGCCCGGGTCGCCGGCCTGCGGGATCGAGCGGCGGACGTGCGCACGGTGCGTCAAGGACGGAATCGCCGGGAGGCGCGGCGGCACGATCTCGCGGCCGAGCGCCGCCCGCTCGAGCTCCTCGACGACCGCGGCGGCATCGACCGGCGCGAGGGCGATCGTCTCGGGGATGAGGCCGGCGACGGTGAAGAGCGCCGTCGGGCCGCGCTCGCAGCGGCCGAGGCAGGGGGTGCGCAGCCAGGTCGCCCCGCCGTCGAACGCCGGCTCGCCGGCCGGCCCGAGGAGCCGCTCGAGGTCGGCGCAGACGTCCTCGCTCCCGTTGAGGCGACAGGCGACGTCCTCGCAGACGTGGGCGACGACCGGGGGGCGTGGCGTCGTCGCGAACATCTGGTAGAAGGCGGCCACGCCGTACGCCTCGGCCGGCGGGACCGTCAGGCGGCGACAGGCGTACTCGAGGGCCGGCTGGCTGATCCAGCCGACGCGCGCCTGGATCGCGTGGAAGACCGGCAGCAGGAGGTCGCGCCGGGCCCGCGCCGCGTGGCCGCCGCGCGAGAACCGGTCGTCGTTCGGGACGTCGCGGTCGCCGCCTTCCCAGCGGCTGGTCGCCGTCCCGAGGACGCCGTCGACGGCGGCCCGCTCCTCGGCGGACGCGCGCGGGGCCAGCGTGACGAGGTCCATGAGCAGCGAGTCTAGCGACCCGTCACGGGCGGCTTCCGGCCCGTGCGCGCGACCGCGGCGTCGTCGATCGCAGCTTCTCGACGCGGATCGCCGTCGCCTTGAACTCGGCCGTGCCCGACTTCGGGTCGGTGGCATCGATCGTCAGCAGGTTCGTGGCCACCTCGTCCTGGAAGTGGAGGGTCATGAAGGCCAGGCCCGGGCGCAGGGCCTCGTCGACGCGGACGGGCGCCTCCACGGACCCCCGCCCGGAGACGACCCGCACCCGCTCGCCTCCGGTCAGCTTCAGGCGCGCCGCGTCCTCGGGCGACAGGTCGAGCGTCTCGCCGCGCCGGAGCGGGGAGCGATAGCCGGCCGACTGGACGCCGGTGTTGTACGACTCGAGGCGGCGCCCGGTCGTTAGGCGGATCGGGAAGTCGGCGTCGAGGCGGTCGACCGGCGGGTCGTGGTCGACGGGGACGAACGGGGCCGGCGTCCCCGGCACCGGGTCCTCCCAGAGACGGGAGTGGAGGAACAGCTCGCCCGGGTGGCTCTCGTCGTAGCAGGGCCACTGGAGGCCGCCCTCGGCCTCGAGGCGGGCGTAGCTCATCCCGGCGTGGACCGGCGAGAGGCGTCGCACCTCGTTCCAGACGGCCTCGGCGCTGGGCTCGGCCCAGTCCGCGGGGCGGCCCCCGAGCCGGCGCGCCAGCTCGAAGATGATCGCCAGGTCGTCCCGCGCCTCGCCCGGCGGGTCGAGCGCCTTGCGCACCCGCTGGACCCTCCGCTCGGAGTTCGTCACCGTGCCCTCGGTCTCGGCCCAGGCGGCGGCCGCCGGCAGGACGACGTCGGCCAGCTGCGCCGTCCGGGTCAGGAAGATGTCCTGGACGACGAGGTGCTCGAGGCCGGAGAGGGCTGCGATCGCCTTGCCCTGGTCGGCCTCGGACTGCACGGGGTTCTCGCCGATGACGTACAGAGCGGTCAGCTCGCGCCGCTCCATGGCGTGGAACATGCCGGTCAGGTTCCAGCCGCGCTTCGGCGGGACGGCGACGCTCCAGGCGGCGTCGAAGCGCGAACGGAGCGGGTCGTTCTCGACGTGCTGGAATCCCGGCAGGCGGTCGGGCAGGGCGCCCATGTCGCCGCCGCCCTGGACGTTGTTCTGGCCGCGGAGCGGGTTGAGGCCGCTCCCCCAGCGTCCGACGTGTCCCGTGAGCAGGGCGAGGGAGATGAGGGCGATCACGTTGTCGACCGCGTTGTGGTGTTCGGTGATCCCGAGGGTCCAGCAGATCATCGCCCGGGGCGCCGTCGCGTACGCGTGGGCCAGCTCGCGCATGAGGGCGGCCGGTACGCCGGTCTCCCGCTCGGCATATTCGAGGGTGTAGGAGTCTACGTGGGCCCGGTAGGCCTCGAAGCCGGTGGTGGCGCGGCGGATGAACGCGTCGTTCGCCAGGCCGGCCGCGATGATCTCCCGCCCGACGGCGTTGGCGAGGGCGATGTCGGAGCCGACGTCGAGGCCCAGCCAGGCGTCGGCCCAGGCGGCGGAGCTCGTGCGGCGCGGGTCGACGGCGTAGAGGCGGGCGCCGTTGTGGACCCCGCGCAGGACGTGGTGGAAGAAGATCGGGTGGGTCTCGCGCGCGTTCGAGCCCCACAGGACGACGAGGTCCGTCTCCTCCACCTCGCGGTAGGAGCTGGTGCCGCCCCCGGCACCGAAGATGGTCGCCAGACCGGCGACCGACGGGGCGTGTCAGGTCCTGTTGCAGCTGTCGATGTTGTTGCTGCCGACGACCGCCCGGGCCAGCTTCTGGGCCGCGAAGTTGACCTCGTTGGTCGCCTTCGAGCAGCTGAAGCAGCCGTAGGCCGTGGGGCCGTGGCGGTGGACGGCCTGCCGGATCCCGCCGGCCGCCCGGTCCAGCGCCTCGTCCCAGGTCGCCGGGCGGAGGACGCCGGTCGCGCGGTCGCCGTCGCGGACGAGCGGCTGCGTGAGCCGGACGTAGCCCTTCGCCATATGCCGAGCCTCCGTAGCGGGGCGGGTGCCTGGGTGCGGTCCGCCTCCGTCTCGAGTCTAGTGCCCCCGCCGGTGGGCGGGAAGGGGCGGCGGTGCCGGAGTCCGCGAATTGCGGGCCGGCTCGCGGGACCCCCGGGCCCGTTCCCGCACCTGCGGTTCGGCACTAGACGCACGCCGCGTCGGCGGCGATCGTCCCGCCATGGATCGGTTGCGGGTGCTCGGCGTCGTCGCGTTGCTCGCCCTGCCGCCCGGCGGGTGCGGCGCTGGAGCGTCGCCGGTGCCCAGCGAGACACCGCGTGCCGCGACCGCGGAGCAATGCGCGGCGCTCGGATTCCACGATGTGCGGGACGCGCTCGTTGCCCTCGATCACTACACGTATCGCGGAACCGATCACATCGTCTTCGACCCGATCCCCGCCGGGCCCTCGTCGGTCGTGGCCGATCGGTCGGTGGACGGCGCATACCAGGCCCCGGATCGCGCCCGCGAGCTCGGCGAGTGGGCGGCCGGACTCGACCCGATGGCCCGCCTCTTCGAGTACCCCGACTTCATCCTCATCGGCAACCGCGAATGGCTTCGCGTGCCCTCGTCGGGTGACCTCTGGCAGGAGATGCCGGGGCGGCTCGCGATCGCGCCCGAGGGCGGCGCCCTGGACGACGTCCTCGTCGAGCTGCACGCGAGGGCGCCCTGGTCGACGGGGCAGCTCGACCCGGCACGGCCCACCGAGTGCGTCTTCACGATCGCGTCGGCGACGAATCCCGAGGGCCGGCACTTCGAGGCGTCCCTTCGAGCCGACGCGCCGACGCTGCTTCCGACCAGCCTGACCTGGGTGGAGATGAACGATGCCACGGGCAGCGTGAGCAGGTTCGAGCGGACGATCGACGTGACCGGGCAGGTGCCGATCGAGCCGCCGGGCGCCGAAGAGATGGCGACCGAAACGCCGGCCCCCTGATCGGCTGCCGCCGGCGCCCCGGGCTTCGCAGTTCGATCCGGCTGCCCGCCGCCCGCGCGCGGGTCAGCTCACCCCGCGAAGCACCCGGCAGGCGCGGAGCGTGACCCAGCGGCTTGGCGCGCCGGGCGGGTCGATGTCGAGCCACATCTTGCCGGCGTACGGGTAGCGGTTCGCCCAGCGGCCGGCGGCGTCCTGCTGGGCGAGGAGCCACGCCACGGCGTGGGCCAGCCGCGGGTCGGCGCCGGCGCCGGCGTCAACCAGCGCTTCGAGGACCTGGAGGACGTCGGTCACGTAGCCGGACGGGAAGCCGAGCCGGAACCAGGAGCCGTTCGGCTTCGTGCTGCCGTAGCCCATCGGGTAGTCGGCGGCCGCCGGGTCGCGCGAGAGCAGGAACTCGACCGATGCGTCGACGGCGCGGGCGGCGACGGGGGTTCGCCGCTCCGCCGGGATCCGGGCCAGGGCGAGGAGTGCCTTCGTGGCGCCCCACGCGCAGGGGAGGCCGTCGTTGGCGCCGCACCGGAAGCCGGACCCGGGCGTGGAGGCGTTCCAGTGCGGCTCGCCCTCGCCGGTGATCGCGGCGGCCTGCCAGGCGATCGCCCGGCCGACCCGCTCGTCGTCGAGCCAGCCGAAGCCGATCAGCGCCCGCAGGAGGTTGCCGTTCAGGCAGTGGATGACCGACCCGGGCGGGGGCGGCGTCTCCCGCACCTCGCCGGATGCCGCGAACCCGCCGGTCCGCGCCTGACTGTGGTCCAGGACGTAGGCGCAGGCGGCACGCACGCGCGGCTCGGCCGGGTCCGCGCCGAGCTGGTCGAGGAGGATGAGGGACCAGACCGTGCCACGGTACTTCGTGGCGTAGCCCGGCCCCGGCTTCTCCCACCAGCCGGCGGGGTCCTGGGCGGCGAGGATCGTCACGATCGGGTCCGCGTGGCTCGCCGCGTCGCGGGCAGCGGCGACGTCGGGGTCGTCGGCCGGCCGGTCCAGCAGCTGCCGCAGGGCGAGGTGACGCACCGCCGGGTAGGCCTCGTCGAGCAGCCAGGGGAGGGGATCGTCGCGCAGTCGGCCGCGCCAGTCGGTCATGCCAGGCCTCCGCCGCTGAGCGTCACCGACCCCGCTGCCCCGCGACAAGGGCCGTCCGGAGCGAAGTCAGGCGAGCGCGACCCCCACGCCCTCGTCGACGTGGCCGATCCGCCACGACGTGACGCCGGCATCGGCCAGGCCGGCCTCCACGGACGCCAGGGCGGCCGGCGCCACCGCGGCCAGCAGGCCGCCCGAGGTCTGCGGATCGTGGGCCAGCGCGACGAGCGACGCCGGCACGCCCGGCGCGACGTCGAGCGCCGGCGCCGTGAAGCGGCGGTTGTGGGCCGCCCCACCGGTCTCCACGCCCCCGGCCGCCAGAGCGAGCGCCCCGGCGAGCGCCGGCAGCGCCCGCGCGTCGAAGGCGAGCCTCACCCCCGCGGCCCGCGCCATCTCGAGCGCGTGGCCAAGCAGTCCGAAGCCCGTCACGTCGGTGGCCGCGACGACCCCCGCCGCCACCAGCACCTCGGCCGCGGCGCGGTTCAGGCGGCGCATCGAGGCGATCGCCGCCTCGAGATCGCCCGGCGCCGTCTTCTCCTGGCGGGCTCCGGAGACGAGGAGCCCCGTGCCGAGCGGCTTCGTGAGGAGCAGCGCGTCGCCCGGGCGGGCGCCGCCCTTCCGCAGGAGCCGGTCGGGGTGGGCCACGCCCACGACCGCCAGCCCGAACTTCGGTTCCGCGTCGCGGATCGTGTGCCCGCCCGCGAGCGTCCCGCCGGCCTCGCGGACCACCTCGGCCGCACCGCCGACGATCGCGGCCATGACGGCCGCGGGAAGCTCCTCCGGGAAGGCGGCCACGGACAGCGCGAAGAGCACCCGCCCGCCCATGGCGAAGACGTCCGAGCAGGCGTTCGCCGCCGCGATCGCCCCGAAGGTCGCGGGGTCCGCCACGAGCGGCGGGAAGAAGTCGACCGTCCCGATGACGGCCAGGTCGTCGGCCAGCCGGTAGACGGCCGCGTCGTCGGGCGGGTCGAGCCCGGCGATCAGGTCGGCCGGCGGGACCCCCGACGGGCCCGTCGTCGCACCGAGCCCGGCCAGCACCTCGGCGAGGACGTCCGCGCCGAGCTTCGCCGCGCAGCCGCCACAGTCGGTCAGGTCGGTCAGGCGGAAGGCAGGATCGCCGTGCGTGGTCACCGGCGGTCTACGGGGCCTCCGCGGACGCGGTCAGCGCCGGGCGGGTCACGACCCCCGGACCGGTCACCTCCGGACGCCCGGTCGTCGCCGCTTCGTCGAGCCGCGCGAGCCAGAGGCCGGCACCCATCTGCTCGAACAGCCGACGGCTCTCCTCGACGGCAGCCCGGACCCGGTGATCGCCCGTGCCGAGGAGGCTCGCCATCACGAGCCCCGTGAGCGCCTGCTTGCGGGTGGCGCCGAGATCGCGAAGGTCGCCGTACGTGGCCAGGAGCCCGGCCCGGCCCGCATCGAGGTTCCCATCGAGCGCCGCGATGCCCGCCTCGGCGCAACCGAGCGTCAGGAGCGCGATCGCTGCGTGCGATCCGGTGCCCCTGAGCCCACCGGTGCACTGCGCGGCCACGTCCCGGTCGCGTGCGACGAGCGCCAGGAAGACCGCATCGCCGAACGCGGCGACGGCGTTATACGGGTCGAGCCGGCCGACGTCGAAGGAGCGCGCCGCGGCCGTCGCCAGGTCGCCGCGCTGGAGCGCCCGAGCACAGGCGTTGATCGCGATGGTCGACTCGAGGTAGGGCTCGTCGGCGACATGTGCCGCGAGCCAGGCGTCGGACTCGTCGAGCTCCGCGCTCGCGTCCTCGCCTCCTTCGACCCGCAGCTGGGTGACGAAGCCCAGGAGGACGATCCGCTCCTCCTCGCTGGATGCCTCCTCCAGCCCGGTGGCGATCTCGGCCCGCGCCCAGGCCCACTCGCCCGTCTCGATGGCGCCGACGCTGGAGTTGCCGATGAGCATGGAGACGCCCTGCCGGTGCCCGAACCGGCGCGCCTGCTCGAGGCCCACCCGCGAGACCTCGAAGGCCGCCCGCGGATCGCGATCGGTGAGGGGTCCGCCCATGTTGGTCCGGGCGCGGATCTCCGTGGCGAGGAGGCCGTGCCGCTGGGCGAGGGACAGGCCGGTCTCCAGGCAGCCGATCCCCTCGTACGCGCGGCCCACGCTGACGAGCGCGACGCCGCGCGTGACGAGCGCGTCGGCGACGAGGTCGACGCGGTCGAGGCGTTCGGCGATCGCGAGGGTCCGGTCGGCGTTCGCGATCGCCGCCCCGAAGTCGACCTGGCGCAGCATCTGGAACCGGGCGAGCTGGCCCAGCAGCGTCGCCAGCCCGGGGTCGTCGCCGAGGTCCGCGAACTCCGCCGCCGCCGGCTCCACGAGGGCCAGCGCGGCGTCGAGGCGATAGCGCCCGAACATCGCGTCACCGAGCTCCGCGGTGACGCGGGCCGCGCCGCTCCCGTCGCCGGCCGCGCGCAGGATGCCGATCGCCTCCTCCAGCAGTCGCTCAGCCTCCTCGTGCAGCCCCGCGGCCGATGCCGCCACCCCCGACTTCTCCAGCAGGGCGGCGCGATCCGTCCCCTCGCTCGTGACCTCGAGCGCGTCGCGATAGAAGCCGAGCGCCTGCTCCTGGGCTCCCAGGGTCACCGCCCGCTCGCCCGCCGCCCGCAGCGCGATGCGCGCCTGCCCGGCCAGGGCGTCGGCCTCCGGACCCTCGGTGGCGTTGCGGAATGCGGCCAGGTAGTGCGTCGCAAGGGCCCCGGCCAGCTCCTGGTCCACGAGGGTCTCGAAGTGCCGGGCCGCAGCCAGGTGGCGGCTCTTCCGCTCGCGGCGGGCAAGCGTCGAGTACGCCACCTCGCGGACCAGCGACTGGACGAACGCGAACTGGCCGCGCTCGGTGGACCGCGGGTCGACGTCGCGGACGACCAGCTCCCGGCGGGCGAGCGAGACCAGGCGGCGCTCGACCCCGTCGCGGTCGAGGGCCGCGACGGCGGCAAGTCCGTCGACCGTGAACGAGTGGCCGAGAACGGCGGCTGCCTGGAGGAGCGCCCGGTCGGCCGGCTCGAGCGCGTCGAGGCGCGCCGCGATCAGCGAGTGCAGCGTGTCGGGCACCGCCAGGTCGACGAGATCGCCGACGGGCCGGTAGGCGCCGTCCGCTGCCTCCAGCGAGCCCTGCGCCACGAGCATGCGCACGATCTCTACCGCGTAGAGCGGGATGCCGTCGGCCCGCGCGACGATCCGCTCGGCGGCGTCGGCCGGGAGCCCCGGCACGAGGCCGGCGAGGAGGTCGTGCATCGCCTTCGGCGTGAGCGGCTCGAGCGCGAGGCTGGTGAAGTTGCGCTTGCCCGCTCCCCAGTCCGGGCGGGTCTCGAGCAGCTCGGGCCGGGCGAGCGCGACGACGAAGATCGGCACGCCACGGCTCCATTCGACGAGGTGGTCCACGAAAGCGAGGAGCCCGCTGTCGGCCCACTGGAGATCCTCGAAGACCATCGCGACGGGCGCCTCGGCGGCGATCCGCTCGAAGAAGGTCCGCCAGGCCGAGAAGAGCTGCTCCTGGCCCCCCGCGGGCGGGTCGTCGAGGCCGAGGAGCGCCAGCAGGGACGCCTCGATCCAGCGCCGCTCGCCCTCGTCGGGGATCCAGCGGGCGACCGTCTCCGCGACCCGGGCGCGCGTCGTCGCCTCGTCGTCGACCTCGGCGAGCCCGGCCCGCTCGCGGACCATCTCGCCGAGCGCCCAGAACGTGATGCCGCTGCCGTAGGAGGGTGAACGGCCCTGGTGCCAGTAGACATCCTCGACGAGCCCGTCGATGTACTTCAGGAACTCCCACGCGAGCCGGCTCTTGCCGATCCCCGCCTGGCCGGTGACCGAGACCAGCCGCACCCGCCGGTCGCGCGACGTGGCGTGGTAGAGGTCCTTGAGGAGCCGCAGCTCGTCGTCGCGGCCCACGAAGGGCGCCTCGAGCGAGGCCGAGCGGCCCCGGCCGCCGCGCTCGGCGACGACGCGGAGGGCGCGCCATGCGGGGACGGGCGCCGCCTTGCCCTTGAGAAGCTGCTCTCCGGCCGGCTCGAAGGCGATCGCCTGGGCGGCCGCGTGCATCGTCCCCTCGCCGACGAGCACGACCCCCGCAGGGGCGACGGCCTGCAGCCGGCTGGCGGTGTTGACCATGTCGCCGGCGACCATGCCCTCCCCGACGGCCCCGAGCGTCACGGCCGCCTCGCCGGTGAGGACGCCGGCCCGCGCCTCCACGCCCGGTCCGAGGCCGCGCACGGCCGCCACCACCTCGAGCGCGGCCCGCACGGCCCGCTCGGCGTCGTCCTCGTGGCTCGTCGGCGTGCCCCAGACGGCCATCACGGCGTCGCCGATGAACTTCTCGAGCGTGCCGCCGTGGCGCTCCACGACGCCGCGCGCGAGGTCGAAGTAGCGCGACAGCAGCTCCCGGACCTCCTCCGCGTCGCGATGCTCGGCGAGGGTCGTGAACCCGACCAGGTCCGCGAACAGGACCGACACCATGCGCCGCTCGGCGACCGCGGCCGAGGCGGACGCCGCGGACGTGGCCGCTGCGGGCGTGGCGGTCGCCCCCGTGCCGTCCGCGGTCGCCCCCAGCCGGCGGCCGCACTCGCCGCAGAACTTGGCGGCTGCCGGGTTGGCCGCCCCGCAGGTGCCGCAGACGGCCGCCAGGGGCGTCCCGCACTCCAGGCAGAACTTGCGCCCGGAATTGTTCTGAGCGCCGCAGCTCGTGCAGGTCAACGCGATCTCCCCTCGGCCCCGTCGGCGCACAGGGTAGCCCACGGCGCCGAAAGGGCATAGACCCGGGTTGCGGGGCGCGTGGGCGGCGCCCGCTCCTGGCGCCACGGCCCTCCCGGCCGGCGCCCGTGGCGCGTCGGCGTGCCCGTGGCCGGCGGGTCGGCGCGCGCTACCATCCCGGCGGGGGCGGTTGTCGCCCGGTGGCGGCCCCGGTCTTCAAAACCGGTGCGGTCGCGCGTGTCGCGGCCGGGTGGGTTCGACTCCCATGCGCTCCCGCCAGCCGAGCAGCGGCTTCGGCCCCGCCCCGGGTGCCCGACCGCGCCGCGAGAGGAGCCGCGAGCCATGCCCTTCATGCCGTTCGAGCTCGAGGAGTGGCAGTCGCGCTGGGAGTCGACCGTCGCGTTCAACCTGGCCGACAGCGGCGTCGCGGCCGTCCGCCTGGGTGAGTTGCTTGCGGGCGGGGACGACGTGTGCCCGGACGCGGCCGCGCTCGCCCGCCTCCTCGCCGTCGACCTGCACTACCCGCCGGTCGCCGGCACCGACCTCCTCCGCGAGCGGATCGCCGCCTGGATCGGCGCCGCGCCGGAGAACGTCCTCGTCACGGTCGGCGCGTCGGAGGCGAACGCGATCCTCACCTCGACGCTCGTCGGGCCCGGCGACGAGGTCGTGGCCATGGAGCCCGGCTACCGGCAGGTCCGGGGGATCGCCCTCAACGCCGGCGCCGAGGTGCGCGCGTTCCCGCTCGACCCGCACAACGGCTGGCGGCCGGACCTCGAGGCGCTCGAGGCGGCGGTGAGCGACCGCACCCGCCTCGTCGCCGTGACCAACCCGAACAACCCGGTCGGGACCATCCTGGCGGAGCCGGAGATGGACGCCGTGGTGGCGGCGGCGCGCCGGTCGGGCGCCTGGCTCCTCGCGGACGAGGTCTACCGGGGCACGGAACGCCTGACGGACGACCTGGCGCCGACCTTCTGGGGGCACTACGAGCGGACGATCAGCGTCGGCAGCCTGTCCAAGGCCTTCGGGCTGCCCGGGCTGCGGCTCGGCTGGATCGTCGCGCCGGCGGAGATCGTCGAGGCCGCCTGGCGACGCCACGAGTACGCGACCATCGCGACCGGCATGCTCTCGATGCGCCTCGGCGAGATGGCGCTCGAGGCGACGACCCGCGACCGCCTCCTCGCCCGGACGCGCGGCTACATCCGCGAGGGGTACGGCCGGCTGGAGGCGTGGATCGACGCCAACGCCGACCTCCTCTCGATCGTGCCGCCGGCCGCGACCGCGCTCGGCTTCGTCCGCTACCACCTCGACCTGCCCAGCGTCGAGGTCGCCCACGCGCTCCGGCGCGAGGCCGGCGTTCTCGTCGCGCCGGGCGCGGCCTTCGGCGTCGAGCACCATCTCCGGATCACCCACGGCCTCGAGCCGGCGCTGCTCGACGAGGCGCTCGAGCGCGCCGGTCGGGTGCTGCGGGGCCTGGCCGCTCGCTGACGAGGGCCGATCCGCCTCCGGCGCCGTTCAGCTCACGGCGCCGTTCAGCTCACGGCGCCGTTCAGCTCACGGCGCCGCGTAGCTCAGGGCGCCGCGCCGTCGAGGACCGGCGACAGGTCGGCCGCCGTTGGGAGCCCATCCGCATCGATCCGCCGCACGACGCCCTCCCGGTCGACGACCACCGATGCCCCGCCGTCCACCGCGGGTGGGTCCAGGCGCATGGTCAGGCGGTACCACAGCTGCCACGAGGATTCGCCGGGGACCACGACGGTCACGTCGCGATCGCTGATGCCGGCCGCGGCCAGCTCCTTCGCCCAGGTCGCGAGCGCCTCGGAGGACGCGCTGCTGCCGGCGACGAGCACGAACGCGGCCCGGCCACCCAGCTCGCGCCAGAGCGCGCCGAAGGCGGCCACGTCGCGCGTGATCGACGTCCCGCTCAGCGACGTCCCGTCCGCGAACGGCTGCGGTTGGGGCACCACCATCACGACGGCCGGACGGCCGGCGAGGCTGGCCAGGTCGAACGTGTCCATGGACAGGCGGCCGTCCCGGACGATCAGGCCGCGCAGCGACGGAGCGGCCTGGCCGACGGTGAATGCCCCGTCCCACGGCGGCGGGACGGGGATCGGCTGGCCGCTGAGGAATGCGTCGAGCACGGCGGCGAGCGAGGCGGGGGTGCGAGGATCGACGACGGCCTTGACCGTCCCATCCGGGTCGAAGAGGACGACGCCCATCGCCAGGTCCCAGCGCGGCCAGCCGCTCATGTCGTCGAGGAGCACGGGGACGCCGGCGGTCTCGGCGGCCGCGATCGACGGCCCGGCGAAGCCGCCGTAGGAGATGGCGGCCGACGCGAGCTGGCCCGAGCGCGCCGTGACCGCTGCGACGAAGTCGTCGAGCGGGAGGCACTGCGCGACTCCGCTGCAGTTGCTCTGGATGAGGACGGCGGCCGGCCGACCCCGCAGCGAGTCCGACGACCAGGTCCGGCCGTCGACCCGCGGGAGCTCGATGACGGCCGGGCGCCGGCCCGGCTCCATGCTCGTCGTGAAGCTCGCGTCGAGGATCGCGAACAGGGAGGGGTCCGGGGCCATGCCGACGGCCAGGTCCAGCGCCTCCGCCAGCACCTGGCCGGCGCGCTCGCGCTTCAGGAGCAGGCCGCTCGCCACGTCGACCCAGTAGCGGTCCGAGCTGCACGCCACCACCTGCGCCGGGCGCCCCGCCACCCGCTCGACCGGCCCAAGCGTCCATGCACCGCACGTCACCGGGACGCCCGCGTTCGGGGCGTCGGACGCGCCGACGTTGATCCAGTTGAGCCAGAGCGGCGTCGCGAGCGGCGCGCCTTCGGGCCGGCCGAGGAAGGTCCCGGAGATCGTCCGCCAGGCGGCGAAGTCCCAGCTGCCGTGCCCCTCGGGCGTCAGCACCTCGAAGCCGCCGACGTACTGGCCGCCGCTGTACCGGCACTCCTGCCGGAAGCCGCTCCCGTCGAAGTAGTAGTGCCACTGGATCTGGGCGCGGTCCTCGGCGCTCTCGAGGTCGCCGCAGGCCGTGTACCACGCTGTCCGGTACGTCGTGGGCGGCCCGAAGGTGGTCGTGAGCGTGAACGGCGGCGGGCCGGCCTGGGCGGCCCGGGATGCCGCGACGACCTCCTCGGCAGACATCCCGGCCGTGATGACCGGCGCCGGGCTCGGCGCCGGCTCCGCGCTGGCGTCCGGCCCGGGGCTCACCGGCACCACGACCGCGGGCGCCGAGGGCGGCGGGACGACGACGGCGGGCAGCCGGTCGTGGAGCAGGAAGGCGCCGGCGGCGGCGAGCCCCAGGAGGGCCACCAGCAGGAGCGCGGTGGCGGCCACGAGGACCAGGGTCCGGCTGGCCGCCGGGCGCCGGGCGGGCTGGCCCGCGATCGCCGCCGCGTCGGGCGGGCGGCCGGCGGGCGTCCGGTGGGGCCAGGCCCGGAACGGGCGGAGGACCCACGGGCCGACCGAGACCTGCCGGTGGGGGTGGGCGCCGGCGAGCTGCCGCGCCATCGCCCGCGGGTCGACCTGGGTCGGGGCCTCGACGGCATACGCGCGGAGCGCGGCGCCGAGCTCGAGCTCGAAGCGATCGGGCTCAGCCATCGCGGAGCTCCTTCCTGAGGCGGTCGACGATTTGGGAGAGGCGCACCCGGGCGCCGGACGGCGAGACCCCGGCCGCGGCGCCCAGCTCGTCGGAGGAAAGGTCGACCACGTAGCGCATCGCCAGCAGGGACCGGTCCTGGGGCGAGAGGTGGGCCAGCGCCCGCCGGAGGTCGACCCGCTCGATGCCCGTCGCCGGGTCCGCCCGGCGATCGCCCTCGACCTCCATGCTGATCTCGAGGACCGGGCCGTGCCGCCGGCGGAGGATCTGGCGCGCTTCGTTCGCGGTGACCGACAGAAGCCAGGGCCGGACGCGCTCCGGGTCGCGCAGGGAATAGAGCTTGCGCCAGGCGACGAGCCAGGCCGACTGGACGGCATCCTCGGCCAGCTCGCGATCGCCGCACGCGATGAACGCGACCCGTGCCATGTCGGCGTGGTAGAGCCCGACGAGCTCCGCGAACGCCGCCTCGTCGCCCTCGCCGGCGCGGGTCACCGTCGAGGCGCTTGCCGTCGTGGCCGCTGCCGCCTGGCCGTTCATGTCATGTAGATGCCCCGGAGGCCCGATCTGCTACACGCAGTGTGACCATCTTCGGGCCCACCATGGGCAGCGTGGACCGGGCGGCCGTGCGACGCCGGCGCCTTGGTCAGCGCAACGCGGACGGGCCGGCGCACACGTAGGTCCGGACGTGACGGTCGAACGGGAGCGCGCCCCAGGTGCTGATTCCGGTGCCGAGGCCGTCACGGGCGCCCATGAAGCCGGTGCCGCCCGCATATCCCATGCCGTCGTCCGGGCTGGAGATCCACGTGACCGTCGCCTGCGCGGAGGCGGCGTCGGCATCTCGCGTCGGCTCGAGGGCCGGCAGGGTGATGGCGACCACCTGCCCGGATCGAACGGTCGGAGCCGGGTCGAGCGGGACCACGATCCAGCCACGGGCCTCCAGGTCCGCCCGGCCCAACGTCCCGCGCGCCAGCACGGCCCCGTCGGGCCCGCCGTCGCGCACCTCGACCGGCAGGTCGCCGACGAGGTCGCGGCCGCTGAGCCGCAGCTCGAGGCCGGCCAGCGACCCGGACCGCCCGACCGTGAGGGTCTGGGCGAGCGCGACGCCCCCCACGGCGCCGGCGCGACGGAAGGCGTACGGGGTCCAGGCGTAGTCCGTCCGGATCACGTCCGCCTCGAACGCCTGGTCGAGGACGGTCGTCCCGCCCGGGCAGTCCCGGAGGGCCGCGGGCGTCGGGGGCACCGTCGCGAGCGGGGCGCTGCCGACGATCGAGAAGGCGGCAGGGCCGGCCGGATCCATGTTGTTGAAGCCGACGACGGCGACGCGGTCGCCGGCCGCGGCGAGGTCCACGTCGGAGAACGCCTGCGGGGTGTCGGCCGGGTCGGCTCCTGGGTCGGCTTCGAGGGGCGGCTGCGGGACGCCCTGGACCTCCGTCCACGCCTCGCCGTCGGGCGACGCCCACACGCGGATCCTGCTGTCGGCGGACGAGACGGCCAGGAAGCCGTCGCCGGACGCGACGATCCGTTGGAGCAGCGGAACGCCGGCCGGCTCGACGAGGCGCCACGCGTCGGAACCGATGATGGCGACCTGCGCCGCGGTCCCGGCGATGCCCACCGGGCCCGCGGCGTGGACGAGCCGCGTCGCGCCCTGGCCGCCGGCGACTGCGACGAACCGCCCCCCGCTCGCGGCAACCGACGAGAGGCCGACGCCGGTCGGCGAGGGGCCCGGGACGACGGTCCACGACTCCCCGTCCGACGAGCGCAGGACGATCGGGTGGCAGGTCGACTGCTCCTCCATCCGCGCCGTCGCCGTGCAAGCGTAGCCGACCGCGACGAGCGAGCCGTCGGGGGCCACGGCGACGTCCGCGAGGCCGCCGCCGCCGTAGGCCGACGGATAGGTGATGTAGCCGCCGATGTCGAACGCCTCGCCGTCCGGCACCCGGCGCCAGGAGCGCCCGTCGGCGGAGCTCCACGCGGCCGCCCGCGGGGCAGCGTCTTCCCGGACGGTGCCGACCGCGACGTACGCGGCGCCGGTCCAGGTCACGGCCGCCGGGCGGGCGCGCGCCGCGTCCGGCAGCTCCGCACGGGCCCACGCGATGCCGTCGGTCGAGCGCCAGATGCCGCCGATCCGGTCGCCGGTCTCGATCCGGATGCCCACGGCCACGAAGCCGGGCGGCCCCCACGCCACGTCGGCCAGGCCCGGCGTCGGCTCGTCGTCCACCGGGATGACGTCGCCGACCGCCAGGCCGGCGTCGGCCGTGGCCGGCTGCCACGTGATTGCGTCGGTCGATCGCCAGGCGCTCGCGGTGCCGCCGCTGGGGGCCTGGTTGTCCCGGAAGACCCGCCCGCCGACCAGGGCGAACGTCGTCGGTCCGGCCGCGATCGCCACCGGGACCGCCATGCCCCCCTCGAACATCGGCGGGATCGAGCCGACCTGCCAGGCCGGCGAGGCGCTCGGCGCCGGCTTCGCGCTGGCGTCCGGCCCGGGGCTCACCGGCACCACGACCGCGGGGGCCGAGGGCGGCGGGACGACGACGGCGGGCAGCCGGTCGTGGAGCAGGAAGGCGCCGGCGGCGGCGAGCCCCAGGAGGGCCACCAGCAGGAGCGCGGTGGCGGCCACGAGGACCAGGGTCCGGCTGGCCGCCGGGCGCCGGGCGGGCTGCCCCGCGATCGCCGCGGCGACCGCGGCGTCGAGCCGGGCCGAGGTGGCGAGCTCGGCCGGCCGGCGCAGGGCGGCCGCGTCGCCGCGCAGGCCGGCCACGCCGCGGGCGCAGGCCGGGCAGCCGGCGAGGTGGTCGGCGAGGAGGGCGTGCTCGGGCGGGGCGAGCCCGAAGTCGAGGGCCACCGCGGCGAGGGCCAGGACGCGCTCGTGGAGGCGCCGCTCGGTCGCGCTCATGGCCGCACCTCCGTCGCCTCGAGGATCTCCCGCAGCTCGAGCCGCGCGCGGCACAGCAGGGTGCGGGTGGCGCCCTCGCTGCGTCCGAGGAGCGCCGCCACCTCGGCGCCAGAAAAGCCGCGGGCGGCGAGCAGGAGGGCGGCCCGCCGGTCGGCGCCCAGGCGTCCCAGGGCGGCGTGGAGCGCGGCGTCGCGCTCGACCCGCAGGGCCGCCCCCTCGGGGGGCTCGGGCTCGGAGCGCTCGAAGAGGCGCGGCAGGAGGCGCGCCAGGCTGGCCCCCCGGCGGCCCCGGTCGATCGCCGCGTTGGCCGCCGTCCGGTACAGCCAGGGCCGGACCTGCCCGGGCATGCGGCCCGCGCGGGCCTCCCGGACGAGGCGCAGGAACGTCTCCTGCAGGAGGTCCTCGGCGACCAATGGGTCGCGGGTCATCCCGACGAGAAAGGCGAGGAGCTCGCCGCGGCGCTCGGCGTAGATCGCCCCGAGCTCGGCCTCGTCGGCGCACCCCGCGACCCGGGCCCGCTCGAGGGCGGGCGACGGCTCGTCGGGGGCGATCGGCGCCGATGCGCTGTCCATGCCGATGAAACGGATGACGGCCCAGGATGTTGCGCGCCCCGGGGCCGGGGCGTGCCATCTCCCTGCGAGTCTTGGCCGCCGGCGCCCCGCGGTCGAGGGCCGAACGGCCGGGTGCGCCGGGGCGCCGGGGGCGGGCGGGGCGCCGGAGCGGTCCGCCGCCCGACCGTTCCGGTGCCGCCGTTGCGTTCAACTCCACATCGCGCACACCGGGCCCGCTGTGCTGCACGCAACCGAACGTCGGACGCAAGGAACCGGCCTGCCGGGCGGCCGGCCGCGCCGGATGTTGAGTGCAACGCAAACCGGGTCGGGCGCCCGGGGCGGGCGGGTCCGGTGACCCCGGCGACCCCGGCGACCCCGGGTCGGGTGACCGCGGCGACCCCGGGCCGGGCGGCGTGCCCGGCCGGCCGGGTGCCGACGGATCCGTCGAGGCGCGGGGATCGATCGGGCATCTGCGATGATCGCGTCATGACCGCCTCGGCCCGCCAACGCCCTCCGAGCGTGGAGCGGCTGCTTGCCGCCGTCCGGCCGCGGGCGGGGGATCGGGCGCACGACGCGCTCGTCGCCGGCGCACGCGAGGCGATCGAGGAGGAGCGCGAGCGGCTCGCGGGCGGCGCCCCCGCGCGGTCGCTGGGGGACCTCGCCCACACCGTGATCGCCCGCCTCGACGGGTTCGTCGGCGGGGCGTTCCCGGTGCCCGTGCTCAACGCGACGGGGGTGATCGTCCACACGAACCTCGGCCGGGCGCCATGGCCGGCCGCCGCGATCGCCGCCGCCGAGGCCGCCGCCCGTGAGCCCATCTTCCTCGAGCTGGACCGCTCGACCGGCCGCCGGGGAGCCCGATACCGCGAGGCCGAGGACCACCTCGTCGCCCTCACCGGCGCGGGTGACGCGCTCGTTGTGAACAACTGCGCGGCCGCGCTCGTCCTGTCTGTCGGGCTGGCGGGCCGGAAGGGCGTCGTCGTCGGGCGGGGCGAGCTGGTCGAGATTGGCGGCGGCGTGCGCATCCCCGAGATCGTCCGGCGCGCCGGCGCGCGCCTGATCGAGGTCGGCACGACGAACCGGACCCGCGTCGAGGACTACGCGGCGCCCCTGGCCGAGGGCCGGGCCGCGCTGGTCCTGCGCGTCCATCCCTCCAACTTCACGATGTCCGGCTTCGTGGAGGCGCCCGACCCGGCAGAGCTGGCCGCCCTCGCCCACGCGCACGGGGCGCTCGTCGTCGACGACCTCGGCAGCGGCGCCCTGCTCGACACGGCGGCGTACGGCCTGGCGCACGAGCCGACACCCTACGAGCGGCTCGCCGCGGGCGCCGACCTCGTGACGTTCTCCGGCGACAAGCTGGTCGGCGGGCCCCAGGCTGGCCTCCTCGTCGGGCGGGCGCACCTCGTGGCCCGGGTCCGGAAGGATCCGCTGGCGCGTGCGATGCGACCCGACAAGGCGACCCTCGCCGGGGTTGCCGCCACCCTCGGCCTCTATCGCGCCGGGCTCGCGGCGGCCGAGATCCCGGTCTGGCGGATGATCGCGACGCGGCCCGAGGCGCTCCTGGCACGAGCCGAGGCGCTGGCGACCGGGATCGCCGGCACGTCGGTCGTCCCGCTGCTCGCCACCGTCGGCGGCGGGTCGCTCCCGGGCCAGACCCTCCCGTCGGTCGGCCTTGCGCTCGAGGCTCGTTCGGCCGTCCGCCTTCTCGCCGCGCTCCGGGCCGGGGAGCCGGCCGTCCTCGGCAGGATCGAGGACGGGCGCGTCGTGCTCGACCTGCGGACCGTCGACCCGGCGTCCGACGAGGCGCTCGCCGCGGCCGTCGGGCGGGCGGTCGCGATCATCGGCGGAGCCGGGTGAAGCCCGCACTCGGAGTCCGGCCGTGACGGTCGTCGTCGGGACGGCCGGCCACATCGACCACGGCAAGACGACCCTCCTGCGGGCATTGACCGGGATCGACGCGGACCGGCTGCCCGAGGAACGGCGTCGCGGCATGACGATCGACGTCGGCTACGCGCATCTGCGCCTCGCCGACGGCGACGTCCTCGACTTCGTCGACGTCCCGGGCCATAACCGGCTCGTCGGCAACATGCTCGTGGGGGCCGGCGAGATCGACGCGGTCCTGCTCGTCGTGGCGGCCGACGACGGGCCCCGCGCCCAGACCCGCGAGCACGTCGAGCTGCTCGACGCGCTCGGCCTGCGCCACGCCGTCGCGGCGATCACGAAGGTCGACATGGTCGACGTCGACCGGGTGACGGAGGTCCGCATCGCGTTCGGGGCGCTCCTGGCGCCCACCACGCTGGCCGGAGCGCCGATCGTGGCCGTCTCGGGCGCGACCGGCGAGGGCCTTGCCGAGCTGGCCACCTCGCTCGTCGGCCTGCGCGACCTCGCCCGGCGCGACGGCGCCGGCGCCCCGGGCCGGTCGCGCCTGGCGATCGACCGGGTCTTCGGCGTGAAGGGGCGCGGGACCGTCGTCACCGGGACGCTCCGCGGCGGACCCATGGCACGCGGGGCGACGCTGCGACTGGAGCCCGGCGGGGCGGCGGTTCGCGCGCGGGAGCTGCAAGCCCGGGGAACGGCGATCGGCGTCGGCGGTCCCGGCGGCCGCCTCGCCGTCAACCTCGCCGGCGTGGACCGGGGGTCGGTTGTCCGCGGCGCGGTGCTCACCGACGAGCCCGCCGTCGTGGCCACCGACCGGCTCCTCGTTGCGCTGCGGCCCGCCCTCGACCTGCGCGCCGGCGGGTTACGGCGAGGTCGGCTCGCCGCCGGCACCGTCGTCCGCCTCCACCTCGGGACGGCCGCCGTCGAGGGTGTCGTCCGCCGCTCCAGGCGCGACGTCGACGGGCTGCCCGAGGGAGAGATGACCGCCCTCATTCGCCTGGAGGCGTCGATCGCGGCCGCGCCGGGTGACCGGTTCGTGCTCCGCCGCCCGTCCCCGGCCGAGCCCCTCGCGGGCGGCCGCGTGCTCGACCCGCGCCCACCGACGGGCGCGCCGTGGCGCCGCGCGACCGCCGCCGAGGTCGGCGCGCTGGCCCGTGCGACGACGGCCCACGAGCGGGCTGCGGCGCTCCTGGCGCTCCACGGAGCGCTCCCGAGGGCGCGCCCCGAGGTCGCGATGCTGCCGGAGGGGTCCGCGACACCCGCCGGGCGCCTCGTGCTCGCCGCGCCGCTCGCGTCGGACCTGGTCGCCGCGGCCCTCGCGGCGGTGGGCGCCGGACCCGGCGATGGGACTCCCCTGGCGGCGCTCCGCGTCCGCCTCGGGCGGGCGCTGCGGCGGCGCGCCTCCGTGGACCCGGCCGCCGCCGCGGACGCCGCCGGCTCGCTCGTCGACGCCGTGGTTGCCGCCGGCCGCCTTGCGCGAACCGGCGACCTGGTGCACGCTCCCGGCCGCGTCGTCGACCTGGCGCCGGCCGTGGTCGCGGCGATGGCCCGGCTCGAGGCGGCTCTCGACACGCCGACGCCGCCCGCCCTGGCCGACGCCGCCCGGTCCACCGGCTGCCCCCGGCGGGAATCCGTGCGCTCGAGGCCGCGGGCCGCATCGTCCGCGCCGACGCGGACCTCGCCTGGTCGGCGCCGGCGTTCGCCCGCCTCCAGGCCGCCGCCCTGGCCCTGGCGGCACCCGGACCGGTCACGCCCGCGGCGCTCCGCGACGCGACGGGCACGAGCCGGAAGTACGTCATGGCCCTCCTCGAGGAGCTGAACCGCCGGGGCGTTCTGGCACGCACGCCGGAGGGGCACATCCGGGGTCCGCGAGCCGTCGGCTGACCCTCGTGGACCCGTCGGGGCCGCCGACGTGAGCGCCATCTCGGCCCGTCTCGACCGTGGCATGTATTGACATCGTGTGGCTTGATATGGCATCATCTCCGTCATGAGCGAGCCCGACTACCTGGACGCCGCCGAGGCCGCGTCGCGCCTGGGCATCAGCCTGCGGACTGTGCGTCGCAGGATCGCCGACGGTTCCCTGCCCAGCGTCCGCATCGGTCGCGCGGTGCGAATCCCGGTCGCCGCCCTCGACCTGCCGGTCGCCCACCCGATGGGGGCGGCCGTTCGGGAGGCCGCCGCCCCGTATGGCGCAGCCGCGGACGACGACCGCGCCGCGCACATCGCCCGCTGGAACTCGACCCATTGGCCGGATACCTACGAGCGGATGCTCGATCGTCGTCGCCGCGCGTTCGACCGCCTGGATGCCATCCGTGCGACCACGAGGCCGCCGACCGGCACCCACGACACGGTGGACGCGATCCTCGACGCCGCGGATCAAGAGTGGGACGAGCGCATCGACGCGATGCTTCCATCACCCACGCGGGGAGACGGGCCGTGACGATGCCGTACGTGACGATCGACGCGAGCGTGGCGGTCCGCTGGATCCTCGACGACGAGCCGTCCCGGGCTGGTGCGCTCGTCCTCAGGTCGTCGCTGGAGGCCGGCAGGGTCGTAGCCGTCGAGCCGTCGCACTTCCTTCTGGAGGTCGCCGGGGCCCTGGACCGGGCAGTTCGGGAAGGTCGGATCGACGAGGAACGGGCTCGGGGCGCGCTGGCCGCGCTCGAGGCCGTGGCGTTCGACGACCCCCCGCCCATCGCCGTTGCGATCGACGCCTTCGAGATCGCTTCGACTACCGGGCTGCGGGTGCCGGATGGCGCCTACGTCGTCTGCGCCGCTCGGAACCATGCTCAACTGATCACTGCGGATCGACGCCAGCTCGAGGCGGCCGAGCGGCACGAGGTTCCGGTGATCGCCCTCGCCGACCTGCCACCGCTGTGAGCTCGCCGACGGCGACCGGCATCGTCCTGGCCGGAGGGAGCTCCCGCCGGTTCGGGGCCGACAAGCTGGCGATCGAGATCGACGGGCGGCCGCTGCTGCACCGCGCGATCGGCGCCGTCGCGGCGGTTGCCGACGAGGTCGTCGTGGTCATCGCCGCCGACGGCCCTCGCCCTCGCCTGGCGAACGACGTCGGGGTGCCCGTCCGGGTCGTGCGCGACGCGGCGGCGGGCCTCGGCCCGGTTGCGGGGCTCGCTGCGGGGCTCGCCGCGGCCCGCGCCCCCCTCGCGCTCGTCGTCGGGGGTGACCAGCCGTCCCTCGCTCCGACGCTGCTCGCCGAGCTCCTCCTCTGGCTGGGACCCGAGGCCGACGGCCCGCCGCTCGACGTGGTCGCGCTCGAAGAGGAGGGCAGGCTCCGGCCGCTGCCCTCCGCAGTCCGCGTGGCAACGGTGGGTCCCGCAGCCGTGGCCGCCCTGGCCGGGGGCACGCGGAGCCTCGTCGGGCTCTTCGCGCTGCTGCGCGCCGGCACCCTCGGCGCGGAGCGCTGGCGCCTGCTCGACCCGGACGGCGGATCGCTGCGCGACGTCGACACCCGCGACGACATCGGGTCGCCCTGACGGCGGCCCGCTATCCTGCCGCGGAGACCCCAGCCCCATCCGCAGCCGCGGAGCCGCCGTGACAAGCCCCGATCCCGGGCCGTTCGACCCGCCCATCCACGCGACCGGTGCCTGGGCCGCCTGGTGGCGCGTCTGGTACCGGCTGCTCCGCGTCGTCGGCGCCCTCCTGGACCGGCTGGCGCTCGGGCCCGGGTTCGGCAACCTCGTCGTGCTGCGGGTCGTCGGCCGGCGGTCCGGCCGCGAGCGCGCGCTGCCCCTGGGCATCCTCACGGTCGGCGCCCGCCGCTACCTGGGCCACCCGAGCGGCGACACCGCCTGGACGCTGAACCTGCGGGCCGCCGCGTCGGCGACGATCGAGAGCGCGCGCATCCCGCGGACCCGCGTGCGGCCCGTCCTGCTGGGGCTCGGACCCGAGCGGGACGCCGCCGTCCGGGCGTCCTTCCGCCAGCATCCCTTCCCCGGCAACGCGCTCTATCGCCTCGCCGGTCGTCACGTGGCCGGGACCGGCGTCTTCTTCCGCCTCGACCCGCTCGACGGCCCCGCGCCGCCGCCGCCGGCCCCCGATCGTCCGCCCGAGGGAGGCCGCGCGTGACCACGACCGTCCATCTCCTCACGGCCGGGTACGCTGGTGAGCGGGTCGCGAGCAGCGTCACTTTGGTGCGAGACGGCGACGCCCTCATCGTCGCGGACCCCGGGATGGTGGCCACCCGCGGCCGGATCCTCGACCCGCTGGCGGCGCTGGGCGTGGCGCCCGGCGACGTCACGCACGTCTTTCTATCGCACCATCACCCCGACCACACGATCAACGTCGCGCTCTTCCCGAACGCGGAAGTGGTCGACTTCTGGGCCCGCTACCGGGCCGACGAGTGGCTCGACCACGACGGGGACGGGTACCTGCTCTCCCCGAACGCGACCCTCTGGCTGACGCCCGGCCACACGGAGGAGGACGCGTCGCTGGTCGTCTGCGCCGACGACGCGGTCTACGCCCTGACGCACCTCTGGTGGCGCGGCGACCGCACGCCGGCGATCGATCCGCTGGCCTGGGACCAGGCGAAGCTGGAGGCGGGCCGCCGCCGGCTGCTCGACGGCGGCGTGGAGGTCGTGATCCCGGGCCACGGGGAGCCGTTCCGGCTGCGGCAGCGATGACGCGTGGCGGTGTTCCGACTGCGGCAGCGATGACGCCGCGCGGGCGTTCCGGCCGCGGCAGCCCCAACGTCCCGGCCCGGCCGGGCCGCTCGGCCCTTCCCGGCGCCTTGACGCGCCCGTGACACTCGACGGACTGGACGACCGCCGGGCCCTGGCCGGGAACCGGCTCGTCCGCCGACGCCGCCGCCGGCGCGCGCCCGGGCGCATGTGCGTCCCCGCGTGCACGTTCCCCGCGACGGCCTGGAGGACGGACGAACCATGGACCGCTTGAAGGTCGTGATCATGGGGGCCGCCGGGCGCGACTTCCACAACTTCAACGTCGTCTACCGGGACGACCCCGCGGTGGAGGTCGTCGCCATCACGGCGACCCAGATCCCCGGCATCGCCGACCGGCGCTACCCGCCCGAGCTGGCGGGGCCGCTCTACCCGGCCGGGATCCCGATCGTCCCCGAGGACGAGCTCGAGCGGATCTTCGCCAGCCAGAAGATCGACCGCGTCGTCTTCGCCTACAGCGACGTCGCCCACGAGTACGTCATGCACCAGGCGAGCCGCGTGCTGGCCGGCGGCGCGAACTTCGTGCTCCTGGGCCCCGTCCGCACGATGATCTCGAGCACGAAGCCGCTCGTGGCGACCGGCGCGACGCGCACCGGCGCCGGCAAGAGCCAGACCACCCGCTACCTCGCCCGCCTCCTGGAGGAGCAGGGACTGCGCGTCGTGGTCATCCGCCACCCGATGCCCTACGGCGACCTCGTCAAGCAGCGCGTCCAGCGCTTCGCCACCTACGCCGACCTCGACCGCCACGACACGACGATCGAGGAGCGCGAGGAGTACGAGCCGCATCTCGATGCCGGGCGCGTCCTGTACGCCGGCGTCGACTACGAGGCGATCCTGCGCGAAGCGGAGAAGGAGGCCGACGTCGTCATCTGGGACGGCGGCAACAACGACTTCCCCTTCTACAAGCCGGACCTGTTCGTGGTCGTCGCCGACCCGCTGCGCCCCGGCCACGAGATGCACTACCACCCCGGCGAGACGAACATGCGGATGGCCGACGTCGTCGTCATCAACAAGGTCGACAGCGCCACGCCCGAGCAGGTCGCGACCGTCCGCGACGACATCACCCGGCTCAATCCGCGGGCCGAGGTCATCCTCGCCCGGTCGGCCCTGCAGCTCGTCGGCGGCGAGATCGAGGGGAAGCGTGTCGCCGTCGTGGAGGACGGCCCCACGCTCACCCACGGCGGCATGACCTACGGTGCCGGCGTCGTCGCGGCTCGCCGGTTCGGCGCCGCCGAGATGGTCGACCCGCGGCCGTACGCCGTCGGCGAGCTGGCCCGCACGCTGGCGAAGTACCCCGACCTGGAGCACCTCCTCCCGGCGATGGGCTACGGCCGCGAGCAGATGGACGAGCTCGAGCAGACCCTCAACGCGATGCCCGCCGACCTCGTCCTGGCCGCGAACCCGATCGACCTCACGCGCGTGCTGACGCTCGAGAAGCCGGTGGTCCGGGTGCGCTACGAGCTCGAGGAGCTCGAGCCCGAGCCCGAGGCGCCCTCGCTCGGCGACCTGCTCGCGAAGATCGTCGACCGGGCCCGCGCGGACGCGGAGCGCGTGGGATGACCCGGATCGCGGTCGCGCTCGGGGGCAATGCCCTGATCCGCCGCGGACAGCCCGGCTCGACCGAGGTCCAGCGCCACAACCTGGAGACCGCCGCCCGCGCGCTCGTCGACCTCGCCGAGCGCAGCGGCGCGGAGATCGTCCTGACCCACGGCAACGGGCCCCAGGTGGGGTTCCTCGCGATCGAGGCGGAGATGGCGGCGGACGTCGTCCCGCCGCCCCCGCTCGACGTCCTGGGCGCCGAGTCCCAGGGCCAGATCGGCTACCTCATGTCGCAGGCCCTCCACGCCGCCTTCCTCGAGCGGGGGATCACCCGCGAGATCGCCGTGATCGTGAGCCAGGTCGTCGTGCGCAGCGACGACCTGGCCTTCGCCCACCCGACGAAGCCGGTCGGGCCGGTCTACGACGAGGCGACTGCGAAGGCGCACGCGGCAGACCGGGGCTGGTCGATCGCCCCCGACGGCGAGCACTGGCGCCGGGTCGTCCCATCGCCCGCGCCGCTCCGGATCGTCGAGGCGCCCTCGATCCGGACCCTGGTCGAGGCCGGCGTGCTCGTCATCGCGTCCGGCGGCGGCGGGATCCCCGTCGCCGAGCTGGTCGACGGCCGGTTCGAGGGCCGCGAGGCGGTGATCGACAAGGACCTCGCAGCGGTCGTCCTCGCCCGCTCGGTGGGCGCGGACGGGCTGCTCCTTCTCACCGACGTGGACTCGGTCTACCGCGACTGGGGCACCGACCGGGCCGAGGCGATCCGCCGGATGTCGCCGGACGAGGCCTTTGCGGGCCTCGAGGCGAAGACCTGGCCCGCCGGCTCGATGGGCCCGAAGATCCGAGCGTGCGCCGACTTCGTGCGATCCGGCGGCCGGTTCGCGGCCATCGGCCGCCTCGAGGACGCCGCCGCGCTGGCGTGGGGCCGCGCCGGCACGCGGTTCGGCTCCGGGCGCCTGGGCCTGCCGCCGTTCACGGTGGGGGAGGTCGCCGCCGCGCGGTAGGGCCCGCGGGTCGACGCTCCCGGACCGCCGCCACCTGCTCGGCGGCATGGTCTGGACAGTGTGACGTAGCACTGTCACAATCGACGCATGACCGACGGTACCTACTCCCTCGCCGACCTCTGCGACCTCGCCGACGTGACGCCGCGGACGGTTCGCTACTACGTCAGCCAGGGGCTGCTCCGGTCGCCCGGCACGAGCGGCCCGAGCGCCCGCTACGACGACGGCCACCTCGCCCGCCTGCGCCTGGTCCGGCGCCTCCAGCGCGAGCACCTGCCGCTCGCCGAGATCCGCGCCCGGCTTGCCGCCCTCAGCGACGAGGAGGCGATCGAGCAGGCCGAGGGCCCCCCGGAGCCGCCCGTCGACTCTGCCCTGGACTACGTCCGCGGCGTCCTGGGGGCGCGGACGACGAAGGCGTCCCCGCCCGGCATGCCACGCCTCGCAGCGAGTCCGTCGGCCGCCGTCCCGCCGCCCCCGGCCGACCGCACGGCAGCGAGCCTGCTGCGGCGTGCCAGCCCGGGCGACCACCCGCCCGGCAACGCGTCGATGCTCCGCGAGCTGCGGTCGCTCCCGGCGGGCGCGGCATCGAGCCCCGCTCCGGCATCAGGCGCGGCATCGAGCCCCGCTCCGGCATCAGGCGCGGCAGCAGCTCCGGCATCGGGCCCCGCACCGGCATCGGGCGCGGCAGCAGCTCCGGCATCGGGCGCGGCAGCAGCCCCGCCGGCCCCGCCGGCCGCGGCGGACGCTCGCGCCCCGGCTCCCCCCGCCGCCGATGGCGCCTCTTCCCTCACCCCGCCCGGCCCTCGCGCCGGGCCCCCGATCCCCGAACCACCCGGCGCCGAGCGATCCCAGTGGGACCGCTTCGTGCTCGCCCCGGACGTCGAGCTGCACGTCCGGCGGCCCCTCACCCGCAGCCAGAACCGCGCTGTCGCCCGTCTCCTCGAGGCGGCACGCCAGCTCCTCGAGGAGGACCAGCCATGACCTTCGACATCCGCCAGGACCGGGCATACCTTCGGGCGCCGGCCCGCAGCACCCGGTACCTCGTCGTGCGCCTCGTGGCGCCCGACGCCCCCCGCCGGACCGACCGGCTTCCCGTCAACGCGTCTCTCGTGCTCGACCGGTCGGGCTCGATGGGCGGCCCGAAGATCCGCCTCGCCAAGGAGGCGGTCGAGCGGGCGATCGCGACCCTCGACGGGCGCGACCGGTTCTCCGTCGTCTTCTACGACGACCATGTCGACGTCGTCGTCGCGAGCACGAGCGCGAGCAGCGGGGCGCGCGCGGCCGCCCGCGAGGCCCTCCGGCGCGTCGACGCACGGGGCTCAACCAACCTCTTCGAGGGCTGGATGCGCGGCTGTGAGCAGGTGGCGCTGCACGCCGGCGAGGAGGTCGTCTCCCGCACGCTCCTCCTGACCGACGGGCTCGCCAACGTGGGGGTGACCGACCGGTTCGAGCTCGAGACCCACGCGGCCGAGCTCCGACGCCGCGGCGTGGCGACCTCGACGTTCGGTGTCGGCCACGACTTCGACGAGGCGCTCCTCGAGGCCATGGCCACGGCGGGCGGCGGCAACTTCTACTACATCCAGGATGCCCGCCAGATCGCCGACTTCATGACCAGCGAGCTCGGCGAGGCCCTGGAGGTCGTCGCCCGCGACGTGCGCCTCGAGGTCGGCCTGCCGTACGGGGCGCAGCTGGAGATCCTCGGCCCCGAGCGCGTCGAGCGCCAGGGCGCCCAGGCCTGGACGGTCGCCGTCGGCGACCTGGTGGCGCGCCAGGATCGAGAGGTCGTCCTCCGTGTCAACTTCCCCTACGGCGAGGTGGGCCAGCCGGCCGACATGAGCGTGGCGGTCCTCGACCGCGACGGCATCTTCGCGGCCGAGCGCGCCGAGGCCCGCTGGGTCTACGCCGACCACGCCACGAACGACCGGCAGCCCCGCACCCGCGACGTCGACCGCCTCGTGGCCCGGCTGTTCGCCGCCCGGGCGCGAATGGAGGCCGTGACGTTCAACAAGGCCGGCGACTACCGCCGCGCATCGCGCTCGATCGCCGGTGTGGCGAGCCGGATCCGCGCCTACGCGGGCGACGACCCCGAGCTGCGCGACCTCGTCCGGGAGCTGGAGCGCTCGGCCTCCGAGGAGGTCTCGGTCGCGATGACGCCCGCGCTGCAGAAGTCGATGTACAGCGACTCGGCGTACCTGCGGCGGGCACGCACCGCGGACGGCAAGGCCCAGCGCCGGGCTTGACCCTGCCGGCCCGGCGAACCACGACGCCCCGGCCTTCCGGCCGGGGCGTCCCCCGTTGGCGAGGAGCGGCCGCGCCGCGCGGCTCGGCGGGGCTATCGCACCAGCTTGACGACGACGGTGCCCGCCTGGACGTCGTGGAAGCCCTGGCGTGCCGGGCTGTTCGACGCGGTGTAGAGGAGGTAGATGGCGTAGGCGAAGGTGAGCAGGCCGACGATCGAACCGGGCCCCGGCAGCACGAAGCTGGCCACCTGGGCGAGCACGAACGGGCCGAACAGGAAGAGCCAGCGCCGGATCGCCTGGGGCTGCGTCAGCACGGCCCCGTCGGCGGCGTTCAGGGTCTCGAGGCCGAGGATTCGCTGGCCGGGCGAGCCTCGCATCTTGGTCCACGTGTAGATGAAGTAGATCGCGCTGCCGGCCGCGTAGATCACGAGCAGGACGACGAACCAGACGAACGCCATGAACCCGAAGCCGCCAAGCGCCGAGCCGATGAAGAGGCCCGAGAAGATCACGAACAGGATCCCGAAGGCGACCGCCATGATGATCGCGTCGATGATGTAGGCGAAGATCCGGGTCGGGACGTCCGAGTAGACCAGGCCGGCCGGGCCCGCGACGGTCTCGGGGGAGGTGAGGGTGCTCACCCAGCCCGAGCTCGACCCGGCGGCGGCGGGGGCGGCCGGTGGGGCGGCCGGCGGCGGCGGTGGGGGCGCAGGGGCCGCCTGCGGCGCCACCGCATCGTCGGGCGGGATGCCAGGAGTACCGGTCGAGTCCATCGTTCCTCCCTGTGCGCGGCGGCCGGCGGGGCCGTGCGGGCGTCCCGTTCGGGACTACCGCCACCGGGAGATCGCCCCGGTTGGTCGCGAGGATAGCGACGTGCGGACCCGGTGACCAGTACCCGGAAGGGCCGGCGGCGCTTCGCGGCACCCCCCACTAGACTCAACACATGCCCGGACCCATCGTCCTCGTCGGCTCCGGCGAGTTCACGCCCGCCATGGACGAGGTCGACCGCGCGCTCCTCGCCGCGACGGGCCGCGCCCGTCCGCGCGTGGCCGTCGTGCCCGCGGCGTCGTGGCCGGACGGCGAGGAGACGTTCAGGCGCTGGCTGGAGCAGGGCCGCGCGCACTTCGCGGCGCTCGGCGCCGATGTCGAGGGCGTCGAGCTGCGCACCCGCGAGGACGCCTGCGACGACGCGTGCGCCCAGGCGATCGGCGAGGCCGATCTCGTCTACCTCTCCGGCGGCAAGCCCGATCATCTCCTCGACGTCCTCGAGGGCACGCCGGCCGGCGCGGCGCTCCGCTCCGTGCACGAGCGTGGCGGGATCATCGCCGGGTGCTCAGCCGGGGCGATGGTCCTGGCCGCCCGCCAGCCCCGCGTCGGAAGCCGCCGCTTCTTCCGGTTCCCGACGGGCTGGCGCGACGCGCTCGGCTTCGTGGACGGGGCGGCGGTGATCCCGCACTACGACGCCTTCCCCGAGGCCCTCGCCGCGGTGATGGTGCTCGCCGCGCCGCGCGGCACGCTCGTCCTCGGGATCGACGAGGAAACGGCGGCCGTCGGGCGTGACGGGGCGTGGCAGGTCCACGGACGCGGGCGGGTGACCGTCTGGCGTGGGCGCGAGCGGACGCGCCACCGCCCCGGCGACAGCTTCCGGCTGCCCGATGCAGGGCTGGCGGACGCGGATCCGGGCCTCGACGACGGCGAGACGCTGCCGGACGCCGACGAGGGGTAGGGCCCCCGCGATCGCGGCGCCGACGCGGCGCTGAGAGGGCGCGGGGCGCTGACGCGCGGCCGGGCTCAGCCGGCCTTCACCGCCCGGAAGCAGTCGGAGCAGTAGACCGGCTTGTCGAGGCGCGGCCGGAAGGGGACCTGCGCGTTGTTGCCGCAGCGAGAGCAGGTGACGGCGAAGTACTCGCGATCGACCGGGTCGCCGCCGCGCTCGTAGCCGCGGGGACCGCCGATGCTGCGGACATCGAAGCCGTCGCCGCGGGCCTGGCGCCGGCTGGCCCGGCAGCTCGGGCAGCGCTTCGGATCCGAGGTGAAGGCCTTCTGCGCGTAGTACTCCTGGTCGGCCGCGGTGTGCGTGAACGGCATGCCGCAGTCGACACAGGTGAGGGTTCGATCGGTGTACGTCAAGGGTGCTGCTCCTCCAGGTCCGTGCGCTCGCCGCCGGCGATCGCCCTGGGGGCCCGCGCCGCTCCGGGGACGGCGGGGAAGGCGAGGAGAGCCTGGTGCCGCGCGACCCGGGTGACGTGCTGCGGAACCTCTCGGGGCGCGCACCGGTTGCGTTGTCGGCAGGATAGCACCGACCTCGCCGGGGGCCGTTCGGCGCCTCACGGGGTGTCTGCCGGCGCGTCGCCGGGCTCCCACCGAAGCTGCCGCCGGCGCCCGGAGGGATGCGGCGAGCCTTGTCGGCGCCGGCTCCGCGCCGGCGCCCCGTCGATTTGTCACAATGCCTGCGATGCTGCGCCTGCTCCACACGGCCGACGTCCACCTCGGGGCCCGCCACGCCGACCTCGGCGAGCAGGCGGCCGCCCAGCGCGAGCGCCAGTTCGCCGCCTTTCGCGCCACGGTCGACCTGGCCCTGGCCGAGAAGGTGGACGTCCTCCTCGTGGCCGGCGACCTGTTCGACTCGAACACCCAGCCGCGCCGCTCCGTCGAGCGCGTCGCGTCGGAGCTCAAGCGCCTCGCCGATGCGGCGATCCGGACGGTCGTGATCCCCGGCACGCACGACGTCTACGACGGCGCCTCGGTGTACCGGGCGTACGACCTGGCGGCCCTGGCGGGCCTGCCCGCCGACACGGATCGCCTGGTCGTCCTGACGCCCGAGCGTCCCGACGTCGTGCTGGGCCCGCTGGACCTCGTCGTCCACGGCCGCGTCTTCGCGACGAAGCGCGCCCCGCGGAGCCCGCTCGCCGGCTTCGACGCGGCGGCCGACGACCGCGCAACGTGGCACGTCGGGCTGATCCACGGGTCGCTCCACATCCCGGAGCGGACGGAGCACGACGAGGTCGTCTTCACGAGCGAGGAGGTGGCCGCCTCGCACCTCGACTACGTGGCGCTGGGCCACTGGCACTCCACGCAGCGCGGGCGCGCCGGCGCAACGCTGTGGGCCTACAGCGGAGCCCCGGAGCCCGTGGCGATCGACCAGGACCGCGCCGGCAGCGCCCTGCTCGTGACCCTCGAGGAGCGCGACGGCGGGCGGCACGTCGCGGTGGAGGAGCGCCGGGTCGGGCGGACGCGCTTCGAGCGCGTCGAGGTCGACGCGGCCGTCGTCGGCAGCCAGCCGGCGCTGGTGGAGCGGCTCGTCGCCCTGGCCGATCCGGACCTGGTCCTCGACGCGCGGGTCATCGGCGTCCGGCCCGACGACCTCGACCTGGTGCCCGAGGAGATCGAGCGCGAGATCGGCGAGCGCTTCTTCCGCGCCCGCGTCCGCGACGCGTCGGTCGCCGCGCTACCCGACGGGCCCGCCCCGCCGCCCGACACGATCGTCGGGGCCCTGGTCCGCGACCTCGAGGCAGGGATCGCCGACGCCGAGGCCGCGGGACGCGCCGAGGACGCCCGCGAGACCCGCGAGGCGCTCCGCCTGGCCCGCCTCCTGCTCGACGGCCGCGAGGTCGCGCTGTGAGGATCACCCGTCTCCGGCTGCGCGACCTGAAGGCGCATCGCGACCTCGACCTCGAGCTCGCCCCCGGCATGACGGTCATCCGCGGGCCGAACGAGAGCGGCAAGTCGACGATCCAGCGGGCGATCGAGATCGCCCTGTTCCGCAAGGCGACGGCGGGCGGCGCCGAGATCGACGGCCTGCGCAGCTGGGGGGCCGGCGAGGACGGCCGGCCGTGGATCGCGGTCGACTTCGTGCAGGAAGACCTCGACGGCGTGCGCACCGGCCTCGTCGAGAAGGACCTCCGCGGCGCCAGGGGGACGGTGCGGCTCGTCCTCGACGACGAGACCGTCACGGACCCGGCCCGGGCGGACGAGATCCTGGCGGACCTGACCGGCATCCCGAGCGAGAAATTCTTCCGCTCCACGGCGTCCGTGCGACACGAGGAGATCAACGACCTGGCCCGCGACGAGGGCGCCCTGCGCGACCGGCTGCAGGCGTCGATCAGCGGCGCCGACCGCGGGACGAGCGCCGCCAAGCGACGACTCGACAAGGCGCTCCGCGAGCTCCAGGCGCGCGGCGAGCGCAACCCGGGCCGCCTGCGCGTGGCCGAGGAGGCCGTCGCGCGGTCCGAGGCGGCCGTGGTCCAGGGGGAGGGCCAGCTGGCCCAGCTGGAGCGCGACCGCGATGCTCTGGTGGGGGCTCACGACCGCCGCGCGTCGGCGGACCACGCGCTGGCGGAGCGCCGCTCGCTGCTCGAGAAGGCCCGCCAGGCGGAGCGGCTGACGCAGGAGCGAACCGTCGCGCAGGAGCGCTTCGAGCGCTACCGCCAGGCAGTCGTCGTCGCCGGCCAGATCACCGAGCTCGAGGGCAGCCACCCGTCCACCAACCCGCTGCCGGTCCTGCGCCAGCTCGTGGAGCGGATCCGGGTCCTGGACCGGGAGGTCGGCGAGCTCCGCGTCCAGCTGGGCGAGGAGCCGTCGGCGGTCGACTACGACGTTGTCTTCCCGGAGCCGCGCTACCGGCCGTTCGCGTGGCTCGGCGTGCTGCTCGCGATCGGGGGCCTCGCGGCGGTCGCGATCGGCGTCTTCGCCGGCGTCACGGCCGCGGTTGGCGCCGGTGTGGTCGCCGCGATCGTCGGGCTGCTCCTCACCATCTACGCCCGGTCCCGCCGGCGGGCCGCCTTCGACGTGCGCCGCCAGAAGCAGCTCCGCGACGACGAGATCGCGCGTCGCCTGCGGGGTCGGAGCCAGCTGCAGGACGATCTCAACCGCAAGGAGGCGGACCTCACCGCCCAGCTGGCGATGATCGAGGTCGACGACCCGGCCGCCGCCGAGGACCTCCTGGCCCGCGAGGACGCCCACGTGCAGGCGATCGACCGGGCGCGCGCCCAGCTCGACGGGCTGGTCGGGAAGGAGCCCGTCGAGACCCTGCCGTCGCTCCGCGACGCGGCGGCCCTCGCGATCGAGCAGAAGACGGCGGCGCTCGAGGCCCTCGGGCCGATCGCCAAGGAGCCGCGGGCACGCGAGCGCCTCGAGGTCGAGGTCCGCGACCAGGAAGGGGCGCTGGAGCGGGCCCGCGACGACGAGGCCGCCGCCCGCGCCCGCGTGGAGCAGAACCCCGTCGATGCCGAGCAGGTCGCCGGGGAGTCGGAGCGGCTCGCCTCGTCGAGGGAGCAGCTGGCCGCCCTGCAGCGTCGCCAGCGCATCTACCAGGCGGCGCTCGACGCGATCCAGCGCGCCGAGACGGCGACGATGCGGACGGCCACCCGCTACCTCGAGAAGCGGATGCGGGGCGACCTGGCGCGCCTGACCGGCGGCCGCTATCGGCGGGTCGCGGTCGACGACGCGACGCTCGACATCTCGGTCTTCGCCCCGGAGCGGGGCGACTGGGTCCGCATCGACGACCTGTCGCAGGGCACCCTCGACCTGGGGTACCTCGCGGCGCGCCTCGGCCTCGTGCGCCTCGTCACCCAGGACCGGCGGCCGCCGCTCGTCTTCGACGACCCGTTCGTGACCTTCGACGACGAGCGCGCGGATCGCGCCGTGTCGATGCTGCGCGACCTGGCGAGCGACTTCCAGGTGATCTATCTGACAACGTCCGACCGGTACGACCACGCCGCCGACCGGGTGGTCGAGCTGGCGGGCCCGACGGCCGTCGACAACGTTGCCGACGAGGAGCCGGAGGCCGCGCCGGCGGCCGGCTGACGCCGCCGTCCTGCCGCGCCCGTGCCCGCCGACCTCGTCGCGGCCGCCGGCGGACTGCTGGCCGCCGCGTTCTGGGGCGCCGGCGACTTCGGGGGCGGGATCGCCGCCAAGCGCCTGCCCGTCTTCCTGGCCCTGCTCGGCACGCAGCTCGTGGGACTTGCCGGCGCGGTCGTCGCCGCGGCCGTTCTCGGCGAGGGGCTCCCGTCGGCGGCCGACGCGGCCTGGGCCGCCACGGGCGCGATCCTCGGGTCGGTGGGCCTGGCCGGCCTCTACCGCGCCCTCGCCGACGGGCAGATGGGCGTCGTCGCGCCGATCACCGGGGTCCTCACGGCCGCGATCCCGGTCGCGGTTGGGATCGCGACGGCCGGGCTCCCCGCCCCGGCGCGCCTCGCCGGGTTCGGGCTGGCCATCGTGGCGATCGTCCTGGTGTCGATCGCGGACGACGGGTCGACGGGTCGCGGCGGGATCCTCCTGGCGATCGGGGCGGGCGTCTCCTTCGGCCTCTACAGCACCTGCGTCGGGCAGGTCCAGGAGGGCGTGTTCGGGCCGCTCGTGGTGGCCCGCGCGACGGGGGCGGCCCTGGTGCTCGCGATCGTCCTCGCCTCGCGCACGCCGGTGCGTGCCTCGTTCCGCGGGAAGCGGCGCCTGCTCGGCGTCGTGACCCTCGTCGGCGTCCTCGACCTGGCCGGCAACGCGTCGTTCCTGGTGGCGGCCCAGGCTGGCGGCCTCGCGCTGGCGGCCGTCCTCGGATCGCTCTATCCGGTCACCACCGTCGTCCTTGCGGCCGCAATCCTCCGGGAGCCGATCGGACGTATCCACGCCGTGGGGATCGCCGTCGCCGCGCTGGCGACGATCCTCATCGTCGGCGGCCGCTGAGCGAGCGCCCCGACCGCGGGCGGCGGTGCAGGAGCGGCGACGGCCCGCGACGTCACGCAGGCCGCCGCCGGCGCGTCCGACGCTTCGGCGGTACCGTACGCCCGACCCACAGCAGCACCGGAGGACCAGGTGGCCCAGGAGATCCCCGACGGCATCCTGATGGAGCCCATCTTCGTCATCGAGGCCACCTACGCGCCCGACGCCGCGCAGGCGCGCACCCCCCACCGGCCGACGCACCTGGCCCGGATGGCGGAGCTGCGGGCGGCCGGGATCGTCCTCGAAGCAGGAGGCTTCGCCGACATGTCGGGCTCTCTGCTCCTAGTCCGGGCGGCTGACACCGACGCCGCCCTGGCGCTCGCCGCGGAGGACGTCTACATGCGGGAGGGCGTCTGGGTCGAGGCGCGCGTGCGCCCGTTCGCGCGCGTGGCGCGACCCGACGAGGTCCAGGCCAGATGACGCCGAGCACGCGCCACACCGCCCGCCAGATGACGCCGAGCACGCGCTCCGCCGCCGGCCCGCGCTCGCTCGCCGTCGCCCTCGCCCTCGTCGCGGTGGTCGTGGCGGTCGCGGGCTGCGGGTCCACCGCGAGCGGCTCGCCGGCCCCGTCCGCCACGCCGGCCCCCACGGTCGCCCCCGGCTCCGGCGGCCAGACCTCTCCGGTGCCCGGGTCCGCGGCGCCCGCCCCGAGCGTCACCCCGCTGCCGGCCGGCTCGTTCACGTTCGACCTGCCGAGCGGCTGGAAGGCCGTGCCGGTCGACGGCGACCATGCCGCGCTGATCGCCAGCCTGACGGCGGCGAACCCGACGTTCGCCGAGTCGCTGGGGGCCCGCCTCGCAGCCCTCCCGGGTTCCGCGACCTACTTCGCCTTCAACGCCACGCCGTCGGTCATCGCGAAGGGCGACGTCGTCACACTCATCGTGACCGAGGTCGCGCTGCCGCTTGACGTGACGCTCGAGACGTTCGCCACCACGCTGAAGGGCAACGCCGAGCAGCTCGCGGAGGCCGATCTCCAGCTCCGCCGGATCCTCGTCACCGCGGGCCAGGCCTACTCGGTGGCCTACGCCGCGCCGCTCGTGCGGCCGGACGGGCAGGAGGGCACGCTCGCCGTCACGCAGGTCTTCTACGTCCTTCCGGGCCACGGGTACGTCCTGACCTTCGCGGCGTCGCCCGCGACCGCCAACGACCACGCCAAGGACATCTCCGACATCGCCACGTCGTTCACGATCCGGACCTGAGCCCCATCCGCCGGCGCGCCCGGCGCGATACTGGCGCGTGACCGGATCGCGATCCGCATCGTCGAGCAAGGTGCCGGACCCCAGCGTGGCCGAACCGCCGGGCCGGGGCGGCGCAGCAGCGCCGACCGTGGATGCGGCCGCATCGCCGAAGCCCGGCGCCGCCGTGTCGTCGAGCCCGGCTGCTCCCGCCCTCCTCTGGCTCCGGCGCGACCTGCGCCTCCACGACCATCCCGCCCTCGCCGCGGCCCTGGCGCGCGGCGGCGCCGTGGTGCCCGTCTTCGTCGTGGATCCCCGCCTGGTGGCGGGCCCGCGCTCGTCGGCGAACCGGACGTGGTTCCTCCTCGAGTCGCTGCGCGAGCTCGCCGGCGGCCTCGCTGCCCGCGGCGCCCCGCTCGTCGTCCGGACCGGTCGCCCGGAGGACGTGATCCCGGCCCTCGCCGCGGAGGCCGGAGCGTCGGAGGTCTTCGCCAGCCGCGACGTCGGCCCCTTCGCCCGCGCCCGCGACCGGGCGGTGGGCGAGGCGCTCGGCGCCGCCGGGCGGCGGCTCCACCTGCAGCGCGGCCTCCTCGTGGCGGAGCCCGAGGAGGTGCACACGGACGACGGCCGGCCCGTGACCGTCTTTACGCCGTTCGCGCGGCGATGGGGGGGCGTGCCGCGGCGGATGCCCCTTCCCGTCCCGGACGCGATCCCGTCCCTCCCGGCCGGCGCCCTGGCGACCGACGACCTCCCGGTCCCGCCGGCGCCGACGGCCGACGTCGCGCTGCTGCCGCGGCCCGGCGAGGCGGCGGCCCGCGAGCGCCTCGCCCGCTGGGCGGCGTCGGCGGCGCTCCCCGCGTATGCGGACGGCCGCAACCGGCTCGACGCCGAGGGGACCTCACGCCTGTCGGCGGACCTCAAGGTCGGGACGCTCTCCCCGCTGGAGGTGCTCCTCGCGGTCGAGGGGCCGGGCGACGGCCGCCGGGTCTTCGTCGCGGAGCTCGCCTGGCGCGAGTTCTATGCCCACGTCCTGTGGCACTTCCCGCACGTGGTCCAGGGCGCCTACCGGCCGGCGTACGACGCCGTGCCCTGGAACGACGACCCGGCGGGGTACGCGGCGTGGCGCGAGGGCCGGACCGGCTATCCGGTCGTCGACGCCGCCATGCGGCAGCTCGCGGAGACCGGCTGGATGCACAACCGGGCGCGGATGATCACCGCGAGCTTCCTGGCCAAGGACCTGCTGGTCGACTGGCGCCGGGGCGAGGCCCACTTCATGTCCCAGCTGGTGGACGGCGACGTCGCCGCCAACAACGGCGGCTGGCAATGGACGGCCGGGACCGGGACCGACGCGGCGCCGTACTTCCGGGTCTTCAACCCCGTGTCGCAGGGCCGGCGGTTCGATCCCGACGGTGTCTACGTCCGGCGCTGGGTCCCGGAGCTCGCGCGCGTCGCCGACGCCTACGTCCACGAGCCGTGGATGATGCCGCCAAACGTCCAGGCGGCTGCCGGCTGCATCATCGGCCGCGACTACCCGGCGCCGATCGTCGACCACGCGTTCGCCCGCGAACGGGCCCTGGCGGCCTATGCGGTTGTGAAGGACGCGCGTCCGGGCTAGCTCGACGGGCGGCGAGCACGTCGAGGCGGTCGAGCGAGGACCAGCCCGAGCGCCAGGATGCCCGCGAGCGCGGGAACGCCCCACGGCCGGAGCGGGCCGCCGGGGCGGCGCGGTGCAGCCATCGCCGTATCCGGCAGGTCCGCGAACACATGCGCGGCCTGCCACGGCGTGACCGTCCGGCCCAGCGTGTAGAAGAGGTCGCTGGGCGGCTGGCCCGGGACGGCGCCGGGAACGTCGACGAGGACGACGACGCGGGCACCCACCCTCGGCTCGTCCGTGCTGCACATGCCGATCCCGATCCTGCCGCGGTAGAGCGAGCCGGGCGCCAGCCCGGACGCCCGCTCGACGCGCACCGACGTGACCCACGGGAAGCCGAATTCGTCCGTCGCGGTCGAGGCCACGCGGCCCACGACGGCACCTCGGGCATGCGAGACCGCCCAGGAGTAGACGACGCCACCGTCGCAGCTGGCCCGCATGGCCGGCGTCGTCGCCTGGGCGAGGCCGCCGGCGAGGACGAGGCCCATCGCGACCACGGCCAGGCTTCGGATGACCGATCGGGACCGTCGCACCGGGCGCCTCCACGTGCTCGCGTCAACGATACGCCCGCCGCCGGTCACCCCGGCGCGTCGGCGTCACCCGGCAGCACGCGTGCCACACTGGCGCCATGGCAGCCAAGCTGACGCCGAAGATGATCCTCGAAGGGACCCGGCTGACCCACAAGACCGACCTCGCGTTCGCCCTCAACCGCCACCCGCGGATCGTCGGCGCGCGCAAGTACGACTACCCGTCGCCGCTCATCTCGGCCGAATGGTGCGCCTTCACCGACCGTCCGTGGGGGCGTGGGCTCATCAACTACGACCCGGCCGAGGAGGCGCGGGCGATGGAGACCTACGCGACGTGGGCGCGGCTCTTCGAGCTCCTGCCGTACTACAGCTGGATCGTCGACCGCTTCCACCTCTCGACGCGCGCTGAGCAGCGCCGCCTGCACGGAGCCGACCCGGACTTCGGGTGGCTCGAGGCGCGCCTCCTGCCGCTCGGGTTCCGGATCGTCCTGTGCACGCGCCGCGACGAGACCTTCGCGCCAGCGCGCGCCGAGCGGCTCAAGGTCTCGGGCAAGCCCGACCAGTACGACCACCTAGGGGTGTTCGTGCGCGAGCAGGCGCTCCTCCGCGAGCTGGCGGCCACCTCGGCCCTGCCGCTGCTTGATCTCGACGTCTCCGACGACGACGTGCCGGCGGCGGCGGACCGGATCGCCGACTGGCTGGAGGCGACCGGCGGGCTCTCCGCGCCGTGGGGCGTCGAGGTGCCCGCCGGGCGCGGCTGACGGGGCGCCTGGCCCGGCGGAAGGCCCGCCGGCGCGTTCAGTCCAGGTCGAGCGAGAGGTAGTTGCCCGGGTCGCGGAAACCCATCCCCTCGTAGAGCGGGCGGCCGTCGTCCGACGTGCGGAGGTAGACCCGGCGCAGGCGGAGCGTCCGCGCGTCGGCCACCAGGGCGTCCATGACCGCCCGGCCGACGCCGCTCCCGCGCCAGCGCGGAAGCGTGTACACGTTGACGATGAAGCCCTCGCCGGTGCGCCGCGACCGCGGGTGGGGCGGCCGATCGACGACCACGAGGCCGCCCATGCCCACGATGCGACCGCCGTCCTCGACGACCCAGACCCGGTACGTGTCGCCGTCGATGTGGGTCGCCAGGTAGTCGGCCACCTGGGAGCGGTGCGGCCCGACACGGTCGGGCGGGAGATCCCCGCCGAGCAGCTCGCGGTCGAAGGCGAGGCGCAGGTCGAGGATCACCGGGAGGTCGGCGCGGACCGCCCGGCGCACGCGGTACCGCGAGGGTGGGGGCGACGGGGTGCTCTCGGTCCGCGGCTCGGTCACGCGCGGATCGTGCCACGTGGGCTCGAGGGGTGTCGTGCGCTCGGGGCAGGGTCGGGCGCCGCGGAGCGGAGCGCCCCCGCGCCCGCCCCGCCCCGCGTCCGGCCGCGCCGGTAGACTCCCCGGGTGATTCCCGAGCCCAGCGCGCCCGACGGCGAGGCGCCGACGCGCCCCGTCCAGGGATGGCGCTCCCTCCTGCTCGTCTACGGGATCGTGTCCACGATCGAGGCCATGGGCGTCGCCCAGGTCTTCGCGTTCCTGCCGCTCCGCCTGCGCGAGGTCGGCCTGCCCGAGGAGCAGATCCCCACCTTCACGGGCCTCTTCACGAGCCTGATCTTCGTCTTCGGGATCGTCCTCGTGCCGTTCTGGGGCGTGTGGGCGGACAAGTACAGCCGGCGGGCCGTGATCGCCAGGAGCGCGATCGTGGAGGTCTTCGTCTTCGCCGGCGTCGCCCTGGCGCAGGAGCCCTGGCAGCTCGCCGCGAGCCTGCTGCTCGTGGGCCTCCAGCTGGGGAACACGGGGGTGATGCTGGCCGCCCTCCGCGACGTCACGCCACGCCACCGCGTCGGCACCGTCACCGCGCTCTTCGGCGCCACGAACCCCCTCGGCTTCGCGATCGGGCCGGTCCTGGCGGCCTTCATCGTCGACGGCCTCGGGCGGCCGCTGACCGACGTCTTCTGGCTCGGCGCCGCGCTGTCGTTGGCGTCCGCCCTGCTGATCCTCGTCGGCTCGCGGGAGGTGAGGCCCTCGGTGATCCCGGAAGGGAGCGCGCTGTACCTCGCTCGGCGGGCGATCGCCGGCGTCATCACGGACCCGGCGGTGCGCCGGATCTTCGTGATCTTCGGGGTGTCGATCCTGGCCAACCAGATGAGCCGGCCGTACATCCCGCTGCTGGTCGAGGACGTCAACGCCGGCGCGGCGAACCTCGCCTCCGCGATCGGCCTCGTGGCCGGGACGGCGGCCCTCGTGGGGGCCCTCATCTCGCCGCTGGCCGGCCCGCTGGGCGATCGCATCGGGTTCCGGCGCGTCCTCGCGGGATCGCTCACCGGCGCCGGGGTCATGCTCCTGCTGATGCCGTTCGCGCCGTCCGTCGCCGCCCTCGCCGCGGTCGCGGTCGTCTACGGGGCGATGCAGGCGTCGACCCAGGCGATGGTCTTCGGGCTCGTCGCGGTCGAGGTCGCCCCCGAGCGACGGTCGGCCACGCTCAATCTCGTGCTCCTCCCGCTCTACGTCGCGGGGATCGTCGGGCCCACCCTCGGGGCGGGCGCGGCGGCCGTGGGAGGCGTCCCGGCCCCGTTCCTCGCCGCCGGGATCGTCTTCCTGGTCGGTGGGGTCGCCGTCACCGCGTCGCTCCGCCGTGGGTCCCGGCCCGCCCGGGCGGGCTGACCCCGTTCGTCCGCCCTCCCCCTGCCGCGCGTCCTCAGGCGTCGAGGCTCCACTGCGGCCACTCGACCGCCCGGCGAAACCCATGCCCCTCGTACATCCGCAGGGCGTGCCGGTTCGCGGCGGAGACGGCCAGGGCGATCGTCGGTACGCCGCGGCCCTGGAGGCGCTGCACCCCCCAGCGCAGAAGGGCGCGTCCCAGGCCGCGGCCCCGCCAGGGCGGCAGGACCCCGATCAGCTTCACCTCCCCGTAGGGCGGCTCGTCGTCGCGGTAGAGGCGCACCCTGCAGAACGCGACGGGGCGATCCGGCTCGTCGGCCGGCGCGACGAGCAGCACGTCTCCCGGGTCGAAGTCGGGCGCGGCGCAGGCCGCCGCGATCGCCGGCTCCAGGAACGTCACCGGCGTCGGGTGGTCCGCGAACGACGCGTTGAGGAGGTCGACGAAGGCCGGGATCGCCTCGCGTCCCGGGGCCCAGGGCCGCGCGACGAATCCGCCCGGGAAGCCGGGTTCCGGGCAGGGCTCGTCGGCCGGCCGCTCCATCCAGTGGAGGCTTGCCCGGTGGGTGAACCCACGGGCCTCGGCAAACCGGCGCCCCGGCGTGTCGCCCGGCGGGACGTAGAGCAGGAGGTAGGGATGCCGCAGGACGCCGCGGACGTACGGGAGGGCCGCCTCCACGAGCGACCGGCCATGTCCGCGGCGCCGGTGCGAGCGCTCGACGTAGAGGTCGTTGAGAGCCGGGGCGATGTACCCCACGACCGCGCCCCCGGCGTCGGCGACGACCAGGGCGGCCGACGGCTCCGCGGCGAGCGTCGGCACGTTCCGCTCGACGTCGCGGTGTGTCGCGTCGGGGTACTCGCCGAGGTCGACCGCGGCGTGGCCCAGCGCCGCGATCGCGGGCAGGTCGGCGGCCGTGGCCGGCCGCACGATCCGCGTCAGGACGTCGTCCACGGTGCGCGCAGCGGGCGCGGGCGCGGCTACCTCGGGAGGTCGCGCTCCTCCACCCCGGTGAAGCGGGCGTCGGGCCGGATGAGCCGGTTCGCGGAAGCCTGCTCGATGACGTGGGCGGTCCAGCCCGCGTGACGGGCGAGGGCGAACGTGGCGGGGAAGAGGTCCGGGGTCAGGCCGACGCCCTGCAGCACGGCGGCCGCATAGAACTCGACGTTCGTCTTGAGGGGCCGGTCCGGGTACTTCTCCTCGAGCACCTTGAGCGCGACGTCCTCGACCTTGATCGCGAGCTCGAGCCAGTCGGGCTTCGTGGGCATCGCCTCCACGACCTTGCGCAGCGCGGCGGCCCGCGGGTCGTAGGCGCGGTAGACGCGGTGCCCGAAGCCCATGAGGCGCTCGCCACGGGCGAGGGCGTCGCGGACCCACTGCTCCGCGTGCTCGGGCGAACCGACCTTGTGGATCTGCTCCACGACCTCGGACGGGGCGCCGCCATGGAGCGGGCCCTTCATCGCGCCGATGGCGCCGCACACGGCCGACGCCATGTCCGACTTGGTCGACGTGATCACGCGCGCGGTGAATGTCGAGGCGTTGAGGCCGTGCTCGGCGCCGACGATGAAGTAGGCGTCGAGGGCGCGGGCCGTGGCCTTGTCCGGCCGCTCGCCGGTCAGCTGGTAGAGGAACCCCGACACGAGGTCGAGCTTGGGGTCCGGGTCGATCGGCTCGAGGTCCTCGCGGAGGCGCACGAACGCCGCCAGCGCGGACGGCGAGAACTCGGTGAGCGCGCGAGCCTGGATCTCGTTGGGCGGCCAGTCGAGGAGCTGCGTCGCGCCCCAGACGGACACCGCCGTCCGCAGGGCGTCCATCGGCTTGGCCGTCCGGGGGAGCGCACGCAGGGCCGCCATGACGGCCGACGGGACGCGCGCCGCCGTGAGGCGGGCCTTCGGATCCCACGCGCCGGTCCAGAGCAGGTTGGCGACCGACGCGAACGAGCCGTGGGCGACCAGGTCGCCGATCCGGTAGCCGCGGTACATGAGCCGGCCGTTCGCGCCGTCGACGAGCCCCAGCTCGGTCTCCGCGGCCAGCACGCCCTCGAGGCCCGGGGAATACGGCCGGCCGTCGACGGTGTGGGCGGGCAGGGGCGCCGCGGGTTCGGCGGTCGGGACGGGTGCCTTCGCGGGCTTGTCGGTCATCGTGGCGTGTCCTCGAGGGCGGCCGGAGGGCCTGGTGAGGGGGGCCGGGGGGCCTGGTGAGGGGGCCGGGACGGAGTGACCATCCTACTCCCCGAATGGTCTTCCGGCAGGTCCCGGGCGAGCCGGCCGAACGGAGCGGGGCGACGAGCCAACCCGGCGCTCCCCGGCCGCGGCCGCCGGCTGCGCCGGGGCTCGGGTGGCCCGCATGCCGGCGCCGGGCGTCGAACCACGCGGACGGGGTTGTTGACAGCGGTAAGTTACCGATGGTAAGTTGACACCGTAAACACTTGGTGGATTGGCCCGGCACCGCGACGGCCTGGCCCGGGGCGCGACGATGCGCCCGCCCGGTCCCCGCGGGGCCGACCACCCTGGAGCCGGAGCCGCCGATGCCTCACAGCCATACCCCGCCACGCCACGAGGTGCCGGCCCCGTACGGGCCGACGGACACCTACCACCACGGGCACCTGCGCGCCGCGTGCGTCGACGCCGGGATCATGCTGGTCGAGGCCGTGGGCGCGGACGCAGTCACGATCCGCGGGGTGGCCCGGATCGCAGGCGTGTCGCACACGGCCCCCCTCCACCACTTCCACGACCGCGAGGAGCTGCTCGACGCCGTTGCCGACCGCGGGTTCGGGCTGCTCGTCGAGCGCCTCGAGGCATCGCTCGCGCCGGACGCCACGCCGACCGAGGCCCTGCGGGCCTACGGGCGGGCCTACGTCGACCATGCCGTCGCGCACCGCGGCCTCTTCAGGCTGATGTTCCGCCCGACCGGCGAGATGCAGGGCGAGGCGTCGTACCGACGCCTGATCGACCTGTGCGCGGCCGCGCAGGCCGCGGGGGAGCTGCCCGGGAGCGATCCGTTCCGGCTCGCCCTCGTCCTGTGGAGCGCCGTCCACGGGCTGGCGGCCCTGTACGCCACCTCGAACCTCGGCGGCGGCCACGTGACCGGCCAGCCGACAGATGCCGGCGTCGCAACCGACGCCGTCCTCGCCGACCTGCTCGGCGCCCTCGCCGCCGCAAAGACCACCTCGAAGGAGACGCCCCGATGAGCCATCCGCCGCACGTCGTCCTCGGCGCCGGCACGATCGGGACCACGATCGCCGAGCAGCTCGTCGCCGCCGGCGAGGCGGTCCGCATCGTGAGCCGCTCCGGGCGGAGCCCGGGCATCGCCGGCGTGGACGCCGTGGCCGCGGACCTGACGGATCCGGCTGCCGTCCGCGGCGTGGCGGCAGGGGCGCGGGTCGCGTATTTCGCCTGTCAGCCGGCCTACTCCAACTGGCCCAGGGGCTTCCCGCCGCTGGCAGAGGGTGTCCTCGGCGGGCTGGCCGGCTCGGGGACGCGCCTCGCTGTCGTCGACAACCTCTACATGTACGGCCCGACCGGTGGCCGCCCGATGACCGAGGACCTCCCGTACGTGGCGACGACCCGCAAGGGGATCGCCCGGGCCCGCCTTGCCGAACGCTTCATGGCCGCCCACGCGGCCGGCGACGTGGCGGTGGTCATCGCCCGCGCGTCCGACTACTTCGGTCCGCGCGGCATCGACACCACCGCCGGCGAGCGCCTCTTCCCTCCACTTCTCGCGGGCAAGGCGGTCCAGGTCTTCGGCGACGTCGACGCGCCGCACGCGCACACCTTCGTGCCGGACATCGCGCGGGCCCTCGTCGAGCTCGGGCGTCACGATGACGCGCTCGGCGACGCCTGGCACGTCCCGACGGCGCCCGCCGTCTCGCAGCGGCGCTTCGCGGAGCTGGCGGCGGAAGCGGCCGGGCTGCGTGCCCCCAGGCTGAGTAGAGTCTCGAAGCCGATGCTCCGTCTCGCCGGGCTGTTCGTGCCGCCGGCCCGGGAGATGATCGAGATGGCCTACGAGTTCGAGGAGCCCTTCATCCTCGACAGCTCGAAGATCGAGCGGGCCTTCGGCCTGCGGCCGACCCCGCTCGAGGAAGCGCTTGCGGTCACCGTCGCGTGGTGGCGAGCCCGCGCAGCCGCGGCGGCGGCGTGAGCACCGCCGCTCCGGCGGGCCGCCGGAGCGCCCCCGAGCCGGCGGGCCGCGCGATCGCCGCCGGGAAGGCGGCGGCGTGAGCGCAGCAGGCGAGCGCGTCTCCGCGCCGGGCGCCACGGTTGAGGTCCGGCTCCTTCGACTTCGATGGTCGAACGCGTACCTGCTCCTCGGGGAGCGCCCGGTGGTCGTGGACGCCGGGTCGCCGGGCGACGAACCGCAGATCCTGGCGGCGCTCGCCGCCGCCGGCCGGAGGCCCCGGGACCTGGCCGCGATCGTCCTGACCCACGGGCACGCGGACCACGCGGGCGGCGCGGCCGCGCTCCGGGCGGCGACGGGCGCGCCGGTCGTACTCGGAGACGGCGACGCCGCGATGGCGACGACCGGCCGCAACCTGCCGCTCGTGCCGACCGGGCTCGAGGCGCGCCTCGTTGCGCCGTTCGTGCCGCAGGCCTTCCCGGGTGTCGCGCCCGACGTCATCGTCGCGGAGGCTCTCGAGCTCGCGGCGTTCGGAGTAGCCGCGACCTTCCGTCCGCTGGGCGGCCATACGCGCGGCTCGGCGATCGTCGAGCTGGCGTCCGGGGACATCCTCGCCGGCGACCTCGTCCGCGGCGGCCGCCTGGGCGGACGCCTCCGGCCGACGGTCCCGATGACCCACTACTATGAGGAGGACCCCGCGGCCGTGACCGCGGTGGTCGACAGCGTGCTCGGCGGCGGGGCCCGGCGCCTGCTCGTCGGTCACGGCGGGCCGCTGGCCGCGGCCGACGTGGCCGCGTGGCGGCGGCTCCGGACCGCCTGACCGAAGGCTCCCGAGCGCCGGAAGGCCTCCAAGCGGAACGCCACCGGAACCGCCCGCCGGCGGGCCGCGATCTCGCCACCGGGGCTCAGCTGCGGGCGACGATCTCGAGGAGGATCGCGGCAGCGATCGTCAGGCCGCCGCCAGCCAGGACCGGCCCCGCGGCGACACGGAGCAGATGGCGGAGGCCGAAGAGCATCGCGGCCGGCGTGGAGTCGTACATGACCACCGGGATGCTACCCGACCCGCCGCGGATCGTCCGCGGCGAGGCCGGCGGCGGCCGCCGCATCGAGGACCCACGTGGCGCCGTCCCGCCGGGCGCGCAGCGCCGGCAGGCGGCGCTCGTCGCGGGCGGCGCCGGCGTGGGCAGGGCCAAGGAGCTCGGCCACGATCGCCGCCTTGGCGGCGCCGAACGCGGCGACCACGAGGCCCGGCGAGGCGTCGAGCGCCACGGGGGTCAGCGTGACCCGCGCGAGGTGCGGCTCGATGTGCGTCGGCGCCGGGGCCCAGGTCGTCCAGCCGGGGGCGTCGAACGCGGCGCTCCCCGGGAACACGGACAGCAGGTGCCCGTCGTGCCCGACGCCGACGAGGATGGCGTCGAAGACGGGCCGCCCGGCCGCGTCGGCGGCCAGCTCCGCCCGAAGCGTCGCCTCGAACGCGGCCGCGCACGCCGCCGCCGGCTCCCCGGCGGCGAGCGCCGCGTCGGTCGGCCAGGCGTGAACGTGCGCCGGGTCGAGCGGCGGCGGGGCGAGGCCGCGCCGCGCATCTCCCGGTAGGAGCACCCGGTCGATGGCGCCCATGTTGCAGTCGGGATCCCCGCGCGGCACGAAGCGGTCGTCGCCGACCCACACGTGGAGCGCGTCCCAGGGGACCCGCGCGCGGAGCGGCTCGGCGAGCAGGGCCCGGTAGACGGCGGCGGGCGTGGAGCCGCCGGTCGACGCGAAGTCCGCTCGCCCATGGCGAGCGGCGCCTGCCGCGAGGGCCTCCGCGAGCGCCTCCGCCACGGCCGCCGCAGCGGTCGCCGGGTCCGGCCGGACGATGATCGCGGGCTCGCCGGGGCCGGGCGCGGCATTCGTCATGCTGCTTCTGCGGGGCCTGGCGCCACCAGCTGGGCGGCGGCCGCCAGCGTCCCCGCCGCGACCACGTCGCGTCCACCGGCCTCGATCGCCTCGGTCAGCAGGTCGGCGTCCGTTCGTCGCGCGGCGTGGAAGACGCGATCGAAGGATTCGACGCCGTCCAGCCAGACGCGGACGTGGACCGTCTCCGCCTCGGCGGTCACCTCGGCGCGGAGCTCGGAGCCGCGTCGCTCGGCCAGGATCTCGATCCGGAGGGTCGTCCCCGCCGGCGTCGCCGAGACGACCGGGCGAACGACGACCTCCACGTCGGCGCCGCGATCGCGCTCGAGCAGCGCGCGCAGGCCGCGGCCGGGCTCGGGAGGCGCCCCCGGCAGCGCCGGCCGCGTGCGGCCACCGCCGGTCGCCGGCCGACCGACCCGCGCCAGCGGCTTCGCGACCCGAAGACCGAGCCGGGACGCGAGCCAGCCCACGTGGTAGATCGGCTTCACGAGGTTCGTCGCGGCCTCCGCGCCCGGCCCACCCTGCGTCGCGTAGGTGACCGCGATCCGGCGGATCGAACGGAGGTAGGGGAGGTAGTCGTCGTGGTCGAAGACCGAGGCGACCGCCTCGCGCCAGCGCGCCTGGCGCACGAGCGCGAAGTCGGCGACCGGCAGCCCGGTGGCGCCGAGCGTGGCGAGCGCCCGGAGGCGGTCGAGGCCGTCGCCCGTCCAGTGCGATCCGTCCACCACGAGGCGGTCGGCGATCGTCACGAGGGCCGCTGCGGGGCCGGTCCCGAACGGCGGGTCGCCCGGCCACCAGACGGTTACCGGCAGGTCGTGCACGAGCAGCGGCATCACGATCGCCTCGAGATGGCGCCCCGCATCGCCGCCCGCGGTGACGTAGACCTGCTCCGCGCAGGTCTCCGGCGCGTTGGGGCGCGGGACCATGCAGAAGGCGCGGACGTCGGCGCGCAGCCACGCCGGCCCGTCCGGGTCCGTCGGCACGATGATTAGCGTGCGCGACGGGTGGCGCCCGGTGCCCATCGCGATCGTCGACGCCGCCCATTCGCCGAGCTCGGGGCTGCGAGCGACGACCACGAGGTTCAGCACGCTGGTGCGCGCCGCGACCATCCGCTCCGTGGCGCCCTCGCGCGAGGCCACGGCCTGCGGCAGGCTCCAGATCCGCCCGAGCTCGCGCTCGATCTCGGCCACCGAGCTCGCCCGGCCTGCCCAGCGGAGCGTCGGCTCCCCCGGCGCGGCGGCGATCTCGAAGGGCACGACGTCTCCGGACACCGGCGCCGCGGGCGCGACGACGGTTACGTCGGGCCCGCTCGCGGCTCGCCGCCCGCCGGAGCCCCGCGACCCGCCGGAGCCCCCGCTCAGATCCGCCGCCACCGGCGCCCGTCCCGCGCGAGCAGCTCGTCCGCGGCATCCGGGCCCCAGCTCCCGGCCGCGTAGTTGGGGAAGTCCGGCGGCGCGTCGTCCGCCCAGGCTTCGATGATCGGCGTCACCACCCCCCAGGCCTTCTCGACCTCGTCGGCGCGCGTGAACAGCGACGCGTCGCCCAGGAGCGCGTCGAGGATGAGCGTCTCGTACGCGTCGGGGCTGTCGACGCTGAACGCCGAGCCGTACGTGAAGTCCATGTTCACGCTGCGGACGTCGACGCCGAGGCCCGGCACCTTGGCCGCGAACCGCAGGAGGATCCCCTCGTCCGGCTGGATGCGCAGCGCGAGGAGGTTCGCCTCGGGATCGGCGTTCGAGTCCTTGAACAGGGCGTGCGGGACCTCCTTGAACTGGATCGCGATCTCCGTCGCCCGCTTCGGCAGGCGCTTGCCGGCGCGCAGGTAGAAGGGGACGCCGGCCCAGCGCCAGTCATCCACGTACAGGCGCGCCGCCACGTACGTCTCGGTCTCCGACGCCGGATCGACTTCCTCCTCGGCGCGGTAGCCGGCGACCGGCTCCCCGGCAACCCAGCCCGGCCCGTACTGGCCGCGGACGACGCCGGCCGCCACGTCCCGCGGCGCCATCGGCTCCATCGCCCGCAGGACCTTGACCTTCTCGTCCCGCAGGGCATCCGCGTCGAACGTCGCCGGCGGCTCCATCGCGACGAGGGCGAGGAGCTGCATCAGGTGGTTCTGGAGGAAGTCGCGCGACGCGCCCGCCTCCTCGTAGAACGACCCGCGCTTCTCGACACCGATCGACTCGGCCACCGTGATCTGGACGTGGTCGACGTAGCGGCGGTGCCAGATGGGCTCGAAGATCCCGTTGCCGAAGCGGAAGACGAGGATGTTGCGGACCGTCTCCTTGCCCAGGTAATGGTCGATGCGGTAGACCTGCGACTCCCGGAAGACCTTGCCGACCTCCCGGTTGAGGCGGATGGCGCTCGTGAGGTCACGACCGAACGGCTTCTCGATCACGATCCGGCGCCAGCCGGCCCCGTGGTGCTCGTGGTCGAGCCCGGCCCGCCCGAGCCCGGCGATGATCTCGGCGAAGGCAGACGGCTGCGTCGCGAGGTAGTAGCACCGGTTGCCGCGCGTCCCGCGCTTCGCGTCGAGCTCGTCGAGGCGCGTCGCCAGGCTGGCGTAGAGCGCCTCGTCGCCGAAGTCGCCGCGGTGGTAGGTGATCCGCTCCGCGAACGACTCCCAGACGGCGGGCTCGACCGGGAGGACGCGGCTGAACTGGTCGAGCGAGGCTCGCAGCTCGGCGCGGATCGCCTCGTCCGTGTAGGGCCGCCGCCCGATTGCCACGATCGCGAGCTCGTGGGGCAGGAGGTTCGTGCGCCACAGCTGGAAGAGCGCCGGCACGACCTTGCGGTGGGCCAGGTCGCCGGTGGCGCCGAACAGCACGAAGATCGCCGGATCGGGCATCCGCTCGAGGCGCAGGCCCTCGCGGAGCGGGTTGCCCTCTGCCTTCGGAGCGGCCGACCGCTTCCCGGCCCGGGCAAGCCGCAGCGCGCGCGCGGTCATGGGCGAGCTCTCGCCCGCGGCTGGCTCGCGCGGCGTCGCCGGGCGGGTCACGCCGCCTCCCTACTCCGCTTTCACGGCGTGGCCGCCGAACTCGTTACGCAGCGCGGCCAGCACCTTCGCCCCGTAGCTCTCGTCCTGGCGCGACCGGAAGCGCGCCTGCAGCGAGAGCGTGATGATCGGGGCCGGCACGTCCCGGTCGATCGCCTCCTGCACGGTCCAGCGGCCCTCGCCGGAGTCGGCGACCCAGTCCTTGATGCCGTCGAAATCGGGGTTCTTCGAGACCGCGTCATGGAGCAGGTCGAGGAGCCAGCTCCGGACCACCGACCCGTAGCGCCAGATGCCCGAGACCTGGGCCAGGTCCAGGTCGTACTCGCTGGCGTGCATGATCTCGAAGCCTTCGGCGTAGGCCTGCATGAGGCCGTACTCGATGCCGTTGTGGACCATCTTCACGTAGTGCCCGGCACCCGGGCCGCCCACGTGGGCGTAGCCGTCGGCGGGCGCGAGCGAGCGGAAGATCGGCTCGAGCGGCTCCACCGCGTCGCGGTCGCCGCCGACCATCATGCAGTAGCCGACCCGGAGCCCCCAGACGCCGCCGGACGTGCCGGCGTCGACGTACCGGAGGCCCTTCTCGGCGACCTTCGCGTGGCGCCGGATGTCGTCGTGGAAGTTGGTGTTGCCGCCGTCCACGATGGTATCGCCCGGCTCGAGCAGGCCCATCAGCTCCTCGACCATCGCCTCGGTCGCGTCGCCGGCGGGGACCATGAGCCAGACGGCCCGCGGCGCCGGGAGCTTGCCGACGAGCTCGGCGAGCGAGAAGGCGCCCTCCGCCCCCTCGGTCATGATCTCGCGCGTCTTCTCCGGAGTGCGGTTGAAGGCGACCACCTCGTGGTGGTCCCGGACCAGCCGGCGCACCATGTTGGCGCCCATCCTGCCGAGGCCGACGAAGCCGATGCGCATGTTGGAGCCTCCTCGGGGAATGTGCGCCGCTCGTCGGCGCGAACGAACGGTTCGTAACTACTGACGAAGCGCCCCGGCGATGGCGGCCTCGAGGGCGGCGAGGCCCGCGTCGACGTCACTGCCGAGGTGGACCCGGAGCACCGGCAGCTCATGGGCCTCGAGCGCCTCGAGGTCGCCGCGCGCCTGGGCGTCGACGAGCTGGCCGAAGGTGTAGTGCTTGCCGTGGATGGGGAGGTCGGCCGGATGGTCGGCGGTGAGCTGGAGGAACCAGCCGACGGGCGAGCCGCCCTTGTGGAGCTGGCCGGTGGAGTGGAGGTAGCGGGGCCCGAAGCCGCCGGTCGTCGCCCGGCCCGTGGCGTCGCGCAGGCGGGCCCGGATCCGGTCGATGGCGTTGGCGCGCGCCGCCGTCGGGGCGACAAAGGCGCCGACGGCAAGGTACCCGCCGGAGCGGACGCGCTCGAGGTGGCGCCGCAGCTCACCCACCACGGTCCCGGTGCCGGCCGACAGCCGGAGGGCCGTGTCGCCGAAGAGCGCCAGCCCGTCGCCGGTCGCGAGCGGCTCGTCGTGCGGGAAGGCGCCGTGGTGCTCGAGCTCCTCGAGGACCCGCTTCGTGTTCTCCTTCGACTCGGTCACGTTGGGCTCGTCGAAGGGGTTGACGTCCAGGACGATCCCGGCGACCGCGGTGGCGACCTCCCAGCGCAGGAACTCGGCCGCGAGGTCGATGGGGTCCGTGAGGGCGAAGCGCAGGACGGGGTGGCCGGCCGCGGCGAGGGCCTCGAGCAGCGCGTCCGCCGAGGCGCCGCCGGGCCCCGCCGGTGGCTGGGCCCCCTCGAGGGCGATCCGGACGAAGACGCGGTCGCTGCCGTACGTGGCCGGCGCCCCGAGCGGCTCGCGGTCGACGGGCACGATCCCCTTGCCGAGCTTGCCGGTGCTCTCGGCGATCAGCTGCTCCAGCCAGGCGCCGAGCGGGCCGATCGCCGGGTCCACGACGAACGTCAGCTTGTCGCGGCCGGCCAGGGCGAGGGCGCCGAGCGTGGCTCCCAAGGCGACGCCGGGGTTGGCCGCCGTGTCGCCGGTCATGCAGCGCCCGTGCATGCCCACCGCCGACGCCATGAACGGGTCGAGGTCGACGCCCGCCAGGGAGGCAGGCAGGAGGCCCACGTAGCTGAGCGCCGAGTACCGGCCGCCGACCGACTCGGGGTTGAGGAACACCTCGTGCATGTCGTCCTGGTGGGGGATCGCGGCGAGGGACTTGCCCGGGTCCGTGACCGCGACCATGAACTCGCCGGGCGACTCGAGCCGCGCCCCGTGCGCCCGCAGGGCGTCGTGAATCCGCTCCCAGGCGTCGGCCTGGAACGCCAGGGTCTCCGTGGTAGTCCCCGACTTGGACCCCACGATGAAGAGCGTCGCCAGGGGGTCGAGGCCGTCCCAGGCCGCCCGGACCGCGTCGGGGTCGGTCGAGTCGAGGACCCGGATCGTCAGCCAGTCCTCGACGTCGCCGAAGGCCGTCGCGATGACCTCGGGCGCCAGGCTGCTGCCGCCCATACCCGCGACGATCGCGGCCGTGAAGCCGCGGTCGCGGATCGTCTCGCCGAAGGCCTCGAGGGCCCCAACCTTGTCGCTGAAGTCGACGGGCAGGTCCAACCAGCCGAGGCGGTTGCCGATCTTCTCCTGCACGGCGGGGTCGGCCGACCATAGGGTCGTGTCGCGCTCGTGCAGGCGCCCGGCCCAGCGCCCGACGTCGGCGCGGGCGATCGCCGCGGCGACGGCGGCGGCGAGGGTCGGGTGGTCGATCCGTGCGTCGAGCGTGCCCGGCGCGAACGATGGGAGCGTGGTCTCGGCCATGGACGTCCTCCTGCGCGGTGGAGTCTACGCGGGGGACGTGGGAGCCGCGCGAGGGAGGGCGACGTTCGGCCGCGGCAGCGGGCCCGCTGGCCCGCGGGCCGAGAGCGGAGACCCGGGCCGGGCCCGGAGCCTACCGCTCCTCGGCCTCGATGGCGAGGACCTTCGCCAGGCGGCGGGCGTGACGCTCCATGCCCGAGAACCGGGCACCCAGGAACGCCCGGGCGCATTCGACCGCGGTCTCCGGGCCGACGACGCGGCCTCCAAGGCACAGGACGTTCATGTCGTCGTGCTCCACGCCCTGGTGCGCGGAATACGTGTCGTGGGCGATCGCGGCCCGCACCCCGCGGACCTTGTTGGCCGCGACGCAGGCTCCGATCCCGGAGCCGCAGACGAGGATCCCCCGGTCGGCCTCGCCGTCGCGGACGGCGTGGGCCAGGCGGCGGGCGAAGTCGGGGTAGTCGTCGTTGGGGTCGGAGCCGTCCCCACCCAGGTCGATCAGCTCGTGGCCCGTGTCGGCGAGGCGGCGCAGCAGCTGGTCCTTCAGCTCGGCGCCGCCGTGGTCGGCGGCGAACGCGACACGCATCAGCGGGCACCTCCCGAGTGCGGAGAGGGCGGCGCGGCCACGCGTCCCCGGAAGCCGTCGCGGACGACCCGGCGGCCCACGGCCGTCACCGCCTCGGTGGTGAAGCCGAACTCCTTCAGGATCGTGCCGGCCGGTGCAGAGGCGCCGAAGTGGTCGAGGGCGATGATCGCCCCCTCGTCGCCCGCATAGCGCTCCCAGCCCAGCGAGACACCGATCTCGACGGCCACGCGCTTCCGGGCGGCCGCCGGCAGGACGGCCTCGCGGTAGGCGGCGTCCTGGGCTTCGAAGGCCTCCCAGCAGGGGAGCGACACGACCCGCGTCGCGATCCCCTCGGCCTCGAGGGCCTCGGCGGCCGCCACGGCCAGCTGGACCTCCGAGCCCGTGGCGACGTACACCAGGGCGGGGACGCCGCCGGCCGCGTCGGTCGAGGCCGGGCGGACGACGTAGCCGCCGCGCCGCACGCCATCGCGCGCCGCCTCGGCCGTGCCGGGCAGCACGGGGAGCTTCTGGCGGGTCAGCGCCAGGGCCGTCGGCCCGTCGAGCCGCTCGAGCGCAAGCGCCCAGGCGGCCGCCGTCTCGTTGGCGTCGGCCGGCCGGACGAACCACAGGTTCGGGATGGCGCGCAGGGCGGCGTACTGCTCGACCGGCTGGTGCGTCGGGCCGTCCTCGCCCAGGCCCACCGAGTCGTGGGTCCAGTCGTAGATCACCGGCAGCCCGGAGAGCGCCGCGATGCGGACGCTGCCGCGCATGTAGTCGGAGAAGGTGAGGAACGTGGCGACGTACGGCCGGAAGCCGCCGTGGTAGAAGATCCCGTTGGCGATCCCGCCCATGCCGTGCTCGCGGACGCCGAAGCGAAGGTTGCGCCCGGCATGCTCGGCCGTGAAGTCGCCGCCACCCTTCACGTCGGTCAGGTTGCTCTCCGACAGGTCGGCCGAGCCGCCGAAGAGCTCCGGGACGCCGGCCGCGATGGCATTGATCGTGTCGGCCGAGGCGTTGCGGGTCGCCACCTCGGCCCCGGCCTCCCAGCGCGGCAGCGCGGCGTCCCAGCCGGCCGCGAGGTCGCCGTCGAGGCGGCGCTCGAAGGCCGCGGCCTCGGCCGGGAAGGCGGAGCGATAGCGCTCGAACGCGGCGTTCCAGCGGCCCGTGAGGTCCTCGCCGTAGAGGATCGCCCGGGAGAAGATCGCCGCGACCGCGTCGGGCACGTAGAAGGTCCTGTCCGGGTCCCAGCCGTAGGCCTCCTTGGTGAGGCGGACCTCGTCGACCCCGAGCGGCGCGCCGTGGGCCTTCTGGCTGCCGGCCTTGTTCGGCGAGCCGAAGCCGATGACCGTGCGGACGGCGATGATCGAGGGCCGGTCGTCGGAGCGGGCCAGGCGGATCGCGGCCTCGATGGCGCCGACGTCGGTGCCGTCCTTGACCCGCAGGGTTTGCCAGCCGTAGGCCCGGAAGCGCTCCAGGACGTCCTCGGAGAAGGCCATCGCCGTCGGCCCGTCGAGCTGGACCTGGTTGTCGTCGTAGAGCATCACGAGCTTGCCGAGCCGCAGGTGCCCGGCCAGGCTGGCGGCCTCGGACGCGATCCCCTCCTGGAGGTCCCCGTCGGAGCAGATCGCATACGTCGCGTGGTCGACGATCTCGTGGCCGGGCCGGTTGAACTCCTCCGCGAGGCGGCGCTCGGCGATCGCCATCCCGACCGCGTTCGCCACGCCCTGGCCCAGCGGCCCGGTGGTCGCCTCGACGCCCGGCGTCATTCCGAACTCGGGATGCCCCGGCGTCCGCGAGCCCCACTGGCGGAAGCGCTTGAGCTCGTCGAGCGGCAGGTCGTAGCCGGTGAGGTGGAGCAGCGCGTAGAGGAGCATCGAGGCGTGCCCGGCGGAGAGCACGAACCGGTCGCGGTTCGGCCAGTCGGGGTGCGTCGGCGCGTGGCGCAGGAAGCGGGTCCAGAGGGCGTACGCCATGGGCGCCATCCCCATCGGCGCCCCGGGATGCCCGGAGTTGGCCTGCTGGACGCCGTCGATCGCCAGGGTCCGGATCGTGTCGATCGCGAGCCGGTCGAGCTGCTCCGGGGTGAGGGTGGTCATGACGCGGGGCTCCCGTGATGGGGCGGTGGAGGAGTGGGGCCATTGTAGGCCCGGGGTCGGGCCCTTCCGACTGTCCGTCCTCCCGCCCCACCCGTCGACCGCCTCGTGCCGCTCCGTCAGGCGCTTTGCGTCAGGCGCTCTTCCGTCAGGCGCTTTGCGCTGAACTCAACACCCGGCACCATCGACGCAGGCTGACGTAGAGAACCACTGTTTCAACTCAACAATCCTGCCTGACGGTCCGGCCGCGGCTCGATAACGCACGCCGGACGCAAGGTTCCGACCATGTGGCGGCGGAGTGGCGCCGGGTGTTGCGTTCAACTCAAACGACCCCGCTCGGCGCGGCCGATCGGCGCGGGAGGCCGGGCAGGCCCCCGGGGCTCGGCCACTCGGGGGCTCATGTCGGCCATGCTGGGGCTCATGTCGGGCGTGCCGGACTCGCGGCAGGCGCCCCGGACTCGCGGCGGGCGTGCCGGACTCGCGGCGGGCGTGCCGGACTCGCGGCAGGCACGCCGGCGTATCCTCGACACATGCCGACGCTCCCGTCGCGTCCGCCGACCATGAGGCCCGCCCGCCCCGGCCGTCCGCGCGCCGTCGTCCTGGGTGACCTCGCGCTCGACGTCGTCCTCGCGCCGGCACGGCCCCTGGAGCACGCCACCGACGTCCCCGGCGCCGTCCGCCTGCACCAGGGTGGTTCCGCGGCGAACACGGCCCGCTGGCTGGCCCGGCTCGACGTGCGGACCACCCTCGTCTGCGCGGTCGGTCGCGATGGGCCGGGGCGCGCGCTGACCTCCGCGCTCCGCCGGGACGACGTCACGGTTCGCGCGGCGCGGCCGACCGGAGCCCGCACGGCGCGGATCGGGATGGTCGTCGACCACGCGGGCGAGCGGAGCTTCGTCGCCGACCGAGGTGCCGCCGACCTGCTCGCTCCCGGGGACCTCCGGCCGGCGTGGTTCCGGGGTGCGAGCGTGCTCCACCTGCCGGCCTACTCGCTGCTGGGAGCTCCGCTTGGCGAGGCCGGCGCCCGCGCGATCGTGCTCGCCCGCGAGGCCGGCGCCGCGATCTCGGTGGACCTCGCCTCGGCCGCGCCGCTGCTCGCCGGCGGTCGGCGCGCCGCCCATCGCCTGGTGGCCGGCGCCGGCGCCGACCTCCTCTTCACGAACATCGCGGAGGCGTCGGCATTCCTGGGCGTGACGGACCCCGGCGGGCTCCTCCGGTTCGCGCCGATCGTGGTGGTCAAGCGCGGCCCGGGCGGCGCGACGCTGCTGGCCCGCTCGCCGGCGGGCGACGTGCTCCGGCTCGAGGTGGCGACCCGCCCGGTCCCCGCCGCCGACACGACCGGTGCCGGCGACGCGTTCGATGCCGGCTTCCTTGCGGCGTGGCTGGCGGCCGGGCGGTCGGTGGCGCCGGGCGGCCTCAGGCGGGCGGTCGTGGCGGGCCACCGGGTCGCCGCGCGCCAGATCGGGGCGCCGCGGCCGGAGCTGGCGCTGGGCGTGCGGTGAGCGTGCCGGCGGAGTCGTGGTGCTGTCGATGAGCGGGATGCGGCTCGACCCCGCAACGCCGCCGCCCGCGACAAATCCCGTGACGCCGCCCGCGACGCCACATCCCGCGTCGCCACCGCCCGCCGCATCGACGGCGACGCCGACGCCGCCCGCGACGTTCACCCGTGACGAGCTCGACGCCGCCGAGCCCGAGCGGCACCCGTCACCGGGCCGACGATGGCTCCTCGGCCTCGGGATCGGGGCGCTGGCCTTCGGGCTGCTCTCCTTCGAGGGTCTCCCGCTGCTCACGCTGCTGTGCCTGCCGTTCGCGCTCACGCCGGCGGGGGCCGGGGCGCTGGTGGGATCCGGCGCGGCGTGGTTCGTCTCCCTCGGCTGGACCCTCGTCCTGTGGCTGAACGGCGACTTCGCGGAATCCCCGACGGCCGTGACGTGGATGGTGACCGGGCTGGTCGCGCTCGTCGTCGGGGTCGTCGGGACGATCGTCGTCGCCCGCCGCTCGGGCGGCCCGGACGGTGCGTGAGCGGCCCGGATGGTGCGTGAGCGGCCCGGATGGCGCATGACCGGGGTCGTCGTCCGGCCGGCCGGTCCTGCCGACGCCGAGGAGCTCGCCCGCGTCCGCGTGGCGTCGTGGCGCGGAGCGTACCGGGGGATCGTGCTGGACGCCGTCCTCGATGGCCTCGAGCCCGGCGCGGACGCCGTCCTCTGGCGGGAGCGCCTCGCGACGCCCGGGCGGGCCTGGATGCGCGTCGCCTTCGCCGGTGAGCCACCCGTCCTCGCCGGCTTCGTGACGGCGGGCCCCGGACGTCACGACGGCGAGGCCGGCGTCGGCGAGGTCTGGGCGATCTACGTCGACCCGGCGGCGCAGGGGCGAGGCGTCGGCCGCGCGCTCATGGAGACCGCCGTGCGCGGCCTGGCGACGCGGGGATTCGACGAGGCGGTCCTGTGGGTCTTCGAGGCGAACGTTTCCGCGCGCGGCTTCTACGAGCGCCTGGGCTGGTCGCCGGACGGCGCCGCGAAGGCGTTCGAGATCGGCGGCGCGGCGCCGATGGAGCTTCGCTACCGGAAGCGGTTGGGGTAGGCGGGCTGCATCGCCGGGCGTCGGGGGCGTCGGCTGGGCGCCGGCGCGGCCTCGCCGGCGGTCACTCCACCGGCCGGAGGAACCGGTCGAACCAGGCGAGCATCCGCTCGTTGCGGTCGATCCGGCGGTCCGGGCGGCCGGTGATCGCGAACGTGTGCCAGGACTCCGGGTAGAGCACGTACTCGACCGTCCGCCCCAGGTGCCGCAGGGCGATGAAGAGCTGCTCGTTGTCGGCCGCCGGGCAGCGCAGGTCGGCCTCGCCCTGCAGCATGAGGAGCGGCGTGCGGATCCGGGCGACGTTGCGCAGCGGCGACTGGCGCCAGAGCTTCGCCACCCCCCCCTCGCCGAACGGGTCGCCCAGGAGCGCCATCCGGTCGTACTCGGGACCCGAGTCGGAGTTGGCCCAGTCGTTGACCTGGTTCGTCACCCCGTTCTCGGAGACGGCGGCGGCGAAGCGTTCGGGCGCCGCGCCGACCAGCCAGTTGACCATGAAGCCGCCGTAGGACAGGCCGAGGATGCCGAGCCTTGCGGGGTCCGCGAGGCCCAGCCCGACGACATGGTCGACCGCCGCGAGGACGTCGGCGGCGTCGACGCCGCCCCAGTCGCCGAGCTGTGGCGTGATCCATGCCTTCCCGTAGGCGGCCGAGCCGCGGATGTTCGGGAGGATGACGCGGTAGCCGTGCGAGGCGAGGAGCACGTTCTCCAGCGACGGCGCGGGGGACCAGGCGCCGAGCGGCCCGCCGTGGACGTTGACCACGGCGGGGAGGGGCCCTTCGCCCGCGCCCGCGGGGGAGAGGACGAGGGTGTCGATCGAGCCGCCGGCGGCGGCAGCCGCGACGCGGCGGACCTCCGGCCAGGGGAGCCCGCGGCGCCAGGCGCCGCCGAGCGTCGTGCGGGGGCGGGGGCGGGGGCGGGGGCGGGGGCGGGGGCCCGCCGGCTGGGCGCCGGCCCCCACTGCGTCCAGCGTGAGCAGCTCCATCGGGCGGTCGTCGAGGGTCGCGACGACGGACACCACACCGTCGGCGACGCCGAGCGTCCAGGCGGCCATCTCAGCGTCGGTCAGCCGCACCGGGGCCCCGGACGGGCCACCGCCGGCCGGGTCGACGGCGAAGCGCCACGGGCGCACGCGCCCCGCCTCGCTGACGAGCGCGACCAGCGCGCTCGGGCCGTCCCAGGCGCCGCCCGCCGTGGACGCCGCCATCCAGCCGTTCAGGTCGGTGTCGTTGTGGGCCCCGATCGGCCGGTCGAGGTCGGGGGCCTGCGCCACGGCCGTCGCCGGCCGGTCAGCCCCGGGCGTGAAGGGCGCCACGAAGAGGCCCGGGATCCCGTCGTCGAGCGGCTCCGGCACGTCGACCCCGGCGCAGGCGATCCAGCCCCCGTCCGGTGACACGGCTGGCGACCCGGCATAGCCGGCGAGCCGGACGACCTCGCGCGGCTCGACCGGCTCGGCCCCCGGCGCTCGGCGCCCGGCGCCCGCCGTCGCGGGGGAGGGCCGCACCGCCGGAGCATCCGACGCGATCGCCCAGATCGAGGGGAGCGGCCGTAGGTCGGCGTCCGGCCGCGGGTCCGCCGTGAAGACGATCCAGCGCCCGTCGGGCGACCAGGTGATTCCCTTGGCGTCGGCCTCCTGGCGGGTGAGACGGCGGGGCGCGGCGCTCTGCCGGACCGACGCAACCCACACTGCGTCCCAGCGGTCACGGTGGCCGACCTCGTCCCAGCGCCAGTCCGTGCGGGTGATCCGGCGCGCGGTGACGGTGCGCCCCCTGGTCTCCCTGCCGACGATGAAGCGCCCCTCGGGCGCCGGGGCGACGAACGCCATGCGGCGGCCGTCGGGCGCCCACGCGAGCTCCGCGACGCCGTGCTCGGGCGCCCAGAGGACCCATGGCTCGCCGCCGTCGAGGGCCTGGATCATCACCGCCGTCGGGCGGTCGGGCTCGTCCGGAAAGGACCGCAGGAACGCCACGCGGCGCCCGTCCGGGGAGACGCGGGGGCGCGAGTCGCGGACGGCGCCCGCGGTCAGGGCGCGGGGGGCCGCCGCTCGCCGGCGCGGCGCATCGGGGCGACTGCCCGGGCGCCCGGCCGCGCGCATCGCCGCACCGTCGAACGCGACCAGGTGGAGTTGGGAGCGATACGTGTCACCGTGAACGAACCGCCGGACGACGACGGCGCCGCTCCCGTCGGGCAGCGGGTCGTGCTCCTCGAGGACGACCTGGCGGCGGATCAGGTCGGCGGGAGCGATCGGTCGAGGCATGGCCTCAGGGTAGATCGCGGCGCACGTCGGAGCTGGCACGATCTGCGGCGTGAGCAGGTGGCACGGCTGGGCTGCCCGAGGCCCGCCCCGCGGCCGCCCGAGGCCCGCCCCACCCGGTCGATGCACGTGTCATGTTCATTCGCGGCCCAGGCGCAACGACAGCGATGACCGTCACCGATGGGCACCGGCGCGGCGCGGCCCTCGGGGCGACCGTGTGGCAGTTGGTGCTCACCTGGTGAGCGTAGGCGCGGCGAGTGGGTCGGACCGACACCGGCGCGGCCGCGCGACGCCCGTCGCCGCCGGTTTCGTCCATCCCCAAGCTCGGAGATGAACACATGGCGTGCATGGGCGGGCGCGGCCAGGCGCCCACGCGCGGCTCCGCCCCCTGGCGTGCACGGGCGGACGCGACCCGGGCGTCCACGTGCGCTCCACCCCGGGCGTGCCGGCTCCTCCCGTTCGCGTCGGCCGCGACCGCCGGGCGCGCCCCAAAGGCGGGACCACCACATCTCCTCGACCGGCGTACCGGCCGGCCGGCGTGCCGGCCGGCGCCCGTCCGCGCTACCCTGACGGCATGTCCGACGACGCCCGCCTCGCAGCCATCCGCGAACGCATCCACCCCTCCCCGGAGGTCGCCGCTGCCCTGGCCGCCGGCCGCCCCGTGGTCGCCCTCGAGTCGACCCTGATCAGCCACGGCATGCCGTATCCCCAGAACCTCGAGGTCGCCGCCGCGTCGGAGGCCGCGGTCCGCGAGAGCGGGGCGGTCCCCGCGACCGTCGCCATCCACGACGGTCGGATCCTCGTCGGCCTCGAGGCGGCGACGCTGCGCATGCTGGCGACCACCGACGGGGTTCGCAAGGTCGCCCGGCCGACCCTGGCGGGGGCGCTGACCGCCGGCGGCTGGGGCGCCACAACCGTGTCGGCCACGATGCTTGCCGCGCACGCCGCGGGCATCCGCGTCTTTGCCACGGGCGGTATCGGCGGCGTCCACCCGGGGGCGTTCGAGCCGACCGCCGGACCGGACAACAAGCTCCGCCCGCCCAGCCTGGACGTCTCCGTCGACCTCGACGAGCTGGCGCGCACCCCGGTCATCGTCGTGTGCGCCGGGCCCAAGGCGATCCTCGACGTGGCCGGCACGCTCGAGGTGCTCGAGTCCCGGGGCGTCCCGGTCGTGGCGATCGGCACCGACGAGCTGCCCGGCTTCTTCTCGCGCAACTCGGGGATCCCGGCGCCGCAGAGCGTGCCGGACGTGGCCGCCGCCGCGACGCTCGTGGCCGCCCACCTGGCACTGCTCGGGAGCGGCGTCCTGGTCTGCACGCCGGTCCCGGAGGCGGACGAGCTGCCGCGGCCGGAGGCGCTGCGGGCGATCGCCCGGGCGACCGCCGAGGCGGAGATCGCCGGCATCCACGGCCCGGCCCTGACACCGTGGGTCCTCCGGAGGGTCGGCGAGCTGACCGACGGCAGGTCCGTCCGGGCGAACACGGCGCTCATCATCAACGACGCCCGGGTCGCCGGCCATCTCGCCGGGGCCCTCGCCCGCGGCTGACCCGCCCGGTCGGTCGCGACCAGCGCGTCCCCGGAGGCCATCCCGTGCCCGCACCCGACCACGCGCCGGCGCCACGGCGCCTGCTCGCCCGGCTCGCCATCCTGGTCGTGGTCGCCGCCGCCCTCGGCGCGTGCGCCGGCGACGGCCCCTTCGCCATCACGTCGAGCGGCACGCGGACGCTCGACGTGCACCTGCCGTCCGACGCGGCCCGCCTCGTCGTTCGCGTCGAGATGTTCAACGGCCCCATCGCGGTCCGGGCCGGGGAGCCCGGTCGCGTCCGGGCCGAGGTCACGACCACCGGCGCGGGCGGCTCCAAGGACGAGGCCGAGGCGGACCGGGCGAAGATCCAGGTGACGCTCGACGCGAACCCCGACGGCTCGGTCCTCCTGCGGGCGGTCTACCAGCCGAACCCGTCGTCGCCGAACAACCGGGCCGCCAGCGCCGTCGTCGACGTGCCGCCGGAGGCCGAGCTCGACCTCGCGACGTCGAACGGGCGGGTCGAGACCGCCGCGCTCCCGGGGCCCATCACGGTCGAGACGAGCAACGGGCCGGTTCGGCTCGCGGAGGTGACGGGCGGGGCCAGGGTCCAGACGTCGAACAAGGAGGTCGAGATCGACGGGCGCGGGACCTTCGACGTCGAGACCTCGAACGCCGCGATCCTTCTCCGCGGCGAGGGCGCCACGGTCCATGCGAAGACGAGCAACGCCACGGTCGGCTTCGACGGGACGTTCGCGGACGGCGCCCAGGACCTGGAGACCTCGAACGAGTCGATCTACGTCCGGCTGCCGGCGGGATCCCCGTTCGCCCTCGACGCGCAGACCTCCGGCGGCGCCGAGGTCGTGGTGACCGGCTTCGACGTTCGCACCACCGGCGCGGTCGGTCAGGGCACGCTGCAGGGGACGGTCGGCACCGGCGGCCCGTCGATCACCCTGCGCACGAGCAACAAGACCATCGAGGTGAGCGTCCTGCCGTAGCGTCGACGAGGCGCCGCGGGCGCCCGCGGCACGGGCGCCGCATGGCGCCGGGCGCGGCGACGAGCCTCCACATCCGCGTTCCGCGGACCTCCCGGCCGGGGTGGCCGGGTGTACGCTCGGGCCCCGCCGTCCGCCGCCGCCCGGCGGCCCCACGGAGCATCCATGTCCACCGCCAGCAGCGGGCCAGCCGTCGAGGCGCACGGCCTGCGCCGCGTCTACAAGGCGAAGCCGGACCCCGTCGTCGCCCTCGACGGCGTCGACCTGGAGGTCCCTGCCGGCGAGCTCTTCGGGCTCCTCGGTCCGAACGGCGCCGGCAAGACGACGCTGATCAAGATCCTGACGACCCTGCTTCTGCCCACCTCGGGAACGGCCCGCGTCGCCGGCTTCGACGTCGTCACCGAGGCCAACCGGATCCGGCGGGTCATGAACATGGTCTCGGGCGGGGAGCAGTCCGGCTACGGGATCCTGCTGGTCCGCGAGCAGCTCTGGATGTTCAGCCAGTTCTACGGCCTGGGGACGCGCGAGGGCTGGCGACGCACGGACGAGCTGATCGAGCTGGTGGGCCTCCACGAGCAGCGCCTGCAGCGCGTCAGCGCTCTCTCCACCGGCCAGCGCCAGAAGCTGAACCTGGCGCGCGGCCTCGTCAACGACCCGTGGATCCTCTTCCTCGACGAGCCGACCCTCGGCCTCGACGTGGGCGCCGCGCGCGACGTGCGCAACCACTTCCGCAGCTGGCGCGCTGCGCTCCCCGGCCGCACGGCGCTGCTCACGACCCACTATATGGCCGAGGCCGACGAGCTGTGCGACCGCGTCGCGATCGTCGACCGCGGCCGGATCCTGGCCCTGGGCACGCCCGCCGAGCTCAAGAAGCGGGTCCAGAAGGAGTCGCTGTTCCGGATCCAGGTCGACCAGCTCCCCGGTGGCGCCGCCGCCCTGGCGCGGCTTCCCGGCGTCCTGTCGGCGGTGGAGAGCGCGGCGGCGTCGGGCGGTGAGGCTGCGGACGGCGTCACCATCAGCCTGGCCCTGGCCGACGACGGGGCCCTCGCCGGGGTCGTGGGCGCGCTGGCGGCGGCCGGCGCGCACCTGCGCGGCCTGGCGAAGTCCGAGCCGACCCTCGAGGACGTCTTCGTCGAGCTCGTCGGCCGGGGCCTCGCCGAGGCCGACGAGGCGCCCGGGCCGGCGGCACCCCAGTGACCGCCTCGTCGCCGTACGTCCACGACCCGGCGTCGGGCCCGAGAGCGGAGGCCGACTGGAGCCGCCGGCGGGAGCTCGCCACGAACCTGCGCTCCATCACCGGCCGGGCCTACCCCCGTGTGCGCGGGGGGCTCCGCGAGAAGTCCTGGATCTTCTTCGAGATCGGCCTGCCGTTCCTCTCGACCTGCGCCTTCGTCCTCGTCTATCGCGCGCTCGAGGCGCCCGAGGCGTACATCGGCTTCGCGGTCCTCGGCGGCGCGATGACCGCCTTCTGGCTGAACGTCGTCTGGATGATGGCCGCCCAGCTCTACTGGGACCGCGGCGAGGGGAACCTCGAGATCTACTTCACGGCGCCGATCAGCCTCATGAGCATCCTCGTGGGGATGGCGGTCGGCGGCCTGTACCTCAGCGGCACGCGGGCGCTCGTGATCATCGTCGTGGGCTCACTGCTCTTCGACGTCCAGTACGCGATCGACCAGTGGCTGCTGCTGGGCCTGATCTTCATGCTCACGCTCGTCGCCCTGTACGGCCTGGGCATGCTGATGGCCAGCCTCTTCCTGTTCTGGGGCCGCGAGGCGTGGCACCTGGCGAACCTGTTCACCGAGCCGATCTACTTCCTGGGCGGCATGTACGCGCCGGTCAAGGTGCTCGGGCCGCTCGCCTTCCTGGCGATCGGCCTGCTGCCCCTCGCCGTGGGCCTCGACGCCATCCGGCAGCTGACGTTCGCCCAGGTGGACGACATCGGGGTCCTGCCTCCGGAGACCGAGGCCCTCATCCTCGTGGTGATGGCGGTGGTCTTCCTGCTGCTCGCCCGTGTCGCGCTCCGCTACTTCGAGCGCAAGGCACGGGCCGAGGGGCGCGTCATGGCGCGCTGGCAGTGAGCGGGCGGCGACGACCGTGACGGCCCGTGTCGTGGACCGCCGCGGCCATCACCCGGGGATGCCGGCCGACGGATCATCGCCGGCGTCCGCGCCGCGCCGCGGGACGTCGGCCTGGCGGTCGCTCACCACCGGCGCCCGGCTCGGCTGGGCGATCGAGTCCAACTGGACCGACCCGCTCCTCTTCGGCATCTACTCCGTGGCGCGGCCGGTCGGCGCCGCCCTCGTCCTCGTCGCCATCGTGTGGCTCATCTCGGGCGGCGGGCGCCCCGACTACATCAGCTACCTGATCGTCGGCAGCGCGTGCTGGACGTTCGTGGGCGGGGGCATGTCGGGCTTCGTGTGGGCCGTCCTCGACGACCGCGAGCGCTACCGGATGCTGAAGTACGTCGTCCTGAGCGCGGCCCGGTTCCTGCCGTTCCTGGTCGGCCGGGCCTCGGCGCAGCTGGTGGCCGCCACGGCCGGCTTCGTCGTGACCCTGCTCGTCGGCGTGGTCTTCCTCGAGGTCCAGATCGACGTCACGGCGATCGACTGGCGCCTCCTCGTCCCGACGATGGCGGTCGGCCTGGGGTCGATCGTCGCGTTGGGGCTCGCCGTGGCCGGCCTTTGCCTGACGATCCGTCGCGAGGCCTGGAGCTACCCCGAGGCGATCGCCGGGGGGCTCTACCTCCTGTCGGGCGTGATCTTCCCGCCCGACGTCCTGCCGGCCGCTCTTCAGCCGGTGGCCCTCGCGATGCCCACCACGTGGTGGCTGGAGGGGGTCCGGCGGGCCCTCCTGGGCATCCCGACGCCCGAGATCCTGGCCGGCTATTCCGACACGATGGTCCTGCTCGCCTTGTGCGCCTCCACCGCCGTGCTTACACTCGCAAGCTGGGCGGTCTTCCGGACGTTCGAGCGCGTGGCGCGCGAGCGGGGGCTGATCGACCAGACGACCGGCAGCTGAGGCCGGGACAACCGTTCCGCGGGAGGCGGGCCGGGGGAGGCGTGATGCGCATCTACGAAGGGAGCCCGCGCCAGGACTTCGAGGAGGTCCTGCGCTCCGTCGGCGCGTTCCTCGACCAGCGGGGGATGAAGGACGTCCTCCTCGTCGAGGCGCCCGACGGGTTCATCGTCCAGGGCCTCGTCGTGTCCGGCGGCCAGACGGGCACGTGGTCGGAGTCGGTGGGCCAGCAGGTGAAGGAGACGCTGACGTTCCTGGACGACGACATCGCGCGCTTCATGGACGAGGCGGTCGCCCGGCGCGGCGCCGAAGCCGCCGCACCGCCCGACTGGTCCAAGGCGGGCTACTATGAGAAGGCATTCCGCGTCCTCGGCAAGTGGATCGACGGGGAGCGCCCGCACGACATCTTCTTCTTCGAGCAGGACGGCGCCTTCGTCGTCCGCCTGCACAAGGTGAGCGCCGTCGGCGCTCGCCACGAGCTGGCGGAGTTCACGAAGGACGACATCGAGTCGATGATCGCGGGGGCGCCGGCGCTCCGGCAGTAGGCGCACCACAGAAGGAGGCAGGCCGATGAAGGCCCTCAAGACCCTGGCGACCGTGGTGGGGATCCTCCTCGCCGCGGCCCTCATCATCCCGCTCGTGGTGCTCGCCGGACTCTTCGTGTGGCTCAAGCTCACCGAGGAGAGCGACGAAGAGGCGCTCGAGCTCGAGCAGGAAGGCATCTGACCCCATCGGCGAGATGACGGCCCCGGCGCCCGAGGCGGCCGGGGCCGTTTCCGTGTCCGGGACCGGTTCCCCCGCGGGGGCGGAGGCTCGGCGCCTCGCGGAGGCCTCGGCGGCGTCGGACGCGCGCCGGCTCGCGGAGGCCGGGGCGCTGCTCGTGATGGTCGTCTGGGCGGCCAACTTCGTGGTCGTCAAGAGCGCCATCGCCAGCGCCCCGCCGATCGGCTTTGCGTTCGTCCGGTTCCTGCTTGCAGGTGTCGTCCTCCTCGCGATCCTGCGCCTGCGCGAGGGATCGGTCCGCGTCCCGCGCGGCGTCGTCGTGCCTCTCGCGCTCCTCGGCGGCCTCGGCTTCGGGGTCTACCAGCTGCTGTGGGCCACCGGCCTGACGGTGACGACCGCCGGGACCTCCGCCCTGATCGTCGCCACGACGCCCATCTGGACCGTCCTCGTGGCGATCGCGATGCGCACCGAGGCGCCGCACCCGGCGCGCTTCGTCGGCGCGGCCGTCGGGTTCGTCGGCGTCGCCCTCGTCGTCGCCGCGCGCGGCCTCGACCTCTCGGGGAGTGGTCCCGGAGATCTGCTGACTCTGGGCGCGGCGATCTGCTGGGGGACCTACCTCGCCCTGTCCGCGCCCCTGCTCGCCCACCTGTCGCCGCTGCGCCTGACGACGTGGGCGATCCTTGCCGGAACGGCGGTGCTGGCCATCCCCGGCATGCTCCAGCTGGCCGGCGCCGGGGGCGCCTGGGTCGCCCCGGACACGCTGGCGGCCATCGCCTACTCGGGGATCGTGGCGGGCGGCCTCGCCAACGTCCTGATCTTCCGGGCGATCGCCCTCGTGGGCCCCAGCCGGGTCGCGAACCTGCAGCTCCTGGTGCCGGCCCTGACGGTCCTCCTGGCAGCCGTCGTCCTCGGCGAGCCGATCCTCGCCGGGCAGGTGGTCGGCGGCGTCGTGATCGTGGCCGGGATCCTCATCGCGCGCCGCGCCCCGGTCGGCCCGCCGCCCGGCGGCCGCCGCTCGCCCGAGCCGACCCCGCTGCTCGAGGCCTGAAAGGCGGATGGCCAGCGCCCCCCACGTCCCGGTCTTCCCGCCCGGCGCTCCGGTCAGCGTCCTCGTCGACTACGACGGCACGGTCTCGCGGCGCGACATCGGGGACGTGCTGCTCGCCGAGCACGCGCTCGTGGAGCAGGCGGTCGTCGTGGCGAAGGACGCGGACTACGACGCGGGGCGGGCCGGCTCGCGCGAGCTCATGCAATGGGACATGGAGGTCCTGCCGCGGGACGGGGAGCTGCTGCGGTCGGTGGCCGCTGCGATCCCCCAGGACCCGACGTTCCCGTCCTTCGTGGCGGCCGCCCGGGAAGCCGGCGCCGCGATCGAGGTCGTGAGCGACGGCCTGGGGTTCTACGTGGCCTCCAACCTTGCCCGGCTCGACCCGGCACTGGTGGACCTTCCGATCGCGACGAACGAGAACGACGTGGAGGGCGCGCGACGGATGGCATTCCCGTACGGCCACCCCGCGTGCTTCGTGTGCGGCACGTGCAAGCGCGAGCGCGTGCGGGCGCACGCGGCCGGCGGACGCGTCGTGGTCTTCGTCGGCGACGGCCAGAGCGACCGCTACGCGGCCCACCACGCCGACGTCGTGTGGGCCAAGGACGCGCTGCTGGCCTGGGGGCGCGCGACCGGCCGCGACTTCCTGCCGTGGGACCGCTTCGCCGAGATCGAGGCCTGGCTCCGGGCGGCCCTGGCGGACGGGCGCCTGCCGGCCCGCGCGGCCGACCTTCCCCGCTGGCGCGCGACCCACCGGCCGCTGCGCCCGGACTTCATCTGCGGACCGGAGGCCTGGGGCCCCGGCCGGACGGTGCCGCGCCCACTCACGTAGCCCGGGCGGACGGCGCCGCGCCCGCTGGAGCAGCCCCGCGCCCGGGCCGCCTGCGCTGTCTCCAGCGCAGGCGGGCCCGAGTGCATCACCCCCAGCGCTCGAAGCGGGCGAACTCCTCGAAGGGCACCCAGCCGCGCTTCAGTGATGGCGACCGGACGTCGGGCAGCGGGCGGCCCACCGGCATGACGCCGATCGGGACGAACTCCTCGGGGATCCCCAGCTCCGCGCGGAGCGCCCCGGGATCGAAGGCGCCCGCAAACCCCGAGGCGAGGCCGGCGTCCACGGCGGCCAGCATGATCACCATCATCGTCGCCCCGATGTCGACGAACCAGTAGGGGACCGGCCAGGAGATCTCGCGTCCGTCGTCATCCAGCTTGTCGGACTCGCGGTAGCGCCGGTGGTAGATCTCCTCGGACACGCAGGGGATGAGCTGGGCCGCGCACTCGGAGATCCAGGGTCCCATCCCGAGGTCGGCGTAGCCCTCCTCGCCGCAGATGCGGGCGACGCGCCGGCGCGCGCCGGGATCGGTGACGACCACGAGCCGCTGGCCCTGGCTGAAGCCTGCCGACGGGGTCCGCCGGGCGAGCCGGGCGATCCCCTCGATCACTGCGGGATCGACCCCACCCTCCTCGAAGCGCCGGACGGCGCGCCGCTTCATGACGACCTCTCGGAACTCCATGGCCGGCCTCCTGGGGCGTGGCGCACGCGGTTGGCGGCGAGCGCGTTCACGGCATTCTCCGCCCGGCGGCACGGAGCGCGAGCGGCGCCCACCGGCAGCCTCCGTTGGATTGGCCGCGCGGGCGTGGGACACTCCCCGTCCCCGCGGCATCTACCTTGCATGACGGACACCGCGATGCTCGACACTCGCACCGCAGACGCGACGGTCCGCCTCGCCGCCACCGGCGACGAGGCGGCCTTCACGCGCCTCGTCGAGCAGCACCATGCCGCGATGGCCCGCGTCGCCTACGTCATCGTCGGCGACGTCGAGGCCGCGCGGGATGCCGTCCAGGCAGCCTGGGCGATCGCCTGGCGCCGCCTCGGCTCGCTCCGCGAACCCGCGCAGGTCCGGTCGTGGCTCGTCGCCGTCGCGGCCAACGAGGCCCGCCAGGCCGTCCGCAGGTCTCGCCGCGGCGGCCCGGTGGTCGACATCTCGGCCGCCCTCGACAAACGGGGCGCCGGCGACCCGGCCGACCAGATCGCGAACGTCGACCTCGCGCGCGCCCTCCGCGGCCTCGCCGCCGACGACCGCGCGCTCCTGGCCCTGCGCTTCGCCGCGGGGCTCGACTCGAACGAGATCGCGTCCCAGCTCGGACTCTCGGCCTCGGGCGTGCGCAGCCGCCTCGCCCGCCTCCTCGACCGGCTCAGGACGGAGCTCGACCATGCGTGACCAGGCCACCTTCGAGACCCGCCTCACCGATGCGTTCGAGCGCTACGCCGCCGCAGCGCCGGTCGCGGTCGACGCGCGGGCGCTCACGCGCTCCCTGGCGGCCGCCGGCGCCGCCCGCCCGTCGCTGGCCGACCGCTGGGCCGGCCTGCTCGGCGCCCGGCGACTCATGCCGCTGGCCCTGCTCGTCGCCCTCGCGGCCGCCGCGGCGGTCGCCGGGGCGCTGCTGCTGCGACTCCTCGACCAGCCGCCGCGGGTCTTCGGGGCGTTCGAGCCGGTGCCCGGCTGGAACCTGTCGGATCCGTTGCACGCCGCAGCCCCGCTGCCCGACGGGCGTGTCCTGCTGCTCGGGCAGGGCGGCGGCCCGGAGGCCCCCGCGTGGCTGTACGACCCTGCGACGGGGCGTGCGGAGCCCACGGGTTCCATGGTTCCCGGTCGCTACGGCGCGACGCTGGTGACCCTCCGCGAGGGGCGCGTCCTCGTCCTGGGGGGCTACACCAACGTCGGCCAGGAAGGAACCTCCGTAGACCTCCCGTCCGCGCAGCTCTACGACCCGACGACCGGGACCTTCGCCGACACGGGACGGATGGACCGCGTCCGTCGCGACCCGACGGCCGTCGTCATGGCCGACGGCCGGGTGCTCGTGTTCGGCGGCGAAGGCGCCGCGGCCCTCGCAGAGGTCTACGACCCGGAGCGCGGAACGTTCACCGCGACCGGCAGCCTGCGGTCGGGGCGCATGGGTGCCCGGGCCGTCGCTCTCGCGGATGGCCGGGTGCTGGTGGCGGGCGGTGACGTCGAAGATGTCGACGCGTGGAGGCCGACGGCGACGGCGGAGATCTACGATCCGATGACCGGCGCGTTCACGCCGACCGCATCGATGGGCGCGCCGCGCGACTACCCGAGCCTGACGCTCCTCGCCGACGGTCGCGTCCTCGTGGCGGGTGGGACGAACGAGGACGGAGAGCTCGCCTCCGCCGAGATCTTCGACCCCGCGACCGGGACCTTCGCCCCGACCGGCTCGCTCACCACCGAGCGGGCCGCTCAATCGGCCACGCTCCTGGCGGACGGCCGCGTCCTGGTGGCCGGGGGCTCCAATCGGTACGGAGAGCCGCGGACGGCCGAGCTCTACGATCCGGCGTCCGGCCGATTCGAGCGGGCGGGGGCGGCCGCCGGCGCGCATCAATTCGCCGTGCCCCAGAACGATGGCGGGGTGCTGGTCCTCGGCGAGACCCCGCCGGAGGTCTGGGCACCGGTCGAGCCCGTCGCGGCGCCGAAGCTCGGCCACGTGCCGGGCCCGGGCTTCGGCGTGGCCGAGCCTCCCGTCGCCAACCGGCAGGGCCACACCGCGACGCTCCTCTCCGACGGCCGCGTCCTCATCGCCGGAGGCATGACCCAGGACCACACCGACGGCAACCCGCCCGACGTGCTACGGAGCGCCGAGGTCTTCGACCCTGCCTCGGGCCGCTTCACCCGGGTCGGCGACATGACCGCCCCTCGCCGCGACCACGCCGCGGCGCTCCTGCGGGACGGTCGCGTGCTGATCGTGGGCGGCGACGTGTCGACGGACCCGTCGGGCACAGAGCGCCCCCTGACCGGCGAGGTGTTCGATCCGTCGACCGGCCGCTTCACCGCGCTCGACGCCCGCCTGGGCTGGGGCCAGATCGGCTGCGGCGCGGACCTGCCCGCCCTGCGCGACGGCCGGGTGCTCCTGCTGGCCGACTGCGCGGGCGGTGACTACGTCCAGGTCGTCGACTCGGCGACGAAGGTCCAGAACCCCGTTCCCGTCAACGGCTGCCTCGACGGGCCGGGGTCGAGCGCACTCCTCTCCGACGGCCGCGTCCTGGTCGTCTGCCCGTCGGGACCCGCCTTCGGGTTCCTCGTCGAGCCGCGTGACGGATCCGTCGCGCCGCTGCGGCCGTCGGGGCCGGTCGGGCTCGCCCGGTTCAGCGGGGCCACGACGCTCGCCGACGGCCGGGTCCTCCTGACGGCGGACGGCGGGGCCGCCCTGTTCGACCCGGCGACCGGGTCCTCCACCCGCGCCGGCCCGATGGCCGACCGGCGCGACCAACCTCGCTCCACGCTCCTCGCCGACGGCCGCGTCCTGGTCAGCGGGGGTCGCGTCACCCCGCTCGGGCGCGGCGACGGCACCGGGGCGCCGCTTGCCAGCGCGGAGCTCTTCGACCAGGCGACCGGCTTTCGCTCCGTCGGCCCGATGGCCGACGCGCGGGCCGGTCAGACGGCGACGCTCCTCCGCGACGGCCGCGTGCTGATCGTCGGCGGCTCGCTCCGTTCGCCCGACCGCACCGACCCCGACCCGGTCGGCGCCGAGATCTTCGACCCGGCCGGAGTACCCTGAATTCACCAACCGAGGGGGGAGGGTTCCATGTCGCGTCCCAGCTCTGTCCGAGCGCGCCGGGCGGGCGTGCTGTTCGTCGTCGTCGCCCTGGTGGGGGCGTGCGCCGGTCCGGCAGTCCCGACGGGCGGGCCCGCGCCGTCGCCCACGGGAGAGACGCCGACTCCGTCCGCCGCCGTGTTGGCGACTCCCACGGACGCCGCGGCGACCCCCGCTGGCGCGGCGGCGACCCCCGCAGCCACGCAGCGCAGCCCCTGGGCCCAGGACCTGAGGACCCTCGACGAGGGTGTGCGTACGCTCCATCCCGGCCCCTTCGTCATCAGCCCCGAGACGGCCTGGACGGCGAAGCTGGCCGAGCTCGAGGGCAGCCTGCCGGACGCGACGCCCGACCAGCAGCTCGTCGAGCTGGCGAGCCTCGTCGGCCTCCTCGACACCCACTCCGGGCTGACGGCGCCGTCGCCGTTCCACGCGTACGAGATCCTCTTCTACCCGTTCGCGGACGGCTGGTTCGTGATCCGGGCGAAGGATCCGTCGCTCGTCGGATCGCGGCTCGTCTCGATCGGCGGGACGCCGGTCGCCGAGGTCGAGGTGGCACTCCGTCCCCTCGTGCCCTCGGACAACGAGAGCGGCGAGCTGGACGCGCTCCAGAGCCTGATGTCGTACGTGGAGTACCTCCACGGCGCCGGGATCGTGGCCGACCCGGCGGAGCCGGGGTACGTCCTCGAGCGGCCCGACGGACGCCGTCGCACCGTGGACCCGGCATCGGTCGACGAATCCACGTGGGTCGACGAGCTCGGGATCATCGGCGACCTCCTGGGCGAGGCGCCGGAGGCCGTGGCCCGGCGCGGCGAGCCGATCTGGACCCGCCTCGACAGGGCGACCCGGACGTTCGTCATCTCGTTCAACGACTACGGCACGACCGGCGTCCCCGAGGCGGTCACGGCGATGACGGCCGCCCTCGACAAAGGCACGGCGCGCCGGGTGGTCGTCGACATGCGGTACCTCCGCGGCGGCGACGGCAGCGGGTCGGACGCTCTCATCGCGGCGTTCGCGGGGGATCCGCGGGTCAACCGGCCCGGCGGCCTGACGATCCTGATCGGCCGCGAGAACGTCTCCGCCGGGACCGTCGTCGCGCGCGAGCTCGACAAGCAGACGAGGGGCGTCTTCGTCGGCGAGCCCACGCCGGCCCGGGCGGACAACTTCCTGTGCAGCTGCGCCGACATCAAGCTGCAGAACTCGAAGTTCGTGGTCACCGTGCCGACCTTCAGCTTCCACACCGGCGATCCGCGGCCCGCCATCGCGCCCGACGTGCCGATGGCGCTCGCGTCGGCCGACTTCTTCGCCGGCCGGGACCCGGTGATGGCGGCGGCCCTGAAGGGGATCAGGGACCCGAGCGGCCAGTGAGCCCCTGTGACAGCGGACATGGGAATCTGGACGCAGGCGGACACGAACCTGGACGCTGGCGGCCAGGAGAACCGAACGCTGGCGGCCACGAGATCTGGACACCCGCCCCACGGTCTCCCCTCAAGGACACCGTGAACTCAAACGTCCCTCCCGGCTCACGCTGGGGTTGCTGAGACAACCGAAGGTGAGCCAGAGGAGGGACGTGGTGAAGCATGCCGGAGACGTGGTGGAGATCCTCGAGGCGTTCGACCTGACGGGCAGCCTGCGCGAGGCGGCGCGCCTGACCGGCTGCTCGCCGATGACGGTCGCCCGGTACGTCCGGCTGCGCGAGACGGGCCAGGCGACGGCTGACCCGGTCCGGCGTGACCAGATCCTCGATGCGTTCCTGCCCAAGCTCGAGGAGTGGGTGGAGCGCTCCCGGGGCCGGGTCCGGGCCGACGTCGCCCACGAGAAGCTGAGCGCGCTCGGCTTCGACGGCTCGGAGCGGACGACGCGGCGTGCGGTGGCCGAGATCAAGCGCGCGTATGCCGCCGGCCATCGGCGCGTCTTCCGACCCTGGATCCCCGAGCCCGGCATGTGGTTCCAGTTCGACTGGGGCAAGGGGCCGCGGATCGCCGGCCGCGACACCCTGCTGTGGTGCGCCTGGCTCGCCTGGAGCCGCTTCCGTGTGATCATCCCGACCTGGGACCGGACCCTGCCCACGGTGGTCGCCTGCCTCGACGAGACGCTGCGCCGGTTCGGGGGCGCTTCGACCTATGCCCTGACCGACAACGAGCGGACGGTCACGATCGATCGGGTGGCCGGGATCGCGGTGAGGCACCCGATCCTCGTCGCCGCGGCCCGCCACTATGGCCTCGTCATCCACGCCTGCGTGCCGGCCGACCCGGCGTCCAAGGGCGGCTCGGAGAGCACGGTCAAGATCGCCAAGGCGGATCTCGTCCCGACCGAGGCAAACCTGCTCGAGGCGTACCCCTCGTTCACCGCACTCCGGGTGGCCTGCGCCGCGTTCTGCAGCGAGGTCAACGAGCGCGAGCACCGTGAGACCCGGCGACCACCGGTCGAGCTGCTCGCCGACGAGCGCCGCCGGCTTCACCCGGTGCCCGCCGAGCCGTACACGGTCGCCTTCGGGCTGACCCGCGTCGTCGACGAGGAGTCGACGGTCCGCCACGGCTCCGCGCGCTACTCGGTCCCCCACAAGCTCGTCGGCGAGCGGGTCTGGGTCCGGGTCGACGGCGACGAGCTCGTGGTCGTCCACCACGGACCGCCGGGAGCCCGGGAGGTCGCCCGCCATCGGCTGACGACACCCGGCAACCCGCGGATCGATCCGGCCCACTATCCCGAGCGGACCACCGACCCGCTCAACCCCAAGCCGCGGGCCGTGAGCCCCGAGGAGACCGCGTTCCTCGGGCTCGGTGAGGGTGCCGAGCGCTGGCTGATCCTGGCCGCCGCCTCGGGCACCGAGCGGATCCGGACCAAGATGCGCCGGGCGACCGAGCTCGCCGCCCTCGTCGGTGCCACCGCGGTCGACGAGGCCCTGGCCCTCGCGGCCGACGCGGGCCGCTTCGCCGATGGCGACCTCGAGTCGATCCTCGACCACCGCCGGCTGATGGGCGACCGGCGAAGCGAGCGCCTGGTGCCGGGCGACGCCGACGACACGCTCCAGCCCGGCACCAGCGGCTGGGAGCTCCTCGGGCGGTGAGCGGCGCCCACGATCCGATCGAGTCGACCCGCCGCATCCGCGGCGCGGCCCTGACCGCCGAGTACGACCGCTGGCGGGACCTGCCACCGCGGCTCCACCCGGCGGAGCCGCCACCGCTGCCGCCCGACCTCATCCGGCTGCTCCATCGCCTGCGCCTGCGCTATGCCCGCCTGGCGGGACCCGCGGTCCTCGCCCGGGCGACCGACGAAGGGTGGGACCACGCCCAGCTCCTCCGGGTCCTGCTCGCCGAAGAGGCGGCCGGGCGGGACCGCTCGACGCGCGAGATCCACCGTCGGGCGGCCCGGCTGCCGTCGGGCAAGACGTTCGAGGCCTGGGATCCCGCCGCGTCGGCCATCCCGCTCGATGCCCAGTGGGCCCTGCGCAGCCTCGACTGGATCGGGCGCGCCGAGAACCTCGTGCTCGTCGGGCCGTCGGGGACCGGCAAGAGCCACTTCGCCGAGGCGATCGCCCATGCCGCGATCGACCACGACCTGCGGGTCGGCTGGTTCAGCCTCGAGACCCTGACCGCGACGATCGCCCGTTCCCGGATCGACGCCACGACGGGTGCCGTCGTGGCCCGGATCGTGCGCTCCGAGTTGATCGTGGTCGACGACATCGGCCTGCTGCCCGCCGGCGCCGACGAGGCCGAGGCCCTCTATCGCCTGGTCGACGCCGCGTACGAGCGGCGCTCCCTGATCCTGACCTCCAACCTGCACCCGGCCCGCTTCGACATGATCTTCCCCAAGGGCCTTGCCACCGCGGCCGTGGACCGGCTGCTCCACCACGCCCACGTCGTCGTCACCGAGGGCCGCAGCCACCGCCTCGCCGAGGCGCTCGACGGGCGAGGGGTCCAGTCGCTGGCCACGGCACAGGGCTGACCACGGCGGCCGGGAGCTCCCACCGCTGGCATCGTGCCACCCTTCAAGGGCACCGGGTCAGAGAACCGGGCCCGTCCAGTTCTCCTGTCCGCCACCGTCCAAGTCTCGTGGCCGCCAGTGTCCAGTTCTCGTGACCGTCTCCGTCCAGATCGAGCTGTCCCTTGACACCCCTGACGACGGAAGGCGGGGCGCCCGGCATCGGCCTCGAGTCCGCCGTAAGGTAGCATCATGAGTGATAGCATGACATCATGAATCGCACCACGCTCTCGCTCGACGACGACACGAGGCGCCGCCTGCGGCGGATCGCGGCGGAGCGGGGGATCTCCATGGCTGCCCTGATCCGCGAGGCGATCGACGAGAGCGTCGAGCGCCACGCCCCGAAGCCGCGGAGCCTCGGCGTCGCCGCCTCGGGCACGCGCGACACGGCGCGGCGGGCCGGCGACGAACGGCCGGAGCCGCGTTCGTGGCGCTGATCCTCGACACCGGGCCGCTGTACGCATCGCTCGATCGATCGGACCAGGACCACGCCGCGTGCCGCGCCCTCATCGAGGCCGCCGAGGAGCCGCTCGTGATCCCCGCCCCGGTGCTGGTCGAGGTGGACTACTGGATCCACCAGCGCCTGAACCCCGGCGCCCTCGTCGCCCTGCTGTCCGACATCGAGGCCGGGGCGTACGTGGTCGCCGACCTCGTGAAGCCCGACTACGCCCGCATCCGCGAGCTGTGCGATCGCTACGCGGACGCCGACGTCGGGTTCGTCGATGCGGCCGTTCTCGCCGTCGTCGAGCGACTCCGGGAGCCGAAGCTGGCGACGCTGGACAGGCGCCATTTCGGGCTCCTGCGCCCCCGGCACCGGGACTCGCTCGAGCTGCTGCCGGCCTGACCTCGGGCTCCCGCCGCTCCACGGGCCTCGCCGGCCCCGCGGCGATTTGATTCCGAACTGCAACCCGCCCGGAGGCCGGGGCGGGTGGCGGCGGGCCCCCGGGTCCGGTAGCATGGGAAAAACCCCGGAGGAGCCCTGCCCGTGGCGAAGTATGTCTTTGTGACCGGAGGCGTGACCTCCTCGCTCGGTAAGGGCATCACCGCCGCCAGCATCGGCCGCATCCTCAAGTCCCGCGGGCTCTCCGTCTCCGTCCTCAAGCTCGACCCCTACATCAACGTCGACCCGGGGACGATGTCGCCCTACCAGCACGGCGAGGTCTTCGTCACGGACGACGGCGCGGAGACGGACCTGGACCTGGGGCACTACGAGCGGTTCATCGACGAGAACCTCTCGCAGCTCTCGAACGTCACCACGGGCCGCATCTACCAGGCGGTCATCGCCAAGGAGCGCCGCGGCGACTACCTGGGCGGCACCGTCCAGGTGATCCCGCACATCACGAACGAGATCAAGGAGCGCATTCAGCGCGTCAGCCGCGACGGCGGCGCGGACGTCGTCATCGTCGAGGTCGGCGGGACGGTCGGCGACATCGAGAGCCTGCCGTTCCTCGAGGCGATCCGCCAGATGCGCAAGGACGTCGGGCGCCAAAACGTGGTCTACGTCCACGTGACGCTGCTGCCGGCGCTGCAGGCGACGGGCGAGCTCAAGACGAAGCCGACCCAGCACTCCGTCAAGGAGCTCCGCGGCATCGGCATCCAGCCCGACGTCATCATCCTGCGCTCCGACCACCCCGTCTCCGACGAGATCCGGGAGAAGATCGCCCTCTTCACCGACGTCGCCTTCGAGGCGGTCATCCCGGCCGAGACCGCCGAGACGATCTACGAGTGCCCGCTGCTCTTCGACGAGGCCGGGCTCGGCGACCTCCTCGTTCGCGACCTCGGCCTGGGGGCGACCGCTGCCCCGCCCGATCTTTCCGCCTGGCGCGAGCTGGTCGAGCGGATCAAGCGCCCCAAGCCGGAGCTCGAGATCGCCCTTGTCGGCAAGTACATCGAGCTGCCGGACGCCTACCTCTCGGTGACGGAGTCGCTCAAGCACGCCGGCTGGGCGAACGGCGTGGACGTGAAGGTGCGGTGGGTCAGCTCCGAGACGCTCAGCGAGGAGATCGTGGAGCGCGAGCTCTCGGGCGTGGCCGGGGTCCTCGTCCCCGGAGGGTTCGGCCACCGCGGCATCGAGGGCAAGGTCCTCGCGGCGCGCTGGGCGCGCGAACGGCGGATCCCGTACCTGGGCCTGTGCCTGGGCCTGCAGTGCGCCGTCATCGAGCTGGCCCGCCACGTCACCGGCTCGCAGGATGTCAACTCGACCGAGTTCGACATGTTCACCGAGCACCCGGTCATCGACTTCATGCCCGACCAGCGCGACCTCGAGGAGAAGGGCGGCACGATGCGGCTGGGCCTCTACCCGGCGCGCCTGACGCCGGGGTCGAAGGCCCACACGGTCTACGGCGACGAGGTGGTCTACGAGCGCCACCGCCACCGCTTCGAGGTCAACAACCGCTACCGCGCCACCCTCGAGGGTGCCGGCATGATCCTCTCGGGCCAGTCGCCCGACGGGCGGCTCGTCGAGATCGTCGAGCTCCGCGACCACCCGTGGTTCGTCGCCAGCCAGTTCCACCCCGAGTTCAAGAGCCGGCCGGAGCGGCCGCACCCGCTGTTCGACGGGTTCGTGGCCACCGCCGTGGCGCTCCGGGACGGTCGCGAGCCGGAGCTGCGGGCGCGGCCCGGCCGGGCGGCCCCCGCGGATCGCGCCCGGGAGCCGATCCCGGCACGTCCCGCACCCGCCACAGCGCCTCCGGCACTCCCGGCGCCCCCGGCGGCAGTCCCGCCGGCGCCTCCGGCAAGCGGAGCTCTGGAGGCCTCGCCGGCCGAGCCCGCCGGGAATGGCCGTGCCTCGGCGGACGAAGACCCGACCCCGGTGGCCGCCCCCGGGGCGGGCTCGCGGGTGCCCGAGGCCGATCCCACCTGAGCCTCCGGCCGAGGATCGTGCCGGCGACCAGGGCGACCAGGGCGACCGGGCGGGGTGCGCTCACGGGACCCTGGTTCGGGGCGGCCCTCGGGCGGGCGGACACCCGGCCCGGCGCCGCCGGCGCCACCTCCGAAGGGCTCGCGCAGGTCACGGGTACAATCGACCCCCCGCCGGGCCGCCGACGCCCCGCCAGGCCGTCGACCTGACCCTGGGTCGCCGATGCCCCACCCCAGGAGCCACCCATGAAGCTGTTCCTCGACACCGCCGACATCGAAGAGATCCGCACGGGCCTCCGGTGGGGCGTCATCGACGGCGTCACGACCAATCCCAGCCTCTACGCGAAGGTCGGCGGCTCGTACGACGACGTGCTCCGGCAGATCTGCAAGCTGACGTCGGGGCCGGTGAGCGCCGAGGTGATCGCCGACGACGTCGAGGGGATGCTGCGCGAGGGTCGCCACTTCGCCGCCCTGGCCCCGAACATCGTCGTGAAGATCCCGATGTGCGAGAACGGCCTGGAGGCGATCAGCCGCCTCGCGGACGAGGGAATCCGCACGAACTGCACGCTGATCTTCACCGCGAACCAGGGCCTGCTCGCGGCGAAGGCCGGGGCGTCGCTCCTCTCGCCCTTCGTGGGGCGCCTCGACGACATCAACGAGGAGGGGATGACGGTGATCCGCGAGCTCGCGGACATCATCAACCTCCACGAGCTCGAGTCCGAGGTCCTGGCCGCGTCGATCCGCCACCCTCGCCACATCACCGAGGCGGCGCTGGCCGGCGCCCACGTCGCGACGCTGCCGTTCAAGGTCCTCCAGCAGATGGTCCACCACCCGCTGACCGATCGCGGCATCGAGCTCTTCAGGGCCGACTGGGCGAAGGCCACCGCGGAGGCCGCCTCCAAGGGCTAGCCCGGGCCGTCCCCGGCCGCCGATCCAGATGGCCGCGCCCTCACCACCGCCGCAGACCGTCCGACACGACCGCCACCGGCTGCTTCGACAGCTCCCGGCCGACCCGTTGACGGTCGGCCACCCCGTGGTATGCTCCCCGCATCCCACACGCACCGCTGCCGCGGATCCGATTCCGCGCCCGTGCGCCATCCCCCGGCCGTCCGACGGCCGCTCCTTCCGCAGGTGACTCCCACCCCCATGCCGAACGGACCCGATCCGCAGCGCACCCGCAACCGGCGCCCTCGCCGCCGCCCCCAGGGCGCGCGCGCGGCCGGCTTCCCCGACGTCGACGAGCAGAACGGCAGCGCCGACGACAGTCCCGAGATCGGCGCGGCCGAGCTCCGCGACATGAGCGCGGCCGAGCTCCGCGCCACCGCCCAGGAGCTCGAGGTCGAGACCGGCGACGTCGAGCGTCGCGACGACCTCGTCGATGCCATCCTCCAGCGCCAGTCGGAGAAGCTCGGCCAGTCGTACGTCACCGGGATCCTCGACGTCGTCGACGAGGGCTACGGGTTCCTGCGCCGCCACGGCCTCATGCCCGGCCCCGACGACGTGTACGTCAGCTCCAGCCAGGTGCGCCGCTTCGGCCTGCGCATCGGCGACCGTGTCGGCGGCACGGTGCGCGCCCCCCGCGAGGGCGAGAAGTACTGGGGGATGCTCCGCGTCGACACCGTCAACGGCGTCGACCCCGACACGGCGCGCCGCCGGCCGCACTTCGCCGACCTGACGCCGATCCACCCGATCGAGCTCCTCAACCTCGAGTCGGACCCCAAGAACCTCAGCCAGCGGCTCGTGAACATCGTCAACCCGATCGGGAAGGGCCAGCGGGCGCTCATCGTGAGCCCGCCCAAGGCCGGCAAGACGATGCTCCTCAAGAACATCGCGAACGGGATCACGGCGAACTACCCGGACATCCTGCTCATGGTCGCCCTCATCGGCGAGCGGCCGGAGGAGGTCACGGACATGCGCCGGTCCGTCAAGGGCGAGGTCATCTCGTCGACATTCGACGAGCCCACCGAGAACCACACCCACGTCGCCGAGATGGCCCTCGAGATCGCCAAGCGGCAGGTCGAGACCGGCCGCGACGTGGTGATCCTCCTCGACTCCGTGACGCGTCTCGCCCGGGCCTACAACCTGGCCCTGCCGCCATCCGGCCGGACCCTCTCCGGCGGCATCGACCCGATCGCCCTCTATCCTCCCAAGCGCTTCTTCGGCGCCGCCCGGAAGATCGAGGAGGGCGGCAGCCTCACGATCATCGCCACCTGCCTGGTCGACACGGGCTCCCGCATGGACGACGTCATCTACGAGGAGTTCAAGGGAACCGGAAACTCCGAGCTGATCCTCGACCGGAAGCTCGCCGAGAAGCGGATCTTCCCGGCGATCGACGTGCAGCGCTCCGGCACCCGCCGCGAGGAGCTGCTCCTCGAGGAGCCGGTCCTCAAGATGGTCTGGACGATGCGCCGCATGCTGTCGGCGGTCGGGACGAACGAGGGGCTCGAGCTGCTGCTCAACCGCCTGGCGAAGACCGAGAACAACGCGATGTTCCTGGCCGCGCTCACGAAGAGCGCGGAGGCCACGACCGGGTAGGTCGCCGGGAAGGCCGGGAGAACGCCGGAGCGCTGAGTAGGTCGTCCGGCCCACTTCTTCGGGCCGAACGGCAGGGGGGGTCCCAGCCTCGGGGCCACGTTGCCGACTTATTGATCGTCTGGTAACGTCCCTGAAGTGCCCGACCGGGAGACGGGCGAACAGAACGCCGTATCGAGACCCCAGCTCCATACCGCGTCCTTGGGCGACGGCTCGCCCCCCTCCGCGGGCTCGTCCGCGCCGCAGCCGCCGCCCTCTCCAGGAGATCGTATTGCTGAACGCGACGGTCATCGTGCGCCGGCTTCGGTCGTGGTCGCACGCTGACGGCACCGACCCGGAGCCCCGGGTCGAGACACCGCACCGCCCCGGCCTGGGCCTCGCCCGCCGCGCCGATGCCGCGCTCCGCGCCGCGTCGCGCCGTCCGGCAGGCTCGACGCCCGCAACGCCGGCGGCCCGTCGAGTCCGCACGCCGACCGCCCTTCTGCGGCACCTCGACTCCCCGGAGCGACTTGTCCCCGTTCTCGTCGCCGTGTTCCTGCTTGTCGCCTCCATCACCGCGGTGCCGGGCCTCGCCGGCGGCGCACGGGGCGCGACCGAGGGATCCGGCGCCGCGCCGCGCCTCGTCGTCGGCGGCGACACCGGTCCCTTCGTGGATCCCGGCGTCACCGGACCGAACGACGGCGCCGGAGTCGGCGTCGACGCGGGAATCGGCCTCGACGAGTCTGCCGGCCGCGTCGCCCTCGGCCAGGAGGAGACCGCGGGCGTCCCCGACGTGGCCGGCCAGTTCCTCGACGACGGCACCCTCCTCAAGCCCGTCGTCGTCGACACGACGGTGGAGGACGGCAGCAGCCAGCTCCGCTCGTACAAGGTGCGTTCCGGCGACACGCTGACCGGCATCGCCAGCCGGATGGGCGTCTCGATGATGACGATCTGGTGGGCCAACAAGCTCAAGGCGAAGGACGACCTCAAGGTCGGCCAGACCCTGGTGATCCCGCCGGTCGACGGGCTCGTCGCGACGGTGAAGTCCGGCGACACGCTCGACTCGATCGCCGCCGCCAACAAGGTGGACGCGGCCGACATCGTGTCGATCAACGGCCTGTCGGACGAGACCCTGGTCATCGGCCAGGTGCTGATCCTCCCCGACGCCCGTGGCAAGGGGATCGCGACGCCGAAGCCGACGCGGCGCCCGACCGTCCGCGTCGCCACGGTGAGCCGGCCGTCGACCACCCGGTCGGGCGGCGGCGGCACCCACGCAGGGCCGCCCGCCCAGTACAGCGGCGGCGCGTTCGCCTGGCCGGTCGCCGGCGGCTACATCAGCCAGTCCTACCACTACGGCCATCCGGCCCTCGACATCGCCGGCGACTACGGCCTGGGAGTCAAGGCGGCGGCGAGCGGCACCGTGATCTACGCCGGCTGGAAGAGCAACGGCGGCGGCTACCAGGTCTGGATCGCCCACGGCAGCGGCCTCTACACGACCTACAACCACATGTCGTCCGTCGGCGTCTCCGTGGGCGAGCACGTCGGGCGCGGCGAGTTCATCGGCCGGCTCGGTGCGAGCGGCTGGGCGACCGGGCCGCACCTCCACTTCGAGGTCTGGCGGGGCCCCATCTGGGACGGCGGCACCCGCGTCAACCCGCTGGCGTACCTCTAGCCGGGCCGAGCACCTTCGTCCCGCGCGGCCCGCCCGGGGGCCCGGTCGGGGCGCGTGCGACAATCGCCCCGATGTTCCTCGATCGCGTCAAGGTCTGGATTCGTGCCGGTGACGGCGGCGACGGCGCGGCCACGTTCCGCCGCGAGGCGCACGTCCCCAGGGGCGGCCCCGACGGCGGCGACGGCGGCCGCGGCGGCAGCGTCATCCTGCGCGTCGACCCCGGGCTGACCACCCTCCTCGACTTCCGCTACAAGCACCACTTCCGCGCGGAGCCCGGCGGCAAGGGAACGGGCGCGAAGCGCCACGGGAAGGCCGGCGAGGACCTCGTCCTGCTCGTCCCGCCGGGGACCGGCGTCCTCGACGACGCGACCGGCGAGCTGCTCGCCGACCTCGTCGCCACCGGCCAGGCGGCGACCCTCGCGCGCGGCGGGCGTGGCGGGCTCGGCAACGTCCACTTCGCGACGGCGACCCACCGGACGCCGAAGCACGCCCAGAAGGGCGAGCCCGGCGAGGAGCGCTGGCTGCGCCTCGAGCTGCGCCTCATCGCGGACGTGGGGCTCGTCGGGCTGCCGAACGCCGGGAAGTCGACTCTGCTCGCCGCTCTCACGGCGGCCCGGCCGAAGATCGCACCGTACCCGTTCACCACGCTCGAGCCCAACCTCGGGGTGCTCGACCTCGGCGATGCCGAGGACCGGCGCCCGACGATCGCGGACGTCCCGGGGCTCATCGAGGGTGCCTCGGCCGGGGCCGGGCTCGGGCACGCCTTCCTGCGCCACGTCGAGCGAACGCGCGTCCTGGTCCACGTCGTCGACGGGGCCTCGCGCGACCCCGAGTGGGACTACGGGATCATCCGCGAGGAGCTCCGCCTCCACGACGAGGCGCTCCTCGCCAAGCCGCTTGTCGTCGCCTTCAACAAGATCGACCTCCCCGGCGCCCGCGACGCGTGGCCCGCGTTCGCGGCGGCTCGCCGGACCGAGCGCCTGCCCTGCGTGGCGATCTCCGCGGACGCCGGCGACGGGCTCGACGCGCTGCGCGGGCTCCTGGCCGACCTCCTGCCGGACGCCGCGGGCCTCGCGGCCGAGCCCGAGCCGACCGGCGTCGTCGTCCATCGGCTCGATGCCGCCGGCGACGGGTTCACCCTCGAGCGCGAGGGCGACGCCTTCCGCGTGCGGGGTCGCCGGATCGAGCGGATCGCCGTCCAGACCAACTTCGACGTCGAGGAATCCGCCGAGCGCTTCCAGCGGGACCTCGACCGGCTCGGGATCGACGGGGCGCTGCGGCGGGCCGGCATCCAGGCGGGCGACACCGTGCGCATCGGGCGGGTCGAGTTCGAGTGGGGTGCCGACGCCTGGGAGGTCGACGGGCGTTGATCCGGCCGAGCGGCGCGGATACCGGCGGAGCGGCAGTCGGGGTCATGGGCGGGACCTTCGACCCGCCGCACCTCGCCCATCTCGCCGTGGCGGAGGAGGCGCGCGAGGTCCTCGGCCTGGCGCGGGTCATCTTCATCCCGGCGGGCGAGCCCTGGCAGAAGGCCGACCGACCGGTGACGCCCGGGCGCCTGCGCCTCGCGATGGTCGAGCGGGCGATTGCCGGGAACCCCGCGTTCGTCCTCGACGCCCGGGAGGTCGACCGGCCCGGCCCGAGCTACACGCTCGACACGCTGGCCGAGCTGGCCGCCGGCGGCGTCGCCGTCGACCCGTGGCTGATCCTCTCCGCCGAGGCGCTCGCGGGGTTCGAGACCTGGCGCGAGCCTCAGGCGATCCTGCGGCTCGCGCGGCTGTGCATCGTGCCGCGGGGCGACAGGCCGGCGGAGTCGGTCGCGGCGTTCCGGGCACGGTTCCGCGTGCCCGACGAGCGCATCGCCGTGCTCGACCACCCCCGGCTCGCGATCTCGTCCACCGACATCCGGGCGCGCGTGCGGGCCGGCCGCTCCATCCGCTACCTCGTCCCGGATTCCGTCGCGGCCCTGGTCGCGGAGTACGCTCTCTACGGCGCCGACCCGCCGCCCGTCGCGGCGCCGACCCATCCTTGAGGAGGCCCATGACCATCGACCCGAACCTCGAACCCCCGTCCGCGCCGCCCGACGTGCCGGCCGACGAGCCCGCCCCCGGCGCCTCGGCCGAGCGGCCCGCCGAGACCCCCGACGACGAGCCGCACGCCGGCAGAGCGACGCCGCGCGCCGGCAGGGAGACGCACGCCGCCGGAGTGACGCCGCGCGCCGGCCTGCCCGCCCGCACCACGCCGCCGCCGGAGATCGATCGCGCGCCCCTCGACCTGGCGCGCCGGATCGTCGAGCTGGCCGAGGACAAGAAGGCCGCCGAGATCGTGCTCCTCGAGATCGCGCCGCTCACGACGGTCGCCGACTACCTCGTCATCTGCTCCGGCGGCTCGGAGCGCCAGCTCGACGCGATCGCCGACGGGATCACCGAGGGGCTCAAGGCCGAGGGGATCCGGATCCTTGCCCGCGAGGGCGAGCCGATCTCCCACTGGGTCCTTCTCGACGTGGGCTCCGTCGTCGTCCACGTCTTCGCGCCGCCCGAGCGCGAGTACTACGCCCTCGAGCGCCTGTGGGCCGAGGCCAGGACGGTGCTGCGGGTCCAGTAGCCCGGTCGGGGCAGGGGGTGGGGGACGACCGCCGCCCCCGGACGGTACGAGCGGCCCATCGCGGCGGGGCGCCGCCCGCGCGGACAATCCGGGCACGGCCGAGCGGTTCGGCCACGAAGCCCCGAGGTCCGGGTTCCCCGATGGCGAGCCTCCGCGATCGATGCCCCGAGTGCACTCGTCGCCTCGTCGTCTCGCGGTTCGACGCGTCGTTCCGGCTGCCGGACGGCGGCGAGCGCCTCTGCTTCGCGATCCCCGGGGGCCTGTGCGAGGAGTGCCACCAGCTCTACGTCGACCCCGAGCTGATCGAGGTCCTGCGGCTTGGCCGGGCGCGCTGCGTCTTCGCGATCGAGTCCGACCTCGTGCTCCAGGAGCAGGCCTGGTCCAGCGCCGACTGAGGTCGGGGCACGCCCCGGGCGGACTCGTCGGTTTCGCGCGTCGCTCCTCCGTCGGCGCGTCGCGGCGCCACCGCCGGCACCCGCGCGAAGCGCTCAGGCCCGGGCGACGCGCTCCGCCAGCCACAGCGAGAACGCCAGCCGCCGCCGGGCATCTGACGACGCATCTCCCTTGAGCGTCCCGTCGAGCTCGAGCAGCCCTTCGAGCGCCCCGGCCAGCTCGTCCTGCCGCCACGCGATCCCCTGCTCCCAGAGCTTGCGCGCCGGGTACTCCTTGAGCTTGAGCGCCCGGGCGGTGGCCTGAATCGTGTCGCCGCGCTCCCGGTGGTCGGCGACGAGGAGGAGCTCGCGGATCCGCCGGTGGAGGACGGCCACCAGGACCGGCTCGGGAGTCGTGGCGAGGAGTCGCTCGAGCAGGTCGGCCGCCTCGCGCGTCCTGCGAGCCCCGACCGCGTCGAGGAATGCCCAGGTCGAGCCGGGGACGGCGTCGGACACGAGCGCGTCGACATCCTCGACACGGACGGGCGCGTCCAGCCGGTAGACCGCGAGCTTTTCCAGCTCGGCGACGGCGAGGCGGCCCTGCCGGCGGCGGTCGACGTCGCCCTCGCGCACGAAGGCCCCGATCTTGCGCGCCAGCGCCTCGGCGGCCCCGCGCTCCATCTGCATGCCGCGCTCTGCCGCACGATCCTCGATCCAGCGCGCCATCCCGCCTTCGCGCGGCGCCATCACCGGGCGGACCTCGCCGCCGGCCTCTCCGACCGCCGCAGCCAGGTCCTCGAGTGACTTCGGCCGGCGGCCGCTCCCGTCGATCGGCTCCAGGAACACGAGGGCGTTGCCGGGGGCGACGGCTGCCACCGCGGCGAGGAGCGCTTCCCTTTCCGCCTTCGCCCGGACGAGCGGCATCGGGTCCTCGACGACCACCAGCGTCCCGCCCCCGAAGAGGGTCGCGGTCGCGACGCGCTCCGCGATCTCTCCGGCCCGCGTCGTGGCGCCCGCCGTGCGCCAGGCCACCGGGGGCTCGCCGTCGGGTCCGGCCGCCCGGCGGCCGACGGCGAATGCCGCCGCTTCGAGGCCGTGCTCGTCGTCGCCCCAGAAGTAGCCGATCGCCGGCCCGGCCGTGGCGCCTCTGCCGGTGGGCGCGCTCACGTCGTTGCCTTCGCCGCGCCGCGCCGGGCGGCGCCCCAACCCGCCCCGGCCCGCCCAGCGGCCCCGGCGGCCCCGGTCGCGTCGCCGGTCCAGCGGAGGCGCCGAACGTCGCCCGGATGGACCCCGGCTCGCGCGCAGACGGCCCGCTCCAGGGCGTCGGCGCGGACGCGAGCTGCGTGGTCGTCGGCCGCGCTCCAGCCGTCCGGGTAGCGCCTGCGCCAGCTCGCGAAGCGGGCGTCCATCGACTCGAGCCGCTGGCCGGCGCGCTTGTCGGCGTAGGCGACGAGGAGCTCCTCGAGCGGGGCCGCGGCGAGCCACCGGTCGGCGTCGGGCGCGAGCAGGCGCGTCACCGGGTGTCCCGCGACCGCCGCGGCAAGCTCCGCGTGGCCCCGCGCCGACAGCCAGGCGGCCGATCCCTCACCGTGGGGCAGGGCCGCCTCCGGCTCGACGCCGGGGAGCGCCTTGTCGACATCGTGGAGGAGCGCGGCCGCCTCGACGAGCGCGCGGTCGACCGCCATGCCGCGAGCCGCGCAGCGCGCCGCGAGCCAGGCCGCGATCTCGGCGACCGCGCGCGCGTGGCGCAGGTGCCAGGCGGGAGGCTCGAGCGAGACGAGCAGGGCGGCGGCGGCCGTGCGGGAGGGGACGGGCATCGGGCCGATCATACGAGAGGTCGGCAGGCGTGCCGCGCGCCGCCCCGATCCCCTGGCGCCCGGCGGTTGCCGCGGGCTGCACGGTGGGGGCCGAGGCTGGGATCGGTCGGTCGATGCGGACCTCCAGCCCGGCCGCGCCGAGCGCGATATCGATCGTGCCGACCTGGTCGGTCCGGAGGACGGCGGCTCCCGCGCCGGCGAGCCGGTCGAGCACCTCGCGCGAGGGGTGGCCGAAGTCGTTCCGCGCCCCGACAGAGATGGCCGCAATCCGCGGTCGGGTTACCGCGACGAGCGACTCGGAGGTCGACGTGCGACTGCCGTGGTGCCCCGCCTTCAGCAGGTCGAGCGCCGGCAGGCCGCGAGCCACCAGCAGCGCCTCGACGTCGGCCTCGGCGTCCCCGGTGAGGAGGAACCGCCGGCCCTCGAACGACCCGAGGAGCACGATCGACGCGTCGTTCACGGCGCTGCCGTCGTCCGACGGCTCGGCCGGGACCCGGCCCGCGTCGGGCCAGAGCACGTCGAGCGCGATCCCGTCCACCACGAGGCGATCGCCGGCCGCCAGGCGTCGGGAAGCCGATCCGCGGACGGCGATACCCGCCCGCAGTGCCTCGTACCCTGGGCTGTCGCCCGGCATCCCCGGCTCGGCGATCCCGCCGACGCGATACCGCTCCAGGACGAGCGGCAGGCCGGCCACGTGGTCCTCGTGCGGATGCGTCAGCACGACGAGGTCGAGGCGGCGGTCCCACGGCGGCACCCGGGCATCAAGGGCGACGAGGAGTCGATCGGGGTCGGGACCGCCGTCGACAAGCATGCGCCCGCCGGCTGGGCCGGTGACGAGGATGGCGTCCCCCTGCCCGACGTCGAGCACCGTGACGTGGACCCGGCCGTCCGGCCGAGTGGCTGCCGCGATCACCACCACCGCGAGTGCCAGGCCGCCGAGCAGCGCCGTGGCTCGCAGGAGGCGCCCGGGCGTGCGATCCGCGGGCGTGTGCGATCGGCGGTGGTCCTCGGTCGGCGCCCGTGGGTCGCCCGGTGAGCGCCCGCCCACCGGCGCCGGTGGATCCCCCGGCGAGCGGCGGTCCGTCGGCGTCACGGCGCCCCGGATGGCCGAGTGGATCCGGCTCCTGCACGCGAGCGCGGCAAGCCCGGCGGTCAGCAGCGCGGCCACCCCGCCCGCGACGGGCGGGGGCAGGGTCAGGCTGGCCAGCGGGAGCGCCGCCGCAAGCCGGACGATCGCGATCATCAGGCCAAGCACGAGCGCGCCCGGGAGTCCCGCGAGCGTCGCGACGAGCGCCGGTGCGCCCATCGCCGCCAGGCCACCGCCGGCGAGCGCGAGCGCCCCGGCGCCCATGGCGAGCGGCACGAGGGGGACCACCGCGAGGTTCGTGACCGGCGAGAGCGGGGCAACGCGGCCGAAGGCGAGCAGGACGATCGGCAGCGTTGCCGCCTGGGCGGCGAGCGACACGCCGAGGCCTTCGCGGACCCAGCCGGGCAGCCACCCCGCGCGGCGTGCGATCGCCGCCGTGAGCGGCGTCGACCAGGCGATCAGGCCGGCCGTGGCGGCGGCCGACAGCTGCAGGCCGACATCCGTCGCGTTGGCCGGAGACGCCAGGACGAGGAGCGCGACCGCCCAGCCGAGCGCCGCCGCCGCCGTGCCGGGGCGCCCGCTCTCGCGCGCCAGCAGGGCCACGCCGGCCATCGCCGCCGCGCGCACGACGGACGCCGACGCGCCCGCCAGCACGGTGTACCCGACGATCGCCACGAGGATCACGCCGGAGCGCGTCCGCCGGGCGCGGCCGGCCATGAGCGCGCCCACGAGCCCCGCCACGAGCGCGATGTTCCAGCCGGAGATCGCGACGACATGCGAGAGGCCGGTCGCGGTGAACGCCGCCGCCAGGTCCCGATCGACACGGTCGCGCAGGCCCACGAGGATCCCCGCCGCCAGGCCGGCGGCCGGCTCGGGAAGCGCGCGGGCGAGGGAGTCCCCGGCGGCGCGGCGCGTCCGCTCGAGCAAGGCCGCAGCGTCGCCCGCCCGTGCCTGGATCTGCAGCGTCCTCGAGCGCAGGGTCCCGGCGACGCCGGTCCGCCGCAGGTAGTCGCCGTAGCCGCCCTCGGGCGGGGGCTCCGGGCGCCCGTCGAGCCGGACCTCGTCGCCCGGCTCGACGGCCGGGTAGCGGGGCGCGGTGACGGCAAGGGCAATCGCGGCCGTGTCGTCGAGCGTCACGATGAGGCGCTGCATTCCCTCGCGCGGCGACCCGCGGGCCGTCACCCTGGCGACCCACGGGCCGCTGCCCGTCGGAAGCGTCGACGGCGTCGCGGCCGCGGCGCCGCCGCCGACCGCGATCCGGAGCGTAAGCAGCCACGCACCGACTAGGGCGGCGGTCGCGGCCGGCGTCCGGGTGCGGCGGCCGGCCCGCGCACGGCTCATCGCCACGACGGCGGTTGCCGCGGCGACGACGGCGACGAGGCCGGGCACCGACAGGCGCCCGCCCTGCGCCAGGAGCGCCGCCGCGAGGACTCCAACCCCGACCCGTGCGCCGACCGGGATCCCCGTGCGCGTCCGCCCGGTCACGGGCCGACGGTAACGAGCTCGCGGATCTTGCCGAACGTCGCCTCGCCGACGACGCCCCGGCTGCGCAGCTCCTCCACCGATGCGAACGGGGCCTCCTCGCGGGCCGCGATGATCTTCGCTGCCGTCGCTGGCCCGACCCCCGGCAGCGTGTCGAGCTGGGCGGCGGATGCCGTGTTGATGTCGACGAGGGCGCCGGAGCTCGACGCCGTGCCGCCCCCCGACCCACCGCCTCCTCCCGTGTCGGCCGCCGCGGCCGGGGAGAGAGGTACGGCATCGTCGCGGGACGGGATCCGGACCTGCTCGCCGTCCCGGAGGGGTGCGGCCAGGTTGATGCGGCTCGCAGCCTCGGCGTCCACGCGGGGCCCGTAGCCGCCGGCGGCAGCGACCGCGTCGACGACGCGGGACCCGGGGTCGAGCCGGTAGACGCCCGGGCGACGGACGGCTCCGGCCACGTCGATGACGAGCGGCGCCGGAGTCGCCGGCGACCCGGACGCCGAGCCCGCGCCGGCCGGCCCCGTGCTGCCCGGGCCCGGCATACGGCCCACCGTGAGCGCGCCGCCGCCGTCGCCGGCGCCCCCCGGCAGCTCGAGCGTCGCAGCCGGCGACCCCCCGACGACGACCCCGATGGCGAGGATCGCGGCGATGCCGGCCGCGACCACGCCGATCACGCTCGCCCTGGGGTTGCGGCTCCGGCCGCCATCGGCCGCCGGCCCGAGCCCCGGCGGCGCGGGCGGCGCGGGCAGAGCCTGCCCGATCGTCGGCGTCGTCGAGGGCTCGGCAGCATCCTCCAGGACGCGCCAGGGGAAGGATCGCTCCACGCTCGACTCCCCGGCGGGCGTGCGGGCGGGTCACCACGGCGACGGCCGCCCGCCCCATCGGTCGTCCCTCGCGAACCGACTCCGGGCGGGCGCCAGGACGCCCGCCGCATTGGGGGCACAACCAAGGCGGCGGGCGTCGACCGGGAGCCTAGCGAGGACGTCTTATCCGCGACTTATCGCCCGGCCCGGCGAGCGCAACGGGCGCTCGCCCGCGGCCGGCTCGTGGGGCGCGGACCGGAGGCCGCGCTGCCGGACGACGATGCCGTGTTCACGGTGTACGCGCCGGGCGGGCGGTACAGCTTCATCTGCAATGGGCCGGTGGGCTGGGTGACCTCCAAGCTCATGCCGATCATCGAGGCGGGCGTATACGGGGCCGTCGCCGAGATGCTCGACCTGCAGCCCGACGACGAGCTGCTGGACATCGGCTGTGGGCCCGGGGCGTTCCTGGCCACGAAGGCCCGGCACGTGCGCCGCGTCATGGGCCTCGACGCGTCCCCGCTGATGCTGCGCGAGGCCGAGCGGCGGCTCGCAGACCGGATCGCCGCCGGGACGGCCCAGCTGGTGTTCGGCAGCGCTGCCGAGCTACCCTTCGGCGACGGCGAGTTCTCCGCGGTCACGGCGATCAACGCGCCGGTCCGGCACGCCGAGGCTTTCCGGGTGCTGCGCCCGGGCGGGCGCCTCGTGTTCGCCGACCCTAGCCCGCGGAGGTCACCGAGCGACCCGACCAGCGCCTGGGGGACCCGGCTGTACGTCAGCTGCCGCAAGCCGGCCGCGTCGTGACGGAAGCGCCGTCGGGCGCTCCGCTCTCCTCGGAGGATGGGACGCGCACCGGGCGTCCGGGGGGCCGTTCGCTGGCCCTGCCATGGCTGTCGCCACCTTCTCCAAGGACCCCGAGGCCGAGGAGCCACGTTGGGTCGCTCATGGGGCGCCTGACAAGAAGGTGTGTCGACGCACCGGGGGGTACACAAAGTGCTCGACTAGGATCCTGGCGGGTGTACCGTCGTTCAGTCAGAGGGGATCAACCCCTCAACCCGGATAACCACGGAAGTCAGGGAAGGAGGTGAACCACACATGACTCGTCTGTACGTACTCATCTCGTCGCTCTTCGTTCGCGACGAGGAAGGTCAGGGCCTTGCCGAATACGCACTTATCCTCGCCCTTATTGCCATCGTCGCCATCGTCGCCTTGATCTTCCTTGGCGGCCAAGTCTCGAAGATCCTGAGTACCGTCGGGAAGTCGATCTAGGCGCAACCGACGCCGACCCGAGCACCGGGTCACGCGGGGGGACCGGTACTCGGGGTCGGCATCCCTTGCGGGCTTCCCCGACGGCCCCTGGCTGCGCTCCCTTCGCGGGATGGGACGCGCAGCGGGCGTCCGTGGGCAACTTCGGCCTAGTGGCCCACGTTTGGCGCGGCTGCAGCCTCATCCCAAATCGGCCGCCCGCCAGCTGGCCGATGGGGACGCACCCTGGGACCGGGCACAGCCGCAGCGCGTGGGCTGTCTCTGCTCGACCGCGAATGGGAGAACACCGTGTTTCCGTCGACGGAACTGAAGGATTGCTGCTGCACGGTCTGCCTGTGCCCGCGCGGCACGCGGCACTCAAGCCGAATCTGCCGCGACTGTGAGCGCGACCACCACCCCGGGGATCGCCGGGGCTGAGTCCCCCAGGCGGACCGCTGGCTCGCTCCGCTCTCCTCGGAGGATGGGACGCGGACCGGGCGTCCGGAGGCCGCTCTATGCACCTTGTGCATTGGGGGCACAACCGATGCGGCGGACGTCGACCGTGAGACTACCGAGGCCCGCTTATCGGCGACTTACCAGCCGGCACCGGCGGGCCCGCCCGAGCGACCCGGGCGGTCTCGGGTGAGTGGCGGGGATGGGTGCGCAGCCGGGAAGCAGGAAGGCCCGCCGGGGCGGGCCTTCCTGCTAGTTGGCGGCTACCGATACGGTGCTCGGTCGCCGGGGGACGACGGTCCCGCTCCGTGTGCCGTCTCCTATTGCGTGAGTCCGGCGCACTCGCCGATACCCTTGCCGCCGACGATGCTCTTGGCACCGCCGTCCGCGGGGTTGACCTGCGCGGCCGGGAGGTTGCCGTAGCAGATCAGGTTGCCGCCGATCGTCTGCGGGATGATCGGCCCGTCGATGGCAGAGAGGTCCGAGCCCATCACTTCGCTCGAGTCCGGGTCCGTCCCGGGTCCGGTCTCCGGGTTCGACCGGCTCACGTTGTTGGCGAAGATCACGTTCCGGTCGACATGGTTGCGGATCAGGCCGATCCAGCCGCCCCGCCACCCCAGGACGACCAGGTTGCCGTGGATCACGTTGTCCTTGACGGGGAAGTTGCGGAAGTCCGCCGCCGACGTGCTCAGCACCCCGCCGCCGAACGAGATGACGTTGCCACCGACGGTGACCTGGCCCAGCTGCAGGGCCAGCGGCTGGTTGGCGATGATGTTCCCGCCCACCGTGTCCGGTCCCAGCGAGCCATCGCCCTCGGGCGAGTTCCAGCCCAGGCCAAGAACCGCGCCCCTGCCGACCCTGACGTTGCCCGCGATGTGCATCTGGGCCCCCCCCACACCCTTCCGCGCCGTGGTCGTTCAGGCTGGCACCCTTGGCAACGGTCAGATCGCCGTTGATCTGCACCTTGGCACCGTCGGCAATCGTGCAGGTGCCGGTGACGGTGAAGTCGCTGTACATGCCGCCATACATCGTTCCACCCGAGCAGGTTCCCGCACCCGGATCGCGTGCGAGCGCCGAGCCAGGCAATGCCATGGCCAGCAGGGCCACGACCGTGCCGAGAAGCGTCAGCCTACGCACGAGACCACCTCTCGCCGCGGGTCGAACGAGCCTGTTCCGGAGACGCCACAGTAAACCCCCTTCTGGGCGCAGGCACGCCCACGATCACCCGTGGGTCGGTCTCGCCATTGGCCCTGCGCGACGGTCGAGGCGACCGTGTGGAGACGCCGCGCAGGTGGGAACCGAAGGTTCCCGTACCCCCCACCAAGGCGCTGCAGTCTGCGCGAATCTCGACGGAACTTCACATCACGAACCGCTAACCTTTCATTACGAATCGCTAACCTTCGGCGAGGGCACCGGGCACTCCGCTCCTATCGGATTGGGGGGTCGACCGCGACCGCGCGGTGGCGTGCCGCGGCGAGGATCGCTACGATCAGCCGGTGAGCCCCCTGCCCGTGGCCGTCATCCTCCTCGTCGTCCTGGTCGTGTGGCTGCTCCTGGCCCTGCTGATCTGGGCGAACCGCCCGCCGCTCGAGGACATGCTTCCGGCGCTCCCGCTGGTGCCGGACCTCGTGCGGCTGGTCAGCGCGACCCGCGGCGACCCTGCGACGCCCGGTCGGAGCCGGCTTGCGCTCGGCTTCCTGCTCCTCTACCTTCGGAGCCCGATCGACCTCCTCCCGGACCTGCTGCCCGGCATCGGCACCGTCGACGACCTGATCTTCGCGGGCGTCGTCCTGCGCCGTGTCGATCGCCGCATCGGGACGGCCGCCCTCCGGTCGCATTGGCCGGGGAGCGACGCGGACTTCGCCGTCCTCTGCCGGCTCGCGCGGATCTGATCGATCCCGCGGCCGCGTCCGGCCCACGGACGCCACTCGATCTGGCGGCCGGGTCTCGGCCCACGAACAGCCGCGGAGGGCCTAAACTCGACGTGGCCCCGGTGTTTCCCGCCGGGGCCACTCGCCCGACGGGAGGTTGCCCCGAGCGATGCGGATGACGGACCTGAAGCCCGGCTGGGCCGTGGTCGGGAACGACGGGCGCCGGCTGGGCACCGTCAAGGACGTCGGCCAGAACTACGTGCTCACATCCCACGGCGGCCGTTCGGGCGACCTGTACGTCCCCTCGTCGGCGATCGCGAACGTGCGCGACGAGACGCTGTACCTCAACCTCCCGAAGGCGGTTGCCGAGGAGATGGGTTGGGAGCAGGTGCCCCGCGACGAGGATGGCCCGGAATCCGCCGGCGAGGGCGACCTGCACCGGCACGTCTGAACCAGCCGGCGCGCCGCATGGCCGCCGCTGCGGGCCGTCCCCTCGGCGCCGGGGCTCCGCAGGCGACCACGCCGCCGACCCGCCCATCGCGGCTCAGGCGTCGCGCAGGGCGCGCTCGGGACCCAGCTCGACGGCCGCCCGGGCGTCCAGCCGCCGGGCCGTGCGTGCCGCGCTGCGGCTGAGCGCGGCGACAACCCGGGCGGCGAGGACGCGCCCGCGGCCCGGCCCGTGATCCGCCGCACGCCTGTCGTTCTCCGCGTCCTGCGCCCGCCAGCGCCGCTCGCGGTCGGCCGCCGCACGAAGCTCCTCCATGCGCATCTGGTGGATGACGTAGTGGTGCTGCCACATCGCGATCTCTCCCCGTGATTTCAGCGGTGACGGTCGTCGGCAAAGCCGTCGCGGCTGTCCACGCCGAACGCAGCGGCGGCGAGGTCGAACAGCACGAGGCCTGCGATGGACGCGACGAGCACTGCGAGCGCGATGGTCATCGATCGATCCCCCTCTGCGAGCCGCCCGGCGCCTAACCGGTGAGAACGGCTTGACTGGTTACGAATACTAGCCTCTTGCGCGTAACCAGTCAAGCCCCTAAAGTGGTTACCAATGATCGAGATCACCCACCCCCAGCACCGTCACGGGGCGATGCTGGAGGACACGTTCGACTTCTTGAACACCGCCGAGCTGGACGGCTCGGGCCGGCCGGTCGAGCACCTCAACGCCCTCGGCGACGTCACAGCCTGGCTCGGGGAGCACGGGCTCCTCCACGCGGCCCGCCGACGGCCGATCGACGCCCTGCCGGCGGCACGGGCCGCGGAGCTGCTCGCCCACGTCGTGGCGGTCCGGGCCGCGCTGCGCGAGATCGTCGAAGCCCTCGTGGCCGGCCGCGCGGTCGAGGAGACGGCGCTCGCGACCGTCAACGGGGTCCTCCGGGCCCGCAGCGTCGTCGAGCTCGTGCGGGGCGAGGGCGGCATTGCGCTCTCCCACCGGCACACCGGCGATCCGCTCGAGGACGCGCTGGCCGCGGTCGCCGAGCCGCTCGTCGGCGTCATCTCGACCGGGGCGACGGAGCGCCTCCGCATCTGCGCCAACGACGGCTGCCGCTGGGTCTTCGAGGACACGTCGCGGACCGGCCGCCGGCGCTGGTGCAGCATGGCCAGCTGCGGCAACCGTGCGAAGGCTGCCCGCCACCGCGCCCGCCAGCGCGCGGCCGCGACGCCCGGCGACGCGTCGGTGCCCGCGACGGCCGCCCAGCGGACGGCCGCGCAGCCGACGGTCTGACGATCCAATGGCCGCCCAGCGGACCTCCGCCGAGCCGACGGCCGCCCAGCCGACAGCCGGCGATCCGACAGCCTGACGATCGGTCCTGCGATCAGCCTGGCGACGACCAAGCACGGCGGAAGCCCCGATCCGGCGGTCGGGCGCCCGGCCCACGCTCGGATGTCGCCAGATCGATCACACAACCGATCGCCCGGCGACGCGAGGCGCGGCCCGGCACCACGCCCGGCGACGCGCGGCCACGGCCACCACGCCCGGCGACGCGCGGCCACGGCCGCCACGCCCGGCGACGCGACGGCGGGCGCACCTTCTGACCCCGCGGATCGCGTCAGCCGGGCAACCGCTCCCAGGGCACCCAGCGGGTCCCGTCCCACCAGCGGTGCCAGGTCGCGCCGTCGCGGCCGCGGGCGACGACGTCCAGCCGCTCGGCCCCCCAGGACGAGCAGGCCGGGACACACGCCGGGTCGAGCTCGCCGCCCAGCGACTCCCAGGGATGCCAGCTCTCGCCGTCCCAGTACCGGTTCCAGAGCCCGCCGTCCGGGAAGACCGCGAAGACCTCCGCCTGATCGACCGCCCAGGCGACGGCCGTGGGCGCGGACGCGAGCGTCCCTCCGAGGTCCTCGTCGAGCGCGAGCGCCCCGTCGACCCATGCCCGGTGGCGCAGCGTGCCGCCGGCCGTCCGTTCGACGAGGTCCCAGCGCCGCGGCCCCCACGAGAATGCGGCAATCCCCCCGTCGCCCATCACCCCTTCCCCTCCAGCAGCGGCTTGACCTCCGTGACGAACCGCGTCATCGACTCCTCGTCGTAGTCGGCCGGGACCCCCGCGATGAGATGGCGGTACCCGAGCTCCACGTAGGGCGCCAGCATCTCGGCGACGTCCTCCGGCGTGCCGACCGGCTGGTCCTCCCAGCGCCGGGCGACCCGGTTGCGCTCGAACGCCGCGCGGAAGAGGCGCTCCGCCTCGGCCCGGTCGTCGCGGATGAAGACCGTCCCGACCCCCGTCGTCCGCTCGATCTCGGCCGGGTCTCGGCCGACTGCTGCGCAGTGCTCGAGGAGGATCTCCTCTTTGCGCCGCACCGTCTCGACGCCGCCGCCGACGTTGTTCATGTCGCCGTACTTCGCGACGAGCTTCAGGGTCACCTGCTCGCCGCCCCCGCCGATGCAGATCGGGAGGTGGGCCTGAACGGGTGCCGGGAGGTTCCGCGTGTCACGGGACGTGTACCGCGGCCCGGCTGCAGTCGGCTCGGTTCCGTCGAGCATCCCGCGCATGATCGGGAGCGCCTCGCCGAGCCAGCGCAGCCGCTCCGGGAACCCGGAACCGAACTCGATCCCGAAATCCTCGTGCTCCTCCTCGAACCAGGCGCCGCCGATGCCCAGGATCGCACGCCCCCCGCTGATGTGATCGAGGGTCGTCGCCATCTTCGCCACCAGGGCCGGGTTGCGGAAGGTATTGGCGCCCACCATGAGGCCGATCCGCACCTTCTTCGTCACCTGGGCCCACGCGGCCAGGGTGAGCCAGCCCTCGTAGTTCGGCCCGTGCGAATCGCCGACGATCGGGTAGACGTGATCCCACGTCCAGAGGCTGTCGTAGCCCAGCCGGTCGGCGCGGACGCCGGCCTCGAGCAGCGCCGGCCACTCGGTGTACTGGTTCCAGCACAGGGCGCCGATCTTGACTTCGCTCAACTCACGCTCCAGTTGATCTGACGATATCGACCGAGATCTCCACCGCCGGAACCGTTCCCCTGTTCTCGAGCCAGTGGGTCGTGTTCCGATCCTCGGGCCAGCCCACTCCCGGCCCATAGTCCGTGGCGACCCCGTTTCGATGGTCGGTGATCGTTCCCCGCAAGACGTACACGATGCCTGGTCTGCCGTTGTGGTCGTGAACCGGGCCGAAGACGCCTCCGGGCTCGATGGTCACCACACGCATTCGAAGCTGGCGCCGTTCCATGCCCTCGATCTCGCGGGCAAGGTCAACCGTTGCGAGTACCTCCACCGCGACACCTTTCGTCTCAGGCGCCACCTGTTCGTTGCTCATGGTTCTCTCCCCTCTGTACGTCAAGGTCGATCGAAGATCGGGCGGCCCGTCAGACGCGCCGGACGTCGTGACCGAGGCGATGTGCGGCCATCCTGGATTCGCTCCCGCGTCGTCGGGCACGCGCCGCGCCGCTTCCATCGCGTAGCCGCGAACTCATGTCCAGAAGCTGTCGTGCCCCAGCCGGTCCGCGCGGACGCCGGCCTCGAGCAGCGCCGGCCACGCTGTGTACTGGTTCCAGCAGAGCGCGCCGATCCTGACCTGGCCCATCGAAGCCTCCGGAGCGTTCACCAACGGCGGGATGAGGTCGGGCAGCTCGCGCATCCCGCCGACCCGCGTCGGCGCCAAGGTACCCCGAGTCGGCCCACCCACGCGTTGGCGTGCTGCGTCATCGCGGTCGGGGCCGGGCAGTCGCCGTCCGGCCCGGTTCAGTCCGGCTCGATGAGCGCGCGGGCCAGGCGGTCGTGGTCTTCGACGACGCGCGGCAGGTCCAGCGTGACGAGGCGGCCCTCGTGGACGATCGAACGCCCGTGCACGTAGGTCAAGGCAGCCGGGGCAGGAGCGCACAGCACCAGCGCCGCGACCGGATCGTGGAGAGCGCCTGCGAACGCCGGCTGCCGCACGTCCACGGCGAAGAAGTCCGCGCACATGCCGGGCGCCAACGCTCCGATGTCATCGCGCCCGAGGACCGCCGCACCGCCGAGCGTCGCCAGCTCGAGCGTCTCGCGCGCCCGCAGCTGGCCCGCCTCGCCCGCCCGCAGCTGGCCCGCCTCGCCCGCGAGCGTGGCCGCGTCGCGGCGCCGCCGTTCGGCCAGGCCGAGGCGCGCGAGCAGGAGCGCCTGGCGCACCTCCGCGAGCATGTTCGAGCCGTCGTTGCTGGCCGAGCCGTCGACGCCGAGCCCGACGCGGACCCCGGCCGCGAGCATCCGCTGGACGGGCGCGATCCCCGACGCGAGGCGCATGTTGCTCGTCGGGCAGTGTGCGACGCCCGAGCCGGTGCGAGCGTAGGCCTCGATCTCGGTGTCGTCGACGTGGACGGAATGCGCGAACCACGTGCCCGGTCCCAGCCAGCCGAGCGACTCCATGTAGGCGACCGGCCTGCAGCCGACCGTCTCGAGGCAGAACCGCTCCTCGTCGAGCGTCTCGGCCAGGTGCGTGTGGAGCCGGACGCCGAGCGAGCGCGCGAGCGACGCGGTCTCCCGCATGAGGTCGGGCGTCACCGAGAAGGGTGAGCAGGGCGCCAGGGCGATCCGGAGCATGGCTCCGGGCGACGGGTCGTGGTAGCGCTCGACCAGGCGCTGCGAATCGCGAAGGATGTACGCTTCGTCCTCGACGCACCGATCGGGGGGCAGCCCGCCGCGTGACTCGCCGAGCGACATGCTTCCGCGCGTCGCGTGGAACCGCAGCCCGATCTCCGCCGCGGCCTCGATCGCGTCGTCGAGACGGCAGCCGTTCGGGTACAGGTAGAGATGGTCCGAGCTGGTGGTGCAGCCGGACAGGGCGAGCTCGGCGAGGCCAACGGCCGTCGAAACGCGCACGGCCTCCGGCGTCAGGCGCGCCCATACCGGGTACAGCGCCGTCAGCCACCCGAAGAGGTCCGCGTCCTGGGCGGCCGGAACGGCGCGGGTCAGCGTCTGGTAGAGGTGATGGTGGGTGTTGACCAGGCCGGGCAGGACGACGTGGCCGGCAAGGTCAAGGACCTCGTCCGCCTCGACGGGCAGCTCCGCGGTCGGACCGACCAGCGTGATGATCCCGTCCCGAGCATGGAAGCCGCCGCCCGCGATCTCCCGACGGGCGGCGTCGTGGGTGACCAGGACGTCGGCGTTGCGGACGAGCAGGGTGCTCATGGTTGGCTGACCTCCGGGCCGCGGACGGACACGAACGGGCGGGCCGGCCCGAGCGTACGCCATCCGGCGCCACCCGGCCCCCGCGATGGGGGAGAGTCGGCCCTCCGCCCATCCGGGCCCGGCGTGGCACTCTGGCGTCATCACGCCGCCGCCGCCCGCGGAGCACCCGCCCCGCGCCGCCTCACGCAGACCGGAGCCCATCCCGTGCCCGACTTCGCCCCCGCCGCCATCGAGGCCCAGGCCCGCTTCTCAGACGAGCCCGCGCCCGTCTCCGCCCGGAACATGCGCGACCGCACCGCCGACGTCCTCGGCGTCAGCCGGAACCCGCTGGAGAGCTTTTTCGCCCCGGCATCCGTGGCCGTCATCGGCGCGACGGAGAAGGAGGGGAGCGTCGGGCGGACGGTCTTCTGGAACCTCATCAGCAGCCCGTTCGGGGGCACCGTCTATCCCGTCAACAAGCAGCGCCCGAGCATCCTCGGCGTCCGCGCCTACCCCAACCTCGCGGCCCTCCCCGAGGTTCCCGAGCTGGTCGTCATCGTCACCCCGGCCACGACGATCCCGGCGACCGTCGAGGAGTGCGCCGCGGCCGGCGTGAAGGCCGTCGTCATCATCTCGGCCGGCTTCAAGGAGATCGGCCCCGAGGGCGCCGAGCTGGAGCGCCAGATCCTGGCCACCGTCCGGGCGAACGAGATGCGGATCGTCGGCCCGAACTGCCTCGGCGTCATGCGCCCGCCCACCGGCCTCAACGCCACGTTCGCGGCCGGCATCTCGGCGTCGGGCTCGGTCGGCTTCGTCAGCCAGTCGGGTGCCCTGCTCACCGCCGTCCTCGACTGGAGCATGCGCGAGAAGGTCGGCTTCAGCGCCGTCGTCTCGCTCGGCTCGATGCTCGACGTGGGCTGGGGCGACGTGATCACCTACTTCGGCAACGACCCGGCGACCGAGAGCATCGTCATCTACATGGAGACGATCGGCGACGCCCGGGCCTTCCTGTCGGCGGCCCGCGAGGTCGCCCTCACGAAGCCGATCATCGTCATCAAGCCGGGCCGGACGGCCCAGGCGGCGAAGGCCGCCGCCTCCCACACGGGCTCGCTGACGGGCTCCGACGAGGTCCTCGCGGCCGCCTTCCGGCGGGTCGGCGTCCTCCGCGTGGACGAGATCGCCGAGATCTTCGACGTCCTGGAGGTGCTCGCCAAGCAGCCCCGTCCGAGGGGCAACCGCCTGACGATCGTCACGAACGCCGGCGGGCCCGGCGTCCTCGCCACCGACGCCCTCATCACCGGCGGCGGCGAGGTCAGCGAGATCTCGCCGGCCACGATGGAGGAGCTCAACGGCTTCCTGCCCGGACCGTGGAGCCACAACAACCCGATCGACATCATCGGCGACGCGACGCCCGCCCGGTACGCCAAGGCCCTCGAGGTCGCCGCCCGCGACGAGGGCAGCGACGGCCTCCTCGTGATCCTGACGCCGCAGGCGATGACCGACCCGACCGAGACGGCGCGGGAGCTCGTCCCGTTCGCCCACATCGAGGGCAAGCCGGTGCTCGCCAGCTGGATGGGCGGCAAAGACGTGGTCGAGGGGGCGGCGATCCTCCGGGAGGCCGGGATCCCGACCTTCGACTACCCCGACCAGGCGGTCAAGATCTTCAACTTCACGTGGCGCCTCGCGCGCAACCTCCAGCAGATCTACGAGACGCCCACGCTGCCCTCCGACGAGGAGCACCCGGTCGACCGGGCCAGGGCCGAGGCGATCATCGGCGCCGCCCGGGCCGAGGGCCGCACCCTGCTGACGGAGGACGAGTCGAAGGAGCTCCTGGCCGCGTACGGGATCCCGATCACCGAGACGGTGGTCGCGCCGACGATCGACGACGCGATCGCGGCCGCCGACCGCATCGGCTACCCGGTCGTCGTCAAGCTCTACTCCCACACGATCACCCACAAGACCGACGTTGGGGGCGTCCAGCTCAACCTCAAGAACGCCGACGCCGTGCGCCATGCGTACGAGCTCATCGCCGAGTCCGTCACCGAGAAGAAGGGCGCCGAGCACTTCGAGGGCGTGACGGTCCAGCCGATGGTCAACTGGACCGGCTACGAGCTCATCATCGGGAGCTCGATCGACCCGCAGTTCGGGCCGGTGCTCCTCTTCGGGATGGGCGGCCAGCTCGTCGAGGTCTTCAAGGACCGCGCGCTGGGCCTTCCGCCGCTCACGACGACGCTGGCCCGGCGGATGATGGAGAACACGAAGATCCTCACGGCGCTGGGGGGCGTCCGCGGGCGCCGCGGCGTCGACCTCGCCGAGCTCGAGCAGCTCCTCGTCCGCTTCAGCCAGCTCGTGGTCGAGCAGCGCTGGATCGCCGAGCTCGACATCAACCCGCTGCTGGCCTCGCCGGAGCGGCTCATCGCCCTCGACGCCCGGGTCGTCCTCCACGATCCCGCGACCGACCCGAACGACCTGCCGCGCCTGGCGATCCGGCCATACCCGCGCAAGTACGTCAGCACCTGGACGTGCCCCGACGGGCACCGGCTGACGATCCGGCCGATCCGGCCGGAGGACGAGCCGCTGATGATCGACTTCCACCGCTCGCTCTCGCCCGAGACGGTGTTCAGCCGCTACATGCGGAACCTCGGCTTCGACGAGCGGACGGCCCACGAGCGGCTCGTCCGGATCTGCTTCCTCGACTACGACCGGGAGATGGCCCTCGTCGCCGAGTGCGAGGAGCCGGAGCCGGATGGGCCGCGGATCGTGGCCGTCGGCCGGCTGTCGCGGACGTTCGGGACCGACGACGCGCAGTTCGCCCTGCTCGTGACCGACCAGCGGCAGGGGATGGGGGTCGGCACGGAGTTGCTCCGGCGGCTCGTGGCGATCGCGAAGGCCGAGGGCGTCGAGACGCTCGGCGCCGACATGCGGGCCGACAACGCCGGGATGCGGCGGGCCGCGGAGAAGGTCGGCTTCGCGATCGGGTCCGGGCCGGCCGAGGACGTGGTCCATGCGGAGATGCGCCTCGCCTGAAGGTCTCCGCCTGCGGCGCTCGACGTCCGGCCCCTGATCGTCAGTCGCAGGGCGGCAGCTCGGCGCCCGGCGCGGGCGGGGCGAGCGACGGGCTGGGGTCCGGCTCGCCGACCGTCATCGTGATCGTGCCGCAGGCCGTGACGGCAGTCGTCGTGAGCCCCTCGCCGGCGGCCGGCGCGGCCGGGATGGGCAGCGTGATGAGCACGGTCCCGCTCGCCACTCGGCCCTCGGCGGTCCACGAGGGCCCGCCGTGCCCCGTGGCCGGCACCGTGGCGTCGGTCGCGCCCGTGGGGATCGTGCCGACCCAGTCGCCGTTGACGTAGACCAGGAGCGGCTGATCGATCCGGCTGTCGACGCGCAGGGTCAGGGCGGGGTCGGTCGTCCAGCCCGCGCACCCGGCCAGGAGGGCGGCTGCGACGACGACGATGACGGCTGTTCCGCGGATCGGGCGCGATCGATGAACCGGTGCGTGCGGGATCACGCCCTCGATTCTGCCCGATGTGCAGGGCGGCCGGGTTCGAGCGGGTCAGAGCTTCGCGAGCACCAGCTTGGCGATCGCCGTCGCCTGGTCCTGGGGCAGGTTGAAGACCTCCACCATGGACTCACCCTTGGTGGCGACCAGGAAGAGGTTGCCGAACACCGCGGCGTCTCCGACACCCGAGATGTCCACCGCGTTGGGCGCCATCACGGCGATCTTGAAGAGGTCGAGCTGCTCCTTCGTCGTCGGCGAGGAGCTCTTCGCGACGGTGGCCGGGGTGCCGACGTCGACCGAGAAGCGCACGTCCATCGTCTCGGAGTTCCACCAGCACTCGCCGGCCGACCAGTCCTCGTTGGCCTCGACCGGCTCGATCGTGACCGGCTTGCCGACGATCGCGGCCACCTCGTCGGTGGTGATGAGGGAGCACACGTCCACGGTATCGGCGCCGGTGGGAGCCTGGGTCTCCCCCGGGGCCGCCGTGTCCGCCGGTGCGGGCGTCGCGGCGGCGTTGGTGGGCGCCGCCCCACTCGCGCCAGGGGCAATGCTCGCGCCACCCCCGCAGCCGGCCAGCAGGGCCGCTCCCATGAGGCCGGCAGCGAGGAGCCGCAGCCCCGACGTCATGGCGACTCCTGCGCCGGGCCACGTCGTCGCAACGGACACAAGACACCTCCCTGGACACGATCGATCGGCTGGCTCACGAGGCCGACGGCGGGCAGATGAAGCGGGTTGTCCGCGACGGGCCACCGATGCCGACCCCTGCCCGATGTGTACGGGAGCGAGCGTCCGCGGGTCGAGGGCGGGAGGTCACCAACTCGGCGACATGGTCACGGCCGCGTCGGACCGAACGGCCCCCTTCACCTCCGCGGGACGGGCGATCGTGGCCTGCCTCCGCCGACGCGGCTCGCCGGGATCGTCGTGCGGCAGGCCCAGTGTCAGCCCGTGACGACGATGTTGACGAGCCGGCCGCCGCCAGCGTGGATGACCCGGTCCGGCGTCCTGCCGCCGAGAGCGGCGACGACCTTCGGGCGGGCGAGGACGAGCGCCTCGACCTCGGCGTACGAGAGCCCGACCGCGATCTCGACGCGGTCGCGGACCTTGCCGTTGACCTGCACGGGCAGCTCGCGGGTCGCGACGGCGGCGGCGGCGGCATCCACCGCCGGCCAGCGCTCGGCGTGGATGGACGACCATCGCGTCCCGGCGGCGGCCAGGCGCCGCGACCAGAGCTCCTCGGCGACGTGCGGCGCCGCGGGGGCTAGCATCAGCAGGAACAGGCGGATCGCCTCGTCCCAGGCCGCGCCGCCCGCGACCTCCGTCCCGCGGTACCGGAACAGCAGGTTCGCCAGCTCCATCAGCTTCGCCACCATCGTGTTGAAGCGGAAGCCCTCGTAGTCGACGGTGACCGCGGCCAGCGTCCGGTGCGCGGCGCCGCGGATCGCCTTCTCGGCCGCCGCCGCGTCCTCGCCGGCGGGAAGCGAGCCCGCGGACGCGTCTCCGGGCTCGCGCCCGTGCGGGTCCAGCGCCAGGGTCCAGGCCCGGTGGAGGAAGCGCGCCACGCCGCCGATGCCGCTCGGGCTCCACGGGCCGCCCTGGTCCCAGGGCCCCATGAACATCAGGAACAGGCGCACCGTGTCCGCGCCGTACTGCGCGACGAGCGCGTCGGGGTCCTCGACGTTGCCGCGCGACTTGCTCATGCGCTCGCCGTCGGCGCCCAGGACCTGGCCCTGGTTGAAGAGTCGCAGGAATGGCTCGCGGTGGCCGACGAGGCCGCAGTCGGCCATCGCCTTGGTGAAGAAGCGGCTGTAGAGCAGGTGCATCACGGCATGCTCGGCGCCGCCGGTGTACTGCGCGACCGGGGTCCAGCGATCCAGCAGCGCCCGGTCCACCGGTCCCGCCTCGTTGCCGGGGGACAGATAGCGGAACCAGTACCACGACGAATCGATGAACGTGTCGAGCGTGTCGGTCTCGCGCCTGGCCGGGCCGCCGCAGCGCGGGCAGCTCGTGCGCAGGAACGCCTCGTCCCGCTTGAGCGGGTTTTCGCCGGAGCCCTGGTAGTCGACGGTCGCCGGCAGCAGGACCGGCAGCTGGTCGTCCGGCACCGGCACGATGCCGCAGCCGTCGCAGTAAACGACCGGGATCGGGGTGCCCCAGTAGCGCTGGCGGCTGATGAGCCAGTCGCGGATCCGGTAGCTCACCGCGGCCTTGCCCTCGCCGCGCGCCTCCAGGTCCGTCGTGATCGCGCGGATCGCGTCGGGCGCGGCCAGCCCGTCGTAGCGCCCCGAGTTGACCAGGGCATCGTCGGCCGTCTTCGAGACGTAGGCGGCTTCGAGCGCGGCCTCGTCGCCGTAGGCTGCCGCCGGGCGGATCACCTCGCGGATCTCGAGGCCGAACTGGCGAGCGAAGGCGAAGTCGCGCTCGTCGTGGGCCGGCACGGCCATGATCGCGCCCGTCCCGTAGCCGGACAGGACGTAGTCGGCGATCCAGATCGGGATCCGCTCTCCGTTGACCGGGTTGATCGCGTCGGCGCCCAGGGGGACGCCGGTCTTGTCGCGCTCGGTGCTGAGGCGCTCGATCTCGGTCTCGCGGGCCGCCTGCTCGACGTACGCCGCGACGACCTCGCGCTGGCCGGGCGAGGTCAGCTTCGCGACCAGCGGGTGCTCCGGGGCGAGGACCATGAACGTGGCCCCGAAGAGCGTGTCGGGGCGCGTCGTGAAGACGCGGATCTCGTCTCCGCCCTCGAGGTGCGTGTCGGGCGCGCTGCGAAAGACGACCTCGGCGCCCTCGCTCCGCCCGATCCAGTTCGTCTGCATGACGCGGATCGGCTCGGGCCACTCGATGCCGGTGAAGTCGAGGAGCTCGTCGGCGTACTTCGTGATGCGCAGGTACCACTGGGCGAGGTCGCGCTTCTCGACCTTCGCGCCGCAGCGCCAGCAATGGCGGTCGGCACCCTCCACCTGCTCGCGGGCCAGGGTCCCGTCGTTGGGGCACCAGTCGACCGGGGAGGTCGCGCGGTAGGCCAGGCCGGCTTCCAGGAAGCGCAGGAAGAGCCACTGGTTCCAGCGGTAGTAGGTCGGGTCGCAGGTGACGACCTCGGCGTCCCAGTCGAACGTCGCCCCCATGCTCCGCAGCTGGCGCCGCATGATGTCGAGGTTCCGCGCGGTCCACTCCGCCGGGTGGATCCGGTTCTTGATCGCCGCGTTCTCGGCCGGGAGCCCGAAGGCATCGAAGCCGACCGGGAAGAAGACGTTCTGGCCGAGCATCCGGTGGTAGCGCGCCAACGCGTCGGTCGGCGTCTTGACATACCAGTGGCCGACGTGGAGGTTGCCCGACGGGTAGTCGTACATCGTCAGCAGGTAGTACGGCGGCCGCGACGTGTCCTGGAGGTCCGTCCGGTGCAGGCCGAGCTCGGCCCAGCGCGCCTGCCAGCGCGGCTCGATGGCGGTGGGGTCGTAGCGCTCGATCCGGGTCCGTTCGGTCGTCACGGTGGGCTCCAGGTACACGACGACCCCTCGCCGCTGAGGCGAGGGGTCGGTTCGGCGGCGGCGTTCAGGGGGCTGGTGGAGCTACGGGGATTCGAACCCCGGACCTTCTGAATGCCATTCAGACGCTCTTCCAGCTGAGCTATAGCCCCATTCGTCCGAGGGCGGAGTATACCGGAAGAGCGGCCGGCGGAGCAGGCGGGGCGGGTCGCCTCCGGCGGAGCAGGGGCGACGCACGGCCCGCACCCGGAACCCGGGATGGCGCGCCCGCACCCGGAACCCGGGATGACCGCTCCACGAGCATTCCCAGGGCTTCCCTCGAGGTTGGCCGCGCCCTCCTGTCCGTGGCCATGAGAAAGTCCCCGCTGGTGGCCACCAGGAAGTCCCCGCCCCTCGATTGACCTGAGCCATCCGGGAAGCCCCCCGGGACTGCCACGATGCGGTTGTTGAGAACCCATCACCGGCAGACCCGAGGGACGCCCATTGTGAAGTCAGCGAGGCACCAGTTGGACATCCTGTCCGCGTACCGCGAGCTGGGCAGCTATCGGGCTGCCGCCGGTCTGTGCGGGACGACTCCCAAGACCGTCCGCCGGGTCGTTGAGCGCCGTACCCGGCCGCCGGTCGAGCGGCCACCCCGCCCCAAGGCGACCGATCCGCTCGGCACCCTGCTCGCCGGGCGCGTCAAGGCGACCGACGGCCGGATCAGCGCCAAGCGCCTGCTGCCTGCCGCCCGGGCGGCAGGGTATGAGGGCTCCGCGCGCAGCCTGCGCCGCGCGGTCGCGGTCGCCAAGGCCGCCTGGCGCATCGAGCGCCGGGTGTACCGGCCCTGGCAGGCAACCCCGGGCGAGCACCTCGCCATCGACTGGGGCAGCGAGGGTGATCTCCACGTGTTCTGCGCGGTCCTCGTCTGGTCGCGGGTCCGCTTCGTGCGGTTCGCCCTCGACGAGAGCCAGGAGACGACCCTTGCCCTCCTCGCCGAGTGCTTCGAGACCCTGGGCGGCGTGCCCGGCGTCGTGCTCGCCGACCGGATGGGCTCTCTCAAGGGCGGCGTCGTCGCCAACGTCGTCGTGCCCGCACCCGGGTACCTCGCGTTCGCGCTCCACTACGGCTTCCGGCCCGACTTCTGCGAGGCCGCCGATCCTGAGAGCAAGGGCGTCGTCGAGCACCTCGTCGGGTACGCCAAGGCCGACCTCATGATCCCGGGCGCACCGTTCACCGACCTCGCGGCGGCCAACGCGGCCGCGGTCGCCTGGTGCGCCGAGACCAACGCCTGGGTCCACGCCGAGACATCGGCCGTGCCGGCCGAGCGGCTCCTGGTCGAGCGTGCCCTGCTCGGCCGCCTGCCCTCGCTCCGACCGGCGCCGGCGCCGACCGCGGTGCGCACGTTCGACCGCCTGCGGACCGTCCGCTTCGGCTCGGCGCGCTACAGCGTTCCCGGAGCCTTCATCGGGACCCGGGTCGAGCTCCTGGTCTCGGGCGGCGAGCTGCTCGTGCGGGCCGGAGGCTCGGAGATCGCGCGGCACCGGCTGGTCGGTCCTGGCGAGATGAGCCTGCTCGACGCCCACTACGGCCGGGCAGCCGCAGCCCCCGTCCGGGCGATCCGCCCGCGGACGCCGGGCGAGATCGCGTTCCTCTCGCTGGGCCCCGTCGCGGCGGCGTTCCTGCGCGCGGCTGCCGCCGCGGGCACGAGCAGGCTCGCGGGCGAGCTCGCCCTGATCGCCGGCCTCGAGGCGGCCCACGGCCGGGAGCCGCTGTTGGCGGCGCTCGAGCGGGCGCTCGCGTACCGCCGGTTCCGGGCGGCGGACATCCGCTCGATCCTCGCCGCAGGACCGGGGGTGCCCCGTCATCGCGATCCGGGTGCGCAGCTCGCCATCGGGCTGCCCGCGGTCCCGGTCCGGCCGCTCGCGGCGTATGCCCTGGAGCCCGTCGCATGACGGCCGCCGTCGCAGGCCCGCTCGCCCCCGACCTCGAGGCCGCCCTGCGGCGCCTCAAGCTGTCCGCGATCCGGCGGATGGCACCCGAGGTCCTGGTCACCGCCAAGGTCCAGCGCTGGGCGCCCGACGAGCTCCTGCGCACCCTGCTCGAGGCCGAGCTTGGCTCACGCGATGCCTCCAACGCCCGGGCACGGCTGCGGGCCGCGGGGTTCCCGGTGCGCAAGACGCTCGAGGAGTTCCTGGTCGCCGAGTCGTCGGTCCCGCGACCGACGTTCGACTACCTCGCGTCGCTCGAGTGGATCCGGGCCCGGGAGAACCTCGTGCTCGTCGGACCGGCCGGAACCGGGAAGTCCCATACCTTGATCGCCCTCGGGCACGCCGCCGTGGAGCAGGGGTTCCGGGTGCGCTACTTCGCCGCGGCCTCCCTGGCCGAGGCGCTATACCGCGGTCTCGCCGACAACAGCGTCGGCCGCCTCATCGAGGGGCTGCTGCGGGCCGACCTCGTGATCGTCGACGACCTCGGGTTCGCCCCCCTGGACGACACCGGTGCCCAGCTCCTGTTCCGCTTCGTCGCCGCGGCCTACGAGCGGCGCAGCCTGGGCGTCGCGTCCCACTGGCCGTTCGAGTCCTGGGGCCGCTTCCTGCCCGAGCACACGACCGCGGTCGCCCTGCTCGACCGGCTCCTGCACCACGCGGTCACGGTCGTCACGTCGGGCGACTCCTACCGGATGAAGGAAGCCAGAACGAGAGCGGGTGTGCCGTCGGCCAAGCCCTGAGACGCCGCCGGGGGCGGGGACTTCCTGGTGGCCACCAGCGGGGACTTTCACATGGCCATTGACACCCTCGCGCCGAGGGACGCTCCCGGCGCCGCCTGGACCAGCCGTTGGCAGTCGCCCTGCTCATGGACCGGACATCGGGGCGGTCAGGACGACGGGCTGCGGCGGTCGAACGGCCGCCGTGAGTCCTGGAGGCACGTCATGTGCCGGAGATGCTCATGGAGCGGTCGACGGCGAGGGTTGGCCGGCATGCGGCCGGCGGTGGCCGGGGCGAGGCGAGACTGCGGCGGCAACAGCGCGCGATGCGAGACGGCGCCCGCGGTCACGAGGCGAAGGGGCCGCCAGCCGCGAACGCCGCCAGCGCAATCAGGGGGCCAGCGTGGCGTTCTCGGTGACCCTCACGTGCCACAGGAGCGTTGCCGACCCGGTCACGTCATCGGGGCCCGGGAGGGGCAGGGTCACCGAGAGCACCCACTCCCCGGGGTCGGCGAGCGACAGCGGCATCTCGCCAAGCGCGGGGTTGTCGTTCTGGAGGGTGCTGCTGGAGCCCGACGGGAGCTCCGTGGCCCCGGCCTCCGCCTGTTGCATCGACCATCCGGTCGCGCAGAGACCTGCGGGCAGCGCCAGGGACCAGGGGCCGTCGTACGCTCCCCGCGGTCCGGCGATCAGCGGCCCGGAGGCGGCAGCGGCGAGGTCGCCTGCCGCCATCCCCCGGGAGCCCGCCGGGAGCTCGTAGGCGACCAGGATGCCGGCCTGTGGCGTCGCGTCCGGTGATGCGCGCAGGCCGATCCCGGCCACCAGCTCGGGGGTCGGCGTGTCGCAGGCGGCGTCGACCGGCTGGCCGATCACGACGGAGTATCCGAGGAGGTCGTCGGCGCGGGTGGGCCGGCGTTCGACGAGGAGCACGGTCTCGCCGCCCCGCGCATCGGGAAGGTTGACCGTCACCGGCGTCGCCGCCCGGGGGTCGGCGCACTCGACGCCCACCCAGCGGTCGGCCGCCGGCGTCGCGGGCGTGCCGGACTCAGCTGCCGTCGCGGCCGCGACCAGGATCGCCCCGTCGCCCGTACAGGCGACGGACGGCACGACCGGGCCGGCACGCAGCGGCGGGCTGGTGGGATCGTCGAAGGTCGAGGCGCCGTCGGCAGGCGCATCGGCTCCGCCGTACGCGACCGTCCAGGTGGGGACCACCGAGCCCGGGAGTGAGCCGGTCGTCGGGAACCCGGAGACCAGCCTCGCGCCGGGCGACGCGCCGGGGTCGGGCGACGGCGCGGCCGCCGCCACGTCCACGCGGAAGAGCAGCACGTGGACGTTCAGCCCCGGGCCGCCTTCCACGGCGAGCCGCAGCCGGACGATCCATCTCCCGGCGGGCGGCTCGGTCATGCCGAGCAGGCCCCCCGGTCCCCCGGGGGCCGCGGACGCAGGATCGAACGCCACGGGCGCGGCGCCGGGATCGTCGACCGGCACCGCCTCCGCGGACACGAACGACGCACACGCGCCATCCGGCAGCAGGAGCCGCAGGCCGCGCCCGACGAAGGTGTGCGCCGCGGCCAGGCTCGAGGCATCCGCGGCCGGCCGCGGGCTGGGCTCGCTGCCCGTGCCCGCGGCGAGCCCGTCGACGAACGGCTCGCCGAACCCTGCGATCTGCGTGGTGGACAGGTCCTCGTCCTCGGAGGGCGCACAGAACGGCCGCGCCTCGGGTGTCGCGGGCGTCGCGGCGCGGGACCAGCCGACGAACTGGGCGCCGGAGGCGAGCTCCACCCAGCGACCCGATGCCCCGTCGACCAGGAGCTCTCCGGCCGCAACCCGCACGACAAGCCCGCGCCCGTCCGCCGCCACCCCGGCGATCGCGTTCTGGTCGACCCCGGTGGTGCCGTCCCACGGGAGCGTGGCTCGTGCCGACGCGAGCCCCGGGCCGTCGAGGTGGACGAGGTCGAGGCGGCGCCCGGTCGCCTGCAGGAGCCAGATCCCGCGGAGCGTGGCGTCCCATGCCTCCCCGCCGACGAGCTGCTCGCCCGAGCCGAAGAGCGTCCAGGTCTGCGCATCGGAGGTGCCGTTGGAGCCCTGGTCCTGGCCGTCCACCTGCACGCCCGTGATCGTCCAGCCGTTCGCGTCGTAGGCGGCGCCGATGACGCCCGCGTTCACGCCCCACGTTGGCTCGACGCCCCTGACCGCCCAGACGGCGGCCGGGCGACCCTCGGTCATCGTGGCGGCCCCCCCGGCACGCGGCAGATCGGCCGTCGCGACCGTCGAGCGGAACATCGCCGGCTCATGCTTCATCACCACGACCCGGCTGTCGGGCGTGCTTGTGATCAGTCGGCCCCCCGCCACGGAGCCGTAGAAGTACCCGACGGCGACGAAGACCTGGTCGGGCAGCGTCACCCTCACCACGCTCTTCGTGCGCGCATCCAGGACGTCGAGCTGCGAGAAGTCCGTGGCCGAGGTCACCACGAGCCGGCCGTCCGGGGTCCAGCCGATCATCGGCTGGCCCATGGAGTCGGCGGTGGCGTCGATGCGGACAGGCTCGTCGGCCGGGCGGGCCAGGTTCCAGACGAGGACCACGACCGGGCTCTTCTCCTCGTCGGCGGCCGAGACCGCGACGGCGAGATAGCCATCGGGATGGAAGGCCATCACGGTGCCCTTCGTCCCGGGCTGGAGCCGGGCCGGGTCGACCGTTGGCCGGAGCCAGTCGGCGGCCCGGGGCAGGCGAGCCATCACGACCGCCGACCCGTCGAAGGACACCGTCTCCACGACGAGGTCGCCGCCCGTCTCCAGGCGGACCGTGACGGCCGTGTCGGTCGGCTGATCGGGGGCGAGCGCGCGCTGCGCGAGCGGGGCGACGACGGGCACCGAGAGGGCGATCGCCAGGACGGCCGCGATCCCGAGCGCCGCGCGCGTCCAGCGACGGCTCCGCTCCCGGGCGGCGATCCGAGCGCGCACCTGTGGAGCGTCCACGGCGAGGCGCGAAGCGGCCATCTCCCGGTGGAGCGCCGCCCGCAGCTCGACTTCGAGGCGATCGTCATCCACGGCTTGCCTCCCGCGCGTTGCCCGGCTCGCCGCGGTCGTCGGCCATGCCCCGACGGAGCTTCGCCAGCGCCTCGCGGAGCTGGGTCTTGACCGTGTTGGGGCGGGTCCCCATGGCGTGGGCAACCTCCTCGACCGGGAGGTCGGCGAGATAGTGCAGGGCGACGGCCGCACGCTCGCGCGGCGCCAGGAGGGCGAGGCCCTCCAGCACCGCCACGTGCGCCTCCGTGGCGCCGCGGGGATCCGCGGACTCATGGTCGAGGACCGAGTCGAGCGCGACCAGTCGCGCGGTCCTGCGCCGTCGGCTCAGGGCGCGGTTCGTCGCCACGCGCAGGAGCCACGGGCGGAGGGCGTCCGGGTCGCGCAGGCTCGACCCCTTCTCCCAGGCGGCGATGACCGTCTCGGCGAGGACGTCGGCGGCCTCGTCGCGATCGTGCAGGATGACCTGGGCCACGGTCTGAATCTCCCGTCCGTGCTCGGCGAGCAGGCGGTCGATCGCCTCGGGACGGCGCTCCCGCAGGTCGTCGGCGATCGAACGCGTCACGCCCTACCTCCAGCGCGGCCGGGGGCCGATCCTTGGGCTCGGAGCGGCGATCTCGAGCTGCGCCTACAGGGTAGACGCGTGAGGTGCTCCCGACGGGTGACCGGTCCGTGCGTCGGCCCGCGCCGCATGTGGCAGCATCCGCGCATGGCCTTCGACCTCCTGGTCCGCGGCGCCACCCTCGTCGATGGGACCGGCGCGTCCGCCCGGCCGGCCGACGTCGGGGTGATCGGCGACCGCGTGGCCGCCGTCGGCGACCTTGCCGCGGTCGACGTGAGCGAGGTCGAGACGCTCATCGACGCGGCCGGCCGCGTCGTGGCCCCCGGCTTCGTCGACATCCACGGGCACTCGGACGCGTCCGTGCTCGTCGACGGGGCCCTCGTCAGCCACCTCGCCCAGGGCTTCACGACCCAGCTCTCCGGCAACTGCGGCGACAGCGCCGCGCCGGTCACCCCGCTCGACCGGGAGGCCGTCGAGGCGTCGATGGCCGACGTGGGCGCCCGCCCGGCCTGGACGACCTTCGCCGAGTACCTCGACCTCGTGGAGCGGCAGCCGCTCGGTCCCAACGTCGCCTTCCTGGCCGGGCACGGCACGATCCGCGGCGCCGTCCTCGGCCCGAGCGCCGACACGTCGACGCCCGACGAGGCCGCTGCGATGGCCCGCCACCTCGAGGAGGCGCTCGACGCCGGTGCGTTCGGGCTGTCGACCGGGCTGATCTACGCGCCCGGCATCCACGCCCGGCCGGACGAGGTTGTCTCGCTCGTGCGCGTGGCCGTCCGGCGCGACGCGCTCTACGCGACACACCTGCGCAACGAGTCGGGCGGCCTGTTCGAGGCCCTGGCCGAGGCGCTGGCCACGGCGCGCGCGGCCGGCGAGGGGGCCCGCCTCCAGGTGAGCCACCTCAAGGCCGCGGCGCGACGCGTCCACGGACGCGCCGGCGAAGCGGTGGCGCTCCTCGAGCACGCCCGGTCCGGCGGCCTCGACGTCGGCGCCGACCAGTACCCGTACACGGCGGCCGCGACGACGCTCGCGTGCGTCCTGCCGCCGGCCCTGCTGGCGCTGCCGGTCGACGAGACGCTGGCCGCTCTGGGGCGGTGGGAGGTTCGGCGCCGGATCCGCGAGGAGATCGCCGCGGGCATCTCCGGCTGGGAGAACGTCGCGGCCGACCCTGGCTGGGATGGCATCGTGCTGGGCGGCTCGCCGGCCCACGGCGAGTGGACCGGCCGCTCGCTCGCGGACCTCGGGGCCGAGCTCGACCGGGACCCGCTCGACGTCGCCTGCGACGTCCTGCTCGACGACCGCCTCGCCAGCCAGGTGACGATCCACTGCATGGACGAGGCCGACGTGGAGGCGATCCTCGCCGTCCCGTGGATCGCGGTCTGCACCGACGCCACGGGCCGGCGACCCGGCCACCCGGCCCTCGACGCGGGGGCGCCGCACCCCCGGACCTACGGGAGCGCGCCGCGCGTGCTCGGGCGGTACGTGCGCGAGCGCGGGGTGCTGCCGCTGGAGGCGGTCGTCGCGAAGCTGACGTCGGTGCCGGCGGCCAGGTTGCGCGTCCCCGACCGCGGCGTCGTGCGCGAGGGCGCGTTTGCCGACCTCGTGGTCTTCGACCCGGCGACGGTCGCCGACCGGGCGACCTACGAGCGCCCGGCGGTCCACCCGGCGGGGATCGACGCGGTGATCGTCAACGGGGTCGTGGCGATGCGGGACGGCGTCGACACCGGGGCCCGACCCGGCCGCCTCCTCCGGTGCGCCTGACCGCCCGCGTGGCACGCGTCCTCCCGTCCGTCGAATCGCCCGCCGTTGCCCGCCTGCCCGGCGGCGACCTGCCGTACACCCTCCGCCGGTCCGGACGGGCGCGGCGCCTCCGCGTCACGATCGACCCCCGCCGCGGCGTGATCGCCACGGTGCCCGGCGCTCGCACCGGGGAGGGCGCGGCACGTTCCCTCGTGGAGCCGTTCCTCGCGGAGCGCGAGGCCTGGATCCGGCGCCACCTCGCCCGCCAGGAGGCTGCGGCGGCGCAGGTCGCCGCGGCCGGCGACGTTCGCGACGGCTCCATGCTGCTCTACCGCGGCCGGCCGCACCGCGTCCGGGTCGTCGCGGGCCGGCCGGGGAGCCGGCGATCGCACGTGGAGCGCGTCGGCGACGAGCACGAGGACGTCCTGCTCGTGACGCTAGGCCCCGTCGAACGGCGTCCTCCGCCAGCCGTCCTCGAGGCCTGGCTGCGCGTCCGGGCCCGGGAGGCGGTCGAGGCCGCGATCGCCCGTCACGCCGGGCCCCTGGGCGTCGCCCCGACGGCCGTCGCCGTCCGCGACACGCGGAGCCGATGGGGGAGCGCCTCCCGGCAGGGGCGCGTGATGCTCGCGTGGCGCCTGGTTCTCGCCCCGCCGGCGGTGCTCGAGACGGTCGTCGTCCACGAGCTGTGCCACCTGCGCGTCTTCGGCCACGGCCCGCGGTTCTGGGACCTTGTGGCCACCCGCGTGCCGGACCACGCGACCCACCGTCGCTGGCTGCGAACGCACGCGGCCGCGCTCCACGCGGCCCCGGTGGTGCGTCCGCGCAACTGAGGTTCCGCGACCCGGCGCGAACGCCCATCCGTGTGCGTGACAGCACGGGTCCCCGGTGGCATGCTGGCCGGAGACGCACCCCGCGCATGCTGGGCGCTGCCCGGCCATTCGCAGGCCGGGCGAGGGCGGAGGATCAGTCCGATGATCGACGAGACGACCACCTCCCCGACGCCGCGCCGCTCCCGTCGGCCCATCGCCGCCGCCCTGGCGGCCGTCGCCGCGGTCGCGCTCGTCGCCACCCTCGCCGTGGCCGGCGGCCTGCCCGCCTCCGATCCCGCCCCCGCGGCACCGCCCGAGGCCGCCGCCACGCCGGCCGGCGCTCCGTCCGTCGACCAAGGCGGCATCGTCGACGTCGGCTGGGTCGCCCCGACGGGCCGGGCCCTGCCGAACGCTCCCGCCAACGGCAACAACTCCGGGCGGGCCTCGAAGCTCGGCCACATCACGATCACGAAGATCGCCGGCTCGAAGCTCGCCCTCGAGACCGAGGACGGCTGGACGCGGACGATCGAT
>CAWHRD010000002.1:22500-634272 GCA_963831745.1 uncultured Chloroflexia bacterium | reverse complement strand
CGAGGAGCTGGTGGCCAGGATCCGCGCCCGGCTCCACGACGACGTCGCCGGGGAGGCGACCGTCCTGCAGGCAGGCGGCGTCTCGCTCGACCTGCGGACCCGCAGGGCAAAGGTCGGTGGGCGCTGGGTCGAGCTGACGGCGCGCGAGTTCGCCCTCGCCGAGACGTTCCTGCGCCACCCGGACCAGGTCCTGAGCCGGGAGCAGCTCCTCAGCCACGTCTGGGGCTACGACTTCGAGCCCGAGTCGAACGTGGTGGAGGTCTACATCCGCTACCTGCGTCGCAAGATCGGGGCCGAATCGATCGAGACGGTCCGCGGGATGGGCTACCGGTTCCGAGCTCCCGACGTCTCCTGACGGCGTTCTCCTCTGCCTCTCACGCCCGGCTCATCTCCACGTGCGGAGATAGGGAGCGAGCGTGGAGCGCGCGGCCGGATCAGAAAGCCGGATCCCCGGGGCGCGACGGCTCAGGGAGGCGACATGTCCCTGCTTCGTTCGGTCGGCGCGGTCTTCCTTGCCGCCGCTCTCACAGCCGGTGCTGCGGTCTTCGTCGATCCCGGCGTCGCCCGTGCCGACGGCGACCGCATCTGTCGGGGCACGCTGGGCAGGGTCACGATCCACGGCAACCTGACCGTCCCGTCGTGGGCCACGTGCACCCTGAACCGCACGACCGTGGACGGCAACGTCCTCGTCAGGTCGAACGCGCGGGTCGAGATGAACCGCGCTCGGGTGGACGGCAATGTCCAGGGCTCCGGGCGTCTCGTGATCGTGCGAAGTGGCTCGGTCATCGGCGGCGACGTCCAGATCGACTACGGCCGCCGGGTGATCGTGACGTCGTCGCGGGTGGACGGCAACATCCAGCTCAAGGGGAACCGGGGGCTCAGCTCCGTCCTGAGCAACACCGTCGACGGCGACGTGCAGCTGTTCTCCAACCCAGGTGGGTTCTCGGTGTGGAGCAACCGCATCGACGGCAACCTGCAGTGCAAGAGCAACGGCTGGCCCCGCACGGGTGACCGCAACATCGTGGAGGGTGACAAGGAAGGTCAGTGCCGCTACCGCTGAGGTTCGAGGGCTGCGTGTGGGTCCTGCGGCTGACGGCCGTCGACGTCTCCTGACGACGTTCTTCTCTTCCTCTCATCTCCGGCTCATCTCTGCGTGCTGAGATGGCCGCATGGCGATCCACGACGCGCTGCTGCCTGCCCTGACCGTGCTGCTCGGGGCCGGCGCCCGAGAGGCCGTCGGCGCCGCGGTCCGCGCGGCGGGCGGCGAGCTTGGCACGCTTCGCCGCCGGGAGGTCCTCTACCGGCCGGGTCGACGGGCGTCCGTGCGCTATGACGCGACCGTCAGCTGGGCCGGCGGGCCCGCCGTCGCCGAGACGCTGGTCGCGATCGCCGACGTGGACGGCCCGCCCGCGGGGACGCTGGTCGTCAGCGCGGGCGACCTGGCCGTTGGACTGCTTCGCTACCCGGAGGACCCCGCACTTCCGGGCCTTCGGTCGGCGGTCTCCGCGGCGGCGGTGGCGGCGCGCCTCGGCGTTCCACAGGAGGGTCTCACCCTTGACGTGCGGACCTATCGACCCGGGCGTCGCGCGGTCGTCCGCGTCCGCGTCGGTGAACGAGGCCGGGGTGGGGCAGGCTTCGAGCGGTACCTCAAGGTCGTGCCCCCCGACGAGCTGGCGTCGCTCACCCGGCGGCTGGCCGCTCTCGACGGGCACGTCCCCGTGCCCCGCGTGGTCGCGACCTGGCCGGAGGCCGGGACCATCGTCCTGGCCGCGCTCGCCGGGCGGACGATCCGCGAGGTGCTGCTCGCCGGGGATCGCGCCGCCGTCGACGCGCTTCCGGACGGCGGTGCGATCGTCGATCTCCTCGACTGCCTGCCGGCCCCCGCCACGGGGCCGACGGTGTCGATCTCGAGCGGACCGCTGGGCCGCGCCGCGGGCCATGCCGGGCTGCTCGCGGCCGTCATGCCGGACGAGCGCGAGCGCCTGGAGGCGCTGGTGGCACGCATCGGCGGGCCGACGAGCGCGGGTCCGGTCGTGGCGGTCCACGGTGATCTGCACGAGGCGCAGGTGCTCGTCGACGGAAGCCGGGTGGTCGGCATCCTCGACGTCGACGGCGCCGGCCCCGGCCGGCGCGTCCACGACCTGGCCACCCTGCTCGGCCATCTCGTGGCGCTCGGCGACGCCGTCCCACGCCGGCGGGTCGCGATCGACCGCTGGCGTGGTCGCCTGGAGCCGGCGTTCGAGCGCACCGTCGACCCGGTCGAGCTCCGCCGGACGACGGCTGCAGCGCTGGTCGGCCTCTCGACGGGACCGTTCCGGGTGCAGGCGCCCGCGTGGCGCCGCCAGGTGCGCCGGCGCATCGCGTCGGCCGAGGCCTGGGCGGCGTCGGCCGAGGCCTGGCCGACTCCGGCCGACGGCCCGAGGACCAACCGGCGCGTCTTCGTGACACCAGGCAGGCAGACCGAGTGGCGGGGCGAGAGAACCGCCGGGGAGCGATCACCATGAGGCCACCAGACTGGAAGATCACCGGGGCCGCGGGCCTCGTCGTCGGCCTGGCGATCAGCGGGCTGCTGCTCGGCTCGCCACCCGGCGTGGACCTCGCCGTGCAGCCGATTGAGCTCCGCGAAGGCCAGGCCCAACCGTCCGTCGATCCCATGCTCCCTGTCGACGACGTCACGGGGCCGACGCCAGCGGACGGCGCGTCTCCCTCGCCGGCCCAGACGGCCGATGACGCTCCGTCGAGCGCGCCCATCGTGGTCGCCCCGCAGGTCGTGTCGGAGCGTCAGAAGGCCACCCCGAGGCCCACGCCGAAGGCGACTCCCAGGGCGACGCCGAAGCAGGACGCCACGGACGACGACGACGACGAGCCCGACGACGACGACGAGCCCGACGACGACCGACGAGCCCGACGACGACGACGAGCCGGACGACGACTGAGCCCCGCCGCTCCGCCGGCGATCGCGCCGCCCCCGGCGTTCCCCGACCGCGGGCGGTGTCCGTGCTCGTGTCAGCCGGGCATCCGGACTGGCAGAGCGGTGCGTTGGTCGACGTCGGAGCGGGGATCCGCGGGGTCGCGGCGACGCCGGGGACAGTCGGGACGCCTGAGAGGGTTCTCACGATCACCTCACCGCGGCATCAGGGCCCGCCGCGAGGATGGAGCCAATCCGGTGACGCCCGCCGGTGAACGAGCGAACGAACAGCGAAGGAGATCACGATGAAGCACATCGACTGGAAAGTCGCCGGAGCCGCCGGCCTGGCAGCCGGCCTGACCGTCGGCGGGTTCTCGTTCGTCTCGGCGTCGAGCGTGGAGCGCGCCGTCCGGACGATCGAGATCCGCGAGGGCCAGGCCGCCCCGACGGACGACGTCATGCAGCTGGTCCTGAGCAGGGCCGCGGCGGCCCCGGCCCACTCCATGGACTCCGTGTCGGGGGATCAGCCCGAGGTCGTGGCGCCGCCGGTGGCGCAGGAAGCAACCCCAAAGCCCGCCCCCGAGGCCACGCCCAAGGCGACTCCGAAGGCCACGCCCAAGGCATCGACCAGGGTGACGACGAAGGCAGCCCCCACGACCACCAGCCATGACAGCGTCGACAGCGTGGCGAGCGTCGCCAGCGTGGCGAGCGTGGCGAGCGTGCGCCAGCGTCGCCAGCGTCGCCAGCGTCGACTCGGACGACTAGACCGAACGGCCGGTCGAGACCTGGGGATCCATCTCGGTCACCCCCTTCCGCATCCTCGGACCCCCGCGGACAACCTCCGCGGGGGTCCGTTCCTTCGCCTCGCACCGGGGCGTCGCACGGCACGTCAGTCCGGCGGGCCCCGGCGCCGCTGGCGCACGCCTGACGGCCGCGCCCGGACGGTCAGCCGCCGTTCGACGCTGATAGCGCGAGGGCGATCTCGCCCGCCCACGCCCGAATCCGATCCCAATCGCGGAAGTCGCCGACATGGTGGGTCGCCAGCAGCGCATCGTCGATGCCCGGGGTCCCCTCGAGCAGCCGCCCTCCGAAGGTTCGGTGGCCGCGGGCGCCGATCGGCGCCACGATCGGCTCGACGTGCTCGGTCAACGGGATGTCGTCGAACTCCGCGGAGTGGTCGAGCGGGCCGCTGGAGAAGAGCCAGACCGGCCGGAGCTGGAGCTCGGCGAGGTGGCGCTTCACGAAGCGGTTCGCGGTGCGAAGCCAGTGGGCCGAGTAGAGGCCGCTCCCCAGGATGACGGCGTCGTACCCCGTGAGGCGCGGGACGTCGCGCGCCCCACGGACGTCCACCTCGTGGCCGGCCTCGCGCAGGACCTCGCCGATCGCCTCGGCGATCTCGGCGGTGGAGCCGTACTTCGTGGCGTACGCGACGAGGACGTGCATGGCCACCAGGGTGGAGGTGGTGGAGATGAGGGGACTCGAACCCCTGACCCCCGCGATGCGAACGCGGTGCTCTTCCAGCTGAGCTACATCCCCACGCCGGGCCGGACCCGCGCGCTGGGGCGGGAACGCCGGGCGGAAGTGTAGCACGGGCCTCGGCGGCAACCCGAGATGCGCCGGTGGCCGGCCGGTCGGCCTCGGGGCCCCCGTCGCGCGGCCCGGGCCGGCCGCGCGCGGGAGGCTGCGGCACGCCCGGGCGGCGTGGCCGCGATGCCGCGCCCGGCGGCAGGGATGGGGAGGGTCGTGCTCCGGGATGCGGCCAAACCGTACGTCGGTACGCGTCATTCCCACGCTGGAGTCCGACGGTTCGTACCGGCTGGGGCGGTTGCGGGGTCACAGCGGACGTCGCGGCAGGGTCGAAGCCAAGGCCACAAAACTCTTCCAAATGTCGAACATATGTTCTATTATTGGACGTCCGATGGACCGTCACGCCGACCGTGTCGCTGCTCTCGCGAGCCTCAGGGCTCGGTGGGGTGCGGCTGCGCCGCGGCCCGCGGTGGAGGTCTTCGGGGCGCTCGCGGCCGCTCCGTTGCCGGCGGAGGCCGGGGCGGTCGGAACGCTTCCGGACATGGCCGAAGCGCTCCCCGGATCGGCCCCCGCGTTCCCGCAAGCGCCCGCGCGGCCGCCCCGCCCCGCCCTCGTCCCGCTCCCCGGCGGCGCCGAGCAGCTCCCCGCTGGCAGGCCGCTCCCCGGGGAGCCGGCACGCGACCGGGCTCGCGACACGTCGCGGGACGTGGACCGGGCGATCCCCACCGGCTTCGCCGAGCTGGACGCGCTCCTGGCGGCCGGCGGGCTGCCGCGGACCGGCACCGTGACCCTCCGGGGCGCCGGGTCGAGCGGGACGACGACACTGGCCCTGCGGGCCGTCGCGGAGGCCCAGGCCACCGGTGCGGTCGTTGCATGGGTCGACCTCCCCCGGTGCCTCGACCCCGTCGAGGCGGTCGCCCGCGGGGTGCGCCTCGAGTGGCTCGCAGTCCTCGTCCCGGGGTCGGCCGGGGAGGCGATTGCGATGGCCGGGAGCCTCCTCCAGGCACGCGCGGTCGACGTCCTCGTCCTGGACCTCGGGGGGGCACACGGTCGGCATGCCGGGATCGGCGCCGCCCCCGCCCCGCGTCACGGTGGCGGGCGTTCCCCGAGCCTCGTCGACCAGCTCGCCCGGCTTGTCGCGTTTGCCCGGCAGGCCGGGGCGCTCCTCCTCGTCCTGGAGCCGGCCGATGTCGCCACGCCCGTCCGGGCCGCCATGGAGGGCGCCGGGCTCCGGCTCGAGCTGCGCCGGTCCGGTTGGATCCGGCTCGGGCGGGAGGTCGTCGGGCAGCGGACGGAGGTCCGCGTCGCGAAGGACCATCACGGGACGCCGGACCGGAGGACGATCCTCCGCCTCCTGTACGCGGAAGGCGGGCCGCGCGACCGCTGCCTTGCCCGCGACGAGCTCCTGGCGGAGGAGCCCGTCGCTCCGGGGGTCTCCCGATCCGCCGCAACACCCGTCTGAACCGTCCCCGAGGCGCCCGTCCGACCCGCCGGGCCCCCGCCCGAACCGCCGCCGCGGCGCCACCCGGCCGCCTGGCCGCTGACCGAGCCCCCGCCGCACCCACCCCTCCGCACGAGCCAGATCGATCGACCGATGCGCCTCCTCCATCTCGCCTGGCCCCACCTCGCGCTCCGGCTCGCCCGCGGGCGCGACTCCTCGATCCCCGCGACCGGGCCGCTGATCCTCGGCGGACGGCCGTGGGATGACGGCGTCGTCCTCGACGCCAGCCCGGAGGCCGCCGCCCTCGGCGTCCGCCGGGGGATCCCGCTCGGGCAGGCCCATCGGCTCGCGCCCGAGGCCGTCTTCCTGCCGCCCGACCCGGCGGCCGATGCGTCGGCCGTCGAGGCGGCCCTCGACGCGCTCGCCGCCTTCAGCCCCGGAATCGCCGGCCCGACCGACCCGGCCGACCGGGCCTTCGGCTCGCTCGAGGTCCAGGTCGACGGCCTCGAGGCGCTCTGGGGTCCCGAGCCGGACCTCGTCGGGAAGACCCGGGCCGCGCTCGCCCCGCTCCTCCCCGGGACCCCCCGGGCGGGGATCGCCGGGACCCGCTTCGCCGCCGCGCTCGCCGCCGCCACCGGGCCGGGTCCGTCGGCCGTGCCCGCCGTCCTCGTCCCGCCAGGGGACGACGCCGCCTTCCTCGCCCCGTTCCCGGCCTCCGCGCTGACCCGCGACCTGGAGATCCGCGGCCGCCTCGCCCGCTTCGGTCTCGGCACGATCGGCGCCGTTGCCGCGCTGCCCCGCTCGGCGCTTGTCGCCCGCTTCGGGATCGAGGAGGGCGGCCGGCTCCACGACCGGGCGAACGGCCGGGAGACCGACCCGTTCCATCCTCGCCGGGCGCCGGAGCGGCTCGCCCTCGCGCTCGCCCTCGACGAGCCGGTGGCCGACCTCGAGGCGCTGCGCTTCGTCCTGCGCCGCCTCGCGACCGCCCTCGGGGGGCAGCTCGACGCCCGGGGCGAGGCCGGTGGCCGCGCCCGCCTCGTCGCGACCCTCGACCCGACCTTCGGCACCGGCCGCCTGCCGCTTCCCGGCGCCGACCTCCCGACGCTGGCGATCGCCCAGCGGCTCCCGGAGCCGACCGCCGACCCCGAAGCGATCGAGCGGCTCCTCCTCGAGCGCCTCGAGCGGGAGCCGCCGGCGCTGCCGGTCGCCCGCCTCGAGCTGGAGCTCCTCGACGTCGTCCCGGCGACCGGCCGGCAGCTCGCCCTCTTCACGCCCCAGGCGAACGCCGCGTCGCGGCTCGGCTGGCAGCTCGCGCGGCTCGCCGTCCGGTTCGGGGAGGGGAGCGTCGGGCGGATCGCCCTCGCCGACCCGGAGGCGCCGCTCCCGGAGACGCGCTGGACGTGGCACCCGGTCGCCGCCGACGGGACGGGCGCGTCGTGAGCGCCACCGACGGGACCGGCTACGGCGCCCCGGGTCTGGACCCGCCCAGAGCGGCTCGATGACGGCGCCCCACGGGCCGGCCCGATGACCCGCCTCCTCCGCGAGCACCCCGAGATCGAGGTCGAACTCGACCCCGCGGGGCGCCTCGTCGCGATCACCTGGGCCGGCCGCCGCGAGCCGGTCGAGGCCTGCGCCGGCTGGCGGGTCGAGGAGGCCTGGTGGGGCCGTCCGATCGCCCGCGACTACGTCAAGGTCGTCGGTCCCCGCTGGCTCGCCCTCGTCTACCTCGACCGGATCAGCGGCACCTGGCACCTGGAGCGCCTCTACGACTGACGTGCCCCTCTACGACTGACGTGCCCCTCTACGACTGACGTGCCCCTCTACGACTGAGGTGCCACCGGCCGGTTGTGCAGCATCCGGGCCACCCGGTCGTACGAGGCAAGGTAGTGGCCGAGCATGACCACGCCGACGACGAGCGCCGCGGCCTGGAGGCCGGCGATCGCGTAGCCGGCAACTCCGCCGCCGAACACGGCGACCTCCAGGGCGAGACGGACCGGGCCGGGGACGGCCACCGGCGCCGGCCCGGGGTCGTTCGGGACCCGGAACGTGCCCCAGGCCGCGGCAGCGACGAGCGGGAGGGCGACCGCCGGGATGAGGTGCCACCCCTCCCCGCCGAGGGTCCAGCCGAGCAGGGCCAGCCCGCCGAGCGCCACGAGCTCGAGGGCGAACCGCACGGCGAGATTGAGCGGGTTGTTCGACATCCGCCGGTCGTCAGGCTGCGGAGACCGCGGCGGCCGCGGCTCCGAGCGACGGCACCGACGACCGCACGAGGCGCACGGCCTCGGCAAGATCGCCTCGCCACGGCTCGCCGTGGCCCGGGAGGGCGAGCGACGCGTCGAGATCGGCCAGCCGGTCGAGCGAGGCGAGCGCCTGCCGGGTGTCGGCGTTGAACTGCGGGACCGTGAGGGGACCCCGCGCGCCGGTCAGCGCGTTCAGCGTCGCGAACGCGTCCCCGACGAAGACCGTCCCGCGTGCGGGCACGTGCAGGGCGGCGCTGCCCGCCGTATGGCCCGGTACGAGGATCACCCGGGGAGCGCCGGGCACGTCGAGCGTGGCCCCATCGCCGAACGTCGACACGACGGTGATCGGGGGAATCCGGAGCATCCCCTTCCGGATGGAGTACGCCATGAAGCCGAGGAGCGCGCCCAGGCGCGGCCTGGGGCCCTTCACGGCCTGGTCGCGAGGGACGGGTACCGTCCGCATGGCCAGCTCCCGGTCGGCCTCGTGGACCTGGACCGGGACGTCCAGCTCGCGCCGGGCGCGCTCGGCGAACCCGATATGGTCGGAGTGGCCGTGGGTCAGGACGACGGCGCGGACGTCGTCGACGGTCCGGCCCATGCTGGCCAGCTCGGCGAGGAGCTCGTGCCACTGGCCGGGCGCTCCGGCGTCGACGACCGTGACCTCGCCCGCCTCCTCCAGCAGGTAGACGTTCACCCGGCCCTCGCCCAGTCGCCGGATCCCCGGTGCGATCTCCATCTCGAGCACCCCCTCGCTGCGCCTCGCGGTGGCCGTGCGGCGACCGTTGGCTACGTGGCATAGCCATCATGCCGAAATCCTAGGCTACTGTCAATAGCCTATACTCGAGCCATGAGCCCCGCCCCGGCGCGCACGACCAACGCCGCGATCGTCGCGGCCGCCCGCGAGGTCCTCGACGCGTCCGGCCCGGATGCGGTCACGATGCAGGCGGTCGCCGCCCGCGTCGGCGTCCGGCCCCCCTCGCTCTACAAGCACGTGGCCAGCCGATCGGCCCTGCTGGGGGCCGTCGCGGACGACGCCATGGCCGAGATCGGCACCGAGCTCGCCGCGGCGGCCCGGACCGGGGATCCGACCGCCGACATCCAGTCGATGGCCTTCGCGTTCCGGGCCTGGGCGCGTCGCTCTCCCAACGCGTATCGCCATCTCTTCGGCCCGTTCCCGGGCGACGATCGCCCGTCGGCCGGACTCGGGGCGGCGGCGGTTGCCCCCCTCCTCGATGCCTGCACCCTGCTCGTCGGGCCGCTCCGGGCGCTCGACGCGGCGCGCCTCCTGACGGCCTACGTCCACGGCTTCACGAGCATGGAGCTGGCCGGCGGCTTCGGCCTCGGCGGCGACATCGACGGGGCGTTCCGCTGGGGCGTGGCGACGCTGGCGCGCGCGCTGTCCGACGGGCGCTAGCCGACGCTGGCGCGCGCGCCATCCGACGGGCGCTAACCGACGGCGAGGACGGCAGCCTCGCCGGCCGCGCCGGCGCCTGCCGCGGTCGCGACCAGGAGCACGATCATGACGAGGAGCGCGAGCGCGAGGATGCCGGCTCCGAGCCAGTCGCGCGGCGTCGGGCCCATCGTCGTTCCTCCTGTGCGCGCTGCGTCACCGGCGGTCGCCGGCCGTCGCTCGGTCAGTCCCAGGGGCAGGCGGCCCCGAAGAGGATCGTGAGCATCGTCGTCCCGCCCAGCGGCCGCACGGTCGTCTGGACGCGGCATGCGGGATCCCGGCCGATCGAAATCGATGACCAGCGCCCCGTCCTCGGACGGCCCGCTCAGCGCCTCGGTGCTGTAGCCCGCCGCCGCGAGGGCCAGCTGCTGCGCCTCGGCGGCATCCGCCGCCGCGAGCGCGACGACGAACGCTCCCGAGACCGGGCCGTCGGCCGGGTCGCCGGGCTCGGCGGGCGTGGCGCGCGGCGGGAGCGGGAAGCCCGGCGGAAGGGTGTCCCACGCCTCACCCCACGCCGTGTCTAGCGTGCCCGGGCTGGGAGGCGGCGTCCGTTCGCCGCTTCCCGGGACCTTGGTCGGGGCGGGCGGGGTGGGCGCGGCGGCCGACGAGGTCGGCAGGGGCGTCGCGGGCGCGCCGGTCGACGGGACGGGGGACGCGCCGGCGCCGCACCCGACGACGGCCAGCGCGACGAGCGCCACCGCGACGACGGCGCGGGCGGCGGTCGCGGGAGCGGGGGAGCGACGGGTGGACGGGTGTGGCATGGCGCGATGGTAGCCGGGAATCTCGCGGGCCCCGTCGCGGCGCGGCGCGACGGGGCCCGGAGGAAGTCGCCGTCCCAGGTCCCCAGTAACCGGGACGGCGCGGGATGTACCGCTAGATGGCCGTCCCGCCGGCGGCCGCGAGGACCGCCGGGAGGACGACGAGAACGAGCACGCCCACCAGCAGGACCAGGAGGAGCGTCGGGAGGAGAGACCGAGTGCCGGTCAGGAGCGTGCTCATCGCCCTGTAGACGTCGCGACAGCCCGGTTTGTTGCACGCTCGGGACGTGATTCGCACACGAATCTTTCGGGTTGACTGACGTGAACATGCGTTCTATTCTGGACCTGCCCCGCCGCCGCGACGGCCGCGTCGCCGTCCTCGTCTCGCCCGGGGTCCACGCATGCCCGCGCCGGCCTACGCTGAGCTCCACGCCCACACGAACTTCTCCTTCCTCGACGGCGCCTCGACCCCGGCGGACCTCGTGGCGCGGGCCGTCGAGCTGGGTCTCACCGGCCTCGCCGCCACCGATCGCCAGGGCCTCTACGGTGTCGTCCGCTTCGCCACGGCCGCGGAGGAGGCCGGGCTCCGGCCGGTCGTCGGCATCGAGCTGGAGCTCACCGACGCGCTCGTCCCGGACCCGCACGGGCTGGTGATCCCCGCGCGCCGCGCGCCGCCCCGGGGGCGGGGCCGGGGCTCGGCGCTGCCCGCCGGCGGCTGGCGGGACGTGTCCCCGGCAGCCGTGGGGGCCACGACGGCCGCCGAGGCCACCCCGCAGGGCGGCCTCCCGGCCCGCCCGCGTCCGGCGCGCACCAGGCTGCCGGGGCACCGCACGGCCGTGAAGGAGGACCACCGCGGCGTGGGGTGGTGGGAGCGCGGCCCGCACCTCGTCCTCCTGGCGCTCGACGGGGCGGGCTACCGGAGCCTCTGCCGGCTGGTCTCGCGGGCCAACCTCGCCGGAACGAAGGGGGTGCCGCGCGTCACCCAGGGGCTGCTCGCCGAGCACGCGGAGGGGCTGGTGGCGCTCTCGGGGTGTCGCCATGGCGAGCTTGCCCGGCGGCTCCTGGCGGGCGATCGCGAGGGCGCCCGGGCGGTGGCGGAGGGCTATGCCCGGCTGTTCGGCGCCCGCCGGTCCCCTGCGGACGGGGCGTCGGGCGGCGTCGCCCGGGCCGGCTTCGTCCTCGAGCTCTCGCACCACCTCCTCCCCGGCGACGACTGGCTGGTCGCCGAGACCGCGCGCCTCGCCCGGGAGGCCGGCCTGCCGGTCGTCGTCACGAACGACGTCCGCTACGCTCTCCCGGCGGATCGCGAGCTCCACGACGTGCTGACCGCGATCCGCCACGGTCGGTCGGTCGAGACGCTCGCCGAGCTCCGGACCCCGAGCGGCGAGCACTACCTGAAGTCGGGCGCCGAGCTGGCCGCCCTGCCGCCCGGCGACGAGCGGGCCGACCCCGCAACGGCGGCCGCCTGGCGGGAGGGGATCGCGAACACCGGCGAGCTGGCGGCCGCCTGCCGGGTCGACCTCGGCTTCGAGCAGTACCGCTTCCCGGGCTTCGAGGTGCCGGCCGGCGAGACGGCCTTCTCGCACCTGGCGGAGCTCTGCCACGCGGGCATCCGGCGGCGCTATCACCCGGTGACGCCCCCGGTCGTGAAGCAGCTGGCCCACGAGCTCGACGTCATCGAGCGGACCGGGCTCGCCGAGTTCTTCCTCATCTGCTGGGACCTCATGCGCTTCGCGAAGGAGCGCCGGATCCCCGCCCAGGGACGCGGCAGCGCCGCCGACTCGATCGTCGCCTACGTCCTCGGCATCACCCGGGTCGACCCGATCCGCCACAACCTTCTCTTCGAGCGCTTCATCAACGAGGGCCGCACGACGTACCCGGACGTCGACATCGACTTCAGCTCGGAGCGCCGCGAGGAGGTCATCCAGTACGTCTACGAGCGCTACGGCCCCGAGCACACGGGGATGGTCTGCAACCTCGTGACGTACCGGGCCCGGAGCGCGGTCCGGGAGGTCGGCTACGCGCTCGGCTTCCCGCGGCCGCTCGTCGACCGCGTGGCGAAGGCGCTCGAGACGTACGACTCGGTCATGGTCCGCCGCGACCTCGAGGCGGACGGCGGGTTCGCCGAGTTCTTCCGGCGCCCCGGCGAGCCCGGGGTGGAGGTTGCCGCGGCGTCGGTCGACGGCTCCGCCGCGCGGGCCGGCGATCGCGGGCTGGTGGACCGGATGGGGCAGCTCGACCACGCCCGGGGCGGCCGGGTCCGCACCGGCGGTGCGGGCGAGACGGGCAACGGCCGGCTGCCGCGCGGCGAGGACGCGGCCCGGCGCGGGATCCTCCCGGGGACGGGCTCCGCGCCCGCGATCCGCGCCGGCGGCGCCTCGGACGACAAGGGCGGCCCCGGCGACTCCCCCGCGAGCGTGGCCTGGCTCGTGCGCGGGGGGCCGCCGACCTCCGTCGCTCCACGGGCGGCGGCCGCGCCGCTCACGGGCCACACCTTCGGGCCGGGGGCCGGGCCCCGGCGAACGGCGGCAGGTGCTCCCGGCACGATCGCCGGCCGGCCGCTCGACCCGGAGTCGGGGGTGCTCGCCCCGCCGGCGCGGAACGTCGACCGGCTCGGGCGCCCGCGCCACTTCGATCCGCCACCGGCACGGGGTCCGGCGCCCGGGCGAGCACCGGGGCCGGACCCGGGGCGGGATGGCCGCACCCCTCCGGGAGGTCGGGCTCCCGGGTCCTCGGTCGCCCGTCTCGAGCCGGAGCCGCCCCCGCGGCCGCGCGGTGGGAGCACCGTCGGGATGTCGCCCTGGGAGCGCTGGCTGGAGCTGTGCGCGCGGATCGACGGCTTCCCGCGCCACCTGTCGATCCACACCGGCGGCATGCTCGTGACGGCCGCCCCGCTCGTCGACATCGCCCCGCTCGAGCGGGCCACGATGCCCGGGCGGGTCGTCGTCCAGTTCGACAAGCGCGACGTCGAGACCCTGAAGCTCATCAAGCTCGACCTGCTCGGCCTCGGGATGCTCGCGGCGATCGACGAGACCGTCCAGCTCATCGAGCACGACGGCGCGGTCTGCGTCGACCTCGACCGGCTCCCGGAGGAGGTCCCCGAGGTCTTCGCGATGCTGCAGGCCGCCGACACGGTCGGCGTCTTCCAGGTCGAGAGCCGAGCCCAGATGCAGACCCTGCCGAAGTCGCGGCCGGCCTGTCTCGACGACCTCGTCGTGGAGGTCGCGATCATCCGGCCGGGCCCGATCCAGGGCAACGCCGTCCACCCCTACCTGCGGCGCCAGCAGGGCCTCGAGCCGGTGACCTACCTCCACCCCTCCCTCGAGCCGGTCCTGCGCGACTCGCTCGGCGTGATCCTCTACCAGGAGCAGGTGATGCGGATCGCGATCGAGGTCGCGGGCTTCAGCCCGGCCGAGTCGGACGGCTTCCGCCGGGCGATGGGGACGTGGCGCTCGCCGGCCGAGATGGAGAAGCTCCACGGCCGCTTCGTCGACGGCTGCGTGGCCGCCCAGGGCCTGCCACGCGACGACGCCGAGGAGCTCTACCGGCGGGTCGCCGGGTTCGCCAGCTTCGGCTTCGCCAAGAGCCACGCGGCGGCCTTCGCCCGGACCGCCTATGAATCCTCGTTCCTCAAGCTCTTCTACCCGGCCCAGTTCCTCGTCGGGCTGGTCAACGCGCAGCCGATGGGCTTCTACCCCGTCGAGGTGCTCGTCAACGACGCGAAGCGCCACGGGGTCGCCGTCCTGCCGGTCGACGTCAACACCTCGGCCTACCGGACGACGACCGAGTGGGTCGGCCGGCCGGGCTGGGCGCTCGCGGGCGAGGCCGGGGACGATGGGAGTCACGATCGCGACCCGGGCGAGCCGCTCCCGCCGGGCCTCGGGATCGTCGCGCGCCCCCGCCCGGTCCGCTCGCCGGCCTGCGTGATCCCCGGACACGCCGCGCGGGAGCGCTGGACCCCGGAGAGCATCGTCGGCTGGGGGGTGCGTCTCGGGCTCCACCTCGTCAAGGGGATCGGCGCGGAGCACGCCGCCCACCTCGACGCGGAGCGGGGCCGCGGTCCCTACACGTCCCTCGCCGACGTCGTGGAGCGGACTGGCCTTCCCGAGGAGGTTGTGGAGCGGCTGGTCCGGGCCGGGGCGCTCGACTCGCTCGGACGGCCCCGGCGCGAGCTCCTCTGGCAGCTGCGGGAGACGGCTCGACCGGCGAAGGGGGCGCCGAGGGGCGGCGGGCGGGTCGCGGGGCGCCCGCTCGACCTGCGCCTGCCGGCGACGGAGGCGCCGGACCTCCCGCCGCTCTCCGAGCTGGAGCGGCTCGGAGACGCCTACGCCATCCTCTCGCTCGACGCGCGGCGCCAGGTCGTGACGCTCTTCCGGCCGGCGCTCGACGCGATGGGCGGGGTGACCAGCGCCGCGCTGGCGGAGCGCCGGCCGGGGCCGGTGCGGATCGGCGGCCTCGTCGTCACGCGCCAGCACCCGATGACCGCCCGGGGAACCGTCTTCCTCGCCCTCGAGGACGAGACCGGCATGGTCAACGTCACGCTCTGGCCGGACGCCTGGGCGCGCCTGCGGGGAGTCGTCCGGCGCAATGCGCTCCTCGTGGTGGACGGGATCCTGCAGCGGGAATCCAACGTGGTGAACGTCGTGGCGCGCGACGTGCGACCGCTCGTCGACGAGGCGCGGCGCCTCGGCGGCCCGGGACGGCCCCAGGGAGTCCGCCAGCTCGGCTACGCGGGGATGCGCCGCTCGGGCTGACCCCGGCGCCGGGGTCACTCGGGCGGACCGCTGGCGCCGGCCGCGGCGCCGGGGTCACTCGGGCGGACCGCTGGCGCCGGCCGCGCCGCCGGCTCGCGTCCCCGGGCGATCGGCGGCCGCGAAAGCGACACGGCCCCGGCGAGGCCCACGACGGCCCTCCCGTGCGGCCCGAGCTTCCGCGAAGGAGGGGTGTTCGCCGAGTCCCCCACCCGGGGCCGTGTACTCATCGGTTCGTCGGCCGACCGGCGCCGGATTGGGCGCGACGCGCGGCGCCGGGGTCTCGGCCGCGCTGTCTCAGGCGCGGCATGAGGCGGCCGCGAGCCGCGGTGTCTCAGCGGCGCTTCTGGGTCTGCCGCTGGGGCGTCGACATGTTCAGGAAGCGGCGGTAGAAGCCGGCGAACGCGCCGACCGCGATCCCGAACACGGGCGCGCTGACCAACACGCTCTGGGCATAGGCGAGCTTCTGGTCGGCCGTGACCATGTACGTGAACCCGAGCGGCGTCACGAGGACGTCGGTGTTGATCGTGACGACCGCCACGTACGCGATGCCGGCAAGGAGGCCCATGAGGCCGCCCATGAGCCATGCGGCCCGCGGCGCGAGCATGCCGGCCAGGAACGCGATGATCATCGGCGGTGGCTGGAGGATGACGTTCCCGGCGAGCGCGACCAGCTGGTTCGAGGCAAGCGTCGGGATCATCAGCGCCACGGCGGTGCCGAGGATGATGAGCGCGGGGACCCAGCCGGCCTTCGAGCGGACCAGGATCGACGGCAACGCTCGGATGTCGCCGCGGATGTCCACGGGGCCTGCCGCCGCGCGGAGGGCGCCGAGGAAGCCCGGGCGTGCCGCGGAGCTGGCTGCGGCCTCACCGGAGGAGGCCGGCCTCCGATCACGGTAGCCCCGCGGCAGCGCCGCGGCCGGGATGTCGGGGGTCTCGACGGCGTCCTCTCCCTCGACGGCCACGTCGCCGGTGGCCGCACGGTAGCGGCGACGGGCCTCGGCGCGCTCGGTCCTCTTGGCGCGAGCCACGGATCCTCCTCGCGATGTTCGGATGGACGCACGGACCGCCGCCGCGGCCGCGGTGTGCGGCGTGAATGCTACCGCGGGTGCCCCCGCGACGCCGGGGCGTGCCCACGTGGGTCGGAGCGGCGGCCGAGCCGCGGCCGACCAGGCACCGACGCGGCCGGCAGGGATCCTGCGGGTCGCCCACGCGAGCCGGGCCCGGCGGCTCACCCCCGTTGAGCCGGAGATGAGCCCGGGATGGGTGGCGGGTGGGCGGCCCGTGGTACACCCCGTCTCGTCACGCCCGCCGGCAGCGCCCGCCCGGAGGTCCCGATGCCCGCGCCACGGAGCGTCATCGCCGGTGCAATCGTCGCCCTGCTCGTCCTCGCCTCCGTCGGCCCCGGGGCGCCCAGGGGTGTCGCCGCGCCCGGGCTGGTGCCGGCGGCGGCGGTCGGCTGGCCACCGTCGGCCGGCCTGCTCGTCGCCGAGGTCGTCACGGGCGGACCGTCGGCCTCCGACGAGTACGTCGAGGTGACCAACGCGGGAGCGACGCCCCAGGATCTCGCGGGACACGAGCTCGTGTACGTCACGGCGTCCGGGGCGACGGTGACCCGCAAGACGGCCTGGTCGAATCCCCTGGTGGTCGAGCCGGGTCGCCATGTCCTCGTGGCGAACCTGCTCGGCGTCCATGCCCCGTCGGCGGACGCAACGTACTCGGGCGGGCTCGCGGCCAGCGGCGGCGCGATCGTCCTGCGACGCACGAGCGGCGAGGTGGTCGACGCGGTCGCGTGGGGCGACGCCATCAACGGGTTCGTCGAGGGATCGGTGGCGCCCGCGCCTCCGGCCGGCGCCTCGCTCGAGCGGGCGCCGGGGGGCGCCGGGGGGAACACGCTCGACACCAACGACAATGGGCTGGACTGGTTCGTCAATGCCGTGCCCGTCCCCCAGGCGCTGGCGGATCCTCCCGTCCCGGGTGCCACGCCAACGTCGACTCCGGGCCCGACCACAACGCCGGCTCCGAGCCTGACCCCGACTCCGTCACTTATTCCGACGCCGGCTCCCAGTCCGACTCCGTCGCCCAGTCCGTCTCCGTCGCCCAGTCCGTCTCCGTCGCCCACGCCGACGCCCACACCGTCCCCTACGCCGACGCCGAGCCCCACGCTCGGCCCCAGTCCGACTGCGTCGCCCACGCCGACTGCGTCGCCCGCGCCGACCCCGACGCCGACTCCGATGCCCACCCCGACCGCGACCCCGGCCAGCGTGCTCGACGTGGCCTCGGCACGTCTGGCGCCCAACGGCGCGCACGTCGCCGTCGAGGGCGTCCTCACCTCGCCCCTCGGCGGGCTCGAGGAGGGTCGCGGCGGCTTCCTCCAGGACGCGACCGGGGGGATCGCACTCCTCCTGCCGGCCACGCCTGCGGAGACGCTGATGCCGGGAGTCGTGGTCCGGGTCGGCGGCACGGTCGACGATCGCTACGCGCAGCGGACGATCCGTCTCGACGGGCCGCCGGCCGTCGTCGCCCTGGCGGACCTGCCCGACGCCCTCGCGATCGCCACCGGGGATGCCGGGGAGTCGCTCGAAGGGCGCTCGGTGACCGTGACCGGCGTCGTGACCGAGACGCCGAGCGCCCTCTCGAGTGGCATCTCCATCCTGGTCGACGACGGCACCGGGCCGCTCCGGGTGATCGTGTCGTTCGCGGGCGCGACCGCGCCGGCGAAGAGCACCCGGATCACGGCCACCGGCCCCCTCGGCCAGCGCGACACGACGGGGACGGGCGTGGAGGGCTACCGGGTCTACGTGACGTCCCCCGGGTCCATCTCCATCCTCCCGAGCCCGAGCCCGAGCCCGAGCCCGAGCCCGAGCCCGGCGCCGACCTCGACACCGCAGCCCACGCCAACGCCGAGCCCCACGCCACGGCCGAGCCCCACGCCACGGCCGAGCCCGACGCCCACGCCGACCCCGAGCCCGACCGCGAGCCCGACGCCCACGCCGGCCCCGAGCTCGACCCCCCTGACCGAGCCGGGCACGATCGCGGCGGCGCGCTCCTCGGCCGTCGGGACCCGGGTCGTGGTCGAGGGCGTGGTCACGGCCGAGGCAGGCCGGGTCGGCACGCCGTCCCTCGTCGCCATCCAGGACTCGACCGGCGGACTCCTCGTCAAGCTGCCCGACGGCGCGCCGCGGCCCGCGCGCGGAACCGTGCTGCGGGTCGTCGGCAAGCTCGCCGACCCGTACGGCCAGCTCGAGGTGAGGCCGGGGTCCGCCGACCTCTTGACCCGCGGGTCCGTGGTGCCGCCGGATCCGCTGCCCATCTCGGCGACCGCTCTCGGCGACGCCGTCGAGGCACGCCTCGTGGTCCTCGACGGGACGCTCGACGCACCCATCGTCCGCGAGACGGGCGGCGATCTCGTCCTCCGCCTGGTCGATGCCGCCGGGGCTCCCTTCCGGGCTCGTGCCACCCGCGGGACGGGCATCGCGCCGATCGTCGCGGGCCCGGGAGCACGCCTCCGCCTGACCGGGATCGTCGGCCAGCGTGCCTCACGCAAGGGAGCGCTCGACGGCTACCGGGTCTGGCTCCGCAGCGCCGCCGATCTCAGCGTCGTCACCGCGGGCGGCGCCTCGCCGACGCCGACTCCGAGCGGCCGCCCCACGGCCAGCGGCTCGCCCGTAGCCTCGGCGCCGCCGGGAACACAGGTTGTGACGATCGCCACCGCACTCAGCGCGGCTGCCGGACCGGTGAGGGTCGAGGGTGTCGTGACGGTGCCCGCGACGCTCCTCGACTCGACGGGGCGGCGCGTGATCGTCCAGGACCGGACGGCGGCGATCGAGGTCCTGCTCCCGGCCGGATCCACGGCGCCTCGCCCCGGGACACGGATCCGGGTCGACGGCGAGCGCGGCACCGCGTACGGCGCCCCACGGATCCGCGCGGCGGCCGTCGCGAGCCTCGGGCCGGGCGCGGTCCCGGCCCCGCGCGACCTCGTGCGCGCGCCCGGCGCCGCCGACGAAGGGGAGCTGGTCCGGGTGACCGGCAGGGTGGAGGACCTCCAGCGGCTCGGCGACCGGTGGCGCGCCGAGGTGCGATGCGGCGCGGCCATCGTGCTCGTGGCGGGCCTCGCGGGGGCCGCGATCCCCGCGGCGTCGATGGCGGAGGGCTCCTCGGTGACCGTCGTCGGCGTCGTCCGACGCCCCCACCCGGCCGCGACCGATCGACGCTTCGCGGTCGCGCCCCGCGCGCAGGCCGACGTGCGGGCCGTGGCGGCGACGCCGGGCGGGACCGCCGCGGCTTCCGCGGGGGCCGCGACCACCACCGGGGGCGGCACGTCCAGCCCGGCAGCGGCCCCCGTTCGGTCCGGGCAGGCCCCGGGCGGCGCGTCGGCGACCGTGGACGAGGATGGCGCCGTCGATGCCGACCTCGCCCGGCTGCCGGGAGCCGGGACCCTCGTCCGGGTCGGCGGCCTGGTCGTCGCGACCCGGGACGATCGCGTGCTCGTCGACGACGGGACGGCGACCGCGAGCCTCCGGCTGGCGAGCGACGCTTCCCAGCTCCTCGGGCTCCTCGAGCCCGGGAACGCCGTGGGCGCCGTCGGGCGCGTGGTCGCGGCGCCGGGCGAGACCCTCGTGGAGGTCGCCAGCGCGGCGGACGTCGTGCTCCTCGGAGACCTGGGCGAGGCCCTGCCGCTCGTGACGGGCGGCGAGGCACCGGGAGGCTCCGGCGGCGGAGGTTCCGAATCGCCTGCAGCGTCGGCTGTCGCGGACGTCGCGGCGAGCGGCGGCGGCGAGACACAGACCGGGCCGACCGTCGCGCCTCCACCGGACTCGACGGCGAGTCCGCTGGCTGCCGGCGGCGCGATGGGGCTGGCGCTCGTTGCGGGCTGGGCCGGGGTGCTCGGCGCGCGCCGCGCGCGCGACCGCCGACGCGTCGCCGGCTGCATCGCGTCGCGCCTCGCGGCGGTCACCGCTGGGACGCCTGCCGCGGGGACGCCTCCGGCGGGGACGCTCCCAGCCGCGGTGCGCGGCGCGCCGGACGTCCGGGCGGCGGGCATCCGGGGCGAGCACGGCCCGAGCGTGCGGGGCCGCGCTTGACGCTCGTGTTCGAGCGTGCCTATGCTCGCGCGAGTTTCGGGCCGTCGAGGGTGGGACCGCGAAGCGCGGAAGGCTTCCGCCCCGGCCGCGAAGCAAACGACTGGCTCCTGGACGAGCGTGGGGCGACGGGCCCGGCGACGTCCGCGCTGGTGAAGGGAGGCTCCTGGAGTGGCCGAGGCCTACTGCGTCAAGTGCAAGGCGAAGCGGGAAGTCAAGGACCCGCAGCACATCACGATGAAGAACGGGAAGCCAGCGCTGTCGGGCGTGTGCCCGGTGTGCGGCACGAAGGTCTTCAAGATCGGCGGCTGATCGCCTGCTTCTCGACGCAGGAATCGAGCCCCCGTCGGCGACGGCGGGGGCTCGCTGATTCCCGGCCCTCGGCTGGGGGACGTTCGGACCGCGACCGCGTGCCGCTCGGCCCGCCGGACCGCGCCGCCGGCCTTGCTAGAATGGCCGCGGCTCCCGACGCAATGACGAGGTCCAGTGTCCCCACGGCTCGATACCGCCCCTGACCTCTGCGGCCCGCAGGCGCCCGACGCCTGGGTCCGCCTCGACGGGATCCCCATTCCCTCCGGCGCCCGTGCGATCCCCGTCGCGGCTCCCGCCCGCGCCGCGGTCCACCGCGTGGCGTTCCCCTCGTCCCCGGCTGCCATTCCGGCAGCCGCTCCCTCCTGACCAGTCAAACCGCACAGCGGAGGTTTCGTTCCATGTCCGTTCGCGTCGGCATCAACGGTTTCGGTCGCATCGGCCGGCAGTCGCTCAAGGCCCTCATCGAGCGCACCCCGGACGCTGAGGTCGTCGCCGTCAACGACATCGTCGACGTTCCGACCAACGCGCTCCTGTTCAAGCACGACTCGACCTACGGCGCGTATCCCGGCGAGGTCTCCCACACCGAGGACTCGATCATCGTCGACGGCCGCGAGATCAAGGTCCTGCAGATCACCGATCCCGCCCAGCTGCCGTGGCGCGAGCTCGGCGTCGACATCGTCATCGAGTCGACCGGCCGCTTCACCGACGCCGACAAGGCGCGTGCCCACATCGAGGCCGGCGCCAAGAAGGTGCTGATCAGCGCCCCGGCGAAGAAGGAGGACGTGACGATCGTCCTCGGCGTCAACGACGACGTCTACGACCCGGCGAAGCACCACGTCATCAGCAACGCCAGCTGCACCACGAACTGCCTGGCGCCGGCGGCGAAGGTCGTCCACGACGGCTGGACGATCAAGCGCGGCCTGATGAACACGATCCACTCGTACACGAACGACCAGAAGATCCTCGACGTCGCGCACAAGGACCCGCGCCGCACGCGTGCGGCGGCCCTGAACATCATCCCGACGACCACCGGCGCCGCGAAGGCGCTGGCCCTCGTCATCCCGGACCTGAAGGGCAAGTTCGACGGCTTCAGCCTGCGCGTCCCGACCCCGACCGTGTCGGTCGTCGACTTCACCGCGGAGCTCGAGAAGGACGCGTCGGCCGAGGAGCTCAACGCGGCTTTCCGCGCCGCGGCTGCGGGCTCGATGAAGGGGATCCTCGGCGTCTCCGACGAGCCACTCGTGTCGACGGATTTCCGGGGCGACGCCCGCAGCTCGATCATCGACTCCGCGATGACGATGTCGCTGGGCGGCAACTTCGTGAAGGTGATCGCCTGGTACGACAACGAGTGGGGCTACAGCTGCCGTGTCGCCGACCTCGTGAAGTTCATGATCGACAAGGGCCTCTAGCCCGCCGATCGACCCGACAGGAACGCCACCATGGACAAGCGCTCCATCCGCGAGCTGGACGCGTCCGGCAAGCGCGTCTTCGTCCGCGTCGACTTCAACGTGCCGCTCAAGGACGGGCAGGTCAAGGACGACACCCGGATCCGGGCGGCCATCCCCACGATCAAGCACCTCCTCGACCAGGGCGCCCGCGTGATCCTCGCCAGCCACCTCGGGCGGCCCGACGGCAAGGTCCAGGACGGTCTGCGCCTCCGCCCCGTCGCGGAGCGGCTCTCGGCCCTCCTCCGCGTCAACGTCCCGTGCACCGGCGACGCGCTCGGCGTCGGGACCGAGGATGCCATCCGCCGCCTCCGGCCGGGCGAGGCCCTGCTCCTCGAGAACCTGCGGTTCCACCCGGAGGAGGAGAAGAACGATCCCGGGTTCGCGAAGGCCCTCGCGGCCTACGCCGACGTCTACGTCAACGACGCGTTCGGGACGGCGCACCGCGCGCACGCCTCGACCTACGGGGTCGCCGAGCTCCTGCCGGCCTATGCCGGGTTCCTCATGGAGCGCGAGATCAAGTACCTGACCCAGCTCGTCGAGGATCCCGCCCGCCCGTACGCCGCGATCATCGGCGGCGCCAAGGTCTCGGACAAGATCAAGGTCCTCGAGAACCTCACGGACAAGGTCGACATCCTCGTCGTCGGCGGCGGGATGGCCAACACCTTCATCCTCGCCCAGGGCAAGAGCGTCGGGAAGAGCCTCGCCGAGCCCGATCGCGTCGAGGACGCCCGCCGGATCATGGCGGCGGCCGAGGAGCGCGGCGTCACGCTCATCCTCCCGACCGACGTGGTGATCGCCAAGGAGGTCACCCAGGGCGCGGAATACAAGACCCTCTCGACGGAGAAGCTCCCGGCGTCCTGGCACATCGTCGACGTCGGCCCGCAGTCGCTCGCGGCCATGGAGGCAGCCCTCGTCGACGCGAAGACCGTCTTCTGGAACGGCCCGCTCGGGGTTTTCGAGATGCCGGCCTTCGGCGCCGGAACGCGCCAGATGGCGCGCTTCCTGGCCGACCTCGCCGACAAGGGCGCCACGATCGTGGTCGGCGGTGGCGATTCGGTCGCGGCCGTCACCCAGCAGGGCCTCGCGCCCAAGATGACCCACATCAGCACCGGCGGCGGCGCCTCCCTCGAGCTGCTCGAGGGCCACACCCTGCCGGGCATCGCGATCATCCCCGATGCGGAACCGGCCGCGGGGGCCCACGGAGGAACCGCATGAACACCGAGATCGAGTACGTCGACGCCCGCGAGATCCTCGACTCGCGGGGCAACCCGACAATCGAGGTCGACGTCGTCCTCGCCGACGGCTCCGTCGGTCGGGCAGGCGTCCCGTCGGGCGCGTCCACGGGCGCCAACGAGGCCGTCGAGCTGCGCGACGGCGACCCGGCCCGCTTCGGCGGCAAGGGCGTGCGCAAGGCGGTCGAGAACGTCCGCGAGACGATCGCCCCGGCGCTCATGGGCGCCGACGCCGCCGACCAGCCCGACATCGACGCCGCCCTCATCGAGCTCGACGGGACCCCCAACAAGGGCGCCCTCGGCGCCAACGCGATCCTCGGCGTCAGCCTCGCCTGCGCGCACGCGGCGTCGGCGGCCCACGACCTCCCCCTCTACCGCTACCTCGGCGGGGCGGGAGCCCGGATCCTGCCCGTCCCCTTCTTCAACATCCTCAATGGCGGCAAGCATGCCGTGAACTCCACCGACTTCCAGGAGTTCATGGTGGCGCCGGTCGGCCGGCCCACCTTCGCCGAGGCGTACCGGGCCGGCTCCGAGGTGTTCCATGCCCTGAAGGCGCTGCTCCACGAGGGCGGCTACTCCGTCGGCCAGGGCGACGAGGGCGGCTTCGCCCCCTCGCTGCCGTCCAACGAGGCCGCCGTCGAGGTGATCCTCCGAGCCATCGAGAAGGCCGGCTACCGCCCGGGCGAGGACGTCGCGATCGCCCTCGACCCGGCGGCCAGCTCCGTGCTCGTCGAGGGCACCGGCACCGGCGACGTTCCGGGCCGGTACTTCCTCGAGCGCGAGGGCCGCACCCTCGATTCGGGCGAGATGGTCGACCTCTGGGAGACGTGGATCTCGAAGTACCCGATCATCTCCCTCGAGGACGGCCTCGCCGAGGACGACTGGGCCGGCTGGCGGGAGCTCACGGCACGCCTCGGCAGCCGGGTCCAGCTCGTCGGCGACGACCTCCTCGTCACGAACCCGGCGTTCGTCGCGCGCGCGATCACCGAGGAGGCGGCGAACTCGGTCCTCATCAAGCTCAACCAGATCGGCACGGTCACCGAGACGATCGCGGCGATCGAGATGGCCCGCCGGGCCGGCTGGACGGCCATGGTGAGCCACCGCTCGGGCGAGACCGAGGACACCACGATCGCCGACTTCGTCGTCGCGATGGGCACCGGCCAGATCAAGACCGGCGCCCCGTCCCGCTCGGAGCGCGTCGCCAAGTACAACCGACTCCTCCGGATCGAGGAGGAGCTCGGCGCGGGCGCGGTCTACCTCGGGTCGGCGGCCCTCGCCGGCGCCAAGCCGTACCTGCCGGCGTGACCTTCGCGTCCCTCGCGGCGCCGGCCGGGCGACCGGCCGGCGCCGCTCCATTCCCGGCGGCGCCCATCGGGGATCCTGCTCCGGCGGCGCCGGCTCCGGCGCTGCCCGCTCGGGCGACACCCGCCCGAACGGCGCCGGGCGGCGCCGGCAGGCATCGCCCGTGACGCGCTGGGTCGACCGCGGCGCGATCTACGCCGGCTGGGTCGGCGTCGGCATGGCTGTCACGATCGCGGTGAGCTTCCTGCTCGTGATCCCGATCGAGCCCGTTGTCTGGCTCCTCGCCCTGCCGGCCGGCCTGGTCATCGGCTACTACGCGAACGCCCGGTCGAACCGCCAGGCCGGCCCCTGGCCGCGGATCCTCGCCAACGGCGCGTACGCCGGCTTCCTGACAGCCGCGACCCTGGCCCTCCTCTTCCTGCTCACGAAGTTCGTCTTCTTCACGGCCGACAACGGCTACCGCGGCGCCGCCGATGGTGGCCCGATCCCCGGTTGCCAGACCGGCGCCGACTGCGTCTACCAGCGCTACATCGCCGAGGGCCGGGGCCCCGAGTTCGAAGCCGCGGGGATCACGAACGTGGACGACTTCGCTGCCTTCTACTGGCGCGAGCAGGTCGGCACGGCGGGCACTGTCTTCGTGCTCGGCCTCCTCGGCGGCCTCGGCGGCGCCGCGATCTACGGGCTCGCCCGCCCGAAGGCCGCCATTCCCGCCGCGTCCGGGTCGCGCCCCGGCTGACCCGCCCGCCGGATCAGCCGCTCACGGCCAGGAGGATCGCCCCCGCAGCCACCGCGCCCGCCGCCGCCAGCCGCACGCCGGCTCGCTCGCGCTCCCCGAGGGCGAGGACCCCCCACGCGGCGACCAGGATCGTCGTCGCCTCGCGCAGGGGCGCAACGCCCGCCAGGGGGGCGATCTGGAAGGCGAGCAGGATCAGCATGTACGTCCCGATGATCAGGAGCCCGGCCGCCAGCGACCGGCGCAGGTCGGCCCCACCGTTCGCCGGCGCGTCCGGCGCGTCCGGCGCGTCCGGCGCGACCGGAGGGGCGTCGGCGTGCGCTTGGCGGTCCCTCGGCACCCGCATCGCGTGCCGGGTGCCGGCCGGGGCGGGTCCCGTCACCGTGAGGCGGCGCCATACCTGGAGCCCGACCGCGCAGACGGACCACAGGGCCCAGGCGTAGAGCCACGCGGGGCCGGTCCGGACGCCGACCCGGTCGAGCGCCGAATAGCCGGCCACCGCGCACCCGGCCAGCAGGGCCGGGGCCACCGTCTCCCGCGACGCGGTCGCCGCCGCCGCGACCAGCGTCCCACCGAGGAGCAGGGCGACCCCGAGCGTGCCGGCGGGCGCGAGGCGCTCGCCGAGAACGACGACCCCGACGACCACCCCCAGGAGGGCGCCCGTCCCGCGTGCGACCGGGTAGACCGACGACAGCGCGCCACGCCGGTAGGCCGCCGACAGCGGGACGAAGTAGGCGGCCGAGACGATCCCCGAAAGGAGCGCGACGAGCCAGCCCTCCGGCGTGAGGGTCGGGCGCCCGGTGGCGATCCAGGCGAGGAGGGCGACCGGCGTGACGGCCAGCACGCCCAGCCCGACGGCCCGGGTCGAGGTCGCGAGCGGGTCCCCGGACGTCTTGACCAGCGAGTTCCAGGCGACGTGGAAGATCGAGGACGCGAGGACCAGGAGGACCGCGGCGATCGGCACGCAGCCAGTCTACGAAGCGCGCCGCCGCCCCCGCGCCCCGAAGACGCGAACGACCCCGGGTCGGATGACCCGGGGTCGAGCGGATCGCTGTCGCGCCGGGCCGTGCCCGGCGGGTCTACTCGGCCTTCTTGGCGGGTGCCTTCTTCGCCGGGGTCTTGGCCGGGGCCTTCGTGACGGCCTTGGCCGGCGGCTTCGCGGCAACCTTGGCGGGCGCCTTCTTCGCCGCGGCCTTGGCCGGAGCCTTCGGCGCGGCCTTGGCGGCCGGCTGCTCGGTGGTCGCCGCCGCGGCGTCCGCGGGTGCTGCCGCCTTCGCGCGCGCGGCACGGGCCTTCGGGGCAGCCTCGGCGGATGCCGGGGTCGCTGCGGCTCTCGCCTTGGCGACCTCTGCCTCGGCCCGGCCGGCCTTCGCGAGCGCGGCGCGCGCCTTGCCGGCCGCCGTCTGGGCGCCCTTGGCCTTCACGGCCTTGCCGGCCGCGATGCGTGCCTTGGCGGCCTTCGCCGCGGCTGCCGTGCCGGTGGTCTTGGTTGCCTTCGCGCCGGCCTGGACGGAAACGCCGCCCATCGCCGCCCCGACCTTCTTCGCCAGCCGCGACTTGCGGCGGGCGGCGGCGTTCGGGTGGATCGCGCCGATCTTCGCGGCGCGGTCCAGCGCGGCGTACGCCTCAGCGAGCGACCCGTTGGCGTCGCCTTCGACCTGGCCGGTCGCGATCTTGATGGTCTTGGCGACGAGGGTCTTGGCCTTGGAAGTGCGGGGGCCGTTGACGGCGGCGCGCCGCTCAGCCTGGCGAACCCGCTTCTTCCCGGACGGCGTCCGCGCGCCGGTCCAGCCGCGGGGAGAGTGAGCCACGGTCTTGTCGGTCCTCTAGGAAGTCGGAGGGTTGGACGGTTCGTGTCGTGGGCGGCGCAGCGGGAGAGGACACCGCGACGGCGCGACCGCGAATCCTAGCAGATCGGGCCGTTCGACCGGCCCAGCCCCTGACCATCCCCCGCAGGCACGCAACGCCGAGCGGTGCCGGCCGCGCGTCAGGCAGACTGGTCGACCATGACCGAGCTCTGGACGACACTCGTGCCGCTGGCCGCCGCGACGGCCGTCCTGCCGATCCAGATCGCGATCACGATCCTCATGCTCCGATCGGCTGGCGGTCGGCCCACGGCCGGCGCCTGGATCGCGGGAATGACGCTCGTGCGCGTCCTCCAGTACGCGGTGTTCGGCCTCATGCTCGCGCCGGCGATGGACGACACCGGAACGGGCGCCAGTCGCGTCGAGGGGGCGCTCCTCCTGGTCGTCGCCGTGCTGCTCCTGGTCTCGGCAGCGCGCAAGCTCGCGGGCCAGCCCGACGAGGACGCCCCCCCGCCGCGCTGGATGACGATGGTCGACGGGATCACCGCGGGTCGCGCGTTCCTCATGGGCGCGGGTCTCGTGGCCCTCAGCCCCAAGCTCTGGGCGTTCACCCTCGGGGCGATCGGCGCGATCCAGGCCGCCGAGCTGGACCCGGCTGCGGGCTGGGCCGTGTTCATCGTCTGGGTCGCTGCAGCCGAGGCGCTCCACCTGCTCGCCCTGCTGGCGGCCCTGGTCGCGCCGGCGCGCGCGGACGTGCTGCTTGCCCGCGCGGGTGGCGCGCTCGAGCGCCACAGCCGCGAGGTGATGATCGGCGTCGGCCTCGTGTTCGGGGCCTGGTTCCTGCTCAAGGCGATCGCGGCGTTCGGGTTCGGCCTCGGCGCCTGAACCGACGGCGCCGTCGCCGTCCCGGCCACACCCGCCCCACCCGCTACACTCCGGCCTCGTGAGCATCCCCCAGGAGCGCCTGCGCAACTTCTCGATCATCGCCCACATCGACCACGGGAAGTCGACGCTGGCGGACCGCCTCCTCGAGCTCACGCACACGATCGATCCCCGCCAGATGACGAGCCAGGTCCTCGACTCGATGGACCTGGAGCGCGAGAAGGGGATCACGATCAAGGCCCGCGCCGTCCGCCTCGAGCATACCGCCGGGGACGGCCTGCTCTACGGCCTGAACCTTATCGACACGCCGGGCCACGTCGACTTCAGCTACGAGGTGAGCCGCAGCCTGCAGGCCTGCGAGGGCGCGATCCTCGTCGTCGACGCCGCGCAGGGGATCGAGGCGCAGACGCTGGCGAACGTCCACCTCGCCCTGCGGCAGAACCTCGTGATCATCCCGGTGATCAACAAGATCGACCTGCCGTCGGCGCAGCCCGACCTGGTGATCGAGGAGCTCGAGAACGTCCTGGCGATCCCGCGCGAGGAGGTCATCCTGGCGTCCGCCAAGGAGGCCATCGGCATCCTCGAGATCCTCGAGGCGATCGTCGCCCGCGTCCCCCCGCCGAAGGGCCGCCCGACCTCTCCCCTCCAGGCCCTCGTGTTCGACTCGCACTACGACCAGTACAAGGGCGTCGTGACCTACGTGCGCCTGGCCGCGGGCACGCTCCACGAGCACGAGCGGATCCGCCTCATGGGCTCGGGAGCCGAGGCCGAGATCCTGGAGCTCGGGTTCTTCCGGCCCCAGCTGGTGCCCGTGAAGGTGCTGACCGCGGGCGAGGTCGGCTATATCGCGACGGGCCTCAAGAGCGTGCGGGATGCCCAGGTGGGGGACACGGTGACGAGCGCCGCCGCGCCGGCGCCCGAGCCGCTGCCCGGCTACCAGGCGGCCAAGAGTTTGGTGTTCGCCGGGATCTACCCGATCTCCGGCGAGGACTACCCGCTCCTGCGGGACGCCATGGAGAAGCTCCACCTCAACGACGCGAGCTTCACGTTCGAGCCGGAGAGCTCGATCGCGCTCGGGTTCGGCTTCCGCTGCGGCTTCCTGGGCCTCCTCCACATGGAGATCGTCCAGGAGCGCCTCGAGCGCGAGTTCGACCTGGACCTCATCGCGTCCGCGCCGTCGGTCGAGTACCGCGTCCGGGTGATGGGCGGCAAGGGCGTCGTGGTGGTCGACAACCCGGCCCTGATGCCGCCCGCCGGCGAGATCGAGGCGATCGAGGAGCCCTGGGTGACCCTCTCGGTGATCACGCCGTCGGCGTACATCGGCTCCCTGATGGAGCTCTCGACCTCGCGCCGCGGCAGCTTCCTGACGATGGAGTACCTCGACCCGCAGCGCGTGCTGCTGTCGTTCGAGATCCCGCTCGCGGAGCTGATCGTCGACTACTTCGACCAGCTCAAGAGCCGGAGCCAGGGCTACGCCTCCATGGACTACGAGGAGGCGGGCTACCGCGAGGCGCGGCTCGTGAAGCTCGACGTGATGGTCAACGGGGAGCCCGTCGACGCGCTCTCCATGATCGTCCACCGCGACAAGGCGCCGGCCGTGGGGCGCGCGCTCACGGCGAAGCTGAAGGAGCTGATCCCGCGCCAGATGTTCGAGGTGCCGGTCCAGGCGGCGGTGGGCTCGAACGTCATCGCCCGCGAGACGATCCGGGCCATGCGCAAGAACGTCCTCGCCAAGTGCTACGGTGGCGACATCACGCGCAAGCGGAAGCTGCTCGAGAAGCAGAAGGAAGGCAAGCAGCGCATGAAGCGCGTCGGGTCGGTCGAGATCCCCCAGGACGCCTTCCTCGCCGTCCTGAGGATGGGGGAGGAAACCTGACGTGGAGGAGTGGGTCGACCCGATCCGCGCCCTCGTCGCACTGGCCATCACCCTCCTCCTCGTGATCCTGCGCTTCGAGGCCGAGAAGTTCGGAGCGGCGGAGTACGACGAGCCGTCCCGCGACGGCCACCGCACGACCTTCGTGCGCCGGCTCAGCTGGATCGTCCTCGGGTTCGCCCTGATCGGCTCGCTCCTGCTGGTGCATCCCGACCCGGCCGCCGACCTCGGCATCTCGCTCGGCAACCGGGCCGAGGCGCTGGTCCTGGGCTTCGGGTTCGGGGCGCTGGGGACGATCCAGGCGATCGCCTACGCGATCTACCGCTATGGCCGGATCCGCTTCCCGCCGGCCTGGACCTACCCCGGCGCGGTGCTCAACGCGATCGGGACGGCCTTCATCGACGAGGTCACATTCCGGGGCGCGGTCCTCGGGCTGCTCCTCCTGGTCGGCATCGACCCCGGGATGGCGATCGTCGTGCAGGCCTTCCTGTACACGCTGGCGACGCGGACGGGGGCCCCGGGGCGCGGGAGGTACATGTTCTTCCTGACGCTGATCGGGGGGCTCGTGGCGGGCGCCCTCACGCTCGCAACGGGGGCCGTGGGAGCCGCGTTCCTGGCCCACGCGATGACCCGGACCGCCGTCTTCGTCTGCACGGGCCACGCGGGCCAGCCGGCGCCGCGCGGCCAGGAGATCGAGGAGTCGTGGGAGTACCGGCGGGCCCCGCAGGGCTGGCGGCTTCTCGACCGGCCCGACGATCAGGGGTCGAGCCAGCGGTGAGCAGCTGGAGCGCCGCGCCGGATCCGCCCAACCCCGCGCCCGACCCGGCGGCCGCGCCCGACCGCGCGTCCGCGCCTGACCCGGCGGCCGCGCCCGACCTCGAGCCGCCCAACCCGGCGTCCGACCCGGCGGCCGCGCCCGACCAGCCCAGCCCGACGGGCGCCCGGCCGGCCGTGGCGCTGTACGTCCACGTGCCGTTCTGCCGCTCGCTCTGCCCGTACTGCGACTTCGTGGTCTACGCGGGCGCCGATGCCGTGGGACCCCGCAACCGGGTGGCCCGGTTCCTGGCCGGGCTGCGCCGCGAGCTCGACCTGCGGGCCGACGCGCTCGATGCGGCCTTCGGGCCGCCCGGCGCGCCGGGGCGCCCCCCACTCGGCACGCTGTACGTCGGCGGCGGCACGCCGTCCCTCCTGCCGGGGGATGCCGTCGCCGAGCTCGTGGCCCACGTGCGCGACCGGTACGGGCTCGCGCCCGACGCCGAGGTGACGCTCGAGGCCAACCCCGGCCCCGATGACCTGGGCGACCTGCGCGGCATCGCCCGGGCCGGCGTGACCCGCCTCTCGCTCGGCGCCCAGAGCCTCGACGACGGCGAGCTGCGGGCGCTGGGGCGGCGCCACCGGGCAGCCGACGTGGCCGAGGCGGTCGCCGCGGTCCGGGCGGCGGGCATCCCGACGCTGAGCCTGGACCTGCTGTACGACGTGCCGGGGCAGCGTCTCGCCACCTGGGCCGCGTCCGTGGAGGCAGCCATCGCCCTCGGGCCGGAGCACGTGTCGTGCTACGCCCTCACCCTCGACGACCCCGAGGCCGAGGGGCTGACCGGTCCGTCGGGCGACCACCTGCCCACGGCCCCCGGCGCCCGGCGCTGGCGCGAGCGCGCACGGGCCGCGCAGGACGAGGACCGAGCGGCTGCGGCGTACGCCCTCGCGGACGCCGCCTTCGAGGGAGCCGGCATGCCCTGGTACGAGCTGTCGAACTGGGCCCTCCCGGGGGCGGAGAGCCGGCACAACCTGGGGTACTGGATGCGCCACCCGTACGAGGCGGTCGGCCCGGGGGCCCACGCGTTCGACGGAGCGATCCGTCGCTGGAACGCGGCGCGCCTCAACCCGTGGCTGGATGCCCTCGATCCCGACGGCGGCGGCCGCCCCACCCCGCCGCCGGGCGGCTCCGAGGTGATCGACGCGGCGACGGCCGCCGCCGAGGCGCTCATCCTGGGCCTGCGGACGGCCCACGGGATCGCGCGGGAGGTCGCCCTGACGCGCCCCGAGGAGATGACGTGGGCGCTCGAGGCAGGCCTCGTCGAGGAGGCGCCGCACGAGCGCGTGCGCCTGACGCTCCGCGGCCGGCTCCTCTCGAACGAGCTGTTCACGCGCCTCGTCTGACCGGCCGCATCCCGGCCTGGGGTCGGCCGGCCCCGGACGGCCTCGCGCGCCGGCTGCCCCGCGATACCCGTCCGGACGCGGCGCCGCGGCGCCGAGGCGCCGGGGGCCGTGCGGGCACCTCCCGTGGGTCGCCGGCGGCCTCGCGACGTTGACACTCGAAGGGTGAGACTGCTAGGATTTCGGCACATTCGTTAGCACTCCATATGTACGAGTGCTAAGAGCAGACAGGGCGATCCGCGTTCCGGAGCGCCCAGGGAGCCGTGCCGTGGTGCGAGGAGTCCGCCGCAGCAGCGGCCCGCTCGACGCCCGGGCGCAGGCGATCCTGCGGGCCGTCATCGAGGAATACGTCAGCAGCGCGGCCCCCGTCGGCTCGCAGACGCTCGTGGAGCGCTATCCGCTCCGCGTGTCCTCGGCCACGGTTCGCAACGTCCTCGCCGAGCTCGAGGTCGAGGGGTTCCTCAGCCACCCGCACACCTCGGCCGGGCGCGTGCCGACCGACGACGGCTACCGCTTCTACGTCGAGTCGCTGATCGCGGAGAGGCCGCTCCCGCCGATCGAGCAGCTCATGATCCGCCACCAGTTCGGCCAGGTCGAGTTCGCCACCGACCAGTGGTTCCGCCTGGCGGCGACCACGCTCGCCTCGGCCACGCACGCGGCCGGCCTCGCGACGCCGGCGAAGCCGCGGGCGGCCCGCATCCGGCGCCTCGAGCTCTTGGGCATCGGGGAGCGGATGGCCAGCCTCATCGTGGTGCTCAACGAGGGGTCGCTCAAGCAGGCGCTCCTCACGATCGAGCCCGGTACCTCGGACGACGAGCTGGCGGAAGCCGCCCAGCGCCTCAACCGGTCGTGCATGAACCTCACCGCGGCCGACCTCGCCGAGCGGCTGCGCTGGTTCGAGGACGCGCCGGCCGACGACCCGGTCTTCACGCTCGTGCGGCGCGCCGGCCAGCGGGCGCTCCGGATCCTCCGCGAGTTCGATGCCGCCACCGTCGAGCAGCTTTTCAGCGACGGCCTCCTGCACGTCATGGCGGAGCCGGAGTTCGCCGCGTCGGAGAAGCTTCGCCGCGTCTTCGCGGCCCTCGAGAACCGCACGTACCTCGGTGGGCTGTTCGAGGAGGTCACGCGCTCCGGGGCCCTGCGGGTCTACATCGGGGCCGAGAACCGCACCGAGGAGATGGCCGACGTGGCCCTGGTGCTGGCGCCGTACGGGCGCCCCGGCTCCGCCGTCGGCGTCGTCGGCGTGCTCGGGCCGACCCGGCTCCGGTACGCCCAGGCGATCGGCACGGTCCGCTTCGTCTCCGCGCTCATGAACGACCTCGTCGACCACCTGTATGCCTGAAGCGCCGGGGAGCCGCATGCCGAACCAGCCGAACCAGCCGAACCAGCCGAACCAGCCCGCGCAGCCGAACCAGCCCGGCCAGGCCGACCAGCCGACCCTTTCGGGCCACCCGGCGCCGCATCCGCGCCGCACGCGCGCCGAGGAGCGGATCGCGGAGCTCGACACGAGCCCCACCACCCTCCTGGCCCAGGTCGAGGCGCTGACCGCGGACCGCGACGCGGCGCTCGCGAAGGCCGACGAGAGCGTCGCCCTCGCCCAGCGGGCGCAGGCGGACTACGCGAACCTCAAGCGCCGCACCGCCGAGGAGCGCGAGCAGATGCTCGGGCTCGCCAACGAGCTGCTGCTCGGCAAGGTCGTCGCCCTCGCGGACGACTTCGACCTCGCCATCGAGCACGTGCCGTCGGACGCCAGGGCGACCCCCTGGCTCGAGGGGATCGCGGCGATCGACCGCAAGCTCCGGGCGCTCCTCGAGAGCGAGGGCGTGACGCCGATCGATGCGCTCGGGCGGTCGTTCGACCCCGCCGTCCACGAGGCGCTGAGCCACGTGCCCGGCACCGGCCGCCCCGAGAACGAGGTCGTCGCCGAGATCCGCCGCGGCTACCGCATCCGGGACCGCGTCCTGCGGCCCTCCCTGGTGGCCGTGAGCGACGGCTCCGGCCCCGCCGACCGCCCGAACTGACAGCCGGCCACTCACCACCGATACACGACCCCACGACACCCCACCCGCGAGAGGAGCAGCAGCACCCATGGGCAAGATCATCGGCATCGACCTCGGCACGACGAACTCGGTCGTCGCCGTGATGGAGGGCGGCGAGCCGACCGTCATCGCGTCCGCCGAGGGCGGCCGGACCGTCCCCTCGGTCGTCGCCTTCACCAAGACCGGCGAGCGCCTCGTCGGCCAGCTGGCCAAGCGGCAGGCCGTCACCAACCCCGCCAACACCGTCTACTCCATCAAGCGCTTCATGGGCCGCCGCTGGGACGACCCGGAGGTCCAGCGGAGCAAGGGCCTCGTGCCCTACACGGTCGACAAGGACGCCAAGTCCGACGGGATCAAGGTCCTCATGGGCGAGGGCCGGAGCTACACGCCGCCCGAGATCAGCGCGATGATCCTCCAGAAGCTCAAGGCGGACGCCGAGGCCTACCTGGGCGAGAAGGTCACCGAGGCCGTGATCACCGTCCCGGCCTACTTCGACGACACGCAGCGCCAGGCGACGAAGGACGCCGGCCGGATCGCCGGTCTCGACGTCAAGCGGATCATCAACGAGCCGACCGCGTCCTCCCTGGCCTACGGCCTCGACAAGAAGCACGACGAGAAGATCGCCGTCTACGACCTCGGCGGCGGCACCTTCGACATCTCGATCCTCGAGCTGGGGGAGGGCGTCTTCGAGGTCAAGTCGACCAACGGCGACACGCACCTCGGCGGGGACGACTTCGACATCCGGGTCATGGACTGGCTCCTCGCCGAGTTCAAGAAGGACCAGGGGCTCGACCTCCGCAGCGATCCCCAGGCGCTCTCCCGCGTGAAGGAGGCCGCCGAGAAGGCGAAGATCGAGCTGTCGTCCGCGATCTCGACCGAGATCAACCTGCCCTACATCACTGCCGACGCCGATCGGAACCCCAAGCACCTCGTGATGACGCTCACCCGGGCCAAGCTCGAGGACCTCGTCGGCGACCTGATCCAGAAGACCGCCGAGCCGGTGAAGACGGCGCTCAAGGATGCCGGGCTCACCGCGGCGGACATCGACGAGGTCGTCCTCGTCGGCGGCATGACCCGCATGCCGGCCGTCTTCGAGGCCGTCAAGGCGATGTTCGGCGGCAAGGAGCCGAACCGCGGCGTCAACCCCGACGAGGTGGTCGCCGTCGGTGCCGCGATCCAGGCCGGCGTGCTGGCCGGCGACGTGAAGGACGTCCTGCTCCTCGACGTGACGCCGCTTTCCCTCGGCATCGAGACCCTGGGCGGCGTCATGACCCGCCTCATCGAGCGCAACACGACGATCCCGACGAGCAAGTCGCAGGTCTTCTCGACCGCGTCCGACAACCAGCCCCAGGTGGAGATCCACGTCCTGCAGGGCGAGCGCGACTTCGCCCAGGACAACAAGACCCTTGGCAAGTTCATCCTCGACGGGATCCCGTCGGCCCCGCGCGGCGTGCCCCAGATCGAGGTCACGTTCGACATCGACGCCAACGGGATCGTGGAGGTCCGGGCCAAGGACCGGGCCACCGGCAAGGAGCAGAAGGTCACCATCACGGCGTCCTCGATGCTCGACAAGAAGGACGTCGACCGGATGGTCCGCGAGGCCGGCGAGCATGCCGACGAGGACCGCAGGCGGCGCGAGGAGGTCGAGGCCCGCAACCAGGCGGAGGCCCTGACGTTCCAGGCCGAGCGCACGCTCAAGGACCTCGGCGACAAGGTGTCGGCCGAGGACCGCGCGGCGATCGAGGGCAAGGTCTCGGACGTCCGGAACGCGCTCAAGACCGAGTCCGTCGACGTCGTCAAGACCCGGGCGACCGAGCTGGCGGCGGTCCTCGAGCGGGTCGGCACGGCCGCCTACGCGGCCGCCGCCGCGGCAGGCGAGCCCCCCGCCGACGGCACCGGCGAACCGTCCACTGACGGGGCCGGCGAGGCGGCCGGCACCGAGGACGAGACGGTCGAGGGCGAGTTCAAGGAGGTGTAGCGGCGGGCTTGTCGACGCGCCGCCTCACCGCATCACCGCCGCACGCGAGGCCCGGGCACCCGCCCGGGCCTCGCCGCGTGGGGAGTCCCGCGTCGGCACCCACGCGGCCCCGGCGCCGCGGACGGTGTACAACTCGCCGATGGGATGGGACCCGTCGCGCGACGGAGCAGAGATCGAGGAGGTGGCCGAGGGGCGCGGTGGCGCCCCGCGCGCGCCGGGCGCCGGACGGCGACTTCGCGGCGCGGGTGGTGGCCGTTGGCTGCCGCTCGTCGCGGTCGGCGGCCTGGCGGTCGTGATCGTCGGCGCCGGCCTTGCCGGGCCCAAGCTGCCGGTCGCCGACGACGCGACGCCGAGCGCGGGCCCCGGCGGCACCGCGGCCCCGGCCGCGGCGACCCCGCCTGCCGCATCTGCGTACCCGACGCCGATCGCGACCCGCGTTCCCGGCGTGCGGTTCACCGGCGCGCCGCTCGAGGATCCCGCGCTCCTGCTCGCGGGGCGGTGGGTCGACCTCGCGACCGGGACCGCGATCCAGGACGAGTCCGGCTGCGAGCTCGCCCGTCCGCTCGTCCTCACCGGCGGTCGGATCGTCTGCGTCGCCGACGAGGTGCTCCGTCCGCCCGGATCGACGCTGGCGACGTACGACCTCTCCGTGCTCACGCTCGGGCGCGCGCGACGGCCGCCCGCCGAACCGTGGCGCGAACCCCCGCCGACGCCACTCGCCGAGCCTGCTCCCGCGTCCCACCTCATGACCCTCGTCGGGCGGCGCGACCTCGCCTTCGGCGATCCGGTGGCGATCGCGGCCGCCCCGGGCGGTGAGCGCGACGCGCTGGTCCTGGCGTGGGCGATCCTCGGGGACGACGGCTACCGCGTCGGCCTGTCCACTTTCACCGTCGGGGACGCGCCGCAGGCCCGGCGGACCGGGTCTTGGAACGTGCTCGCCGTCGCTCTCGACCGCGGCTCCGGGCCGGTATCGCTGGCCGACCTCGCGGTCCACGTCAGCCCCGACGGATCGACCGCCCTCGTCGGGGTGACGGTCGCCGGGGCGCCCGGCAGCGTCGCCGAGCGCCGTCTCGTCACCGTGCGCCTGGACGGCCAGGCGACGAACGGCGGAGTCCGTGCCGCCCCGGTTCCGCTGCCGATCGCCGTCACAGCCGGCCCGTCGCCCCCGACGGCGGTCGGGGGCGACGGGCCGGCTGCCTGTGGCGGGCTCCTCGACGAGGGCTGGGCCGCGGACGACACCCTGTTCGTCGTCTGCGCCGGGCGGCCGTCCTTCCTCCGCCGGATCGCCCTCGGGTCTGGGCTCGCGGGCGACGCGCCCTCCCCGCCGGGCGGCGCGGGTACGCCCGGTCCGTCGGTCGCGGCGGCGATCCTCGACGAGATCGCGCTGCCGCCCGCGGGCTCCTCCGAGGGAAACCAGCTCGCGGCCAACGGCGCCGCCATCGATCGGGAGCGCGGACGCTACTACCGCTGGTCGCCCTGGTCGCGGACCCTGTGGGCGGTCGACCTCGGGGCCCGGGCCGGTGCCCACGCGACAGCCGCGTCCATCACGCTGCCCGCGGCCGGCGGGCCGGGCCTGGAGGAGGTCGTGCCCGGTGTGGCAGGGACCGGGCTCATCCCGATCGCCGCCGTGGACCCCGCGGCGGATCGCCTCTACCTCCTCCTGCCCGGCGCTCAGCCCGGCGGCGGCGCGACGATCTTCGCGGTGGAGGGCTCCGAGCTCGCGCCGCTCGGGTCGCTGGCGACGGCATCCGAGCCGTTCGCCACCATGGCGCTGAGTCCGGACGGCCGCCTGCTCTACGTGGCCACGCCGCCGCGCGGCGTGGCGGGGGCGCCGGTCCCGATGGTCGCCGCCGAGGTGCTGGCCACCGATCCGCTCGGCGAGCGCCTCTTCGCGGGGCGCCTCCCGCCGAGCGGCTGGGATCCTGCCCAGCCGCTCGGCGTCCGCTGAGCGGTACACTCCGCGTCCCATGGCGGCCCCCCCGAGCAGCTCCCTCATCCACGCGCGCGGCCTCACGAAGCGGTTCGGGGGCTTCACGGCCGTCGACGCCGTCGACTTCGACGTGGCGCCCGGGGAGTCGTTCGGCTTCCTGGGCCCGAACGGCGCAGGCAAGACCAGCACGATGCGGATGATCGCCTGCGTCTCGCCCGTGACCGACGGCACGCTGCGGGTTCTCGGTAAGAATCCAAGCACGGAAGGACCCGCGATCCGGGCACGCATCGGCGTGGTCCCGCAGCAGGACACGCTCGACATGGAGCTGACCGTTCGCGAGAACCTCACGATCTACGGCCGGTACTTCGACCTCCCCCGCCCGGTCATCCGCCGGCGGGTCGACGAGCTCCTCGACTTCGTCCAGCTGACCGAGCGCTCCGGCGACCAGGTCGAGCCGCTCTCCGGCGGCATGAAGCGGCGCCTCACGATCGCCCGCAGCCTGGTCAACGAGCCGGACCTGCTGCTGCTGGACGAGCCGACCACCGGGCTCGACCCGCAGGCCCGGCACCTCCTCTGGGACCGCCTGTACCGCCTGAAGCAGCGGGGCGTGACCCTGGTCCTGACCACCCACTACATGGACGAGGCGGAGCAGCTCTGCGACCGGCTCGTCGTCATGGACCATGCCCGGATCGTGGCCGAGGGGAGCCCGCGCCAGCTCATCGAGCAGCACTCGACGCGGGAGGTCCTCGAGATGCGCTTCCCGGTCGGCGTCCAGGAGACCCTCGACGGGCAGCTCGACGACCTCGGCGAGCGCGTGGAGCGGCTGCCCGACCGCGTCCTCGTCTACGCCGACGACGGCGAGGCGGCCTCCGAGCTCGCCCATGCCCGCGGGCTCCGGCCCGAGATGGTCCTCGTCCGGCGCTCGTCGCTCGAGGACGTCTTCCTGCGGCTCACCGGCCGCAGCCTCGTCGACTGAGGGGCGCGAGGTGGCGGCGCCGGCGGTCCGGGTCCTGGAGCACGAGCTGCTCGTCTATCGCCGCGCGTGGCGAGGAAGCATCTTCAGCTCGTTCCTGTCCCCGGTCCTGTTCCTTACGGCGATGGGCGTCGGCCTCGGGAGCCTGGTCGACGCCAACGCGGCCGCCGGCACCTCCACGGACGCCGCGAACGCCGCCGCGCTGGCCGGGGTCTCCTACCTCGCGTTCCTGGCGCCGGGGCTCCTGGCGTCGACGGCGATGCAGACCGCCGCCAGCGAGTCGACGTTCCCGGTGATGGCCGGGCTCGTCTGGGTCAAGAGCTTCCACGGGATGGCGGCGACCCCGATCCGCCCGTCCGACGTGGTGGTCGGCAAGCTGACCTACATCGGCCTGCGCCTCCTGCTGGTCCTCTCGGTCTTCTTCGGGGTGACGGTCCTGTTCGGCGCGGTGACGGGCCCCGCGGCGATCCTCGCGGTCCCCGCCGCGCTGCTCACCGGCCTCGCCTTCGCGGGCCCGATCGCCGCCTACTCGGCGACGCAGCGCGACGGGACCGGCTTCAACGCCCTGTTCCGCTTCGGCGTGATCCCGCTCTTCCTCTTCTCGGGCACCTTCTTCCCGATCAGCCAGCTGCCCGAGGTCCTGCAGGTCGTCGCGGTGCTGACGCCGCTCTGGCACGGCGTGGACCTGTGCCGGTCCCTGGCGCTGGGCACCGCCGAGCCGCTGCCGACCCTGGTCCACGTCGCGTATCTCGGGACGATGGCATCGCTCGGCGTCGCCGCGGCCTTCGTGACGTTCCGCCGGCGGCTGGTGAAGTGAGGCCGGGACGATGAACCTGCTCGCCCGCCTCGCGCCGCCGATCCTCTTCGGGGGGCGCCGCGCCGGCCTTCTTATCGAGCGCAACCTGCTCGTGTACCGGCGCGGCTGGCTGATCATCGTGTCGGGTTTCTTCGAGCCGCTCTTCTACCTGCTCTCGATCGGCCTCGGGATCGGGGCGCTGGTGGGAGGGGTGGTGGTGGACGGCCAGGAGATCCCGTACACGGCGTTCGTGGCGCCGGCGCTCCTCGCGAGCTCGGCGATGAACGGGGCGATCTACGAGTCGACGTTGAACATCTTCTTCAAGCTCAACTACGCGAAGACGTACGACGCGATCCTCTCGACGCCGGTCGGGGTGGGGGACGTGGCGCTCGGGGAGATCGGCTGGGCGCTCATCCGCGGCGGGATCTACGCGGCGGCGTTCCTGCTCGTGATGGTCGCGCTCGGGATGGTCCTGTCGCCCTGGGCGATCCTCGCCTTCCCGGCGGCGCTCCTCGTGGGCTTCGCGTTCGCGGCGGCCGGGATGGCGGCCACCTCCTTCATGCGGACGTGGCAGGACTTCGACCTCGTCCAGCTGGTGATCCTGCCGCTCTTCCTCTTCTCGGCGACGTTCTACCCGATCACGACTTACCCGGAGACGGTGCAGGCGATCATCCGGCTCACGCCCCTCTACCACGGCGTCGACCTGATCCGCGGCCTCACGACGGGGAACGTGGGGCCGGGCCTCCTGGTCCACGTCGCGTACCTGGCGACGATGGGCGTCATCGGCCTGGCGATCACCTCGCGGCGCCTGGAGCGGCTCCTGCTGAAGTAGAGGCCGGTGTCCGGGCGCCCGGCGCGCCCGGCGCGGCGCTGCGGCGGGCGGCAGGCGCCCGGCGCGCCCGGCGCGGTACCCTCCCGGTGATGCGTCCACGGATCCTCGCCCTGCTCGCGGTCGTGGCCCTCCTCGCCGGCGCCGGCGGAGCGACCCTCGCCCCGGCGTCGCGCATCCTCGCGGCGACCGGCAGCCTGGAGGCCGTCGTCGTCGGCACCTTCCAGCCGGCCGTGTCGGGCGGCGCGTGCCAACCCTGGGCGGAGGACTGCGCGGCGACGCGGATGGCCGGCGACGCGGAGCAGGTTGCCGTGACGCTGACGCTGCCCGCCGGCGAGTGGCGCTGGCGCGTTGCGGTCATCCCGACGGGCGGCGGTGCGTCGACCTCGATCGGGGCGGGCACGCGCCCGGACGGCGACGACAGGGTGCTCCAGCTCGCCTCGCCGACCGAGGTCACGTTCGTCTTCGACCAGCGCCGCAGCGTCGCCGCCGCGTCGACGGACGAGGCGTTCGGGTTCGCCTGGCACCTCGCGGCGCCCTGCACCGCCGAAGGGCCGCCGCCCCCGCCGATCGATCCGACGACCGTCCTGTTCGACCCCGACGGGGACGGTGTGGCGACGGCCACGCTGGAGGCGCCGGCCGGGGGGTGCCTGCGCGTCGTGGACCGGAGCGGCGCACGGGCGCTGGACGTCGCGCCCGAGGGGCTCGCGGGCCCGGTCGAGGTCGCCTTCGACGCCCGCGCCGGCACCGCCGCGGCCTATCCCGCCGGGTCCCCGTCGGCCGACGGCCGCCTCGACCCGCTCGGGTTCGCCCACGACAGCCGCGACCTCGCCTACCGATCGCCGGCCGGCGCCTCTCCCGCGGGCAGCCCGATCCGGCTCCGCTTCCGCACGTTCCACGGGGACGCCACGGGCGTGGACCTCGTGACCTTCGACGCCGTGGCGAACAAGCGGACCCGGATCCCGATGGAGGTCGCCGCCGCCGGGGCCTCCTGCGGCGAGGAGCCGGTCGACGTCGTCGCCCCCTGCGACTGGTGGGAGACGACGATCACGCCGCCCGATCCCACGACGCTGGGCTATCGGTTCGAGGTGGCCGACGGATCGGCCGAGGCCTACTACGCGGACGACGCCCTGCTCGACGGCGGGCGCGGCGCGGCGACCCGGACCGCCGTCGACAACGGGTTCGTCGTCACGGTGCACGTGCCGGGCGTCGAGCCGATCCCGTGGCTCGACGGCGCCGTCGTCTACCAGGTCTTCCCGGACCGCTTCCGCAACGGCGACCCGTCGAACGACGTGGACGTGGACGCACCCCGCTACGCCTGGCCGGACGACGCGACGGACCGCAACGATCGCCGAGCCTGGGACGAGCTGCCGGAATCGCCCGGCCGCGGCCGCGACTGGTTCGGCGGCGACCTCGCCGGGATCCGGGCCAACCTGCCCTACCTCGACGACCTCGGCGTCGATGTCCTGTACCTCAACCCGGTCTTCGCGGCCGCCTCGAACCACCTCTACGACACGCGCGACTACACGCTGATCGACCCGCGCTTCGGCACCCAGGCCGACTGGGAGGCGCTCGTCGCCGACGCCGGCGAGCGCGGGATCCGGATCGTCCTCGACGGCGTCTTCAACCACGTCTCGTCGGACTCGCCCTACTTCGACCGGTACGCCCACTTCGACGGCGCGCCGGGCGCCTGCGAGAGCGTCGACTCGCCGTTCCGCTCGTGGTTCACGTTCCGCCCCGCTCCCGGCGCCGCGTGCGCCGGGCCGGACGGCCCGAACACGATGGACTACGTGGCGTGGTCCGGCTACGCGTCCCTCCCGGTGCTCGTCAAGGCCCAGCCCGGGGTTCGCTCGCTCGTCTACGAGGGCGACGACGCGGTCGCGGGCCGCTGGCTCCGCGCGGGAGCGTCGGGCTGGCGCCTCGACGTGATGATGGACGCCAGCTTCCCCGACGACTTCTGGCCGGCGTTCCGGGCGGCCGTGAAGGCGACGGACCCGCAAGCGGCGATCGTCGGGGAGCTCTGGCAGCGCGACCAGGTCCTGCCGAAGGTCCGGGGCGACACGGCCGATACGACGATGGACTACCGCTTCCGCAACGCCGTTCTCGGGTACCTCGGCCGCATCGACGGCGAGGGCTTCCCGGATTCCGGGGAGAGCGACCAGCCGCCGAGCCTCCTCGCCCGCAAGCTGCTCTCGATCGCCGAGGACTACCCGGCGTTCGCCGCGCGGACCGCCTGGAGCCTCCTCGGGACGCACGACACCGAGCGCGCCCTCTGGTCGCTGACGCCGGGCGAACGGGCGGACCGCGAAGCGCCGGCGAACCTCGCGGTCGGCAAGGCGCGCCTGCGCCTGGCGAGCCTCCTCCAGTTCACGCTCCCGGGCGCTCCCACGATCTACTACGGCGACGAGCTCGGGATGACGGGCGCCGACGATCCCGACGACCGGCGGACGTTCCCGCAGCTGGGCGCCGACGGGTCGCTGCCCGCGTCCGCCGACGCGACGCTGCGGGACTGGTACCGGGGGCTGGCCGGTGTCCGGCGCGACTCCGCCGTCCTGCGCGACGGCGCGCTGCGCTTCCTCGTGGCGAACGACCGTGACCGGACCGTGGCGTTCTCCCGGTACGACGACGCGGGCGGGCTGGCGATCGTCGCGCTCAACCCGGACCCGGGGCGCGAGGCGATGCTCGACATCCCGATGGCCGACGCGCAGGGTGCCGGCACCCCGGTTCCGGACGGCGTGCAGCTCACCGACATCGCGCCGGGGAAGGGAACCGGGGCGCCGGCGCTCGGCGTCGCCAACGGGACGCTCCGCGTGACGCTGCCGCCGCTCGGGGCGGCGCTGCTGGTGCCGCGCGCGGGGACGGACCTCGTGGCGCCGGGCGCCCCGACCGGCCTGACCGCCGCCGGGCAGCCCCTGCTCCGCTGGGACGCGGTTCCGGGTGCCTCGGGCTACCGGGTCGAGCGCGCCGCGCTCGCGGACGGCCCCACGACCCTCGTCGGCGAGACGACCGCGACCGAGCTCGACGACCCGGCCGCTCCCGCGAGCGCCGCCGTCTACGCGGTCCGCGCGGTCGATGCGGCGGGCAACGTCGGGCCCGCGGCGACGATCGAGGTGGCCGTCGCGGCCCCCTCGGTGACCCCCGCGCCGAGCGCCGCGCCGGGCGACGCCGGCACCCCCGGGGGAGCTTCCACCGGCGCCGTCGCGCTGACCCTCACCGCGGTCGGCGGGATCCTTCTCGCGGGCGCCGTCATCCTCGTGGTCCGGCGCCGCTCGGCGCGGGGATGAAGGGCGCTATCCTGCCGTCCATGAGCGAGCCCGACGCCCCACCGTCCGCCGAGACGGCCACGGCCGATCCCGTCCCCGACGCCCCGCCGGCCGCGCACCGCCGGGCGATCGGCATCGACGTCGGCGGGACCGGCGTCAAGGCGGCCGTCGTCGACCTCGCGACCGGCGAGCTCGTCTCGCCCCGGATCCGCCAGAAGACGCCCCAGCCATCCACGCCCGAGGCGGTCATCGAGACCGTCGGAACGATCGTGGACCAGCTCGCGGAGGGCGGCCACCTCGACCCGACGATGCCGGCCGGCGCCGGGCTTCCCGGCGTCGTCAAGCGGGGACGGCTCGTCACCGCGGCCAACATCGAGAAGAGCTGGATCGACTTCCCGGCCCAGGAGGCGCTCGAGGCGCGGCTCGGCCGCCCCGTCATCCTCATCAACGACGCGGACGCCGCCGGCCTCGCGGAGGTGGCCTTCGGCGCCGCGAAGGGCGTGCCGGGCACGGTGCTCCTCCTGACGCTCGGGACCGGGATCGGCAGCGCCCTGCTCATCGACGGGACGCTCCTGGACAGCACGGAGTTCGGCCACATCCCATATCGCCGCAAGGATGCCGAGCTCTCGATCTCCGGGGCCGCCCGCGAGCGACGCCACATCGGGTGGCGGCGCTGGGCCGGTGAGTTCAACGCCTACCTCGCGATGCTCGAGGCGTGGTTCTGGCCGGACCTCATCATCCTCGGCGGCGGCGTCAGCAAGGAGCACGCGAAGTACGCCAAGTGGCTGAAGTCGCGGGCCCCGATCGTGACCGCGCGCTACCTGAACACGTCGGGGATCATCGGCGCCGCGCTCGCGGCGGGCGGCCACGAGGACGCGCCCGCCGACTGACCGGCCTCGCCGGGCCAGCTCGCGCGGCGGCGCGCCCGCCGGCGGCCGGCGTTGCGCCGGTGGAGTTGCGCCCGCGGCACGTTCGCCGGGGGCGCAGCAATGCGCCGGCGGCGCGCCGCGTTGCACTGGGGAGCGTCGGCCGCAGTTCCCGGCCCCGGACCACCGCCGCCCGCGACCGGTACCACCGTGGGTGTTGCGTCCGCGCGCCGGAGGCGGCACGGTCTGCTCCTCGGCACAGGAGGCCGGCCATGCCATCGCTGCGGACACGACTCCACCTGCCCCTGCCCGGGCGCCTGCGCGACCCGGGCGACGGGGTCGCGGTCCCTGACCAGCCCGCGGCCGACCAGCCCGCGGCCGATCCGCCCGCGGCCGATCCGGCCCTCCGGCTGCTCGACGGTGGGGGCGCCTCCCTCGATCCCGCGCGCGAGCCGGCGATCGCCGACGCGGCCGGGTCGGCGGACGGCGTGCCCGACGCCGGACCGATCCCGCTCCAGCCCGAGCCGTTCCGTCGGAGCGCTGCCGAGGGCCGGCCGACGCCGCGCCCGCGCCGGTCGCGCCCGGCGCCGGTCGCGCCGGTCGGGCTCCTGCCGGACCCGCCCGACGTCGCCCCCGAGGACGCCGCTCGGCCGCTCCGCCTGGTGCTCGTCGAGGAGATGCCCGAGGTGGCGGCGCACGTCCGGGAGATGCTCCGCGGCCAGCCGACGCTGCGGCTGGTCCAGGTGGTCGCCGACGGGCGGCAGGCGGTGCGCGAGGTCCGCGAGCTGCGGGCCGACGTGGTGCTGGTGGACGCGCTGCTCCAGGGCCGCGCGTCCGGGATCGAGGTCCTCGAGCGCCTCCGCGCGACGCTGCCGGGCACGGCGGTCGTCGCCCTCGGGGTGCCGCCGGACCCCGGCCTCGCCGAGCGCATCCGGGCCCACGCGGACGCCGTCGTCGGCCTGCCGTTCGGCACCATCGACCTCGCCCGCGGGATCCGCGACGCCCATGCGAGCCGCTCGCGCCGCGACCCGGCCAGCGCCACCCGAGTCGTCGCGGTCTACGCCGCCAAGGGAGGCGTCGGCAAGACTACCCTCGCCCTGAACCTCGCCGTCGCGCTGGCCGCGACCGGGGTGCGGACGGCGCTCGTCGACGGCAGCCTCCAGTACGGCGACCTGCGGCGCCTGCTCCACGTCGACGCCGGTGAGCCTTCGATCTGCGACCTGCCCACGGACTGCGTCCGCGGCTCGGACCTCACCGCGACGATGCGGCTCGGCCCGGCCGGGGTCGCGATCCTGTTCGCCCCGCCGCGCCTCGAGATGGCCGACATGGTCACCGCGCGCGACCTCGACAAGATCCTCGACCTCCTGCGCCGGACCTACCAGGCCGTCGTCGTCGACACGCCGAGCGCCCTCAACGACACGACCCTCACGGTGCTCGACATGGCGGACGTCATCCTGCAGGTGCTCACGCCGGAGCCGGCCGCGCTCGACAGCACCCGCGCCGCCGCCGCCGCGTTCGCCGCGATCGGGTATCCCGCCACGAAGGTCCGGGTCGTGATCAACCGCGCCGACGCGCAGGGCGGCCTGCGGCCGGACCAGCTGCGGCGGGCGCTCGGCCGCGAGCCCGACCACGTCGTCGCGTCGGACTGGCAGCTGGTCTCCGCATCGAACCAGGAGGGCGTCCCCTTCGTCGTCGCCCGTCCCGACGCCCCGATCAGCCGCGACGTGAAGGCGCTTGCCGGATCGGTGATGACGGTCGTCGGAGCCGCCCCGTCGGACCTGCCGGTGCGGGTCCGCGCCCGGGCTCGCGGCCGGCAGCGCGCCGCGGGATAGGCAGAGCAGGTTCCGGCGGCCGCCCTCGCGGGTCGCTCTGCCCTCGGCCCTCGCCGGCGCAACCGGGGCCCGTCGCCGGTCAGGCGCTCCCGGGCAGGAGGCTCCCAGCGGCCACGGGTCGCCGGTGATCGCGGTGGGGGTCGGCGTCGCCATCCGCCGCGTCCGCCGCGGAGCAGATCGCGAGCGCCCCCAGGGTGAGCATCGCGGCCTCGCCGTCGGCGCCCCAGTCGACGAGCTCGACGTTGGCGCCGGGCGACCCGGGTGCGCGCCACCAGCGACCGCCGGCGTGCCAGCGCCCGTCGCTCCCGCGAAGCCGGTCGAGACGGGCGAGGGCGGGCGCGGCCCGCGGGTCGAGCAGGTGGCCCGGCCCGGCCTCGCGAAGCGCCCCGAGCCCCGCCAGCAGGTCGTAGTGCCAGTACGGCGGCCAGCGGAGGCGCAGGAACGACGGGTCGATGACCGCGCCGTCCCGGTGGTGCTCGACCAGCCGATGGCGCAGGAGGAAGTCCGCGGCCGCGGCGGCCGCCCCGGCGATCGCGGCGCGCAGGGCCACGTCCGACGCCGCGGCCGCGAAGGCGGCGAGCCCCCGGAGCGGCGTCCAGGTCTCGTGGAGGGAGGAGTGCGTCGCGTCCGGCCGCGGGTCGCAGTTCCAGCCGCCGTCGGGCCATTGCCAGGCCGCGAGGCGCGTCGCCATGCGAGCCGCCGCAGGGTCGGCGGCGAGCCCAAGCCGGCAGGCGGCCCACAGGGCGTTGCCATCCTGGCTCGCACACATGCGGGCGCGCCCGGCGACCGGGCGGGCCCGGGCCAGCCTGCCCGGCGCCTCGAGCCAGTCGACCACGGTCCGGAAGGCGACGTCGATCGGGCCGGCCGCGGCGCCGACCTCGAGGCCGACGCCGAGCTCCGCGAGCGCGACGAGGCGCCAGTGGGCCCCGCGCCACTTCTGGTACGGGTGGACGGGCACTCGCTCGCCGGCGGCGTCCACCCGTTCGGCGCCCGCGAGGAGCGGCACGACCCACGGGTCGACGTCCAGCGCCCCCTCCAGGGCGCGGACGTCGGGGTCGTCGGCCCGCCGCCCCTCGAGCCGCATGAGGGCCAGGCGCCGGAGCGCGGGCAGATCGGAGGCACCGTGGTTCACCCGTCCATCCAACTCCGCCGCGGCCGCAGCGTCGAGTGCCGTGCGACCCGCCCTGACCATCCGAGCCGCTCCCCGTAGACTTCGCGTCGCACATGACGACACAGCGCGACTACTACGACATCCTGGGCGTGGAGCGGGGTGCCAGCGACGCCGACATCAAGAAGGCGTTCCGCAAGCTGGCCCAGCAGTGGCATCCCGACGTGAACCCGGACGCAGGCTCCGACGAGCGGTTCAAGGAGATCAACGAGGCCTACCAGGTCCTCTCCGACCCGCAGCGGCGACAGGCGTACGACATGTTCGGCCAGGCCGGCGCCGCCGGCGCCGGCGGCTTCGACCCGGGGGCGGGGGCCGGCTTCGGCGCCTTCTCCGACCTGTTCGACGCGTTCTTCGGCGGCAGCGCGGCGGGCGGCGTCCGCCGCGGTCGCCCGGCGGTCGGCTCCGACCTCCGCTACGACCTCCGGATCACGTTCGAGGAGTCGATCCGTGGGACCGAGAAGGAGATCGAGTTCCCGGTCCTCGACCGGTGCGCCACCTGCTCGGGGTCCGGTGCCAAGGCCGGCACCGCGGCCCAGACCTGCCCGCAGTGTGGCGGCCGGGGGGAGATCCGCCACGCGCGGCAGACGATGCTGGGCCAGATGGTGAACGTCGTCACGTGCCCGCGCTGCCGCGGCGAGGGGAAGATCGTCGAGTCGCCCTGCGAGGACTGCGGCGGCGACGGCCGGAAGCAGCGCACGAAGCGGCTCCGCATCTCGGTGCCCGCCGGCATCGACGACGGCCACCAGATCCGGCTGTCGTCGGAGGGCGAGGTCGGTCCACGCGGCGGGCCACCCGGCAGCCTCTACGTCGCGATCCACGTCGCGGCGCACCCGAGCCTGCGGCGGGAGGGGACCGAGCTGTACCACGAGCTCGACCTCTCGATCGCGCAGGCGGCCCTCGGGACGACGGTGCGGGTGCCCACGGCCGACGGCGAGGAGGACCTCGAGATCAAGCCGGGCACCCAGCCGGGGACGGAGCTCCGGCTCCGCGGCCGAGGCGCGCCCCATCTCCGCCGCGCCGGAGCCCGCGGCGACCTCCACGTCCTGGTCGACGTCACGATCCCGACGAAGCTCTCGAAGGAGCAGCGCGAGGCGCTCGAGGCCTACGCGGCTGCATCCGGCGAGACGCATGTCGGGAGCGGGAAGGGCGGCGTCCTGGACCGGATCAAGGACGCCCTGGGGTGAGCGCCGGGTCGGACCCGGCCGCGGACGGGCTGGTCGGCGACGACACCTGGCTCGAGCTCGCGGTCACCTGCGACCCGGAGGCCGTCGAGGCCGTCGCGGAGATCCTGGCGCGGGTGGCGCCCGGCGGGGTGAGCGTGGAGCCCGGCTTCACGCTCGTCGACGAGGGGCTCGGCGCTGCCGTCGACCCAGCGGCCCCCGCGACCCTGCGCGCCTACCTGCCGGCGCGCGACGCCGGCGCCGTCCGCCGGGCGACCAAGGAGGTGGACCGGGCGCTGGGCCACCTGCAGGCGTTCGGCCTGTGCGAGATCGGTGAGCTCCGGACGCAGGTCGTCCACGAGTCCGACTGGGCGACCGCGTGGAAGCGCCATGTCGGCGTGCTGCGGATCGGGCGGCGGATCGTCATCCGGCCCACGTGGCGCCGCCACCGCCGGCGGCCCGGCGACGTCGTGATCGCCATGGACCCCGGGATGGCCTTCGGCACCGGCCTCCACCCGACAACCCGCCTCTGCCTCGCCGGCGTCGAGCGCTGGGCGGACGATGGCCTGCTCGCGCGGGGCCGTGCCCGCGACGGCCGCGCGCGGCTCCTCGACGTCGGCTGCGGCTCGGGGATCCTCGCGATCGCGGCCGGTCTGCTCGGCGCCGGGGAGCTCGTCGGCGTCGACACCGACCCGATCGCGGTGGAGGCGACCGTCGCCAACGCCCGGCGCAACCGCCTGGCGCGCCGGCTCCGCGCGTGGCGCGGCTCTCTGCCCTCGGGTGCCGGACCGTTCGACCTCGTCGCAGCGAACCTCATCGCGTCGCTGCTCGTCGCCCTCGCCGCCGACCTCCGCCGCGAGCTCGCGCCGGGCGGGCGCCTCCTGGCGTCCGGCATCTTCGTCGACCGCGAGGCGGACGTCCGGGCCGCGTTCGAGGTGGCCGGCCTGCGCGTGCTCGGCCGCCACGCCGAGGGCGAGTGGGTGGCCCTGGAGGCTGTCGCGCCCGGGCGCCCCGGAACGCCCGCGGGGGCCGGGGCGCCTGCCGGGGCCGGCACGCCCGCCGGGGCCGGCGCGGCGCACGAGGGGGGTTCGCCGCCCGGTCGCTCCGTGGCCGGGCGCTCCAGGGCCCTGCGCTAGGTTCGGGCCGACCCATGCCGAACCCCGACCGAACCGTCCCCCGACGCTCGGCACGCCAGCGTGCGACCACCGCGGTCCGGCGCGCTGCGATCACGAACCTCGGCTGCAAGGTGAACCAGTCCGAGATGGACGCGGTCGAGCGGCTGCTCCGTGCCCGGGGCGTGTCGCTCGTTGCCCCGGGATCCCCGGCCGACCTCCACCTCGTCAACACCTGCACGGTGACGGGGGTCGCCGACGACAAGTCGCGCAAGGCCGTGCGGCGGGCGCGACGCGCCAGCCCGGAGGCGGACCTGATCGTCACCGGGTGCTCGGTGCAGGTCGGCCGAGCGGCGTTCGCGGCCCTCGACCCGGGCGCCCGGCTCGTCGGGAACGAGGAGAAGGACGGGCTGCTGGCGGAGGTCGAGCGGCTCCTGGGCGCGCCGGGGTCGCCGCGCGACGGCGCCGCCGCCGAGCACGGGCCGCTCGCCGCCGCCCTGCCCACGCTGGCCGGCGTGGAGGTCGCGGGGATCGCCGACGACCGGGCCCGCATCGACCGCACCCGCGCCTACGTCAAGGTCCAGGACGGCTGCAGCTTCTTCTGCACGTACTGCATCATCCCCCGGGCCCGCGGCCCGGAACGCTCGCTGGCCCCCGAGGTGGTGCTGGCCGACGTGCGGCGGGCCCTTGCGGCCGGGCACCGCGAGATCGTGCTCACGGGGATCAACATCGGGACCTACGACGGCGGCTGGTCGGAGCGGGGCACCGGGGGGGCGCACGCGCGCGCGGCACTGTCGCTCGCGGGTCTCGTGCGTCGGATCCTCGCCGAGACGCCGGTCGAGCGGATCCGGCTCTCCTCGATCGAGCCCCAGCACGTCGACGACGACCTGCTGGCGGCCTGGGTCGACGAGGGCGCGGGACGCTGCCTGCCGCACTTCCACCTGCCGCTCCAGTCGGGGGACGACGGCGTGCTGCGCCGGATGGGCCGCCGCTACGGCACCCGCGACTACGCCCGGGTCGTCGAGCGCGTCCGCGCGGCGATCCCCGGGGTCGCCGTCCACGCCGACGTCATCGCCGGCTTCCCGACCGAGAACGAGCGGGCGTTCGAGCGGTCGCTGGCCTTCATCCGGGCGCTGGACCCGGCCGGCCTCCACGTCTTCCGCTACTCGGCGCGCCCCGGGACGCCGGCCACGCGGATGGCCGGCCAGGTGCCCGACGTGGCCCGCCGCGAGCGGTCGGCGGCCCTGCTCGCGGAGGCGGCCGCGGCGCGGGCCCGCTTTGTCGCCCGGACCGCGGGCGGCCGCCGGCTCGTCCTGTTCGAGGAGCCGGCGGGCGAGGCGGAGCCGGGCGGCGGGTGGGTCGGGCACGCCGAGGACTACGTCGTCGTCCGGGCCCCGGCTCCGGCAGGCCGGCCGCTCGAGGGCGAGATCGGCGTCGTCGCGGTCGCCGGGCCCGACCCGGCAGACCCGCGGCGGGCCGTCGGGCGCGTGGAGCGCCTCGTCCCCCGGCCCGGCGCCGGCCGCACCCTGCCCGTCGTACCCTTCGCGCCATGAGCGCCGACTGCCTCTTCTGCCGGATCGTCGCCGGGGAGATCCCGTCCACCACCGTCCACGCGGACGACCTCGTGGTCGCGATCCGCGATGTCGCCCCCCGGGCACCGACCCACATCCTGCTGCTGCCGCGGGAGCACGTCACCTCGGCGGCCGACCTCACCGAGGCCCACGGACCGCTGCTGGGCCGGCTCTTCGCCGTGGCGGCCGAGCTCGCCCGGGCGGAGGGGATCGCCGATCGCGGCTACCGCATCACCACGAACGTCGGCGCCTGGGGCGGCCAGTCCGTGCCGCACCTCCACCTGCATCTCATGGGCGGCCGGGCCTTCGCCTGGCCCCCCGGATGAGGCGCCCCGCGCTCCGCCCGGAGCGGCGGCTCCGCACCGCTCCCCCGGCCCGGCGGGGGCCGCGCTCGGCCGCGGTCGCCCGGCGCCGGCTCCTGGTCCTGGCGGGCGTCGCGGCCGCGGCCCTCGTCCTCGCCGGGTGCCGCGCGGCGGCGACGCTGCCGCCCGGGCCGGACCCGACGCCGCGCCCCACGTTGTCTCCCGCGGTCGCGGCGACGCAGGTCCAGCTCGACGGCGCCCTCCGGGCCCGCGGCCTCGTGATGGACGCCACCGAGCTGACCGTCCGGCCGGCCGAGCCGCCCTCCGTCGCCGCGGTGCCGCGGACGGCGTTCCGGGCGACCCTCCCCGACGATCCCGCGGGCGGGCTCGTCGTGGTGTACGAGCTGCCCGACGCGGGTGTCGCCGCCGCCGCGGCGACCGAGCTCGCCGCCTACATCGCGAGCGGGCCGGGACGCGTCCAGTACCCACCCGACGTGCGCTTCGTCCTGCGCCAGGTCGGCTCCACCCTCGTCTTCTTCCCGTGGTCTCCGGGCTCGTCGCCCGACCCGCGCACGGCCGACGTGGCCGCGGCGGTCGCCACCGTCGGCACGGAGGTGCCGATCCCCGGCGGCTGATCGGCCTCAGTCGTCCCCGATCACCGGGAGCGGCGCGGCGACGGCGGCCCAGGCTCGGACCTCGCTGCGCTTCACCTTCAGGGTGTGGGTCCGCGGGAAGTCGATCTCGGGCCAGAAGCGCCAGGCCGCCACGCGGGCGTTGGTGCGCAGCGTGGCGTTCGCCGCCTTCACCGCGGCGTCGACCTCGGCGCGGACCCGGGCGAGGTCCGTCCCGTTCGTGAAGGCGCCGGCCGCCGGGACGGCGGTGCCCCCGGCGGGCGCCCGGGTCTGGGTCGCCGGGGCCAGGACGATCGCCTCGATGCGCCCGGGCTCCGTCTCGAGGACCACCGAATCCCGGATGCCCGCGACGCGCAGGGCGTTCTCGATGTCCTCCGGGAAAACGTTGAAGCCGTTCGGCAGGACGATCATGTCCCGCTTGCGGCCGTGGAGGACCAGCCGGCCCTTCGCGTCGAGGTGGCCCAGGTCGCCGGTCCGGTAGAAGCCGTCCTCGGTGAACGCGGCGGCGGTCGCCTCGGGATCCTCCCAGTACCCCTGCGTCACCGTGGGCCCGCGGAAGAGGATCTCGCCGTCCTCGGCGATCCGCATCTCCACCCCGGGGATCGGCCAGCCGACGCACCCCAGCGGGTGCTCCTTCCACGTGGTGGCCGCCCCCGACCCGGTCTCCGTGGCGCCGAAGCCCTGCATGACGACGACGCCGATGTCCTCCCACGCCTGCTGGACCGACGGCGGGAGGAACGCGCCGGCCGACACGAAGAGGCGCAGCCGGCCACCGAACCGGGCGTGGACCATCGGGAACGGCGGGACGTGGCGCCGGAGCCCGATCGGCAACCGCCGGGCGATCGCCCGCGCGCGCCGGAAGAGCGCGGCCCGGCCCTGGCTCTCGACCTCCCGCTCCAGCGCCGACCAGACGAAGTCGAGGAACTGGGGGACCACGATCATCCCGGTCATCCGGTGGTCGCGGATCGCCGGGAGCAGGACCCTCGGGTTCAGGGTCCGGACGTACAGGATGTCGGCCCCGAGGTCCAGCGTCAGGTACAGGCCGATGGCCTGCTCGAAGAGGTGCGACAGGGGCAGGAACGAGACGATCCGGTACTCCATGTCGGGCACGATCGCGTGGAACCCGTCGACTCCGGACACGGTGTTCGCGTGGGTCAGGATCACGCCCTTGGGCGTGCCGGTCGTCCCGGAGGTGTAGATCAGCAGGTAGACGTCGTCGCGGCCGGGCCGCGGCCAGGCCCCCACCTCGGCCTCCCACGCGACGGGCATGCCGGCCCCGGGCTCGGCGCAGAGGTCGCCCGTCGTCGTCAGCGGCAGGTGGTCGAGGTCCGCCTCGGCCGGGTTCGGCGCGTCGCGGCCGGTCCCGATGACGACCTGCCGCGCCCCCGAGCGGTCCGCGATCCGGCGGATCGCGTCGGGGGCCATCCGCAGGTCGACCGGCACGAGGATGAGCCCGGCCCGCATCGCCCCGAAGTAGGTCGCCACGAGCTCGGGTCCCGACGGCGACCAGGTGAGCAGGCGCTCGCCCGGCTGCAGGCCGCGCGACCGCAGGCGCCAGGCCACCAGCCGGCTCCGCCGGTCGAGCTCGCGGTAGGTCCACACCTCCTGCGTGCCGTCGTCGCGCAGGAGGCGCAGCGCCGGGCGGTCGCCGTGCCGCGTCGCCGCGCCCTCGAGGAGATCGACCAGCGTGCGCCCGGACGGCCGGAACTCGCTCACCGGCACATCGTGGGCGACCGGGCGGTCCCACGCAAGGTCCACCGGCACGCGCAGCCACGCGGCGCGCCGTCGGGTACCGTGAGCCTCGGAGGTGCCGCCGATGGCCGAGCCAGCCCTGTACTTCGCCGACCTCGCCGCCGAGGCGCCGCCCGTTGCGCGCGGGATCCACAGCCAGACGCTCTACGACGGGCCGGATCTGCGGCTGGTCCTCTTCGCCTTCGCTCCCGGCGAGGAGCTCTCCGAGCACACGGCCGCCCGCCCGGCGGTCGTCCACGTGCTCGACGGCGAGGGCGACGCCGTCGTGGGGGGCGCGCCGCACCCGCTCGCCCCCGGCACGTGGTTCCGGATGCCGGCCCGGATGGCCCACTCGATCCGGGCGCGGACGCCGCTCCGGATGGCGCTCTACCTGCTCGCGGGCGAGGGCTGACCGCGACGGGCCGGTTCCGCACCGCCCGCCGACGGTCGTCCGCGGTCGCGGTGTCGTGACACGGCCGGCGACGAGACCGGCCCGTGCGGCCGCCGGCGACCGAATTGGGACCTTCGGCACGTTTGACCACGGGAGGTCCTCGGTCTATGCTCCGCCGGGCTCGCCGGCGCGCGACGGAACCGCGCGTCGGTGGGCGTACGCGCCTGCCGACCTCGCCCGGCGGCCGGCGTCGAACCCTCAATCCAGGGCGGAGGAGGTGATCCCGGCATTGGCAGAGATCCGCGTTGGTGAGAACGAGACCTTCGAGAGCGCCCTGCGTCGCTTCAACAAGAAGATCCAGCAGTCCGGCATCCTCGCCGAGGCTCGTCGTCGCGAGCACTACGAGAAGCCGAGCGTGAAGCGCAAGCGCAAGGAAGCCAAGCGCAAGAAGGCCACCCGCCAGCAGGGTTAGCCGCCGGGGCCGGCGGTCAGGGGCGCATCACGCCCCGCTGGATCGTCGGTCCACCTGCTTCCCCGGCCCGTTCCCGGGCCCCGGAGGCCCATCGCAGCCGGTGCCACATCCCAGGGGATGCAGCATCCCAGCGGAGGAGCCACCCCGGTGTCCCTACGAGACCGCCTCCACGAGGAGATCACGGCCGCCACCCGGTCGGGTGACGCGCTGCGCCGCGACACGCTGCGCATGGTCTGGAGCGCCGTCTATGCCCAGGAGAAGCGCGACCACGCCACCCTGTCGGACGACCAGGCGCTGGCGGTCCTGGCCCGCGAGGTCAAGACGCGCCGCGAATCCGTCGAGGCATACCGCAAGGGCGGTCGCGACGACCTGGCCGCCAGGGAGGAGGCCGAGATCGCGATCATCGCCGGCTTCATGCCCCGGGCCCTGACCGACGACGAGCTCGCCGCGCTCGTCGCGGAGGCCATCGCCGCCACCGGAGCGACCTCGGCCCGCGACCTCGGCAAGGTGATGGGCTGGCTGAGCCCGCGCACGCGCGGCCGGGCCGACGGCAGGGTCGTCTCGGGGCTCGTGGCGGCCGCGCTGGCCCGTGCCGACCTCGCCGCCCACGACGTCGGCGGTCACGCGTCGGCGGATGGCACCGCCGGCGCCGTCGCCGCCCGCGGAGGCGACGGCCGGGGCTGAGGCCCCGCCGCCGGCAGCCGATGCTCTCTCGACGTCTCGACCGCGTCACCGCCTTCACGGGGCGCGACGCCGTGCGCCTCGCGGTAGCGGCCGTCCTACTGATCACGGGCCTCACGGCCGTCCTGTCGATCGACGACCTGCCCAATGCCGTCAACCTCAGGGTGGGCGACCTGGCCGCGGCCGACGTCAGCGCGCCGCGGACGCTGGTCTTCACGAGCGACGTCGAGACCGAGGCCGCCCGCGAGGCCGAGCGCAACAGCGTCGCGCCGCAGTACGACTACAAGGCCGAGACCGCCGCGGCGCTGACGGCCCGCCAGCTCGCCGCCCTCGACTCCCTGCTGGCCCCCGTCGACGCGGCGTTCCGGTCGGACGTCTCGCCCGAGGACCGCCAGGCCGCCCTGTCGGAGTCGCTTCCCGGGCTGACGCTGGGCGCCCGCAAGACCCTGTACGCGCTGGCGCCCGAGCGCTGGACGCTCACGAGCGCCGAGGCGATGCGCGTGCTGGGGCTCGTGCAGCGTGACCCGCTGCGCGACGCCGAGCTGGAATCCGTGCGCCGCAACCTCGGGGAGCGCTTCTCGGCGGCCCTGACCGACGACGAGCGCAACCTGGCCACCGAGATCGTGGCGCCCCTGCTGGTTCCGAACGCGACGTACAGCGAGGCGCTCACGGTGGCCGCCCGGGACGCCGCCGCGGCCGCCGTCCAACCGGTCAGCTACACCATCCGGCAGGGCGAGATCATCGTCGAGTCGGGCAAGCAGGTGACGCCGCTCGAGATCGCGAAGCTCGAGGCCTTCGGCCTGACCGAGGCCCGTCTCGACGTCGCCCGCCTCGCCGGCTGGTTCCTCCTCGCGGCGCTCGCCGTGGTGCTCCTCCTCGCCTGGGTCTGGCGCTATCGGCAGGAGCTCTGGCACCGCGCCCGCGCGCTGGCCCTGCTGGGCCTGGTCCTGCTCGTGACGGCGCTCGTCTACAAGCTCACCGCCGGCCGCTCCATCCTGCCCTTCTTCGTGCCCGGGGCGGGCGCCTCCATGCTCGTGGCGATCCTGCTCGGCGCCGGTCCCGCCACGATGATCACGGCCCTGCTGGCGATCCTCGCCGGCGCCGCCAACGGGATGTCGCTCGAGCTGGCGGCCTACGTCTTCGTCGGCGGCGTGACCGGCATCATCGCCGTGCGGCGCGGCGACCGCGTGGGGATCTTCCTGCAGGCCGGGCTCGCGATCGTCGTCGCCAACATCCTCGTCGTGACGATCTTCTCCCTGCTTGGGACGCGCGATATCACGGGCATCCTCCAGCTCTGGGGCGCCTCGCTCGCCGCCGGCATCGGCGCCGCGATCGCCACGGTCGGCACCTTCCAGGTCGTCGGCAACCTGTTCGGGATTCTGACCGTCTTCCAGCTCCTCGAGCTGGCCAACCCGTCGCAGCCGCTCCTGCGCAGGCTCCTCCTCGAGACGCCCGGGACCTACCACCACTCGCTGATGGTCGGCAACCTCGCCGAGCGGGCCGCCGAAGCGATCGCCGCCGATCCGCTCCTGGCCCGCGTGGCGGCCTACTACCACGACGTCGGAAAGCTCGCGAACCCCGGCGCGTTCATCGAGAACCAGGCGGGGGCGGGGAACGTCCACGACGAGCTGCCGCCCGAGGTGAGCGCCCAGGTTCTCAAGCAGCACGTGGCCGACGGGATCGACATCGCGTACAAGGCCAAGCTGCCCAAGCCCCTCATCGCCTTCATCCCGCAGCACCACGGCACGACCCGCATCGCCTACTTCTGGGCGAAGGCCCGGGAGCAGGCCGCCGCGCCCTACGGCGGCGTCGAGACGGCGGCCGGGACGGCCGCGGCCGACGCGCTCGACGAGCGGCGCTTCCGCCACAACGGCCCGCGCCCGCAGTCGAAGGAGGCGGCGATCCTGATGCTCTCCGACGGCGTCGAGGCGTCCGTCCGATCGCTCGCGAGCCACGACGAGCCGACGATCCGGGCGATGGTCGGGCGGATCATCGACGAGCGCCTCGAGGATGGCCAGTTCGACGAGTGCGACCTCACGCTGCGCGACCTCGAGCGGGTTCGCGAGGCGTTCGTGGCGCAGCTCCTCGGCATGTACCACCAGCGCATCGCCTACCCGCAGAACAAGGTCGTCGAGCTCGAGGCGCGCCGCAACGCCGTCGGGCCCGGCGCCTGAGCCGCGCCGCGGCCAGCGTGTCCAGGCGAGCTCCGGGGGCGCTCCCGTCGTCGGGGATGACGCACGCTTCGACGCCGCGCCCCGCGGCCGTCGGTCCCCGGCCGATCTATCGGCCGCCCTTCCGCGTCGACCTCGAGGTCCGGCCGGGCGTGGCGCCCCTGCTGCCGGCCGTCGCCCTGGCGCGCGTCCTGCACGCCGCGCTGCTCGCGGGGGGCGCCCCGGAGCCGGCGGCGGTCGGGCTGATCCTGGCCGACGACGCGGAGCTCGCGGCCCTCAACGCCGCGCACATGGGCCAGGCCGGCCCGACGGACGTGCTGTCCTTCCCGTTGCTCCCGCCCGAGGCGTTTCCCCCGCACGAAGGCGGCACCGCTGGGTCGCCGGCGCCGCCGGGCGGACCCGGCAGCCGCAGCCGGACCGCGCCGGGCGGCGCCGCCCGAGCGTTCCTGCTCCCGCCCGGCACGCGCCTGCACCTCGGCGACATCGTCGTCTCCATCGAGCGCGCCGAGGACCAGGCGGAGGCCGGCCGCGGCGGCCAGACCGGCGACGTGCGCTGGTCGCCCGCCGACGAGCTGCGCCTGCTCGTCGTCCACGGGGCCCTCCACCTGTGCGGCTGGGACCACGCCGAGCCCCGGGAGGCGGCCACCATGCGCGCCCTGGAGCGCGGGATCCTCGCCGGAATCGGGTAGCCGCGACGCGCCCGGCTCCCGGCTCCGGGTCATGGTCGCCGCCCGGTGGCGGTCCCCGCCGGGCGGGCCCCCGGCGGGGACCATGCCGTCAGCGCACGTCGATGCTCGCGGGCGGCGTCGTGGCCACGAGGGTCGGCGACGCGCCCTGCCGGGCCACGGCGGGCTCCCACGAGTACGTCCCCGACGTCACCACCCGGGCGCGGTAGGAGAGGCAGAACGTCCCGGGCACCGTCGGCCGTGGATCCTCCTCGGCCGATGCGGCACTGAAGCTCGCCACGAAGACGACGCGCTGGCCGTCGATCCGCGACGGCGTGATGCCGTACTGGCCGCAGGTATCGTCGGTGGCGTCGCCCACGTCGATGGGGACCAGGCCCGACGGGACGGGCTCCACCACCTCGACGCTCCCATCGCGCCCCGGCCCGCCGACGGTCAGGGCGAGCCGGACCACGACGACGCTGTTCGCCGGCACCGGAGCCGCCGGCGCGAACGTGCGGGTCAGGCCGAGGTCGCGGTCCGGCCCGCCGAGGTCGGCCGCGCCGGCGACCGGCTCCTCCCAGCTCGCCACAACGACGGCGTCACCGGAGATCGGCTCGAGGAGCAGGCCGGCCCGCTGGTCGGGGAGCATCTCGAGCGTCGCCGTGCCGCCGGCCGGGATGGTCACGAGCGAGCGCCCGCCGTCCTGCACGAGCGCCACGACCGCCGCGGCCGAGGGCAGCCCGGGCATCAGCCGCCCGAGGACGGTGGCGTCCGTGAGGACGCGGAGGTCGTCGCGCGGCGTGACGCTCTCGACGTACGCGAGCGCGTCGAGGGCGAGCGGGTCGTCAACCCACGCCGCCACGAGCGCGAGCAGCTCGGTCGCCTCGCTCACGGCCTCGGCCTCGTCGGAGACGCGCAGGCGCAGGAGGCTTCCCCGGCGCTCCCCGAACCGCGCCACGACCCCTTGCTCGACGGCGGCCGCGCGCTGCCGGTCGCCGAGGACGGCCAGGCCGAGCGCGGCCCACAGTCGGGTACGGTCGCCGGCGGCAGGGTCGTCGAGCGCGACGACGAGCCCGTCGAGGACCGGCTCGCCGAGCGCGGCGAGCCCGACGAGCGCGACGACATGTCGCTCGGGGGACGCCGCCGGGTCGTCGGCGATCGCGCGGAGCCATGGGCGGGCCGCGTCGACGACCAGGGCATCCCGCCGGGCCACCAGCGCCCGGACCGTCAGCTCGAGGTCCGGCGACGCGTACGGCAGGAGGGCCAGGCCCCCCGAGGAGCCCTGGTAGACCGAGCGGTCGAAGGCGGGGCTCGCCGGCAGGTCGGCCGTGGGGACCCCGAGCTCGTCGACCAGCAGGTCGCGCGCGATCCCGGCGGCCAGCCGCTCGTCGGCCCGCTGCCCGCCCGGCGCGGCCAAGCCGAGCAGGCGTTCGAGGTATCGGGCACGCCCGGCGTCGACGAGGACGAGGCGCGTTGCGCCCGGCCCGCCGGGGGGCGTCACCGACGAGGTGATGGCCAGGGCCTCCCGGCGCGAGGCGAGCAGGCGGCTGGCGACCACCTCGAACGTCCGGACGAGGCGGTCGCGGCCGAGCGACGAGCTGGCCTCGATCGCGACTTGGTGGCTCCCCACCGTGAGGGCCGGCAGGCCGACGGTGGCCTCCCGCAGTGTCGAGCCCTCCACGACCGTCGCCGGCATGCCGAGGGTGGACGACGAGACGGTCCAGCGGACCGGGACGTCGGCCGTGATCGCGCTGCCCTGCGCGCGCAGGCGGATCGCGACCGCGTCACCGACCAGGTACTCGGGCGCGAGGGTCGCGTCCGCGAAGAACGGGAGGCCGACCGGGACGAGGACGCTGGCCATGCCGGCACGCCGGTCGGCGGTCAGCGCCGCCGCGCCGACGCGCCAGCTGGTGATGTCGTCGGGCAGGTCGAACCGGACGCGCGCCGTCCCCGACGCGTCGGTCTGCACCAGGCGCAGCGGCAGGGCGTCGGCGAAGTCGACGCGACCGACGGTGGACCCCTTCCCGCCGTCCACGCCGTAGACCGGCGCGTGCGACGAGACGGGGCCGGCGACGAACCCGACGGGGCGATCCGCGTACAGGAGGTCGAGGGGGTCGGCGAACGCGGCGACGCCCATCGCGACCAGCTTCTCGTCGATCCCGCGCAGCAGGACCGACGCCGCGATCGGCCGGCCCGCGCGGTCGGCCGTCCGGACGGTCACGGTCGCCGTGGCGCCGGGCTCGTAGCGCTCCCGGTCCGCCTGCAGGGCGACGGTGATCCGGCGATCCGCGAGGCGCAGGCTGGCCGAGGCGGCCCCCGGCAGGACGTAGGTGCGGCCGGTGAACCACGCCGCCACGATCTCGAGGTTCGGCTCGTCGGCCGCCCGGAACGTCGTGCGCGCCGTGGAGGCCCGGCTGACGAGCGCCTCGACGCGGGTCGGGCTGGTGACCAGGAAGAGGAAGCGGTCGGCCGCGCCGGTCGCGACGGCGGCCGCGCCCGTTGTGCGCCAGCGGACGACCTGGGCGGTCACGGCCTGGCCGACCGACACGCGGTCCGACCCGCGCACCCGGACGCCGAAGAGCACCTCCTCGCGCTCCGCGCGGGCCGTCCGGACCCACGCGTGCTCGTGCACCTTCCTCCCGCCCGTGTCGACGACCTGCGCCTCGACATCCCACGAGCGATCGGCCCTCGGGCCGTCGAGCCGCAGGCGGTAGGTGCCGTCGGCCCGCGTGGTCGTGGTGCGGGTGATCGTCGAGGTCGAGACCTCCTCCTCGTCCCACGACGGCGTCGCTCGCTTGGTGATCGGGTCGTACGTCGTGCCGGTCGCGACCCGTCGGTAGACGTGCTCGGTGATGACGACGGCGACCCCGCGGCCGGCGACGGGCGCGCCGCGCGGATCGAGCTCGCCCGTCGGCATTGCGAGCCAGCGCTCGGCCGCCCCGAGGTCGACCCGGTGGACGGATCCGCTCACCACCACCGAGCCGCCGTTGCGCACCGCGGACACGTCGACGAGCTCCTCGCCGCCGAAGACGCAGACCTCGCGGCGCGCCTCGACATCGCCCTCGACCGGCCCGTCCGGCCGTGCCGTCAGGCTCGGGCAGGCGTACTGGCCCGTGTCGTTCTCCTCGTCCCCCGGGATCGTCGGCACCGCCGTGCGGGCGACGCCGTCCGTTCCCGTGGCGCCGGACACACCCGGCGCGTCCTCGAGGTCGAGGCCCACCGTGACGGGGACGGCGGCGGCCGGCGTGCCGTCGTAGAAGCGCGCGGTCACGGTCGCCTGGAAGAGAGTCCCCGCGATGACGGCCCGGTGTGCCACCGCCAGCTCGAGGCCGTAGGCCGGCTTGCGGAGCACGCCGACCTCGAACGACGCCGTCTCGACCAGCCGGCCGTCGGCGACGAGCTGCACCAGGTACTGCCCGTGGGGAAGGCCGCGCAGCGGGATCGAGGCCAGGAACGCACCGGTCGATGCCCGGGTGGCCGCGGCCTGCGCCACCGGGCGGCCGACACGGGGACCCTCGGCGTCGAGCCAGACCCGGAGAAGGATGCTCTTCGGCAGGTGGCCGTCCCGCGCCCGGAGGTAGCCCCAGGCCGCCAGCGTGTCGGTGGCGCGGTAGAGCCAGCGGTCGAGCGAGAACGCGGTCCACCATGCGTCCCGGTCGGGGCCGCTGGCGGCGGTCCACTCGTCGCGGGCCGCGATCCCCTCGGGACCGACCAGCTCCACGACGACCCGGCGACCGTCTCCGGCTCGCATCCGCACGAGCACCGACCCTGCGGCGGCGACGAGCGAGGCGGGCGTCGGGGCCGTGAGGACCCCACGGCCATCCGTGCGGCCGAGCGCGGCACCGCCGACGACGGCGACGGAGGCTCCGACGACCGGCCCGCGCGCGCGCGCGTCGTTCGCCCAGGCGACGACGCGGTCGCCGCGGGCGGCCACGAGGCCCACGATGTCGGTGACCTGCAGGACGGCCTGGGCGGGCGGGTCCGACCCGAGCTCCACGAGGTACCAGCCCCGGCCCGTGGCCCTCGGCAGGCGCACGTTCCGCTCCGAGCCGACGGTCACGAACGGGGCGCGACCGGCGAACGCCAGGGCCAGCCCGTCCGTCGCGACGCGCGGGCGTGCCTCGGGACCGGCCCACTCCGGCACCGCCTGCAGGCGGGCGAGCGCCCGGAGGGCTGCAGCCTCGCTCGCGAACCGGAAGACGCGCACTGGCAGCGGGGTGGAGACCTCCTCCACCTCGCCCGGGTCGGAGCTCACGCTCCGCATCGCCCACGCGGGGAGCGTGGCGCGCTCGCCGGGCAGCGCCGTGACGAGGCTCGCGTGGATGGTTGCCCGCACGGTGCCCGGCTCGGTCACCGGCTGCGTCCGGAAGGCGAGGACGACGGCGCGGGCGAGGCCCGTCGTCTCAGCGGTGGCGCCGGTGCCGGCGCGGACCGTGACCTGGTAGACGCGGCCCGCCAGCAGCGGCTCCGCCGGAACGAACGCCGCCGCGCGGCCGTGCATCTCGACCCGGCCCGGGACGGGCGGGCCGTCCGGCACCGGCCGGACGACGATGTCGCCGCCTCGCACCGGGACGCGGTCCTGGTCGAAGGTGATCTCGATGCCCGTGTCCGTCGGGACGTCCGTCGCCTGGTCGTCCGGCAGGGTCGCCACGACCCGCGGCGGGCCGGCGACCTGGAACGCCCACCCGGTGACGGTCTCGCCGGCCGGCCCGAGGAGCGTGACGCGGTACGCGGCATCGGGCGCCAGCGGGCTCGCCGGGCTGAGGACGGCGCTTCGACCGTCGGCGGCGGCCTGCACGCGGTACGCCAGGGCCGGCTCTACGCGAAGGCGTTCGAGGAGCGTCGCAAGCGGCACCGGGCCCGTCGCCCGGAGGCGGAGCCCCGCCCTCGGGTCCATGGCGTAGGCGCTCCCGGCCACCGCCGTGAGCTCGGCGCCGACCGGGGGCTCCGGCGCCGGCGTCACCGGCGACCACGCGTCGCCGGCCGGCGTCGCGCTCGTGATCGGCGCGGTCGCACCGGGTGTCGGGGCGGCCGAGGCAGTCGCCGCGGTCGGGCCCGGTGTCGGCGCCGTCGAGGCGGTCGGGCTCGCACCCGGCGTCGCGGTCGGCGCGCCGCTCGGCCCCGTCGTCGCCGATCCCGTGGGGAGGGGCGCCGCGCGGCCGGGCTGGGACGTCGGACCCCCCGTCGAGCACGCCGCCAGCAGGGCGGCCATGGCGAGGGTCGCGACGATCGCCGGTGCGGTCCGGCGCCCGTGGGACGGGGAGGCCCGTCGCGCGCGGGCGGACGATGATGCGGCGCCGGGCGACAGGCGCTTCGAACCGGCCATGCCAACCACCCGCGCGCCTCTTCGGCGCGCCTCGGGACGCGATGAGGGACCTGGGGCCGGGTGCCGCCTGGCGGGCCCGCGCGACCTCCGAACGCCGGTGTGACGTTCGATCCCCGCGACGTGTTTCAGGCCACGCGTCGTGGCTGCCGGCGCGAGCAGGCACGAGCCGCGGCGGGGCGCGAGCCGCGAGCAGACGCGAGCTGCGGCGAGGTTCCGGATACCATGCACCGCGAGGCCCGGTCCGGACGGACGCGGGCCGTTCGGCGTGCCGCCTGGGCGTCGCGCCGACGCACGGAGGGAAGCGTGAAGGTCGTCGTCGGGCTCGGCAACCCGGGCGAGCAGTACGCGAGGACGCGCCACAACGTCGGCTGGATGACGCTCGACCGGCTCGCCGATCGAGCGGGCTGGGCCGGCCGGGGCCGCACGCGCGACGCCAGCGCGGTGGTCCAGGGGCGCTACCGGGGGCTCGACCTCGTCCTGGCGAAGCCGCTGACGTACATGAACGACTCCGGGATCGCCGTGCGCAAGCTGATCGCCCGCGAGCGAGCGCCGTACCACGAGGTCCTCGTCGTCACGGACGACTTCAGCCTCCCGTTCGGCAAGATGCGCTTCCGCGAGGGCGGCAGCCACGGTGGCCACAATGGGCTGCGCTCGATCATCGACGAGCTCCACACCGAGGCCTTCCCGCGCCTCCGGATTGGGATCGGCGAGCCGGGCCGCGACGCCGTCGACCACGTCCTGTCGATCTTCCGGCCCGATGAGCGGCAGCGCCTCGACGAGCTGCTCGACGCCGCGGCCGACGCGGTGGAGGCCTGGGCGCGCGAGGGCGTCTCGAAGGCGGCCAACCGCTTCAACGCCTTCCAGTTGCGCCCCGCCGACGAGACCCGCACGGCGCCGCCCGGCGAGGTCGACGGGCCACCCGGACCGGACGGCGTGCGGCGCACGCGGACGGGCTGGCGGAGGATCCGTCCGGCCCCCGAGGACCGATGACCGGCTCGTCGCGAGCCCTCGGCTCGGCGGGCCGGAGGCAGGCCGCGGCCGCCGCCGCGACGGCGAGGCCCGGGACCGAGCCGGCAGCCGCGCGACGCATCCCGGACCTGTCCGCGCTGCCGCCGCTGCTGCAGGCGACGCGCCCCTTCCGGTCGCTCGCCGCGACACTCGCCGGCGCGCCCGCCGTCCGCGGGCGCCACGCCGCCGTCACCGCGGTGCCCCACGGGGCGAAGTCGTTCCTCGTGGCGGCCCTGGCGCTCAACGACGAGGAGCGGGTCCTCTGGATCGCGCGTGACGCCGAGATCGGCGATCGGGTCGCGGACGAGCTGGTGGCGTGGCTCGGCGACCCCGACGCCGTGGCCGTTCTCGAGCCGCGCTCGGCGCTCGCCTACGAGCGGAGCGAGCTGATCCGCGACGAGTCCGCGGCCCGCGTCGCGACGCTCGCCCGGTGGCGCACCGGCCGCGCGCGGGTCCTCGTGGCGAGCGTGCAGGCGCTCCTCCAGCCGACGATCCTGCCCGAGGACCTGCCGGCCGTCCCTCGTGCGCTCCGGCGCGGGGATCGCGTCCGCCAGGACGAGCTGCTCGCCGACCTCCTGCGGCTGGGGTACGAGCCGGTGCTCGAGGTGGCCGGCCGCGGCGAGATGGCCCGCCGGGGCGGGCTCGTCGACGTGTTCCCGGCGGGAGCCGAGCTGCCGGTGCGGATCGAGCTCTTCGGCGACGAGATCGAGGAGCTGCGGGCCTTCGACCCGACCGACCAGCGCACGATCCGGGCGGTCGACGTCGCCGAGCTCCTGCCGGCCACGGAGTTCCTCGTCCCGGCCGCCGGCCCCGCCGAGATCCGGTCCCGGCTCGGACGGCTCGCGGGCCGGCTGCCCGAGCGCCTGGAGGCCGACCTGCTGCGCCTGGAGGGGGACGCGGCGGACCCGGCCGCCCACCGCATCGCGCCCGCGTCCGGCGCCCGCGCCCTCGACGTCGGAGACGCGGCGGAGGTCTGGGCGGCCGTCCTGTGCCCCGCCAGCGGCCTGGACCACGTCGCGTCGGGCTCCCTCCTGGTGGTCGACGAGCCGGGCGAGATCGCCGCCGCCGCCGACTTCCTGTGGGACCAGGCCGCCGAGCGGCGGCGCGACCTCGTGGCCGCCGCGGAGCTCCCCGACGCGTGGCCCGACGCATACCTGGGGCCCCGCGAGTGGAAGGCGCGGCTGCTCGGCGGCCGCACCCTCGAGCTGACGTGGGAGCCCGGCGCGTCGGAGGCGATCGGCGGCAACCCGGCCCTCGAGGACGTCTTCGGCTGGCGCGAGCCGGTCCTGCCGCCGGGCCGAAGCAGCGGCCTGGCCCGGGCGATCGAGCGCTGGCGCGCCGGGCGCCCGGCGTCCGTGCCGCTCGCCGAGGAGGGGACGGGCGACCGGCGTCGGGCCGTGCCGCCGGGCCCGCTCGACTCGCGCCGGGCGCGGGGTGCCGCGGCGACTCCCGTCCCCCGGATCGTGCTCGCCTCCGACCAGGCGGCCCGCCTCGCCGAGCTCCTCGGCGACGCCGGTATCCCGGTCGGGGTGACCATGCGGCCGGGCGTGCCGCCGCCGGGCGCCGTGGCCCTCGTTGGTCGCAGCCTGAACGCTGGCTTCGGCGGGGGGCCGGACGGCCTCGTCGTGGTCACGGACCGCGAGCTCTTCGGCACGGTCCGGGTCCGTCGCCCGAAGGCGCTGCGCCGCGTCGTGCCGCGCGACATCCTCGAGCGCCTGACGCCCGGCGACCTCGTGGTCCACGTCGACCACGGGATCGCCCGCTACGAGCAGATGCTCCGGCGGGGCGGGGCGGGGGAGGAGCGCGACTACCTCGAGCTCTCGTTCGCCGCCGGCGATCGCATCTACGTCCCGGTGGAGCAGATCACGCGCGTCAGCCGGTACGCGGGAGCGGAGCGCCCGTCGCTCTCGCGCCTCGGCGGCGGGGAGTGGGCCCGCACCAAGGCACGCGTCCGCAAGGCCGTCGCCGAGCTGGCCGACGACCTGCTCCGCCTGTACGCCGCGCGGGCCGCCGCGGAGGGCCACCCGTTCGCCCCGGACACGCCCTGGCAGCAGGAGCTGGAGGCGGCGTTCCCGTACGAGGAGACCGTCGACCAGGTGCGCGCGATCGACGAGGTGAAGGCCGACATGGAGACGGCGCGCCCGATGGACCGCATCGTCGTCGGGGACGTCGGCTACGGCAAGACGGAGGTCGCGCTGCGCGCCGCCTTCAAGGCGATCCAGGACGGTCGGCAGGTGGCGGTGCTCGTGCCGACGACGGTGCTCGCCGACCAGCACGTCCGGACGTTCGAGCAGCGCTTCGCCGCCTTCCCGGCGACGGTGCGGCTCCTCTCGCGCGCGGTGGCGGGCAAGGCCCAGGAGGCGACCCTCGCCGGGCTCGCTTCGGGTTCGGTCGACGTGGTCGTGGGCACCCACCGGCTCCTGTCGAAGGACGTCCTTTTCCGCGACCTCGGCCTCCTCGTCGTCGACGAGGAGCAGCGCTTCGGCGTCGCCGCCAAGGAGCGTCTCAAGCAGCTGCGCACCGAGGTCGACGTCCTGACGCTCTCGGCGACCCCGATCCCGCGAACGCTCAATCTCGCGCTCGTCGGCGTCCGCGACCTGTCGGTGATCGAGACCCCGCCCGAGGATCGCCTGCCGATCCAGACGCGGGTGGCGGAGGCATCCGCGGGGCTGGTGAAGGACGCGATCCTGCGCGAGCTCGACCGGGGCGGCCAGGTCTTCTTCGTCCACAACCGCGTGGAGACGATCGAGGCGCAGGCCGACCAGCTCCGCCGCCTCCTGCCGGCAGCCCGGGTCGTGGTCGGGCACGGCCAGATGACCGAGGGGTCGCTGGAGCGCGTGATGCGGACCTTCGCGGGGGGCGAGGCCGACGTCCTCGTGTGCACGACGATCATCGAGTCGGGCCTCGACATCCCGAACGCGAACACGATCATCATCGACCGCGCCGACGCCCTGGGCCTGGCGCAGCTCTACCAGCTCCGCGGCCGCGTCGGGCGCAGCAACCGGCGGGCCTACGCCTACCTCCTGTACCGGCGGCGCGACCGGCTCTCGGACGAGGCGCGCAAGCGCCTGCAGGCGATCTTCAACGCCTCGGAGCTGGGGGCGGGCTTCCAGATCGCGCTGGCCGACCTGGAGATCCGCGGCGCGGGCAACATCCTGGGCGGCGAGCAGTCGGGGCACATGGCGGACGTCGGCTTCGATCTCTACACGCGCCTGCTGGCGGAGGCGGTCGAGGATCGCAAGGCGAGCTACGAGGGCCGCGCGCCGGTCCGGGCGGCGACCGGAGCGACCGTCGACCTGCCCGTGGACGCCCACCTGCCCGAGGCGTACGTCCCCGACGAGGCGCAGAAGCTCGAGCTCTACCGCCGGCTCGCCCGCGCCCGCACGCCCGGCGACCTGGCCGCGTTCCGCCAGGAGGTCACCGACCGCTTCGGCCCCATGCCGGCGCCGGTCCTGCGGCTCGTCGAGGTCGCCGAGCTGCGCCTCGCGGCGGAGGCCGCGGGGATCGCCTCGCTCGGCCGCGAGGAGGGCCAGCTCGTGGTCCGCTTCGGCAGCGGCCTCTCCCGCGGCGAGGCGATGCGGCTCGTGGCGGGCTCCCCGCTGCCCGGCGTGCGGCCCGGCGACGTCACGTTCGCCGCCAGCCAGGTCCGGATCCGCGTCCCGCGGGACCCCGGGCGCTCGTGGGCGCTGACCCAGGCGCTCGTGGCGCGGGTGGCAGCGGCGCGGGAGGCGCAGACGCGGGAGGCGCAGACGCGGGAGGCGCACCAGGCGGACGCCTGACGAGGCCCGGGTGCGGCGTTGTCGGTCCGGCGGTCGTCCGGCCCAGCCGGCCGCCGACCAGCGCGAGGGAGGTCCAGGCGACGCTCAGGCGGTCCCGTCGCCCGGATGCTCGCCTTCGGCGAAGCGGTAGCCCAGCCCATACTCGGTCTCGATGAAGCGCCGCCCGGGAGCCGCCGCGGCAAGCCGCGCCCGCAGGTTCCGGATCGTGACCCGCAGGAGGTGGTGGTCCTCGCGGTAGCCGCTGCCCCAGACGGCGACGAGGAGCTCCGCGTGCGGCACCAGGACGCCCGGCCGCTCCGCGAGGTGGCGGAGCAGGCGGTGCTCCGTCGGCGTCAGGTGGACCGGCTCCCCGTCCACCTCCACCCGGTGGCTGGGCCCGTCCATCCGGATGCCGAGCAGCTCGATCGTGGTCGCCTCGCCGGCTGGGTGGGGCATGCCCCGGGCGCGGCGCAGGGCAGCCGCCACGCGCGCCACGAGCTCCGGGAAGCTGAGCGGCTTGGTCACGTAGTCGTCGGCGCCGCTCGCGAGCCCGCGCACCTTGTCCGCCTCCGAGCCGCGCGCGGTCACCACGATGATCGGGACGGTGCTGTGCTGCCGGATCCGCTCGATGACGTGCCAGCCGTCGACGCGGGGGAGGCTCAGGTCGAGCACGACGAGGTCGGGCGGCTCCTCGTCGAACATGCGCAGCCCGTGTGCGCCGTCGGGCGCGATCCTCGTCCGCCAGCCGTGCCGCTCGAGCCAGAGCGCGATGAGCTCGGCGAATGCCGGCTCGTCCTCGACGACGAGGATCCGCTCGCCGCGGCCCGCGATCGGGCCCGCCGGCACGGGGCTCACGGCGGCCCCTCGGGACGGCGCGCGCCGCTCGTGCCGGCGAGGGCAGCCACCGGCAGCCCGACCGAGACGGAGGTGCCACGCGTGGTGGCGTCGAGCCGGATCCAGCCGCCGTGGGCCTCGACGATCCGCCGGCACAGGTAGAGGCCCAGGCCGCTCCCCGGCACCTGCGACTCGCGCACGCGCCGACCCCGGTAGAAGCGCTCGAAGACGTGGTCGCGATCATCGGCGGCGATGCCGCGTCCGCCGTCGACGACCGAAACGACGACCGTGGCGTGGTTCGACCGGCGGGCGCGGATCTCGATCGGCGCCTGCGGCCCGGCGTGCTTCTCGGCGTTCTGGACAAGGTTGGCGATCACCTGGCGGATGCGCGTGGCGTCGACGTCGACGAGCGGCAGCGCCCGGGGGAGCACGAGGTCGATCGGTCGCGCACCGGGCGCGTCCGCACGTTCGGCGACCGCCGCCCGCAGCAGGCCGTCGATGGCCACCGGCGTGCGGCGCAGGACCAGCGCGTCGCTCTCGAGCTGGCTGACGTCGATGATGTCGTCGACGAGGGTCGCGAGGCGCCGTGACGCCTCGGCGATGCGCTCGATGTGGCGGTGCGTGGTCGGGCGGTCGAGGTCGAGGTGGAGGAGGCTCTGCGTGTAGCCGTCGATGAGGGCGAGGGGCGTGCGGAGCTCGTGGGAGACGGCGGCCACGAAGCTCGTCTTCGCGTCGTCGAGGGCCCGCACGGCGCGGAGGTCGCGGAGGATGGCCACCGCGCCCCCGTCGGAGATCGGCATGCGCGACACGCTCGCGGCGACCGGGATCGCCCCGCCGTCACGCCGCCGGACCGCCAGCTCCCGACCCACGATCGACCGACCCTCGTCCAGCACCTCGGCGAATGGGCAGCGCGGGCCGCACAGCAGGTCGGCCGGCTGCGCAACGGCGACGGGCGCGCCGGGGCGCTCGTCGCCATCCCGGGGCCGGACGCAGCCGAGGAACTCCGAGCAGAGCATCCCGGTGCCGGCCCGCGCCGACGTCCCGACGAGCATCGCCGCGGCGGCGTTCAGCCGCACGATCCGGCGGCTGCCGTCGACGGCCACGATGGCGTCCGTGGCTCCCTCGAGGATCGCCGCGAGGGTCGCCTGCTCGCGCACGAGCGAGGCGCGCAGCTGGGCCGCGCGCAGGGTGATCGCAAGCTCCAGGCGGATCGTCGCGAGGTAGCGCTCGTGGTCCGGCTCGAGGGGCCGGGCCTCGCTCGCCCGGACCGCGAGGTAGCCTACGGCCCCGGTTCCGCCGGTCGGCGGCGCCCCCCCGCCGAGGGAGCGACCCTCGGGGAGGGCGATCCCGCTCCACGCCCCGGCGACAGCCCACGAGCCGGCGGCCGCCGCATCGGCGAACCGCCGCGGGACGGTCGCCCAGCCTGGGCCGACCGGGTCCTCGCGATCGCCCGGGAACGTCGCGATGAGCTGGAGCTCGCGGGTCCCCGGGCCGGCCAGCCAGAGGGCCGCGCCCACGGCGCCCGAGGCGCGCGCGACCTCGGCCAGGACGGCCGCGGCGATCTCGTCGACGCTGCCGCCGGCCGCCAGCAGCTGGCTCAGCTGGTACTGCGCGAACACGGCGTCGGCCTCGCGCTGGGCATCCTCGAAGACGCGCCGCCGTTCGGCCTCCAGCTCCAGGATCCGAGCCTCCAGGCGGGCGAGGGCCGGCGTGAGCGACGCGGCTCCGGCAGACGCCGCAGCCCGCCCGTCAGTCACGGCGCCGGCTCGTGGGCGACCGCGCGGGCCATCGCCTCGAGGAGCAGGAAGCAGGACGCGGCTCCCGGGTCGCGGTGGCCGCGCGAGCGCTCCCCGAGGCGCAGGGCCAGGCCGCGGCGCGCCACCAGCGGGATCGTCGCGCGCATCCCGCCGGCGGCGGCGATCGCCGCCGCAGCGACGCCGGGGCCTAGTGCCGTGCCCGCGTCGGCATGCTCGCGAAGGGCCCGGACCGCCGGGTCGAGCGCATCGAGGATCGTCTTGTCGCCGACCGCGCAGCGACCGCGGCGGGCAAGCCCCGCGCGGCCGGACTCCAGGGCCGCGGCCAGCTCGCCCGGGCCGACCGAGGGCCGTCCCGCAAGGGCGAAGCCGGCCTCGATGAAGGCCGTGCCGTAGAGCGGTCCGCTGGCGCCGCCGACGCTCGCCACGAGGCTGTGACCGACGATGCGCAGGAGCTCCCCGACGTCGTCGGGGCGTTCGGCAAGCCCCGCGCGAGCGATCGGGACCGCCGCGGCGAAGCCGATGCGCATGTTCGTGCCGTGGTCGCCGTCGCCGAGGGCAGCGTCCAGGCGGTCGAGGATCGCCTCGTGGCGGGCAAGCGTCGCCGCGGCACGCTCCACGAAGCCGAGCACATCCGGCGCGCACAGCGCGCGGTGCGCATCGAGGGCGGCGTCGTCGCGCGGACGGGACACCGGGGACCCTATTCTCTCCATTGGCCGCCTGAGTCTACGGCGGCCGGCGTGGGCGCGTCGCGTCCGCGCCGCCACGAAGCCGCACGGGAGTCGTCGCGATGGTCGCCCTGGTGCTGGTGGGCCACAGTCCCGAGCTGCTGCGGGCGCTGCGGGCGATGGTCGCCCAGGCCGCGCCCGGCGTGCCCGTGGCGATCGCGGGCGGAACCGCGGTCGGCAACCTCGGCACCAGTAGCCCCGGGATCCGAGACGCCCTCCGGGCGGGCCTCGCGGCGTCGCAGGGCGCCGGCGTGGTGGTGCTGTTCGACCTCGGGAGCGCGGCCATGGCGCTCGAGATGGCGCTCGAGGAGCTGGCCCCCGGGGACCGCGAGCGCGTCGCCGTCAGCGAGGGACCGCTCGTCGAAGGCGCCGTGCGTGCCGCCGTCGAGGCGGCCGGCGGCACGTCCCGCGACCAGGTCCGCGTCGCCGCGGACGCCGAGCGCCTCGCGGCGAAGCTCCCGCCGGACTGGCTGGCCGGCGTCGACGCGTGATGGAGGAGCTCCTCGTCCGATGGCTCCGGCTGGCCGCGGCGCGCGTCGCCGACGACCGCGAGCGACTCACGGACCTCGACGCGGCGATCGGGGACGGCGACCACGGGATCAACCTCGACCGCGGCTTCCGCGAGGTCGTCCGGCGCCTCGACACGGGCGCCTGCCCCGTCGATCCACCGGCCGCCGTCCTGGAGACGGCGGGGCGGATCCTGATCGGCACGGTCGGTGGCGCGAGCGGGGCGCTGTACGGCAAGGGCTTCCAGGACGCCGGCGCGGCCGTCGCGCGGATCGCCGCCCAGGCGCCCGACACGGCGGCGCCCGCGGCGGAGCCCAGGCACACCGGGCCGTCGGCGGCCCGCGAGGCCCTGGCGCTCGCGGCGTTCACGGCCGCGATCCAGGCGATCGTGGCCCTCGGCCGCGCCGTCCCGGGCGAGAAGACGATGCTCGACGCGCTGGTGCCGGCACGCAAGGCGTTCGCGGAGGCCGTCGACGCCGGAGCCACGCTCGCCGCGGCGGCCGCGCGGGCGGCCGCGGCGGCCGACGCCGGCGCGGCCGCCACGATCCCGATGCTCGCCACGAAGGGCCGAGCAAGCTACCTCGGCGAGCGCTCGATCGGCCACCTCGACCCCGGCGCGGCCTCCGGCGCCCTGCTCCTGCGCGCCCTCGCCGACGCCGCCGCGGAAGCGTGAGGGTCCGACAGGGGCGCGGGTGACGGCCCCGTGGCCCTCACCCGGAGAGGTCGGGACCGCGACCTCACGAATCTGGACAATGTCTTGACGATTCCCGGCCGTCCCCGGACGTAACCTCTTCGCAACGGTGCCGGCGGGCGCCGTGCGCCGACCGCGCCCAGACGGTCGCGCGGCCAGAGGCCGTGGCCGCGACATCACGGGAGGGACGGACCCGAGCAGATCGTGCTGTGCCCTGCCCGGCGAGCCCGTATCGGGTGCTCGCTCGCCGGATCCCCGGTTCGATCGGCGACGCGGTGTCGCCCCCGCGCGAACGGCGCGCTTCCTTCGGTATAGAGGGAGAGAGAATGGAACTCAACGTCTTCATGTCCGAGGTCTTCGGGACCATGCTCCTGATCCTCCTCGGCGACGGCGTGGTCGCCGGCGTCCTCCTGGCGAAGTCCAAGGCGAACGCCTCCGGCTGGATCGTCATCACCTTCGCATGGGCCATGGCCGTCTTCGTCGGCGTCATCGTGGCGACCGGCGTCGGCGGCGACGCGCCCCTCGGCAACGCCCACCTGAACCCGGCGGTGACCCTGGGCCTGTTCGTCAACAAGGGGATGGCCTCGGGCACGTGGGAGGCCACCTACGCGCTCATCTACATCGCCGGCGAGTTCGTCGGCGCGTTCATCGGCGCCTTCCTGGTCTGGCTCCACTACTACCCGCACTGGGCCGAGACCGAGGACCCGGGCCTCAAGCTCGCCGTCTTCTGCACCGCGCCGGCCATCCGCAACACCACCTTCAACTTCATCTCCGAGGTCATCGGGACCTTCGTCCTGATGTTCGTCATCCTGACCTTCGGCAACAGCGGCGGCATGGGCCAGCTCGGCGCCCTGCCGGTTGCGCTCCTGGTCCTGGTCATCGGCCTGGCCCTCGGCGGGACGACCGGCTACGCGATCAACCCGGCCCGCGACCTCGGGCCGCGCATCATGCACGCGATCCTGCCGATCGCCGGCAAGGGCGGCTCCGATTGGGGCTACTCGTGGATCCCGGTCGTCGGGCCGCTCACGGGCGGCGTCATCGCGGCGATCGTCTACCAGCTGATCTTCCTCAAGACGGTGGTCCCAGCCTGATCTCCGGGCGGTCCGCGGTCTGATCCGCACGTACCCACCGCGCGCCGGCGGCACGACGGCCTCGCCGCCGGCGCGCACCCATCCACAGCACGTTCCCGAGCACCCGGCGGCAACGCGCAATTGGAGGAACGGATGAAGAAGCTGATCAATGCCCCCGAGACGGTCGTCGACGACGCCCTTGCCGGCTTCGTGGCGGCCCACGGGGACCTCGTCCGCGTCATCGAGCCCAACGTGGTCGTGCGCGCCGACGCCCCGAAGGCCGGCAAGGTCGGCGTGATCTCGGGTGGCGGCTCCGGCCACGAGCCGATGCACGGCGGCTTCGTCGGGATGGGCATGCTCGATGCTGCCTGCCCCGGGGCGGTCTTCACCTCGCCGGTGCCGGACCAGATGCTCGCTGCGACCAAGGCGGTCGACGGCGGTGCCGGGGTCCTGCACATCGTCAAGAACTACACCGGCGACATCATGAACTTCGAGCTCGCGGCCGAGATGGCCCGGGCCGAGGGGATCGAGGTCACCAGCGTCGTCATCGCGGACGACGTCGCGGTCAAGGACTCGCTCTACACCGCGGGCCGCCGCGGCGTGGGGGGGACCGTCCTCGCCGAGAAGATCGTCGGCGCGGCCGCCGAGGCGGGCGCCGACCTCGCGACGGTGACGGCGCTCTGCCAGAAGGTCCAGGACAACGTGCGCTCGATGGGCATGGCGCTCACGAGCTGCACGGTCCCGCAGGCTGGCAAGCCGACCTTCGAGCTCGGCGACGACGAGATGGAGATCGGGATCGGGATCCACGGCGAGCCGGGCCGGACGCGGATGAAGGTCGCCACGGCGGCCGAGGTCACCGCGATGCTGGCCACGCCGATCCTCGACGACCTCCCGTTCGTGGCGGGCGACAAGGTCCTCGCCTTCGTCAACGGCATGGGCGGCACGCCGCTCATCGAGCTCTACATCATCTTTGCGGAGCTCAAGAAGATCCTCGACGCGCGCGGGATCACGATCGCCCGCAACCTCGTCGGCAGCTACATCACCTCGCTCGAGATGGCGGGCTGCTCGATCACGCTCCTCCGCCTCGACGACGAGCTCACGAAGTACTGGGACGCCCCGGTGCTGACCCCTGGCCTGCGCTGGGGGCTGTGAGACGGTCGTCCCATCGTCACCGCCCGTAGCGCGGGAACGGAGCCGCAGATGATCTCGTACGACGACATCCTTGCGTGGGTTCGCCGCTTCGCCACCGTCGTGGCGGAGAACAAGACGTACCTCACGGAGCTCGACTCGGCGATCGGCGACGCCGATCACGGGATCAACATGGACCGCGGCTTCACGGCCGTGGCCGGCAAGCTGGATGGCCTCGGAGGCGCCAGCCCCGACATCGGGGCGGCCCTCAAGACCGTCGGCACCACCCTCGTCTCGACGGTCGGGGGCGCCAGCGGTCCGCTCTACGGGATGTTCTTCATGCAGATGGGAGGCGCCGTCGCCGGGAAGGAAGCCCTCACGCTGGAGGAGTTCGCCACGGCCTTCGAGACCGGCCTGGGCGGCGTCCTCCGGATCGGGAAGGCCGAGCCCGGGGACAAGACGATGGTCGACGCCCTCATCCCCGCCCGCGACGCCCTTCGGGCCGCGGTCGCCGACGGAGCCACCGTCGGCGACGCCGTGGCGCGCATGGCCGACGGGGCGGAGCAGGGAATGCTCGCCACGGTGCCGCTCGTCGCCCGCAAGGGCCGGGCGAGCTACCTCGGCGAGCGGTCGGCCGGGCACCAGGACCCCGGCGCGACGTCAACCCATCTCCTCCTGCGGTCCGCCGCAGAGGTCTGGGCCGGGCGCTAGCCCGGCCAGTCAGGTCAACCACTATCGGGAGAAACACATGGCAAAGGCATTCGTGGGGGCCCTCGACCAGGGGACCACGAGCACCCGCTTCATGATCTTCAACCACGCCGGCGAGGTCGTGGCCGTCGATCAGATGGAGCACGAGCAGATCTACCCGAAGCCCGGCTGGGTCGAGCACGACCCGATGGAGATCTGGGCCCGCAGCCTGGACGTCATCAAGGGCGCGCTGGCAAAGGCCCACCTCAAGGCCGAGGACCTCGCCGCGGTCGGCATCACCAACCAGCGCGAGACGACGGTCGTCTGGGACAAGCGGACCGGCAAGCCCGTCTACAACGCGATCGTCTGGCAGGACACCCGGACGAAGGACATCTGCGACGCCCTCGAGAAGGATGGCGGCCCGGATCGGCTTCGCCCGAAGACCGGCCTGCCGCTGGCGACCTACTTCTCCGGCCCGAAGGTCAAGTGGATCCTCGACAACGTCGACGGCGCGCGCGCCGAGGCCGAGGCGGGGAACCTGCTCTTCGGCAACATCGACACCTGGTGCATCTGGAACCTCACCGGCGGCGTGAACGGCGGCGTCCACGTGACGGACGTCTCCAACGCCAGCCGCACCCTCATGTTCAACTACAGCACCCTCGCCTGGGATCCGGAGCTCACCGGGCTCCTCACCGTCCCCGCGTCGATGCTCCCGGCCGTCAAGGCCTCCTCCGAGGTCTACGGTTCGGCCGTCGGCGATCTTGATCGGCGTCCCGGTCGCCGGCGACCTCGGCGACCAGCAGGCCGCCCTCTTCGGCCAGACGTGCTTCTCGCCCGGCGAGGCGAAGAACACGTACGGCACCGGCTGCTTCATGCTCCTCAACACGGGCACGAAGGCGGTCCCGAGCAAGAGCGGCCTCCTCACCACCCTCGGCGTACAAGATCGGCGACCAGCCGGCCGTGTACGCGCTCGAGGGCTCGATCGCCATCACCGGCGCCCTCGTGCAGTGGATCCGCGACAACATCGGGCTGATCGCGGCGTCGCCCGACATCGAGGCGCTCGCGTCGACGGTCGAGGACAACGGCGGCGTCTACTTCGTCCCGGCGTTCTCGGGCCTCTTCGCGCCGTACTGGAAGAACGACGCTCGCGGCGTCATCGCGGGCCTCACCCGGTACGTCAACAAGGGCCACATCGCCCGGGCCGTGCTCGAGGCGACCGCCTGGCAGACCCGCGAGGTCCTCGACGCGATGAACGCCGACTCCGGCGTTCCGCTGACGGCCCTCAAGGTCGACGGCGGCATGGTCTTCAACAACCTCCTCATGCAGTTCCAGTCCGACGTCCTGAAGGTCCCGGTCATCCGGCCGAAGGTCGCCGAGACGACGGCCCTCGGGGCGGCCTACGCGGCCGGCCTCGCCGTCGGCTACTGGGCCGAGGTCGAGGACCTCCGCGCGAACTGGGCGAAGGACCACGAGTGGCATCCGACGATGGATCCCGCGAAGGTCGACGCCGAGTACGCGCAGTGGAAGAAGGCCGTCACCCGCACGTTCGGCTGGGTCGACTAGCCACCCATCCCGTTGCCCGGGGTCCCGTCGCGGGACCCCGGGCAACCACTCCCGGGCGCGGAGCGCAGCACATGACCATCACGCGACTTCCCCGACAGCCGTTCCACGTCGTGATCGTGGGCGGCGGGGGCACGGGCGGCGCGCTCGCCCACGACCTCGTCCTGCGGGGGTTCCGGGTGACCCTCTTCGAGCGTGGCGAGGTAACGTCCGGCACCACGGGCCGGCACCACGGCCTCCTCCACTCCGGCGCCCGCTACGCGGTCAAGGACCGCGAGAGCGCCGTCGAGTGCATCGAGGAGCGCACGATCCTGGGCGGATCTGCCCCGACACCTTCGAGGAGAACGACGGCCTGTTCGTCGCGATCACCGACGAGGACGTGGCGTACGAGCCGACCTTCTTCGAGGCCTGCCTCGCCAGCGGCATCCCGGCCCGCCGGGTCTCGCGCGAGGAGTGCCTGCGCCTGGAGCCGAACCTCAATCCCGAGGTGAAGATGGCGGTCCAGGTGCCGGACGCCACGATGGACGCCATGCGGATGCCCCTCCGCTTCTTCGCCACGGCGAAGGCGGGCGGCGCGATCATCCGGCCCTGGACGGCCGTGACGGAGCTGCTGGTCACCGACCGCCTCGTGTCCGGCGTCCGGGTGCGCGACCTCACGACGGGCGTCGAGGAGGAGGTCCACGCGGACCTCGTCGTGAACGCCACCGGCCCCTGGGCCGAGCAGCTGGCCGTCATGGCCGGCTGCGACGTGCCGATCCGACCGTCGCCGGGCGTCCTGCTCGCCGTGCGTGGCCGGTGGTCGAACATGGTCATCAACCGGCTCCACCCGTCGGGCGACGGCGACATCGTGGTTCCCCAGCGGGGCCTCTCCGTCGTCGGGACCAGTTCCTGGGTCGTGGACGACCCGGACGACCTCGGGGTCCCGGCCGATCACGTGGAGCGGATGTACGTCGAGGGGTCGAAGATGATCCCGGCGATCCGCCACGCCGTGCAGCGGGCCGCCTGGTCGGCCGCCCGCCCGCTCATCGGCTCGAAGGACGCCGACACCGGGCGCGAGCTGAGCCGGACCTTCAAGTGCTTCGACCACCGCGAGACCGACGGCGTCGAGGGCTTCGTGACGATCTCGGGCGGCAAGGGCACGACGCTTCGCGCGATGGCCGAGACCACCGCCGACGTCATCTGCCGCAAGGTCGGCATCGAGGCGCCCTGCCAGACCCGGGAGGTCATCACCCTCCCGCACACCGTCTACTACGCGGCGTAGGAGCGGAGCGATGACGGACAGCGCGACCGACGTCCGCACCACGCGCTTCGTCGTCTCCCGGCGCAAGCAGGGCGACGACCCCGCGGAGCTGCGGTACGACACCTACGACGTGGCCGTCGGGCCGAGCTCGACGATCCTCGACTCGCTCGTGGCGATCCGCCGCGAGCTCGACCCAGGCCTCACCTTCCGGCACTCCTGCTTCCATGCCTCCTGCGGAACGTGCGGCATGCGGGTGAACGGCCAGGAGGGCCTCGCCTGCGTGACCCCGGTCCCGCCGTCGGGCGAGGTCGTCGTGGAGCCCCTCGGCAACCTGCCGGTCGTGTCCGACCTCGTGGTCGACATGAACGTCTTCTACGACGAGTACGACGACGCCGGCCGGCCGCTGATCCGGGGCTCCGAGATGATCGCCGGTGCCGGGCTGGCCGAGGGGATCGAGGCGCTCGAGCGCTACGAGGACTGCATCGAGTGCGGCATCTGCCTGTCGGCCTGCCCGATCGCCGGGAGCGACCCGCGCTACGTGGGCCCCGCCGCGCTGGCCGCCGCCTGGCGCCTCGTCGAGGAGCCGCGGGGGAAGGACCCCGGCCCCGTGCTGGCCCTCGTCGACAACGAGCAGGCGGCGTGGCGCTGCCACCTCGCCTGGGAGTGCAGCGAAGCGTGCCCGTCGGGCGTGGACCCGGCCGGCGCGATCATGCGCCTGCGGCGCGCGGCGGCGTCCGCCCGCGTCCGGCGCCTCTTCTCGTTCGGAGGAACCCGCTGATGGCCGGCACGACCGTCGAGCAGCGGCCGCCGGCGTCGGGCCCGGCGCGCCGCCGGGGCCTCGTCGGCTGGTTCGACCCGCGCGGCCGCCGCCTCGGCGGCTTCGCGTTCATCCTGAACCGGCTGACCGGGCTCGGCCTCGTCCTGTACCTGTACCTCCACCTGATGATCCTGTCGATGCTCGTCCAGGGCCCCAATGCCTGGGACGACTTCGTCGACATCGCGCTGAGCCCGCCCTTCCTCGCCCTCGACGTGGTCCTGCTGACCGGGATGCTGGTCCACGGCCTCAACGGGATCCGGGTCGGCCTGGTGGGCCTCGGGCTGGTGGCCAGCCGCCAGAAGGCGCTGTTCGTCGCCGCGATGGCGATCGCGGCGCTCGTGGCCCTGTTGGGCGCGCTGCGGATCTTCGGCGGCGAGTAGGAGGAGCCGGCATGACGACCCAGTCCCCGGCGGTGGAGCGGCCCGCGGCCCGCCCGCGCGGCATCCCCGCCTTCGTCGGCCAGGTCATCAGCGGCGTGGCGCTGCTGGTCCTCCTCGGCCTCCACATGGTGGCCCAGCACTTCGTGGTCCCGACGGGCCTGCGCTACTACGACGACGTCATCGCCTGGCTCCAGAGCCCCGCGGTGATCGTCGTGGAGGTGCTGTTCCTCGTCTTCGTGACGTACCACGCCCTCCTGGGCGTGCGGGCGATCCTCTTCGACTTCGGGTTCTCGGAGCGCACCGAGCGCCGCATCACGTCGATCCTGTGGGTCGTCGGGATCGCGACGATCGTCTACGGGATCGCGCTCTTCGCGGCGATCATCAACGCCGCGTAGGATCGCGCCATGGAGCCCCTCGTCGGCATCGTGATCGTCAGCCACTCCGCGCAGATCGCCGCGGGGACGGTGGAGCTCGCCCGCCAGATGGCGGGCGACGACCTGCGCATCGAATCCGCCGGCGGGACGGCCGACGGCGAGCTCGGCACGGATGCCGCGGCGATCATGACCGCGATCGCGACCGCCGACACGGGGGCGGGCGTGGTCGTCCTCGTCGACCTCGGCAGCGCCGTCCTTGCCACGCAGACGGCCCTCGAGCTGATCGGCGAGGAGGCCGCGGCGCGGGTGCGTCTCTCCGGCGGCCCGCTGGTGGAGGGCGCCGTCGTGGCCGCCGTGCAGGCCAGCGTTGGGGATGACCTCGCCGCCGTCCTGGCGGCGGCGGAGGAAGCCGCCCGCCTGCCCAAGATCCCGGAGTGAGCGCGACCGCCGCGGCGGGCGTGCCCGACGCGCCGCGGCGCGTGGCGGTGCTCGGGGCGGGCGCGGTCGGGACGCTCCTGGGAGGCCTGCTCGCGGCATCGGGCGCCGACGTCGTCCTCCTCGACCCGCGGGTCCCCGACGCCGGCGGTGAGATCGCCATCCGCGAGCCGACGGGCCGGCGCATCACCGCACGCGTCCGGCGGGCGACGACGCCGGCCGAGCTGGAGGCGTCGCCCGACCTCGCCGTCCTGGCGGTCAAGACGTTCGACCTCGCCGCGGCTCTCGACGACCTGCGGGCGTGGCCGGCGACGCCCGTCCTCACGATCCAGAACGGCGTCGGGGCCGAGGACCTCGTCCGCGCGGCCCGCCCGGGCGTCGGGCACGTCGCCGGCTCGCTGACCGCGCCGGTCGAGCGCCCCGGACCCCACGAGGTGGAGTGGCGGGGCCGCGGCGGGATCGGCCTTGCCCCCGTCGAGGGGGATGTCGAGCTGCTCCTGGCGGGCCTCGTGCGCGCCTTCTCCGCGGCCGGGCTGCCGGCGGAGCGGATCGCCGACGCACGGGCGATGAAGTGGTCGAAGCTGCTCGCCAACCTCGTCGGCAACGCGCTGTCCGCCCTCGCCGACCGTGACCCGGCCGAGGTCTACGCGGATCCCGGCCTCTTCGACATCGAGCGCCGGCAGCTGCTCGAGGCCCTGGCCGTGATGCGCGCGCTGGGGATCCGGCCGGTGGCGCTTCCGGGCGCCAACGTGCCCCTGCTGGCCTTCGGCATCCGGCTCCCCCGGCCGCTGGCCCAGCTCGCCCTCCGTCGCGTCGTCGGGGGCGCCAGGGGCGGCAAGTCGCCGTCGCTCCGGCTCCACCTGCGGGGCGGGGCCGAGGGACCGTCCGAGGTCGCCTGGCTCAACGGGGCGGTGGCCCGCGCCGGCCGCGCGCACGGCGTCCCCACCCCGGTCAACGCGGCGCTCGCCGCGCTCGTGGACTCGGCCACCATCGATCCCGGGCTCGCGTCCGACCTTGCCGCCGAGCCGGCCCGCATCGTCGCCCTCGTGGCGGCCGGCGGATCGGAGGCGGCCGGCGGCTCGGAGGCGGCGGTCGGCGGCTCGGTGGCGCCCGGCCGACGAGGCAGCCCCGGCGGCACGGGGGGCCGTCCGCCGTCGCCCGCCGACGACCCCGAGCACCACCAGCGTCCCGCACCCTGACTCCCGGGAGGACACCCGTGCAGACCCTTGAGATCGAGATCCGCAACCCGAACGGGCTTCACCTGCGCCCCCTCGGCCAGTTCGTCCGGTCCTGCGGCAGGTTCCGCTCCGACGTCACGATCCAGAACCTGGCCACGGGGGCCGCGCCGGTCAACGCGAAGCAGATGCTGCGGGTCCAGCCGCTGGGCGTCCGCATGGGCCACCTGGTCCGGATCACGGCCGAGGGAGAGGACGAGGACGAGGCGATCGTGTCGATCCGCGAGGCGATCGAGGCAGGCCTCGGCGAGGAGGTGCCGGCCGCGGGGGCGACCCCGGCCGCCCCGACGGCCGCGCCGCCGGCGCCCGTGCCCGCGGAGACCGCTGCGACCCCGGCCATCCCGACGGCAGCGTCGCCGGCAGCGGCAACCCCGCCCGCCCCGACGGCCGCGCCACCGACGCCTGGGCCCGCGCCGCTCGCGTCCGCCGCGCCGCTCGCGTCTGCCGCGCACCCGCAGGCGACACCGCCCGCGGTCCCCGGCCCGGCATCCGCGACCGGGCCCGCCCGGGCGGCCCTGGGCGATCCGAAGGCCCGCCGCCTGCAGGGCCTCGGCGCCGTCCCGGGCGTCGCCACGGCCCCTGCCTGGCGCTACCGGGAGCAGCCGCCCGGCACGGCGGCGCCCGCGCTCGGCGATCCCGCGGCCGCGATCCGGGCTGCCACGACCGAGGCCGAGCGCCAGCTCGAGGCGCTGGCGGCGCGCATCCGCGATGCCGGCCGGCCCGACGACGCCGGGATCTTCGAAGCCCAGGCCGTCCTGGCCACGGACCCGACCATCGTCGACGGCGCGCTGGAGCGCGTCGCCGGCGGCGCCGACCCGGCGTCCGCCGTGACGGCCGCGGCGGGCGAGGCGGCCCTCGGGGTCGCGAGCCTTGGCGACGAGCTCCTCGCCGCCCGCGCGGCCGACGTTCGCGACGTCGGCGCGCGGATCGCGCGGATCCTGCGGGGCGAGACGCTTGCCCTCCCCGACGCGCCGGTCGTCGCGATCGCCGACGACCTGCCCCCGTCGGTGACCGCCGAGATCCCGGCGGCCTTCCTGCGCGGGATCGCCCTCGCGGGCGGCTCGCGGACGGCGCATGCGGTGATCCTGGCCCGCGGGCTCGGGATCCCGTGCGTCGTGGGGTGCGCCGGGCTGCTGGAGGCGGTCGACGACGCCGCGTCCACGGCCGCTTCGGTCGAGATCGCCCTCGACGGGGAGGCGGGCGAGGTTCTGATCGACCCGGACGCCGCGGCGAAGGCGGCGCTCGCCGGGAGGGCTGCCGCCCTGGCGGGCCGGCGCGCCCGTGCGGCTGCCGCGCGCGGCCGCCCCGGGGCGACGGCGGACGGCGCACGCGTGATCCTCGTGGCGAACATCGGCAACCCCGATGATGCCCCACGCGCGCTCGAGATGGGCGCGGAAGGGGTCGGGCTCTTCCGCACCGAGTTCCTCTTCATGCAGCGCCAGGCGCCGCCGACGGAGGACGAGCAGGTGGCCGCCTACCGTCGCGCCTTCGAGGCCTTCGGGCCCGATCGCCCCGTCGTGGTGCGGCTGGCGGACATCGGGGGCGACAAGGGCATCCCGTACCTGGGATTGCCCGCCGAGGCCAACCCATTCCTCGGTGTCCGCGCGATCCGCCTCGCCTACGACGACCGGGACCTGCTGCGAACCCAGCTCCGCGCCATCTGGCGCGCCGGCGGCCTGGCCGGCGTCATCCCGCACGTCATGGCGCCGATGGTCGCGACGCTCGACGACGTGGACCTCCTCGAGGCGCTCAGGGACGAGGCCCGGGCAGCCGTCCTCGCGGCGGGTCAGCCGTGCGCCCCGGCGATGGAGACCGGGATCATGGTCGAGATCCCGGCCGCGGCCCTGCTCGCCCCCGAGCTGGCGCGCCGGGTCGCCTTCTTCAGCATCGGCACGAACGACCTCACCCAGTACCTCATGGCCGCCGATCGTGGGAACGCCACGCTGGGGCGGTTCCAGGACGCGCTCCATCCGGCCGTGCTGCGGGCGATCGCCGGGGTCGTGGCCGGCGCCGACGCCGCGGGGATCCCCGTCGCCGTGTGCGGCGAGCTCGCCGGCGACCCGGCCGGCGCCCTCGTGCTCGTCGGCCTCGGCGTCGACGAGCTGTCGGCCGACGCCGGCTCGCTCGACGAGGTGCGCCTGGCGCTCGCGGGTGCCACCCGCGCCGAGCTCGAGGAGCTGGCGGGCGCCGCCCTCGTCGCGCGGGACGCGACGGCCGTCCGCGCGCTGGCGGCGGCGCTCCTCGCGAGGGGCGCCGGCGGGCCGGGGGAGGGCCGCCCGGGGGCCTGACGCGCCTATACTCCCCGGCCATGGATCCCGTCGCCGTCGTCCGCGCCGTCGCGATCGTCGTGGGCGCCTACCTGATCGGCGGGATCCCGTGGGGCGTCATCGTGGCGCGCCTGACCGGCGGCCCCGACCCGCGCACGATCGGCAGCGGCCGGACCGGCGGGGCCAACGTGATGCGGGCGCTCGGGCCGCGGCTGGCGCTCCTGTCCGGCCTGCTCGACATGCTGAAGGGCACCGTGGCCGTCATGCTCGCCCGGACCCTCGGTGCCGGCGTCGAGGTCGAGGTCCTCGCCGGCCTGGCGGCGATCGTCGGCCACAGCCGATCCCCGTTCCTGGGCCTCTCGGGCGGACGCGGCGTCGCGCCGGCGTTCGGGGCCGGGCTGGTCCTCGCGCCGATCCCCGCCGCCGTCATCCTGGCGGTCTTCCTCGCGACGCTCGCCGTCACCCGCTACTCGTCCGTCGCGTCGCTCACCGGCGCCACCGTCGGGGGCATCGTCTTCGCCATCCAGATCCTGGCGGTCCCCCTGCCCTACGCGCTGCTCGGCTACGCGATCGGCGCGCCGGCGCTGATCTGGCTCTTCCACCTCGACAACGTCGGGCGCCTGATGCGCGGCGAGGAGCGGAAGTTCGGCACGAAATGAAAGGCGGGCTCTGGTCGCCGGAGCGGCGGGCCCTCTCGGCGGGACTCGTCCTCACCGTCACGCTCGTCGCCTCCGAGGCGCTCGCCGTCGGCACCGTGATGCCGGTCGTGGCGCGCGAGCTCGGCGGCCTGGAGCTGTACGGCTGGGTCTTCTCGGCCTTCTTCCTGGCCACCCTCGTCGGGATCGTCATCTCGGGTGGGCTCGTCGACCGGGGCACCGGGATGGCCCGCCCGCTCGCCTTCGGCCTGGGCTGCTTCGCCGTCGGGCTCGCCCTCGGCGGCCTGGCGCCGTCGATGCCGCTCCTGGTGCTGGCGCGCGTGCTGCAGGGGCTGGGCGCGGGGTTCGAGCCGCCCGTGGCGTACGTCGCGATCCGGCGCGTGCTGCCGGAGGACCTGCGACCACGCATGGTCGCGGTCCTGTCGACCGCCTGGGTGATCCCGGGGCTGATCGGCCCGGCCCTGGCGGGCGTGGTGGCCGACACGTTCGGCTGGCGCTGGATCTTCCTCGGCATCCTGCCCCTCATCGCGATCGCCGCGACCATCACCGTCCCGGCCCTCGCGGCGGTCGATCGCCGGCTCGCGGCGGCGCCGGGCGCCGCGGCGCCCGCGGGGGCCGGCCCCCGCGGGCGCCCACCCGACGCGCTGCGCGTCCGCGCCCCCCTTGCGCTCGCGATCGCGGCGGGAGCCGGGCTCGCCCTCGCCGGCCTCGGCGCCGCGGGCGAGGCTCCCGCGGGTGCCGCCGCCCTGCTCGGCGCCGGAATCCTCGTCGGCGTCCCGCCTTCCGGCGCCTGACGCCGCCGGGGACGCTCGGCGCCCGGCCCGTCCTCCCGGCCGCGGTGCTCCTGCGGGGCCTGCTGACGTTCGCGTTCTTCGCCGCCGACGCCTACGTGCCGCTCGCCCTCGTCGAGGTCCGGGGGACGACGAGCGCGGCCGCCGGCCTGGCCCTGACGGCAGCGACGCTGGCGTGGACGGCAGGGGCGTGGATCCAGGCCCGCCTGGTGGGGAGGATCGGCGCCCGGGCGTTCGTCGGGGCCGGCTTCCTGGTGGTCCTCGGGGGTCTCGCCATCACCTCCGTCGTTCTCGTCCCCGCGGTCCCGGTCGCGATCGGGATCGCCGGGTGGGGCGTGGCCGGGCTCGGGATGGGCCTGGCCTACGCGCCCCTCTCGCTGACCGTCCTGCACGAGGCCCGGGCGGGCGAGGAGGGCTTCGCGACCGCGGGGCTCCAGCTGTCGGACGTGGTCGGGACGGCCCTCGGCACGGGGGTCGGCGGCGCGCTGGTCGCGGTGATCGCCGGATCTGCCGCGGGCGCCGCCGTCGATCCGGACCGCATGGCTCGCGGGGTGGCCGCGGCGTTCGCCGCAGGCGCGGCGGCCGGCCTGCTGGGCCTGGCTCTCTCCGGACGGCTCCGGCCACGTCCGGAGGGTCAGCGGGTCGCCCGCCTGCGGTAGACTTCGGCGGGCGGCGCCGGGCCGTCCGCACCACGCAAGTCCCGACGCCCCGACGGCGCCCTGGAGGATCCCGCGACCATGACCCCCGACGAGCTGCGCGCGAAGATCCGCGAGATCCCGGACTTCCCGAAGCCGGGGATCCTCTTCTACGACATCACGACCCTGCTCAAGGACCCCGCGGCGTACCGCGCCGCGATCGACGAGATGCTCGCCCCGTATGCCGGCCTCGCGATCGACGTCGTCGTGGGGATGGAGTCGCGCGGCTTCATCTTCTCGGCGCCGATGGCGTATCAGCTCGGCGCCGGCCTCGTCCCGGTCCGGAAGCTGGGCAAGCTGCCGGCGGAGACGATCAGCGTCGAGTACGCCCTCGAGTACGGGTCCAACACGCTGGAGATCCACCGCGACGCCATCCAGCCCGGCCAGCAGGTGCTCATCGTCGACGACCTCCTCGCGACGGGCGGCACGGTCCGCGGGACCGTCGAGCTGGTGCAGCGGCTGCAGGGCGAGATCGTCGGGCTCGCCTTCCTCGTCGAGCTCGCCTTCCTGAAGGGGCGCGATCGGCTGGCCGAGCACAAGGTCACCTCGGTGATCCAGTACTGAGCGGCCTTCCCCTGCCGCCGCCGCCCGTCCCGCTCCCACCGCGATGAGCGACGCCGAGCGTCCGCCGGCTCCCCCGGGGCAACGGCCGCTCGACGGCGACCCGGGCACGGCCGGCACCGCTCCGACCGAGCCGTCCACCGCCTCTCCCGCGCCGATCGCCTCTCCCGCGCCGATCGATCGCGACGAGGCGCTCCGACTCGGCCGCCGGCGCTTCTTCCGGGCCATGGTGAGCGACGCCGTCCAGACCGCGGCCACGCTCGTGGGCGCAGCCGGCGCCCTGCGAGAGACGACCCAGGAGATGGCCGATACGGTCCTGGCCGACCCGACCGCCGCAAAGGCCGCGCCCGCCGGCGCGACGACGCCTCCCGGGGGCGCCGTCGCGCCCGGGGGATTCCGGAGCCCGTTCCGCCTCGACGGCGATCGTCTTCTCCTCATCGACCAGCGACGCCTCCCGGAGGAGCTCGTCGAGGTCACCTGCGAGTCGGCCGGCGACGTCGCCCAGGCGATCCGCGAGATGGTGGTCCGCGGCGCCCCCGCCCTCGGCCAGGTCGCCGCGGTGGGCCTCGCGCTCGCGGCGGGACGGGCGGTCCAGACGAAGCCGTACGCCCGCCGCGCGATCCTCCGCGGCTCGGCGAACGCGCTCGTCAACGCGCGGCCCACGGCCGCCAGCGTCCGCTGGGCGACGAACCGGATGCTGGCACGCTACGCGGCGCTCGGGGAGCTCCTCGACGACGGGCCGGCCATCGCCGCGGCCCTGCGTGCCGAGGCCGAGGCGATCATCGGCGAGGCCACGCTCGACCACGCCGCCATGGCCCGCCTGGGCGTCGCGCTCCTTCCGGTCCCGGAGGAGCGCCCAATTCGGCTGCTTACCCACTGCAACACCGGACCGCTCGCCTGCGGCCAGGTCGGGACCGCGCTGGGGGTCGTCCAGGCGCTCGCGGCGGACGGCCGACCGGTCCACGTCTACGTCGACGAAACGCGGCCCTGGCTCCAGGGCGCACGCCTCACCGCGTGGGAGCTGGGCCAGGCCGGGATCCCGTACACGCTCCTCGCCGACTCGGCGGCAGGCTGGCTGCTCGCCTCCGGCGACGTCGACGCGGTCCTCGTGGGGGCCGACCGGGTCGCGGCCAACGGTGACGCGGCGAACAAGGTGGGCACCTACCCGCTGGCGGTCCTGGCCGCCCGCCACGGCGTCCCGTTCTACGTCGTCGCCCCGACGGCCACGCTCGACGGGGACGCCGCCGATGGCTCGTCGATCGCCATCGAGATGCGCCCGGCATCGGAGGTCACGTTCCTGGGCGGCCGCCGCGTCGCACCGGTGGGCGCCGCCGCGCTCAACCCGTCCTTCGACGTCACGCCCGCCGAGCTGATCACCGCCCTCGTCACCGAAGGCGGGGTCCTCCGCGAGCCGTACGGCCCCGCCATCGCGGAGGCGATCGCCGCCCGCGAGGCGCGCCGGCCCGCGCCTCCGCCGGGTCCGGACGGGCCGCTCCCCGCGCCGCCCGACGAGCCCGCCCCGCCCGACGACGGTGCCGCCCCGCCTGACGAGCCCGCCCCACCCGACGACGGCGCCGCCCCGCCCGACGACCGCGCAGGCTCCGCCCTCGATGTCGCGCCCGCCACGGCGCCCGGGAGCCTCGGCTCCGCGGCCGCGGACGATCCGTCCACCGCGGGACCCGCTTGAGATGGCGACCTCGGCCGCGTCGTCTGCTCTGGCGGCCCAGGGCCTGACGGCGCGGGTGACGACCGATCGCGGCCTCCTCCGATCGTTCCTCGAGCGCGATCGCCTCTTCGCGGCGTACGCCATCTGCGACCTCGACGTCCGCGAGTTCTCGCGCACCCGCTGGGGCGTCGCCCTCGCCGGCGACGAGCCGGTGGCGGTCGCCCTGGAGTACGCCGGCTACGCCCCGCAGCCGATCTTCGTGATGGGCGAGAACGGGGGGATCTCCGCGATCCTGCGCGACGTCATCCGACCTCGCGCGGCGTACGCGGCCGTGCTGCCGGCCAACCTGCCGGCCGTCGAGGCGCACTACCGCGTCGAGCCGGGGCCGCAGATGGTGCGCATGTGGGTGGACCGCGCCTCGTTCCGGCCGTACCCGGCCGACGTCGCCCGGCTCCTCCCGGTCGAGGTCGCCGACCTCAACCGGCTCTACCAGCTCGGCTTCACCGCCTGGCTGCCGCCCTCTGCGATCGGCGAGGGGGTCTACTACGGGATCCGCGTCGGCGGCCGCCTGGTGTCCGCGGCGGGGACCCACGTCGTCTCGCCGGAGGCACGGCTGGGGGTCGTCGGCAACGTCATGACGCACGCCGACTACCGTGGCCGTGGGTACGCGACGGCGGTCACGGGGGCCGTCACGGCCGAGCTGCTGCGCTTCTGCGACCAGGCCGTGCTCAACGTGCGGGCCGACAACCCGCCGGCGCTGCAGGCCTATCGCAAGCTCGGCTACCGCGAGCACGTCCGCTTCGAGGAGCGGCTGGTCCACCGGGACGCGGAGGGTGGCGGCCTCATCCGGGCCCTCGCGGCGCCGGTGCGGCGCCTGCTGGGCCGCGACGGCTAGCAGGCCCTCCGGCCGCCCGGTCCGGTTCGCGCCCGGGAGCTCCGGGTCGCGCTCGCGGCCTCCAGGGGACTCCCGGCGGCCTCCCGGCGGTCGCTCGGCGTGCCCTCGGGCATAATCGACTCGCCGCTGCTCGAACCGCCCCCGCGGCCCTCCGGAGATCCGATCCCCCATGACGACCCCGACGACCCTGCCGACCCACGACGTCACCGACCTCGGCCTCGCCGACGAGGGCGTGCGCCGCATCGAGTGGGCCGAGCGCGAGATGCCCGTCCTGCGCCTGATCCGCGAGCGGTTCGCGCGCGAGCGCCCGCTGGCGGGGATCCGGGTCGCGGCCTGTCTCCACGTCACGACCGAGACGGCGAACCTGGTCCGGACCCTGGCGGCCGGCGGCGCCGAGGTGGCGCTCGCGGCGAGCAACCCCCTCTCCACGAAGGACGATGTCGCGGCGGCGCTCACCGCCCGTTACGGCATCGGCGTCTTCGCCCGGCGCGGCGAGGACCGCGACACCTACTACGCGCACCTCAACGCCATCGCCGACACGCGACCGCAGATCACGATGGACGACGGCTGCGACCTCGTCTCCCTGCTCCACGACAGCCGGACGGAGCTCCTCCCGGGCGTCCTCGCCGGGACCGAGGAGACGACGACCGGCGTGATCCGGCTGCGGGCCATGGCGCGGGACGGCGCGCTCCGCTTCCCGGTCGTGGCCGTGAACGAGGCCGAGACGAAGCACCTCTTCGACAACCGCTACGGGACGGGCCAGAGCACGCTCGACGGGATCCTGCGGGCGACGAACATCCTGCTCGCGGGGCGCCGGGTCGTCATCGCCGGCTACGGCTGGGTCGGGAAGGGGATCGCGGCCCGGATGAAGGGCCACGGCGCGCACGTGGCGATCGTCGAGGTGAACCCGGTCCGCGCCCTCGAGGCGCTGATGGACGGCTTCGAGGTCAAGACGGTCGACCAGGCGGCCCCGTGGGGCGAGCTGTTCGTGACCGCCACCGGCAACGTGAACGTCTTTCGGCGCGAGCACTTCGTCGCGATGCCGGACGGCGCGATCATGGCTAACAGCGGGCACTTCGACGCCGAGCTCGACCTCGTCGCCCTGCGCGCCCTCGCCGAGGGCCACGTCCGCGAGGTCCGCGAGAACCTCCAGGAGTTCGACCTCGGCCCGAAGAAGCTCCACCTGATCGCCGAGGGGCGCCTCGTCAACCTGGGCGCCGCGGAAGGGCACCCGGCGGCGGTGATGGACATGAGCTTCGCGAACCAGGCGCTCTCGGCGGAGTACGTCGTGGCCAACCACGCGACCCTCGAGCCGACGGTCTACGTGGTCCCGGAGGCGATCGACGCGGAGGTCGCACGCCTCAAGCTCGAGGCGCTGGGCATCCACATCGACGACATGACGGACGAGCAGAAGGCCTACATGGCCTCCTGGCACACCGGCACGTAAGCCGAAGCGAACGAAAGCGAGGACGAACGACGTGGGGGATCGATCGGTCCTGCCCTACGGCAGCTGGCGCTCGACGATCGCGCCCGAGGCACTCGTGGCCGGCGTCGTCCGGCTCGGCGACGCGCGCTGGGACGGCGACGACCTTGTCTGGCTCGAGGGGCGGCCGGACGACGGCGGCCGGGCGACGCTCGTGCGGCTCCGTCCGGGCGCCGCCCCGGAGGACGCCAGCCCGCCCGGCGTGAACGTGCGGACGCGCGTCCACGAGTACGGCGGTGGGGAGTTCCTGGCGGCCGGCGGCGTGCTGGTCGTCTCCGACTTCGCCACCGGTCGCCTGCTCCGCGTGGCGCCGGACCGGACGGGGACGCCGATCACGCCCGAGGGACCGTACCGCTTCGCGGATCTCGAGCTGGACCGGGCCCGAGGCCGGATCATCGCCGTCCGCGAGGACCACACCGGGCCGGGTGAGGCCGCCAACGCGCTCGTGGCGATCCCGCTCGAGGGATCGGCCGCCGGCGACCCGTCGGCGATCGACGTGCTCGTCGCCGGGAGCGACTTCGTCTCGTCGCCGCGGCTTTCGCCGGACGGAACGCGGCTGGCCTGGCTCCGCTGGGACCACCCGAACCTGCCCTGGGACGGGATGGAATGCGTCGTCGCCGAGCTCGACGGCGACGGCCGGCCGCTCCCGGGGCGCGTCGTCGCGGGAGACCGTGCCACGTGGACGACCCAGCCCCGCTGGGCGCCCGACGGATCGCTCGTGGTCGCCTCCGAGCCCGGCGAGTGGATCGGGATCCACCGCTGGGACGGCGCTCGGCTGGCGCCCCTCACCGCGGGCATCGAGGCGGAGTTCGCGAGCCCGGACTGGGTCTTCGGCCTCTCGACCCACGGCGTCGCCGGCGACGGATCGATCGTCGCGGTCGGCCGCGCCGGCGGCCGCGATCGGCTGTGGCGGATCGACCCGACCGGCGAGACGGCGCCCGTGGCGCTCGACCTGCCCTTCACGTACATCACCGACATCGCCGTCCGCGGGCTCGAGGTCGCGGCGATCGCGGGCACCCCGACGATGTTCCGGGCGCTCGTGCGGATCGACCTCGCGACCGGCGCCTGGTCGACCGTCCGGGCCTCCTCCGGCCTCGAACTCGACCCCGCGGCGATCTCGGTCGGCGAGCCGGTCGCGTTCCCGACCACGGGCGACCGCACCGCGCACGGCATCCTCTACCGCCCGACGAACCCGGCCCACTCGGCGCCTGACGGGGAGCTGCCGCCACTCGTGGTCACGAGTCACGGCGGCCCGACGTCGGCCGCCTTCCCGGGGCTGTCGCTGGCGGTCCAGCTGCTCACGAGCCGTGGGATCGCCGTCCTCGACGTGGACTACGGCGGCAGCACCGGCTACGGCAAGGCCTACCGGAAGCGGCTCGAGGGGACCTGGGGCGTCACGGACGTCGACGACTGCGTCGCCGGCGCGATGGAGATGGCGCGCCGCGGGGAGGCCGACCCGGAACGCCTGGCGATCGAGGGCGGCAGCGCCTCGGGGTACACGACGCTGGCGGCCCTCGCCTTCCGGGACGCCTTCCGGGCCGGGGTCAGCTACTTCGGCATCGGGAACCTCGAGACGTTCGTCAGCGAGACGCACAAGTTCGAGTCGCGGTACCTGGAGCGCCTCATCGGTCCCTACCCCGCCGCGGCCGAGCTCTACCGGGCGCGCTCGCCGATCTTCCATGCCGAGGGGTTCTCGTGCCCGATCCTCGTCCTCCAGGGGCTCGACGACCGCGTCGTGCCGCCGACGGAGGCCGAGCGGATCGTGGCCGCCCTCGCGGCGAGGGGGATCCCCCACGTCTACCTCGCGTTCGAGGGCGAGGATCACGGGTTCCGCCAGGCCGCGAACATCATCCGCTCGGCCCAGGCCGAGCTCGCGTTCTACGGCGGCGTGTTCGGCTTCGAGCCCGCCGACGCGCTCCCGGCCCTCCCGTGGCGAGGCAGGCCGGCCTGACGCTGACGCTGCGGCTCGCGGCGGCGGGGCTCGTCGCGCTCCTTGTCGTCGGCTGCGCGGCCGACGCCGATCCCACGCCGGCGCCGCCACCCGCCGCGGTGGAGGCGCCGTCGCCCGCCGCGGTGGAGGCGCCGTCACCGACCGCGTCACCGACCGCGTCACCGACCGCGTCGTCGCCCGCCACCCCGGGCCCCTCGCCCACGCCGAGCCCGTCGCCGAGCCCGTCGCCGACCGCCGACCCGGGTCGCGATCCCGGCGCTGCGGATCGACCTCCCGGTCGTCACGCCGCCGAGGACCTCGACCTGGCCGCTGTGCGACGTCGCCGAGCACTTCCGGCCGCCGACCTTTCAGCACCCCGGGGCGGGCCGGGTGACCTACGTCTACGCGCACGCCCAGCGGGGGATGTTCCTGCCGATCCTCGAGGCGTCGCGGGTCGACGGCGGCCGGGCGCTGATCGGCGAGGAGGTGCGCGTCTGGACCGCGAACGACCGGCTCTTCACCTACGAGATCACGCGCGTCCGGCGCCACCAGAAGAACCTGGCGTGGGCCTTCGAGATGCCGCCGGACTCGCTCGTCCTGCAGACGTCCGAGGACCAGTACCGGACCGGCGGCAAGGTGATGCTGCAGGCGCGCCAGGTCGGCCAGCCGGTGGTCGCGACGCCGGACGAGGCCCGCCCGCCGGCCCACCCGCGGGTCTGCGGGCGCTGATCGGCGGTGCCACCGGTCGCGCGGCCGCGTGCTACGCTCGCGCGCGCCATGACCAGCATCTTCGACGCGCCCAGCTACCTCTTCACCTCCGAGTCGGTGACCGAGGGTCACCCGGACAAGATGTGCGACCAGATCTCGGACGCCATCCTCGACGCGATCATCCACGAGGATCCCGACGCCCGGGTGGCCTGCGAGACGGCGACGACGACGGGCCTCGTGCTCGTCCTCGGCGAGATCACCACGTCGACCTACGTGGACTTCCAGTCCGTCGTGCGGGACACCGTCAAGGAGATCGGCTACACCCGCGCCGACTACGGGTTCGACTACCTGACCTGCGGCACGCTGGTCAGCGTGAAGGAGCAGTCGGCCGACATCGCACGGGGCGTCGACGCGGCGCTCGAGGTGCGCGACGCCGACGGCGGGTCGGCCCACGAGCTCGGCGCCGGCGACCAGGGCATGATGTTCGGGTTCGCGTGCCGCGAAACGCCGGAGCTGATGCCGCTGCCGATCGCGCTGGCCCACCGGATGGCCCGCCGGCTCGCGGAAGCTCGCAAGTCGGGCCAGCTGCCGTACCTCCGTCCGGACGGCAAGACCCAGGTGACCGTCGAGTATGCGCACGGCGTGCCCGTCGCCGTGCGCACGGTGGTGGTCGCGTCGCAGCACGACCCCGACGTGACGGCCGCGCAGATCCGCCAGGAGATCGCGGAGGCGGTGATCCTCCCGGTGATCCCGCACGGGCTGCGGGCGGTGGACCCCGTCATGCACGTCAACCCGACCGGCCGGTTCGTGACGGGCGGCCCGATGGGCGACGCCGGTCTGACCGGCCGCAAGATCATCGTCGACACGTACGGCGGGATGGCGCGCCACGGCGGGGGCGCCTTCTCGGGCAAGGATCCCACCAAGGTCGACCGCTCGGCGGCCTACGCCGCGCGGTGGGTCGCCAAGAACGTCGTGGCGGCGGGGCTGGCCGACCGCTTCGAGATCGAGGTCGCCTACGGGATCGGGATCGCCCACCCGCTGTCGGTCTCCATCGAGACGTTCGGGACGGGGAAGGTGCCCGACGACCGGATCCGTGCCGCGATCGACCACCACTTCGACCTGCGCCCGGCGGCGATCATCGAGGCGCTCGACCTGCGCCGTCCGATCTATCGGCAGACGGCGGCCTACGGGCACTTCGGCCGCCCGGACCTCGACCTGCCCTGGGAGCGCACGGACAAGGCGTCCCGTCTCGCCGACGCGTGCGGCCTGGCGGTCCCGGAGCCGGTCGAGGCCTGATCTCCCGCGGGCCGGGTGCCGCGGGTTCGGCGCGGCGTCGTCCGGCGGATCGCGGCGCGGCGTCGTCCGGCACATCGGGCGCGCCGGCGCATCGGGCGCGCCGGACGACCGGGCGGCGCGGGTGCGGCGGCCCGTAGAATTGCGTGATGTACGTCGTGATCCTCGCCGGCGGCGGAGGCACGCGGCTGTGGCCCCTGTCGCGCCCCGACCGGCCCAAGCCGTTCCTGCCGATCCTCGGCGAGCGGACGCTGCTGCGCGCGACCTTCGAGCGCGCCCGCCCGCTCCTCGCCAGCCCGGCCGACGTCGTCGTCGTCGTCGATCGCCGGCACGTCGATCTCGTCCGCGACGACCTGCCGGAGATCCCCCCGGCGAACGTGCTCGCCGAGCCGACCGGCCGCAACACCGCGGCCGCGATCGCCCTGGCGGCCGTGGCCGTCGACCGGCCCGCCGACGAGCCGATGGTCGTCCTGCCGGCTGACCACCTCGTCCGCGACGAGGTCGCCTTCCGAGCGCTCCTGGCGCGGGCGGCGGAGGTGGCGGGCGCCCCCGACCGCCCGCTTGTCACGCTGGGCATCGCGCCGACCGGCCCGGAGACCGGCTACGGCTACATGGTCGCGGGTGCGGCCCGGCCCGAGGCCGCGACGCACGCCGTCCTACGCTTCGTGGAGAAGCCGTCGGCGGAGGCGGCCACCGCCCTGCTCGCGGCCCCCGAGCCGGTCGCCTGGAACGCCGGGATCTTCGTCTGGCGTCGCGACGCGATCCTCGCGGCGCTCGCAGCCAGCGCGCCCGACATCCTCGCGGCGGTGCGGGCGGGCGTCGACGGGGGGTCCGCCGCCCTCGAGGCCGCGTATGCGACCGTGCGCGCCACCTCGATCGACTACGCCGTGATGGAGCCGGCCTCGGTGGCCGGGCGCGTGGCGATGCTGCGGGCAGACGTGGGCTGGAGCGACCTCGGGAGCTGGGCGGCCCTCCGTGACGCCCTCGTGGCGCGCGCGCTGGAAGACGGCGAGCCCGCCGGCGCCGTGGGGTCTGGCCCGCGCCGGGACGTCGGGTCGGAAGCCACGCTCGTGCTGGCCGGCGACCGGCTCGTCGTGACCCTGGGCCTCCGCGACACCATCGTCGTCGACACCCCCGATGCGCTGCTCGTGTGCGCCGCCGACCGCTCCCAGGAGGTCCGCGGGATCGCCGAGGCGCTCGCCCGAGCGAGGGAGGAAGACTCGTGACCGCGCCCGCCACGGGGAGGCCCCCCGGACCTGCCTCGATCGTCTTCGGCACCGACGGCTGGCGGGCCAGGGTCGCCGAGGACTTCACCTTCGACAGCGTCCGGCGCTGCGCGGAGGGTGTCGCCCGCTACGTCGTGGATCGCGGCGAGCAGGCGAAGGGGGTCGTCGTCGCGTACGACCGGCGCTTCGCCTCGGAGCACTTCGCGGCCGCCGCGGCGGAGGTTCTCCTCGCCTTCGACATCCCGGTCGCCTTCGGCGTGCACGCCGTCCCGACGCAGATGGCGAGCTTCGAGGTCGTCGAGCGGGGCGCGGCCGCCGGGGTGGTGATCACCGCGAGCCACAACCCGTGGACCGACAACGGCTTCAAGGTGAAGGCCCCGAGCGGCGCCGCGGCCGGGCCGGAGATCCTGGCGACGCTCGAGAAGGTCACCGCAGAGAACGGCCTTCGCGCCGTCCCCCGGCGACCCATGGCCGACGCGGAGGCCGCGGGCCTCGTCGAGCGCTTCGACCCGTTCGAGGGCTACGAGCGGTTCGTGCGGCGCAGCCTCGACCTCGACGCGCTGCGAGCCGCCGACATGCGGATCCTCGTGGACCCCCTCTGGGGATCCGGGGCGGGCTGGATCAGCCGGCTCCTGGCCGGCGGTCGGATCGAGGTCGTCGAGATCCACACGGAGCGCAATCCCTACTTCGGGGGCGTCAACCCCGAGCCGATCCGGCCCAACATCGACGAGGCGCTCGGCATCGTGGAGGCCGGCGGCTTCGACGCCGGCCTCCTCCTCGACGGCGACGCGGACCGGGCGGGCGCGATCGACGAGCGCGGCGTCTTCGTCCACCAGCTCCAGGTCTACGGCCTCCTGATGTACTACCTGGCCGAGCACCGCGGGCTGCGCGGGCCGGTCGTGAAGAGCGTCAACGAGACGTCGATGGCCGAGCGGCTCGGCGAGCACTACGGGATCGCGGTCCACGAGGTGCCGGTCGGCTTCAAGTTCATCGGGCCGAAGATGATCGAGACCGGGGCGATGTTCGGAGGCGAGGAGTCGGGCGGCTACGGCTTCGGCATGCACCTGCCGGAGCGGGACGGCATCTACGTCGACCTGCTCCTGATCGATCTGCTCCTGCGCGAGCGGGCGGCGGGGCGGTGGCCGGCGTCGCGGGCGATCGAGCACCTCCACGAGATCGCCGGGCCGTCCTGCTACGGACGCGTCGACGTCCACGTCGACCGGGCGACCTACCCGGCGATGAAGGCAAGCCTCGCGGTCGAGCTCGTCGAGAAGGCCCCGACCGCGCTCGCCGGGCAGCCGGTGGCCAGGACGGTCGAGCTCTCGACGAAGGACGGCTTCAAGTTCTTCGTCGCCGACGGCTCGTGGCTGATGGTCCGCTTCAGCGGCACCGAGCCGCTCGTCCGGGTCTACACGGAGGCGACCTCCCAGGCGGTCGCCGACGCCTGCCTTGTGGCGGGCGAGGCGCTCGTTCGCGGCTGACGCTGGACCCCGCCGCGGTGACCCGCGACCGGGCCTCCCGCCTGCCGGGGCGGGCGGTGGGGCGGAGGCCTCGGCGGGTACCTCTCTTGGCGCCGGGTAGTAGAGTTGGCGTGAAGACCGCCCCGACCCGACCGACCAGCGCACGGCCGGGCGGCGGCCCCTGGAACGGCCCACGGGCCACGGAGGGACCTCGGCGATGCACAGCTCTCTCATCGGCAAGGTCGAGAAGGCGAATCGCTACGCCCGCGAGCGCGATCGCCTGACGTTCGATCGTCTCGGCGTCACGTTCCGGGGCGACAACGACACGCATCACGTGAGTCTCGACGCCGGTGCCTGGCACTGCACGTGCCACTACTTCGAGAGCTGGAACAGCTGCGTCCACCAGCTGACGCTGCAAAAGATCCTGGGCGAGATGCTCCCCGAGGCGTCCCAGGTGTCCATCTTCACGGCGGTCGAGGAGGCCGCCGCGGCGGCGAACTGATCGACCCGGCCGCGACCGGTCGCGACCCGGCCGATCGACCCGGCCGATCGACCCGGCCGATCGACCCGGCTCGCCACGCTGCCCTGGACCCCGGCCCGCGCCGGGGTCCGCCATGTCCCCGGCATGGGCGCCCGTGCGAGTGCCCGCGCCCTATGGCGGCGCCCCGCGCCTCGGGCGTGCGGCCCCCGCGAGTGCCCGCGCGACGGGCACGCGCCCGCCGCCCGCGCCCGCCGCCCGCGCCCCCGCCCGCCGCCCGCGCCCGCGTCACGGCAGCCAGGCGGGGATCGCCGTGCCGTCCCCGGCGTCGAGCGCGATCGCCGGGCCCGCCCTCCACCCGCCCGGGGCGTTGCGCAGGACCTCCACCCGGACGGCCGCCCCCTGCTCGTCGAGGCGGACGACGGCCACGGCCGAGCCGTCGGGGGCGATCGCCACGGCGCCGATGCCGGCGCCGGGCCCGAGGGGCAGCGGCGTCGCGGGCAGGATCCCACGCTCGAGGTCGGCGAGCGACCCGATCCGGACGGTCGTGTCGTCGACGATCGCCACGAGGTCGCCCCCTGCCGCGAGGCTCCGCGCCGTCACCGGCACCATCGCGAGCGAGCCGCTCGCCGTGATGCGCGCCAGCGTCCCCACGTCCCGCAGGTCCCGGCCGACGAATGCGACGACGCCGCGCGACAGGGCGGCGACGGCCGGGCCGTCCGCCTCGAGCGGCACCTCCACGGCGGACGCGGCCGCGCCGCCGAGCAGGTGCGTGACGATCGAGGTCCGCCGGGAGCCCGACCCGGGCGACCCGGCGACCATGACGAGGGCCGATCCGTCGACGCTCCACGTCGCCCCCAGCACCGGTCCCGCCCACGGTGGCCCGGGCGAGATCGGGGGGAGCGCCGTCCACGGTGGCGGACCGCCGGTCCCGGCGACGAACGACGTCCCGTCCTGCCCGATCGCCGCGAGCCGGCCGTCCGGCGCCGCGACGACCGCGGCCAGGCCGCCGTCCTCGAACGTCTCCGGCAGTGCCATCGGCACGCCCGGATCGTGCGGATGCGCGAGGTCGTGGACGGCGGCGCGGGGCCGCGACGGCCCGCCGACGACGAGCAGGAGGTGCGACGCGCCCGCACCCGGCTCGTTGCCATCGACGCGCCGCGTGGCCGCCGGCCCGCTCGGGTCGGCGGGCGGCGACGCGGGCGCCGCGTCGGGCGGGAGCGGCCGAGACCCGCAGCCGGCCGCGGCAAGGGCGAGGGCCGCGAGGGCCGCCGCGACGACGGGCGTCGCGGCGGCCGCGAGGGCGGCGATGCCGTCGGAGCGGGCGCGGGGGAACGCCCTGGTGGGCCGGCCGGCATCCGGCTCGTGACCGGCGGGCGGTCCCGGCGCGGCCCCGGGGTCGTGGTCGGCGGGCGGAGCGGCGTCGTGCGCCCCGGTCGGCGGGGACGCGGTCACCGGAGGATGTCCCCGCCGAGCACGGTGCCGTCCCCGGCGTCGACGTACAGCTCGAGCGCCTCGAGGCGGTCCGCGAGCGACCCGGTCGTTCGGACCTCGACGATCCAGGCGAGCCGGAGGACCGGGTCGGGGGCGTCCGGCGCCGCGGCGTCGAACGTGTCGTTCGGCGCGACCCAGGCGAGCCGCGCCCCCGCGACCTTCGCCTCGGCGCTCGCCGGCCCGAGCAGGTCCGCGAGCCGGGCCTCCGCGGTCGCCTCGGCGGCGTCGGCGGACAGCAGGGTGGACGGGGCTTCGGCGAGCGTGCGCTCCCGGCGCCCGGCCCCGTGGAAGGAGCCGTCTCCGAAGAGCGTCACGACCGTCCCATCGCCGACGACCGGGACGCCGTCGACCTCGCGGCCCCAGGCGACGCGCCAGCCGCCGTCGACCGCGGGAGCGACCGTCGGGGTGCCCGACGGGGCGAGCCCGGCCGCCGCCGCGAGCCCGGCGGCCCGTGACCGGGCGTTGGCCGCGTCGATCCGCCGACCGGTCGCCGACTGCCAGCCGAGCCGCACGGCCATGGCCACGCGGCCCCCGGTGTCCATCCGGACGATCCCGAGCCGACGGCCGCGGGCATCGCTGGTCACCACCTCGTCGAGCACGGTGCCCGAGAACCGGTCGTGGACCCGGGTCATCTGCGACCCGGGTCCGACGGGGATCCCGAGGGCGCGGGCGTGCGTGAGGCCGCGTGCGCGGACGGCGTCGGCGGCATCCGGGGGAAGGGCGGAGCGGACGCTGGCCGGCTCGCCGGCGCGGTAGCGGTCGGCGGCACCGCCCGGCGGCGGACCCCCGGGCCACCCGACGAGGAGGGCGGCGGAGGCCCCGGCAAGGGCGAGGGGTGCGAGGAGCCCGGCGCGCCGGGCCGTGGGTCGAGGAGCGTGCATGGCGTTCACCTCACAGGCACCGGCTGCAGCCGGATGGAAGGGGGCCCGCCCGGCCGGTGTAGTCGTAGGAGCCCCACCAGTTCGCCTCGAAGGCGTGGCCGAAGACCTGGGCCGCGGCGACGTCGTAGGATTCGCCGGCCCCGTAGCCCGGGCCGATGGCATCCCAGAAGGCGACCTCGAAGATCCACTCGTCGCTGTCCCAGGCCGCGCCGAGATAGCCGACGAAGAACTCCGGGCCACCCCAGGTGCCCTCACCGAACTTCTGCTTCGCGATCGCGAAGGCGCCGGGCATGGTGGAGACGTCCTCGCCGACGTGGCACATCGACATCACGACGAGGTTCGCCTGCTTCCCTGCCCGCTTCGCGGCGATCTCCTTCGAGTACACGACCGCCTGGCTGCAGTCGCCCGAGTCCTCGCGGAAGCCGGAGTAGCGGCGGGCGTCGGCGGCGTGCCAGTAATGGTCGCCGTGGGAGTGGACGTAGGTTCCCCAGTCATTCGCCGTGCGCGCCAGGTAGGCGGCCCGGGTGAACGCATCGCCGGTGATCGAGCGGGTGGCGTAGCCGAGCCGGCCGAAGGCGGCCGCCGCGGCCTTCAGCATCTTCTCGGGATAGGGGTCGTCGAAGCCCAGGCACGGCGGCTCGAAGGCGGTCTCGTTCGAGGCCACGGTCGCGTCGAAGACGGCGACGGCCGGGCCGGCGGCCGAGGCGCCGAGCGAGGCCGCGAGCAGCACTGCCGTGACACGGCGGATCCATCGTCCAGGCGACATCCGGTGCAACCTCCTCCGGCGGGGTGGCCAGGGCGGGAGGAGGCGGGCTTGCACGGCATCCCGACGATGCCGTTCGCCGGAGTCTGCCAGGGGCCGCTTATCGGCCAGTTACGCTCTGGCTCCGGCGGCCGCAGGCGAGAGGCCGCCGGGGTGAGCGGACGCGACGCAGGACGCGACGCCGGGCGCCTCGACGCGCCGTGATCGGCGGAATTCGGGCCGTTCGGACCCCTCCCGGCGACCGGTTCCCGTGCTACGCTGCGCCCGTCAGAACAACCCACCGCGGAGTCGCGAAGCCGGTGTGAATCCGGCACAGTCCCGCTACGGTGACCGCCCCTTCGGGGACGGAAGTCCGGTCGCCGGTCCCACGGTGCAGCCGCTCGAACCCTCGAGAGGAAGGGGCAGGCAGGCATGATTCCCGTCACCTAGGACCTCGCGTCCGTCGGCGCGTCCGCGCGCCCCCCGAGTGCGACTGCGAGGTTCCCGTGCGTCCGTTCCCGTCCCGGCGCGCCCGCGCCGGCGCCCACATCCCGATCGCGACCGTCGCCGCGTTGGCGGCCCTCCTCGTCGCGGCGTGCGCCGCGGCGACCACCCCGCCACCCCCGGGCAGCCCGTCTCCGACCGGGTCGATCGTCCCCGCCGTGACCGCAACCCCGACCACGGCCGCCACGGCTCCGGCGTCGCCGGATGCCGCCGGCTTCCCGATGACCCTCACCGACGACGAGGGGAACGCCGTCTCGCTGGCGGCCCGGCCGGAGCGGATCGTCTCCCTGACGCCCGCCACGACGGAGATCCTCTTCGCGGTCGGGGCCGGCCCGCGGGTGATCGCGACGACCGATTTCGACGACTACCCGCCCGAGGCGGTCCCGCTCCCCGACGTCGCCTCCTTCCAGAGCGTCGACGTCGAGAAGATCGTCGGCCTCGAGGCCAACCTCGTCGTCGCCGGCGGCAACTTCTTTAACAGCCCCGACGCGCTGGCGAAGCTCCGGGGCCTCGGCATCCCGGTCCTCGTGGTCTACGCCCCCGACGTCGCCACGGTGCTCGCCGACATCGAGCTCGTCGCCACCGCGGCCGGCGAAGGGCCTGCCGGCGCCGCCCTGACGGCCGCGATGAAGGTCCAGGTCGACGAGATCGTGGCCGGCATCGCGTCGGCGGGGGGCGCCCGCCCGCGCGTCTTCTACGAGCTCGACGCGACGAAGGAGATCTACGGCCCGGCCGACGACTCGTTCATCGCCGAGATGATCACGCTCGCCGGCGGCGACCCGGTCACGACCGGCAGCCCGACGGTCTTCTCGATCCCGCTCGAGAAGCTCGTGGCGGCCGACCCCGCCGTGGTCGTCCTCGGGGACGCCGCGTACGGCGTCACGCCCGAGCAGGTCGCGGCCCGCCCGGGCTGGGGCGCCATCACCGCGGTGAAGGACGGCGCGATCAGGCCTGTCGACGACGTCGTCGTGACGCGTCCCGGGCCGCGGCTCGTGGAGGGCCTGCGCGCCCTCGCGCGGGCGATCGACCCGGGCGTCCCGCTGCCGCCGGCTCCCGCGCCCGGCGCCGGCGGGTAGGGGACCACGGTGACGATCGGCGGTCGGAGCCTGGCCCTCGGGCGGGTTCGCGTTCGGCGACCGGACCGGGCTCCGCGCCCCGCCGCCCTCGTCCTGCTCGGTCTCGCAACGCTCGCGGTGATCGTGGTGGTCGGCGTCGCCGCGGGGAGCGTCGCCCTTGCCCCCGGCGACACCGTCGGCATCCTGCTACGTGCGCTCGGCCTGCCGGTCGAGCGGACGTGGACGGCCGCGGCGGAGACCATCGTCCTGGAGCTCCGCCTGCCGCGCGTCCTCACCGCCGTGGTGGTCGGCGCCGGCCTCGCCGTCGCCGGCGCGACCTTCCAGGGCCTCCTCCGCAACCCGCTGGCCGACCCGTACGTGCTCGGCACCGCGTCGGGAGCCGCCCTCGGCGCGGCGATCGCCGTGCTCATCCCGGTCCGGGTCGCCATCCTCGACCTCGGTCTCCTCAACGTCCTCGCCTTCGCCGGCGGGCTGGCGGCGGTCGCGGTGGTCTACAGGCTGGGGCGCGGCGGCCCGCTCGCCCCGCTCACCGGCCTCCTCCTCACGGGCTACGCGGTCGGCTCGCTGCTGGCCGCCGGCCTGGCCATGACGATGTACCTGTCGGGCGCCAACCTGCGCCAGATCTTCGCGTTCCTGCTCGGCGGCCTCGAGGGTGCCTCGTGGATGCGCCTGGCGATCGCCGCGCCGCTCGTGATCGGCGGGAGCGTCGCGATCCTGCTCCGGGCCCGGTCGCTCAACGGCCTCCTCCTCGGCGAGGAGGCCGCCGCGCACCTGGGCATCGACGTCCGCCGCGAGCGCGGCATCCTCCTGGGCCTCGCCACGCTCGTCACGGCGGCCGCGGTGGCGGTCTCGGGCCTCATCGGGTTCATTGGCCTCGTTGCGCCGCACCTCGTGCGCCTCGTCGTGGGCCCGAACGCGCGGAACGTCCTGCCGCTCTCGGCGATCCTCGGGGCCGCCCTGCTCGTCGGGGCCGACCTCGTGGCCCGCATGCTCGGCGAGATCCCGGTGGGCGTCGTGACCGCGGTCATCGGGGCGCCGTTCTTCCTGGCGCTGCTGCACTCGACCCGCGGAGGCTACGAGCTGTGACGCCGGGGCCGGACGGGTCGCCGGCGCACGATGCCCGGCTCCGCGGGGAGCAGCCGGACGGGCTCGTCGGGCTGCCCGCCCCGGCGCCCGCCGCGGCGCCCTCGCCCCGGTCCCGCCCCGCGGATGCCCGCGAGCCGGTGGCCGCGCTCGAGGGCGTCGTGGTCGCCTACCGCGACCGCATGGTCCTGCGCGGGGTCGACCTCGCCCTCGCGGCCGGAGAGCGGGTGGCGCTCGTCGGGCCCAACGGGACCGGCAAGTCGACGCTCCTCCGTGCGCTCGCCGGGCTCGTCACGCCGCGCAGCGGCCGGGTCATGCTCGGCGGCGACCCGGTCGCGTCCCTCGACCGCCCGGCGATCGCGCGTCGCCTGGCGGCCGTCCCGGGCCAGGCGACCTTCCCGTTCTCGGCCCGCGTCGAGGACGTGGTCGCCCTCGGTCGGCTGCCGCACGAGGACTCGATCCGCGGTCCCCGCGCCGTCGACCTGGCCGCCGTGGACGCCGCCATCACCCGGGTCGGGATCGACCGGCTGCGCGGCCGCGACGCGCGGGAGCTCTCCCTCGGCGAGCGGCAGCTCGTGCTCGTCGCCCTCGCGGTGGCGCAGGCGGCGCCCCTGCTCGTCCTCGACGAGCCGACCGTCCACCTCGACCTGCGCCACCAGGTCGCCGTCATGGAGCTCCTCGCGGATCTCAACGCGCACGAGGGGACGACGATCCTGGCGGTCCTCCACGACCTGGCGCTCGCCCGCCACTTCTTCCCGCGCCTCGTCGTGCTGGACGGCGGCCGGGTCGCGGCCGACGGCCCGCCGGACGCGGTGCTGACCCGCGAGCGCGTGCGGGCGGTCTTCGGGGTCGACGTGGCCCTCGCGGGCGGCGACGCGACACTGCCGGGCGGGCCACCGCTCGCGGGCGGCGGCGGCGCGGCGGCCGTCCTGGGCCCGTTGCGTTGACCGGCGGCCCCCCCGAGCTCATCCGGGGCCCGTCGCGTTGACCGGGCGCCCCCCGCGCCGCTAGGCTGGACGCGTGATCCCAGCCCTCGACGGCCGCGCCGCCCGGCGCGCGCTCGCAGCATGTGCGGTGGCGGCCCTCCTGGCCGCCGGCTGCGGGGGCACCCCGGGTCCCACCCCCGCGTCGACGCCCGCTGCGACACCCGGGGCGTCGGCCTCGGCCCCGACCGACGAGCCGTCTCCGTCCGAGGGAACCGGGCCGACGCAGTCCCAGGAGCCGACGGTGCCGGCGAGTGCCGAGCCGACACCCTCCGGCGAGCCGTCCGCGGGGCCCGGTGAGACGCCGGGACCTGGCGAGACGCCGGGCGCGACGGCGTCTCCGGGACCGACGGCGTCGCCGGGCGGCGCCGGAGCCTGCACCGGCAGCGCCGACAACCGGGCGTTCTACGCGGGCGTGGCCGCCTCGGTGGAGTGGGACGTCTACTGCCCGGTCCTGCCGGCGGGCTGGTTCGTCGACACCGGCAGCTTCCGGGCGTCGGGGGGTGGCCGGATGGAGATCTCGTACCGCGGCCCGGGGGGCCAGCGCCTCGCGGTCCGCGAAGGCTACTTCTGCGGCGACCAGGCCGGCTGCCTCCCGGCCGGCCCGGGCGACGGCGGCGCGTCGTTCGGCGGCCGCCCCGCCGTGCTCCACGACGGCGGCGACGGGTCGTGGCTCGTCGTCGCGGACGCCGGCGACGGCCTGGCCTGGGAGGCGCGCGGGACCGGCATGGACGGCGCGACCCTGACCGCGTACACGGCGGCCTTCGCTCGCGTCGCGAAGTAGGCACGCCGGGACCGGGCCCGAGAGCCACGTGAGCACCCGCCGCGTCGTCCGCGAGCGCATCGACCCGCGCCTGACGGCCGCCCTCTTCGCCAACTACCGGACCCCCGTCGACGCCGTCCTGGAGCTGGTCGACAACGCCGTCGACAGCCGCGTCGCCGGGCGGCCTCTCGAGCTCGACCTGGCGGTCCATCCCGGGCGCCTGGTCCTCGTGGTCGTCGGCGGTACCGGGATGAGCCCCGCGGCGATCGAGCGCGACTACCTCCGCTGGGGGGCCTCGACGAAGCGGGCGGGCGATCGAATTGGCCGCTACGGGCAGGGCGGCAAGGCCGCCATCGGGCACCTCGGCAACCGCTTCGAGATCGTGGCATCCGCCGCCGGAGAGACGGTCGCCCACGGCTTCGAGGATCCTGCGTACCGCGATCGAACCCGCCTGCGGACGTACGACCTCCACCCCCGGAAGAAGGCCGTCGCCGCCGACCTGGGATACGTCCGCATCGAGATCGGCGAGGTCGACCGGAAGCTCGACCCGCGGCGGCTCGGCGACCGGCTCGCGGAGGCCTACCGCCCGATGCTCGAGGCCGGCGAGGTCCGGATGGTCGTCAACCGGGCACCGGTCGCCCCTCGACCCTGGACGCTCGCGGAGCGGCACGAGCTCTCGGTGCGGGCGGCCGGTCGTCTCGTCCGGGGCTGGTGGGGGCTGCTGCCCGAGCTGCCGCCTCCAGGCGCGCCGGAGGCCGGCATCCGCCTCTACCACCTGGGCCGGCTTGTCGGGTCGCCGGAGTGGTTCGGCCATCCCACGCCGGCCGCCCACCCGGCCCTCAATCGCCTGGTGGGCGAGGTCGAGCTGCCGCACGTCCCGGTGACGATGAACAAGGCGGACGTCGACCGCGGGAGCGAGACGTGGGCCGCCGTCGAGGTGCGGCTGCACGCGCTCCTGGCGCCCGTCGTCCGCCGGCTCACGCGGGAGCCCGCATCGCTCGTGACACCGGAAGCGGCGCGCACGGCGGAGCAGGTGCGAAGGATCCTGGCGAAGGCGCTGCGGCTCCTGGAGGAGGGACGGCTCTTCGAGTCGGAGGTCGCCGTGGGGGGCGACGAGCCCGGCGGCCAGCTGGCGCTCGAGGGGGTGAGGCAGCGTGCCGACACGCCCGCGGACGGCGCCGAGGAGGAGGCCGGCGTCGATCCGGGCGCCTCGGGGTCGACCGAGCCTGCGCCCCGCCTGCCGCGCCCGGGGGCAGCGGGCGGGCCGGGGACGACCCGGCGCCGGGGCTCGGCCGAGGTGGTCGTTCGCCGCCTGGACCCGCGCCTGCGCAGCGCCCTCGTCGAGGAGGATGGCATCCGGCGGGTGGTGATCAACTCCGCGTACCCGCTCTACGAGGTTCGCCGCGGCGACCTCTGGTACCAGCTGGAGACGGCGCTCCGGGAGGTCTGCGTGACCATCCCGGAGGCGACCGTGCCCGAGTTCGAACGCCGGGTCAACGAGCTGATGGTGGTGTCGCTCGCGCTGGCGGAGCGGCGGAAGCGGGGCGCGAAGCGGGCGGCGGCGCCGGAGCGGAACCGGAGGCGCCAGGGCGCCATCTGGAAGTAGGCGAGGGTCGCGTGGTCACTCGGCGCAGCCGTCGTGACCCGCAATCCCGACGACTTCATGCGCATGGGCGTCCCCGTCCTCGCCTGCGAGGCGGACACCGCCTGACCGGCCCGTCGCGCCGTTCGGGCACAATGGCGCGCACAGCCCAAACGACCCGGCCGCGCGCCGGCGCCCAGCGGAGGAGCATGTGACGTGACGGTCGGGACCGCCTTCCACCCGCGGACCGCACCCCTCAACGCCAAGATGCAGTGGCGGGAGTGGTCGGGCTTCTACGCCGCGAGCGAGTACCACGCCAGCCACGTCATCGAGTACAACGCGATCCGCGAGGCGGCCGCGCTCATCGACGTCAGCCCGCTCTTCAAGTACGAGCTGCGCGGGCCGGACGCACTGCGCCTCGTCGACCGGCTCATCACCCGCGACGCGAACCGGCTCACCCCGGGCCGCGTCTTCTACTCGCCCCTGGTGCGACGAGCACGGGAAGGTGATCGACGACGGCACGATCCACCGCCTCGACGACGCCGACGGGGGCCAGGTCATCCGCTGGACCGCCGCCGATCCCCAGTACCGCTGGCTGCACCTCAACGCGCACGGCCTCGAGGTCGACATCGCCGACGTATCCGAGCGCGACGCCGCGATCGCGCTCCAGGGGCCGCTCGCCCGGAAGATCCTGGAGGCAGCCTCCGGCGAGCCCTTCGGCGACCTCCGCTACTTCCGGCGCCGGGCGTCGAACCTGGACGGCGTCCCCGTCGACGTCTCGCGGACCGGCTACACGGGCGATCTCGGCTACGAGCTGTGGATCCCGGCCGACCGCGCCCTCGAGGCCTGGGATGCGCTGGTCGCGGCCGGCGAGCCGTACCGGGTCCGCCCGGCGGGGATGCTCGCCCTCGACGTCGCCCGCCTGGAGGCGGGCCTGATCCTCATCGAGGTCGACTACACGAGCGCCGTCCACTCGCACATCCCGGCCCAGAACTTCAGCCCGTACGAGATCGGCCTCGGCAGGCTCGTCGACCTCGCCAAGGCCGACTTCGTCGGGAAGCGCGCCCTCATCGCCGAGGTCGCCGCCGGCGGCCCCGCCCGCCGCCTCGTCGGGCTCGACATCGGCTGGCCCGAGATCGAGGCCCTCTACGCCGCCGAGGGCCTCGCGCCGTACGCGCCGCCCACCGTGAGCCGGACCCACGTCCCGCTCCTCGCCGGCGGACGCCAGGTGGGGCGCGTGACCAGCACCGGCTGGAGCCCGATCCTCAAGAAGATGATCGCCCTCGCGTCGGTCGGCGTCGCGCACGCCCGGGCCGGGGGTCGCCTGCAGGTCGAGTGGACGGTCGAGACGAAGCGGAAGCTCGTGTCGGCCACCGTCGTCGACGTGCCCTTCTTCGACCCGCCGCGCAAGCGCGCGTAGGGCCGCCCGAACCGAACGCGAACCGAACGACCAAGGAGGAGACGCGGGTGGCCGAGCGCTACGACGCGGTGATCATCGGCGGGGGCCACAACGGCCTGACGACCGCCGCATACCTCGCGAAGGCCGGCTGGAGGACGCTGGTCCTCGAGAAGCGGCACATCCTGGGCGGCGCCACGACGAGCGACGAGATCGTCCCCGGGTACACGTTCAGCGTCCTCTCGTACGTCGTGAGCCTGCTGCGCCCCGAGATCATCCGGGAGCTGGAGCTGCCGAAGCACGGCCTCGAGATCCTGCCCCTCGACGGCACGTTCACGCCGGTCCCCGGCGACTTCCTGTGGCGGACCGACGACCATGCCCAGACGATGCGGGAGATCCGCCGCTGGTCGAAGAGCGACGCCGACGCGTACGAGGAGTACGGCCAGCTGATGGCCGACATGGCCCGCTTCATCAAGCCGATCCTCGGCATCGTCCCGCCGGACCCAACCTCCATCGACCCGCGCGAGTGGCTGGGCGTGATGGGCCTGGCCCGCGACTTCGCGCGGCTCCCCGAGCGCCAGCAGGCGGCCTTCATCGGGCTGATGACGATGAGCGCCGCCGACTTCCTCGACCAGTGGTTCGAGACCGACCCGCTCAAGGCGACGATGTCGGCCTCCGGGATCATCGGGACCTTCCTGGGCGTCCGCTCGCCGGGCACCGCCTACGTGCTGCTGCACCACTACATGGGCGAGATCGACGGCGCCTTCCGCGCCTGGGGCCTCCACAAGGGCGGCACCGGCGCGATCAGCTACGCGATCGCCAACGCCGCCCGCGCCCTCGGCGCCGAGATCCGCACCGACGCGGGCGTGGCTCAGGTCCGCCTCTCGTCGGCCGGCGACCGGGCGACGGGCGTCGTGCTGGAGAGCGGCGAGGAGATCGACGCCGGCGTGGTCGTCTCCTCGGCCGACGTCCGGCGGACCTTCCTCCAGCTGCTGGAGCCGGGCGTCCTCCCCGAGGACTTCGAGGCCGCCGTGCGGCGCTTCAAGTTCCGGGGCAGCTCCGGCAAGGTGAACCTGGCGCTCGACGCGCTGCCCACCTTCACCGCCAACCCGGGCGGCACCGAGTACCTGCGCGGCGCGATGAGCATCAGCCCCGCGGTGGACTACATGGAGCGGGCCTACGACGACGCGAAGTACGGGCGCTTCAGCCGCCGGCCGTACATCGACATCGTCATCCCGTCGCTCGTCGACCCGTCGGTCGCGCCGCCCGGCAAGCACGTGATGAGCTGCTTCGTCCAGTACGCGCCGTACAACCTGGTCGAGGGCCCCGCGGACTGGGAGAACCAGCGCGAGGCGTTCGGCAACACCGTCATCGACACGATCAGCGAGTTCGCGCCGAACCTGCGCGACGTCATCGTCGAGACCTACGTGGTGACGCCCTGGGACATGGAGCAGCAGTGGGGTCTCACCGAGGGCAACATCTTCCACGGCGAGCTGAGCCTCGAGCAGCTGTTCTTCAGCCGGCCCGTCCCCGGCTGGTCGCGCTACCGGACCCCGATCCGCGATTACTGGATGGCCGGCTCGTCGACCCACCCGGGCGGCGGGATCATGGCCGCCAACGGCCGCCTGGCCGCCCTCGAGCTGCTCAAGGCGAAGAAGGGGAGGGTGGCCTAGATGGCCGGGATCACGCACCCTTCGGCCGGCTACGACGCGATCGTCGTCGGCGGCGGCCACAACGGCCTCGTCGCGGCCGCCTACCTCGCGAAGGGCGGCCTTCGAACGCTGCTCCTGGAACGGCGGGCGACCCTGGGCGGGACCGTGGAGACGCGGACGCTCGACGACGGGTCCCGGGCGCCGGGCCTCTTCCACACGGTGGGGCGACTGCGGCCCGCCGTCTACCGCGAGCTGGACCTCGGCTCGCGCGGCCTCGCCCTCGTGGCGCCCGAGGTGCGGGCCTTCGCCCCCCGGCCCGACGGGCGCGCGGTCACGCTGTGGGCCGACGACGAGCGCACGGCGGCCGACCTCGCGACCTGGTCGGGGGCGGATTCGCTGGCCTGGGCGGCATTCGACCGGCAGGTCCGGGCGCTGGCGGCGTTCCTCGCCGCGCTCGGCGAGCAGACGCCCCCCGCCACGTCCGGCGCCGGCCTCGCCGACGCCATCACCGGGCTCCTCCTCGGCCGGGCGTACAAGAAGCTCAGCCGGGACGACGCGCGCAACCTTCTCCGCGTGCTGCCGATGGCGGTCGCCGACTTCGTCGGGGAGTGGTTCGAGACGGACGCGATCCGGGCGACGATCGCCGCCCGGGCGATCCAGTTCACCGGGCTGGGCGCCTGGTCGATGGGCACCACCGCGACGCTGCTGGCCGACGCGGCGGGCAACGACGGGGGCGGCGCCGGCCAGGCCGTCTTCGCGAAGGGCGGCCCCGGGGCCGTCGCGGACGCGCTGGCGGCGGCCGCGCGGGCGTTCGGCGCCGAGCTGCGGACGGGATCCGAGGTGGCCGCCGTGACCACGGGAGACGGGCGGGTCACCGGCGTCGCCCTGGCCTCGGGCGAGGAGATCGCGGCCCCGATCGTGGCGTCGGGCCTCGACCCGAAGCGGACGCTGCTGGGCCTCCTGGGACCGCTGGACCTGGGTCCGCACCTGCGCTGGCGGACGGGCAACATCCGCCAGCCGGGCACGGTGGCGAAGGTGAACCTCGCCCTGTCGGCGCTGCCGCGCTTCCCCGCGGCCGGCGACGGCGACGACGGGGCGAAGCGGATCCGGGGCCGGATCCTCGTCGGCGCCACGGGGGTCGACGACCTCGAGCGCGCCTTCGACGCCAGCAAGTACGGCCGGGTCTCCGACCGGCTCGTGCTCGAGGCGACGATCCCGTCGCTCGTGGATCCCGCGCTCGCCGCGCGGGAGGGCGGCCACGTCATGAGCGTCATCGCCCAGTACGTCCCGTATCGCCTCCGCGAGGGCGCCTGGGACGCCGCGGGCCGCGCCGCGCTGGGGGACCGGGTGGTGGCCGCGCTCGAGGAGGTCGCCCCGGGGATCGGTGCGCTGGTCACGGCGCGAGAGGTGCTCACGCCCGTGGACCTCGAGGCCGAGTACGGCCTCACGGGCGGCCACCCGTACCACCAGGAGCCCGGGCTCGACGCCTGGTTCGCCTGGCGACCGCTCGTCGGCTGGGCCCGTTACCGGATGCCGGTCGAGGGCCTCTACCTCGTCGGGCCGGGCGCGCATCCCGGCGGCGGCGTGACCGGAGCGCCGGCCCACAACGCGGTCAGGGAGATCCTGGCCGACCGGAAGCGCCGGTAGGCCGGTAGCGGACCACGGAGGCAGCGGTGGACGGGGAGCCGACCCCCGACCTCGGCGCCGGCGGGGCGCGCGAGGTCGAGCGCCTCATCTACTTCAGCGACGCGGTGATGGCCATCGCGATGACCCTGCTGGTGGTCGACCTGCGCCTTCCCGAGACGCTCGCCTCGACGGCCACCGACGCGGAGCTGCGAACGGCGCTGGCCGAGCTCGGCCCGCGGCTCCTGAGCGTGGCCCTGAGCTTCATGGTGATCGCGGTCTGGTGGAACGGCCACCACCGCCTCTTCCGGACCCTGGAGCGATCCGACGGACGGATGGTCCTCCTGAACTTCGTCTTCCTCGGGGCGATCGCGTTCCTGCCCTTCCCGACGAACCTCATCGGGCGCTTCGTGGACCTTCCGACGGCCGTCGCCCTGTACGCGGCGACGAACCTCGTCGCCGGCGCGGCGCTGCTGGCGATGCGCTGGCACGCCGATCGCCGGGGCTTCATCCCGGCGGAAGCCCCGCTTGAGCGCCGGCGCCGCCTGGCGATGGCCTCGATCGCGCCGATCGGATTCGCCCTCACGATCCCGCTCGCCTTCCTCGACGCGACCGGGGCTGCCCTCGCGTGGACCCTGCTCGTGCCCGCGGTGCTCGGCGTCCGCTGGTGGTTCGCGCGCGCCGAGCGCCGCGAGGCGGCCGTGAGCGGGACGGCAGGCGCCGAGGTCGCCACTGGCGGAGCGGCCGAGGCCGCCGCGGTGGACGGTCGCGGCCCGGGCGTCAGCCCTCCGCCGCCCGCGTAGGCGATCGCCGCACGGAGGCCCCCGTCGGCACCACGAGGTCGGCGAAGTCGTCCGCCTCGATGCGCGGCTCGACCAGGCAGTTGCGGCCGAGGCGGGCACCGGGCGGGATGCGCGAGCGCTCGCCGACGACCGTGATGCCGGTGTAAAGGCGGTCGGGCTCGTCGACGTTCGGGACGTCGCGGTCGTCGCCGCTGCCGACCACCGCCCCGGCGCCGACGCGCACGAACTTGTCGATGATCGCCGTGTCGACGACGGCGCCGGGGCCGATCTCGGTGTCGAGCAGGATCACCGAGTCGCGGACCACCGCTCCCTCGTAGACCGTGACGCCGGGCGACAGCACGGAGTTGACGACCGTGCCGTTCACGATGCAGCCGTGGCTGACCAGGGAGTGGCGGGCCACGGCGTCCGGCCCGAGCTTGGCCGGCGAGCGCTCCTCGGATCGCGTGTGGATGAGCCAGCTGCGGTCGAAGAGATCGAGCGGCGGCACAAGCCCGACGAGGTCGAGGTTGGCCTTCCAGTAGGCCTCGATCGTCCCGACGTCGCGCCAGTAGCCGTCGAAGCGGTGGCCGAAGACGGCGCCGCCACCCGCCAGCATCGCCGGGATCACCTCGTGCCCGAAGTCGGCGACGTCGGGCACGAGCCACCGGTGAAGCGCCTCGCGCGAGAAGACGTAGACACCCATCGACGCGAGGTCGCTCTTGGGCTCGGCCGGCTTCTCCTCCCAGTCGACGACGCGGCCGTCCGCGTCCAGGCTGCAGATTCCCATCCGCGTCGCCTCGTCGGGCGGCACCGGGAGGACCGCGATCGTCAGGTCGGCGCCCGTCCGGTGGTGGGCCGCGATCATCGGCCGGTAGTCCATCTTGTAGACGTGGTCGCCGCCGAGGACGAGGACCGTGTCCGCGCCGTCCTGGTCGATCTCGTGGAGGTTGTAGCGGACCGCGTCGGCCGTCCCGAGGTACCAGCCCCGGTTGCTCGCCGAGACGTAGGGCTGGAGGATCTTGATCCCGGTTCCCCGGGGCCGGTCGAAGCCCCACGGCCGGCCGGTCCCGATGTGGTCGTTGAGCGAGCGTGGGTTGTACTGCGTGAGGACGAGGACGTCGTCGATCCGCGAGTTGACGCAGTTCGACAGGCTGAAGTCGATGAGGCGGTACTTGCCGCCGAACGGCACCGCCGGCTTGGAGCGGATTGCCGACAGGATGGAGAGTCGCTCGCCGGCGCCGCCCGCCAGCACGACCGCGAGCACGTCGCCCATCGCCAGCCTCCGATCCTGTTCGGGTGTCGCCGCCGGAGCCGATCGCCGAAGCTCAGCCTACGCCGCATGCCCGCCGCGCGGACCGGTCGGAGGTCGCCACGATATCGGGCCGGATGTCGCCTCGTGGCGGCCGTGCTGACGGCTCCCCGCGCCGGCCTCCGCCTCTGCCGCCAGTCCCCGGGGCCGCCGCTGCAGGCCAGATTCGCGTTGAACTACACACCGGGGGCGATCTCGGGGCCGCGCTTGGTGGAGGGCCAGACGATCGGCTGCCCCGACCCGCCGGCGACCGCCCCCGTCAGCGGTCGAGGGCCAGGTCCCAGCCGCGGAGGCGCTCGAGGAACTTGTCGGCCGTGAGGTCCAGCTGGATCGGCGTGATCGCGACCCGCTTGTTCATCACCGCGTGGACGTCCGTGCCCGGGATCGCGTGCCCGGTCGGCGGAGAGCCGCCGACCCAGTAGTAGGGGACCCCGCGCGGGTCCTCGCGCCGGATGAGCTCGTCCTGGTACGTCCGCTTCCCGAGGCGCGCCACCTCGAAGCCCGCGCATTCCGCCTTCGGGATCGCCGGCACGTTGACATTGAGCAGCTGGCCGGGCTCGAGGCCGCGCGCCAGGATCGCCTCGGCGACCACGCGGGCGGCCGCCATGGCCAGCTCGAAGTCGTGCGGCGCGTAGTCGTCGTGGCTGATCGCGAAGGCCGGGCACCCGTTCAGCACCGCCTCCATCGCGGCGCTCACCGTTCCCGAGTAGGTGATGTCGTCGCCGAGGTTGGCACCGTGGTTGATGCCGCTCGCGACGAGGTCGATCGGGCCTGGCAGGAGCCCCAGGAAGACGAGGCCCACGGCGTCCGACGGCGAGCCGTCGATCGACCATGCCGGCGACCCGTCGGCGAGGGTCCGCTCGCGGACGCGAAGGGGGCGCCACATCGTCCGGGAGTGGCCCACGGCGCTCTGGTTCGTGTCCGGCGCGATCACCAGGACCTCGCCGAGCGGCTCGAGCGCCTGCTTGAGCGCAAGCAGCCCGCGCGACTCGATGCCGTCGTCGTTGGTGACCAGGATGCGGGGTCGCTCCGTCATCCGGGCGCCGGCCGGTCGACCGTGCCCGGAGGCGAGCCGGGGCCCTGGACCGGGCCGAGACCGGGGACAGCGTCTGAGACCGCGATCGAACCGGGGCTCGCGTCCTTCAGGGGCGTCCCACCCGCCGGTGCGGGAGGCTCCGGGGCCTGGTCGAGGAGCGGCTCCCCGTCGGGATCGCGGGTCGTGCCGAGCATCCCGTCGACCTGCCTGCCGACCTCCTCCGCGAGGATCTCCTCGTCCTCGCCGGGCCGCGGCTCGCGCGGCACGCGCCACCGGCGCCCCTCGCGCTCCGACAGCCGCTGGGCCGCCCGGGCCGCGACCGACCGCTCGTCGGGCTTCAGGTTCCGGCGCATGAAGTAGAAGAAGAACGACGAGATCACGGCGGCGACCGGCAGCCCGAACAGCGCGCCGGGGATGCCGAACAGCTTGGTCCCGAGGAGCACCGACGCCAGGACGACGACCGGGTGCAGGCCGACGGCGTTGGCCAGCACGCGCGGCTGGAGGATGTTCTGGTTGACGAACCACCCGATGCCCATGATCGCGATCGCGGGCAGCAGGGCGTCGGGCTGCGTGACCGCCGCCACGATCACCGGCGGGGACCACGCCACGAACGGCCCGAAGAACGGGATCGCCATCAGGATGCCGGCGGTCGCCGTGGTGAGCGCCGCGTAGTCGAGCCCCAGGAGGACGTTGCAGAGGAGCGCGACGAGGGCGTACGTCCCCCCGATGACGACCATTCCCCGGATGAAGCCGCCGAAGGACTTGCCGACGCTCTCGGTCAGGAGGTGCGCCTCGTCGCCGTACGCCGGCGGGACGAGGCGCATCAGGAAGGAGCCGATCGCGGCGCGGTCGATCGAGATGAAGATCGCGAGGAAGAAGACGATCAGCACGTTCCCCACCATCCCGACGCTCGCCACGGCGACGTCCTGGAGCGGGCCGAGCAGCCCCTGCGCCTGCGTCGCGAGGGTCGTCAGCAGGGACTCGACCTGGGCCGTGAGGTCGACCTGTTGGAACCCATTGGACGCGAGCCAGTCGGAGATCGGCTTGACGATGGCGATCAGGTCCTGCTGAAACTGGTCGAGGTTGGCGAGGAAGTCGGAGATCGAGGTGAACAGGGCGGAAGCCGCGACCACGACGAGCCCGAAGGCGGCCAGTGCCACGGCGCCGTAGGCGATCGTCACCGCGATCACCCGCGGCACGAACCGGGCGAGCCAGGCGGCGATCGGCTCCAGGACGAAGCCCAGGAGCCAGGCGAAGAAGAAGATCAGGGCGAGGTCGGAGAAGACACCCCAGACGGCTGCGACCTGGTTGAGGACCACGAAGAAGAGCGCGATCGAGCCGAGGGTCATCAGGACCGTCAGCCAGCGCCGTTCGCGCGGGGTCAGCAGCACCGTCGGCACCACCGCGGTCGGCGGCACGGCGCCCTGCGGATCGCCCGGCGCGGGGGTTGCGGGCGCCACGGCCGGGGCGCCGGCCTGGGCCACGGGCAGCGCGCCGGGCAACGCGGGTGGCTGTGCGTCGGGTTCGATCATCGACATCCGCACTCCCGGGCCCTGCGGACCCGGCCTGCGCCGATCCTAGCAGGGCGGCGAAGCCGCGTGACCCCGGGGGAGCGATGCGGCCGGGGCCGCCCTACCGGAGCCCCATCTTCTCGTGGACCTCGGCGATCGTCGCGTGGGCGATCGGCGCCACGCGGGCGGCGCCCACCTCGAGCACCGCGTCGACCCGCTCGGGGTGCGCCATGAGGTCGGCGTAGCGCTCGCGGGCGCCGGCGTAGTGGCGGAGAAGGCGCTCCACCAGGAGCTTCTTCGTGTCGACGCAGCCGGTGCGGGCCGTTCGCTCGCCCTCCCAGATCTCGGCGTAGTCGTCGCCGAAGAAGCGGTGGAGCTGGCAGACGTTGCAGCGCTCGGGGTGGCCGGGATCCGTGCGCTTGATGCGCAGCGTGTCGGTGACCATCCCCATCACCTGCCGCCGGATCTCGTCCTCGGGGGCGAAGATCTCGATCGTGTTCCCGATCGACTTCGACATCTTCCTGGCGCCGTCGGTCCCCAGGACGATCGGTGCCTCGGTGTGGACCGCCTGCGGCTCGGGGAAGGTCTCGCCGTAGCGCGCGTTGAAGGCGCGGGCAATCTCGCGCGAGAGCTCCAGGTGCGCCGCCTGGTCCTTGCCGACCGGCACCACCGAGGCCTTGTAGAGGACGATGTCGGCGGCCTGCAGGACGGGGTAGGTGAGCAGGCCGTGGTTGACGTCGTCGGGCTGGTTGGCCCGCTTCTCCTTGTACGTCGGCGTGCGCTGCAGCCAGCTGACCGGCGTGACCGTCGAGAAGAGCCACATCAGCTCCGCGACCTCGGGCCGGTGGCTCTGCACGAACAGCGTGCACTTCTCGGGGTCCAGGCCGAGCGCGAGGAGCGCGGCGGCCATCTCTCGCGTCTGGCGCCGCAGGCGGTCGGGGTCGTGGACCGTCGTGAGGGCGTGGAAGTCGACGATGCAGTAGATCGACTCGTAGCGCTCCTGCAGGGCGACGTAGTTGCGGATGGCGCCCAGGTCGTTGCCGATGTGCGGCGCGCCGGACGGCTGGATCCCGCTGAAGCAGCGGACTTTCGAAACGGGAGTTGTCGTCATCGCCCGCGAGTGTAGCGGGCGGCGAGGTCGCGACGGGCGGCAGCCGGCGGCCCGGAGGGGCCGCGTGTCCGCTACGATCTCCGGGATGTCCAGTCGAACCCCCCTCCGCGTCGCGGTGCTCGGCGCCGGCACCGTCGGCGGCTCCGTCGTGCGCGCCTTCCTGGAGCACCCCGAGAAGCTCGCGCCGTTCGACGGCGCCCGCCTCGTCCTGGCCGGGGTCGCCGTGCGCGACATCGCGAAGGCCGCCGGGCGCGGCATCCCGGCCGACCTCCTGACCGACGCCCCGGCCCACCTGGTCGCCGACCCGGAGATCGACGTCGTCGTCGAGCTGATGGGCGGCGACGAGCCGGCCCACACGCTCGTCGCGGCGGCGCTCGGCGCCGGGAAGCACGTCGTGACCGCGAACAAGCACGTCGTCGCCCACCACGGCCCGGGGCTGGAAGCGATCGCCCGACGGACCGGCGGGGTGCTGCGCTACGAGGCGGCCGTCGCCGGCGGGATCCCGATCCTCGCGCCCCTGGCCTCGGACCTCGCCGCCAACACCGTCTCGCGCGTCCGCGGCATCGTCAACGGGACCACGAATTTCATCCTCACCGCGATGGGCGAGCTGGGCCAGCCCTACGAGGAGATCCTCGCGGAGGCGCAGGCCAACGGGTACGCCGAGGCCGACCCCCGCGGGGACGTCGAGGGCGACGACGCGGTGAACAAGCTGGTCCTCCTGGCCCGGCTCGCGTTCGGCGCCTGGATCGAACCCGCGAGCATCCTCCGAACCCCGCCTTCGGTGCGGGGCTGGGGGAAGCCCGGGATCACGGGGGTCACATCCGAGGAGATGGAGGGCGCCGGCCTCCTGGGCCTCGATCTCAAGCTGCTCGCCGTGGCGGAGCCCGGGTCCGGTGGGACGCTGGCGGCGACGGTCCTGCCGACCGCCGTCCCGGAGAGCGGCGCGCTGGGAGGCACGGACGGCGTCCTGAACCGCGTCGAGGTCCGTGCCGAGCCGGTGGGCAACGTCGCCTTCTCGGGCCCCGGCGCCGGCGGCGACCCGACGAGCAGCGCCGTCCTCGGCGACCTGCTGGCGATCGCCCGCCACGGCGGGAGCACCTGGGCTGGCCTCCCGCCCGCCGACGAGACGCCGACGCGGGCGAACCAGGTCGACCCTTTCGCGGTCGACCGTCCGTGGTTCGCTTTCCTGTCCGGTCTCTCGCGCAACGACGTGGAGCTCGGCGCGACGGCGGCCGTGGAGGAGCTCGACGGCGGGACGGTGTTCCGGACGGGGCCCCTCCCGCTTGAGCGGGTGCGCGCCGCGATCGCCGCGCACCTTCCGGACGGCGTCGACGTGACGCTCTACCCGGTCACGGACTGATGCCGGCCCCGGACCCGCTCGCGGCCCCGCCGGCGGCCCACGACGGCATGCCCGCGCCGGTGTCCCGTGGCGGCGCCGCGCCCGCAGGCGGCAGGGCACCCGCCGCCGGCGCCCCGCCCGCGCGGCCGCGCCTGCTCGACCGCTACGCCGCCTTCCTGCCGCTCACCCACGCCACGCCGCGCCTCTCGCTGGGCGAGGGCGCGACCCCGCTCGTCCACGCCGAGCGCCTCGGCGCCGCCTGGGGCATCCCGAACCTGTTCCTCAAGTTCGAGGGCGCCAACCCGACGGGGTCCTTCAAGGACCGGGGCATGGTGATGGCCGTCGCAAAGGCGGTCGAGGAGGGGGCCAGCGCCATCGTCTGCGCCTCCACGGGTAACACCTCCGCCTCGGCCGCTGCCTACGGGGCGGCCGCGGGGCTCGAGGTCGTCGTCGTCCTGCCGGCCGGGAAGATCGCCGCCGGCAAGCTCCTCCAGGCGCAGGTCGCCGGCGCCAGGGTCCTCGCCGTGCGCGGGAACTTCGACGCCGCGCTCTCGGCCGTCCGCGAGCTCGCCGAGCAGGACGCGCACCCGATCACGCTCGTCAACTCGGTCAATCCCCATCGCCTGGAGGGCCAGAAGACGGGGGCCTTCGAGGTCTGCGACGACCTGGGCGGGCCGCCCGACGTCCTCGCGATCCCGGTCGGCAACGCGGGCAACATCAGCGCCTACTGGCTGGGCTTCCGGGCGTACCGTGACGCCGGCGTCATCGATCGGCTGCCGCGCATGTGGGGCTTCCAGGCCGCCGGCGCCGCGCCGATCGTGCTGGGCCACCCGGTCGAGCACCCGGAGACCTTCGCCACCGCGATCCGGATCGGCAACCCCGCGTCGTGGGAGAAGGCGACGGCCGCCCGCGACGAGTCGGGCGGGCTGATCGAGGCGGTCACGGACGACGAGATCTACGCGGCCTACCGCGACGTCGTGCGCCTGGCCGGGATCTTCTGCGAGCCGGCGTCGGCGGCCAGCCTGGCCGGAGTGCGGAAGCTGCGGGCGGACGGCCGGCTCGACCCCGCGGCGTGCGTCGTCTGCGTCCTGACCGGCCACGGCCTGAAGGATCCCGACAGCGGCGCCTGCCTGGCGGCCGAGCACGGGCCGCTCGAGGCCGATGCGACGCTCCCCGCGATCACGGAGGCGCTCGGATGGCGCTGAGCGCAGGCCGCCTCGCCGCCGGCGCCGGGACCTCGGCCGCGCCCAGGGCACGGGCGGGTGCCGGCACCCCGGCAGCGCCGAGTGCGCAGGCCGGCCGGGCGCCGGCGGAGGGACCACGATGGCGATGAGCCACTTCGCCGACCTCGACGGTCGCTGGGTCGCGGTGGAGGTCCCGGCCACCAGCGCGAACCTCGGGGCCGGCTACGACTGCCTGGCGGTCGCGCTCGAGATCGTCGACCGTGTCGAGGTGGAGTGCCTCGCCCGGCCCGGAGCGGGCGTCGAGGTCGCCGTGCAGGGCGAAGGCGCCGGCGAGTTGCCGGAAGACCGCACCAACGCCTTCGTCCTCGCGCTGGAGCGCGGCCTCGCCGAGGTCCGCGGCGCAGGAGGCGAGGATCTCGGCTGGCGGGTCCAGATGAAGAACCGCATCCCGCTCGCGCGGGGCCTCGGGTCGTCGGCCGCGGCCACCGTCGGCGGCCTGCTCGCCGGCGCCGCGCTGGGCGGCGGGACCCTGGCCACGGATCGCGCGCTGGCTCTCGCGACCGAGCTCGAGGGGCACCCGGACAACGCCGCGGCCGCGCTCCTCGGCGGCTTCACGGTCGCCGCCCACGGCGACTCCCCGACCGCGATCCGCTTCGACATCCCGCGCGACCTGCGCACCGTCCTCTTCATCCCCGACCTGCGGCTCGCCACGCGCGACATGCGGGCGGCGCTGCCGGAGATGGTCCCGCTGGCCGACGCGGTGGCGAACCTCCAGCGCGTCGCGCTTGGCGTCGCCGGGCTCGCGGCGGGGGACCCGCGCGGGCTGGGCTATCTGACCGTCGACCGCCTGCACGAGCCGTACCGCGCGACGGTCTACCCGCAGCTGCCCGAGCTCGTCGCCGCGGCGCGCGGCGCAGGCGCGCTCGGGGCCTGCCTCTCGGGTGCCGGCAGCACGATCATCGCCTTCGCCGACTCGCTCTCCGTGCTGACCCGGATCGAGGGCGCCCTGCGCGCCGCGGCCGCCGACTTGGACCTGCCCGGGCGGGTCGAGCTCGTGGCGCCGCGCAGCGCGGGCGCCCGCGTGGAGCAGGCCTTCGGGGCGTAGCGGACGGCGGCCCGTCCTGCTGGGGCGTGGCGGACAGGGTCCCCGTCGCCCGGCCGGCGGACGGAACCCGCGGCCGGCGGACGGGACCCGCGGCCGGCGAACGGGACCGGCGGCCGGCGAACGGGACCGGCGGGCCGGACCGGCGGACGGCGGGTCAGGCCGGCGGGGTGTTGGTCCGCACGAAGGCCAGGACGCGCTCCCAGGCGTCGGTCGACGTCTCCGCGAAGTCCTCCGCCTTGCGGTCGAAGAACGAGTGGGGAGCCCCGGGGTAGGTGACCACGTCGTGCGGGATCCCGGTCGCGGCGAGGGCGCTCTCGAAGGCCTCGACCGCCTCCGCGGGGATCCCGTGGTCGGCGCCGCCGAAGATCGCGAGGACGGGCGCGCGCATGAGGCCCGTCGAGTCGGCCGGGGCCGGGATGTCGCCGCGCGAGCCGACCGGCCAGCCGTAGAAGCCGATCGCGCCGGCCAGGTCGAGCCCCAGCGTGTTCGCCAGGAAGGCCAGTCGCCCGCCGAAGCAGAAGCCGATCGTGAAGACGGCACGCCCGCGCCCCGGCCCCAGGCCGCGCAGCCGCTCGGCGGCGGCCTGCACGTCCCAGGAGAGGTTCGAGAAGCGGGTCTCGCCGACATGCGACATGAAATCGAAGTCGGTGGGTCGCTCGCGGATCCCGATCCCCGCGGTCCGCCCGAAGTAGTCGATCGCCAGCGCGTCCACGCCCACCTCGGCGAAGCGCAGCGCCAGCTCCTCGTAGTAGGGGTGCAGGCCGCGGACGTCGGGCAGCACGATGATCGAGGCCCCGGTCGGCCGCTCGGCCCGCGCCAGGAGCCCGGCGAACCGGCCGCCGTCGCCGGCCCGGAGGACGATCTCCTCCGTGTCGATCGCGCCCCCCGCGATCGGCGGGATCGGCGGACGGCTGTCGAGGTCGAAGCACATGGGCGAGGCTCCCGGGTGGCGTGGGGTGCGACCCGCGGATGGTACCCCCACCCTTTGATCGACGGGAGGACGACGGGATCGTCGAGGCGATCGGCAACGTCGAGCAGCTCCTTGCCCGACCGCATATCCGCACGAGTGGGGAGTCGGACGCCTTCTGGCGGGCGTTCCTCGACGTCGCCGACGACGCGCAGCCCTCCGGTAACGTCGTTCCCGATGCCCACGTCGTCGCCCTCATGCTGGAGAACGACGTCCGGCAGATCTGGACGCGAGATCGCGACTACCGCCGGTTCGCGCGGATCGAGGCCCGCGACCCCTTCGCCTGACGCCCGCCCGAGCTCCGGCTCCGCGCGCGGGGCGACCCCTTCGCCTGACGCCCGCCCGAGCTCCCGGCGCTCGCGCGCTACAATCCGCGCCGATGTCGCACCCCCTCGTCGTCATGAAGTTCGGCGGCAGCTCCGTGGGGAGCGCCGAGCGGATCCGCCGCGTCGCCCGGCGCATCGCCGCGGTGCGCGCCGGCGGCGCCGACCTGTGCGTGGTCGTCTCGGCCATGGGCGACACCACGGACGAGCTCCTGTCGCTGGCCGCGGCCATCACCGAGGAGCCCGAGGCGCGCGAGCTCGACATGCTCCTCGCCACCGGCGAGCACCAGAGCGCGACGCTGATGTCGATGGCGCTCCACGCCCTCGGGGTGCCCGCCATCTCGCTCACCGGGGCCCAGGCGGGGATCGTGACCGACGGGACCTACGGCAAGGCGCGGATCGCCGGAATCGACCCCGTCCGCATCCGCGCCGAGATGGCCGACGGGCGAGTCGTCATCGTCGCCGGCTTCCAGGGCCAGAGCGCGAAGGCGCTCGAGCTGATGGAGACGACGACGCTCGGACGCGGCGGGTCGGACACCACGGCCGTCGCCCTCGCGGCCGCCCTGCGGGCCGATCGCTGCCAGATCTACACCGACGTGAAGGGCATCTACACCGCCGACCCCCGGCTGGTCCCCGACGCCCGCCAGCTCTCCGTCATCGGCTACGAGGAGATGCTCGAGCTGGCTCACCAGGGCGCCCAGGTGATGCAGGTCCGGGCCGTGGAGCTCGGCTGGGTCAACGACGTCGTGATCGAGGTCCTCAGCTCGTTCGAGGACGCCCCCGGCACCCTCATCAAGGAGGACCCGCTCGTGGAGCAGCGCAACAAGGTGCGGGGCATCGCCCAGGACCGGAACGTGGCGAAGATCACGCTCGTCGAGGTCCCCGACCGTCCCGGCGTGGCGCACGCGGTGTTCGCCCCCCTTGCCGACGGCGGGATCAGCGTTGACATGATCGTCCAGAACGTGGGCCACGGAGGCTCCACCGACATGAGCTTCACCGTCCCGCGCGTCGAGCTCGCGAAGGCCAAGAGGGTGCTGGAGCCCGTCGTCCGCGACCTCGGGTTCCGCGAGATGACCACCGACGCGTCGATCGCCAAGGTGTCGATCGTCGGTGCGGGGCTCCACAACGCCCCGGGCTACGCCGCCCGCATGTTCGGGGCGCTCTCCGACGCGGGCGTGAACATCGAGATGATCTCGACCTCCGAGGTCCGGATCACCTGCACGATCGCCGAGGCCGACCTGGAGGCCGCCGTCCGGGCGCTCCACGCGGCTTTCGAGCTGGCGGCGCCCGACCCGGTCGACGGGCCCGGGGCGGCCCCGGACGCGATCCCCGGGACGGCTGCGGGCCGGTGACGGCCTTCCTGGCCCGACAGGATCGGTTCGAGCGGATCGTGTCGACGAACGACGCGGTCCGGGACTGGCTCGCCGCGGGAACCCCGGAGGTCTGCCTCGCCGTGGCGGACGAGCAGACGGCCGGCCGGGGGCGCTCGGGACGGACGTGGACCGCGCCGGCGGGCGCCGCGCTCCTGCTGTCGCTCGGCTTCCGGCCGACGTGGCTGGACCCGGGCCACGCCTGGCGGCTGGCCGCCGTGGTGAGCCTCGCGATGGCCGACGCGGCCGAGGACCTCGCCGGGCTGCGCGACCACGCCGTGCGGCTGAAGTGGCCGAACGACCTGGTGGTCGAGGAGGACGCCCCGGGGAAGGCCGGGACCGGCCTCGGCGGAGGCCCGATCCGCAAGCTGGGTGGCGTCCTGGGCGAATCGGACGGCCTCGGCGGCGCCGACCCCCGCGTGATCGTCGGCATCGGCGTCAACGCCGGCTGGCAGCGGTCGGACTTCCCGGGCGCGATCGCGGCGACGATGACCAGCCTCGCCGAGGCCTCGGGCGGCCGCCCGATCGACCGGGCCGGGCTGCTCGCCGGCTTCCTCGCCCGCCTCGAGGCACGCGTGGAGGCGCTGCGGCTGGGACGCTTCCCGGTCGACGACTGGACCGCGCGGCAGGTCACGACGGGGAGGCTCGTCCGCCTCGAGAACCACGGCGGCGCGCCGGAGGAGGTGCGCGCGGTGGGGCTCGATCCGGCGACGGGTGCCCTCCTGGTCGAGGACCCGGCCGCACCCGGCGGCGAGCGCGCGATCCACGCCGGCGACGTCGTCCACGTGCGCCTCGCGGACGCCCCGGCCGTGACCGCCCCGGCGACCGGCGACCGGGTGCCGATCGTCGGTGGGCCGATCGTCGGTGGGCCGACCGTCGGCGCGCCCACGATCGCGCCGCCCGCCGTCGCGGCGGACTCGCCGGCCATCGCGGCGGACGCGTCCGCCCCCGGCGTGTAACGGAAGGACGGGCGCGGTGTTTGGAAAAGGGAAGGGAGGAGAAGCGGCCGGCGCGGCGCGGCGGGTGGTCCCGCTCGACCCGGACCGGAGCCTCGTGCGGGCGGCGCAGGCCGACCCGGCCCGCTTCGACGCCCTCTACCGGAAGTACGTCGCACAGGTCTACAGCTTTGCCTACCACGAGCTCGGCGATCACCACGAGGCGGAGGACGTGACCGAGCGCGCCTTCCTGCTGGCCCTCGGCGGGCTGCCCCGGTTCCGCGAGGAGGCGCCCCCGGACGCGCCGCCGGAGGCGTCCACCTTCCGGGTCTGGCTCTTCCGCATCTCCCGCAACGTGGTCGCGAACCACCGGCGCACCCTCCGCCGGCACCCGACCGCTCCGCTGGATGCCGCGGCGACCGCCGCCGCGCCCGACGACGTGGAGCGCGGCGTGCTCACGCGCGCCGAGGCGACCGCCGCCTGGGCCGCCGTCGCGCGCCTTCCGGGGGACCGCCGACGCGCCGTGGTCCTGCGCTTCGTGGACGAGATGAGCACGGCAGAGATCGCCGGCGTGCTGGGCCGCTCAGAGGGCGCCGTGCGCGTGCTCCTCCACCGCGCGTTGCGCGCCGTCGCCCGCGACCTGAGCGCCGGGGAGCGCGACCTCGGCGCCGAGGAGCGGGGCCGATGAATGCCGGGGCGCTCGACGCGATGGAGGTCGAGGCGCTCGTCACCGACCGCTACCTCGAGGCGCTCCTCGCCGCGGCCGAGCGCGGGGCGCCGGACGCGCCCGCGGATCCCGGCCTCGACCCGGCGATCCGCGGCGCCGCGCGCCGCCTGCGCGACGAGCTCGTGCGCGTCCACCCGTCGTTCCGGTTCGAGGAGCGCCTGGCGCGCCGGCTCGCGGAGGCCGCCGCCGGCATGCGCCTCGCCGCGGCGTCGGGCGGCGACGCGACCGTCATCCCGTTCCCGGTGCCGCTCCTCGGCGACGGCAGGCTGGCCGACGAGCTGGCCAACCCGGAGCTCGCGGCGCTCCTCGGTGCACCCGCCGACGCCGCGGGGGCTCCGGCCGCGTCGCTCGCCGACCGGACGGGTTCGCTCGCCGCCCGGACAGGTTCGCTCGCCGCCCGGACGCCACCGCGCGCCGACGGGACCGCTCCGCTCGCCGGGCCGGCCGACGCGACCGGCGGCCCGGCCGGCAGGCCCCCGGCCAGCCGCCCCCTGCTGCTCGGCGGCGCGGTCACCTCCGCCGCGCTCAGCCTCGCCGGCGCCGCGTTCGTGGCCTGGCGGCTCACGCGGGGTGCCCCAACCGACCCGATGGCCCGCGCGGTCCGCCTCGCCCGCGCCGCCCGCGCCGGCCGCGACATCCTCCCCGGCAGGCTCGCCTGATGCCCCCGACCGCGGCCGGGACGCCTGCCTGATGCCGATCACCCTGCCCTTCCGGCCGCGCCGCGAGAGCTACCCGTCCGACATGTGGACGCAGTGCCCCGGGTGCAGCGAGATGCTCTTCAACAAGCACCTCGACAAGGCGCTCCGCGTCTGCCCGACCTGCGGCCATCACTTCCGGATCTCCGCCCCGGTGCGGCTCGCCCAGCTCCTCGACCCGGGGACGTTCCGCGAGCGCGACGCCGGGCTCGTGTCGCGCGACCCGCTCGGCTTCGTCGACAGCAAGCCGTACCCCGACCGCCTCGTGGCCGCCCAGACCTCAACCGGCCGCAAGGACGCGGCGATGTGGGGCTTCGGCGACCTCGGCGGGCGCCGCGTCGCGATCTGCGCCCTCGACTTCGGCTTCATGGGCGGCTCCATGGGCTCCGTCGTGGGCGAGAAGGTGGCGCGCGCGGCAGAGGGAGCGCTGGCGGAGGGCGTCCCCCTCGTCATCGTGAGCGCCTCCGGCGGGGCCCGGATGCAGGAGGGCACCCTGGCCCTGATGCAGCTCGTGAAGACCATCGCCGCCCTCGAGGCGCTCCGCGCGGCGGGCCTGCCGTACGTCTCGGTGCTGGCCGACCCGACCACGGGGGGCGTCTTCGCGTCGTTCGCCGCCCTGGGCGACGTCAACGTGGCCGAGCCGAACGCCCTGATTGGGTTCGCCGGGGCTCGCGTCTCCGCCGGCACGATCGCCGAGGAGCTGCCGCCCGGCTTCCAGCGCGCCGAGTTCCTGTTCGAGCACGGCTTCGTCGACCGGATCGCGACGCGCGCCGACCTCCGCGACGAGCTGATCGCGATCCTCGAGGTGCTGGGGCCAGCCACGCCGGCGGCCGCGGCGCCCGGGAGCGCGCGCCGTGGTTGACCGTCTCCTGGGCCGGGTGAGGGATCGGGAGGTCGTCGCGCCCGCGCCGCCGGAGCCGGAGCGCGACCCGCGGGACGCGGTCTGGGCGCGCGTCCTCCTCGCGCGCAACGCCAAGCGGCCGCACACGCTGGAGCTGCTCGCCGGGGTGACCGACCAGTTCACCGAGCTCCACGGCGACCGCCTCTTCGGCGACGACGGGGCGATCGTGGGCGGCCTGGCCCGGGTCGACGGCCGACGGGTCGTCGTGGTGGGCCACCAGAAGGGTGCCGATACGGACGAGAACATCCGGCGCAACTTCGGGATGGGCAAGCCGGAGGGGTTCCGCAAGGCGATCCGGCTCTTCGAGCTGGCCGACCGCTTCGGGATCCCGGTCGTGACGTTCGTGGACACGCCGGGCGCCTACCCCGGCGCGGAGGCGGAGGAGCGCGGCGTCGCGGAGGCGATCGCCCGCGCCATCATGGTCATGTGCCGGATCCGCGTCCCGATCGTCACCCTGATCACCGGCGAGGGCGGCTCCGGCGGCGCGCTCGCCATCGCGGCCGGCGACGTGGTTGTTGCCCTCGAGAACGCCGTCTACTCCGTGATCAGCCCGGAGGGCTGCGCCTCGATCCTCTGGCGCACGTCCGAGAAGGCACCCGACGCCGCCCTGGCCATGCGGATGTCGGCCGCCGACCAGGTCGAGCTCGGGGTCATCGACCTCCTGGTCCCGGAGCCCGGCGAGGGCGCTCACGCCGATCCGGCGGAGACCGCTCGCCGCCTGCGGGCGGTGATCGTCGAGCAGCTGGACCAGCTCTCCGCTCTCCCCGTCGAGCAGCTCATGGCGGCGCGCATGCGGCGCTACCGCGACTTCGGCGCGTTCGACGACCTGGGCGGGCCCGAGCTCCCGGAGCCGGCGGAGCGGCAGGGCCTGACCGATCGCCTGCGCCGCGCGCTCGAGGCGGGCGGCAAGACCCTGGGGGGCCTGGGCGCGCGTGACGGGCGCGACGGGCGCGACGATCCCCCGGCGCGAGAGGAGGTCTAGGGGTGTCCCACCACGACGACGCCGGCCCAGGCCGCCCCCTCGACCGCGACCCCGAGCGCGACCCCGTGCGCGGCCCCGAGGGCAGCCCCGACCGCGTGCCCGACGAGCGCTCCCTCGAGCGCGACCCCGAGCGCTCGCCCGACCAGCGCCGCGCCGACCACGCCGCGATCGGCCGCCTCGCCGACGAGCTCCTGCCGGCCCTCGTGGCGAAGCTCGGGGCCAGCGGCCTCGGCGAGCTGGACGTCCGCGAGGGAGCCTGGCGCGTCCGCCTGCGGATGCCCGGCGACGCCCGTGCCCCGCGTCGGGTGACGCCCACGGGGCGCTCGGGCGGCCGCTCGGAGCCGCACGCCGCGCCGGCGGGCCATGCCCCCGGGAGTCACGCCGCGCCGACGGGCCACCCCGCCGGGAGCCACCCCGCCGTCGGAGCACCCGTCCAGGGCGGCCGCGCCGCCGCCTCGGCGACTCCGCCGGGCCCCGCCGAGTCGCCGACGCGCGCCGTTGCGACGTCGCCCGCCGTCGGCTTCTTCCGGCCGCGGGCCGACCTGGCGGCGGGTGCCCGCGTGCGCGCCGGCGACCGCCTTGGCGCGATCGACGTCCTGGGCGTGCCGCAGGAGCTGGTGGCGCCGGCGGACGGCCTCGTCGGGGCCACCTACGTGGAGCCCGGCGATCCCGTGGAATACGGGCAGGACGTGATCGAGATCGAGCTTCCGGCGGCGCCCACCGCCCCGCAGGGGGAGGCAGGCTGATGTTCGAGCGGGTCCTCATCGCGAATCGCGGCGAGATCGCCATGCGCATCCTGCGCGCCTGCCGCACCCTCGGCATCGGCGCCGTCCTGGCCTACAGCGAGGCCGACCGCGACTCGCTGGCTGCGCAGCTCGCCGACGAGGCGATCTGCATCGGCCCGGCCGATGCGAAACGGAGCTACCTCTCGGCGTCGGCCCTCATCTCCGCCGCGATCGTGACCGGCTGCGACGCGATCCACCCGGGCTACGGCTTCCTCTCCGAGGATTCCGGGTTCGCCGAGGCGGTCGCCGCCCACGGCATCGCGTTCGTCGGACCCTCGGCCGAGGTGCTGGAGCGGTTCGCCTCGAAGGAGGCGACGCGCCGCCTCCTCGCGTCGCACGGCCTGCCGACGATCCCGGGCTCCGACGGGATGCTCCGCGACGACGACCACGCCCTGGCCGAGGCCGAGCGGGTCGGCTACCCCGTGCTGCTCAAGCCCTCCGCCGGCGGCGGCGGCAAGGGGATGCGGATGGTCCGGACCGCGCGCGAGCTCCAGGCCGCGATCCCCGTCTGCCGCTCCGAGGCGCGCGCCGCCTTCGGCGACGATTCGCTGTACTTGGAGAAGTGGCTCGAGGACAACCGCCACGTCGAGGTCCAGGTGGTCGTGGATCGCTACGGCCACGGCGTGCACCTGGGCGAGCGCGACTGCTCCGTCCAGCGGCGCCACCAGAAGCTCATCGAGGAGGCCCCCACGCCGGCGCTCCCGCCGGCGGCCCGCGAAGAGCTTGCCGAGCGGGCGATCCGGGCGGTCGTGGCAGCCGGCTACGAGAACCTGGGGACCCTCGAGTTCCTCGTCGACCGCGACCAGAGCTTCTACTTCATCGAGATCAACTGCCGGATCCAGGTCGAGCACCCCGTGACCGAGATGCTGACCGGGATCGACCTCGTCGCCACCCAGCTCCGGATCGCCGCCGGCGAGCCCCTCGGGTTCAGCCAGGCCGACGTCGACTTCCGGGGCCACGCGATCGAGTTCCGCATCAACGCCGAGGACGCCGCCCACGACTTCCGGCCGCAGGCGGGGGTCGTGGAGCGCTTCTACGCCCCCGGCGGGCCCGGAGTGCGCCTCGATTCCCACCTGTACGCGGGCTACGACGTGCCGCCGTACTACGACTCGCTCCTCGGCAAGCTCATCGTCTGGGGCCCGGACCGTCCCGCGGCGATCGCCCGCGGACGGGCGGCTCTCGACGAGCTGGTCGTCGACGGGATCATCACGAACCGCGCCTTCCACCGCGCGATGCTCGACAATCCCGCGTTCATCGACGGGCGCGTGACGACCAACCTCGTCGACCGCGTCGGCGGGGCAGCCTTCCTCGCCGGGCGAGGTTGAGGCGACCCGTGCAGCCCTGCATCCATTCCCCGCTCGGCGCCCCCGCACCGGGCGACACTGACCACCCGCATCGGAGCCCGCCGTGACCGAGCCGATCCACACCACCCGCGAGATCGAGGCCCTGCTCCCGCATCGCTGGCCGTTCCTGCTCGTCGACCGGATCGACGAGTACGACCCCGACGCGATGCGGATCGTCGGCGTCAAGGCCGTGACCGCCACCGAGTGGTTCTTCGGGGGCCACTTCCCGGGCATGCCCGTGATGCCGGGCGTCCTCCAGGTCGAGGCGCTGGCGCAGACCATGGGCGTGTTCGTCGCCAAGCAGCCGGGCTTCGGGGACCGGATCGGGCTGTTCGCCGGGATCGACGAGTGTCGCTTCAAGCGCGTCGTCAAGCCGGGCGACGTCCTCCGCCTCGAGGTGACCATGGAGAAGCTCGGCAAGCGGTTCGGGCGCGGCAAGGCCGTGGCCAGCGTCGACGGCGACGTCTGCTGCGAGGCGACCCTCTCGTTCATCATCCCCGACGCCTCCGTCCTGCGCTGATGACCCGGATCGCGCTCTTCTCCGACGTCCACGGCAACCTCCAGGCGCTCACGGCGGTGCGCGAGGCGGTCGCGGCTGCGGCCCCGGACGTGGTGGCGCTGGCCGGCGACTTCGCGTTCAACGGCGGCGATCCCGCGGCGACCGTCGACGGGATTCGCGAGCTGGAGGCGTCCGGCGCCCTCGTCGTCCAGGGCAACACCGACATCGCGGTCGCCGACTTCGACTACGGCGCCGCCTTCCCCTGGCTCGGCGACGGCGTGCCGGAGTCGTTCAAGGCGGCCGCGGACTGGGCCCACGAGGCGCTCGGCCCGGAGCGGGTGGACTGGCTGCGCCGGCTCCCCGCGGAGCGTCGAATCCGATGCGCCGACGACACCCTGGTGCTGGTCACGCACGCCTCGCCGGGCTCCCAGACCGCCGGATTCGACCGCGGCCTCGACGAGAGCGTGATCCTCGACCGCCTCGGCCGCACCGACGCCCGGGTCATCTGCTGCGGCCACACCCATGTCCCCGAGGTCCGGGACTTCGGCTGGAAGGTGATCGTCAACGGCGGCAGCGCCGGCTACGTCTTCGACGGCGACCCGACGGCCACCTGGGCGCTGATCGACGTCGTCGACGGGACGGTCACCGCCGAGATCAAGCGGGTCGAGTTCGACGCCCTCGCCGCCGCCGACGCCGTGGCCGAGCGCGGCCTCCCCGGCGACGTCTATCGCGCCGCCACGATCCGCACGGGCAAGCTCGTCCGATGACCGATCGGGCCGGCCGCGAGCGGCGCGTCGTGGTGACCGGGATGGGCCTCGTGACGGCCCTCGGGCACGACGTCGCGTCGTCCTGGGAGGGGCTCGTCGCCGGCCGCTCGGGAATCCGGACCATCCGCGCCTTCGACCCGGCCCGCGTCGCCTCGCGGATCGGCGGCGAGGTCCCCGACTTCGATCCCTCCGCCGTCCTCGACCGGAAGGAGCAGCGTCGCAACGACCGGTACACGCAGCTCGCGCTCGTGGCCACGCGCGAGGCGATGGGCCAGGCTGGGCTCCCGGATCGGCTGGACGGCGAGCTGGCACTGCGGACGGGGATCATCCTGGGCACCGGGATCGGCGGCGGGATCACCTTCGCCGAGCAGGTGACGATCGGCGTGGAGAAGGGGCCGGACCGGATGAGCCCGTTCTTCATCCCGATGGCGATCCCGAACCTCGCCGCCGGCCAGGCGGCCATCTTCTTCGGGGCGCTGGGGCCGAACTTCGCGGTCTCGTCAGCCTGCGCGACCGGCGGCCACGCCCTGGGCGAGGCCTGGGAGATCATCCGGCGCGGCGACGCCGACGTGATGATCGCCGGCTCGTCCGAGGCGGGCATCAACGAGGCGCTCGTCGGCGGCTTCGCGGCGATGCGGGCGCTCTCGACCCGCAACGACGATCCGGCCGGCGCCTCGCGCCCCTTCGACCGGGGCCGCGACGGCTTCGTCATCGGGGAGGGGGCGGGCGTGGTGATCCTCGAGTCGCTCGAGCATGCCGGCGCCCGGCGGGCCGTCCCGCTCGCGGAGCTCGTGGGCTACGGCGCGTCGGCCGACGCCAACCACATCACCCTGCCGGCGCCCGGCGGGATCGGGGCGATGCGGGCGATCAAGCGGGCCCTCGAGAAGGCCGGCCTGGGCCTCGACGACGTGGAGCACGTCAACGCCCACGCGACGTCCACCCCGGAGGGCGACCGCACGGAGCTCGAGATGCTGCGCGGGCTCTTCGGCGAGCGAGCCGGCGCGGTCAGCGTGACCGCCAACAAGAGCATGCTCGGCCACACGCTCGGCGCGGCGGGCTCCATCGAGGCGATCGTCACCGTGCTGAGCCTGCGCCACGGCGTGATCCCGCCGACGATCAACCTCCACGACCCCGACGAGGCCGCGGCCGGCCTGGACCTGACCCCCAATGTCGCCCGCGAGCGGCCGATCCGCGTGGCGGTCAGCAGCTCGTTCGGCTTCGGCGGCCAGAACAGCGCCCTCGTCTTCACCCGGTGGGACGCATGACCGACGAGCTCGCCCGGGCGCTCACGCGCGAGCGCGACGCCGTCGCCTCCGCGCTCGAGGCGGCGGACCTGGCCGGGGCTGCCACCGACCCGGCCGGAACCGACCCTGCCGGGGCTGCCGCCGACCTGGGCGGCGCCGGGCCGCGGCCCGCCCTGCCCGAGGCCGACGCGTCCCTGCTCGCCCTCGTGGACCGGCTCGCCGTCCTCCTCGAGCGCAGCGACCTGACCGAGCTCGAGGTCGAGGCCGGCGGGACCGGGATCGTCCTGCGCAAGGCGGCCGCCCTCGCCTCGCCGGCCGCCCTCCCGCCCGCGACCGACGGGGTCGCAGCTCCGGCCGCGGGCGCGGCCAACCCCGGATCCGCCGCACGCCCGGCCGGGCTGAGTGCCGACGAGGCCGCCGCCCCGGCGCGCGCGGCGGTCATCGCGCCCCTCACCGGAATCTTCTACGCGTCACCCAGCCCCGGCTCGCCGCCCTTCGTCGACGTCGGCCGCGAGGTCGTCGTCGGCCAGGTGATCGGGCTCATCGAGGCAATGAAGCTCTTCAACGAGATCAAGTCCGACAAGGCGGGCCGCGTCGTGCGCGTGGTGGCCGAGAACGGCGCCCTCGTCAAGGCCAAGCATCCGCTCATCGAGGTGGAGCCCCTGTGACCCTCCCGTCGCGCGCCCCGGCCGGGCGCTGGGCCCGCATCAGCGGCTGGGGCAACTACGCCCCCAGCGCGGTCCTCACGAACGCCGACCTCGAGCGCATGGTCGACACCAACGACGAGTGGATCGCCTCCCGGACCGGGATCCGCGAGCGGCGCGTCGCGGCGGCCCACGAGACGACCGCGTCCATGGCGGCGGTGGCGGGGGCCCGGGCGATCGCGGTCGCCGGCATCGAGCCCGACGACATCGACCTGATCCTCGTGGCGACCCTCACGCCGGACTACTGGATGCCCTCCACCGCGGCGCTGGTCAAGGAGGCGATCGGCAACACGCGCGCGGCGGCGATGGACGTCGCCGCGGCCTGCTCCGGGTTCGTCTACGCCTACGCCACGGCATATGCCTACGTCACCGCGGGCATGGCCCGCCACGTGCTCGTCGTCGGCGCCGAGCTGCTGACGCGGTTCCTCGACTACACCGACCGGAGCACCTGCATCCTCTTCGGCGACGGGGCCGGGGCCGTGGTGGTCTCGGCGTCCGACGAGCCGACCGGGCCGCATGGGATCGAGCTGACGACCGACCCCCAGGGCGCCTACATGATCTGGCTCCCGGCCGGCGGCTCGAAGAGCCCGTCGTCGGCCGAGACCGTCGCCCGCGGCGAGCACTTCATCCGGATGGAGGGGAAGGAGACCTACCGCTTCGCGACGAAGACGCTGGCCTCCTCGGCCCTGGCGGCCATCGAGCGGGCCGGGCTCCATCCCGACGACATCGCGCTGGTGATCCCGCACCAGGCCAACGTGCGCATCATCGAGGCCGTGGCCAAGGGCCTCGACTTCCCGATGGAGCGGATCTTCGTCAACGTCGACCGCTACGGGAACACCTCGGCCGCATCGGTGCCGCTCGCCCTGGCCGAGGCGGTCGACTCCGGCCGGATCAAGGTCGGCGACCGGATCGTCTTCGTCGCCTTCGGCGCCGGGTTCACCTCGGGCGCCGTGGCGATGGAGTGGACGGCCGACCCGGCGGCCGGCGCCCGGGCCGCCGCGATCGACCCAGCGAGCATCCGCGTGCGGCTCCCGGTCGACTGGGACTCCGTCGACCCGATCCCGCCCCAGCTCGCCGCCGTCCTCGCCGCCCCGGGGCGTCCCGACGTGCCCCTCGACGACGTCGTGCCGGGCGACCCCGAGCACGCGCATCCCGTGCCGGCGGCCGGCGCCGAGCACGCGGCCGGTCGTTGACCCGAGCGGACCCGTGGTTCGCGCTGACGCTGTCCGCCGGGCGGGAGGGCGTCGAGCGCCGGGCCCGACGCCGCGAGTCAGATTGACGACTGACGCTCGTAGCGTGATTATCCGTTCGTGAGCCGTCTCGTCGCGTCCGAGCATGGCCTGCGCGCCCTCGTCGCCCTCTCGCAGCGGCCGGAAGGCCTGCGCCCGGCCGAGGTCGCGGCGATCCTCGGGATCCCGTTCTCCAGCGCCGGGCGCGCGCTGGGCGTGCTGGAGGACGACGGCCTCGTCGAGCGCCGGAGCCGCCGGTTCGTCGTCGTCGCGGGCGCCCGCTCGGAGGCGGCCGTCGCGTTCGCGCTCGCGATGATCGAGCCGGTCGATGCGCTCGCCGTGCTGGCGCGCGCCAATCCGGCGGTGGAGTTCGCCGGGACCGATGCCCAGGGAGCCGTCCTCGTCGTCCGGCGGTTCACCGAGCCCGCCGACGAGGCGCTCCTGCACGATGCCCTCGCCGTCCTGCGAGCCCTCCACGGCGAGCTCCGCGTCGAGCTGCTGGACAAGTCGGCCCTGCGCGAGCGGCTGCTCGACGACCGGACGCCCCGCGACCGCGCCCTCGGGATGCGGGTCCTGGCCGGATCGCCCGACCGCTCGTTCCCGGACCGGACCCGCCACGGGGACGAGAGCGCCCTGCCCCTGCGGCGCCTCCACGACGACGTCGCGGTTCCCAGCGAGCGCCGCCTGCGCGCCCTGGCCCGTCGCCACGGCCTGCGGCGCCTGGTGGCGTTCGGCTCAGCCACCCGGGCCGACTTCCGGCCCGATTCGGACCTCGACCTCCTGGTGGAGCCGGTGGCCGGCCGCCGGTTCGGCCTGCGGGAGCGCGCGGCGCTCGTCGCCGACGCCGAGACGCTCTTCGAGCGCGACGTCGACCTCCTGGCCGCCGGCGAGGTTCGCCCGGCCCTCGCGCAGCGAATCGCCCGCGAGGGTGTGCTCCTCCATGGACCCGCGGCATAGGCGCGCGCTCGAGGCGATCCTCGAGCACTGTGCCAAGATCGAGGCCTACGTCGCCGCGGCCGGGCCCGCCTGGCAGGACGACGACATGGCCGTCGACGCGATCGCGAAGCGGCTCGAGGAGACCGGCGAGCAGGCGAAGCTGCTGTCGCCCAGCGTCCTCCTCGAGATGCCCAAGGTGGACTGGCGCGGCCTCAAGGGGCTGCGTGACTTCCTGGCCCACAACTACCCAGCCGTCGTGATCGGGATCATCGAGTCCACGCTCCACGACGATCTTCCCGTCCTGGTGGACGCCGTCCGACGCTTGCTGGCGGCCGACGGTCAGACGAAAGGATGACCCGCATGATCGATCTCACCGGCAAGACCGCCATCGTCACCGGCGGCTCGCGCGGCATCGGCCGCGCCGTCTCGCTCATGCTCGCCCGGCAGGGCGCCAACGTGGCGTTCATCGACCGCGCCGCGTGCCTGATCGACGACCACACCAAGGGCGACGTCGAGGCGATGGGCCGGCGCTCGATCTGCGTCGGCGGCGACGTCACCGACCCGGCATCCTGCGCCGCGACCGTGGAGGAGACCCTCAAGGAGTTCGGGCGGATCGACATCCTCGTCAACAACGCCGGGATCACCCGCGACGACCTGGCGATGCGGATGTCCGACCAGGCCTGGGCCGACGTCATCAACGTCAACCTGACGGGCGCGTTCTACATGGCCCGCGCCGTCCTGCGGCCGATGCTCAAGCAGCGCTCCGGCCGGATCGTCAACATGTCGAGCGTCTCGGGCCAGATGGGCAACGCCGGCCAGGCCAACTACTCGGCCTCGAAGGCCGGGCTGATCGGGCTGACCAAGGCGCTCGCCCGCGAGGTCGCCTCGCGCGGCATCACGGTCAACGCGGTGGCCCCGGGCTTCGTCCTCACGGAGCTGACCGGCGGGCTGCCCGACAACGTCAAGGACGCGATCAAGGCGGCCACGCCGCTGGGCCGCTTCGCCACCCCCGACGAGATCGCCAACGCGGTCACCTTCCTCGCCAGCGACGAGGCTGCCTACATCACGGGTCAGGTGCTGGGCGTGGACGGCGGCCTCGCGATGATGTAGGTGTCCGTCACCGACCCTTGGCTGCCTCGGCCGCCTCGGCTTCGGCCTCGGCAAGGAGATCCGCGAGGGTGCGTGCGAGGGGCATCTCCGGCCGCCAGCCGGTGAGCTCCTGGAGCAGCGTGGCGTCGCCACGGATCTCCGGCGGGTCGTCGGCCCGCACGAGCGCGGGATCGATGCGCACGTTCGGTGCGATGCCCGCCAGCTCGCACAGCTGGCCGATCATCGAGCGAATCGTCTCGGCCCGGCCCGTTGCCACGTTCACGACGATGGGCGCTCGGCCAAGCGTTCCCCCTGCCAGGCCCTCGAGCAGGAGCCGGTAGGAGCGCACGACGTCACGCACGTCCCCGATGTCGCGGCGCACGTCGACATTGCCGGCGACCAGTGCGGCAGAGTCGCCCCGACTGACGGCCGCGACGCGCCTCGCAAGGGCCGGGAGGACGAAGACGGGCCGCTGTCCGGGTCCGCTGTGGTTGAAGGAGCGCGTGACAACGACCGGGAAGTCCCAGCGGACGGCCGCCTCGATCGCCACGCCTTCCTGGGCCGCCTTCGACACGGCGTACGGATGCCGGGGCAGCAGGGGAGCGGCCTCTGTCAGGGGAAGGTCTTCAGGTCCCGGGGCTCCGTAGACCTCGGACGAGCCGGTCACCAGGACCGGGGGCCGTATGCGGAGCGCTCGAAGGGCCTCGAAGACGGCGACGGTCCCGCCGACGTTGACGCGAAACGCCTCGGCCGGGTCGCCGCGTGCATCGGGCGCGAAGGCCATCCCGGCGAGGTGGACGACGGCGTCCGGGCCACCGGAGAACCACCGGATGAGCGACTCGCGGTCGGCGATGTCCAGCGCGTCGGGACCGGGCGCCGCAACGACATCGTGGCCGGTTGCCGCCAGCTCACGCTCCAGCCAGCCGCCGACGAAGCCGATCGCGCCGGTGACGAAGATCCGCATCGGCGAGCTGCGCGCTCAGCCCGCGACCGATGCGGGCGCTCCGGGGCGGGCGCGCCCGTATGAGAGCTGACGCCGCACTCGGGCCGGGTCCTCGTCGACCATCCTCTCGACGAGCCCACGAAAGTCGACCGGGGGTGCCCAGCCGGGGATTGCCCGGGTTCGATCGGTAAGCTCGGTGACACCAGGTCGATCGTGGCCGCTGACGCCCGTGATCAATGTGGACCTCACGTGGCGAGTATACGTACCGGCGACCGGGGAGCCGGGCAGCGATCGAGCGTCGATGCGATATGCCTCGCTACAGTCGCCACAGCGCAACGACGCCGTCCGCCCTGACCACCGCCGGGGGACCGAGAAGGTCGCTGAGCTCGCGCTGGATCGCCGTGCCACCGTCCTCGTAGCCGTTGAGCTGGACCCACAGGGCCGTGAAGCCCCTCTCGCGAAGCTGCTGGATCATGGCCGGGGCCGGCAGGGCGGCGGTGGCTTCCTGCCAGGCGGCGTCGGGCCGGCCCTTGATGGCTCCATAGCTCCAATGCAACCCCGTGGTGTGCAGGTAGCCACGTAACGGGTCGTAGTCCTGCATCCCAACATCGGCGGGGCCTCCGGAAACGGCAAGTACGGCAGCTGGAAGACGCTGGCTCCGGACGGCAGCTCGGCCTGGACCTGCTGACCGAATGTCGCGTCGGCGGCGTAGACGGGCGCCACGTCCGAGGTAGCCATCCAGGTGCGCAGGTGTCTGGTCCAACAGGCCGAAGACCACGACGAGCGCAACGAGGGAAGGCCCCGCGACGCGCCACGTTGCACCCTTGCGCCCCCTGGTGAAGCGGTCCGCCAGCACGCCCAGCGTCACCAGGGCGAACAGGGCGATGAAGACGCTGATGCGGTTGTACACTCGTATCTGGGGCGAGATGGCCAACGCGAAGACCGCGCCAAAGCCGCTCACGGTGCCCAACAGGAGGGCACTCACGTTCAAGAAGCCGAGCAGGCGCAGGCTGATCGGCTCGTCGGACGCTGGAGGACCCTCACCGCGCCGGCTGCTGCGCGGCCAGCCGAGCAGGAGCGCCGAGATCGACAGGAGGAAGCCCAGCGATCCCACGATCCCGAGCGCCGCGACGGTTCGCCTCCGTGTGCGGCGATTCGGGCTGAGGTCACGGTATGCAGCCCGCATGCTCGCCATCGGCCCGGCACCCGGTGGTTCTCGATGGGCAGCAGCATCTGCGTGATCCTGAGGCCGTAGAACTCGGCCTCGCTGGGAAGTCGCTCCGCCGCCACCGGGTTCGTGCCGTGGCGTGCCGCGTACACGACACTCGGCGCCATCTGCGCCGCGAACACGACGCCTGAGACCAGGACGAGTGCCGCGGCCGCGAGTGCCACGCGGTAGCCGCGGTCGCGCAGCGCGGCGCGCAGGCCGACCACCGCGATGAAGAAACAGCCGAAGAACATGTAGTAGACCCCGGATGCCCCGGCCGCGGCACAGATCACGAGCGCGGCGATGGACCGACGATTGCGCAGCGCGAACGGGAACCACCCCTCGGCGTCGTGCTTGACGAGGGGCGGATCGGACGAGTCCAGCCACACGAGCACCAGCAGCAGCAGCGGGATGATCCAGTACATCGACAGGAACAGGTGCGCTTCGCCGTGCATGTAGTGGTACGGGAAGAAGCGCGAAGAGGACGGCGACCCCCAGGGAGGGGAGCCGAGACATGTGGAGACGTCGCAGGACGACGGCAGTCGTCACGCCGACGGCCGAGTAGCCCGCCAGGTAGAAGAGGTTGACGACGGCCCCCGTGCTCATCCCGGAGAGCCCGATGAACCACAGGACGAGGACGTTGAGGCCATCCGCCCCTGGATAGTCGTAGAACTTGGCGATGCCGGGCGCCCCGAGCGAGGGGTTGGTCAGGTAGGAGCCGGTCTCGATGAGTCCCTTGACGGCCGCCTGGGTGGTCGAGCGCGTCGCCTCCGTACACGAAGGGGACCGAGATGTCCGCAGCCCACAACCGCATGAGCCAGGCGATGATGCCCAGCGGCAGGATGGCGGCGGCCAGGTAGAAGGACACGTCGGCGACCAGCTCGACCCTGCGATCTCGGCCGAACCGCTCGGGCATCAGGTCCGGGCTCCGGCCGGCGCCGCGGCACGATCCAAGCGGCTGACCCCCGCGGCGCTGCCGACGCTCAAGCTCTGCCGCTCCTTCGCAATGCCGGTGCCGCTGTATCCGAGGGTGGCGTCCCGGACCTGCTCTGAAGCGCTGACGGCATGGTCACCCTGACACGGGAAGGATAGGCGATCTGCTCCTGGCCCTGGCGCCTCGGCTCCGCGATGAGGCAGTCTGGTCTCGCCTGGGAAACGGAGGTCGACGACCAGGTCTGGCGAGTCGCCGGTGATCGACGACCGCGCTGCGCGTAGCATTGCGCCCATGCACCCGGCGGCATCCACGACATCGAACCGATTCGAGCGCCGCCTCGATGGGCTGCGCGACCATCCCGCTCTCGGTCCATCCGTCAGGTTCTACTTCCGGCGCCGGGAGCAGCTGCTCTACCTCGTGGTCGGGGGCTGGAACACCGTCTTCGGGTACGCCGTCTGGGCCCTCCTGCAGTACCTCCTCGGCGACTACCTCCCGTACCTCGTCATCGTGGTGCTGGCCTGGCCGATCGCCGTCCTGAACGCCTACGTCTGCTACCGCTTCATCGTGTTCCGCAGCCGCGGTCCCGTGCTCCAGGAGCTTCCGCGCTTCTCGCTCGTCTACCTCGCGACACTCCTGGTGAACCTCGCGCTGCTGCCCGTCGCCCTGCGCGTGTTGCCGTTTAGTATCTACGTGGTCCAGGCGCTCTTCACGGCGGTCGTGGTCGTCTGCAGCTACCTGGGCCACAAGTACTACAGCTTCGGCGGCGGCCGCCCCGGGGACGCCGCCGAGACGTCCCTCCACGATCCCACCGCCGCGTCGAAGGATTGAGTGGTGCCCGACCGCCGAAAGGAACCCCAGTGCCGCTGCTGACGATCCTCACGCCGTGCTTCAACGAGGAGGGCAACGTCCGAGAGGTCTACCAGCAGGTCAAGGCGGTGATGGAGACCCTGCCGGGCTACGACTACGACCACCTCTTCATCGACAACGCCTCGACCGACGGCACGGTCGACATCCTCCGCGAGCTGGCGGCGGTGGACCGGCGCGTCAGGGTCATCGTCAACTGGCGCAACTTCGGCCAGGTACGCTCCCCCTACCACGGGTTCCTGCAGGCGCGCGGGGATGCCGTCATGACCTGCGTCGCCGACCTGCAGGATCCCCCGGAGCTCATCCCCCAGTTCGTCGGGAAGTGGGAGGAGGGCTACAAGGTGGTCATCGGCGTGAAGGCCGGCACCAGGGAATCCTGGGTCATGGCTCGTACGCGGAGGTTCTACTACTGGCTCGTCGGCCCGGCTGTCGTCCGACGTGGAGCTCGTCCACAACTTCACGGGGTTCGGCCTCTACGACCGCGCCGTCGTCGAGCAGTTCCGCGGCACGGATGAGCAGTACCCGTACTTCAGGGGCCTGGTGAGCGACTTCGGGTTCGAGCGCGCGGTGATCGACTACGTGCAGCCGGCCCGGACGCGAGGCCACTCCAAGAACGACTTCCTGAGCCTCTTCGACGTCGCCATGCTGGGCATCACCAGCCACTCCAAGGTGCCCCTGCGCATCGCCACGATGGCGGGCTTCACCATCTCCATTCTCAGCCTGCTCGTGGCCCTCGGGTACCTGGTCGCCAAGCTCATGTTCTGGAACGAGCTGCAGCTCGGCCTCGCGCCGCTCCTGATCGGCATCTACTTCTTCGGCGCCGTGCAGCTCTTCTTCATCGGGGTGCTCGGGGAGTACATCGGCTCGATCCACACCCAGGTCCACAAGCGGCCGCTGGTGGTGGAGAAGGAGCGGATCAACTTCGACTGACCGGGTCCGGCCGCGGCGAGGCGCCCGCCGGCCGTGTCAGAGGCCGACGACCCGCTCCGGGGGCATCGCGTACAGGACCGTCTCGAATGCCTTCCCGGCGTGCGGGCGCAGGAACATGCCGTAGTCCGACGCCATGTCGTGGACCAGGAGGGGCAGCTCCCACAGGTCCGCCTGCTTGTGGTAGGCCGCCACGGCGAGCAGCGGTCGCCCGTTTCGGATCACCCTGCGCGGACCCGGCAAGCGCGGCCGCCTCGGCGCCCTCGATGTCCATCTTCACGAAGGTCGGCGGCGCCCCGGTCACGACGTCGTCGATCGCGACACAGTCGACCTCGTACGTGCCGGATGCAGACAGCTTGGCTGAATCCAGGCCGGTGGCGTTGAAGCGCGCCGTGCCCGGTCGATCGGACGTGGCGGCCCGGTGCACGTGGACGCGACCAGCCAGCGGCTCCGGGAGCGCCGCCACGACGGCCTGCAGCGCCGCGAACGACGCCGGATCCGGCTCGAACGCGTGGTACGCACGCCACGAGCCGACGCGCCGGGCCACGTCGAGCAGCGTGTCGCCCGTGAAGGCGCCGCAGTCCACGAACACCTCGTCCGGCCCGACACGCACGAGACCCGCGGGGAAGTACTGGTCCGGCTCGGCCGGAGACAATGCGGCGAAGTCGGCGGTGAGACGCCAGCGGACCTGGTTCACGTACTCGCGCAGCGAGCGCTCCTCCAGCCAGAGAGCAGCTGCGGCAAGCACACTCTCCCTGGCCTCGAGCACCTTCGTCGGCAGGTCGATGGTGATGTAGGGCAGGGCATCCGCGCCGTACCCCCAGAACAGCGGGATGAACGACTCGACCCTGCGCCAGCCCAGGCCCCGCAGGCCCTCGCGCGTGACCAGGAAGTCGTGGCCGCCCTCTGCCCGCCAGATCGTGACGAGCACCAGCCCGTCCCGGGCATAGCGAGCGGATGCGCCTGCCGGCGACAGCACCGGGACGCCATCGACGACGGTGCCCCAGAGACCGCTGGCGTTGTCGATGAACGCGGCGACGTCGCGCCCGTTAGCGCGCAGCACCGAGAGCGTGCGGCGACCCAGGTTGCCGGCGCCGAACAGCACGATCGGCATTTCCGGCTTCGCCGTCAGCTCGGCCAGCAGGGCACGCTCGCGCTCGCGAGCTGTGTCCTTCGGTTCCTCGAGCATCCTGCGCAGCTCGGCCAGGAGAGCCTCGTGCGCGGCCCCCAGGTCGCCGGCGGTCACAGCCCGCGCTCCATGATCAGGCGCTTGAGGTCATCGTTGGTGGCATACGGGCTGTCGATGTCGTCGATGTGGATGGCCTCGTGCGCCTGCACGTCCTTCATCATGACCTCGCCGCGCATCAGCTCCCGGCAGGAGATCTGGCCGCGCTGCAGGGGGATCGCCAGGTAGATGTCGTCGTCCTGGAGCGCGCGGCCGGCAGGTAGGTCGCGCGCCGCGTAGACGCCGCGGACGAGCGCGTCCAGGTACTGGATCTCGGCGCGGGAGCTCGTCTTCCACGTGTCGCCCGACGGCCCGCACATCTCCTTGGCGTCCTTCCACGCCTTGAACCAGGTGTCCACCTGCTCCGGCAAGGAGCAGTACGGCGACACGGGGATGCCGCCATCCTCGATGTCGATGTGCCGTTCGAACGTTCGCGCGCCCTTGGCGTACGCGATCGTGATCGACCGGGTCCAGTCCTGGTACTCGTGGGTCGAGAAGCCGATCGTGTGATTGGGATACCGGCGACGCATGAAGTCGATCTGGTTCAGCCCCAGGTCGGCGTTCTCGGTGGGGTAGAGAGAGACGCAGTGGTTGATCGCGAGCGGGATGTTGCGGTTCTCGAAGAACGTGACGAGGTCGTCCAGGTCCTTGAGCGAGAAGCCGCCGGTGGAGACGACAACCGGCTTGCGCGTGGTCGCGATCTTCTCGATGAGCACCCAGTCGTTGCCATCCGAGCTCGCGATCTTGATGATCTGGACGCCGAGCTCCTGGCACAGGTCCACGGAGGCTTCATCGAACGGCGAGGCCATCGTGACGCAGCCGGCCTTGCGCGTGGCATCGACCAGCGTGCCGTACTCGTCGGCACGCATCCGGGTGTCCAGCGTCTTCTTGACGTACCGGATGTCGGTGCGGTCACGAAAGTCCCGGTGGATGAACCGGTCCACGTCGCGGAACTGCAGCTTGATCGCCGCGCGCACGTTGTTGAAGCGCACGATCCGCGAGTACGCGGTGATGATCTTGAGGCCGCGCTCCACGCTGCCCCAATGGTTGTTGGCCAACTCGAGAACGAACAGGTCCTCGAAGATGTCACGGTTCACGACGTCCTCCTAGGGGGGGCACCAATAAGAACGCCGCCGCGTCCGCCAGGCTGTCTACTTCGAATCGCACCGTGTCGGCCATCGCCGGGTTCAGCGGTCCCGCGCCGGAGGCGATCGCGATGAATGCCATGTTCCAGGACGCGGCCATGGCAGCGTCATTGTCGGAGTCTCCCACGACGACCGTCGTGGCCGGGTCGAGACCCGCGCTGGCGATGCACCGCCCGGCCAGCTCCGCCTTGGGCAACGGCCCTCCCGTTTCCGGCTGCCCCACGACGCCCTCGAGGTACGGAGCCAGCTGGAAGTGGTCCAGGAGTCGCTCGGCGGCGCTGCTCCGCTTGTTGGTGACCACGAAGGCCCGCACGCCGGCGGCCACGAGGTCACGCAGGCACGCCTCGGCTCCGGGGTACAGGCGCGCCATCTTCCAGGAAGCGGCGTCGTAGTGTCCCCGGAAGGCCGCCGACAGCTCCTGCAGCAGCGCTGGCGTCGCTTCCGGGTCGGCACTGCGGATCATGTCCTCGAGCGGCAGGCTGAGGTTCGCCTGGTCGACGCCCCGGTCACTCCCCGTGAGGTCGGCGAATGCCGCCCGGAGGGCGGCCCGCATGCCGGGCCTGGTATCGAGGAGCGTCCCATCGAGATCGAACAGCGCCGACCTCCAGAGCGGCCGTGCGTGCGATCCGGGCCTCACGGGGCCGCCTCCTGCCCGGCCGGGTCGTCATGCATCGAGGGCATGTTGCGAGCCAGCTCGGCGCGATCGAGGAACGGATACATGTCCTCGAGGGCGGGTGAGACGATCGTGCCGTCGGGCATCTCGCGCGACCTCACCCTGGGCTCGAATCCCTGCTCGGGGTCGAGCTCCACGACGCACAGGACGGGTCCCTCGGCATCGAGCACCGCCGCGATGGTCTCGTCGAGGGCCGCCGGCTCGACCAGGCGAACGGCCCGGATACCGTACGCGGCCGCGACCGCCGCGTAATCGGGGAACGAGACACCGTCGTCCGGCCCCGAGCCGATGGTGGCGCCGAAGAAGTTCTGCTGCGTGCTGCGGATCGAGAGGTACCCGCGGTTGTCCATCACGAACAGCTTCACCGGAAGCCGATGATGGCGCACGGTCGCCAGCTCCTGGATGTTCATCTGCAGGCTGCCGTCGCCGGCCAGGCAGACCACGCGGCGACCTCGCCGGGCGACCGCGGCGCCGACCGCGGCCGGCAGGTCGTAGCCCATGCTCGCCGAGCCCGAGTTGGAGAACAGCCGCTGACCTCGCTGCAGGCGGGCTGCCTGGAACGGCACGATGGTCGCCGACGCATTGCCGCAGACCACGACGTCGTCGGGGGCCAGGTGCTCGAACAGCCGCTCCACGAAGTGGTACGGGTTGATCGGGGGCCGGCTCGTGCGCTGCTCTGCACGTACCGGCGGATAGCGGTCGACCAGGCGGCGACACCAGGCGAGCCACGCCGCGTGCTGCTCCCGTCGATATCGAGCGGCGTCCAACGCTGACGTCAGTGACGTCAGGAAGAGGCCCGCATCGGCGGCGATCGGCAGGTCGATCTGCACGAACGGCCGCTGGAATTCGGCCTGGTCCACGTCGACGATGATCTTGTACGCCCTTGGCGCGAAGGCCTGCCAGTTGTAGCCCACCTGCCTCACCGTCAACCGGGCGCCGACCACGAGCAGCAGGTCGGCGTTCTGGACGGTGAAGTTGCCGGACCGGGTGCCGATCGTACCCTGGCGGCCGCAGAAGTGCGGGTCGTCGCCGCCGATGAGATCGTGCGTCCACGCCGTGGTCACGGGAATGCCGAGGCGCTCAACGGCCGCCTCGAACAATTCCATCGCTCCGGCCAGCCGAACGCCGGTCCCGGCCAGCAGGACCGGCCGGCGGGCCGCCGACAGCCTGTCAACGACCTCCCGAACCGCGTCCGCCAGCTGGTCGTGGGCGGGGACCGGGGACACCGGCGGGGTGAAGCCGGGGAGCTCGGCCGGATCGATCTGCGCCGATTGCACGTCAACCGGCACGTCGAGCCACACCGGCCCCGGGCTGCCACTCAGGGCCTCGTGCCAGGCGCGCTCGAGGCAATACCTCACCTGCTCCGGCTTCTCGACGACCGTGGCGTACTTCGTGATGCCTCGCACGAGGCTGACGATGTCCGCCTCCTGGTCGCCGAGCTGTCGCATGCCCAGCCCCGGATAGGCCGGAGCACGCATCTCGAGCTTCACCTGGCCTGACACGACGATGATGGGGATCGAATCGGTCCACGCACCGAACACCCCGTTCAGGGCATTGATGCCGCCGGGACCGGTCGTCACGCAGGCGACGCCGGGCACGCCGGCGATCCGCGCGTGGGCCTCGGCCGCCATCGCCGCGGCCTGTTCGTGATGGCAGCTCACCGGCCGGAGGCGGTCCTGGCGGCGGAGGGCGTCGTTGAGGAACATCGCGCCGCCCCCCGTGACGAGGAAGACGTCCGAGACACCTCGATCGGCAAGGAACCCGAAGATGTAGTCGGCGACTCGCGTGCCCATCCTTGGTTCCGTCCTTCCCGTCCGGGCCATCGCTACTTGTCAGTCAGAAGAGTCGAGCGGTCGATCGCCGCGAGGTTCGCCGCGTACCAGGTGTAGAGCTCGTCGATCGCGGTCACCACCGGTGTGAAGCTCACGCTGGGGATCTCCCGCAGCAGTCGCTCGTTGCTCGCGCTGTACGGCAGGCCGTTCCCGGGCTCGCCGACGATGATCGGGAGATCCTTTCCCGATCGCAGCTGCACGAGCCGGGCGAGGTCGGCGAGGTCGTCCGTCCACGCGGGCACGACGTTGTACGCAACCTCGGCATGGTCTCCGCCGAGGAATCGCTCGACGATCGGCCCGAGGTCGTCGACATAGAGGTAGCTGAACGTGCGGTTCTGGCGCAGCGTGATCGGCAGGTCCAGGAGGCTCTTGCAGATCGCGTTCGAAACGAAGCGGATGGCATAGTCCTCGTACTTGCCGAACACGCCGAACAATCGCAACTCGACGACGTCGCCCGAGCGGCAGCGGTGTGCCTGCTCCAGGTACTCGGCGATCGCGTACTTCGACAACCCATGCTCGTCCGCCGGGAGCCACGTGCCGAGATCCTCCTCGGCGACGCGATCGTGCGGTCGCGCGACGTCATACACGGCGCCCGAGCTCAGGAACACGAGCCTGCCAAACCGGTGCGCGTTGCGCACGAGGCCAAAGAACATGCGCAGGTTCGTCCACAACTGGCGGGATGGGTCGACGGCGTTCCGGTGGCCCGGTCGAACCGCGCCATGGACGACGACGTCCACGGCATGCTCGGCGAACCACGCGTCGAGGGCGACCGGATCTGCCAGGTCGAGCTCGGCGTGCCTCGGCGCCAGCACTTCGTGGGAGCGCGACAGGTGCTCGACCAGGTGGCGGCCGATGAAGCCGCTGCCGCCGGTTACCAGGATCCGCATGGGCTCACCCCGACGCCGCTGCGATGCTCTCCCAACTCGCTACTCCCAGGCATCGGTGCGGATGGCCGTCGGCGAAACTCCGCGCCCACCCAGCTGCGCCGTGATGGCCGCGAGCATCTGCGGCGGTCCGCTCAGGTAGAAGATCGGATCGACAAGCGCAGCGACCGCCGGCCATGCGGCGTCCACCCCCAGGCGCCCGTCGGTCACCTCGCAGATCAGGTTGCACGTCAGTGATGGGACCGTGCGCGCGCAGGCCTCCACGAGCGAGCCATAGACGAAGAGGGCGGGCGAGCGTGCGCCGTAGAGGAGCAGGACGCGCGACACCCGCTCCGGCTCGAGCGATTGCAGGAACGCGGTGAACGCGGTGATGCCGGTGCCGCCGGCGAACAGCACCGCGTCCCGAGTCGGGTCGATCACGAACTCGCCGTAGGGCAGCTTGGCCCAGACGGCGACGCCCTCGGTCAGCTCTTGCTCCATGCGCGTCGTGAATGCGCCCTTGACCGCGTAGGTGATCACGAGCCGATCCCGCTCCCCCGGCGAGCTGGCGATCGAGAACACGCGCGACTCGGGCCAGAACCCGCCCGGCTCGTACCGGTCGAGGGCCAGGTGCAGGAACTGCCCGGGCTGGAAGCGCGGCACCGCCATGGACGGCTCGAGCTCGACGGTGTAGACGCGCTCGCCGTGATCGGTCACGGCGCGAACCAGGCATGGGATCTTGCGGACGACGGCCACGCGTCCCTCAGCGCTCCGCCGGCGCCGGCGCGACCAGGTTCGCGCGCGCGCCCGACGCGCGCTCGCCGGCCATGAAGCGGCCGAAGGCGTCGATCACGTAGTCCAGGCGGGCATCGTCGATGCCCGGGTACACGCCCACGAAGAACGTGCGGTTCATGACGGCGTCGGTGTTCGCCAGGTCGCCGACGACCCGACGCTCGATGTCCTCGAAGGCGGGATGGCGGAGCAGGTTGCCGCTGAACAGGTTGCGGGTCTCGATGCGGCCGGCTTCCAGGAACCCGCTCAGCTCGTTCCTCGTGAACCCGGCGTCCTCGCGGACGGTGATCACGAAGGCGAACCACGAGGGATCCGTGTTGGGCGGCGCAACCGGCAGAACCAGGCGGTCCTCGAAGGGGTGAAGGGCCTCGAGCAGCCGGGCGTGGTTGTGCCTGCGCGCCGCGACGAAGTCGTCGAGGCGTGTCAGCTGGGCAACGCCGATGGCCGCCTGCATGTCCGTGGCCTTCAGGTTGTAGCCGAGATGGCTGTAGACGTACTTGTGGTCGTAGCCGTACGGCAGGCTGCCGAACTGCTGGCCGAAGCGCTTGCCGCAGGTGTTGTTCTCGCCGCCCGCGCAGTAGCAGTCGCGGCCCCAGTCACGCACGGAGCGGGCGATGCGGGCGAGCGCGTCGTCATCGGTGACCACCATGCCGCCCTCGCCCGTGGTGATGTGGTGCGCCGGATAGAACGATGAGGTGGCCAGGTGGCCGAAGGTCCCGGTGAGCCGGTCTCGGTAGCGCGAGCCCAGGGCGTCGCAGTTGTCCTCGACCAGCCACAGGTCGTGCTCCTCGACCAGCTCCATCACGGTGTCGAGGTCGAAGGGCACGCCCAGCGTGTGCGCCAGCATGATCGCCCGCGTGCGCGGTGAGACCGCCGCCCGCAGCTGCTCCGGGTCGGCGTTGTAGTCGCCCAGGCGCACGTCGACGAACACCGGCACCAGGCGGTTCTGCACGATCGGAGCCACGGTGCTCGGGAAGCCGGCGGCGACGGTGATGATCTCGTCGCCCGGCGTGAGGCGGCGTTCTCCGAGGCTGGGCGAGGTGAGCGCCGTCAGGGCCACCAGGTTCGCCGACGAGCCCGAGTTGACGAACAGCGCGTCCGAGAGCCCGAGGTAGTCGGCGAAGCCAGCCTCGAACTCCTCGGTGAAGCGGCTGGCGGTGAGGTAGAAGTCGAGGCTCGCCTCGACGAGGGCGCGCAGCTCCTCCTCGCCGAAGACGCGGCCCGCGTAGCGCACCGGGTCCCGAGCCGGGTCGAAGGGCGGCAGCGCATGGCGCTCCTGGTAGTACCGGCCCACCAGCTCGAGGATCTCGCCGCGGGTGTCGGTGCCCGCGTGGCCTGTGCCTGTCACGTGATCGATGGTCCCCCGTCTGCCCCGGCCCACGGCAGCCCCGCGGCGCGGGCATCGTCCTGGTAGTCCCGCAGCTGATGGTCGATCAGGTCGCGGGCCGCTGCAGCTGCCCGGGAGTGCTCGCGGTACCACTCGGCGGTCAGGCGCACCGCCGTCCGGGCGTCCCATGTGGGCGCCCAGCCGAGGTGCTCCCGCGCCTTGGCGCTGTCGAGGCCCAGGCGGTGGGCCTCGTGTGGAGGGCGCCCGGCATCGGCCGGCATGGTCCAGGAACCTGATCCCCACTCCTCGAGGAAGCGCTCGACGACCCAGCGCACCGCGTGCTCACCGGCCTGGTCCGCGGGCCCGAAGTTCCACGCCCCTTCGTAGCGGCGGCCATCGCTCAGCATGAGGGCCGCCAGCCAGAGGTACCCGGACAGCGGCTCGAGGACATGCTGCCAGGGGCGGACGGCATCCGGGTTCCGGACGACGACGGGCTCGCCGGCCGCGAGCGCTCGGACGCAGTCGGGGACGAGTCGATCGGCGGCCCAGTCGCCGGCACCGATCACGTTCCCGGCGCGCGCGGAGGCCACCGCCGCGCCTTCCGCGAAGAAGCTCTCCCGGTAGGCCGTCGTGACCAGCTCCGCGCAGCCCTTGCTGGCGCTGTACGGGTCGCGGCCACCCATGGCATCCGTCTCGCGGAACGCGCGCCCGGTCTCGAGGTTCTGGTAGCACTTGTCGCTGGTCACGACAATGACCGCGCGCACCGACGGGCAGGTTCTGACCGCCTCCAGCACGTTGACGGTGCCCATCACGTTGGTCTCGAAGGTCTCCTGCGGATCCGCGTACGACCGGCGCACGATCGCCTGGGCCGCCAGGTGGAAGATCACCGAGGGCTGCGCCGCCCGCACCTCGGCGACGAGGCGCTCGCGATCGCGGATGTCGGCGACCACGTGGTTGACTCGCGCCGCCAGGTCGAGGGCGTCGAACAGGCTGGGCTGGGTGGGCGGATCGAGCGCGTAGCCGGTGACGTCAGCGCCGAGGGACCCGAGCCATTCGGCCAGCCACGCGCCCTTGAATCCCGTGTGGCCCGTCACGAAGACGCGCCGTCCTCGGTAGCTGTCGGCGAAGGTCGTCATTCAGTACATCAGGATGAGCGGCACGTCCGACCCAAACAGGTCACGCGCCGATGTGGCGATGGCCGTCTGGCTGACTGCCGACGCGACGAGGATTGGCGATTCCAGCCTCTCCACGGTACGAGGGTCCCTGACCGGCCTGCCGGCCAGCTGTCTCCCCGCATAGTGAGGGTTCGAGTCCAGGAAGCTCACGATGTTGCATTCCGAAAGCCGCGACGTGGCCAGCAGGTGGAGCGCATGAGTACCCGTGCCCCAGACATAGATCGGGCTCTGAACCTCCGCAAGCTCGGCGATCCTCGCGAAGACTCCAGCCTCCTTCTCGGCACTCCGCGTGATGTACGAGCGCAGTTCGGTGACCCCGCCCGAGTCGCATTCGATGGACGTGCGCCGATCGGTCCGCCGGCAGAGGACCTCGACCACGGACAGATCGGCATCGTCGCTCTGCCTGACGACGATGGTTCGCTCCGCAACGACCTCGAGACCGGCGCAAGCGAGGAGGTTCTTCAGCGACGCGGCCGTGAAGTAGTTGATGTGCTCCACGCTGAATTGCTGGTATGGCGCGTCCACGTGATCGCGGAACCGTGCCGCATCGGGCACGTGCAGATAAAGGATGCCGTCTGTCGCAAGCAGTTCGGCGACGTCGCGCAACACGACTGCCGGCTCCACGAGATGCTCGAGGACCGCAACCAGGCTGACGACGGAGAAGCGAATGCCCCACGCGCGAGCGGTCCGCGTGTCTCCGGCGACGACATCGAGACCGTGCGTCTCCCTCGCCACGCGCGCGGCGTCAGGCGACGGTTCAACACCGTGAAGGCTCGTGAACCCGATGTCACGCAGCGCCAGCAGGAGAGCGCCGGTCGCCGTCCCGATGTCGAGGACGGGCGCGTTGCGGTCGATGACCTGGGCGGCAATGAACTGCGCCTCATCGGCACACCGCTCGGCATCGAACGGTGAGAGCTCGGCGCCTCTCGCGCTCAGGTCGTACTTGGACGACTGGTCGTAATACTCGGAGAACCGCTCCTGGTCGGGCAGGCCCGAGGCATAGCACATCCCGCATGCTCGACAGGCGACGACGTCGTATGCATCGGAGATGCTGCCGGCAGTGAAGTGCTCGAATCGCTGCCGATACAGGACCTCGACGAGGACCGAGCCGCAGACCGGGCACGGTCTCGCCGACTGTCCGCCGTGTGCCGATTCGGCCTGGCCCGCCACGTTCGTCACGACCGGGTCCAGACCGCCCAGGGCGCCTTGCCGGAGTCCCACAGGGACTCGAGCACGCGGAGGTCGCGCAGGGCGTCCATGGGCTGCCAGAAGCCGCGATGCCGGAAGGCCCGGAGCTCGCCGTCGGCGGCCAGGCTCTCGAGCGGCGCGCGCTCGAACGGCATGTCGTCTCCCTCGATGCGATCCAGCACCGCCGGCTCCAGCACGAAGAACCCGCCGTTCACCCAGGCACCGTCGCCCACGGGCTTCTCCTGGAAGGCCCGCACGGCCGGTGCGGACACGAGCCCGTCGGACGGCTCCTCGTCGATCTGCAGCGCCCCGAAGCGCCCCAGCGGCTGCACGGCCGTGATCGTCGCCAGCCTGCCGTGGGCGCGATGGAACTCGAGCAGCTTCGCGATGTCCACGTCGGCGACGCCGTCGCCGTAGGTCAGCATGAACGTGCCGTCGCGCACGTACTCGCCGACCCGCCTGATCCGGCCGCCGGTCTGCGTTTCGGCCCCCGTGTCCACGAGCGTCACGCGCCACGGCTCCGCGGCATTCTGGTGGACCTGCATCGAGTTGTCGCGCATGTCGAAGGTCACGTCGGACATGTGCAGGAAGTAGTTCGAGAAGTACTCCTTGATGACGTAGCCCTTGTAGCCGAGGCAGACCACGAAGTCGCTGAAGCCGTAGTGGCTGTAGGTCTTCATGATGTGCCACAGGATCGGCCGCTCGCCGATCTCCACCATGGGCTTGGGCCGGGAGGCGGTCTCCTCCGACAGGCGTGTGCCGAGACCGCCGGCCAGGATCACGACCTTCACGACGCGCTCGCTTCCCCGGATGTCGAGCCTGCGGGCGCCTCGGGGCGAGCCCCACCGGCCGCCACAGTGCGCCGCAGGCGGGCGAGGTCGGCATCCACCATCATCTCGACAAGCTCGCGGAACCCGACCTCCGGTGCCCAGCCGAGGACGGCGCGCCCGCGGCCGGCGTCACCCAGGAGGTGGTCCACCTCGGCGGGTCGATAGAACTCGGGAGCGACGATCACGTGCCGCTCGAAGTCGAGTTCGACCCGCTCGAATGCGACCTGGCACAGCTCACGGACAGAGTGGGCGATCCCGGTGGCCACCACGAAGTCCGTGGGCTCGTCCTGCTGGAGCATGAGCCACATGGCGCGGACGTAGTCCCCGGCATACCCCCAATCCCGCTGAGCGTCCAGGTTGCCCAGGCGAAGCTCGCTCGCGAGGCCGAGGCTGATCCGAGCGGCGCCGTCGGTCACCTTGCGGGTCACGAACTCGAGACCGCGGCGCGGGGACTCGTGGTTGAACAGGATCCCCGAGACCGCGAAGAGGTCGTACGACTCCCGGTAGTTGACCGTCAGGAAGTGGCCGTACGCCTTGGCGACGCCGTAGGGGCTCCTCGGGTGGAATGGCGTCGCCTCCGTCTGCGGCACCTCGCGAACCTTGCCGAACATCTCGCTCGACGACGCCTGGTAGAAGCGGATCCGGGGATCCACCTGGCGGATCGCCTCCAGCATCCGGGTGACGCCCAGGGCGGTGAACTCGCCCGTGAGCACGGGCTGGTTCCACGAGGTCGGCACGAAGCTCTGCGCGGCGAGGTTGTACACCTCGGCCGGCTCCACGGTACGCAGGGCCTCGACGAGCGATGCCTGGTCGAGGAGGTCACCCTGGACGATCTCGATCTGATCGCGGATGTGGGCGATCCGCTCATCCGACGCGGTGCTGGAGCGCCGCGTCATTCCGACGACGCGGTACCCCTTCTCCAGCAGGAGCTCGGCGAGGTACGAGCCGTCCTGGCCGGTGATGCCGGTGATCAGCGCGGTCTTCACCCGGCGGAGTATAGCGACGGGTTCACGCCATGACGCTCGAACAGGTCGCGCCACGCGGCCAGGAAGACCCGGCGGTCGAACCGCTCGGCGTGGCGGCGAATGGCCAGCGGGTCGAGGCGGAGGCGATCGCCGCGCTCGATGGCCGAGGCGAGCGACTCCACGGTCGCGTCGTCGAAGAAGACGCCCGTGACACCCTCCAGGACGGTCTCCGTGGCGCCGCCGGCGCGGAAGGCGATCACCGGCTTGCCGGCCGCCATTGCCTCGACCGGGGCGATGCCGAAGTCCTCCGTGCCGGGGACCACGTACGCGGAGCACGAGGCGAACATCTCGAGCACCGTTTCCCTGCCCACGTGGCCGAGGAAGGTCGTCTCGGGCCCGGCAATGGCCTCCAGGCGTGCGCGTTCAGGCCCATCGCCGACGACGACCAGGCGCCTGCCCAGCCGCCGGCATGCGCCGACGACAAGGTCGAGCCTCCGGTAGGCAAGCATCCTGGAGGCCACGAGCAGGAAGCCCTCGTCGCGCTCGGACAGCTTCACCTCATCGACGTCCACGGGCGGGTAGATCACCTCGCTGTCGCGGCCCCAGAGGCGCCGGATGCGGTCCTGTACGGTCTGCGAGATCGCGACGACGACGTCGGGCCGCGCCGAGGTCCATCGGTCCCAGCGCTGCAGCGGCGGCCGCAGGAGCCGGGCGCTCAGCCGGGCGGGCAAGCCGTAGCTGGAGCCGTCGAGGTAGGTGTCGAGGTCCCAGGCGTAACGCAGCGGCGTGTAGACGTAGCTGACGTGGAGGGCACCCGGCCTGGTGCGGACGGCCTTCGAGAACGCGATCGAGCTGCTGAGCACGAGATCCGCCTTGCGAAGATCCAGGCTCGTGAAATAGGCCGGGTAGAGCGGGAGCAGCGAGCGGAACCGGCTGGTCGGGCCCAGTACCCGGTTCAGGAGCCACGGGTGCACCCGCGCCGGATCGATCCGATCGCCGAAGCGACGAGCGTCGAAGAACGTCGTGTACAGTCGTGCGGACGGCAGAAGCTCCGCGAACTCGAGCGCGCATCGCTCTGCCCCGCCCTCCGTGACCATGAAGTCGTGGACGATCGCCGTGCGCCCCGCCCTGCCGGGCGCCGAGCGCCCGCCGCTCCCCGGAGAAGTGGTCGGCGAGGCACTCACGACGTACCCACCCTGGGTCCCAGCTCCGCACCGACGGCCTCATACGCGGAGCGAAGCTGGTCAACGGTCCTCGCGGGCGAGAATTCCCGGGCGCGCCGGCGGCCCGCCCCAGTGTGCGCAGTACGCGTCGCTTCATCCCATGCGAACGACGCGATGACTTCGGCCCACCGGCCGGCGTCAAGGGGCAGAAGAACGCCGGCGTCGCCCGTCACCTCGACGAGCGACGGGATGTCGGATGCGATCACCGGGCACCCGGCCGCCATCGCCTCCAGGACCGGCAGCCCGAAGCCCTCGCGTCGGGACGGCATGACGAGGGCGGCCGAGCATCGATAGAGCTCGCCGAGTCGATCGTCGGCGATCATCGGCTCAAACGTCGGTGCCGGAATGCCCAGCGACTCGGCCATCGCCGCGACGCGCACGATCGAGGTCGTATCCCATGGCCCTACGACCGTCAGGGCGGGACGGCTCCGACGGTCGATGAGTGCCAGGGCGTTGAGTATCAGGCCGATGTTCTTGTGGGGGTCCGGGGCGCCGACGAAGAGGATCCCCGACCGGTGCGTCGGAGGGTCGGCCGACGCCCAGCGTTCCACGTCGACGGTCGGGTAGACCACGTGGATTCGTGTCGGATCGATGCCGAGGTGCTCGATCAGGTCGGCCTTCACGGCCGACGAGATGGCGATGATCACGGGAGCGCGGCGAGCGTTTGAGAGCATCCTCCGGAAGCCCAGCCTCTGGTCAGGCCACATCGCCCGCCAGACGGCGGGATCGCGCAACGGCGTCAGATCGTACAGCGTGACAATTTCCCGGACGATGCGAGGATCCGGGACCGCCCGTGGATCTGTCGCGTGGAAGGAGCGCACGCGCGCCCGGCGCAGGACCAGCGGGATGAGGATCTCGTTGGCGAGCCAGCCGCCGTGGAATTGGAGTCGCCGGGGTGTCGGGGCCGAAACCCTGAAGGCCGGCTGCTCCAGGTGGGGGTCCGGGTACGCCAGGAGGCCCCACCCCGAGGCTCCGGCCGACACCAGGGCGCCGACGACCGAAGCTACGTAGCGCCCGATGCCTCGTCGCCGGTGCTCGTTCTGGAGTGGAGTGGCGTCGATGAGCACTTGGCGTTCGGAGTCGTCGTCGGGTCCCGTAACATTGCCAGCCATGCCGTCCAACTCTACAGGAGCCATCCCGGTCCTTCGTCCGATCGTCGGCCGATCAACGCTCGCGACCGGGCGACTCGCGGTCGCATGCGCCTTCGTCGCGCAGCTTCCGTTCGAGATCCGCCACCCGCTGTTTTCGATCGGGCCGGTCGGGGTCACGAATCTCGAGCTGACCGGCTACATGCTCATCATCTTGTGGCTAGCGTCCCTCATTCGGGGCGACCTCGCCGTGAGTCGTCCGTCGCGGCTAGGCATGGCGGTCGGGATCCTCCTGGTCGGTGGCCTGCTGGTGACCTCGGTTCTTGCGATGTACGACCCGCAGCTGTCCGTCAAGGTCTCGCTCAGGCTCCTGGGGGCCGCGCTCGTTGGGGCCGCCCTCGCCGCTGAGTGGAGATTCCCGCAGGCCAGGCGATGGCTCGTCGGCGTCGGTCTCGCTGCTGCGGTGGTTTCGGCGGTACTCGGGATCATCGAGTTCGCCGACGGCTGGGCAACGCTCGGACCGTTCTTTGAGCTGTTTCGCTCGGCGCCCGTCGCCATCGGTGGCCTCAGCTTCCGGGCGACCGGCCCTCTGCTTCACCCGAACCTGGCGGGCTGGTACTGGGGGGCCTGCGGGATCCTGGCGCTGGCGCTTGCGATCCGGTCGTCCGGGCGCGTCCGGCTGCTGGCAGCCGTGTCGGCGTTCGTCCTCCTCGTCGCCACCACCCTGGCACTGAGCCGCGGGGCCCTCGTGGCTACGGAGACGGCAGCCTTCGTATCCGTTGTGGCGGTCCCCGAGATCCGGCGGCGGCCGCCGCATGCCGGGCTCGTCCTGGCAGCCCTCCCCTGCATCGTCCTCGTCTCTGCGCTCCTATCGCCCGTCGTGGCTGCGCGCCTGACTGCCGAGACGGTCGATGAGTGGTACCAGGTCACGATCTCGGCCCCGGACCGTGTAGAAGTGTCGGCGACCAGCACAACCGTGCCGGTCAAGGTCCGGAACGAAGGGCCCCTGACATGGCGCGCACAAGGGGTCGGCAGCCCGAAGCTGTCCTACCACCTGTACGACGCTCAGGGCCGGCTCGTCACGTACGATGGTCCGCGCACCGCATTGCCCACTGACCTGGCACCGGGCGCAACCCTTCCGATCGCAGCGAGGGTGGACGCGCCGGCCGCGGCGGGCACGTACTTGCTGGAATGGGACCTTGTGCTGGAGGGCTCGGGCTGGTTCCAGGAGCTGTCCGGGACCGAGGCACCCCCGTCGACGTCTACCGTCGATTTCCGGATCGCCAGCCCGGCCGCGCCGCCCGGGACTGGAGGCCCACCTGAGGGTCAACAGACGCAGGACCTTGCACGCAGCCGCGCGCTCACCCGCGGCGATCTCTGGAGTATCGCCTTCGGCTACATGGCAGAGCGACCGCTCATCGGGATCGGACCTGACAACTTTCGGATCGGCTACGGCGAACGCATTGGCCTCACGGCCTGGGACCAGGACTTCAACGCCACCAATCTCTACCTCGAGGTGCTGACCGGGAGTGGGCTCGTCATCGGCTTGGCCTTCTTCATCTGGCTCTTCAGCGTCGCCGCTCGTCACCTTCGGTCGGCAGCTACGCTCGGAAGGGGTGGAAGCATCATCGCCGTGATCATCCTGGCGTCGTTGTTCGCGCACGGCCTGTTCGACTCGTTTCTGACATTCTCGACCGCCATGTATCTGCTCTTCGCGGCTGCGCTCTTGTCGGCGGATCGTTCGTGACCTCGCGGACCCGTGCCGCTGGTCGCGTTGGGCTCCGGCTGAGCGCGGAAGTCACCGGGCGCGCGTTCCAGTTCGTCGTCGTCGTCGTCGTCGCCCGGACCCTTCCGCCGGAGCAGTTCGGCCTGCTCATGGTGGGGTTCACCCTGGGCCTCGTTCTCGGGCAGGTGAGCGACCTTGGCTTGAGCCTCATCGTTGCGGCTGACACGACGAGGGCCGAGGAGGGCGTGCCCGGCCGGATCGCGTCGGCACTTGCCGTCAAGCTCGCGCTCCTCGGGATCGTCGCCCTTGGGCTCGGGGCCGTCGTTGTCCTTGCGGGTGGCTCCGGACCGGTCATCGGGGCGGCGCTGGTGGCCCTTGCCCTGGCGCTCGATTCGATCGTCCAGTTCGTCGGCTGGCAGCTTCGCGCCATCGGGCACTTCGTGCGCGACTGGGTAGTGGCACTCGTCCCCCGGATGGCGGTCGCGCTCGTCGTCGTCCCGGTCGGCGTGGCGGGTCTCGGCGAAGTGGCCATCGGCGTCGCCTGGTTGATCGGGAGCGTGGCCGCTGCGGGATTCGCACTGGTGGTTCTGCGCCGGCTTGTCCCGTTTCGCGGTCCGAGCGTCGGCATGGCGCGCCAGCTCCTCGCGAGGAGCTGGCCGATCGGCGGATCCGTTGTGGCGGCGATGCTCTACTCGCGCGTCGCACTCCTGATCCTCCAGGTCATGGCGCCAGGCCCGGAGGTCGGGTTGTATGCCGCAGCTGGCCGTCTGCTGGATCCCACCTACCTGATCCCAGCGGCCCTCGCGAACGTCTTCTACCCGGCGTTCTCTTCGGCGACCTCGGGGGGCCGAGCCGGCTCGTCGACGCTCCGCTCATGGCTCCTCCTGGCCGGGAGTTTCGGGACGTCGGTCACGTTGCTCCTGTTCCTGTCTGCCTCGGTTCTGGTGGCAGTCATCTACGGTCCGGCGTATGCCGGCGCCGTGCCGATCCTCCGGATCCTCGCGCTGATCCCGATGTTCGGCTTTCCGAGCTACCTGATGAACCAGGCGCTCGCTGTGCGAGGTCAGGCGATCGTTGCCTTCTGGACCAGCATCGTCCTTCTCGTCGCAGCGGTGGTCGCGCAGCCACTTGCGCTCGAGGCCGCCGGGGCGGTGGGCGTTGCAGCATGCTCTGTTGCGATCGAGGTCGGTCCTCTTCGGCGTCTTCTTCCTGGCTCTGCGTGGTCGGTGGCTGATGAAGACATGACTGCGATGGTTGCCTTCGACGCCGGGCCCGCCAAGGCCCCGCCGACCGGGGTCGGAGTCTACGTTGGCGAGCTCGGGAAGGCCCTGGTGGACGGGGCCCGCGAGACTACGGCGCTCATCGGCGTGCGCCGCGACGGGCCGCTGGCCGAGGCGGCGTCGCGCGCTGCAGGCCGGACGTCGATGTCTCGCAGGTTCTACCAGGAGTGGCTGCAGCTGGATGCCGACCGCGACGCGCGACGCGTCGGAGCGGACCTCGTCCACTATACGAATGCGAGCGCGCCGCTGATCGCGCGCACGCCCTTCGTGCTGACCGTGCAAGATCTCTCCCTGCTGAGGCATGCGCGCACGCACCCGCTCCCACGCCTCGCCTCGATTCCGATCATCGTCGCAGCCGCTCGACGTGCCCGCGCCGTCATCGTCCCCTCACGTGCCACCGCGGCCGAGATTCACAGCCTGTTGCGAGTGGATCCGGGCCGGATCCACGTGGTTGAGCTCGCACCGGCGCCTGGTCTCGACATCAGCGTCGACGCCCGCATGGAGGTGCTCCGACGGCAAGGCCTCGAGGACCTCCCGTACGTCCTGTCGATCGCGACGCTGGAGCCCCGCAAGAACCTCGTCCGGCTGACGCGGGCTTTCGAGCTTCTTGCCGGGATGAGGCCCGACCTCCGGCTCGTGCTTCTGGGCGGGCCCGGCTGGAAGTGGCAATCGATCCAGCGGGCGATCGAGGCCAGCCCATATCGCGAACGGATCATCGTCCCGGGGTACGTAACGGACCACGAACGGCAGGCGCTTCTGGACGGTGCCACGGTGTTCGCGTACGTCTCCCTGTACGAGGGCTACGGCCTTCCCGTCGTCGAGGCGATGGCCGCGCGCGTTCCCGTACTCACGAGCAGGGGATCGTCCCTGCCGGAAGCGGCGGCCGGCGCCGCCGTGCTGGTGAACCCACGCTCGGTCCCGGAGATCGCGGCGGGACTAGAGGCCGCGATGAACCGGCGTGCGGAGCTGATCGCACTGGGCACGCAGCGCGTGAGCAGGCTGAGCTGGGCCAGGGTGGCACACGAGACGGCGATGGTCTACAACGAAGTGCTGAGTGGTCAGTGATCGAAGACAAGTCCGCCGACTACTACCGCAGCGACCGGACCGCATTCCTCGAGTTCGTCGGCGCCAGCGGCCACCGGGTGCTGGACGTTGGTTGCGGCTCCGGGGTCAACGCCGAGTGGCATCGCCGACACGGCGCGGGAGAGCTGGTCGGCATCGAGTTGGTCGAGGTGGCTGCGCGTGAAGCAGATCGCACCTACGACCGCGTGCTGACCGGCCCGGTCGAGGATGCCCTGCCGAGCCTCCATGGTCCGTTTGACCTGATCATCTGCGCCGACGTGCTCGAGCACCTCGTCGACCCGTGGGCGACGGCAGCCGCGCTGCGTGGCCTCGGGGATCGCGGGACATGCCTCGCGGTCTCCATCCCGAACATCAGGTTCCTGCCCGCAGTTGCCCGGATCGCCGTCGGGCGCGGCTTCGAGTACGAGGAGCAGGGGATCTTCGACCGAACCCACCTCCGGTTCTTCGTGCGATCTGACCTCGACCGACTGCTCCGGCAGGCAGGCTGGGTCCCCGTGAGGTGGGGCGCGCCGCCATTCGCGAGACTCCGGCGCGTCCGCCATGTCCTGGGGGCCGTGACCGGGGGCCGCTCCAACGATTGGCTTGCCGGCCAGATCTACGTGGTCGCCAGGGCGGACCCATCGGCGCAGCCGCTGTGACGGGGGATCGAGAGAGCCCGACGGCCCCGGGCCGGCGCGGCCGCGAGGTGGCACCGCAGCCTTCGAAGCTCGCTGCCGGAGGCGGCACCGGATGAGGAAGCCGACGGTTGTGTTGGATTGCCGTTGGCTGGGCCCGGGTGGTGCGGGTCGCGTGACGGAGCTCGCGTTGCGGGATCTCGAGGCTATCAAACCCGCCTGGGACGTGATCCTCTATGGCTCGCCCGAGGCTCTTCGCCCGTTCCGGCTCCCCTCGGCAACCCTGGTCGAGTCCCGGATCGATCCGAAGTGGATGTTCGGTCAGAGAGCGGCCTGGTCGCTCCCGACGGGTGACGTCACGATCTTCTTCCACCAGATCCGGCCCATCGTCCGGGGACGAACCATCACGCTGATGTACGACACGATCCCGCTGCGATACGGGTCGTCCCGCGTGGCTCGTGTCGTGAAGCGTTTGTACTACCGGATCGTCGCGGCGCGCTCAGACGCGATCATCACGATCTCGGAGCACTCACGCGGATGCCTCATTCGGGACACCGGCGTCGACGCCGCTCGCATCAGCATCGCCGAGTTGCCGGTCGACGGCGAGCGGTTCGACGCGATCGCGCGCTCGCGAGCGTCGCGCCGACAAGACGACGTCGCGCTGTTCGTGGGCCGGTTCGCCGCCCACAAGAACATCCCACGACTTGCACTCGCGTTCGGTCAGTCGAGGTTCGCCGCCGAAGGTGGCCAGCTCCACCTCGTTGGAGGGACGGCGAGCGAACGCACGGAAGTCGAACGGTTCCTGGCCAAAGCCGGCGTGGTCGGCGTCACCGGACACGGTCCGTGCTCAGAGGCGGCGCTCGATTCCTGGTTTGCCCGTGCCCGCCTTGTCGTCCTTCCATCGCTCGAGGAGGGCTTTGGGTTGCCGGCGTTCGAGGCCGCTGCCGCCGGCATTCCCGTGGTGACAAGCCGGGCGGGGGCGATGGCGCAGCTGCCAGAAGACGTTGCGTCCTTCTGCGACCCCCTTGATGTTGGCTCGATCGCATCGATGATCGACGCAGCCGCCTCGGCACCCTCCCCAGCCACGTTCTATCGTCGACCCGGGAACCTTGGGTCCGTCCTCGTCGACGCCGTGGAGAGCGTCCTGGCGGGCTCTCGGGCGGCGCCCTGACCCGACCCCGTCAGGTCGCCGGAGTGGGGCTGCCGGCGAGCCGACTCGTGCCCAGCGCCGGGACGGCGAGGGCCAGGAGCCAGAACGCCAGCGCGAAGGGTGGCGCGTCCGGTGATGCACTCAGGGTGGATGCCACGGCCATGGCGAGGAGCAGCGCGACGACCAGCGATGCGTCGGTGGAGCCGAGATGGCGCAGCGCCCATGCGGCGAGCATCCCGAAGACCCCCAACCACAGGACGAGGCCGGGCAGGCCGGTCTGGAGCCCCACGATGAGGACGTAGATGTCGGGAACGAGCACCCGGTCGACCGTCCCGGCCCGTTCGGATGCAGCCCCTTCCGAGCCCAGGCCGGTTCCCAGGGGCGAACGCGCAAGCTGAATCACGCCATCGCGCAGCTGATCGAGCCGCAGGCCGGACGATTCCTGGGATACGTCGTCCGACGAGCCGGCGCGGTCGGTGACGGCTCCCACCAGGCCGCCGGCACCCACGGCGTGTCCCGTCGGGACGACGGGCGACATGGCGATGGTGATGGCCGCGGTTGCCACGAGGATCGTCGCGGTGAGTCCCACGACTCTTCGACTGCGGTTGGTGATCACGACCGCCGCGAGGCCCACCAGGAGGACGAGCCACGCGCCACGCGTCAACGACGCGACACAGGCGACCGAGACGAGGATCGCGAACCCGGTGACGAGGACCCTGGCGCGTGGCCTCATGCCAGCGCCGCGAGCAGCCAGCCACCAGGTGGCCCCGATGGCGAAGAGGCTCATGAGGTACCCGAACACGAGACTGTTCGAGATGCCTCCCGACGCGCGCACGACGCCGTTGAACGCGCCCTGGGTCCCGGCGACGAGCCGGGACCCCCCGGTTCCCGTTCCCGAGTAGTCGCGGCGGTAGCCGAGAAGCTCAACGATGCTCCCGTGGGTCATCGTGTCGAGAATCCCCAGCGTGGCGGCGACCGCCGCCACGCCTCCCAGGGTAAGGACGATCGTTCTCGTTCCGATGAGGTTCCGTTCCCAGAGAGCGGCGACTGCGAGCGCAACGGCCGGGTAGAGGATCAGGTTGCGAACCGACAGCATGGCCGGAACCGTCGCCGGGGCGGCAGGGATCAGCACCAACGCCCACACTGCAAGGAATGAGATCGGGATGAGGGCTGCCCGGGCCGATCCGGAGAGAACGGAAGTGGCGGGCCTCTCGGAACGAGCTACGGCGACAACACCGGCGACGATGAGCAGACCTGCCAGGAGATCGCGGACGATGGCCCCGGCCGGGAAGCCGGCCACGTTCGGGAGCCAGGAAGAGAGGTAGTCCGCCGCGAACACGGCGATCACGGCGGCGGCATACAGGAGGGACACGCCGACGCGCGCGGCAGCCTGGCTCTCCAGGCGCGACGACGGCGCCCGGCTGATCGTCGATGGCCCAATCCGAGGGGGGACGTCAGCTGCCATCAGTCTCGCCACCCTGAACGCACGAACGTGGCATGCGGGATCCGAGCTGGCCCGAGTCCAGCGTGGAGACCGGCTGCGAACTCGCGGAGGAGCACAGTCGATCTGCCTCCCTCCCGACGCCAGGCCCGACGGACGAGCAGCGCCCACGCGCGGACGGCGACGGCGGCCGGCAGCACGTACACCGGGATGTGCCTTGCCATGAAGATCGCGGAGCTCCGCGCGTAGTACCTGTCCGAACGGACGCTTCGCGATGTCGAACCGTCGTCGACCGTCGCGCCGTGTCGATGCCGCACGATGGCGGTGTCCGCGACCGCCAGGCGCCAACCCGATCGGTGCGCCCGGTAGCTCAAGTCGGTGTCCTCCAGGTAGAAGAAGTAGCGCTCGTCGAACAGGCCGATCGACTCCAGCATGCCGACACGCAGGAGCATGCTTGCCCCGACGATGTGCGTCAGGTTCCGACCACCCGACGCGCGACTGGTAGTCGTGGTTCCGAGCCACCGGTTGACCGTCCCGCCGCCCCACGCCTGGATGCGGTCGCTCCCGTCGGCGTCGAGCAGGACCGAGCCGACGATCCCGATCGAAGGGTCGGCGTCCGCAACGCGCAGCATGGCAGCCAGGCTGGAGGGCGCCACGACGGTGTCGTTGTTGAGCAGCCAGACGAACTCCGGGCTCCCACCGAGCGCGGCAAGGTGGTGCATACCGGCATTCACCCCTCGCCCGAAGCCGACGTTGCTCGGGAGCGGGAGCACCGCGATCCCCGGCCACGCGTCGCGAAGGCGGTCGACAGATCCGTCGGAGGATCCGTTGTCGACGACGATCACGCCATGCGCCGTCGTCAGATGCGACAGGGATTCGAGGCAGCGCGTCGTGTCCTCGTAGCCGTTCCAGTTCACGACGAGGACCACCACGCGGTCCCGATCCCCGCGATGTGGCCGAGGTTCGTCCATCGCCCGAGGCTAGCAGAACGTCGACGCCGCCACAGACTCGGCGGCGCCTGCCGGGGTGCCGGTCGCGGCCCGGCCGACGTCGGCCACACGAGATGTGCCATCCTCCACCGGGACCGATGCCCACGGCCAGTGCTGGAGCACGCCAGACCATAGCGCGATCGCGGGAAGGGACCCTGCTTTGGCATCAGGGCAACTGGGTCCACCCGCCGAGCAGGCGCCCTCGACTGGTCCCGACCCCCGGCTCCAGGCGACCCGTCGGATCGCCGTCCTCCTGGTCAGCCGCGGGCTGGTCGTCGCGTTCCAGGTCGTGACACTCTCGCTCCTCGGGCGCCGCCTGGGCCCGGCTTCCTTCGGCATTCTGCAGGTGACATGGGCCCTCGTCACGTACCTGACGCTCGCCACCGACCTGGGGCTGGCGGTCGTCGGGACGCGCGAGGTCGCGGCCGGCCGACAGCAGGCGATTGCAGGCATTCTCGTCGGCCTCCGGATCCTGCTGGCGATGCTCGGGTGCGTGGGGCTGGCGGTGATCGCCGGTGCGGTCGGAGTCACCCGCGACGAGGGTCTGCTCCTCGCGGCATTGGCCATCTCGCTCATCGCTTCCGCGGTCAACACGCGGTGGCTTGCCCAGGGACTCGAGCGCTTCGTCCTGATCGCGGTCGCCGATGTTGTCGGGGCGGGCGTCCAGCTCGTCGTCGGCTTCCTGCTCGTGGCTGGCCCCGATAGCCTCGTCGCAGCGGGCCTGACCCTGTCGTCGGCGCCGTTGACGACGGCGATCGTGCTGCTGGTAGGCGCCTCGCATCGTCACCTGCTGGTGCCGCGCGTCGGGCGAGGTACGGCGACGCTCTTCCGGATCGCGCTCCCGCTCGGGCTGGCGGCCCTGGCGATCCAGCTCTACAGCAATGCGGACACGGTGGTGCTGGGCCTGGTCAGGGGTCCTGAGCAGGCCGGCTGGTACAGCGCAGCATCGAGGGTGGTGATCGCCGCCCTCGCCCTGCCGGTTGCGGCCATGACGGTCGTGCTGCCGATGCTGGCGCGCATGCTCGGCCAGCGTTCGTCCGGCGTACGGCCCCTTCTTGCATCGACAACGCAGGTCCTGCTGTTCGCATCGGTCCTCTTCGCGTTGATCTGCACGTTCCGCGCCGACGAGATCGTGCGGCTGCTCTACGGTGACGCGTTCGCCCCTGCCGCCGGACCACTGCGGCTGCTCTCCTGGGTGCTGGTCACCGCCAGCGCAAACGCCCCGTTCGCTGCCCTGGTGCTCGCGCGTGGTCAGGACCGGCCGTATCTCATGGTGACCGTCGCGGGCAGCGCCTTGAACCTGGCGCTGCTGGCTGTTCTCATCCCGTTGTTCGGCATGCTTGGCGCCGCGGTGAGTGCCCTCGCTCGCGAGGTGCTCGTGCTGGGTCTGCTGTGGTGGCTCGCTCGCGACCTCGCAGTGCCGATCATTCCTTCACTGGTGCGCCGGCTCATCGCCCCGAGCCTCGCCGCGGCGGCGACGATGATGATCGTGGCCGACCCGGTGGTCGGCGCAGTCCTCGGCATCTTCGTCTACACCGTCGTCGGGGTGATGGCACGTGCGGTGCCCGCCCGGGAGGTGCTGCGGGCCCTTGGGCGAGGCGCCTGACGACGAGATCTGGGTGGTGCCGTCACGATTCCGGTACGATCACCGTCCCATGCGGTAGCGTTCGGGCAGTCATCCACGGCTGAGGCCGTCCCTATCAGAGTGCATCGATCTTGACCACGACCTCCGCCGTGCGCGGTCGCTCGGCCTCCCTTGCCGTCTTCCTGTGCTTCATCTGGCCCGGCTTCGGGCAGGCGTACCAGCGCCGAGCTCGCTCGGCGCTGCTCTTCGCGCTCCCGATGGCGGCCGTCACGGGGTGGGCGCTCTACGAGGTGGGATCGCGCGGCCTGCAGGGCGTTGCGCTGGACCTCTTCGACCCCAGCTACGCGCAGACCGTCCTCATCCTGGGCCTCCTGATGGGCGTGTGGCGGCTGGTATCCATGGCAGACGCGTGGCTCTTCGCCCGCCGACGGGGAGCTCACGTTGCGGCGGCGACCGCCCTCCTCGCGGTCCTGGGGATCGCCGTCGTTGGCGCCCATGGCGCCGTCGGCTACCTCACGTGGTCGTTCTACGACGCCGGCAGCCAGATCTTCGTGGGAGGCGGGGGCGATCTGCCGTTGCCGACCACCGATCCGGGAGGATCCCCCGGGGCGTCGCCCACCGACGCAATCGCCGACGCGACCCCGGTAGAGACGCCCGAGACGATGAGCTCGCGGGTCACCGTCCTGCTCACCGGGATCGACTCGTCGCCCTACCGGACACACGCCCTTACGGACACGCTCCTCGTCCTGAGCGTCGATCCCGAGTCCAAGACGGGGGTGATGGCCAGCATCCCGCGCGACCTCTCGCGCTTCCCGCTCTGGAAGGGCGGAACGTTCGACGCCAAGATCAACAGCCTCATGTCGTATGCCCGGCGACACCCGGGCGAGTTCCCCGAGGGCCCGACGACCTCGCTCGTCAAGGAGGTCGGCTATCTCGTGGGCGTCCCGGTCCACTACTACGCGGCCGTCAACCTCGAGGGGTTCGTAGAGCTCATCGACCTCGTCGGCGGCGTGACGGTCACCAACGAGCGCACGATCAACGACCCGTCCTACGGCGGCTGGACCGACGGTCGGAAGGTCGGGTTCTACCTGCCGGCCGGCAAGCAGTCGCTCGACGGCCAGGAGGCCCTCGCCTACGTGCGCTCGCGCAAGGGCGCAGGCGACAACGACTTCACCCGCGCTCGCCGCCAGCAGCAGCTCCTCCTGGCGCTGCAGAAGAAGATGACCGACCCCGCGATGCTCCCGAAGCTGCCGGCGATCCTGGCCGCGGCCGGGAACACCCTCAAGACGAACTTCCCAGCGGCGCGGCTCTCGGAGATGCTCGATCTCGGCCGCTCGATCGACGAGTCGAACATCCAGAAGATCGTCCTGGGACCGCCGTATGCGACCAACCCGGGGAACGCGGGCTCCTACATCCTGGTCCCCGACATGGCGAAGTTCGCCCAGGCATCGATCCGCCTCTTCGGCAAGGACAGTCGCTTCTTCGAGAAGGAGTCGGGAGCCGCGTCGCCGGCCCCGTAGCGCACCCGGAGGTGCTCAGCGGCCCTGGAGCATGGCCGGGACCGTCCGCAGCATGATCTTCAGGTCGAGCCAGAGCGACCACCGGTCGATGTAGTCCAGGTCGAGGCGCGCACGACGATCGAAGTCCTCGTCCAGCCGAGCCTCGACCTGCCACAGCCCGGTGACGCCGGGCTTGACGGACAGCCGGCGGCGATGCCAGATGTCGTACCCGGCAACCTCGCGCGGCGGCGCCGGGCGCGGGCCGACGATGCTCATCTCCCCGCGCAGGACGTTGATGAACTGCGGGAACTCGTCGATGCTCGTCCTGCGCAGCACTCGGCCCCACGAGGTGATTCGGGGGTCGTCGGTCATCTTGAATGCCGCGCCCTTGGTATCGCTTTGTGCCGCGAGCTCCGCATATCGGTCCTCTGCGTCGCGGACCATCGTCCGGAACTTGTAGATGGCAAAGGGGCGACCGCGGACACCGACGCGAACCTGTCGAAAGATGACCGGCCGCCCGTCGCGCAGCGCGATGAAGACCCCGACCCCCACGAGGAGCGGCGAGAGGATCGCGAGGACGGCAATCCCACCGCTGATGTCGATCAGGCGCTTGACGATCAACCCCAGCGTGCGATCCGGTCCGTACGAGAGCGATTGAAGGCGGGTCCCCTCGAAGTCCTCGAGCCTTCCCCCGGGGATCGCGGTGGCGCCGGGGACCAAGGGGACACGCACGACGAGCCCTTCCTCCTCGCAGAGGCGGGCGACGGGCTCGACGAAGGCTCCGTGCTCCGGGGGCAGGCAGATCGCGACCTCGTCGACGACCGTCGACCGCAGGATCGCTTCGATGGCGCCGATTCTGCCGAGTGTCCCCGCGGGAGCGTGCTCGTTCGGCGGTCGCGCCGCGGCCGCCTCTGCCGCATCGCCGGGTCGCGGATCGTCGGCGCGGGGATCCGCGAGGAAGCCGACCACTCGCAGGCCGAGGTACGCGTTGCGCTCGAGCCGGCGAGCGAAGTCGTGCGCCGCGGGCCCGTTGCCGACGATGAGCATGAAGCGGGCGTTCCTCCCGCTCTCGCGTGCCCGAGAGAACAGGTACCGGAGAACGCCGCGCGAAGCGATCGCCACGACGGCCTGTACGGCGAACAGCCAAACCAGGAAGAGCCGGCTGACGTTCGGGAGCTTCGCCGCGAAGAGGATGGCGAACGCCAGGAACGCGATGAGCAGGACCGCCCGCAGGAGGTCGGTCCACTCCGCGCGCCACGACCACCGGGCCCGCAGCCGGTAGAGGCCCTGGATCCACAGGATCGTCACCCAGCCGGCGCCGTAGAGGACCGCCAGGAACCAGGGGTCCGCGGCCGCCGCCTCCCACGCCTCGCGCCACGCCGGCCCGAAGCGGACGATGCTGACTCCGATGAAGACCGCAACGGCTGACAGGAAGTCGACCGCCGCCAGGCTCAGGCGCAGCGCGGTGGCGTGGCGGCGGATCATCGACGGCTCCCTTCCATCGTCGGCTCGCCCGCGTCCCGGATGCGCACGTCTCCTCCTACGCTGCCCCCGGAGTGTCGCCCATGGTAGCGCCGCGGCGCACACGGTCGCGGCGCAGCCGACCGTGCCCCCCGCCTCAACGGCAGGGTCGAACGATCCCATCGCATCGACACCGACGAGTTCCACGGGCTCGTCGAGGGCGTCGTCATCGACACGGGGCACTCCAGGCGGCGGCTCCGCGAGTGGGGGAGTACTTCAGCAACTTCGACCGGCTTCATGGGGGTCTTGGCGGCCAGACACCCCATGAGACTGCGCCAGAAGTCCGGAAGCCCGGTGGGACCGGACACCGTCCGCTGCCCGCTAGGGCACGAAGTAGCCGGTGACGTCGAAGATGAGGTCGGTGGTGGCGCCCCGGCCTCGCCCCGAGTAGGTGGCCGACAGGGTGCCCGCGGCACCCAGGGGCGACGGTCACCCCGTTGGCCCGGTCGTCGCCGAGCGGGAAGTTGAGGGTCGAGGTGGTCGGGTTGTTGGTGGGACCGGGGTGAGGGACACGAAGCCCGGGCTGGTCTGGTCGGTCACGGTCAGGTTGCCGGTGACCGCGATGGCGCCGGCCGGCACGCCGCCGTGCCCGGTCACCGCGAACGGTCCGGGCGACTGCCCGAGGTGAAGGGCCCCGAGAGGCCCGTGCCGTTGCGGGTGTCGAGGAGGCGGGCCGGGGTGAGCGAGACGTACGTGGCGCCGGTCGCATCGGGCACGAAGTAGCCGGTGACGTCGAAGATGACGTGGGTCGTGGCGCCCCCGGCCTCGCCCCGAGTAGGTGACCGAGAGGGTGCCGCCGGCCCCCAGGGCGACGGTCACCCCGTTGGCCCGGTCGTCGCCGACCGGGAAGTTGAGGGTGGAGGTGGTCGGGTTGTTGGTGGAGACCGGGGTGAGGGCCACGAAGCCCGGGCTGGTCTGGTCGGTCACGGTCAGGTTGCCGGTCACCGCGATGGCGCCCGCCGGGCACCCCGCCGTGGCCGGTCACCGCGAAGCGTGCGCGGGCGACTGCCGAGGTGAAGGCCCCCGAGAGGCCCGTGCCGTTCCGGGTGTCGAGGAGGCGGGCCGGGGTGAGCGAGACGTAGGTGGCGCCGGTCGTATCGGGCACGAAGTAGCCGGTGACGTCGAAGATGAGGTCGGTGGTGGCGCCGCCCGGCCTCGCCCCGAGTAGGTGACCGAGAGGGTGCCGCCGGCTCCCAGGGGCGACGGTGACCCCGTTGGCCCGGTTGTCGCCGACCGGGAAGTTGAGGGTGGAGGTGTGCCGGGTTGGGGGTCGGAGACCGGGGTGAGGGCCACGAAGCCCGGGCTGGTCTGGTCGGTCACGGTCAGGTTGCCGGTGACGGCGATGGCGCCGGCCGGGACCCCGCCGTGGCCGGTCACCGCGAAGAGTCCGGGCGTGCCCGAGGTGAAGGCCCCGAGAGGCCCGTGCCGACCCGGGTGTCGAGCAGGCGGGCCGGGGTGAGCGAGACGTACGTGGCGGCGAGAGGGAGAGAGGCGGCGACGGCCTCGGCGGCGTCGATGATCCCCGATCCGCAGCCCGGCGGGCAACCGCCAACGCCGAACGGATGGGCCGTCTGCTGCATGAGCGCATCAACCTGCGCCGGCGTAAGCGCGGGGTTCGCGGCGAGCATCAGGGCCGCAACGCCGGCGACGTGCGGCGTCGACATGCTCGTGCCGGAGTACTGGGCGTAGATCGGGCTGCCAGGGACGGTCGCCCCGTCATTGAGTGTCGACCAGAGCGCGACGCCCGGGGCCGAGATCTCGACGGCCGAGCCGTAGTTGCTGAAGCTCGCCCGGGCGCCGGTGCGGTCGGTCGCCGCGACCGTGATGACCCCGTTGCAGTTCGCAGGCCTGTAGCCGGAAGCATCGGCATTGTTGTTGCCCGCCGCCACGACGACGACCGTGCCGCGCGACACGGCACTGTCGACCGCCGCCTGGGAGGTGGTGTCGCAGGGCCCGGCCCCGCCGGCCGAGATGTTGATGACGCGGGCGGGGGTTGCGTTCGCCGGGACGCCGCTGACGGTGCCGCCGGACGCCCAGACGATCGCGTCGACCCGGTCGGACGCATAGCCGCCACACTTCCCCAGGTAGCGGACCGGCTGGATCTTCGCCGACGGAGCGATGCCGGCGATCCCGATGGCGTTGTTCGCCAGGGCACCGATCGTGCCCGACACGTGCGTGCCGTGCCAGCTCGAGGTCCCGGTGTCACACCAGTCGCCGGGGTCGGACGGGTCCGCGTCGCGGCCGTCCCCGTCGTTCGCCCTCGTGAGGTCGCCGATGAAGTCATAGCCGGCGACGGTCTGGCCGGCGAATTCCGGGTGGGCGGTGATCCCAGTGTCGATCACGGCGACGACGACACCGGCGCCGAGGGTCGTGTCCCACGCGCCGAGCAGGTCGATCCCGTATGTCGTCGAAATGGTCCCTTCCGAGAGGTCCCACTGGCCCGGCGCGGGCGTTGTCCAATACGGGTCGTTCGGCGGGCTCGCGACCGCCGTGTTCGATCCAGTCCGGCTCGACGTACGCGACACCGGGCTGGCCGCGGAGCACGCCGACGGTCGCGGCGATGCGTTCCGGCGAGAGGCGGGTGGCGAAACGGTAGACGTCGCCACCCACCGCGAGGGTTCGGAGCCATGTCGCCGGTTCGCCGCCGGCGGCCTCGACGCGTCGGATCCGAGCCGGCTGCGCACCGACTTCGGATTCCGACTCGGCGCCACTAACGTCCGCCCAGCCGACGATGATCTGGTCGGTCGAGGTGAAGTCCGACGCGACGAGGCTGTCCGTGACTGCGGCGGCGTGGGCCGGCAGGCCACCGAGAACAAGCAGGGCGGACACGGCAATCGGCACGAACCTGCCGGCGGAGCTCCGGCGCGTCTCGTTGCATCGACTCACGACACACCTCACCGAGCACGTGGTGCCGCTGGGCGCCGACTGGGCGACGGCGCCGGGGTGCGTCACGAATGCCCCTGGGTCGCAGGGTGGTCGTCGCCTTCCACCGCCACAAGGGCCGATCGGCATCTCCGCCCTAACCACGGTAGGCTCGTGCCGCCTCGCTCCACGAGCGGCTCCCCCCGAGGCTCACAGCCCGAGGTTCCTCGAGCCAGCATCTTCGACCCGAGGGTGCCGTCGGGGTTGGTGTGCTACGGTCCCGTGCCATGAGCAACCTGCGTACCACCTGGCGCGCCATGAAGCCCGCGAGCCGCGCGCTCGCGGTCGGGGGCCTCGTCGTCGCGATCGTCGCGGTCAGCGGCCTGGGGCTCGCCCTCGCCGGGGGCCTGGCCGGCCCCGGAGCGACGCCCATTCCCGCCGCCGACGCCTCCGGCGAGCCCGAGCCGACGCCGCAGAGCTTCGCCCCGGGCGAGACGCCACCGGCGCTGCCGCCGGAACCCACTCCCGACGCGTCGCTGGCACCGGAGCCGTCTGCGACTCCGGTCCCGGCCGGCGCCGACCCCGTCCTCGGCACCGATGGGCGCTTCACGGTCCTCCTGCTCGGCTCGGACTACCGGCCAGCGCACCCCGGCAACCGGACCGACGCGATCATGGTCGTGTCGGTCGACCCGGTCACCGGAAAGGCGGCGGCGTTCTCGGTCCCGCGCGACACGCTGAACTTCCCGTTGCCCGGCGGCGGCGTGTACGCCGGCAAGGCAAACGCCGTCTATCAGCACCTGCTGGCGACCTCGAAGAACGGCAACGCCGCCATGGAGCAGGCGGTGGAGAAGGCGTTCGGCATCGAGCTCGACGGGTTCGTGTTCATCGGCTTCGAGGGCGTGCGGCGGCTGGTCGACGCGGTGGGCGGGGTCACGGTGACGCTCGACAAGGCCTACTACGACCCCGAGTACTGGGTGAACGCAAAGACCCAGGGCTGGGGCCTCCCGGCCGGCTCAAGCAAGCTCAACGGCAAGACCGCCCTGATCTTCTCCCGCAGTCGCAAGGGCGACAACGACTTCGGGCGGGCGCGCCGCCAGCAGCAGCTCGTGATGGCCGCCCTCCAGAAGGTCCGCGACCAGGGGCCGGGCGTCCTGCCGAAGCTGCTGCGGATCGCCGGCGAGACCGTTCGGACGGACCTGCCCTCGAACCGTGTCAAGGACATCTACGACATCGTCAGCCGGGCGAAGCTGGGCTCGGCTCAACAGGTCGTCTTCGGCCCGCGAACCTACACCGTCGAGCTGGGCGGGTCGGCGTTCGCGCTCGACCTGAAGGTGTGCAAAGCCTGGATCGCGAAGAACTTCCCGCCGGTGCAGAAGGGCGCCACGTGGCCGCCAACCGCGACGCCGGCGCCCACAGGCGCGTCGCCCTCGGCCACGCCGGCGCCGTAGCTCCGGCTCAGGCTTGGGCCGACGTCGAGCGAAGGCCCGCCCCCGCGGCGCCCGGGCTGCGCCCGCGCCGCGTCCGGCGTGCGCCGGCGCGTGGTTCCGCTCAGGCCCGCCAGCGGACGACCGCGACCGCGTCGTTCGCGAGGTCGCGCGCGCCGCCCGCGGCGAGGAGCCGCCAGCCGGCGAGGAGCGCCACCAGCTGCAGGGCGCCGCCCAGGCCCAGGGCGTGGGTTCGGGCCAGCACGACGACCGCGAGCGCCCCGGCCGCCACGTCGCCCGTTCCGGCGCGCCTGCGGGCGAGAAGGGCGGCGAGCCGCTCGAGCGCGATCCCGAGGACCACGAACATCACCAGCCCGAGGACGCCGAAGTTGGCCCATGCTTCGCCGAGGAGGCCCGGCGCCGCGTAGCCCGGGGTCGCGGGATTCTGGTCGGGGAACACGACCGGGTAGATCCAGTAGCCCAGGTTCGGGACCTCTTCGTTGCCGAGCGCCGGCCCGAGGCGGCGGAGCCATGTGGCTCCGCCGAAGAACGGCGTCTCCGCCGGGATGACCTCCATCAGCGCGTCGAGCGTGCGGGGTTGCACGAAGAGCACGCGCGAAACCGTCCGCTCGACCGCGAAGACGAGCTCGCGGCCGTTGGACAGCTCCGGCGCGCGAACGACCTGGACGGCGCCGAAGGCAAGCACGGCAACGATCCCGACGGCGGCAACGATCCGCGCGGGGATCCGGCGTCCCGCGAGCAGCCAGCCGACGACGAGCGCGGCGACCAGCTCCGCGGCGAGGTACCGGCTGGCGAGCAGCAGCGTGAAGACGACGGCGAGGCCGATCGCGGCAGCCGCGAGGACCATCTGGCGTCGCGACCGTCTCCGCGCGGCCGCGAGCAGGGCGACGACGGCCGCCGCCGGGAGCGCGATCCGCAGCGGCTGGACGAGGAACCCGGCGAGCTCCAGGCGGGCTCCCGTGGGGTCGTTGGACAGCAGCGGGAGCCCGGTCGCCAGGAGCCCGGGCGCGATCGCCGCGAGGGCGAGGCCGACCAGGGCCGCGACGACGACCGGCCGGGGCGGCGCGGGATCCGGGATGCCGATCGCCACCCCGGGACCGCGCACGGCCGGCCCGGCGCCGCGCCGGCGGGCCAGGCGGTCGGAAGCCGCGACCCCGAGGGCCGTTGCGAGGGCGGCCCCCGAGGTGTACCAGGCCGCGCCGGGCGCGATGGTGCCCGCCGCGGCGAGGATCGCGGCGCCTGCGCCGAAGAAGACGGCGTGCAGCGCGAGCCAGGCCAGGGCCGGGTGCACGATCCCGAGGCCGGTGCGGCGGATCGACGGCAGCACCAGCAGGGCGCCGGCCACCAAGGCGACCGCCACGGCGGCGCCGGCCAGGAGCCCGGCGGGGGTCACGGCCGCGCCTCGGCCTGGTCGCCCGTTCGGTCGGGATCGGCCGAACCCGGGGCGGCTCGGCGGCCGGCCGGGGCCCTGCCGGCCCCGAGGGTGCCGCCCTCTTCCGCCATCGCGGGACCCTCCGGCATCTCGTCGGCTCCGCTTTCGGCCGCGTCCTCCGCAATCGCAGCGCGGGCCGTCGCCATCGCCCCCGCCGGCCCGCCCTCCGGCAGCCGGGCGCTCAGCCAGGCGTACGAGATCCCGCCCATGATGCCGAGCGGCAACGTGGAGACCAGCCGGTAGCCGAACGCGATGGCGGCCGCAGCGGGCGCCGGCACGCCCAGCGACGCCAAGAGCGCGGCCAGCACGAGATCGGCCGCCCCGAGGCCGAACGGCAGGAGCGACAGCACGCCGGCGACGATGGAGAGGCCCAGGGCACCCCAGCAGAGGAGCGGGTCGATGGCGATCCCGACCGACTGCGCAACGAGCCACAGCTGGGCCGCGTAGCAGGCGAAGACGAGGGTGGTCGTCAGGGCGAAGACGCCGAGGTGGCGCGGGTGGGTGACGAGGATCGCGACCGTGGCGTCCATCCGCACGAGCCCGTCCCCGATGCGCGCCCAGCGCCCGGACCCCAGGATCCCGCCGAGTGGCAGGCGGGCGAGCGACGCGAGCGGTCGCAGGCCGACCCCGTACAGGAGGCCCGGCAGGATCACCAGGAGCGAGAGAAGTGCCACGACCACGGGACCCGGCAGCGCGAGCGGGCGGGCGAACCACACGATCGCCGCGCTGGCGCCGAGGTAGGCGATCGCCACGAACCGCTCGACGACGATGACGGCGCCGCCCGTGGCGTACGGCACCCCGTGGTGGACGCGCAGCATCCAGGCTCGGACCACCTCGCCGGCCGAACCGGGCGTCAGGTTGTTGATGGTGTTGGCGAAGACCGTCATCGGGACGAGTGGCGCGACGGCAACCGGGCTGCCCGCCGCCGCGAGCAGGTCGGCCGACCGGACGGCCCACAGCAGGGCGAGCGCGCCGTTCAGCAGGACGGCGACGAGGAGCGGCAGGGGTGCCGGCGTCCCCAGGACGTCCCCCGCTTCCCAGACCCGGGAGCGCCAGGCGACGAGGACCAGGAGCGCCCCCGAGACCGGGAGCCAGACGATCGGCCGGCGCAGCCAGCGCGTCACGGGGCACGCTCGAGGACGGTCGCCTCGTCGGTCTCGTCGGCGACCCGCCAGCCGTCGGGCACGGCGGGGCGGGGGGTCCAGCCCGCGACCGACTGGAGGACGGCCGGCGTGAGGGCCTCGACGGCCAGGCGTTCTCCCGGGGCCAGGGTCACCGCGGCGGTCCCCCGGCGCCAGGGTCGGCGCTCGCCGGGAGGTCGATGACGGCCAGCGAGCGGCCCGGCCCCTCGCCGACGATTGCCCCGCCATCGGCCCCCTCGCCCACGGCCGACACCGCGACGAGCCGAAGGCTCACCGCAGGCCCCACGCCGCCGCCGAGCGTCGCGACCTTGACGGCCACGTCGAGCGGCCCCGTGGTCCGCGTGGGCAGCAGGAGGCGCTGGCCCTCGGCGAGCTCGACCGCGTCCCAGCCGTTGCCCTCGGCGATCCGGGCGCCCGGCGCGGCGCCGGGATCGTCCGCGACGACCGCGGCGGCGGCAAGGTCGACGAGCGACCACCGGTCGGCCTCGCGCGGGATCACGATCCGCTGTGCGCCGAACCGGTCGGCCGCGGCCACGAGCGACGCGACGTCGCCCGACCACGCCGCGACGAGCGCCGCCCGCCGATCCGCCTGCGAGGTCCCGGTGAAGATCGCCGGGTCGAAGGCCAGCTTGGCATAGCCGGGCGGCACGAAGGCGACGATCTGCTGGCCCGTCTCGAACCAGGCCCACGCGGACCAGTCCTCGGGAGCCACCACGGTGACGCGGGGCCCGGTGCGCCCGAGCAGCGCGTCGAACTGGGGCACCCGGTCGGCTTCGCGATCGAGCATCGCATAGACGTCCTGCGTCCACGACCGCGCGACCAGCGACGCCGTCGCGTAGGTCGCCGGGAGCGACGCCGCGACAACGGTGACCACGATGGCGGGGACCACCCACCGCGGCCGCCGCCGGAGCAGCACATGCTCCGAGGCCGTGACCATCCCGATCGCGGCGAGGAGGGCCAGGGGCTGCGACGCGATCAGCCACAGCCGCTGGGGTCGCAGGGCATCCTCGAGCGGCCACGTCGGCTGGTAGAGCACGCCGAGGACGAACGGCAGCGCCCACCACGTGGCGAGGAGGACTCCCGCCTCCCGGAGGCTGGGGTGCCACGGCCCGGGCTCGCCGGCTGGCCGGGGGCCGTCGGGGCGTCGCAGGAACAGCAGGGCGGCGCCCGCCCCGAGCACGCCGAAGGGAAGGAGAAGACCGAACTGGCGAGGGTAGCTCCAGAACCCGAACTGGGCGGGCTCGAGCTGGTCGGACGAGTCGAGTGCCACCCCGCCGTTCTGGCGGATCGTGTCGGCCGTCTGGATGAGCCACGGGGCCGCGAGGAGCAGGGCGAGGCCGCCCGTGACCGCCAGCGCGACGAGGGCGCGCCCGCGCCGCGCGGGATCGCGAGCGGCGACGACGAGGGCGGGGAAGGCGAACGGGATCGGCAGCAGCAGCTGGACCTGGACGAGCGCGGCCCCGCCCAGGATGAGCCCACCGACAGCCGCCCACGCGAGCCAGCGCCGCCCGCCGGCGCCGGGTTCGAGGGCCCGGACGAAGGCGTATGCGGCGAAGGGCAGGATCGCGAAGACGAGGTCGCGCGGGTAGGCCGTCCAGGCTGCGTGGCCGCCCATGAACAGGCTGTTGACCCACTGGCGGCCGGGGTTCAGGTCGTAGGCGCCCCCGAAGAGCGTGAGGGCGACGGCCAGGACCGCGACCCACGGTCGTCCGGTGAGGCGGTTCGCGAGCAGGTACGTCCCGAGGGGCAGCGCCGGCAGGAGCAGCACGAAGAGGATGGCGGCCGCGGTGACGGGCGGGATCCCGAGGGCACCGATGAGCCCGCCGAGCAGGGCGTGGAACCCGGGCGGGTAGTAGGCGGGCAGCCCGGCGTAGGCGCCCTCCATCGGGAGGCCCTCGCGGACGAGGCCGAGCGCCAGCGCTCCGTGGTAGAGGAGGTCGCCGCCCGGGTAGGCGGGAGCCAGGAGGCGGAAGCCGAACACGGCGAGGGAGGCCGCGACGAGGCCGGCGAGGGCGACCACCGGACCGGTCGCGAGCCCGGCGTGCCGTACACTCGGGCGTGGCCGCGCGGCGGGTGGCGTCCCGGGTTGGCCCGCGGCTGCGGTCATCGGCACCACCGGAGGCTCATCACCTGTCCTCGGATCCCCTCGCCACCGGCGTGCAGCTCGTCCAGGCCGCGCTCGTCCTGGCCCTCCTCTTCATCCTGCCGGGGCTATCCTGGGGCCCCGTGCTGGCGCCCGGATCGGGATCGCCCGTCGTCACCGCCGGACGGGCGGCCGCGGCCAGTCTACTGGTGGCCGCCGTGACCTGCACCGTGCTGGCCGGCCTCGACGCGCTCACGCCGATCGCGGTCGTCGCCTCCCTGGCGGCGCTCACCGGGCTCCCGTTCCTGCTGCCGAGCCGTCGCCGGGGGGCCGCGCGGTGGCGCCGCGGGGTCGGGCGCCCTCGCCGCGGCCGGCGGGCGGTCGTCGCCGGGGTCGCCGGAGCGGGGGCCGTCGTCGCGCTGGCGCTCGTGGTGCTCCCGTCGCGCAGCGCCGTCGGCGACGCCCTCCTCCCCTTCAGCTCGACGGTCTGGTACTACGCGAACCTGGCGCGCGAGACCGCCCTGCAGGGTGGCTTTCCGGCCGAGCTCCCGGAATGGGGGACGCTGCGGCCGTTCTCGACCGACTACCTGCCGGTGACGGCCCACACGGCCGCCGCGTTTGCGCTCCTGCCCGACCTCGACATGCGGATGATCATGGAGGCTTACCGGCTGGCCGTGCTGGGAGCCGCGTTCGCCACCGCCGCCCTCCTCTTGCGGCGCTTCGTCTCGAGCTGGCTCGCCGTGCTCGGTGCGTGCCTCCTCCTCGGGACCGTGCGCCTCGAGGGGAAGTTCCTGGCCTACCGGCCCGAGACCTGGGCGCTCGTCCCCGCCCTGTTCACGCTCTGGCTGGCCGACCGGGCGATGGTCGAGCGCTCGTGGCGCCTCGCCGGCGCCGCGATCTTCTCGGCTGCCGTGGTCTGGCTGGCCCACGCGGAGGTCTTCCTCCTCCTCGGGCCGGGCGTCGTGGGCCTCGCGGCCGCGCGCCTCCTTGCGGCGCGGGGCCGCCCGGGGCTGCGGATCCCCCCGCGAGCAACCTTCGTGCCGGTCGCGGCCGTCGCTGGCGCGGTGCTGGCCGGCGGCCTGCTCGTGGGGGCGATCGCGTCGTACGGGCTCACCGGCGAGCTGCGGGTGCTCGGGTACGTCGCGCGCGACGCGGGAGCGACCGCGGCGCCGTCCCCGCCACCGGCCGACGAGATGCCGCCCGGCTGGACGTTCACCGACGACCCAACGTGGGACTTCTACGTGGCGGCAGTCGCGCCGGGCCAGCAGGGCCGCGAGCCGCCCAGCTCCTTCACCGACCGGCGCCTGCTGCCGCGCTCGATCCTGCACGTCTGGCCGGGTCTCGACGGGCGGCTCCCCGGCCTCCTCGTCGTCCTCGCGGGGCTCCTGCTGGTGCCGCTGCTCGCGTGGCCGTGGCTGGACGCCCGGCGCCGACGGCTGGTCCTCGCGGCCGCGGTCTTCGGGGTGGCACTGGTGGTGGGCGCGTACCTGCTCTTCGCCATCTCCGACACCTACGTCCCGATGCGCACTGGGCCGCGGCGGCTGATGCCGTACGTTCTCGTGCTGCCCGTGGTCGCGGCCGTCGTCGTGCTGTGGCTCGTCGACCGGTTCCTGCGACCCGGCTGGCGCGCGCTGCTGCCCCGGCGCGCCGCGGCGGCCTCCGCGCTGGCGCTGCTGGTGCTCACGTTCGGGATGATCGCCCCGGCCGTCGGAATGGAGCTCGACGACGACCCGGAGCCCGGCCTCACGGTCGCGGGCTACGACGCCTACGGCTGGATCGACGCCAACCTGCCGGCCGATGCCAGGCTCCTGGCGAACGCCTACACGGACGGCTCGGTCGCCGCCCTGGCGCGGCGGACCGGCATCGTCGACGGGCGCGCCGTCTACCTGGAGAACATGGCGTTCCTCGGGGAGTCCACGAACCTCGTCCTGGGGGCCCGGCGGGTCTTCCTCGATCCCGATGGCGAGGGCTCGCGGAGCTATCTCGAGCGCGAGAAGGTCACCCACCTCCTCGTGGCCGCCGACGGGGCGACCGGCGCGGACCTCGGCGGGTACCTCCCGTTCGTGACCGACCTCGCGGCCCTCGACCGGAGCGCGGGCTACACTCTGGTCCGCTCGTTCGACGACGGGCGCCTGCTCCTGTATGCCGTCGCGGCGCCAGCCGCCATGGGAGGTTGACCGGACCGATGTTCGCGGACATCAGCCTCCTGCGGATCGTCGGCCTGCTCGTCGGCGTGATCCTCGTGGCCGGCGGCGCGCGGCGGCTGCTGCGGTCGGGGAGCGGAAGCCGGTTCCCGGGGTTCGTCCGGCTGGCGGCCGGTCTCGGCCTGCTGGTGATCGCGACGTTCCCGGACCTGGTCCGTCCGCTGCAGGACATCCTCGGCCTCGAGGGGGCGCCGCTCGGGCGCCTGATCACGGTCCTCATCGTCGCCGTCGCGCTGTGCTTCCTCCTGATCCTCTACGCCCTCGGCCGCGCCGAGCGGGCGTCCCAGCGGGTCGGTCGCCTCGCGCGGGCCCTCACGGCCGCCCAGATCGCGGCCCCGACCGGGGAGCGCTGGGGCGGCGTGCTCGTCTGCATCCCCGCGTTCAACGAGGCGGAGAGCCTGGCCACGGTGCTGGCGGAGGTACCGGCGAACGTGCCCGCGGGGGCCGTCTCCGTGCCCGGCGGGGCCCCCGGTGTCCCCGCCGCGGCCGGACCCGTCCCCGTCCCCGCCGCGGCCGAACCCGTGCCCGTCCACGTGCTGGTCATCGACGACGGCTCACGGGACGGGACGGCCGACGTCGCCCGCCGGGCCGGCGTCCACGTCGTCAGCCTCCCCGTGAACAGCGGCCAGGGCGCGGCCCTTCAGACCGGGTACCTCGTCGCCGAGCGCGTCGGCGCCGACGTGGTGGTCACGATGGACGCCGACGGGCAGCACGACCCGGCCCAGCTGGCGGCACTCGTCGCGCCGATCCTCGAGGACCGCGCGGACTTCGTGGTGGGCTCGCGCCGCCTCGGCGACTACGAGGCCGATTCGGTGGCGCGCAACGCCGGGATCACGGTGTACACGCGACTCCTCAACGCCCTCGGCGGGACCGAGATCTCGGACATCGCCAACGGCTACCGCGCGATCCGGGCGAGCATGCTCCCCGCCCTCGCGTTCACCGAGGAGCAGTTCCACAACCCCGAGCTCCTGCTCGGCGCAGCGCGGGCGGGCTTCCGCGTGACGGAGGTGCCCGTGACGATCCGGCGCCGCGCGGCGGGGACCAGCAAGAAGGGCGGCACGCTGCGCTACGGGGCCGGGTTCCTGCGGGTCATGCTCAAGACATGGCTTCGCTGACCCCCCGCGGCCCTGCCGCGGAGGCCGCCGCCCCGGCCGACGCGGTCGAACCCGGCCCGCTCGCTCTCTACCGCGCGATGGGGGACGCAGTCGCCGAGCGCCTCCCGCGGCGGCTGTGGCCGATCATCGTGGAGAGCGGGTTCATCGCGGCATACGTCGCCCTGCGCATGGCCGATGCGCCCCGCGACCTGCTTGCGACGTGGGTCGTCGCGGCCGCGATCCTCGCGCTGGTACACCCCGGCTCCGGACTCACGGTGTTCGCGGTGATGGCGGTCTTCAGCGAGCCCTTCGTGCTGACGCGCGATCTCGGCGTCAAGCCCGTCATCCTCGCAGCTCTCGCCGCGGGCGTCGCCCTGCGCCTCGTCCGCCGACCTCGCGACTTCCCCTGGTCGCTCCCCCTCGCGCTGGGGATGGCGCTGGCCGCCGGAACGCTGGTGGGCGTCGTGGTGACCGCGGTCCGGACCGACGACACGCAGGCGACGGCCGCGCTCATCGACTGGATCGCGGGGCCCGCCACGGTCGCGATCGTGCTGATGACGGCGGCCTGGGCGGCGCGCCAGGGGTCGCTCCGCCCGCTCGTCGCGGTAACGGTCGCCGGTGTCGTCGCCGGGGCCGTGAGTCTCGCCGACTTCCTGGACGCGACGAGCATCCGGGGCACGCCCCTCGACTGGATGGTCCGGCCCACCCGGTTCGAGCTTCGGCTCTCGGGCGTGATCTCCTCGCCCAACGGCGTCGCAGCGCTCGTCATCGGCCCCTTCGCGGTAGCCGCCGCCGCGGCGATGCTGGGACGTCGCCTGCCGGTCCTCGTCCGGGTGACGGCGGCTGGGGGCGCAGGAATCCTCGCCCTCGCGATGTACTTCACGTACAGCCGGGCCGCCCTCCTGGGCATCTTCGTGGTCGCCGTGGTGATCGCCTGGCGCGTCCGCCGCTGGATGGGGGCCGGCCTGCTGGTCGCCGGGATCGTCGCCGGCGGGTTGTTGCTGCCCGGCTACCTCGTCAGCCGGAGCGTCGCAGTCGGGGGCGGGGGGGAAGTCGACCCGAGCGGTGTGCTCGTGGCGAGCGACATTCTCCGCCTCCGTGCCTGGGTCGCCGCGGCTGGGATCTGGTCCGACCACCCGCTCCTCGGGGTGGGATTCGGCCAGTACGGCCGGTTCGCAGATGCGTACGGCGATGCGGTCCTCAACTCGCCGCACAACGAATGGCTGCGCCTCTTCGCGGAAGAGGGCTTCTTCGTCGGCCTTGTTGGTGCGGTCTGGGTCGTTGCGACGGTCGTCGGGCTGGCGCGCGTTCCCGGCTGGGTGGGGGCAGGCGCCCTTGCCACAGCGCTCGGATGGGGTCTGGCCGCGTCGTTCAATAACCCCCTCCTGTTCATCCAGGTCTCGACCGTCGCGTTCACGATCGTGGGCACCGGCCTCGCCCATGCAAGGGGATCGCCGGTGAGCGCCGGCGACACGGCAGGTACCGCCGATCCGGCGGTCGTTGACGCTGACGTGGGCCCAGTCGCCGGTTCGGCGGCGGCCCCAGGCGCCACTGCCGGAACCTGAGTCAGCGGCCCGAGGCCTCCCATTCCATCCCGCGCCAGGCCTCGATCCGGCGGCGGCGAAGGACGTTCAGCCAGGAGACGGCGAAGGCGGCGTTCACGACGGTGAACGCGCGGGCGAACGCGAGGATTCGCGGCGGCGTCCTGCCGGCGTTCACGAGGAGGTGGGCGAGTCCCGCCGCCACGAGCCCGACGAGGACGGCGCCCGGCACGATCCACCCCAGCGTCGCGCCATCCAGGGCGAGCACCGCGGCCGAGACGGCCGCGACCACCACGAGGATCGGCGTGGCCCAGCGCAGCAGCTTGTGCGACCAGATCGCCACGGCCGCCGCCGGGTGGCTCCAGGGCGCGAGTCGCCCTGCCATCGACAGGTTGGCGCGGATGCCCCGCGTCGCGGTTCGGGAGCGGCTCCGGAACTGCTGGCGCAGGCCGCTGATCGGGCGGTCGGTCGCGACCGCGTCGGACACGTAGACGACGATCCCGCCCTGCTCACGCACGTAGAGCGGCAGCAGATGGTCCATCGAGGCCTGGGCGGGGACAGGTCGGTAGGAGGTTCGGCGGACGGCCAGGAAGGCCCCGGTCACCGCCGTCAACCAGCCGGCGCGGCTCTCGAGCTCGCGCACGCGGCGCTCGTAGCGCCAGTAGAGGCCCTCGTTGCGCGACGTGGCGGTGGCGGCCTCGTCGCGCCATTCGAGGCGGCCCGTGGCGGCCCCGACACGCTGGTCGGCGAACGGGGCGCTGAGGCCAGCAAGGGCGTCCGGGGCGAATCGTGTCTCGGCGTCGGTGAGGACGACGACGTCGCCGCGAGCGGCCTCGAACAGCGCCTGTTGCGTGGGCGTCTGGCCGGCTCGCGGGAGCGCCAGCAGGCGCACGCGCGGGTCGCTGCGGGCGATCGCCTCGACGGTGGCCTCCGTCGCGTCGGTGGAGCCGTCGCTGCCCACCAGCACCTCGACGATCGGGCTGGCGGGACCGTCCTGCGCCAGCGCGTCGGCGATCCGGTCCGCGATGTGCTCCGCCTCGTCGTGCACGGCGATGGCGATGGTCAGGCTGGGCGGAGCGCTCATGCCGGTCGGGTGAACCGGGCGGAGGCGAGCCGCGATCGTGACCAGGCCCGGGTAGCCCACGTAGACCCAGGCGAGGAGCAGCGTGGCCGCCCAGAAGGCGGCGACGATGATCAGCACGACGGACGAAGGGTAGCCGCCCGGACCCTGGCGCGTCGCGCCCGGTACGGCACGCATCGCGTCGCGGGCACCTCGAGTCGCACGCGGGCGTGCGTCGCCTGCGCTGCGTCTCCGGCGCCGCATCTCGGCGGTTGCGGGACAACAGGCCGAATGGACCGCGCAGCGCGTCGCCCAAGTGAGTAGAGTCACCGGCGGTGCCCGCAAGGGCCAGGGACCGTGGAGGGTTCGATGGACGATGAGCGCGCCCGGACGGGCGACGAGGCGACGAACGGAGTGCCGGACGACGACGCGATCGAGACCGCGGGCGGCGTCGCGACCGCCGGCCGACGGCTGATCAACGAGGACTGGGCAGCGACGATCCTGGGGCTTGTCCTCCTGCTGCTGGTGCTCAGCGGCGTCATCGGGAAGGGGCTGGTGCCCTGATGGCGACCCTGGAGCCCACCCTCGAGCGGTCCGAGGCACGTTCCTACGTGCCCGCCCTGTGGACGGCGGCCGGCCTCGTCCTGCTGCTCGCCCTGGCGACCCTGACCCGGTACCTGGAGCTCAACGTCCCCGTCTGGCTCAAGGGCACCGAGTGGGCCAGCGCCGCCAAGGCGATCGAGTTCCCGATCTACGCCATCATCCTGGGCCTGGCCGCCAACGGCGTGCTCGCGGCCCTCGGCGTGCGCGAGAAGATGCGCGGCGCCTTCCGGACGGAGTTCTTCATCAAGACCGGCCTCGTCCTGCTGGGCGCATCGATCAACCTGTCGCTGATCGTCTCCGCCGCCGGCCCGGCCATCCTTCAGGCATTGCTGCTCATCTCGACGGTCTTCCTCTTCACCTGGTGGCTCGGCGGGCTCTTCGGGCTCGACTCGAAGCTCCGGGCGCTCCTGGCGGCGGCCGTGTCCATCTGCGGCGTGAGCGCTGCGATCGCCGCGGCGGGTGCCGTCCATGCGAAGAAGGAACAGCTCGCCTACGCGGCGAGCCTGGTCGTGATCTTCGCGATCCCCATGATCTTCATCCAGCCCTGGCTCGCGGCGCAGCTGGGACTCTCCCAGGTGGTCGCCGGCGCCTGGATCGGCGGCAACATCGACACGACCGCCGCCGTGACCGCGGCCGGCACGATCGTCGGTGATGACGCGCTCAAGATCGCCGCCATCGTCAAGGGCACGCAGAACGCCATGATGGGCTTCGTCGCGATCCTCCTGACGCTCTACTTCGTGATGCGCGTCGAGCAGTCGGCGGATGCCAAGCGGCCCGGCATCGGCGAGGTCTGGCGGCGCTTCCCCAAGTTCGTCCTGGGGTTCATCGCGGCGTCGATGATCGCGACCTGGTGGCTCGGGACGGTCCCGAAGGACCAGGGGACCGCGACGATCGCGGTTGCCAACGCCCTGCGCATCTGGTTCTTCATCCTGGCCTTCGTCAGCATCGGGCTCGAGCTCCGCGTCGTGCACGTCCGGGAGGCCGGCTGGCGGCCGGTGGCGGTGTTCGCCACGGCCACGGTGGCCAACCTGGCGGTCGCGCTGATCCTGGCCTCGATCCTCTTCGCGAACTTCACGGTCGCCTGACGGAGCCTTCGGTCAGCCTCGACTGACGGAGACCCGCGCGGCTGCGCACTCACCGGCGGGACCCGCGCTCAGCGACGGCCGGCGACGGCCGGCGCCGTCCCGTGGGCCCTGCGCTGCGCGGCGGAGGATCTCGGCGAGCCGCCCGGCCTCCACCGGCCGCGTGTGCTCGCCGACGAAGGCGTGGCCCGCGGCGCGCAGGGCGCGCGCGCGCTCCGGGTCCGCGGCCAGGCCCGCGATGGCCGCCGCGAGCGCAAGCGGGTCGCTCGGCACAACCGGCAGGATGGGCGCGCCGGCCGTGGTGGTCGCGGGATCGGCGAGCTCGGCAAGCCGGCCGGCCGGCACGGCGACGACCGGAAGGCCGACGGCCATGGCGTCCAGGACGGACTTCGGGAACCCCTCGGCGGGGGAGGCGGACACGAAGACGTCGGCGGCCGCGAGCGAGGCGAGGTAGGGTCCCCGGCGGGCCAGGTGGCCGGCGAAGGCGACCCGGTCCCTTATCCTGAGGGCCCTCGCGCGGTCCTCCAGCGCGGCGCGGCCGGGCCCGTCGCCGACCAGGTCGAGGCGGACCGCCGGGCTCCCATGGACGGTCGCGAGCTCGGCGACCGCGTCGAGGAGCGTCCCGAGGCCCTTGCCGTCGACGAGCCGCCCGGCATAGACGAGGCGGAGGGCACCGGCCACTGCCGGCCACGGCTCACCCCTCCGATCGCGGATCTCCCCGGGCTCGACGAGGCTGCTGACGACGCCGCCCCGTGCGAGGTCGGCCCCGGCGACCACGACCGGCGCCCCGGCCACGGCGAGGCGCGCCGCCCCGTCGTACGCGGTCGCGGCGAGGAGCGCCCCCAGTCCGCCCAACCCGCCCCGTGCCCGGCCGGCGACGACCTCGCGGACGCTGCCCACGACGTACCCGACGCGCGGCACGCCGCGGGCCACGGCGGCGAGCGCGGCGAGCAGCCCGTTCGACGCCGGGAGGCGGAGCAGCACGACATCGGCGCCGGCCACCGCCCGCCGGAGCCGCGGCGCGTTGCGGGCCGCGATGACGGGCGCGCGGCGGAGGTATCCGGCGATGCCGTGGAACGGCTCCGTCGCGAGGACCCGGATCCGCGCGTCGACCGGGAGCGTCGCCGGAGCGGCCGCCCCGGCTCGGACCGGCGCGGCCAGCGTGATCGAGGAGACCACCGCCTCGCCGTCGGCGTCCCGCACGTCGAGGAGGGCGGCGGCGAACCGGTGGAACGTCGCGTTGGCGGCGTGCGTCCGGCCCTCCCAGGCGACGTAGGGCGTGTCGTCGACGATCGTGACCCGCAGCCCGCTCACAGCTCCTCCCCGGGGCCCGGCTCGGCCGCCGCGCCCTCGGCCTTCCGACCCCGGAGGGACCGGAGGCCAGCCCGAACGTCGCTGGGGCGGAGGACCAGCGTCTCGCGCAGGCCGCGTCCCGACAGGCGGACGAAGAGCGCCACCATCAGCACGGCGGTGGTGCCGTAGGAGATCGACGAGGAGATCGCCGCGCCGGAGATGCCCATCGCCGGGATGAGCACGACGTTCGACGCGACGTTCACGGCGAGGCCGAGGAGCATCACCGCGGTCGCCGCGCCCGGGCGGCCCTGGCCCGTGATGTAGCGCGACAGGATCGCAACGGCACTGTAGGCCACCACCCCCGGCAGGATCCAGCGCAGCGCCGTCCCGGCCTCCGCGAAGGCGGTCCCGTACACGACCTCGACGAGCCACGGACCGAGGACGAACGCCGGCACGGCGAGCGCCAGGGTGATCGCCACCGTGGTCCTCGACAGCACGACGGCGGTACCGGCCGCATCTTCGCCCGGGTCGACGGCGCGGCTGAACATCACGGTCCCGAGGGCGTTGGGGACGTACCAGAGCGTCTCCGCGAGGCCGGCCGTCACCGAGTAGACGCCCGTGGCCCGCACGCCTACGAGGAGGTTGAGCAGGAAGGCGTCCGACCGGAGCTGGAGCCGCTCGGCGATCGCCCCCGGCAGGACCCGCGTCCCGAAGCGCAGCTCCTCGGCGAGGAGGGGTGCCGACGGCCGCAGCCCGGCGATCCCCTCCCGGTGCGCGGCGTAGAAGATGGCCGCCGCCGTCATCCCGAGCGCGAGGAGGTTGCAGACGACGGCGACGTCGAGCGAGAGGCGGGCGACGGCCGCGGCGCCCACGACCAGGACGAGCAGGGTGGCCCGCCGCAGGAGGCGGATCGCGTTGTACTCGGCGACCAGTCGGCGCCCGAGCAGCGCGAACAGCCCGAGCGAGAAGAACAGCTCCCCGGGGATCGCCAGCGCGGCGTACACGAACTGGGCGGCCGAGAGGTTCGGGATGATCGCGGCCAGCGGCCCGCGCGGTCGGACGTCGGTCGGGAGCCCGTAGAGCCAGCAGGCCACCACTACCGCGATTCCGCCGACCACCGCCGACCAGATCACCGCATTGGCGAATCCGAAGCGCGCGTCCTCGCGGTCGCGGCCGGCAACCACGCCGAGAGCCGCGTCCATGCCCCACCCGACGACGACCGCGGCCAGCTGCGAGAGGAGCAGCACGAGCGTGAAGCGGCCCTTCGCGTCCGGCCCCAGCAGGCGCGCGAGGACGACGTCCGTCGCCATGATGAGGACGGCGAGCCCGAAGCGGGTGGCGACCGTGAGGACGGCATCGCGTCCCAGCCCGTTGCGGGCCCGGCGGCCTGCCTGCCCGGACGCGTCCCCGCCGGGAGTCATCCGCCGGTCACTCCGACCCGGAGCGGGCGTCCGGCGCGACCGAGGCGAGGGCCGGGTCGCGGAGCGCAGCCGCGAACCAGGCGGCGGTCTCGCGGAGGCCGTCGCGGAGGCTGACCGTGGCGCGCCAGCCGAGGCGCTCGGCTGCCAGGTCGACGCGGCTCGCATTCCGCAGCACGTCGCCCGTGCGCGCCGCCTCGTGGCGCACCGGCAGCGATCGTCCCATGGCCGCCCCGAGGGCCGCCGCGAGTTCGTTGACGGTCGTCTCGCGGCCGGTGCCCACCTGGAAGACCGCCCCGGATACGCGGTCCTCGGGCGCGGCGAGGGCCGCGACCAGCGCGGCCGCGAGGTCGTCGACGTGGACGAAGTCCCGGGTCTGCTCGCCGTCGCCGTGGATCGTCAGCGCGCCGCCGCCCAGGGCGGAGCGCAGCCATGCCGCCACCACGCTCTTCTTGTGGAGCGAGCGCGGCCCGTACGCGTTCGAGAAGCGGAGCGCGCACGCGGCGATACCGTAGGTGGCGGCGTACGCGGCGACATAGGCTTCGCCTGCCAGCTTGGAGGCGCCGTACGGCGAGGACGGGTGGGGCAGGACGGTCTCGTCGGCCGGCGGCTCGTGGGGCCCCAGGACCGCGTTGGAGCTCGCCAGCACGAAGCGTCGCGCCCCGCCCCGGCGGGCAGCGTCGAGCAGGTGGACCGTCTGGGTCACGTTGGCGTGCAAGGTCCCGAGCGGATCGGACACCGAATCGGGGATCCCGGCCCGGGCGGCCAGGTGGACGACCGCCGTGCAGCCCGCGACGGCCGCCTCGACGGCGCGGGCATCCGCGAGCGAGTCGACGACGAGCTCGCCGGGGACGCCGTCGAGGTAGGCCCGCTGACCGATCGACAGGTCGTCGAGGATCCGGACCGGCGTGCCGGCGGCGGCGAGCCGGCGGACGAGCGCCGAGCCGATGAAGCCGGCCCCCCCGGTGACGAGGACCCGGCCGGCGGTCACCGGGCGGCGGGGGGCGGGTCGGCGTGATCGCGCCCCGCGAGCGCGTCGGGGACCCACTTCACGCCCTGCAGGATCACGTCCCGGTTGACGTGCTCCTTGTGCCGGTCGATCGTGTCGATCATCGTGTCGATCAGCTCCTCGGAGAGGAAGCGGGGCTGCAGGCCGAGCTCCAGGAGCTTGGTGTGCTTCGCGTTGTAGTAGTGGCGCTCGGCTTCCTTGCGCGGGTTCGGGATGCGCTCGATCACGACCTCCCGGCCAAGGTGCGCGGAGGCGTCGCGGACGCGCTCGGCCAGGTCCATCACCGAGAACAGCTCGGTGAACTGGTTGAACACCCGCAGCTCGCCCGGGTCGGCGGGGTTCGCGACCGCCAGCCCGACGCACTGGATCGTGTCCCGGATGTTGAGGTAGCCGCGGGTCTGGCCGCCCTCGCCGTAGACGGTGAGCGGGTGACCGACGACCGCCTGCACGACGAAGCGGTTGAGGGCGGTCCCGAAGACCTCGTCGTAGTGGAAGCTGGTGGCGAGGCGCGGGTCGAGCGCCGTCTCGTCGGTCTCGATGCCGTAGACGACGCCCTGGTTGAGGTCGGTGGCGCGGAGGCCCCAGATCCGGGTTGCGAAGTGGATGTTGTGGCTGTCGTGCACCTTCGTGAGGTGGTACAGCGAGCCGGGGGTCTTGGGGTAGAGGAAGGTGTGCTCCCGCCCGTTGTGGGTGACGGTGAGGTAGCCCTCCTCGATGTCGATGTTCGGCGTGCCGTACTCGCCCATGGTGCCCAGCTTGACGAGGTGGGCCTCGGGGGTGATGTCCCGGATCGCGAACAGGACGTTGAGGTTCCCGACGACGTTGTTGGCCTGGGTGTAGGTGGCCGTCCGGACGTCGATCATCGAGTAGGGCGCCGAGGGCTGCTCGCCGTAGTGGACGACGGCATCGGGACGGAACGAGCGGAAGACCGATTCGACGAAGGCATAGTCGGTGAGGTCGCCGACGTGCAGCTCGATGTCGAGGCCGGTGACCTCGCGCCAGGCCCGCACCCGCTCGTGAAGGGTCGGGATGGGGAGGAGGGGCCGGACGCCGATCTCCAGCTCCCAGCGTCGCTTGGCGAAGTTGTCGACCACCGCCACGCGGTGCCCCTGGCGCGAGAAGGCCATGGCGGTGGGCCAGCCGAGATAGCCGTCGCCGCCGAGGATGAGGATCCGCTGTGCCACCCGGTCTCCTTGGTGTCGGCCCGGGCGAGCGTCAACGCCGGGCGGTCGTCGATGGTGTGTGCTCGCCCGAGAGTCTAGCGTCGCGCGGGCCGACACGTGGCAACGCCCCCGGCCGGCGGGCCGGGGGCGTTGCGGTCGCGGAGTCCGTCGGCGGCCCGGGGCCGCCCTGCGCTCAGTAGGACGTGGGGGTGAAGGTGCCCGACTTCACCTGCCAGGCGAGTGCCGAGATCCAGGCGACCATCTGCGGGTCGCGGAGCTGGTCGCGCGTGTAGTTCGTGTTGCGCCAGGTGTGGAATGCGATCCCGGACGCGCCCAGCAGGCGGAAGCCGTCGTTGACCTGGCGCCACAGCTGCGCCTGGGTCGGGCGCTGCTTCTTGTGGCTGGCCGGGCGCAGGTACTTGTGGGTCTGGACCATGAGCCAGATCGGCCGGCCGGGCGTCACGTGGTTGACGATCGACCTGGCCCGCGGGAACCACTTCGTGGCACCGGCCAGGTAGATCGAGTTCGTCCCGTTCGTCGTCTCGACCGGGTACCAGTCGAACATCACGATGTTGGCCATGCCGGTGGTGTACGGGTTGCGCCTGGTCCCGAAGCCTGGCATGTCGCCGAAGAGTGCGACGACGGGCTTCGTGGGGTCGGCGGCGTGGAAGGCGCGGTACATCGAGCGGATCTCGGTTGCCGTGACGCGGCTCCACGAGGGCTCCTTGACCGAGAGGTAGCCGAAGGTGGCCGGGTGGTTCTTCACCTTGTTGACCCAGTGCGCCACCCGCGACGGGTAGATGGTCCCGGTCGCGTAGTTGACGGTCTCGGGGAAGGCGAAGATCACCTTGAGGCCGCAGGCCTGGGCCTTGTTGAGGTAGTTGACCGCGTTGAACGTGCCGGCGGCGTTCTTGATGACGTGGGTCGCGCCGGACGAGCAGATCTTGTTCGTGTCCTTCTCGAGGTCCCAGACCGGGACCTCCTGGATGATCATCGGGGTCGTCGTCGCGTAGGGCGTCGCGACGACGGCGCCCGCGCCGAGAGGGCTTCCGAGCGTGCCGACGAGCAGCGCGCCGCCGAGGGCGAGCGCCACGCCGAGCCGACGCCTCGTGCGTGGAAGGTGCATGACGGACTCCAGTGTGGCCGAAGGGAGGATGATGACAGGTGTCATTCTCGGGCGCCCCCGGGCGGCCCGGCGATCCCCAACTCGTCCCGGTGGGTCCTGTGCGCGGGCGCACCGGCGGGCGCGACGGGCGTCCGGGTCGTCGCGACTGCCTCAGGAGCCCGGCCGCCGTCGCCGGCGGGCGCGGAGCGCCATGCGGCCGACGAGGACCGCCTGGCCGGCGTGGTTCCAGGCGATCCGCCGGCGGCGGCCGGGCACCGGTCGGGCATCGACGGGGATCTCGGCGAGGCGGGCGTCGCGCAGGAGCGCCTCGAGGGCCAGCGAGCCGCAGATGCAGCTCCCGGGGATGTCGAGCCCGCGGGCGAGGTCGGTCCGCAGCGCGCGGAAGCCGGTCCCCGAGTCGCCGACCGGGCCGCCGAGGGCGGCGATCGCGGTCACCAGCCGCTCCGAGACCCGCGCGACGTGCGACCGGTGGCCCTGGACCATGTCCGCGGTGCCGGCGGCAATGAGCGCGACCAGCTCCGCGATCCGCTCGACGGGCATCTCCCCGTCGGCGTCCACCGTGACGACGATGCTCCCGGTCGCGGCCGCGAAGCCGCGCTTGATCGACCCGATGTAGCCCAGGCGCCGGGCGTTGCGGATCACGACCGCACCGGCCCGGGCGGCGACGGCCCCCGTCTCGTCGTCACTGGCGTCGTCCACGACGACCACCTCGTCCACGTGGCGAGCCAGCTCCCCGATCGTGGCGGCGATCCGGCCGCTCTCGTTGCGTGCCGGGACGACCGCCGAGACGCGTGGGCGCCCGCGGCCTTCGATTCCGCCGCTTGCGCTCATGCCGGTCCCGCTGCCGCCGCTTGCGTCCATCCGTGGATTCTGCACGGCCGGCGGGCCGAGGGCGGGGCGCCCGTGGCGTCGCGCCCCGGGCCCTCGATCCCGCGCGACCGGCGCAGCTATCCTCCCGTCGATGGACGAGACGCCGGTTCCCCCGCGGGGCGCCCCACACCCGGTGGGAGCCTGGCTGCCGGTGATCGCCTGGGCCGGGCTGATCTTCGTCCTGTCCGCGCAGCCGGGCCTGCGGGTGGTGCCGGACGAGGCGGCCGACCTGGTGCTCCGCAAGCTCGGGCACATGGCGGTGTTCGGGATCCTGGCCCTGCTGGCGTGGCGGGCCGTCGATCGAACCACGTCGGGCCGTCGCCCGTGGGCCTGGGCCCTCGCCTTCGCGGTCGGCTACGCGCTGACCGACGAGCTGCACCAGGCGTTCGTGGCGACGCGCCACCCTTCGCTTGTCGACGTCGCGATCGACGCCCTCGGCGCGGTCCTCGCCGTGGCCGGGATCGCCCTCGTGCGATCGCGCCGGTGGCGCGGCCGCGGTACCTGACAGGGCCGCCGCCCGGCCGCCCGCCGGCCCCGCCCTTCCGCCGGCGTGCCGCCCCCTACATCCCGGCGAGGCCCGTGGCGACGAGCACCAGCGACATCAGGATCAGCACCGCCGTCGCCAGCCAGCCGATCATGCCGAGGAGCCGCCCGCTCGCGAGGTTGCCCATGATCTCGCGGTCTCGGGCCAGCAGCATCACGAAGACCAGGATGAACGGCAGCAGCAGCGCGTTCAGGACCTGGGCCAGGAACATGACGGGAATGAGGGGCAGGCCCGGGATCATGACGAAGAGGGCGGCGAACCCGATGAAGAACGCAAGCAGGCCGTAGAACGCGGGGGCCTCGCGCCAGTTCCAGTCGACGCCGGTCTCCCAGCCGAAGGCCTCGCAGGTGCTGTACGCGCTGGTCATCGGGACCACCCCGAGGCCCAGGAACGAGGCTCCGAGGAGGCCGCCCGCGAAGAGGACCGTCGCCGCCGGGCCGGCGAACGGCTCCAGCGCCAGGGCCGCGTCGGCCGCGCTCGTGATGGTGACGCCGTTGGCGTAGAGCGTGGCCGCGCAGGCGATCACGATGAACCCCGCGATGACGTTGGTCAGCAGCGCCCCGGCGAAGACGTCGACCCGGCTCGCCGGCAGGTCGTCCGGGCGCAGGCCCTTGTCCGCGACGTAGGACTGGATGAACGCCTGGCCCCAGGGCGTGATCGTCGTGCCCACGGTCCCGACGACGGCCAGCCAGTAGACGGGTGACGCCGAGAGCTGCGGGTGCAGGAGCCCCTCGGCGGCCGCCGCCCAGTCGGGCTCGGCGAGGAACGCGGAGATCACGTACGCGGCGGACACGAGCACGCCGACGCCGACGAAGAAGTACTGGACCCGGCTGTAGCTCCCGAGGGCGATGAAGCCGACCACCACCACCGCCGCCACACCCGCGCTGATCTGCGGCGGGATGTGGAAGATCCCGAGGGCCGCGCCGATCCCCGCGAACTCCGCGACCGTCGAGCCCAGGTTGGCCGCCAGCATGAGGAGCGCGGCGAAGGCGGCCCAGCGAACGCCCCAGCGCTCGCGGATCAGGCCCATCAGGCCCTTGCCGGTCGCCAGCCCGAGCCGCGCCCCGACCTCCTGGGTGAAGAACAGGACGACCTGGCTGGCGAGGATCACCCACAGCAGCGCATAGCCGAACTCCGAGCCGACGAGCGAGTAGGTCGTGATCCCGCCCGCGTCGTTGTCGGCGAAGCCGGAGACGAGGCCCGGTCCCAGGACCGCGAGGACGGCGAGCAGGCGGACGCGCCAGGCCGGCAGCCGGGGGAGCGGCGGGAGGGCCCGGGCGCGCGGCCGTCGCTGCTGCGTCACGCGGCCACCCTACCGGCTGAAGACGCGCGGGAGGCGCTTCTTCCAGGCCGTCGGGATCACCGTGTCGATGGCGTCGTCGACGGTCACGATCCCCACGAGGTGCTCCTCGTCGTCCACGACCGGCACGGCCAGCAGGTTGTAGTGGGCGACGACCTCGGCCACCTCGTCCTGGCCGGCCAGCACGCCGACCGCCACCGGCTCGCGGATCATGACCTGCCCGATCGGCGCGCCCGGCGGAGCCACGATCAGGTCGCGCAGCGAGAGGACGCCGACGAGCCTGCCGTCGTCGTCGGTCACGTAGACGTAGTAGATCGTCTCGGCGTCGGGCTCCAGCTCGCGCAGCCGGTCGATCGCCCGCGCCGCGGTCAGGCGCTCGTCGACGGCGATGTACTCGGTGGTCATGATCCCGCCGGCCGAGTCCTCCGGGTAGCCGAGCAGCTCCTGGACCTCCTCGACCTCGTCAGCCTCCATCCGCGACAGGATCTCGTCCCGCGTGTCCTGGTCCAGGTCGGCCACCAGGTCGGCCGCGTCGTCCGGGCTCATCTCCTCGAGGATGTCGGCCGCCCGCTCCGGGTCGAGGTCCTCCAGGACGTCGACCTGGGTGTCGGGCTCCATCTCCTCCATCGCGTCGGCGACGGCCTCATCGGCGAGGGCGGCGAGGACGCCGGCCCGGTCGCGCGGCGCCAGGTCCTCGAGGATGTCGGCGAGGTCGGACGGGTGGAGCTGGGCCAGCTTGGCGTGCGGGACCCGGAGCCGGACGCCGGCGATCGTGCTCTCGAGCGGGTCGACGTCCTCCCAGTCGATGTAGCGCTCCGGGACCGGGAGCTTGAGGTTGCGGGCCAGCGTCACCCACGGGCTGCCGATCCGGCGGAGGAGGCCGGCCGCTCCGACGTCCACGGCGACGACGCGCAGGCCGCCCTCCACGTCGTCGAGGCTGACGTCGTTGACCCGGATCACCTTGCGCCCCTCGATGTCGACGATCTGCTTGTCCAGCAGGTCGCCCTTGAGCAGGATCTCGTCGGGACGCTGGCGGAACCGGCCGATGTCGATCGTCTGGACGCGCAGGCGCGCCCCTGTCGCGTCGAGCCGCTCGACGGAGCGCCAGGGCAGGAAGATGGTGCGCCGGCCGGTCGCCACGACGAGGCCGGTGACGGGCGGGTACTGGTCGCCGATGGCGACGATCAGGTCGGCGACCGTGCCGAGCGGCTCGTCGGCGGGATCGCGGACGGGCCGGCCGATGATCTGGCTCAGGAAGAGCATGCGCCACCTCGCGGGGGCGGGACCGTCCCGCCTCCGGGTGGCCGCGACGCCGGGCGGCGCCCGGGCGGGCACCGACCGCGCCGCGCCGCTCAGCGGACGGGGCGGACCTCGGGGGGATTCCCGGCGCGCACGGCGCCGGGACGACTGGGTCCGGGCTCCACGGGGAGAGACGACCTCCAGGGCGGCTCACGACGGCCCGCGGCTCACAGGGGACCGGGGGCGGCGGCAGTGTAGTCCTCGCGGCCGAGCGTGGTCAAACTCGTGGCCGAACGCGTGTCGAACATGGCCGAGCGTGGCCCGGCTTGCGGCGGAGCGCGGCCGAGCCGATGCCCCGGAGTCGCCGAGGCCCGTCCCCGGGGGTACCAGCGGGAACGCCGCGCGGTACTTCCGCCCGGGCGCGCGGGTGCACCGCGGATGGGACGATCCGGGCATGGCCCAGGCCGCGACCAGCGCGCACCCCGATCCCCCGGGGCCGGGTCCCCGGGATCGCGTGCCGTCGCGCCCTCCGACCGCGGCCGGCCTCCTCCGCGAGGCGATCGGCGGCGACCCGGGCGAGGGTCTGCTGGGCCCCCGTGGCCGGCGCGCGACGATCGGCGTGACCGCGCTCTACGGCCTCTCCGCCGTGCTCCTCGCGAGCTGGGACATCGCCGTCCCCTTCGCGATCCTGCCCCTCGTCCTGGCCGCACTGACGCTGCGGGCGCGCGAGGGGATGGTCGTCGCGGCGGTCACGTTCGGGGTTGTCGCGCTGGCGGAGGCCGTGGCGCCCAACGACACCCTCGTGCCCCTCGAGGTCGTGGAGCTGGTGGGCTTCGCGGCGGTGAGCCTGGCCCTGCGTCTCGTCGTGGTGCGCCTGATGCGCGGGCAGGCGGAGATGGCGCGGACCGCGGCGACCCTGTCGGCCACGCAGGCCCAGGTGGACGAGGCGCGCGAGTCCACCGAGCGGTGGGTCGCCCAGCTCGAGGTGGCCCAGCGGGCGGCCGCGCGGATGGCCGGCCGGTCCTCCGTGCGCGATGTCGCGGATGCCGTCGCCGACGAGATCCGGGCGATCGTCGACTACCACGCCTGCCGCGTCTACCTGCTCGAGGAGCCGGACACGCTCGTGCCGATCGTCGCGGCAGGCGAGAACGGCTACGAGACGATCGCCCTCGAGGACCTCGGCCTCCGCGTGGGCGAGGGGTTCACCGGCTGGGTCGCCGCGAACGGGCGCCCGCTCCTGGTCCCGGACGCCAACGCCGACCCGCGCGGCGTGACGATCCCCGGGACCGACGAGATCGACGAGTCGATGGTCGTGGTGCCGATGCGCTACGACGACCAGGTCACCGGCGTCATCACGCTCTCCAAGCTCGGTCTCCGCCAGTTCGACCTCGCCGACGTCCGGATCCTCTCCACGCTCGCCGACCAGGCGGCGACGGCGGTCGAATCGGCGAAGGCGATCGGCGCCTCGGCCGACCTCGCGGAGGATCTCCGGCACCTCGCCGATATGAGCAGCGCCCTGTCGCGGAGCCTCGACACCCGCCAGGTCGCCGATCTCATCGCCCAGCACATCGGACATGCCCTGGGGGCCGACGAGTGCGGGATCTCGTACTGGGACCGCCCGCGCGACCTCCTCCTGACCTGGGGCTACTGGCCGCCGCACCGGCTCGCGGAGCTCGAGCCGTCGTTCGCGCTGGCCGGCTACCCGGAGACGCGGCGCGTCCTCGAGGCGCAGACGCTCTCGGCGGTCGACGCCGACGACCCCGCCGCCGACGAAGCGGAAGTGGCCCTCCTCCAGCGCGACGGCCACCGGTCGCTCGTGATGGTGCCGCTCGTCGCCAAGGGAGAGACGATCGGCCTCGTCGAGCTCTGCGGCGCCGGCCACCTGCGCCTGGACGCCCGCCGGGTGGACCTCGTCCGGGCGATGGCCAACGAGGCCGCGATGGCGCTCGCCAACGCGCGACTCTACGAGACGACCCGGGCGCTGGCGGATCGCGATCCGCTCACCGGCTTCTACAACCACCGCTACCTGCACGAGCGGCTCGGCGAGGAGATCCTGCGGGCCCAGCGGGCGCGGTCGCCGCTCTCGGTGCTGATGATCGACCTCGACGACTTCAAGCTCGTCAACGACACGCTCGGCCACCTCTTCGGGGACGACGTGCTGCGCTGGGCCGCTCAGCAGATCCGCGCGGCGCTCCGGGGCTCGGACGTGGCCGCCCGGTACGGCGGCGACGAGTTCGCGGTCCTGCTGCCGGACACGCCGGCGGCCGGCGCCCGCGAGGTGGGGGAGCGGATCGTCGCCGCGCTGCGCGACCACCCGTACCGCGCCGAGGGGCGCGGGCCGGTCGCCGTGGGAGCGTCGGTCGGCGTCGCGTCGTTCCCGACCGACGGCCAGGTCGCCCAGGCCCTCATCGCCGGCGCCGACGCCGCGCTATACCGCGTCAAGAGCGGCGGCGGGCAGGGCGTCCAGGGCCGCGTGCGCCGCCGCCTGGCGGCCCCCGCCCCGACTCCCGCGGAGGCGCCCGCCACCCCCCTGGCGGCTCCGGCCGCGACCGATGCGGCGGGTCCCGCGGCGGCGCCGCCCGCGCCGCCCGCCCCCGAGGTGCGCCGCAGCGCCGGGTAGGAGAGAAGTACCCGCCCGATGCTCCCCCGGAAGTACCATCGCCGGCGAGTGGACGCGCCGGTTGGCACGCTCCATGCTGTCGCCAACCGTGGCCGATCCCCTGCCCACCCGACCGGCGCCGCCGGTGGACCCGCTGGACGCGAGGGTCCGCCGGGCCTGGGCCCTCCTCGCCGGGACGATCGCCACGCTCGCGATCGTGGTCATCGGCTGGATCGCCCTCCCCGCCCTGCCCCTCGCGGCGGCGGTCGCCGTCGGGGTGGTCGCCGTGGCGGGTGCCGCCGCGCTCGCCCGGGGCGCCGTCGAGCGGCGCGACGCCGCGCGGCGCGAGGAGCTCGGGAACTTCGCCCGGATCCTCCAGGGCTTCTCCCGCGCCGTCTCCCCGGACGCGATCGTCGACGCGATCATGGGTGAGCTCGGGCCGGGGATGGGCGCCGACCACCTCGTCGTCGTGCGTCGGCGCCCGGGCGCCCCGATCCTCGACGCGACGCTCATCCCGATCCGCCCCGGCGCCCCGTCCGCCAGCACCGTGCTGCCGGCCGTCGACCTCGACGACACGCTCCCCGGCGCCGTCGTCGCGGGCCCCGTGCGACTGCCCGGGGGCGGCGACGGCGGCAGTCCCGGCGTACCGCCCGGCGGCGCCCGCCCGACCCCCGAGGACGTCGCGGATCGCGCGGCCGAGCGCATCGCCACCCGCGTACGGCGTGCGTTCGGGCTTACCAACGTGCTCTCCGCGCCCCTCGTGGCGCACGGCGAGCTCCTGGGGGCCATCGTCATCTCCCGCCGCCGCGACACGCGCTGGCCGGACCCGGCCCGCCGGATGCTGGCGGCCGCCGCGTCGGAGGCCTCGGCCGCCCTCGCGCGGACCGTCGCCCATCGCGCCGCCGAGGCCGCGGCCACCACCGACGCGCTCACGGGCCTGCCCAACCGGCGCTACTTCCAGGAGTACGTGGGGCTCCTGGGCAAGGGCCGCCGGGCCGACGACACGATCGGGATCCTGATGATCGACGTCGACCGCTTCAAGCTGCTCAACGACCGCCACGGCCACGCCGTCGGCGACGTCGTCCTGCGCGCGGTCGCCCGGACGATCGCGGCCACGGTCCGCGACGTCGACCTGCCGGCTCGCTACGGCGGCGAGGAGTTCGTGGTCCTGCTCCGTGACCCCAGCCGGCAGGTCGCCCTCGAGGTGGGGGAGAGGATCCGCGAGGCGGTGGCCCAGATCGACCTGCGCGCCGTCGGCGTCGAGCAGGTCACGGTCTCGGTCGGGGCCACCGTGGGCGGCGGCGGCGCCGAGCGGGTCGAGGACCTGGTGGGGGCCGCCGACCGGGCGCTGTACCGGGCCAAGCGCTTCGGGCGCAACCGGGTCGAGGCCGCCTGACGACCGACGGCCCGTGCGATACTCGGCCCGATGGCCGAGCATTCCCCGGTCGCCGCGCCCGCCCCGGCCCCGGCCGGCCCGGTCGCCGCGGCGCCCCTCCCGACGAACGCGGAGCTCGCGGCCGTCTTCCACGAGATCGGCAGCCTCCTGGAGATCAAGGGCGAGCTCGTCTTCAAGACCGTGGCCTATCACCGCGCCGCGGACGCGATCGCCCACAGCCCGCACGACATCGCGCGCGCGTACCGCGCGGGCCGTCCGCCGGCGATCCCCGGCGTCGGCAGCGCCATCTCCGACAAGATCGCCGAGCTCGTCGCCACGGGTCGCCTCGGCTTCCTCGAGCGTCTCCACGGCGAGCTGCCGCCGACCCTCGTCGAGCTCCTCGAGATCCCCGGCGTGGGTCCGAAGACGGTGCGCCTGCTGTGGGAGCGGCTCGGCATCGAGTCGCTCGAGGACCTGCGCACCGCCCTGCGCGCCGGCACCCTGGGCGCCGCCCCGGGGCTCTCCGAGAAGGGTATCGCGAGCCTGCGTGCCGGCCTCGAGGCGCACGACCGCCGCTCGTCTCGGATGACGCTCGGGACCGCCGAGCGCATCGCGACCAGCGTCGCGGCGCTGCTCGCGGACGCCCCGGGCGTGCGCTCGCTCGTCCCGGCCGGCTCGTTCCGGCGCCGGCGCGAGACGATCGGCGACCTCGACCTCCTCGTCGAGACCGACGACCCGGCCGCCGTCGTCTCCCGGTTCACGTCCCTGCCGGGGGTCGAGTCGGTGGTGAACGCCGGCCCGCACAAGGCGGCGGTCCGGCTCGCCGGCGGGCCGCAGGTCGACCTGATGGTCATGCCGCCCGGGGAGGCCGGAACGTACCTCGTGCACTTCACGGGCAGCAAGGAGCACAACGTCCGGCTGCGGGCCATCGCCCGCGACCGCGGCTGGAGCCTCTCCGAGAAGGGCTTCGCCCGGCTGGGCGACGACGGCGAGCCGCTCGGGGGTGCCGCGGCCGAGCTACGCACCTTCGCCACCGAGGCCGAAGTCTACGCTTTCCTCGGGCTGGCCGAGGTGGCGCCCGAGCTGCGCGAGGACGGCGGCGAGGTGGAGGCGGCCCGCGACGGGCGCCTGCCGCGCCTGGTCGAGCTGTCCGAGCTGCGCGGCGACTGCCACGCTCACTCGGACTGGTCCGACGGGATTCACGGGATCGAGCAGATGGCGGAGGCGGCGCGGGCCCGGGGCTACGAGTACCTGGTGCTGACCGACCACTCGCACGGCCTGGCCATCGCCCGCGGGCTGACCCCCGAGCGGGTGGCGGCCCAGCGGGCCGTCGTCGCGGGGCTCAACGCGCGCTTCGCGGCCGAGGAGGCGGCGAGCCGCGCTCCGTCGGCGACCCCGCCCGCCGGGTTCCGGCTGCTCCACGGGTGCGAGCTCGAGATCCGCGCCGACGGCTCGCTCGACTTCGACGACGAGACGCTGGCCTCGTTCGACCTGGTCGTGGCGGCGCTCCACCAGGGCCGTCGCCAGCCCCGGGCCCAGCTGACGGCGCGGGTGCTGGGCGCCATCCGGAGCCCGCACGTGGACGTCATCGCCCATCCCGCCGGGCGGATGCTCGGCGAGCGGGCGCGCGACGACCTCGACCTCGCGTGGGACGAGATCTACGCGGCCGCCGCCGCGAGCGGAACGTTGCTCGAGATCGACGGCTCCGACCACCGGCTCGACCTGGCGCCCGAACGCGCCCGTCTCGCCGTGGCCGCCGGGTGCACGCTCACGATCGACTCGGACGCCCACCGCACCGAGGAGCTGGCGGGGATCGCGTGGGGCGTGGCGCAGGCCCGGCGGGCGTGGGTGGGACCGGGGTCCGTGGCCAACACCTGGCCCCGCGACCGCCTGCTCGCCTGGGCCGCCGACAAGCCGGCCCGGGTTCGATGAGGCGTCGACCCGCATGAGGATCCCCGCGCCGCACCTTCGCAACCCGTTCCGGCGGGCGACGCCGCCCCTCGCGGCCGGCGCCCCCGGCCACCCGCTGCCGCCCGCGCCGCGGCGCTCGGCCAGGCCCCCGGTGCCGGTCTCCGGCCTGCCGGGCGCCCCCGGCCGCTCGGTCGATTCGATGGCGGCGGCCGGTCGGCCGGCGCGCCTGCGTGCCGCGGACCCGGCCTGGGAGCTCGTGGCGCTCGCCGTCGTCCTGGCGGCGATCGGCCGGCTGGCCGAGGGCCCGGCCCTGTGGGTCGCGGCGATCGTCGCGGGCATCGCCCTGGCGCTCGGGGCGCTCGAGATCCTCGGCGCCGCGGAGCCGCCGCCCGGCGTGGCCGACCTGGGCGTCCCGGTCGAGGCGCTCCTCCTGCCGGCCGTCACCGGGATCGCGTCGGTCACCGCGATCCAGCTCGTGCCGGTCGGGCTCCTCCTGGTCCCGGCACTCCTGGCCGTGGGAGCCATCACCGCGGCGACGATCGAGGTCGAGCGCCGGATCCTGGCCCGGCCCGGCGGCCCGACGGCCGCCGACCGGACGGCGCTCCTGTCCGCCGTCGTGGTGCTTGCCGGCCTGGCCTTCACCGGGATCGCCGGCGCCGTCCCGGGCGCGCTCGTCCAGCCGCGCCCGATCGGGCTCGAGACGCCGCCACCCGGCCTTCCGCTGGAGGGGCTCGTGCTCCTGGCCGCGCTCGACGGCCTCGTCGCCGGGATCCTGGGCTACCGGCTCGCGGCGCTCCAGGTGAGCACGGTCCGCGGCGCCCTGGCGGCGGCCCTCTCGTACGCCGCCGTGATCGCGATCGCCGCCGCGGCGCTCCGGGCGATGGGGCTGCCGCGCCTCCTCGGCCCAGCGCTGCTGACCCTCGTGCTGTACCTCTGGACCGCCTACCGGGGCGCGCCCCGCACGGCTCGCCGGGACGCGCGCTGGATCTGGGAGATCCTCCTGCTCGGGGCGCTCGGGGCGGTCGTCGTGGCCTGGAACCTCCTCGCGCAGGCCTGACGAGCCGGTCCCGGCGGGACGCGTGCGCCCCGGCGCCGACCGCGCCACCCGCCCCGAGCGATGGAGAGCCACGACGCCACGACCGGTTGACACCGGACCGCGCACCGGTTCATTGTCGTTGGCACCACCGCGCGTGAACCGGTTCAGAGGTCCCGACGGCCGAGGCTGCCGCGGGAGCCGGGTGCGCGCCGACGCCGCGCCCTCTCGTGCCCAGGAGGAAGTCATGCGCCGTCCGGTCCGGCGACTTCGCGCCGCCACCCTCGTTGCCCTGCTCGCGCTCGTCGCGGGCATCCTGCCGGCTCCCGGCCCGCTCGCCGCCATCGCGCCGGACGCCGCGCGCGCCGCGCACACCCCGGCCCCCACGAGCGTGACCATCGCCGGCAGTCTCCAGTCCGAGCTCGGCTGCCCGGGTGACTGGGATCCCGCCTGCGCAGCCACGCACCTCACGTACGACGCGACGGACGACGTCTGGCAGGGCACCTGGACGGTGCCGGCCGGCAGCTACGAGTACAAGGCCGCCCTCAACGACGGCTGGGCCGAGAGCTACGGCCAGAACGGCGGCGCGAACAACATCCCGCTCACGCTGGCGGCGAGCACCTCCGTCAAGTTCTACTACGACCACACGTCGCACTGGGCAACCGACAACGTCAACAGCGTGATCGCCGTGGCGGCCGGCAGCTTCCAGTCCGAGCTCGGGTGCCCCGGCGACTGGCAGCCCGACTGCCTCCGCTCCTGGCTCCAGGATCCCGACGACGACGGCGCCTACACGTTCACGACGACCGCCATCCCCGTGGGCTCCTACGAGGCCAAGGTCGCGCTCGGCGAGTCGTGGGACGTCAACTACGGCCAGGGTGGCGTCCAGGGCGGCGCGAACATCCCGTTCTCGGTAACGAATACCGACCAGAAGGTCTCGTTCCGCTACGTCGCGGCCACCCACGTCCTCACGATCCTCGCCGGACATGCCCACGACAACAACGTCGAGTGGGACGGCCTGCGCCACGACTCGCGCGACACGCTGTACCGGACGCCCGGCGGCGCCGTCCCGGCGGGCACGCCGGTGACCCTCCGCTTCCGCACCTTCCACGACGACGTGACCGCGGTCAAGGTCCGCTTCTACAGCGTCGACCTCGGCGGCCAGCAGATCGTCCCGATGACCCGGGCTGCCGCCGACGTCTCGTGCTACGACGCGACGCTCGCCACCGATCGTTGCGACTTCTGGCAGCTCACGCTCCCGGCGAGCTGGGGCGCCGACAACCTGTGGTACCGCTTCATCGTGACCGACGGGAGCGCCACCGCCTACTACGCCGACAACACTGCCGCCCTCGACGGCGGCGCCGGCGCGGCGACTGCCCAACCCGTCGACAACAGCTACGCGCTCATGCTCTACGAGCCCGACTTCGCCGCCCCGGCGTGGGCCAAGGACGCGGTCATCTACCAGATCTTCCCGGATCGCTTCAGCAACGGGCGCTCCAACAACGACGCCCGGACCGGCGACGTGCGCTACGACGACCCGGTCCTCCGGCTCCCGTGGGGCACCCTGCCCGAGGGCTACTGCCGCAACTACGCCGACGCGACCCCGGCCACGTGCCCGTGGCGCTTCGACGCGAGCCCGCCGGCCGGCAGCCCGGAGAAGGAATCCCCCCGCGGCCGCGACTACATGGGCGGCGACCTCATGGGCGTCACCCAGCAGCTCAACTACCTGCAGGCGCTCGGCGTCACGACGGTGTACTTCAACCCGATCTTCGACGCCGCCTCCAACCACTCCTACGACACGCAGGACTACACGAAGGTCGACCCGTACTTCGGGACCCAGAAGGACTGGGAGAACCTGGTCAAGCAGGCCGGTCGGCGCGGCATCCGGATCGTCCTCGACGGCGTCTTCAACCACCTCTCCTCGGACAGCCCGTTCTTCGACCGGTACGGCCATTACGCCGCCGTCGGCGCCTGCGAGTCGGCGACGTCGCCGTTCCGCGCCTGGTTCTTCTTCCACGACGTTGCCGCAGGCACCGGCACCTGCGTGAGCAGCACCGGCGTCGCGAAGGGCGCCACCTACGACGGCTGGTTCGGCTTCGATTCGATCCCGGTCATCAACAAGGCGAAGGCAACGCCCGGCAGCGGCCCCTCGGTCTGGAGCTACTTCCTCACCGGCGCGGACGCCATCGCCAAGCGCTGGCTGCGGGCCGGCGCCGCCGGCTGGCGCATGGACGTCTCGGGCGACGCCTCCTTCCCAGACGGCTATTGGCAGACGTTCCGCGAGGTCGTCAAGGCCACCCGCCCGGATGCCCTGACGATCAGCGAGACCTGGCAGAAGGATTCGCACCCTCCTGCGCCAGCTCCGGGGCGACCGCTTCGACACGACGATGAACTACCGGCTGCGCGATGCCGTCCTCGGCTTCCTGGCGCCCGGGCCGTTCGACTCCAAGGGCTTCGCCGACAGCGGCCGCATCATCACCGCGTCCGAGTTCCTCTCGCGCCTCTCGTCGATCCGCGAGGACTACCCGGACGCCGCCTACTACTCGCTCATGAACCTGCTCGACAGCCACGACACCGAGCGCCTCCGCTGGACGCTCACGCCCGGCCAGGACACGGCGGCCGACAAGGAGCTCAACGCGGCGAACGTCGCGGCCGGCAAGGCCCGCGTCCGCCTGGCGTCGCTCATCCAGTTCACGGTGCCCGGCGCGCCGACCGTCTACTACGGCGACGAGATCGGCATGACCGGCGACGACGACCCCGACGACCGGCGCACCTTCCCTGCCCCCAACCAGGCGCGCCTGCGGGACACGTCGCTGCTCGGCCACTACACGAAGCTGGCGCAGCTGCGGCGCGACCTCGACGTCCTGACCGACGGCGACTTCCGGGTCCTCCTCGCCGACGACGCGAACGGCGTTGCCGCGTACGGCCGGAAGACCGGTGCGCAGGCGGCCGTCGTGGCGATCAACCGAGGGACAACGGTACAGACCGTCTCGATCCCGCTCGCCGGCTACCTCCGCGACGGGGTCGCGTTCACCACGCGGCTCGCGCTCGGCGGCGGCGGCTCGACCACGGCCACGTCGGCGGCCGGCGCGCTCAAGGTCACGATCCCCGCCAACGGCGCCCTGCTGCTGGCGACCCGGAAGGTCGACCTTGCGCCGACCGCGGCGCCGCACCAGCGGCCCGTGGTCGAGGGCAACGGCACGCTCGACGTCTCGTGGAACACCGTGCCCCGCGCGGCCTCCTACGACGTCTGGGTGAGCCCCGTCACCGGCGGCGGGTACGTCAAGGTCAACCCGGCGCCGCTCAGCGGGACCTCGTACGCGGTGACCGGCCTTCCGAACGCGGCGGCGGCCTACGTCGTCGTCACTGCCAACGACGCGGCCGGGAACGCGAGCCCGTTCTCGAACGAGCGGAGCGGCATCCCGCACCTCTCGATCGGCTGGGCGAACCTCCAGTGGCCTCCCACGATCGACCACGTCATCAGCGCCGTCAACCGGACACCGAACGTCTACGGCCAGGTCTGGATCGACGGCGCTACCAGCCAGCCGGGCGCCACGCCGACGCTGCGGGCACAGCTGGGCTTCGGGCCCGCCGGGAGCGACCCGGCCGGCGCCGGCTGGAGCTGGGTCGACGCCGCGTTCAGTACCGACGCCGGCAACAACGACGAGTTCATGGCGTCGCCTGCTGCCGGACGCCGTCGGCTCGTTCGACTACGTCTACCGCTACACCACGACCGGCGGCCGCGACTGGCTCTACGCGGACCTGAGAGGGCCCGTCGCGTCCGGGACGCTGCCGGCCAATCCCGGCAAGCTCACCGTCAACGGGAGCCTGGACACGACGCCGCCGGCCACCCCGACGGGCCTCGCGGTCACGAGCGAGTCGCCGGCCGGCATCGCCCTCGCCTGGGATGCCGTGGTGGGCGACCCGACGCTCTACGGGTACGAGATCGGCCGGCGGACGGGGTCGTCGGGTGCGTTCTCGACGATCGCCGTGGTCGTCGGGGCGACGACGTTCACCGACACCTCGGTCGCGGAGGGCGCCACGTACCAGTACGTGGTCCGCTCCGTCGACCTCTCCTTCAACCGGTCGGCCGACTCGGGCGCGGTCACCGCGACGGCCGCCCTGCGGAAGGTCACCGTCACCTTCAACGTCACCGTCCCGGCAACGACGGACGCGACGGGCAGGGACGTCAACATCGCCGGCTTCCTCGACCGCCTCGATGGCGGCCACCCCCAGTGGAACCCGGGCGGAACACCGCTCACGCGCGTCGACGCGACGCACTGGACGATCACCTTCACCGGCGACGAGTCGACGCAGCTCGAGTACAAGTACGCGCTGGGCGATTGGGACCACGTCGAGAAGGACGGCGCCTGCGGCGAGGTCTCCAACCGGCTGCTGACGCTCAGCTACGGCGCGAACGGCACGCAGACCGTCAACGACACGGTGATCAACTGGCGCAACGTGGCACCCTGCGGCAACTGACCGTTCGTCGAAACGCACGGACGCCGGCCCGGCCCCCGGGCCGGCTGGCGTCGTACCGGCGCCGTCGTTTCGACCCTCGGGCCTGTCGGCGTCGTAGGCGCGCGGTCAGACCTGCAGCGAGATCGTCCCGGTCGCGGCGTCCACGACGAGCGGCAGGGCCGCGAGCGGCTGGCGCGCCGGCCCCTGGAGCACGGCGGCCTGCGCCGCCGGGTCGAAGGCGGCCCCGTGGCAGGGGCACAGGAGGACGGCGTCCGCCGCGTCCCACTCCACGGTGCAGCCCTGGTGGGTGCAGACCGCGTCGTAGGCCACGAAGCTGCCGTCCGCGAGCTTCACGATCACGCCGGGATCGCCGGCGGGGAGCGGCGCGGGGGCGTCGAAGGGGACGGTGAACGGGCGCGCGCCGGCCTTCTGCAGGTCGGAGACCTTCGCCACGGCGAGCCCGCCAGTCGAGCCGGTCGAGCCGGCCGACGGTGCGGCGGTCGGCGTCGCGGCGGGGCTCGGGCCGGGGGTCGGCGTCGATCCGCCCGCGGAGCCCGTGACGGTTCCCCGGGACCCGCTCCGCACGAGCCGTACCGGGATCGTCGCGGAGCCGACGGCAAGGGAGGCGGCGGCCAGGGCGCCGACCTGGAGCAGCGAGCGCCGGGTGAGGATCTCGGGGTCGGCGCTCGCGGCTGCGGCGGCCGGGCCGGGCGCCCAGCCCGCGCCCCGGGCGCGCCGCGAGCCCGCGCCGCGGTCGGCGCCGGATGCCCCGGGCAATCCGAAGGTGCGGACCCAGCGGGGCACGAGGAGGCCGCCGTGGCCTGCGAGCGCGAGGACCAGCCAGCCGGCCGCGTACGGCAGGTCCGGCCCGAAGTAGTACGGGCGCGTCGCCCACGAGGCGGTCAGGAAGAACAGCATCGAGACCGCGAAGCCCCCGATCGCGGCCACGCGGTAGGCCAGGCCGGTCAGCGCCCCGAGCCCGATCGCGATCTCGCCGAGGGCGATCCCAAGCCCGAGGAGGATCGCGAATGGCTCCCCGGCCCGGACCAGCGGTGCGAGCGGTGAGACGCGGGTGAAGTCGGCCATCTGGGCCATGATCGACGTCGGGCTCGACGCGTCGAAGAACGCCGGGTCGATGAGCTTGTCGATCCCGGCATACAGGAACGTGATCCCGAAGAAGAAGCGCAGGGGCAGCAGCGCGCCGGCCGGCACGGTGGCGGTCCTGAGCTGCTCGCGCAGCGGGGGCCTGCCCTCCCCGGGCGGCGTCCCCGTCCCTGCCGCTCGCGGCGCGTCGTACGGCGCCGCGAGCGGCGCATCGTACGGTGCCGGGCGTCCGCCCGCACCCCGCGTCGTGCGACCGCGGCGGCTCACGACCGCCGCCACGCGACCCCAGGTGACGCCGTGCGCCGTGGTCTGCCCGACCCGAATGCCATGTTCCGTCCTCCCGTGGAGCGACGCCCAGCTCGCCGACCCGCGTGGCGGGCCCGCCCGGGCTGCGCGGAAGGCTACGCCGCCCGGGTTGCCGGCATGCGCCCATTCGGGTGATGGTTCCTTCACCTGGCGGGGGTCGTCGCCCGACGTCCGACCGCACGGTGGAGCGGCGCCTTGGTGGCAGCGCTCGGGTGGCGGCGCTCCGGTCGCAGGCGCCAACGTCGCGGCGCCGCGCGGGCCGTCCGGGTCGGCGTCAGCCGCCCACCTCGTCCGGCAGGAGCGGCCGGACGTAGAGCGTGTAGGCACGGCCGGCGGACGTGAAGGCGGTGAGCTGGCTCGCCGTCGCCAGGACGGGACCCAGCGTCGCCGCGTCGGCGCCGCCGACGACGCCGACCCGGAGGCCGGGGATCCCGCGATCCGGCACCGCCGGCGTCCCGAACGCGGCCAGGGGCACCTCCAGCGGCCAGGCGACCGGGGGCGCCGTGACGGTCGGGTCGGCGGGCGGCGGCCCCGGGGCGACGAAGACCCGGTAGGCGGTCGGCCGGAGGACGGTGGTGGTGCCCGCCGATCCACCCCAGGCGTGCCCCGGGTCCGTGAGCGCGGCGAGCAGCTCGAGGGCGGCGGCCCGCGCCGCATCGCCGGCTCCTGCGCCCGGGCCGCCGGGGCCGGACGGCCCGCCCCCGAGGCCCGCGAAGCGCGTGGTCGTCGTCGCGCCGTCGAGCGTGACCGCGAAGACGGTCGTGCCGGTGTCGCCGGCGACGCCGGGGCCACCGGCGGCCGGCCGGTCGAGGCCGGCGGCGCGGATGGCCGCGACGATGGCGTCGGCTCCCGCGGGACCCACGTCCCGGACGGCCGCCGGCGTCAGCAGGGGTCCGGGGTAGATGGCGGGAACGGCGCCCGGCGTGATGATCCGGCCGTCGCGGTAGACGGAGACGGCGGGTAGCGCCGCGAGGCCGGCCGCCGCACCGATGAAGCCGCCCTCGGTGGTGACGCGGAGGATCAGCGCGGCGGCAGGAGCTGGGCTCGCGGACGGTGGCGCGGGCTGCGGCGTGGACGGAACGGGCGTCGGCGTGGACGGTGGCGCGGACGGCGCGCCGCTCGGGACGGGCGCGGCCGCCGCGCCGCACGCCGCGACCAGGACGGCCACGACGGACAGCATGACGATCGCTCCGGCTGACCTGCGGATCACGGCGATCTCCTCGGGACGCGGCCCCCCCGGCCGCGGTTGGCACCTCGACGTCGGCACGTGCCTGCCGGTTCCCGTGCGTCCGCGGCATTCGCCCGGCGCCGGCGCGCCCGGGCGCGCCGTCGTCCGCACCGACGGGCCGTTTGACGGGTCGGCGTGCGGGGTGTACAAACATTCGTCGCGCACCCTCTCCCGCAGCCTGATCCGGCGCGCCCAGCGTCGACCCGAAAGGATCCGCCCTCCGTGACCTTCCCCGAGCTCGAGCAGCAGGCCCCGAGCGCCCCCAGCCTCTCCCGGATCAAGCGGACCCTGACCGACCAGGCGATCGCCAGCGCCGCCGCCGCCCGCTGGGAAGAGGCCGCCGAGACGAACCAGAAGCTCCTCGAGCACGGCCCCGACGCGGAGGCCGAGAACCGCCTGGCCAAGGCCCTCTGGGAGATGGGCGACCTCGGCGGGGCTCGCGAGCACTACCAGAAGGCGCTCGCCCTCGACCCGACGAACCGGATCGCCGAGCGCAACATCGACCGCCTCAAGCTGCTCCTCGTCGAGGCCGGCGATCGAACGGTTCCGGCGGACCCGACGAGCAAGGCGCCCGTCTCCATCTTCGTCGAGGAGACGGGCAAGACCGGCTTCGCCCACCTCGTGGAGCTGGCCCGCCCGAAGGTCCTCGCCCAGGTGAACCCGGGCGACTACGTCGAGCTCGTCGCCGAGGGCAAGCACCTCATCGCGAACTCGAACGGGATCCGGGTCGGTGTCGTCGAGCCGCGGGTCGCGGCCCGCCTGCTGAAGCTCATCGCCAACGGCAACAAGTACGCCGCCGGCGTGACCTCGCTGGGCTCGCAGGACGTGCGAATCATCATCCGCGAGATCTACCAGGACCCCCGCAACTACGGCAAGGTGAGCTTCCCGACGGCCGCCAGGTCCACCGACCTCCGCCCGTACACCAAGGGCACGCTCCTGCGCGAGGACGAGGACCTCGAGGAGGACCTCGAGGACGACGTCGAGGACGAGGAGATCGAGGATCTCGATCGCGTCCTGCCCGCGGAGGTGACGCCGGACGAGGCGTTCGAGGAGGAGCCGGACGAGCTCGAGGAGCCGTAGGCCCCTGGTTCGAGGTCCCGGCACCGGACGCGGCACCGGGCCTCTGTCACAATCCCGCCCCATGACGCCCCGGGACATCGCGGGCCGGCCCGCCGAGCCACTCTCCCTCCCGATCTACAGCCGCCTGGCGCCGGCGCTCCCGTCCGAGCTCCTCGCCGCGCGGATCGAGGCGGCGACCGCGGCCGACGACGTGGTGATCGACGTGTTCGGGCGGGGCGGCTGGGTCGCGCGGGCGGCTCTCGCCCTCGGGCGCCGGGCGGTCTCGGTCGAGACCTCGCCGCTGACCCGCCTGCTTGCCGACGTCGTCGTGCGCGCCCCCGACCTGCGCCACCTCGACGCGGCATTCCAGGCCGTGGCGGCCGCGCCGCTGGGGACGACGAGCCTGCGAGCCTGGATCGACGAGCGCTTCGCGACCCTCTGCCCCACCTGCGGCCGGACGCTCGCGCTCGACGAGCTCATCTGGGAGCAGGGCCCCCGCCGGGCCCTGCGACCGACGCGCCGGTCGTTCCGCTGCCCGGCCTGTCTCGACCGGCGCGGCCGGGGCGGCGAGCTCCGCCACGGGGCGCCGGAGGATTCGGACGTCGAGCTGGCGCTGGTTGCCGACGCGGACCCGGTGGCCCGCGAGGAGATCGGCCGCCGCTTCCCGCTGCCCGACGAGGCGGGCGGGCTCGTCGAGGCTCTCCTTGACCTCCACTCGCGGCGCCAGCTGGCCGCCCTTCACGCGATCCTCGTACGCGTCGAGGGCGAGTTGCGGGCATCCCAGGTGACGTCGGCGCTGCGCCTCGCCTTCCTGCACGCGATCCTGCCGTCGAGCCGACTGAACGGATACCCCGGCCGGGCGAGCTCGCTCCGGATCTCGGATGGGCGCGTCCGCCCACCCGGCGCCCCCGGCTGGCGGGAGCGGAACCCGTGGCGCGCGTTCGAGGAGGGCTACCAGCTGGTGCGGGCGTTCGTCCAGGCGCTCGACGACGGGCCCTTCGGCGCCGTCCAGGCCCGCCTTGCCGACCCGCTCGACGGGGTCCTGGACGGGCCCCCGATGATCTCGCTGCGCGTCGGGGCCGGCGACGCGCTCGAGCGGCTCCGGGAGGAGGCCGAGGCGCTCGACGACGCGCACCGCGCGAACGTCCGGCTGGTCCTCTCGCAGCCGCTCCCCGAGTGGACGCCGGCGCGCCTGGCCGAGGCCTTCGTCCTCACGGCGTGGGGCCTCGGGAGCGAGGCCGCGCGCCTCCTGCCCTTCGAGCCGCTCCTCGACCCGGCCGCCAGGCCGCCGCGCCGCGCGCCCGCGCTGCGCGCGGCCCTGGAGGCGGTCGCGCCCGGGATGGGGCCGACCGGCGGCGCGACCATCCTGCTCGATCCCGACGGCGCCCCGGGTCTCGCCGCCTCGGCGCTGGCCGGGGCGACGGCCGGATGGCGGGTGGCGGCGGCGCGCCTGGCCGAGCCCGGGCGGACGCCGGGTGGGATCCTCGAGCTCGTGCCTCCCGGCGGGCGACTGGGAGCGGGCGCCCGGACCCGGGCGAACCGGCTCCTGGCGCCGGCGCCCGGCGGCGCCGGCGATCCAACCGTGATCACCGTCCGCGGGGTGTTCACGGGTCCGGCGCCCATCGACGGGCGGTTCTCCGTGAGCGAGCTCAACCGTGTCGTGACCGAGGCGGCGGTCGCCGTGCTCCAGGCGCGCGGGGAGCCCGCGGACCAGCAGCACCTGGTCGGTGAGCTCCTCGTGGCCCTCGACCGGAGCGGGCAGCTGCGCCGGTTCGCGGTCGCCGCGTCGGCCGCGGCCGCCGGCGGCGCAGGTGCCGCCGGATCGACGTCGCCCGGCGCGGCCGCCGATCCGGGATCGGCGCCGGCCGACGCGGGACCCGATCCGGACGGAGCCGCGCCACCCCGCTCGGCCGCGATCGACCTCCTCGCGCTCGTCGAAGGCGAGCTCAGGCGGCCCGACCAGCGGAAGATCGCGCCGTCCGAGGGTGGCAGGCTCTGGCTCCGGGAACCCCGCGACGAGGCGGCCGCCGCGGCGCCCCTCGCCGATCGGCTCGAGTGGGCCGTCTTCAGCCTGCTCGGCACCGGAGCGTCCGTTCCCGAGGCGGCCGTCCGTGCGCGGCTCGACGAGATGTTCCGCGGCGCCGACACCCCCGACCCGTGGCTCGTTGACGCCTGTCTCGAGAGCTACGGCGTGGCCGCGCCCGGCGACGGGCGGCTCGTCGCCCGCGACGACCTGCAGGCGCGGTCCCATGAGCATGCCCAGGTCATCGGCCTCCTCGCCGACCTCGGCCACCGCCTCGGCCTCCACGTCTTCATCGCCCCGCGGGAGCAGGGGCGTCGCGTCGACGACCTGCCGCTCGGCGCGAAGCTGCTGCCCGACGAGCGGGAGCCCAGCCTGGGCTTCCTCGGGCGGGGCGGCGCCGATGCGCTCGACCAGGTCGACTGCGGCTGGTATGTGCGGCCGCGGTTCGCGTTCCTGTTCGAGGTCGAGTGGACGGCCATGCTGGGCGAGGCGGTTCTCCGGCGCGGCCGGAGCATCCCGCCCGACGAGCGGATCGTCCGCTTCCTCGTGCTCCCCCCCGAGCGCGTCGACCTGCTGCGCCGCAAGCTCGAGGGCTCGCCGGTGCTGCGGGCCGCGCTCGAGGCCGGCAACTGGCACGTCCTGCGCACGGACGCGCTGGGCCGCTTCGCGGCCCTGCAGAGCCCGGGTCTCGGCGGGCTCCAGCCCTACCTCGGGCTCGATCCGGTGGTCGACCGGCCGGACCAGCTCGCCCTGTTCGAGGCCTGACGCCCGCCGGGCGGGGTCGGCAGGCGTCGGCCGGCGCGACGTACCCTAGGCAGATGCCGAACCCCGCCTCCGCCGCCCTTGCCGACCTCTGCGCGCGCACCTGGGAGCGCACGCTCGAGCTGCACCCGACGCTCGCCACGATCTACGGCGACGAGCGCTACGACGACCGCCTCGACGACCCGGGCCCCGCCGGGCGCGCCGGGCGACGCGCCCTCGCCGAGGAGGCCCTCGCCGGCACGCGCGCCGTCGACGCCTCCGGTCTCGACGCCGAGGAAAGCATCTCCCGCGACCTGCTCGCGCTCATCGCCGAGCAGCAGATCCTCGAGGACGACCTCCGCGAGGACCTCCTCGAGACCGTGGAGCAGCAGGGCCACCAGTCGCTGCTCCCGGAGCTGGTCCAGATGCAGCGGGCGGACACGCCCGAGCGGATGGAGCGGCTCCTCGCCCGGATCGCCGCCTACCCCGCGCTCTCCGCGTCGGTCATCGACCTCCTGGCCGAGGGGCGTGCCGCGGGGCTGACGGCGGCCCGGGTCGTCGCCGACCGCGTCGTCGGCCAGCTCGAGCGGCTGCTCGAGGCGCCGGCGGCGGCATCACCGATCGTGACGCTCCCGGCGGTCGCCGACGAGGCCGACCGGGGCCGCCTCCTCGACGCGGTCGAGCGCCACGTGCGGTCCGCCGACGCGCGCTACCTCGAGGCGCTGCGGGACTACCTGCCCGCGACGCGCGAGGATCCCGGGCTCTGCTTCGTGCCTGACGGCGAGGCGCGCTACGCGGCCAAGGTCCGGGCCTACACGAGCCTCGACGTCACGCCGGACGAGCTGCACCGGGTGGGGCTCGCCGAGCTGGACGAGATCGAGGCGGAGCGGCGGGCCATCGCCCGCGGCGCCGGCTTCGGCGACGACACCGTTGCCTACCGCGCCTCGCTGAACGCGGACCCGGCCCAGGTCGCGCCGACGCCCGAGGCGCTCGTCGCCCGCTGCCAGGAGGACGTCGACCGGGCGTTCGCGGCCGCGCCGCGGCTCTTCTCGCGGGTCCCCAGGGCCGGCTGCGAGGTGCGGCGCGTCGAGCCGCTCCTCGAGAAGGACGCGCCGGGCGCCTACTACTACCCGCCCACCGTCGACGGCTCGCGGCCGGGGATCTACTTCGTCAACGCCTACGACCTGCCCAGCCGCACGTACTGGACCGCGGCGTCCACCACGTACCACGAGGCCGTGCCCGGCCATCACTTCCAGATCGCCCTGGAGATGGAGCTGGAGGGCCTGCCGGCCTTCCGGACCCTGGGCTACTGGCCCCAGGGGACGGCCTATGTCGAGGGCTGGGCGCTCTACACCGAGCGCGTCGCCGACGAGGTTGGCCTCTTCCGGAGCGAGGCCGAGCGCTTCGGGATGCTCGACAGCCAGGCGCTCCGCGCGGTCCGCCTCGTCGTCGACACGGGCCTCCACGCGTTCGGCTGGAGCCGCCGGAAGGCCTTCGAGACGATGGTGGCCGCCGGGATCCACCCGACCGACGCCGGGATCGAGACCGATCGCTACATCGCGTGGCCGGGCCAGGCGCTCGCCTACATGACCGGGCGCCGCGAGATCGAGCGGCTGCGCCGCGAGCGGACGGCCCGCGAGGGCGACGCGTTCGACATCCGGCGCTTCCACGACGACGTCCTGCGCCACGGCAAGCTCCCGCTCCGCATCCTTCGCGACGCCGTCCTCGCCTGAGCCGCCCGCCGCGGGACCACCGTCGACCCGCTCGCAACCGACCGACCTGCCAGGGGCCGCGGACCCGCCTGGGCCCGCCGACCCGCCCGCCGACCGACCGCCTTGGAGGACCCGATGACGCCGCCCGATCCCGCCGCCGCCGTCAACGCGCTCGCCGATCGCTTCTGGGAGGCGCTCCTCGAGGAGGCGCCCCTCACCGCCACGGTCTACGGCGACGAGCGCTACGACGACCGCCTCCCGGACATCTCGGCCGCGGGCCGGGCTCGGGCGCGCGCGCTCCGCGAGGCGACGATCGCCGAGCTCGCGACGATCCCGGTGGACGGCCTCCCGACCGAGGAGCGGATCACCCACGACATGCTCCGGGTCGTGTGCGAGCTCGGCATCCGCTCCGACGACCTGCGGATGGACGTCATCGCCGGCGTCGACCAGGTGGACGGGCCGCAGGGGCTGCTCTCCCAGCTCGTGCAGATCCAGCGCGCGGACACGCCCGAGCGGCTGGAGAAGGTGCTCGGGCGCTACGCGGCGTTCCCGGCGTTCATCGACGATGCGATCGCCGTCATGGACGAGGGGCGGGCCGACGGCAGCACGGCCGCCCGGCTCGTGGCGGAGCGCGTCATCGCCCAGACCGAGCGGCTCCTCGCCGTCCCGGCCGCCGAGTCCGCGCTCGTCCGGATCCCCCGGCTCGACCCCTCGGCCGAGGAGGACGGCCGGGCCCGCCTGGAGGCCGCCGTCGAGCGCGACGTCCGCCCGGCCCTCGCCAGGTACCTCGAGGCCGTCCGCGGCCCGTACCTGGCCGCGACGCGCGACGATCCCGGGCTCTGGTCCGCGCCGCGCGGCGAGGAGCGCTACCAGGCGGCCATGTTCCAGTGGACGACGCTCGAGCTCGACCCGGCCGAGGTCCACGCGATCGGGCTGGCGGAGCTGGAGGCGATCCGGGACGAGCAGCGCGCGATCGCCCGGGCGGCGGGCTTCGGCGACGACATCGACGCGTATCGGGCGGCGCTCCACGCCGACCCGGCCAACCGGTTCGCGACGAAGGCGGAGCTCGTGGCCCGCGCGACCGAGGACATCGCGCGGGCGTACGAGCAGGCGCCGCGCATCTTCGGCCGGCTGCCAGCCGCCACCTGCGAGGTCCGCCCGGTCGAGGAGTTCATGGAGGCGGACGCGCCGTTCGCCTTCTACTACCCGCCCGCTGTCGACGGCTCGCGGCCCGGCATCTACTTCGTGAACGCCGGCGATCTCCCGAGCCGCTATCGCTCCAACCTCGCCACCACGACCTACCACGAGGCTGTGCCGGGCCATCACTTCCAGATCACGCTGGAGATGGAGCACCCCTCCCTGCCGGCCTTCCGGCGTCTCGGCTCGCGGGCCGTCGGGTCCGCCTACGCCGAGGGTTGGGGCCTCTACTCGGAGCGCCTGGCGGACGAGCTGGGCCTCTATCGCAACGAGGGCGAGCGGTTCGGGATGCTGGGCGGCCAGGCCTGGCGGGCCGCCCGGCTCGTCGTGGACACGGGGATCCATGCGCTCCGGAAGGACCGCGCGTGGGGCGTCGACGTCCTGCGCCGCGCCGGGCTCACCGAGACCGACGCCAGCATCGAGACCGACCGCTACGTGGTCTGGCCGGGCCAGGCCCTGACCTACAAGATCGGCCAGCGCCAGATCGAGCGGCTGCGGGCCGAGCTGCAGGCCCGCGATGGGGCGGCCTTCGACCTCCGGGTGTTCCACGATGCGCTCCTGGGCCACGGCTCCCTGCCGCTGGCGACGCTCGCCCGCGAGCTGCCGCGCTGGGTGGCGCCGGCGGGCTAGGACGAGCCGGGGGCCGGAGCCCGACGACCGGGAGCCGACGCGGCAGGCCCTGGACCCGCATCCACCGATCGGCTGATCCCGATCCACCGGGGACCCGTCCCGGCGGACACCGACTGCCCGCTGGGATCGGCAGCCCGTGGGCCCGATGCTGGTCCCATGCCGCGACAGGGGTCGCGGACTCGACGAGGACCAGCCCGATGACCACCACCTTCGACCTGCCGGCCGCCGCGGCGCCGCCGCGGATCCCGGCCGCGCCGCCCGTCCTGGAGCTGCGCGGCGTGACCAAGCGGTACGGCGCCGTGGAGGCCCTCCGCGGCGTCGACCTCGAGGTCCGGCGCGGCGAGGTCGTCGCGATCCTCGGCCCGAACGGGGCGGGGAAGACGACCGCCATCTCGATCCTGCTCGGCCTCCGGCAGCCGACGGCCGGCACGGTCCGGGTGCTGGGCGACCCGCCCGACGACCCGGCCGTCCGGGCCCGCGTCGGGGCGATGCTCCAGGAGTCGGGCGTGCCCGGGACCCTGACCGTTGCCGAGCTCGTCGACCTCTTCCGGGGCTACTACCCGGCACCGCGTCCCCGCGCCGGCCTGCTCGCTGCCGCCGGCCTCGCGGACGTCGCCGACCGCCGCGTTCGCACCCTCTCGGGCGGCCAGCGCCAGCGCCTCTACGTCGCCCTCGCCCTCGCCGGCGACCCGGAGATCGTCTTCCTCGACGAGCCGACCACCGGCATGGACGTCGAGAGCCGGCGCCGCTTCTGGGACGTCATCGGCGCCCTCGCGGCCGAGGGCGCCACCGTCCTCTTCGCCACGCACCTCCTCGAAGAGGCCGACGCCCTGGCGACCCGCATCGTCGTCGTCGATCGCGGACTGATCGTCCGCGACGGCACCCCGGCGGAGGTCAAGGCCCGCGCTGGCGGCGCCACGATCCATCTCCGCGCCGATGTCGAGCCGGAGGTGCTGGCCGCGTGGCCCGGCGTCCTCCGCGTCGGGAGGTCGGGCGCCCGCCTCGAGATCGTCGCCCGCGAGCCGCAGGAGGTCCTGCGGCGCCTCTTCGCCGACGGAATCCACGTCGAGGAGATCAGCGTCGAGGAGCACGCCCTCGAGACCGCCTTCCTCGACCTCACCAGCCAGGAGTCCTGAGATGACCGCCACCAGCCTCGCCCTTCCCGCCCGTCGCTCGCGGACCCCGGAGCGTCGGGATCCTTGCCCGCCAGCTCCGCGCCGAGCTGCGGGTCAACGTCCGGGCCCCCGAGTTCGTCGTCCCGGTGCTCGCGCTCCCGATCCTGCTCTACGTCATCTTCGGCGCCCCCCGGGCTGCCGAGCCGATGCCGGCCGGCACCCTCGGCGCATTCACGATGGTCGGCTTCTCGATCTACGGCGTGCTCAACGTCGTCCTGTTCGCCATCGGCGAGGCGATCGCCGACGAGCGGAGCCGCGGCTACCTTCGCCTCGTCCGCACGACCCCTCTGCCGGCGTGGGCGTACCTGGCCGGCAAGCTGGCCCTCGCCGCCGTCCTGAGCCTGGCCGTGGTGGTCCTCATCGGCGTCGCCGGGACGCTCACCGGCGCGGGCGTGACGCCGGAGCGCTGGCTGGCCGTCACGGCCGTCCTCGTCCTCGGCGGCCTGGCGATCGCGCCGCTCGGCTTCCTCATCGGGTTCCTCGCCCGGCCGCACGGCGCGAGCGCGATCGCCCTCCTCATCCTCTTCCCGCTCTCGCTGGCGTCGGGCGTCTTCATGCCGGTCGAGCAGCTGCCGGGCATCGTCCGGGACGTCTCGATGATCACGCCCACCTACCACCTGGCGGAGCTCGCGCGCCTCGCGGCCGGCTTCGACGCGACCGGCCTCCCGGCGACGAGCGGTGGCTGGCAGCACGTGGCGGTGATCGCGGCCTGGTCGGTCGCCGGCTTCGCCCTCGTCGCCCTGAGCTACCGGCGCATGGTCGCCCGCCAGTTCGCCTGAGCGGCGGTCTACGATGGCGCCGATGACCGATCGGCCGGGCTCCGACCCGCGGGCCGCTCCGGGGTTCCCCGGGGCGGCCTCGCCGCGCCCCGGCGACGGACCGCCCGGCGGCGTCGACGTATGGGAGCGCTGGCTGCCGGGGTGGCATGTCTTCAACCTGGCGGTCTTCGGCGTCACCACGCTCGTGGCGCTCAACGGCGACCCCGCCCGCGCCGACGTCGCCCTCGCGCTGGCGATCATGGCCGGCCTCTGCCTGGCGTACTGGGCGGTCTGGATCCGTCGCAACCTCTGGGAGCAGCCCGGCTGGGTCCGGGCGGCATACGTCGTCGGCCTGCTGGCCGCGTTCGCCGTCCTGCTGCGGCTGGCGCCCGGGTTCGCCTTCCTCCAGTTCGCCCTCTACGCCCAGGTGTTCTTCTGCCTCCCGCCGCGGTGGGCGATTGCCGGCGGCCTCACGATCGGCGTGATCATGGCCGTCGACACGTGGCTCGATCGGGGCGGCGACCTCGAGGCCGCGCTGCCCGAGATGGTCCTCGAGCTGGCCTCGGCAGCGGCATTCACGATGGTCTCGGCCTGGATCGGCGCGATCATCGAGCAGAGCGCCGAGCGGCAGGTGCTCCTCGGGCAGCTCGCCGCCACGCGGGCCGAGCTGGCCGCCGCCGAGCGCCAGGCCGGGACGCTCGAGGAGCGGGCCCGTCTCTCCCGGGAGATCCACGACACGCTCGCCCAGGGGTTCGCCAGCGTCGTCACGCATCTCGAGGCGGCCGACGCCGTGCTCGACGCGGACGGGGAACGCGCGCGCGACCACCTGCGGGCCGCCGAGTTGGTCGCGCGCGACAGCCTCGACGAGGCGCGCGGCCTCGTGTGGGCCCTGCGTCCGCCGACGCTCGTCGACGGCGGCCTACCCGCGGCGGTGGAGCGGGCCGCCTCCGCCGTGACCGCGACCGACGGCCCGGCCGTTGACGTGACGATCTCCGGGCAGGCGCGGCCGCTCCACCCGGACGTGGAGGTCAGCGTGCTGCGCGCCGCCCAGGAGGGCCTGGCCAACGCGCGGCGGCACGCCGGCAGCGCGCGGATCAGCCTCACCCTGACCTACTTCGACGACGAGGTCGCGCTCGACATCGTCGACGATGGCTGCGGCTTCGACCCGGCGGCGCTGGGGGCGCCGGGCATCACGGGCGGCCACGGCCTCGCGGGCATGCGCGAGCGTGCGGAGCGGCTCGGCGGGCGCCTCGACATCGAGAGCGTCCCCGGGGAGGGGACGTCCCTCGCGCTCGCCCTCCCGGCCCTCGCGCCGCCCGGGGCCTCGGTCGGGGCGCCGGCATGAGCACCGAAGGGGGAGCCGGCATGAGCACCGAAGGGGGAGCCGGCGCGGGCCGCGACGCCGGCCACGGTGAGGGCGCCGGCGCCAAGCGGCTGTGCCTCCTGCTGGTCGACGACCACCCGGTGGTGCGCACCGGCCTGCGCGGGATGTTCGAGAGCGACCCCGGGTTCAGCGTGGTCGGCGAGGCGGCCGACGGCGCCGAGGGCGTCGCGCGCGTCGTCGACCTGCGCCCCGACGTCGTGCTGATGGACCTCCAGATGCCGGTCGTCGACGGGGTCGAGGCGATCCGGCGCATCCGCGCGCTGCCGGGGCCGCCGCCCGTCCTCGTGCTGACGACGTACGACTCCGACGTCCAGATCCTGCGGGCGATCGAGGCCGGGGCGGCCGGCTACCTGCTGAAGGACTCGCCCCGCGACACGCTCTTCGCGGCCGTTCGGAGTGCCGCCGCCGGCGGCTCGCCCCTTGCGCCCACCGTCGCGGCGCGGCTGCTGGGCCGGATGACGGCCGGCGGCGGCGGCGAGACCCTGACGCTCCGCGAGCTGGAGGTGGTCCGCCTCGTCGCCCGCGGCGCGTCGAACCGGGAGATCGCGCGCGACCTCCGGATCTCGGAGGCGACGGTGAAGACGCACCTGCTCAAGATCTTCGACAAGCTCGGCGTGGCCGACCGCACTTCGGCGGTGACCACGGCGATGGAGCGCGGCCTCATCGAGCTGCCCGGCCGCGGGTAGGCCGATCCACGGGGGCGGCCTACCGGGCGGGGACGATGCGCCGACCCTTGCCTGGGTCGCCCGCACCGGCCCGCGTCGGGTCAGCCGCGGCGCTCCATCACCCGCCACGCGACGAGGAAGCTCCCGACGGCCCACGCTCCCAGCACGCCGAACGCTCCGGCCTCCAGCGGAAACGACGCCGGCGCGAGCGTCCCGCGGATCACCTCGCCCATCGCCTGCACCGGCAGGACGGAGTGGATCGCGGCCAGCCAGTCGGGCAGCCGTGCCGCCGGGAAGTTCAGCGGGCTGAACATCAGGACGAAGACGACGAGGACCTGCGAGACCAGGTTGGCCACCATCGGCGGCAGGACGGAGGCGATCGCGTAGCCGATGCTCGCGGCCGTGAGCGTCGTGAGGGCCAGGGCGGGGAGGAGGAGCAGGCTCACGTCGAGCTCGAGCGAGAAGCGCCACGCCCCGAGCAGGATCGCGAAGACGACGCCCGGGAGGACGATCGCGAGCCAGACCGCGAGGTCGGCGAACAGGTGGATCGCGCGCGGCACGGGCAGCGAGCGCATGTACTCGTAGGAGCCCTCGGTGCGCGCCTGGGCGACCATCTGGGGAGCCGCGACGAGGCCCATCGTGATGAGGGTGATCGCCGGCGCGCCGGTCGCCAGGTAGAGGACAGTGATCTCGTCCATCTCGGGGAACAGGAGCGGGTAGCCGACGACGATCCCGAGAGCGAACAGGCCCTGCACGACGATGGCGAGTGGCAGGAACTCCTTGAGGCGCAGGGCGTTCCAGCGGACGAGGAGCGTGAAGCTACGCAGCGCGGTCATCGGTGACCTCCGGGGCGAGCCGCGGGGCTGGAGCGGCGGTGGCGGCGGGCGACTCGACGCCCGTGCCGTTGGCGAGAGCGTCGGCGCGGCCGACCAGCTCGACGTAGACATCCTCCAGGGTCGCGGGCCCGAGGTGGTACTCCTCGACGGCCCCGTCCCGCTTCGCCGCCTCGGCCCAGGCGACCGCGGCCGCGGCCGACGCTGCCGGGATCGCGGCGAGGTGGCGCTGGCCGGAGCCGATCGTCCGCGCGACGAACGTCGGGAGGGCCGGCAGCGACGCGCCGGGCTCGAGGACGAGCTCGAGCCGCAGGTCGTCGGCGAGGCGCTCCTTGAGCGAGGCGGGCGTCCCCTCGACGATCACCCGGCCGTGGTCGAGGATCGCGAGTCGGTCGACCGCGCGTTCGGCCTCGACCACGTTATGGGTCACGAGCAGGACCGCAGCGCCGTCGTTGCCGAGCGCCTGGACCTGCTGCCAGAGCAGGCGACGGCGCACCGGGTCGACGTCGTTCGTCGGCTCGTCGAGGATGACGAGGCGCCCCGGCGTGACGGCGGCCATGGCGAACCCGACGAGGCGCCGGACGCCGCCCGAGAGCTTCGCCCCGTCGCTGGCGGCCCACTCGCCGATGTCGAGGGCCGCGAAGATGGCGTCGCGGCGGGCGCGCACCTCGGCAGGGCGCCCTCCGCGCAGCCTGCCGATCAGCTCGACCGCCTGGTTCGGGGTCAGGCCGTTGATCGGGAGCGTCGCCTGCGGCTGGATCGAGCAGGCCTTGCGGGCGAAGGCGGGGTTGGCGACGACGTCGTGGCCGTCAAGGACGATGCCGCCGGCGTCGGGACGGAGGAGCCCGACCACCTGGTTGACGAGGGTCGTCTTGCCGGCCCCGTTGTGGCCGAGGAGGCCGTAGACGTCGCCGGCCTCGACCGCGAGGTCGATCCCGTCGTTGGCGCGGGCGCCCCTCCGGTAGGTCTTGGTGAGGCCGGAGATCTCGAGGAGCATCGGGCTCGTCCCCTTGGCGCGGGCCCCGGGCTGGGGCCGTCTTGATACCGAGCAGTATGTACATACTCTTTGGTATGTCAATACCCTGTGGCATCTTGATACCGCGTGGTATGCTGGACGCATGGAAGCCACCGAACGCCAGATGCGCCTCACGCGCGACGAGCGCCGGGCGCAGACGCGCGAGCGGCTCCTCGACGCCGCCGCGGACGTCTTCAACCGGCTGGGCTACCACGGAGCCTCCCTGGAGGCCGTGGCCGAGGCCGCCGGCTACACGAAGGGCGCCGTCTACTCGAACTTCGCCTCGAAGACGGAGCTCTTCTTCGCCCTCGCCGAACGGCGGAGCGTGGCCGCGAACATCGATGCGACGCGGGAGCAGTTCGTCGCGACCCCGCTGCCGGAGTTCATCGACGGGATGGGGGAGATGCTGCGCGCGCAGGCCGCCGAGGACGAGGCCTGGGATGTCCTCACGATCGAGGTCTGGCTCGCGGCGATGCGGGACCCCGCCCTCCGCTCGATGATGGCCCACGACTACCGCCAGATGCGCGGCGAGTTCGGCCCCCTGGTCGCGGCGAAACTCGACGAGGCCGGGATCGCCACGCCGTTCACGGGCGAGGAGCTCGGCTGCCTGGTCTCCGCGCTCGGCTCCGGGATGATCCTGCAGCACTACCTCGAGCCCGGCGCGGTCGACCCCGACCTCCTGCCGCGGGCCCTCCGGCAGCTCCTCGGCCTCCCCCAGCGCGCCCGGGACGACCACCCGTCCTGAGCCGGGAGCGCTCGGCCGCGCGAGACGCGAGGCCTTCGCGGTCGCGGTCGCGGTCGCGGATCGCCGCGAGGCGCCGCCCGGCGGCGCCCGTGGGCGTTGGCGCCGTCCGGAGGTGCCCGGCTAGGCCTCGGCGATCACGCCGATCGAGATCCGGAAGCCGGCCCGGCGCTGCAGCGTCGGCATCAGGGTGCCCTGGCCGACCGGCGTGTCGCCCGGGAACCAGCGCGCCCACTCCTCGTTGAAGGTCTCGAAGTCGGACGGCTCGCGCAGCGACCAGGTGGCCCAGACCACCTTCTCGAGCGCGCTTCCCTCGGACTCCAGCTTCGCCTTCAGGTTCTTGAGGCACTGCCGCGCGTGCTCCTTGATCCCGCCGGCGACGACGAACCCGCTCTCGGGATCGATCGGGCCCATCGACATCACGTAGACCATGCCGCCGGCCTTGACGGCGCGGCCGTGCCCCACGATGAGGCGGGAGAGGTCGGGCGGGGGCGCCTCACCGATGATCCAGCGCCCCTTGCCGGGCAGGGTCGGGTGCTCCGGGTCCTCGGGCGGGATGCCGAACTCGCCGGGCGGGAGCTGGATCCCCCGCTGGGCGAAGCGGCCCATGAAGGTGGGCCGGACGCCGGTCGGCTTCAGGTCGCCGTAGATCTTCCCGTCGCGGAAGTCGGTCTGGTTGAAGACGAAGATGTCCTGCATCTGGACCTCGTCGTCCTCGATACCGTAGACCTCGGTGATGTTGACGATCTTGCGCGACCCGTCCTTGAGCCGGGCGGTATGGACGATGAGGTCCACGGCCGAGGCGATCTGCTCGCGGATCGAGCGCAGCGGCAGCTCCACGCCGGCCATGAGCACCATCGTCTCCAGCCGGCGGAGCATGTCCGGCGGGCTGTTGGCGTGCCCGGTGGAGAGCGAGCCCTCCTGGCCCACGGTCATGGCCTGGATCATGTCGAGGGCCTCGCCCGAGCGACACTCGCCGACGATGATCCGGTCGGGCCGCATGTGGAGCGAGTTGCGCAGCAGGTCGCGGATCGTGATCTCGCCGTGGCCCTCCAGGTTGGGCGGCCGGGCCTCGAGCGTGACGATGTGCTGCTGGTTGAGCTGCAGCTCGGCGGCGTCTTCGATGGTGATGATCCGCTCGTCCTCGGGGATGAACGACGAGATCACGTTGAGGGTGGTCGTCTTGCCCGACCCCGTGCCGCCCGACACGAAGACGTTGAGCTTGGCCTCGACGCAGGCGCGCAGGAAGTCGAACATCTCGGCCGTCGCCGTCCCGAAGCTCACGAGGTCGTCGACCGTGAAGGGCTTGGCCGAGAACTTCCGGATCGTGATCACGGGGCCGACGAGCGAGAGGGGCGGGATGATGGCGTTGACGCGCGAGCCGTCCGGCAGGCGCGCGTCGACGCGCGGGCTCATCTGGTCGATCCGCCGGCCCAGCGGGGTGACGATCCGGTCGATGATGCGGAGCACGTGCTCGTCGTTGAGGAAGGCGCGGTTGACGCGCTCGATCTTCCCGCGCCGCTCGATGTAGATCTGGTTCGGGCCGTTGACCATCACCTCGGTGATCGAGTCGTCGGCGAGCAGCGGGTCGAGCGGCCCCAGGCCCCCGATCTCGCCGACCAGCTCCTCGATCAGCCGCGCCCGCTCCACGCCCGTGACGGCGAAATCGTTGGTCCGGATCACGCGGTCGACGATCGTCTGGACCCGGGTCTGGACGTCGCCGGGCGCGGCGGCGTCGAACAGCGAGCCCGGGGCGTTGTTGATCTCGACCTGGAGGCGCTCCCGGATCCCGCGGAGCAGGCCTTCGCGAGCCGTCCCCTGGGCCCGTGTCGCGGCCGCCGACAGGGCCGTGGGCGCGACGGGGGCCTGCTGCGGCGCGTCGACGCCCTGCTGCGCCCGCTCGACCCGCCGGAGCAACGACATGGTGAGAACCTCTCCATCGCGACCCGTGGATGACTGCCGGGTGAGGTCCGGTGCCCCGCGCCTCACCTCGGCCTAGCCTCGCACGCGGAACGCGCTGAGACAATACCCCCGACGGGCGATCTCCGGAGCCGCCGGAGACCGGGGGCACCGCCGACCGGCGGCGTGGGGAGCGGCAGACGGCGGCGACACGGCCGTGTGACCGCGGTGTGGCCGGAGCCTGCGGCCCCACGCGTGGCGCCCGGGGCTACGCCCGGCCCCGGTGGCGCGTGGCGAGCCAGCCGCCGAGCGTCACGAGGTAGAGCAGCCCGCAGCCGGCGAGTGCGAGGAGCGTCCCCGCGTCCCGGACGTCGAGGACGGTCCAGGCGACCGGGTAGGCCACGAACCCGACGAGGATGGCCCGGCTCGGGCGGCGGAGGACGGCCCAGCCCACGCCGGCGGCGGCGAGCCCGACGGCTGCCGCGGCCGGGTTGATCGCGATCGCCGCCCCGACCGCCGAGCCGATGCCCCGGCCTCCGCGCCATCCGGGCACGACGGGCCGGATCGACCCGGCCACGGCGCCGACCGCCGCGGTGACCGCGCCCCAGTAGCCCGCGGCCGCCCAGCCCAGCAACCCGGGCAGGAGCGCCTTCGCCACGTCGAGGAGGAGGACGGCGAGGCCGGCCCGCGGCCCGGCGAGGCGCCACACGTTCGTGGACCCCGGGTTCCGCTCGCCCTGGGCGAGCGGGTCGACGCGGACCGCGCGCCCGACGAGGACGGCCGACGGGAAGCTGCCGGCGACCCAGCCGACGGCGAGGAGGGCCAGCGCGGTCAGGAGGGGGACGGCCGAGGGGTCGCCGCCGGGGCCGGGCATGGGTTCAGGCCCCGGGGGCGAGCGTCCGGAGCACGAGCCAGGCCTTGCGGGCGCGGGGGACGACCGCCCGGTGCGGGCGTCGGGCCCCGAGACCGTCGCGCTCCACCTGGCGGAGGATCTCGCGGTAGAGGACCGCCGCGGCCCGGATCGAGCGGCGCCCGTGGCGCAGGAGGGGGATGCCGGCGATGCCGGCCGTGTAGGCGGCGTCGGCACGGCCGATCGCGTCGGCCAGCAGGGCCCGCCGGTCGGCGGCGGGAAGGGTGGCCGGCGTCAGCCCGTGGCGGGCGAGCGCCTCGGCGGGGAGGTAGATCCGCCCGTTGGCGAGATCCTCGTCGACGTCGCGGATGATGTTCGTGCGCTGCATGGCGATGCCCAGGCTGCGCGCGGCGGCGTCGGCCCCGGGGCCCTCGCCGCCCAGGATCGCCGCCATCAGGCGGCCGACCGTCCCGGCGACGCGGTAGCAGTAGAGGTCGAGATCCTCCTCGGTGGCGATCCGCGGGCCGGCCAGGTCCTGTCGCATCCCGGCCATGAAGTCCGCCACGGCGTCGCGCGGGAGCGCCGGATGACGGCGGGCGAGGTCGTCGAGGATGCGGGTCTCCCGCGTCGGGACGGCCGGCACCGATCCCCCCGCCGGCACCGATCCTCGGGACGTCGCCGCGTCCCGGGCCCACGCCTCGACCGCCGCCAGGCGGGCCTCGGCATCGGCGGCGCGCGGGCCGCCGTCCCGCGCCCCCTCGAGGTCGACCAGGTCGTCGAGCGTCCGCAGCACGAGGTAGAGCAGGTCCACGTCCTCTCGCACCGCGCGCGGGAGCAGGCGCGCCGCCAGCGCGAACGTGCGGGCGACGCGCTCGATGGTGGCACGCGCCTCCGGCAGGAGGGCGGCGACATCCGGGTCGCGCAGCGCGGTCGGCGGAGCGGCGTCCTGCATGCTCGTCATCGTCACGGCACCGTCCGGGCGCGCCGCGTCAGCCGCCCCGGGCGGCGGCGTCCGCGCGGACCAGGTTCGCGGTCACCTCGGCGGTGAGCAGGGTCCCGGGGAGACCGGCGCCGGGGTGGGTTCCTGCCCCGACGTAGTACAGGTTGCCGATCACCCGGTCGCGATTGGGCTGGCGGAAGTAGGCCGACTGCTGGAGTGACGGCTCGACGGCGAACGCGTTGCCGTCCGGCGCGCCGAGGTCGTCGCGGAACGTGAGCGGGCTCCAGGCGTGCTCGGCCACGATCGACGAGCGGAGGCCGGTCAGGCCGGCCGGCCCCTCCAGCCAGTCCAGGAGTCGCTCGCGCATCTCGGGCTCGACGCGACGCCAGTCGTCGCCCGAGCGGAGGTTGGGGACCGGCAGGAGGACGGCGATGGAGTCGCCCCCCGGCGGTGCCATCGCCGCCTCCGTGCGCGTAGGGGCGTGGACGTAGACGCTCAGGCTCGAGGGGAGCGTGCGCTTGCGGGTGACCTCGCGGATGAAGCCGTGGTAGTCGTCCCCGACGATGAGCGTGTGGTGGAGCAGCTTCTCGAAGCGCCGGTCGGTGCCCAGGTAGAGGAGGTACGCCGACATCGTGGTCCGCAGCGGGCGCAGGCGCCACGGCAGCCGATCGGGGGCGTCCGGGAGGAGCCGGTCGCGCGCCGTGACGTCGCCGTTGTGGATCACGAGGTCGGCGGGGATCTCGAGGCCGGCATCCGTGCGGACGGCGACGGCGCGCCCGCCGCGGTGGACGATCCCGGCGACGCCGTCGCCGGTCACGATCCGGCCGCCGCCCCGTGCGATCAGGCGGGCCATCGCCTCGACGAGGCTGTACACGCCGCCCTCCGTGTACCAGCCGCCGTCGGCGAGCTGGAGGTAGGCGAGCGCCGAGTAGATCGCCGGGACGCGGTCGGGATCGCCGCCGATGAAAAGCGAGTGGAAGCCGAAGACCTGGCGGAGCCGCGGGTCGTCGAAGTACTTCCCGACGAACGAGCCCATGAAGCGGATGGCGTCCAGCCTCGTCATGTTCGGCAGGAGCGCCGCGAAGTCGCGTGCGCGCAGGAACGGCACGCGGCCGTAGCGCAGGATCCCCTGCTCGTGGATCCGCTTCGTGGCGGCCACGAACGGCTCGAGGTTCGTGGCGTCCCGATGGCTGAACTTCCGCATCTCGTCCCGCAGGCGATCCAGGTCGCGGGTGAAGTCGAAGTGGCGCGCGTCGTCGGTCCAGTGGATCCGGTAGAGCGGGTCCAGCTCGTGGAGGCGGACCTCGCCGTCGAGCGAGCTGCCGCCGAGGCGCAGGAGCTCGTCGAAGAGCCAGGGCATCGTGATCAGCGAGGGTCCGGTGTCCCACGTGTACCCGCGGTCCCGGATGCGCGACGCCCGGCCGCCGATGGTCGCGCGCCGCTCGAGCACGGTGACGTCGTGGCCGTCGGCCAGGAGGCGGATCGCGACGGCGAGGCCGCCGATCCCGGAGCCGACGACGACGGTCCGCGGCCGCCGGCGTCCGGTCCCTGAGCGCTCGACGGCGGGCGGGTCCCCAGGGATGGCGACGGCGGTCGCGAGCGCGGCCGGGGCGGCGGCCGCGGGTGCGGCCGATGGGCGGGGCTCGGTGGCGGGGGCGGTCACGGGTTCGGTTCCTCGTATGGTCGGCCACGCCACGTGGCGGGCGTGCCGCGGACGGCGTCCAGCAGGCTCAGCAGCATCGCGCTCAGGGTCGCGACGACGGTGACGGGGTGGAGCAGGATGCTCGCGAGCGGCTGTCGTTCGTGCCAGGCCAGGAGGACGCGGAACGCGGCCAGGAGCCCGAGGGCAACCAGCCCACCGGTCGTCACCACTGTATCGCGCGAGAGGGCTCCGAGGATGGGGAGGATGAGGGGCAGGAGCCAGGCGATGACCGTCCCGGCCAGCGCCGCGACGGCCACGGCGAAGTTGCCGCCGCCGTAGGCGACGAAGACCCGCCGCCATGCCCCCAGGGCCCCCGTGCCGTCCGGGTAGTGCCGGGTGGCGGCCAGGTCGGCGGCGTGGAGCAGGTGGACGCGCTCCCCGGCGGCGACGATCGTCCGCGCGAGGTCGAGGTCCTCGCGCTCGCTCCCGGGAACGCGGGCGTGGCCGCCCGCTCGGAGGTAGGCGGCCCGGTCGACGAGCAGGATCGGCCCATAGGCGAACGCCAGGGCTCGCGGCCGCCCGCCGGTGAGGTGGAGAAGCCAGAGCGGGAGGAAGCCGAAGAGGGTGACCGGCAGGAGCGGGACGAGCGCCCGCTCGCGCCAGGAGGGCATGGCGTAGGCCGTGACGCCGCTCACGAGCGCGGCGCGGGACGCCACGAGCTCGGACGCGAGGACCCGCACCGCGTCGCGCCGCGGCAGCGTGTCGGCGTCGAGGAAGAGGACGTGGGGAGTCTCGATGGCGGCGACCGCCCGGTCGCAGGCCCAGCTCTTGCCGGCCCAGCCGCGCGGCTTCGGGGGCACCGCCAGGACGCGGTCGCGCCCCGCCGCGGCCGCCTCCGGCCGGAGCCGCGCCAGGGCGTCCCGGGCGACGTCCGGGCTCCCGTCGGAGGAGGCGTCGTCAGCCACGAGGATCGCGAGGTCGGGGTGGTCCTGGGCGGCGAGTGCCGCGAGGAGCGCCGGGAGCCGCGCGGCCTCGTCGCGCACGGGGACGACCACCGTCAGCGGGGGCAGCCCCCCGCCGGCGCCCGCCCCGCCGGCGCCCGCTCTGCCGGAGGCCGTCCCCGCGCCGCCCGCCCCGCCGGCGGCGGACGGCCGCGCGTCCCGGACCACGAGAACGGTGAGGACCAGGTTCGCCAGGACCACCCCGACGGTGCCCACCGTCGCCCCCGTCCAGATCGCGGCCGCGGGCTCGGTCGAGAGGCCCCAGTGGCGGAACAGCAGAAGCGTGATCACGAACCCCGCGATCGGGTTGAGGCCCAGGAAGCTCCGCCATGCCCGGCGGGCCTGCGCCTCGGTGGGCGAGAACAGGACGGCGGCCGGGAGGAGAAGGAAGAGCGCCACCACCGCCGCCGCGGGCGGGCCGTAGGGGGTGCCGAGCGAGAGGGCCGCGACCACCGCGAGGCCGTACCCCGCGAGCGCGACGGCGGCCGTCGCGCGGGCCCCGATCGCCGTCGCGATCGAGCCGATCCCGGCGTTCCGGTCGTAGGCGATGTCCTGGATCGCGCCGATCGCGTGGCTCGCCAAGCCCCAGGCGAAGAAGCCCGCGAGGACGGTCCACGGGAGGTCGGCCGGCGGCATGCCGGCCACGAGGAAGCCGGCCGCCGCCGGGAGGACGAAGTGCGACGCGCTGGTGAGGGAGTCCAGGAAGGGGCGCTCCTTGGTCCGCAGCGGCGGCGCGGAGTAGACCCAGGCGGCGACGGCCGCGGCCAGGACCGTCGCCGTGCCGACCGGCGGCGCGACGACGGCGAGCGCCGCGAGCAGGGGCAGGTTCGTGATCGCGATTCCCGCCCACACGAGGCGGCGCCGGTCGGGCGGCACGAGGGCGCCCTCGACGGACTGCTTGCGCGGGTTGGCCCGGTCGCTCGCGTAGTCGTGGATGTCGTTGACGCCGTACATCAGCAGGTTGAACGGCACGAGGAAGTAGAGGAAGCCGAGGGCCACGACCGGCGAGAGCCCGCGCTCGACCTCGTACGCGGCGGCGAGGAAGGGGAGCGCGGTGTTGACCCAGGAGATCGGGCGACTCGCCGCCACGAGCGTGCGCAGGGCGCTCATCCGGTGGGCAGGCCCCGCCGCCGGCGCCGCACCAGCTCGTGGGTCGCGATCGCCGTCAGGCAGAGCGCCTGGCCGTACAGGTAGTCCTCGACGGGCGTCGTCCCCAGGCGGATCCCGGACAGGTGGGCGGCGTCGTAGACCACGATGGGGATGCCCGTCAGGACGGCGTCGAAGACGAGCGTGGAGGCGAAGAAGGCGCCGAAGGCGATCCAGGTCGCGCGGCGGCGCGCGATCCCGGCGGCGCCGGCCAGCGCGACGGCGCCGGCCAGCCAGGCGATGCCCGCGAGCGTGTACTCGGGGATCACGCCGGGTCCTCCCCGGTCCAGCGGCCGGCCAGTCGATGGAGCGCGATCGCCCAGACCGTGATGAACGCGAGCAGCAGCGGCTCCTCGGGCGGGATGCCGGGCGCCCAGTAGGCGAGCACCCAGTCGGTGTCGGTGGCGAACCAGCCCCGGGCGGCGCCGAGCAGGTCGAAAGCGAGGAACGCGACCTCCACCACCACGATCGCGGCGAGGCTGGCCCGACTCGCGAGGCCCAGCCGGAACCGGCGGTCGAGCAGGGCGACGCCGGCGAACGCCCCGACGATCGCGGCGAGGTACAGGCCGGGCATCGCGCGGAGTGTACGCGGGCGGCCCGCGGCGGGCAGGCCGTGGGCGAGCCCTGCCGGGGGCGTCCGCGGGCGACGCGATGCCGGGCCGCCCGTCGCGAGCCCTGCCGAGCGTCCGCGGATCGACTCCCGCCAGGATCCACTCGCCGGCTCCGGCTCCGGCTCCGTCGCGGGCGGGGGAGATGCCGGCCCACATCAGAACGCCGACGACCCGCAGGATCGCACGTTCAGCCGGCCCGGACATCGGAATTCGCACGCCATAGCCCTCATCGACGCGAAGATCGTTGACACTCGGCCCTGTGCCATGGCACCATCCCGGCGTCACCCGTTCCGCCCACCGGAACACCCCACCCCGCCGCCCGGCGCAGGCCCCCGTCCCCGGCCCGCCGAGCCCGGCCACCGGGTGGGCCGCGTGACGGTCGAGCAACGGAGGAAGCATGGCGCCCGAGTCGGCCCCCGCGCTGAAGCGCGACACCCAGACCGCGATGTACCGCCGCGCCGCCCGGACCCTGCCCGGCGGGGCGAACTCGAACTTCCGGGCCTGGGGCGAGGACACCATCTACGTCGATCGCGGCAAGGGCGCCCGCGTCTGGGATCTCGACGGCAACGAGTTCGTCGACCTCCGGATGGGCTACGGGCCGGTGATCCTGGGGCACGCCGACGACCGCGTCGACGACTACGTCAACGAGCGGATGCGTCGCGGCGTGAGCTTCTCCCTGACCTCCGAGGACGAGGTCCGGGCGATCGAGCTTGTGTGCGAGCTGACCGGCTGGGTCGAGATGGCCCGCATGACGGTCTCCGGCACCGAGGCCACGATGCACGCGATGCGCGTGGCCCGCGCCTATACCGGCCGCGACAAGATCGTGAAGTTCGAGGGCCAGTACCACGGCGTCCACGACTACGCCCTGATCAGCGTGCTGCCGTCGAACATGGCGGACCTGGGCGACGCCGACAACCCCGTCGGCCTTGCCTGGGGCCGCGGCATCCCCGGGCCGGTCGCCGACACGATCATCCCCGCCCGCTACAACAACATCGGTCGGCTGCGGCAGCTGTTCGAGCGCCAGGGCAGCGAGATCGCCGCGATCATCGTCGAGCCGGTCCTGGGCAACGCCCAGGGGATCATGCCGGCGCCCGGCTTCCACCGGGACATGCGGGCGCTCACCGAGGAGTTCGGGATCCTGCTCATCTTCGACGAGGTGAAGACCGGCTTCCGCTTCGGGCGCGGCGGGGCGGCCGAGTTCTTCGGGATTCGCCCCGACCTCGGCACGTTCGCCAAGGCGATGGGCAACGGCTACCCGGCGGCCGCGTTCGGCGGGCGGCGCGAGATCATGGAGATGCTGCCGTCGAAGGTGAGCCACGGCGGCACGTACGCGGGCAACCGGGTCGCCGCCGCGGCGGCCGTCCGGACGCTCGAGATCATCCGGGACACGCCCGCCCTCGAGACGATCAAGGCGACGGGCGAGCGGATCCAGGCGGGCATCCGCCAGGTCATCGACGCCAAGGGCCTCGCCTACCAGATCACCGGCCACCCCTCGATGTTCGGGATCATGTTCACCGAGCAGGTGCCGAGCGAGTACCGCGACTGGGCCAACACCGACCACGAGCTGTACGACGCGATCGCCGTCGGGATGCACGCCCGGGGGGCGATGCCCGAGCCCGACAGCCGCGAGCCGTGGTTCGTCTCCGAGGCCCACGCCGAGGGCGACATCGTGGACCGCGTGGTCTCCATCTTCGCCGAATCCTTTCACGCGGCGCTCGAGCTGCGGGCCCGCCACCAGCCGCTGCCCCACGAGACCGAGGCGGCCTACGGCGCCGCCGCCAGCCCGGCGGCCGGCTGATGGCCCTCGAGATCACGCCACCGCGAGCCCTCCCGCTGCCCGCGGGGCTCGGGGGGCGACCCGCGGCGGTCGCTCCCGCACCGGGGAGCGCCCGCATCCCCGGCGCCCTCCCGGTCCCCGGCGTGGAGCCGGCCGCCCCGGCCGGTCCGCGGCAGGCGACCCCGGCATCCTCCGCGGTCGCCGACCGGGACCTCCTCGACGGCAACGCCGTGCGCTCGGTCGACCGCGCCGCGGCCCTGCTCCTCGCCCTCGGGGAATCCGCCGGCGAGGCGGGCGTCACCGAGCTGGCCCGCCGCCTCGGGCTCCACAAGAGCACCGCGTCGCGGCTGCTGGCGACCCTGCAGCGTCGGGGCCTCGTCGAGCAGGACGAGGAAACCGGCAAGTACCGCCTCGGCCTCGTCGTGATCCGCCTGGCCGAGCGCGCCGAGCGGACGCTCGACCTCCGGGGCATCGCGCTGCCGGAGCTGGAGCGCCTGGCCCGGGCGACCCGCGAGACCGTCACGCTCGGCATCCTCGAGGAGGACGCCTACCTCACCGTCGCCCAGGTCGACGGCCCGAACATGGTCGCCTGCCCGGACTGGACCGGGCGGACGACGCCCCTCCACTGCATCGCCTCGGGGAAGGTCCTGCTGGCAGCGATGGCCGAGCGTGACGTGATGCGGATCGCGCGCCCGGGCCTGGCCGCGCGGGCACAGCGGACGATCACCACCCTGGAGACGCTGATGGAGGAGCTGGCCAAGGTGCGCCGCCGCGGCTACGCGACCGCCTTCTCCGAGTGGCTCGACGGCACGAACGGGATCGCCGTCCCGGTCGTGGACGCCCGGGGGCGGGTGACCGCCTCCATCGGCGTCTGGGGGCCGGCGTACCGGGTCACGCCGGCGCGGGTCGCCGAGATCGTGACGAGCGCCCGGGCGGCGGCCGCGGCGGTGACGGCCCGGCTGGGCGGCGTCCCGGCCTGACGCCGCAGCGGCCGCGGGCGCAGGACGCCCCGCCCCCCGCGGCACGGCGCTAGGCTACCCCAGTGAAGGACGTCTTCGACACGCTCGTTGACATCGCGGTGACCATCGCCGGCCGCCTCGTGATGGTCGGGCTGGTCGTCGTCGCCCTGGTCCTCGTCTACGTCGTCTCGATGGCGCTCATCCGCCGCGTCGCCGCGCATGCCGCCACGACGCCCGTGCCGGGCGAGGGCGACCTCGCGCCCGAGGACAAGGCGATCAAGGAGGCAACCCGGCGGCGACGGCTCGACACGGTCGTCCTGTTCGCGTCGAGGCTTGGCCGGACGGCCCTCGCCATCTTCGGCGTGCTCGCCGCCGTCGGGATCCTCGCCCCGGAGGTGATCACCGCCCTGGGCGCCCTGGGCGTCGCGCTCGGGGCCGCCGTCGGCGCCGCGCTCGGCTTTGGAGCCCAGCAGCTGGTCCGCGACTACCTCAACGGGCTCCTGATCCTCGGCGAGAACCCGTACAGCGTGGGCGACGTCGTGAGCGTCGCCGGCGTCACCGGGACGGTCGAGGAGGTGGGGCTGCGGCGGACCGTCGTGCGCGACGTCGACGGGGCGGTCCACTCCGTCCCGAACGGCGAGATCCTCGTCGCGACGAACTTCACCCGCACCTTCGCCCGCGTCCGCGAGCGCCTGCTCGTGCCCCCGGGCACGGACATCGCCCACGCCACGGCCGTCCTCGACGAGATGTGCCGGGCGCTCGCCGAGGCCGAGGGGTGGCGCGACCGGTTCATCGAGCCGCCAGCCGTGCTCCGCGTCGACGCCCCGACGCCGGGCGACGCGGGGATCCCGATCCTCGTGGCGGCGACCGTCCGACCGGGCGAGCAGTGGGAGGTCGCGGGCGAGGTGCGGCGACGGGCGATCGACGCCCTGCAGGCCGCCGGGATCGATCTCGCGGCGGGTCGGACGATGGTCGTGACCCGCCCCCGGCCCGCTCCAGGTGGCGGCACGGCCCCGGACGCGGACACGGAGGGCGACGCCGACTTCACCTGAGCCCCCGGGCGCAGGCACCCGCCGCAGGCCCCCCGCCGCAGGCCCCGCCGCCGCAGGCCCCCCGCCGGCCTGCGTATGATGCCGCCATCCCGCGGAGCCACGGAGGTGCCCGGCGTGCCCGACCCGACGACGCCCCAGCCCGAGATCGAGGGCCTGCTCCTCGAGCAGCGGACGTTCGTGCCCGACCCCGCCTTCGTTGCCCGGGCCAACGCCACAGCCGCCCTGTACGAGGAGGCCGATCGCGACCCGGAGGCCTTCTGGGCCGGCTTGGCACGCGAGCGCCTCAGCTGGTCCACGCCGTTCGAGACGACCCTGGAATGGGACCTCCCGTTCGCGAAGTGGTTCACCGGCGGCGAGCTCAACGTCGCCTACAACTGCGTCGACCGGCATGTCGAGCGCGGGCTCGGCGAGAAGGTCGCCTACCACTGGATCGGCGAGCCGGGCGACACGCAGACGATCACCTACGCGGACCTCCAGCGGCGCGTCAACCGCGCCGCGAACGCCCTCCGGGAGCTGGGCGTCGGCCTCGGCGACCGGGTGGCGATCTATATGCCGATGATCCCGGAGCTCCCGGTGGCGATGCTCGCCTGCGCCAGGATCGGCGCCCCGTTCACGGTGGTCTTCGGCGGCTTCTCGTCCGAGGCCCTGTCCGACCGGATCAACGACGCCGGGGCGAAGGTGCTCATCACGGCCGACGGCGGCTGGCGACGCGGCCGGCACGTCGGCCTGAAGCACCACGCCGACGAGGCGCTGGCCTCCACGCCCACGATCACGGCCTCGATCGTGGTCGAGCGGCTGGGCGGCGGGGTCCACATGGTCGAGGGACGCGACCACTGGTGGCACGAGCTGGTCGACCGCCAGTCCGACCGCTGCGATCCCGTCGCCGTCCCGTCCGAGCACATGCTCTACCTGCTCTACACGTCGGGAACCACCGCGAAGCCCAAGGGGATCATGCACACGACGGCGGGCTACCTCCTGGGCGCCAGCTTCACGCACCACGCCGTCTTCGACATCAAGCCGGACGACGTCTACTGGTGCGCCGCCGACATCGGCTGGGTGACCGGCCACAGCTACATCGTCTTCGGTCCCCTGGCGAACGCGACGACCGGGATCCTCTACGAGGGCGCGCCGGACACGCCGGCGTGGGACCGCTGGTGGCAGATCGTCGAGGACTACCGGGTCACGATCCTCTACACGGCGCCCACGGCCATCCGCGCCTTCATGAAGCAGGGCGAGGAGCTCCCGCGGCGCCACGACCTGTCGTCGCTGCGCCTGCTCGGCTCGGTGGGCGAGCCGATCAACCCCGAGGCGTGGCTCTGGTACCACACCCACATCGGGGGCGGGCGGGCGCCGGTCGTCGACACCTGGTGGCAGACCGAGACCGGCAGCATCCTGATCAGCCCGCTGCCCGGCGTCACGACCACCAAGCCCGGCTCGGCCACCTTCCCGATGCCGGGGATCGGCGCCGAGATCGTGGACGGCGCCGGCAACCCGGTCCCGCGGGGCTCCGGCGGCTACCTGGTCCTGACCCGGCCCTGGCCCTCGATGCTGCGCGGCATCTACGGCGACCCGGAGCGCTACCGCCAGACGTACTGGAGCCGCTTCCCGGGCCTCTACTTCGCGGGCGACGGCGCGAAGCGCGACGAGGACGGCTACTTCTGGCTGCTGGGTCGCGTGGACGACGTCATGAACGTCGCCGGCCACCGGCTTTCCACGATCGAGGTCGAGTCGGCCCTCGTGGACCACCCGTCCGTCGCCGAGGCGGCCGTCGTGGGCAAGAGCGACGAGGTCACGGGCCAGGCCATCTTTGCGTTCGTCATCCTGCGGGCCGCGCAGGAGCCGTCGGACGCCCTGGCGGTGCAGCTGCGCGAGCACGTGGCCTACGTCATCGGCCCGATCGCGCGGCCGCGGTACCTGCTCTTCACGCCGGATCTCCCCAAGACGCGGTCGGGGAAGATCATGCGGCGCCTCCTGCGCGACATCGCCGAGGGCCGTAGCCTGGGCGACACCACGACGCTCGCCGACGCCACGGTCGTCGACATGATCCGCGAGAACAGCGGCAAGGCGGAGGACTGAGCCGGTGCCCTTCGGGTTCTTCAAGCGCGGATCGAAGCAGCCGGAGGCCGCCGGCGCTGCCGCGTCGTCGCGTCGCCCGGCATCGGGTGCTCGCGGCGTCCCCTTCGACGGCCTCACCGAGGAGTGGCGGCTCGTCGGCCGCATGGAGATCGAGGGCCGCCTCTCGGACGTGCTCAACCGTCGCGAGGCGATCGCCATCACCGACATGCTGTGGGGGCCGGCCGACGGCTCCGAGGAGATGACGCCCGCGCCGGGCCTCGAGAAGATCGACCCGTTCGACCTCATCGCCGTCTTCGCCGGGGTGGGCTCGCTGCCGGCGCTCAGCGAGGCCGAGCGCGCCGCCCACAAGCTCCACAAGGTGCCCTACGACGTCGCCCTCGAGGTCCCGCCGTTCCGCGTGGTCGGGACCGTGTACCTCTTCCCCGGATCGGAGCCGGATCGCCTGCTCGACCGCAGCACGGAGCTGTTCGTCCCCGTCACGGACGCGGTCGTGCTGCTGGGCGAACGCGCCGTCGGCGACCCGGAGGTCGACGTGGTGCTGGTGAACCGGTCGTACCTGCGCGGGGTCGACCAGGTCGACCGGCGCACGCTCGACGCGACCCGCGCGCTCATGGGCCGGGCGCCCCGCGACTGACGCGCGGTCGGCGACCCAGTCGCCGCCCGGCTGCGACGGAGGGATCGCGGGGCGCGGCGTCGCCCGCCGGGTGGCGCCTCGCGGGTCAGGCGCGGACGGTGTCCTTGCGACGCCCGAAGAGGGCCGCGAGGCTGAGCCGCGACGGCGCCTCGGCCTTCGCCCGCGGCGCTCCCACCACGCGCTCGGCGAGGATCTGGAAGTCCTCGGTGACCTTCTCCCGGGGGAAGAGCTCGATCACGGTGCGGCCCTCGTTCGTCGCCTTGACGAGCTGGAGGCCGGCCGACCGCACCAGCGCGAGCGACGTCATCCCGATGGTCCGCTCCATGTCGGCCACCGAGACGCCGCTGTTGGCGCGGTTGATCACCATGGCCAGCTTGTCGGCGAAGCCCAGCTCGCTGGCCACGTCGCGGAGCTGGACGGCCGCCCGCAGCGCGGGGACGTCGGGGGTGACCGGCACGAGGATCCGGTCGGCCTTGGCGAAGATCGCCCGGTTCAGCCCGTCGTAGTCGGGGTGCAGGTCCACCACCACCACGTCGTGGTGCCGGCGGCCGGTGTCGATCGCGGCGGCCACGTGCTCCGGGTCGAGGAGCGACGTCTTGAGCGGGCCCGAGGCGAGCACCAGGACGTGCATCCCGGAGGGGTGCGCCGCCTGGAGGTCGTCGAGGGTGGCGGGCGGCTCGACGCCGGCCTCGTGCGCGTCGATCACTTCGTCCACGAGCGTCCGGACGTGCTCCAGCCCGAGCGAGCTCGCGATGTGACCGGTGACGGTGTCGGCGTCGACGAGCAGCACGCGGCGGCCCATCTTCGTGAGGGCCGCGGCCAGGTTCACCGCGACGGTCGTCTTGCCCACGCCGCCCTTGGGGTTGAAGACCGCGATGAAGGTCCCGTTGCGCGACCAGTCGTCGAGGGTCAGGGGGCCCGTCTGGATCACGGCCCCGCTGCCGTCGTCGACGGCGAGCCGGCGGATCATCATGGCCTCGACGCGCCAGCGGATCGACTCCGGGGCGTAGGGACGGGTGAAGTACTCGTCCTTCGCGCCCGCGTGCGAGCTCCCCAGGCGGTCGAGGGCCCGCGCCGAGAGGACCATCAGGGCGGGGATGTCGCGGCCGGCCTCGTGGAGCAGGCCGTAGTACTCCAGCGACGTGTCCAGGTCGGTCTCGCCGTCGAGGATCGCGACCGCGATGTCGCGACCCGCGGCAAGCTGGGACTCCAGCTCCTCCGGCCGGTGCACCAGGATCGGATCGAGGTCGGCCTCACGGAGGGCGTCGGCAACGGGTCCGCGCTCGTCCCGGGGCAGCGCGATCGCGATCGAGGGGCGGGCCATCGCGGCGTCCTTCCTGTGCTGGCGCGGACGTCAGTCCTGCGGGTCCTGCGCGCTGACGTGGACGATGCCGTCACCGGCGCCCACGACGCGCGCCCCGAAGCCGGGGAGGGTCGGGATGAGCTCGCGCAGGGAGGTGCCCTGCTCGTGCTGCACCGAGAAGAGGAACTCGCCGTCCGGGCCCGAGGAGACGCCCACGTGGGCGACGCCCGCGAGGCGCCCGAGGTGGCGCTTGAAGCTGGCGATGCTCGCGACGCTGACCAGGCCGGTCACGATGACCTGCGTGGTGACCGTCTCGGTGGCGGGCCCATGGGCCTCGCCGGGGACGAGTCCGGACAGCCGGGCCTCGAGGGCGTCGCCGCCGATCTCGGGCAGGTCCTCGACCTCGGCGGCGGCAGCCTCGGCCGCGGCCTCCTCGGCGGCGGCGAAGTCCGGGGTCAGGCCGAGCATGGCCAGGCGCGGATCCAGCTCCGGCCGGGGCATGGTGTCCGGGGCCGGCGTCGCGTCGACCTCGACCGGGGATTCGACCTCGGCGTCGGCTTCGGCCTGCGGCTCGGGGGCCGGCGCCTCGTCGGTCTGGTCCAGGGCGGCGTCGGCAGCCTCGGTGACGGCGTCGGCCATCTCGAAGGAGGCGGCGGCCTCGGCGGCGGCCTGGATCGCGGCCATCGCTGCCTCGCGATCGACGCTGCCGTCGTCGGAGGGCTGCAATTCGGCGGTCTCGACAGCGTCCTCGGTGTCGGTTCCCATTTCGCTGGCAACCTCGACGTCGCCGACGGCCGCGACGGCCACGTCGGCGGCGGCCTCGATCTCCGGGGGAGCCTCGGGCTCGTCCTCGACGACCAGCGCGGCGGCGGCCTCGGGGCCGGCCTCGACCTCGACCGGCGCGTCGGCGACGGCCTCGACGGCGGGCGGGGGAACGCCGACGCCGGGCTCTTCGAGGAGCGAGGCGACGGCATCGTCGTCGAGGTTCTCGAACGACGGCGGCTCCGGCAGGTTCGCCGCCCGGGCCGCGAAGACGGCCGGGTCCTCCTCGCGCAGGAGGTCGTCGAAGAACGTGCCCATGTCGCTCTCGAACGTCGAGATGCGGCCGCGCACCTTCTCGATCTCGTGCTCGATGATCGCCGCGTGCCGCTCGAGCTGACCTTCGAGCTGCTCGCGCCGCGACGTGATGCGCCGCTCGGTCTCCTCGCGGATCCGGGCGATCTCGGCCTTCGACCAGTCCTTGATCGCGGCGACGTCGTCGTCCGCGTGGCGCCGCAGCTCCGTGGCGCCCGTCGCCGACCGGGCATGGATCTGCTCGATGACGCTCGTGCCCTCGGAGCGATACTGCTCGAGCGTGGCGCTGCGCGCCTGCTCCGCCGCGGCCTGCATGGCCCGCGTCAGGTCGGCGAGGAACTTCGTCGGCCGGCGAGCGGGGGTTGGGGCGAGCGACGGGAGACCCGGGCCCGCATCGGGCGCGGGTGCGGGAGCGTCGGCGATCGGCGCCGGGGCGTCGTCGGCCTGGGTGGCGGCCCACGGGGTCGCGGGCTCCGGCGCCGGGGATGCGGCCGTCACGGGATGCTGCGCCGCGTCGGGCGCCAGGGTCGTCACGAGTCCCTCCTGTCCGAGGGCGCCGTCCCCGGCCGCGCCCTGGTCGATGGTGTCGCCCGGTCCGGGCATGGATGCCGGTGGGGTGTCGGTGTCGGACGCCGGCGCGGCCGCGACGAGCTCGTCGGCAGGTTCGGCCGACGCCTCGCGGGATGCCGCCCGGTCCGTGCTCCACGGAAGGCGGAACCCGGTTCGGGAATCGGTGGTTGCCATGCTGCTCTGTCCCCTGCTGCGCGTTCGTGCCGGCGCCGATGACGCCTGCGGTGGATGCTAGGAGCACGGAGCGGTCCGGTGGAGTTGACTGGTGGTACCAGCGGGCACCGCCGGTGGTACCGGAAGGGTCCCGGCGGGGCCGCGCCGCACCGCCCCGGTGCCGGGTCGCACCGCACCGGTGCCGGGCATCACCGGGCCCCCACGCTCGCCGGCACCCCCGGCGGCACCTGCCGCGGGGCGCCCGCCCCCGCGGGCGGGTGCGGACCGTCGCGTCTACGATGTGCCGACCATGACCGAGCCCCGCCCGAATCCCCGCGATCCCGCGCCGCTGCCGCTCGACCGCCGCGGCCGGCGCATGCACGACCTGCGGATCTCGGTCACCGACCGCTGCAACTTCCGCTGCACGTACTGCATGCCGGCCGAGGTCTTCGGGCGCGACCACGCCTTCCTGCCCCGCGTGCAGATCCTGACCTTCGAGGAGATCACCCGGCTGGCCCGCCTCTTCGTCGGGCTCGGCGTCGAGAAGCTCCGGATCACCGGCGGCGAGCCCACCGTGAGGCGCGACCTCCCGGACCTGGTCCGCCAGCTCGCGGCGATCGAAGGCGTGCGCGATCTCACGCTGACCACCAACGGCTCGGCGCTCCGCAAGCTCGCCGGGCCGCTTGCCGTCGCCGGCCTGCGCCGGATCACCGTGAGCCTCGACTCGCTCGACGACGAGATGTTCCGGCGGATGACCGGCGCCGACTTCCCGGTCGCCCGGGTCCTCGACGGGATCGCCGCCGCGCGCGAGGCCGGGCTCGGGCCGATCAAGGTGAACATGGTCGTCCGCCGCGGAGCGAACGAGGACGCCGTCCTGCCGATGGCCCGCTGGGCGCGCGACGAGGGGCTGATCCTGCGCTTCATCGAGTTCATGGACGTCGGGCACACCAACGGCTGGCGCACGGACGAGGTTGTCCCTCAGGCCGAGATCCTCGAGCGGATCGACGCCGAGCTGCCGCTGGTGCCGCTCGCCGCGAGCTACCCGGGCGAGGTTGCCGGCCGCTTCCGGTATCGCGACGGCGGCGGGGAGGTCGGCGTCATCGCGTCGGTCACCCTGCCGTTCTGCTCCGCCTGCACCAGGGCGCGGCTGTCCGCCGAGGGGGAGCTCTTCACGTGCCTCTTCGCCGCGGGCGGGGCCGACCTCAAGACGCCGCTCCGGTCGGGCGCGACCGACGAGCAGCTCGCGGAGCGGATCCGCGCCGTCTGGACAGCGCGTGCCGATCGCTACTCCGAGCTGCGGACCGCCGGCACGGCCGACCTGCCGCGGGTCGAGATGTTCGCGATCGGGGGCTGACGGTCGCGTGGCGCGCGAGGCCCCGCCGCCGGCCGCCACGCTTGCCCGGCGGCTCGTCGCGTTCTTCCTCGACGGCCTCTTCCTGGTCCCGGTCTACCTCATCTATGCCCTCGTCCTCGATGCGACCTTCGGCGCGCTCGTCGAGCCCGATCCGGCGGGCACGGGCGTGGTGGTCGTGGCGGTGGATCCCCTCAGGGTTGCCCTGGAGCTCGGCCTGACGCTCGTCACCGACGCCGCCTACTACGCGGGCTGCTGGGTGCGCTGGGGGATGACGCCCGGCCAGCGGATCTGCGGGGTCGCGGTCCGCCCCGTGGCGCCGGGCACGCCGGATCAGCCTTGGGGGTTCGGCGCGTCGTCGTCGCCGCCGTCCGAGCCACGGGTGCCGGGAGACGGGGAGCGGGTGCCCGCGGCGGTCGCCACGACCCGCTGGGCGATCCTGCAGCTCCTCCCGCTCTGCGCCGGGTCGCTCGCCGCCGCCGGCGCGATCCCGCTCGGGGCCGTCGCGGGCACCAACGCCGGCTGGTACCTGTTCCTTTTCCTGACCACCGCCGCCCATCCCCTCCGGCGGGGCTTCCACGATCGCCGAGCCGGCACGCTCGTCGTGCGGTTGCGCCGCCGGCGGGAGGGCTGACGCGCCGGGCCGACGGCGCCGACGGGAGCCGAAGCCGGCCGCCGGCGGCACCCGACGGTCGCGGACTGCCGCCCGCGCCGGTGGATCGTGACCGGGCTTGTCCACACGTTCTCCACAGCGGGGGAAAACCCGTGGACGCGGAGTCGTCCGACCTCCGGAGGTTCGTGGATAACCCTGTTGTGGCGCGCCCCAGGCCCGGCCATGATCTGTCTTGCCCGGAGGGGCCGCGAGAGTCGAGACCACGGCGATCACATCAACGAGGTCCGACGAGGCGCCTGGGAGCAATCCCGGGGGCTCTCCCTCCGAGTGGCGCCGCGATCACATCAAGGAGCCGCTCGAGTTCTCGGTTCCTCCGGGCGTACTCGCGCCCGTTCGGACGGGTCGACCTCGTGTCGCCCGCACGCGCGGCGACCGCCCCGGTGGGGACGCGACCGGCATCCCGGTGTCGGTACTCCCCCCCGGGGCGGTTCCGCGTCCGGGACCGGTCGCGCGGACCCGGACGCCCCGTCACGACGGCGGGTCGACGTCCTCCCGGTCGGTGAGCGGATCGGCCGCCGGCGTGCTGCAGACGTAGTAGCGGAGCGTCGTGCGGCCGGTGTTGGTGATGGCGTGGGGCAGGCCCATCTCGACGCGCACGCCCTTGAGCGGCTCGAGGGTTTCGTCGATCGATCCAACGCGCACGATCCCGCGGCCCTCGAAGACGACGATCACGTGCTCGGACCGCTGGTGACGGTGCCAGCCCGTGCCGGCGCCGGGGTCGATCTCGACCTCGCCGAGCGAGAAAGCGTCGGTCCCGAAGTCGCCGGGCTCGACGAGGACCCGCATCCGGGTTCCGGGGCTCGCGACGATGCGGGCGCCCTCCCGACGCCGCACCGGCTCACCCTCCGCGTGCCAGCTCCGCAGGACGTCGCCGGGGCGCTCGGGTGGCACCTCGACGGCGGCCAGGAGCGCCAGCGCGTCGATCGAGGCCTCGTTGCGGACGAGGTGGTACTCCGCCGGCGCCTCGTACAGGACGTCGCCCGACCGGATGGTCACCCGCCGTCCCAGCTCCGGCCCGTGCTCGAACACGATCTCGCCGGCGGCCACGTAGACCAGGGTCTCGACCCCGTGCCGGTGCGGCCCGATCTCCACGCCCGGCGGGATCCGGTCGAACTGCAGGTGGATGCCCATCCGGGGTCCCGACCCTAGTCGCCGTCGAGCACGGGGAGCACTCGCCCGGCCGTCTTCGCGGCCTTCGCCCTGTCCGCCCAGGCGGCAAGCACCGTGTCCCTGTGGGGACGGATCGGGCAGTGCTCGTCGCGGTTGCCCATCTCGTCGCAGTAGCCGAGCGGCACGCACTTGGGGGCCAGGAAGCTGCCCAGGAAGGGGCTGACGGCGAAGACCTCGTGGCGGATGAGCTGGAAGAGCCGCCGGATCTCCCACTGGGCCATCGTGCAGAGCCGCAGCCCCGCCATGTGGATGAGCGCGCGCAGGTTGGCCGTCATCACCAGGTTCGTGCGGGTCGCGTTCGGGAAGACGAAGCGCGCGTCCTCGCCCGGGATGCCGGCCGCCAGGAGCTCGCCGTACAGGCCGAGCGCGCCGTCCACCTGCTCCTCGAAGCGGGCCCGCAGGTCCGGGTCCGCGTCGGCGATGGTGCCGGGCAGCATCGTCGCCGCGCCCTTGAACGCGACGTAGCGCTGGCTCTGCTGGTCGAACGCGACGCCGGCACGGTGGCGGACCAGCTGGTGCGACAGGGTGCGGCTCACGCCGCTGATCCCGAACGTGAAGACGACGTGCTCGATCGTGCTGCCGTGGCCGCTCTCGATCACCCCGCTGATGAGCTTCTGCATCTTCGCGAGCTCGATCTCGCCCGCCTCGGCGCGCCGGAAGATCTCCCCGGGCTCGAGCTCGCTGTAGCAGGTCCGGCACGCGGTATAGATGAGCGGCACGTAGTAGCGCTCGACGATCTCCCGGTTCGGGAACAGGAGCGTCGCCCTCATCCCCAGGTCGTGGCGACCCGGGTTGCGCGGGATGCCGCTCCGGGCCCGGGGTGCGGCGCCGGCGGGGTCGGACGAGGGGACGGGGGACGGCGTCTGCTGCTCGGCCATGGCCCCGTGAGGATAGCCGCCCGCAGGGTCGGCGGGGCGGCGACGCCGCGCCGTGTCCGGCGGCGACGCCGCGCCGTGGCCGGCCGCGCTGCCGGCGCCCCGGTCAGCCGACGGCGCGGCTCTCGACCTCCCGCTGGCGAGCCTCCACCGGGTGGAACCAGCGCCAGTAGAGCCACGTGCCGAGGGAGTAGAGGGCGATGATCGTCGCGAAGTTCACGGTGTAGCCGGCCTCGAACCCGAGGGTCTTCTGGAGGAGGCTGTACCAGAGCCCGGCGATGACCCAGCCGAGCGACCAGAGCAGGCTCGCCGTCGCCGCATAGGTCGCCCGTTCCGCCGGTCGGAGCTGCTCCATGGCGAACGCGCTGGCGATCGGGTTGCCCGCGTTCATCAGCGAGTTGCGGACCATCATCGCGATGATCACCGTCCCCAGGATCGGGCTGAAGCCCAGGACGATCAGGAACGGGATGCTCGCCCCCTGGACCAGCACGACCGAGCCCACCTTGCCGAACCGCCGGGCGAGCGCCGGCTGGACCAGGATCGCGATGGTCGTGCCGAGGCTGGTGACCGCGAAGATCACGTTCAGGGCGGCGAGGTCGAGGTCGAACTTGCCTTCGATGAAGACGTTGAGGAAGGGGATCACCTGGCCCGCCCCCAGGGCGATGAGGAAGCCCGGGATCAGCAGGCGCCAGAAGGTCCCGGGATCGGCCGGACGCGGAATCCCCAACCGGGCGCGACGGGTCGTCACCGGCACGTCGGGCCGCGTCGAGATCGGCTCACCCGCCCAGCGGTCGCCGGGTCGCTGCTCCAGGGTGCGCCAGTCGCGCCGATGCCGCGGCCGGTCGTCGCGCAGCGCGAGCACCGTCAGCGTCCCGAGAGCTGCGGCGACCAGCATGACGAGAAGGAGGATCCGGTACACGGAGGGGTCGCTCGACCCGCTCGTCGTGCTCCCGATCACGGCCGCGATGGCGCCCCCCAGCAGCGCAGCGCCCACAGTCGTGAAGCTCGAGATCGCGAATTGGAGCGAGAAGAGCTCGTTGCGATGGTCCGGGCGGCTGCGCTCCATGAGGAACGGCGACTGGACGACGAAGAAGGCCTGGTTCGCCGCGCCCATCATCCCGGCCAGAAGGAGGATCGCGGGCCCCGACGTCGTGAGGAGCAGGCCGCCGATGGCGAGCGTGACACCGGCCGCCCCGGCCGCGAGGACGAGCCGCCTGCCGAAGCGGTCGGACAGGATGCTGGCGGGAAAGGCCGCGACGACCCCGGCTCCCGAGCCGATCGTCCCGGCGATGCCGATGAAGGCCGGATCGAACCCGAGGGAGGTGAGGTAGAGGTTGAAGTCGACCCACCACAGGCTGCCGGTGACGCCGAGCACGAGCGTCGTGAGGAGGAAGATCCGCGCGTCGCGCTCGAAGCCGGTGAAGCTCCGGGCGTAGCGCCGCAGGGCGGTCACGCCTCCCCGGGCGTGGGTTGCGCGCCGGCGGCCGTCGCCGCCGCGGCGGAACGGGCGGCCGGCGGCACGCAGTCGACGCTGGTCTGCACGGCGGCCATGGTACCGCCGCCCGGCGCGCCGGTTTGACGGCCGATCGCCCGTGCCCCTACCGTGCGCCGGTGATCCCAGCGCTCCTGGCGGGCGCGGCGGCGGGCTACGGCATCGCGATCCCCGTCGGCGCGGTCGCCATCCTCATCGTCGAGACCGGCCTGCGGCGCGGATTTCGGCTGGCGGCCGCCGCCGCGGCCGGCACGGCGGCCGCCGACGGGGTCTACGCGGCGATCGCCGCCGCCTTCGGGGCTGCGCTCGCGAGCGTCCTCGCCCCGTTCGAGGCGCCCCTGCGGGTGATCGCCGTCGCGCTCCTCGTGGCCATCGGCGTGCGCGGCCTGCTCGGGCTCCGGACGGCGATGGCGGCGTCACCGGGCGAGCGTGCGGAGATCCCCGCGGACGTCGAGGCCGCCGAGCGCGGCGGCTCCGCTGCTCGCACGTTCGCGGCCTTCCTGGGCATCACCCTCCTGAACCCGGTGACGGTCACCTACTTCGCGGCGCTCATCCTGGGCCTGGCGGCCACGGGCACCGGGCCGGCGGAGAAGGCCGCCTTCGTGGTCGGGGCGTTCCTCGCGTCCCTCTCGTGGCAGCTCGTGCTGGCGGCCGTCGGCGCGTTCATGCACCGACGCCTGGCGCCGCGGCTCCGCGTCGCGGTGATCGTGCTGGGGAACGCGATCATCCTCGTGTTCGCCGCGCTGATCGCCGTCGACCTGCTCGCCTGACGGAGCCCGGCCGGGCGACGAACGCCGCCGTGCCGGCCCGGGCGGAGGGTCAGGCGCCCGTCGGCCGGTCGCCGGCGAGGCCGGCGGCCACCTGGCGCAGGAAGCGGCGAATGGCCTCCCGCTCCCGCGGTCCGTGCTCGGCGAGCGCCGCCGCGACCACGTCGCCGCGCCAGCGGTAGGCCCGCTCGATCTCTGCCAGCGACTCGTCCGTCAGCCGCAGGCGGACCACGCGCCGGTCGCCCGGATCGCCCGCGCGCTCCACATGGCCGCGCGCCACCATCTCCTCGGCGACGCGGCTGGCCCAGCCCCGGCTGATGCCGAGGCCCGTGGCGAGCTGGCCCACCGTCAGCTCGCCGTGCTGGTACAGGTGGATAGCGGCCCGGATGGCGTGGTCCGACGGCGCCGCCTCGTCCGGGCGCGCCGTCGTCGGGTGATCGTCGGCGGCGCCGGAGGCACGTCGGCTCGCGTGGGCCGCGTGGAGCAGCTCGACGACGAGCCGGCTCGTCTCGAAGGCCTCGTCCCGCGAGACGGCCTCGGGCGAGCGGCGGGGACGTCGGCGCGGGGCGGCCGGGCCCGGTTGCATGTCCACGTCTCCCAGATTATCATCCTCGCGAAACATGTGCGATACGAAACGATCAGCACACGACGAATGAAGCCCGCTCGCCGCGCGACCACCGTGCCCGCGCGCCCACCCGCGATCCGCACCCCAGGAGCAGCCCCGCGATGACCACTGCGACGATGCCGGCCTCCGCGCCGGCGATGGCGACCGGAGGCCGCGGCCGATGGCTCGGCCTCGCCATGCTCAGCCTGGGCGTCTCGATGATCATCGTCGATGCGACGATCGTGAACGTCGCCATCCCCTCGATCATCAAGGACCTCGGGCTCGACTCGACGTCCGCGGAGTGGATCAACGCGATCTACACCCTCGTCTTCGCGGCCCTGCTCGTCACATTGGGCCGGATGGGCGACGTCCTGGGTCGCCGCGCCATGTACCTGGCCGGCCTCGTCATCTTCGTCCTGGCCTCGATGGTGGCCGGCCTGTCCACGAGCGGCGAGATGCTGATCGCCGCGCGCCTGGTGCAGGGGATCGGCGGGGCGATGATCCTGCCCTCCACGCAGTCGATCCTCAACGCGAACTTCCAGGGCCGCGACCGGGCGATCGCCTTCGGCATCTGGGGCGGGGTGATCGGCGGCATGGCCGCCGTCGGCCCCCTCCTGGGTGGCTGGCTCACGACGAACCTGTCGTGGAACTGGGCGTTCTACATCAACCTGCCGATCGGCATCCTCGCCATCCTCGGCACGCTCAGGTACATCGGCGAGTCGCGCGACGAGCACACGAAGCTCGGCTTCGACCTCCCGGGCTTCATCCTCATCACGGTAGGCCTCGTCGGCGTCGTCTTCGGCCTGATCGAGGGCCGCACCTACGGGTGGTGGGCGCCGAACCCGAGCCACCCGTTCACGATCCTGGGCTGGACGTGGCCGTCCGAGGCGATCTCCGTCGTGCCCGTCTCGATCGGCATCGGCGTCCTCTCGCTCCTGCTCTTCTCCTTCGTCGAGGTCCGGCGCCAGCGTGCCGGCAAGTTCTTCCTGTTCGACTTCGGCCTGTGGGGCAACCGGGCCTTCCGGTTCGGCAACCTCGCCGGCACGATCGTCAGCCTCGGCGAGTTCGGGATCCTGTTCGCCCTGCCGCTCTTCCTGCAGGGAGTCGTCGGCTACGACGCCTTCGAGACCGGGCTCATCTTCCTGGCCCTCGCCGTCGGCTCGTTCTTCGCGGCGCCCCTGTCCGCGACCCTCGCCCGGCGCTACGGCCCGCGGCGGGCGGTCACCCTCGGGTTCGGGCTCGAGGCGGTGGGCATCTTCTTCACGACGCTCTTCATCAGCCCCTCGACCTCCGGGCTCCTGCTCGCCGTCCCGCTCTTCGTGTACGGCGTCGGGGTCGGCCTCGCGACGGCCCAGCTCACGAGCATCGTCCTGTCGGACATCCCGCCGGAGCGATCGGGCCTCGCATCCGGGACGAACTCCACGATGCGCCAGGTGGGCTCCGCCCTGGGCGTCGCGATCCTGGGAACCGTCCTCTTCGCCACCCTCGTGAGCCAGACGGAGTCCAACCTGGCGGCCACGATGCCGACCATGCCGAGCGCCTGCCAGGCCCTGCTCGTCACCCTTGTCGACGAGTCTGCCGGCCAGATTCTGCCCGCGCTGCGCGACCCGGCCGCCGTGGCTGGCCAGGGCGGCGACTTCGGCGGGGGCTCGCTGCCGCCCGAGCAGGCAGCCTGCTTCCGGGACCCGGCCTTCGTGGCCGCCCTCCCGTCGACGGTCGCGCCGATCGAGGACGCCTTCACGACCGCGACGCACGTGACGGGCTTCACCGCCCTCGGCTTCGTGCTCCTCGGCTTCGTCTTCAGCCTGCTCCTGCCCGACACGCGGCACCGCGAGGAGCCTGTCGCCGTGGAGCGAGGGGCAGAGCCGGCGGTCGCCTGAGCCGACCTGCTCGCCTGACGGGGACCGTTGCGGCGCCCCCATGCCACGACCGCCGATCACGCACCGAGGAACGGGTCCGCCTCGTCGAGTGCATACGCCACCGCGTCGGCGAGGGGCAGGGCGGCGCCTTCGGCGGCCAGGCGCTCCAGCTCGGCCGGCGCGATCCGGGCCCGGGGGCTCGTTGGCAGGCGCGCGAAGATCGCCTCGTCCCAGGCGGCAAGGGCCGTCCCGCTCGCCCGCTGGAGCTCCCGGGCGAGGCCCCAGAGGCGGCCGCCGCGGCTCCGGTCGCCGCGTGCCACGGCCACGGTGGCGAGGACGTCGAAGCCGAGCGTCAGCCCCGCGAGATCATGCGCGTCGCGGAAGTGGATCACCGCGTGGCGCGACGCCTCGGCCGCCTCGTCGACCCGGTTCAGCGCGATCAGGGTGACGCTCAGCATGTGCATCGACCACGCCTCCATCGTGCGATGTCCGGCTGTCCGGTGGAGCTCCAGCGACCAGCGGTACCACGGCTCCGCGCGAGCCGGGTCGTCGGCATGGAGGTCGAGGCCGCCGAGGCCCCACACGACGTTGCCTTCGCCGGCGATGTCGCCGAGCTCCCGGTAGATGGCCAGCGCCTCCTCCAGCATCGCCCGGCCGGCATCGCGGTCGGCGACCACGGCATCGGGAACCCACATGGTCTCCGCCACCGTCACGAAGGCCCGGTTGTAGAGGGCGTTGGCGAGCTCGCGCCGGTCCTCGGGATCACCGCCGCCGGCGCGCTCCCGCCAGATCCCGAGGGCCTCGTCGTAGCTGGCCATGGCGACCGGAAGGTCCGCCTGCCAGTACGCGACGCCGCCCAGCGTCTCCGCGAACCGCGCCCGCAGCGGCAGTGGGAGATCCCACCCCTGCCCGGCGATCTGGCCCAGGTGTGCCCGTGCCTCGTTGAGATACCCGCGCTGCTGCCAGAAGCGCCAGAGCGCGTGGCACAGGCGGACCGCGATCTCCGGTTCCGGTCGCTCCGTCGCCCACGAGAGCGCGGCTCGCAGGTTGTCGTGATCGAGCTCGAGGCGGTCCAGCCAGGCTCGCTGCTCGGCGCCCTGCAGCAGCGGCGCGAGGCGCTCCGCCAGGCGCAGGAAGACGCGGCCGTGGGTCTGCCGCGTCGCGGCGGCGTCGCCGACGGCGTGGAGGACCTCGGCGGCGAACTCGCGGATCGTCTCGAACATGGCGAAGCGAGGCTCGGCGGCCCCGTCGATGCTTCGCACCAGGCTCTGGTCGACCAGCGCCGCGAGGCCGTCCAGGACGTCGATGGGTACCTCGCCGTCCCGCCCGGCAACCGCCTCGGCGGCGTCGAGGTCCCAGCCGCCCCGGAAGACCGAGAGGCGGGCCAGGAGCTGTCGCTGCGGCTCGTCGAGCAGGTGACAGCTCCAAGCGATGGCACCGCGCAGGGTCCGCTGCCGCTCGGGCATGTCACGTGCGGACGATGTCAGCAGCCCGAGCTGGTCCTCCAGGCGGGCGAGGATCTGTTCGGGCGCCAGGAGCTTGACCCGAGCGGCCGCGAGCTCGATCGCCAGGGGCATCCCGTGCAGGCGCGCGCAGACGCCGGCGACCGCGGGAGCGTTCTCGTTGGTCACGGTGAACCCGGGTCGCACGGCCTCGGCGCGGGCGATGAACAGCCGGACCGCCTCGTACTGGCCGAGCGTCGCAGGGGTGGGATGGCGCACGCCCGGCGGAAGGCTCTCGAGCTCGACTCGCGAGAGCCCGCGCGTGTCCGGCGGCGCTGGGAGCCCGGGCACCACGTACTCCTGCTCACCGGCGATCCGGAGGACGGCACGGCTTGTGACGAGGACTCGGAGCGCCGGGCAGGCCCGGAGGAGCGCGCCGACGTCTCCGGCCGCCTCGACGACCTGCTCGAAGTTGTCGAGCACGAGGAGCATCCGCCGATCGCCGATGGCGGCGGCGATGCTCACCAGGGCGGGCTCGGAGGGCCGCTCGGCCACGCCGATGGTGCGGGCGACGGTCGGGAGGACGAGGTCGGGGCTCGCGATCGGCTCGAGGGCGACAAACCAGCTCCCGTCGGGGTGGTCGTCGGCGACCAGGGCCGCGAGCTGCAGCGCCAGTCGCGTCTTGCCCGTGCCGCCCGGGCCGGTCAGCGTGAGGAGGCGGGTGCTCTCCAGCAGGCGGGCGACCTCGGCCAGCTCGTGCTCGCGCCCGACGAACGAGGTCAGCTGCGACGGGAGGTTGTTGGGCCGCGCGTCCAGCGAGCGCACCGGCGGGAACTGGGCCGGCAGGCCGTCGATCGCGAGCTCCGCGAGGCGCTCGGGCCGCAGGTCCTTGAGGCGGTGGTCGCCGAGGTCGCGCAGCGCCACGCCGGGCGGCAGCACCCCCTCCGAGAGGGCACGAACCGTGTCCGAGACGAGGACCTGGCCGCCGTGGCCGGCCGCGGCGATCCGTGCAGCCCGATGGACGTCGTGGCCGACGTACGAGCCGTCGGCGTCGACGACGCCCTCGCCCGCGTGGAGGCCCATCCGGACGCGGACGGTGCCGTCGACCGGCCACGGCTCGGCTGCCAGGTCGCGTTGGGCCTGCGCGACGGCGGCGACGGCGGCGGGTGCCCGCGTGAACGCCGCGAAGAAGCCATCGCCCTCCGTCTGGACCTCGACCCCGCCGTGCGCTGCCAGCGCCCTGCGGATGATCGTCCTGTGGCGCTCGAGGAGGACCGGCCAGCGATCCCCGAGGTCCTGGGCCAGGCGCGTGGAGCCCTCGATGTCGGTGAACACGAAGGTCACCGTCCCGGTCGGGAGTCCCCGGCCCCGCGGGCGCGCCAAGGATGCCGCCCCGTGCGAAGGCACCGAGCCAATCGTGGTCGGGGGACGCTCGGGTCCGTCCACGGGCGGATGCTGCGGCTCCTGGAGCGGCCTGTCAACGGCTCTGCGCCGGGCCCGCCTGGCCGACCGGGAGCCTGGCCGGCAGGCTGACCCGGAAGCAGGTCCCGCCGGGCCCGCTCGCCGAGATGTCGAGGCTGCCGCCGTGGCGCATCACGATCGACCGCGCGATGTACAGCCCGAGGCCGGTTCCCGCCCCGACCTCCTTGGTGGTGAAGAAGGGATCGAAGACGTGCGCGCGAGCCGCCTCCGGGATCCCCGGGCCGGTGTCGCATACGTCGACGACGACGCCGTCGCTCCCGCTCGCCGGTGCCGCCGTGATGACCAGCTCGCCCCGGCCCCGCATGGCGTCGATGGCATTGTCGAGGAGGTTGGTCCAGACCTGGTTGAGCTCGCTCCCATACGCCTCGATCGACGGCAGGTCCGGGGCGTAGGTCCGCCGGACCGTCACGCCCGCCTTCCATTTGGCGCGCAGGATCACGAGCGTGTTCTCGATCCCCGTCGTGACCGTCACGCGCTGGACCGGCGCCCGGTCCAGGTAGGTGTACTCGCGGACCGCGGCCACGATCTCGCTGATCCTCCCGGCCGCCAGCGTCACCTCGGCGAGCAGCTGGCGCACCAGCGCGCTCGACGCCAGCCACGTCGCGACCACGAGACGAGCCTCCTCCGTCCCGAACGGGGCCAGGAGGTCGTCGACTTCGTTGCCGTCCCAGCCGAGCGCCACGAGCGAGGCCGCCGGCTCGACCGGGTCGGTGACACCGAGGGACCGGAGGAGCGTGGCGATCGCATCGCGCCGGTCGGCCGCGTCGAGGGGATCGACGGCCGGCGGATCGGCCGCGCGCCGGGCGACCTCCTCGCGGAGCGTGTCCAGGAGCTCGGCGGCGACGGGCGCCGCCGTGGGTCCGCCGGCACCCGTCGGACCCCCCAGCGCGATCGAGGCCCGGTCCCACTCCTCGAGGGCCTCCGCGAGCCGGCCGGCGCTGCTGCGGGCGGCCGCCGCCGGGTTGTTGAGCTCGTGGGCGAGCCCGGCGGCCAGCGTCCCCAGCGAGGCCAGGCGCTCCTGCTCCTGGATGGTCGCCTCGAGGCCGCGCAGCCGACCCGCGATGGTCGCGACGAGTGCCCGGACCACGCCGGGCTCGCGGGCCAGCACGTCGAACAGGTCGTCGCGGCCGATGCGGAGGAGGCGCGCCGGCGTCAGCGCGCGCACGGTCGCCCGGCGCACGCCTCCCTCGAGCACCGCGATCTCGCCCTGCACGGTCCCCGGCCCCACGGTCGTCACCGGCACGTCGGCCGTGCCCGCTCGCTTCGTCACGGCGAGCTGGCCCGCGAGGACCACGTACAGCGCGTCCCCCGGCTCGCCCTCCGCCATCAGGGTGCCGCCCGCGGGCACGTCCACCTCGGTGGCCACCGCCCGGACACGGGCGAGCTCGGCGTCCCCGAGGCCGGCGAAGAGGGGAGCGCGCCCGAGCGGATCGTCGGACGGCGGGCTCGCCGGCGCCGCGCCGGCACCGCCGGTCCCCGGATCGCCGGGCGGCGCCTCGCCGACGGGCAGCTCGCCCCGGAGCATCGCGTACATCACGGCGTCGACCGAGCCCGAGCGGAACGGGAGGTAGCCGCGCAGGATGCCCTCGCGCCGGAAGCCCGCCCGGACCGCGACGCGCCCCGAGGCGTCGTTGCCGACGAGCGTCATCAGCTCCAGCCGCTCCGCCCGCGGATCCTCGAAGGCCCAGCCCGCCACCAGGCGCACGGCGCGCGTCGCCAGGCCCCGACCGCGCGCCCACGGCGCCAGCCAGTAGCCGACGGACGCCCGACCGGGGGTCTCGCCGCGGTCCAGGCCGATCATCCCCGCGAGTCTGCCCGCGGCCCGGTCCTCGATCGCGAACGTGGCGTTCGCCCCCGTGGCCCAGCCCGTCTCGACGATCTCGAGGAAGGCTTGCGCGTCGGCCAGCGAGTACGGGACGGGGACCGGGACCCAGCGGGCGATGTCGGGATCGGTGCACGCAGCCGCGATCGCGGGGGCGTCGTCGGCGACGGGCAGCCGGAGCAGGACGGCCTCGTCGGCGAGCGGCGGCTCCGGGGGGATGCGCCGCGCGGGCTCGGGTGCGGCGGCCACGTCGCCCCTCAGAGCCCGGCGAGGTGCTGGTGCACGAACTGGACGGCCATCGCGCCCTCGCCGACGCCCGAGGCGATCCGCTTCACCGAGCGGCTCCGCACGTCGCCGGCGGCGAAGATTCCGGGCACGTTGGTCTCGAGCAGGAAGGGCTCGCGCGCCAGCGGCCAGCCGGGCACGCGCCCATCGGACGCCCGCGTCAGCGCCGGCCCGGTCGGCAGGAACCCCGCGCCGTCCCGCTCGAGGAGGCCTGCGAGCCACTCCGTCCGGGGCAGCGCGCCGATGAAGAGGAACAGGGCGTCGGCCGGGCGCTCGTCGCGCGTCCCGGCCGCCGCGTCCTCGACCGTGATCGCCTCGAGGCTGTCGGTCCCGCGGACCGCGGCCACGCTCGCGTTGAGCCGGATCGCCACGTTCGGCAGGGCGCGCAGCCGGTCCACGAGGTAGGCGCTCATCCCCGCCTCGACGGAGCCGCCGCGCACGAGCAGCGTCACGTCGGCGGCGAACTGCGCCAGGTGGACGGCGGCCTGGCCGGCGGAGTTGCCGCCGCCGACCACCACGACGCGCTGGCCGCGGCAGGCGAGCGCCTCCGTGATCGCCGCGCCGTAGAAGACGCCGACGCCGACGAGCGGGTCGATCCCCTCGACCTCGAGGCGCCGGTACTGGACGCCGGTCGCGATGATGACGGCCTCGCAGGCGACCTCGCCGCCGTCGTCGAGGCCGACCAGGCGGTAGCGGTCCTCGACGCGGAGTGCCGTGGCGTCCCGCGCGGTCAGCAGCTCGGCGCCGAGGCGCGACGCCTGCGCCACCGCGCGGCGTGCCAGGTCGGCGCCGGAGAGGCCCGCCGGGAAGCCCAGGTAGTTTTCGATGCGCGACGTCGTCCCGGCCTGGCCGCCCGGCGCCTCGCGCTCCACGAGCAGGGTCCGGAGGCCTTCCGAGGCGCCGTAGACGGCCGCCGCCAGCCCCGCCGGGCCGCCGCCGACGATGACGAGGTCGTACGTCCGCAGGCCGGGCCGCGTCCGGAGGCCGACCTTCTCGGCGATCTCGGCATTCGTCGGTGCCAGCAGGTGGCTCCCGTCGGGGAAGACCAGCAGGGGATCCCGCCCCGGCTCGACCCCCGCGGCGCCGGCAAGCCGCGCGGCCTCCGGGTCGCTCTCGACGTCCACCCAGCGGTAGGGGACGAGGTTGCGGGCCAGGTAGTCCTTCAGCTCGTGGGCCCGCGCCGACCAGCGGTGACCGACGAGGCGGATCCCCTCGAACGGGGGACGGTAGGTCGCGCGCCAGTCGGAGAGCAGGTCGTCGAGGACGGGGAAGAGGCGCTCCTCCGCCGGCTCCCAGGGCTTCTGGAGGTACTGGTCCAGGCGGATCTCGTTGATCGCGCGGATGGCCACGTCCGTGTCGGCATAGGCCGTGAGGAGCACGCGGCGGGCGTCCGGGACGAGCTCCAGCGCTGCGGCGAGGAACTCGATGCCGGTCATCCGCGGCATCCGCTGGTCGACGAGGAGCAGGGCGACCGGCGCGTCGCGGAGAGTGAGGCGCCGGATCGCGTCGAGCCCGGCCTCCCCGCCGTCGGCCGCGACGACGGTGTAGTCGCTCCCGAAGTGGCCGCGGAGCTCGCGCTCCACGGCTCGCAGCACGGCGGGCTCGTCGTCGACGACGAGGATGACCGGGTCCATGGCGCATCCCCTCCTGCGCGACCCGCGTCCGCGTGCTCGAGCGCGAACCGGGGGCCAACGTCCGCCTAGACTAGCCGACGGCGGCCCCGGGCGGCGAGCGGGCCGGCCCGGAGGACGGCATGGACGACACGCCCAGGCGACGGTACGTGGTCGACGGCCGGGCTGTCGGTCACCCGGTGCGAACCGAGCACGTGCGAATTGCGATGGACGACGGGGTCGACCTCGCGGCGACCCTCTATCTCCCGGATCCCCCGGACGCGCCCGACAGTGCGCGCTTCCCGGCCGTCCTGGAGTCGATCCCGTATCGCAAGGACGACTGGACCCTGTCGCGCGACTGGCCGCTCCACGGGGCGTTCGCCGCCGCCGGCTACGTGAGCTGCCGCCTCGACGTGCGGGGCACCGGCAGCAGCCGGGGGATCGCCGCGGACGAGTACACCGAGCGCGAGATCCTCGACAACCTCGCCGTGATCGACTGGCTGGCCTCGCGGCCATGGAGCACCGGGACCGTCGGCATGTTCGGGATCAGCTGGGGCGGGTTCTCGGCGCTGCAGGCCGCGATGCGCCGCCCGCCCGCCCTCCGGGCGATCGTCCCCGCCTGCTTCTCCCACGACCGCTACCACCTCGACGTCCACTGGTGGGGAGGCGCGCGCCTGATCGGCGAGAGCGCCTACTGGCCGGTCGAGATGGTCGGCGAGAACGCCCTGCCGCCCGACCCGATCCGCTTCGGGCCCGGCTGGCGCGAGGAATGGCTTCGGCGCCTGGATGCCACGCCCCAGTGGCCGTTCGCCTCGCTGCGCCACCAGCGCCGCGACGATCACTGGCGCCACGGCTCGGCGATCGAGGACTGGGGCTCGATCGAGGCGGCTGTCCTGGCCCTCGGCGGCCTCCAGGACTGGTACCGCGACAGCGTCCTCGCGGTCGTGGCCAACGTCCGGGCGCCGGCCCGGGGCATCCTCGGGCCATGGGGCCACGCGTGGCCCCATGGCGGTGCTCCGGGGCCGACGATCGACGGCGTCCGCCTCATGACCCGCTGGTGGGACCGCTGGCTCAAGGGCGACCGGAACGGCATCGACGAGGGCCCCCACCTGTCCCTCTTCGCCGTCGAACCCGGGCCGGGCGAGACGTTCCCCGTCGGTGTCGCGCCGGCGGCGGTGCCGGGCCGCTGGTGGGCGATCGGGCGCTGGCCGGCGGCCTCCTCGGAGGCCCCGTCGGGCGCGCCCGCGTCGTCGGCCCCGCCCGCGCCCCTGCACCTCGCGGGTGACGGCACGGCGGGCCTCGGGACGCTCGCGCCGGCGCTCGCCCCGGCGGGCGAGGCGCCCGACCGGTGGACGGGTGGCCCGTGCGGGGCGTTGGCGGCGCCGTTCACCTGCACCGGCGGCGAGCCGCAGGGAGGCCCGCTGGACCAGCGGCCCGACGACGCCCGCTCGCTGGTCTACACGGGCGCGCCGCTCGCCGACGCCGTCCTCGTCGCCGGCGTCCCGGTCGTCGACCTGTGGTTGGCGGCCGATCGCCCGGTCGCCCAGGTTGCGGTCCGGCTCGAGGCCCTCGCCCCGGGGGGCGCCTCCGGCCTCCTCGCGCGCGGCCTCCTCAACCTCACCCGGCGCGACTCGTTCGAGGAGCCGGCGCCGGTCATGCCGGGCGCGGTGATGGCCGTGAGCGTCCCGCTGACGGCGACGGGTGCCCGCGTCCCGGCCGGCCATCGCCTGCGGGTCGCCGTGGCCGGGTCCGCGTTCCCCGTTGCATGGCCCCCGCCGGCGCCGGTGGAGCTGACCGTCTTCCACGATGCCGAGCGGCCCTCGCGGCTGCGGCTTCCCACGCCGGCCGGCTGGGAGCCGGCGACGGAGGACCTCGGGGTCGGGGCCGTCGACCCTGGTGCTGTCGAGCACCTCGACGGCATCCCGCTCGCCTGGCGGGTGGAGCGTGACGAGCTCGGCGAGACGACGGCCCTCATCTCGGAGCTCGGCGGCGGCCACCGCTTCCCCGAGCGGGGCGGCCTGGTGTTCTCGGCCAACGAGCGGTTCCGGATCACGGCCCACGACGATTGGGCGACCGCGGCGGCCGAGGGGTCGGCGGCGTATCGCGTCGCGTGGCCCGGCGGCCCGGCGGTGACCGCCGTGGGGCGGCTGGCCGTTGCCTCGGACGCCGAGGCGTTCGCGGTGACCGCCAGCGTGATGGCGACCGAGGACGGGGTGGTCGTCTTCGAGCGCACGTGGGAGGAGCGGATCCCGCGCGACCTCGGGTGAGCCCACGCCGCGTCCTCGGGTGAGCCCACCCCGCGCCATCGGGCCGCCCGCGGCCGCGACCCCCGGGGAGCCCGCCCGACCCCCGGGCCGGTCCGCCCGACCCCCGGGGAGGCTCCTTCCGGCTCTGCCGTCAGGGCACGGCCCCGCGTACGATCGTGGCTCCCGCACCGAAGGAGCCGCCATGCCGGACGACGAGACCCTGGATCCGCGGCAGATCGCCGACCTGCTCGACGCGTCACGGACGGCGGTCGTCGCCGAGCTGACCGCCCTGGGCTCCCACGCCACGGAGCGCCTCGTGGACGGCGAGTGGTGCCCCAACGAGGTCGTCGGCCACCTCATCGAGGCCGAGCGGCGCGGTTTCGCGGGCCGGGTGCGGGCCATGGTCCTGCAGGACCGGCCCCGCCTCGAGACGTGGGTCCAGTCGGCCGTCGCGGCCGCCCGGCACGACGACGAGCGCGATCCGGCGGCCCTCCTCGCCGAGCTGAACATGCTGCGCGACGACGGCCTGGTGCTGCTTCGTTCGCTCGACTCCGCGGCGCTGGCCCGCGTGGGCCTGCATCCGCAGGTGGGGGAGGTGACCGTTCGGGACATCCTCCACGAGTGGATCCACCATGATCGCGAGCACCTGGCGCAGCTGATCGCCCTCACCCAGCTCCTCGCGTGGCGCGGCATGGGCAACGCGCGGCGCTTCTCCGACCCGGACGCGTAGGCCGCGGTCGTCGCGCGCCGGCGTGGTACGCGGCACTGGCCTGGCTCGGGCCTCCCAGGGGTGGCTGCCGCGGCCGTGAGCGGTCGCCGGCGCGGTGGTGGATCATGGGCGGATGCCAGCGCCCTTGCCCGCCGGAGATCCGCCTTCCTCCGGCGATCCCGCGCCCGCCGCGGATCGGCCGCCCGCGCCCGCCGGCGATCCCGCGCCCGGCGGGGCTCGGCCGCCCGCGCCGGCGTCGCGGCTTCCCGACCTCGGGCCGCGCGGCGAGGGCTGGGTCGCCATCCAGGTCGGGCTCTTCGCCCTGCTCGCGTTCGCCGGGACGCTCGGGCCGGCGTGGGGCGAGCCGTGGCTGACGGTCGGGCGCGTCCTCGGGGCCGTGCACCTCGCAGCCGGGATCGCGGTTGGCGGCCTCGGCCTCGTGGGGCTCCGCGAGAACCTGACGCCCGTGCCGCGCCCGGTCGCCGGCGGCCGGCTCGTCTCGCACGGGGTCTACGGCCTCGTGCGACACCCGATCTACGCGGGCATCATCGCCGCAGCGGTCGGTTGGGGCCTGGTGACGGCCAGCCCGGCGGCGCTCGGCGTCGCCCTGCTCCTGGGCGTCTTCTTCGACGTCAAGTCGCGCCGCGAGGAGGCGTGGCTGGTGGAGGCCTACCCCGGGTACGAGGACTACCGGCGGCGCGTCCGCAAGCTGCTCCCGCTGCTCTACTGAACGTCGCGTCCTGCACTGAACGCCGCGGCCGGGCACGGCCGGGCGACGAGCCGGCTACTGGACGTCGCGGCCCGGCGCAGCGGGATCCCGATCGATGATCGCGCCGGCGAGCGCGGCCCGGCGCAGCCGGTCCATGACCGCTCGCCCCACCCCGACGGCGGGCACGGGCTGGGCGACGATCCGATCCAGGCCCGCCGCGTCGAGGTCGTGGAGGGCGTCGAACAGGCGGGCCGCGACGGCGACCGGATCGCCGTCCGGCGCGAGGACCTCCACCGCGGCGAAGGGACCGCCCGCGACCCTCGCGGCCGCCGCCCACGCGGCCGACGCCGCGAGGAGCCCGAGTCGCTCCCCGGGATCTGCGCGGAGACGGGGCTGGTGCCCGGGATCGCCCGGGTCCGCGATCTCGAGCGGGACCGCCGGGGCGTAGTGGCCGCCCAGCCGGCCGGGCGCCAGGGATGCCGTGCCCGGCTCGTCGTCGGCTGTGTGGTCCAGCGGGCCGATGACGGCCTCGATCGCCTCCGCCGGGACGCCGCCGGGCCGGAGCAGCAGGGCCCGGCCGTCCGCGAGGAGGACGACGGTGGATTCGATGCCAACGCGGCAGCGGCCGCCGTCGAGGACGAGGTCGACCCGCGACCCGAGCCCGCGCGCCACGTGCTCGGCCCGGGTGGGGGAGATCCGGCCGAACCGGTTGGCCGAGGGCGCCGCGATCGGAACGCCGGCGGCGCGGATGAGCGCGCGGGCGACCGGATGGTCGGGCACGCGCAGGCCGACCGTGGGAAGGCCGGCGGTCACGATCCCCGGCACGTGGTCGCGCTTGCGCAGGACGAGCGTCAGGGGGCCCGGCCAGAAGCGGGCCGCCAGGCGCCCGACGCGGGGATCGGCGGCGTCCGCGGGAACCACGTGCGCGGGCAGCTCTGCTGCGTCGGCGAGGTGGACGATCAGCGGGTCGAACGACGGCCGCTCCTTGGCCGCGAAGATCCGCGCCACCGCCGCCGCGTCGAGGGCGTTGGCGCCCAGGCCGTAGACCGTCTCGGTGGGGAAGGCGACCAGCCGACCCGCCCTCACGAGGGCGGCCGCCTCGCCGAGCGCCGCCGGGTCGTCCCCGCGCAGGACCCGCGGCGCGCCGCGAGCCTGGCCGCCCCGGCCCGCGGGCGCGGCCCCGTCCTCGCGCCCGGGCGGGTCCGAGCCCGTCACCGGCGACGGGCCGGCGGCGTGCGCATTGCGGCCCCCGGCATCGCTCGTCGGCGGGCCAGCCGGCGGGGATCACCTCCGGCGAGCCAGGCCGCCTGCCACGTGGCGCACAGGAGCTCGACGACCTCCAGCCGGTCCACGGCCTCGTCGATCGTCCGCCCCACGGTCAGCACGCCGTGGCGGTCCAGGAGGACGGCCGTGACGGCCGGGTCCCGCAGGGCCGCCGCCACCGCCGCGGCAACCGCTGGCCCGCCGAAGGGGAGCGCGGGCACGTAGGCGACGCGGCCCACGATCGCGCGCGTCTCGGGGAGAACCGCCGGGTCGGGGAGGAGGCCGGCCAGGAGACACGCGAGGACGGCGGGCGGATGGGCGTGGGCGATCGCCAGCGCCTCCGGCCGCGCCGCATAGGCGGCGCGGTGGACGGCGACGTCGGAGCTCGGCCGGAGGCGCTGGGCCGCGGCCGGGGCCTGCTCCTCGGCGAGCGGGACCGCCAGGATGTCCCCCGGCTCGAGCTCGTCCTTGCGCCGCCCGGTCGGCGTGATCGCGATCGCGAACGGGCCCAGCCGGACGGACAGGTTGCCGTCGCAGCCCGCGATCAGGCGACGCGATCCCAGTCGCCGTCCGGCGGCGACGATCGCGGCGGCGGCCGCCTCGAAGGCGGGGTGCGGGTGGCCGGGCCGTTCCATCGCGGGTAAGGATCGCGCGTCGGGGCATGCCGCGCAGGCCCGCGCCGACACGCCCCGCGGCCCGCTGACGGCGCCGGAGGGGCCCGGTGGCCGCGCCACGCCGAACGTCCGCCGTTCCACGCGGGAACCGCCGGCCCGCACCCGGCGTCGAGGGGCCAGGCCGCGGGGTGCCGCGTGGCGCCCCGGCCGGACACCGCCCGGAGCCCATCACCGTGCACGGTCGCCGCGGCCGGCCTCGCGCCGGCAACCTGCCCCTCCCGCTCACCATCCTCGTCGCGGTCCTCGTGGCCGCATGTGGCGGCGCGAGCGCGCCGACGCAGGTCCCCGGCTCGGCCGGCGCAGCTTCGCCGACGCCGATCCCCTCGCCCCAGGCCGGCGCCGGCTTCGTGATCAACGCGTCGTGGACCCAGGCGCTGCCGCCCCGGGTGCTGTTCGGCAACCTGCCGGTGCTCGTGGTGACGGCCGACGGCCGCGTGCTGGTCCAGGGCCCGGCGATCGAGATCTACCCGGGGCCGCTCGTCGCCCCGATCGTCGAGCGACCGATCAGCCCGCGTGGCGTCGCGGCGCTCCTCCAGGCCGCCAGGGACGCCGGGATCCTCGGCCAGGGCGGCGACTTCACCGGCGCCGGGCTGCTTCCGGGCGCGGCAGCCGGTCGCCTGCGCATCGTCGTCGACGGCGTCACCCACGACCTCGTCGGGGACACGAACGCCGCCGCTCCCTGTTCGCCGTCCGAGAGCTGCCCCGCCCCGGTTCCCGGCACGCCGGCCGCCTTCGCCGCCTTCTGGAACCGGCTCCTCGACATGCCGAGCTGGCTCGGCCCGGAGCTCGGGCCCGCGGCGGAGCACGTGCCCGCCGCCTACGCGATCATCGTCGGCCCGCCGCCCGAGCCCTGGCAGGGAGCCACGCCGGTCGCCTGGCCGGTCGGCGAGCCCGCCCTCGACGCGTTCGGGAAGCCCGTCCGCGGCGAGCCCGGCACCCGCTGCGGCATCGCGGACGGCGACCTCGCGACGGCCCTGCGCCCGGTCTTCTCCCGGGCCACGCAGCTCACGCCGTTCGTGGCCACCGTCGCCGCCAGCGCCACGCACGGCCTGACGGTCCGACCGCTCCTGCCCGGCGACGAGGACCCCTGCGCCAGCATCGTGGAGTAGCTGCGTGGAGTAGCAGCGGCTCGCGCCGGGCCCAGGCGCGCCCTCTCCGAGCGCCCGGCCCCGGACCTCAGGCTCGCGGCGGCCCGGCGTCGATGCGGGCGCGGATCGCGTCGAGGCCGCCCAGCCAGTCTGAGACGATCTCCTGCCACCAGGTCGCCCCGGCGGCCGCGAAGGCGGCGACCGTTTCGAGCGCCGCGGGGCGGTCACCGGCGGGGGTCGCGCCCGAGGCCACCATCTCGTACGGGGCGTCGGCCGCGACGCCCGCCTCCGCGCGCAGCTCGCGCACGCGGGCGACGTCGCGAGCGAAGGTCGCCAGCGCGAGGTAGCCATCCTCGGTGGCGGGAACGTAGCCGTCCCAGCGGGCCGCCCGGCGGAGCGGCGCGTCGGGTCCCGGCGCGTCGGGCCCGCCGCGGAGGGCGGCGACCCACACCGGAATCCGCGGCTCCTGCAGCGGGCGCGGCAGGAACGTCGCCTCGCCGATGCAGTAGTGTCGCCCGCTGAACGAGAACGGCACGCCGGCCCACAGCCCCACCAGGATCGCGAGGCTCTCGTCGAGCATCGTCGCCCGGCGGCGCAGGTCGACCTCGTCGCCGAACCAGCCGAACTCCGCCTCCGAGGGCCAGCCGAGCCCGACGCCGAGGACCAGGCGCCCGCCGCTGAGCCGATCGAGCGAGGCGGTCTCGCGGGCGAGCTTGGCAGGCCGGCGGCGGGGCAGCGCCGCGACCATCGGGCCCAGCCGGATCCGGCTCGTCGCCTGGGCCATCGCCGCCAGGGCGATCCAGGGGTCCGCGATCTCCATGGTCCAGGCCGGGTCGACGAGCAGGTGGTCCCAGAGGAAGAAGCCGTCCCAGCCGGCGTCCTCCGCGCGGCCGGCCAGCTCGACGAGGACCCGGGGATCGCCGAGCGAGCCGAAGTTGGGGGCGTTGATCGCGAACCGCACCGGCGACAGCGTACTCTTCGCCGGTGACGACGACGACGCCGACCGGCCGCGTGGCGGCCGATCCGGACGGCCGCGGCGGCGGGGCCGATCCGGCGGACCTGGACGGCCGTGACCACCCGACGGTGTTCGCCCCCGGCCCCGGCGGGGCGGAGGAGGAGCCGCTCCACCTGGCGCCGGCGCAGGCGACGCCCCCCATCCCGGACGCGCCGCTCCGCGGCAACCGCGACTTCTGGGTCGTGCTGGTGGGCCAGGGCGTCAGCTCGTTCGGCGACGCGATCACCAACACCGCGCTCCCGATCCTCGTCCTCGCGCTCACCGGCTCGGGCCTCGCGATGGGCGTCGTGGGGGTCCTCTCGACGCTCCCGGACCTCGTGCTCGGGCTCCCGGCCGGGGCCTACGCCGACCGCTGGGACCGCCGGAAGATGATGTTCACGGCGGACCTGGGCCGGGCCGGCCTGACGGCGCTGATCCCGATCTCGGTCGCGCTCGGCGGACCGACGCTGGCCCTGATCCTGCTCGTCACCTTTCCCCTCAACGTGCTGCGGGTTCTCTGGCTCGCGGCGTTCACTGCCGCCGTCCCGGGGCTCGTCGGCCGGGGCCAGATCGCGCGCGCCAACGCCGTCTTCGAGGCCTTCTTCAACATCGGCTGGATTGTCGGCCCGGCGCTGGCGGGGTTCCTGGCGGCCACGATCGGCCCGGGCGCCACGATCGCGATCGACGCCGTCACCTTCGCCGTCTCGGCCGGCGCCCTGCTGCTCGTGCGGCGCTCGCTGCGCCCGGCGGCGCGCCCCGAGGCGACGCACCTCGTCGCCGACATCCGCGAGGGGGTCGCCTTCGTCGCCCGGCACCCGACCCTGCGCGCCGTTATCGCCTTCTGGACCACGACCTCGGTGCTCTACGCGGGGCTCACGAGCGGCCTCATCTTCTACATCACGATCGACCGGGACCTCGGGTCCGACGTCGTCGGCCTCGTCCTCTCGGCGTTCGCGGTCGGATCGCTCGGGGGCTCGCTCGTCGCCGCGCGGATGGCGTTCCGGGCCGTCGGGCCGGTCATGCTCATCGGCAGCGTGGTGATGGGCCTGACGCTCGTGATCGTCGCCCTCGACGTCCCGGTGCCGGTCCTGGTGGCCGCGGCGTTCGTCGCCGGGATCCTGAACGCGAACGTCCTGGTCTCGTACCTGACCCTGCGCACGCAGCTCTCGCCCGACGCGCTCCTCGGGCGCGTCGGGGCCACGGCCCGCACCCTGTCCGTCGGGATGATGCCGATCGGGGCGCTCGTCGCCGGGGCGGCGCTCGACGTGATCGGCGGCGCCGCGACGCTGACGCTGATGGGCGTCGGCTCGATCGCGGCCGGCCTCGGCTTCGCGCTCGTGCCCACGGTCCGGCACGCCCGCGTGACGCGCCGCGGGGTCGTGGCATGACCGACCCGACGCCGCCGGCGACGCCGGCGCGACCGGCGCCGAGCTCCGGGCGACCCGCGACCGCCCGGCCGCCCCGCGCGCCCCACGCCGACGTCTGGGCCCTCGACCCCGGGCTGGTCTTCCTGAACCACGGCTCCTTCGGCGCGGTCCCCCGCGCGGTCCTCGCGCGCCAGGCGGAGCTCCGGGCGGAGATGGAGGCGAACCCCGTCGCGTTCCTCGACCGCGGCCTCGAGCCCCGCCTCGCCGCCGCCCGCGAGAGGCTGGCCGCGCTCGTCGGCGCGGACGCCGAGGACCTCGCGTTCGTGTCGAACGCGACCCATGGCGTGGCCACGGTCCTGCGCAGCCTGCGCTTCTCCCCGGGCGACGAGCTCGTCGCAACCGACCACGAGTACAACTCGGCCCTGAACATGGCCCGCTTTGCCGCCGCCCGCGACGGCGCCCGGCTCGTCGTGGCCCGGATCCCGCTGCCGGTCGCCGGGCCAGACGAGGTCGTGGAGCGCTTGCTGGCCGCCGTCACGCCGCGGACGCGGCTGGTCCTGGTCAGCCACGTCACGAGCCCCACGGCGCTGGTCCTGCCCGTCGAACGGCTCGTGCCCACCCTCGAGGCGCGCGGCATCGCGGTGCTCGTCGACGGGGCGCACGGACCGGGCATGCTGGCCCTCGACCTCGACGCTGTCGGGGCGAGCTTCTACACGGGCAACCTCCACAAGTGGGTCTGCGCGCCCCGCGGCGCGGCGTTCCTCCACGTACGGCGCGACCGCCAGGCCGCGATCCGGCCCCTTGCCATCAGCCACGGAGCCAACGACCCGCGGCCCGCCCGCTCGACGTTCCGCAAGGAGTTCGACTGGACCGGGACCACGGACCCGACCCCGTTCCTCGCCTTGCCCGCGGCCCTCGACACGATCGGCGGCCTGGTCGAGGGCGGCTGGCCCGCCGTGATGGCCCACAACGCCCGCCTGGCGCTCGACGCGCACCGCGTGCTCGTCGCAGCCGCGGGCCGTCCGACCCTCGCGCCCGAGACGATGCTGGGCTCGATGGCGGCCGTCGAGCTGCCGCCGGACCCGGGGTTCGCCGCCCGGCATGGCGTTCCGCCCGACCCCCTCCAGGAGCGGCTGCTGGAGGCCGGGATCGAGGTCCCCGTCCACGCCTGGCCCCGCGACCCGGCCGCCGGCGAGCGCCGGCGCCGGCTCCTCCGCGTCTCCGCCCACCTGCACAATGACGCGGGCGAGTACGTCCACCTCGCCGATACGCTCCGCTGGCTGCTGGGACGGGAGGCAGCATGAAGGTCGGCCTGATCCTGCCGATGAGCGACGACGATGGCGCCGGCACGCCGTCCTGGCCCACGATCCGCGACCTGGCCCGGCGCGCCGAGGCGGGCGGCGCGGATTCGGTATGGGTCTACGACCATCTGCTCCTCCGGCTCGACGGCCAGGCCACGGGGATCCACGAGGCGTGGACCCTGCTCGCGGCGGTCGCCGCCTCGACCGATCGGGTCGAGCTCGGGACGATCGTCCTGGCGACGAGCTTCCGCAACCCGGCGCTGCTGGCGAAGATGGCCACGACGCTCGATGCCATCAGCGGGGGCCGCCTGGTCCTGGGCGTCGGCTGCGGCTGGCACGAGCCCGAGTACGCGGCGTTCGGCTACCCCTTCGACCACCGCGTCGACCGCTTCGCCGAGGCGCTCGAGATCCTGGCGCCGCTCCTCCGTGAGGGAGCGGTAACGTTCGTCGGGACCTACCATCAGGCGCAGGACTGCGTGATCCTGCCGCGGGGTCCCCGGCCCCGCATCCCCCTGCTGGTCGCGGCCAAGGGCCCGCGCATGCTGCGCCTGACGGTCGACCACGCCGACGCGTGGAACACCGCGTGGTTCGGGGTGCCCGACGACCGGCTGGCCCGGCGGGTGGCCGACATGCGCGCCGTGTGTGCGGAGGCCGGCCGCGACCCCGCCTCCCTGGAGATCACCGTCGGCGTCACCGTCACGGCGGAGTCGGACGAGGACGTGGGACGCCCCGGGGCACCGGCGGCCCTCCTCGGAGAGCCGGACGTGGTCGCGGAGGCCCTGCGCGCGTACGCGGCGCTGGGAGTCGGTCACGTCCAGCTCGACGTGCAGCCGGCGACGCCCGCGACGTTCGACATGGCGCTCAAGGGGATCGCCCGCTTCCGCGACGGCTGACGTCAGGCCGCAGAGCCCCCTCGCCGGCGCGGCCGGAGGCGGTGCCAGGCGCGCATGACCGCGGCCCACAGCGCGTCCTCCACGCGGGCCACGATGCCGGTCCGGCGCAGGAGGTGGACGGCGACGGTCCACAGGCCCGCCACCCCGAGCAGCGCGAGGAGGACGTCGCGGGGGAGCGGCGTGAGCTCGTAGAACTCGCGCAGGAACGGGACCTGCGTCATCACCAGGAAGACCAGCAGCATGATCAGCGCCAGGAGCCACGGCCACCAGCGGATGAAGCGGCCGCCGCCGGCCTCGCGGTCGCCCGACGAGATGAGGGGGAGCAGGCCGAGGCCGCAGAACACCGTGAGCGTGGTCAGGACCGACTGCGCCTCCTGGACCCCGACGCCGCGCTCGATCATCGACGCGTAGAGCGGCAGGGCGACGATGAACACGCCGAGCGAGGCCGGAATCGAGACGCGCAGCGTCTCGCCGAGCAGGCTCCTGGGCAGGCGCCGGGGCGGGACCCAGATCGCGAGGACGACGAGCGGGATCCCGACAGTCGCGAAGGCCAGGATCGAGTTCTGGCGCGGCGTCATGGGGAAGGGCAGCTGGAGGAGCGCCGCCCCGGCGATGATCAGGAGGACGTAGAACGTCCGCGACAGGAGCAGGATGAGGGTCGCCTCCATGGCCGCGACGATGCGCTGGCCCTCGATCACGGCCCTCGGCAGGACCCCGAAGGCGTCGTCGAGGAGGACGAGGTCGGCCACCCCGCGGGCGGCGGCGCTGCCGGATTCCATCGCGATCCCCAGGTTGGCGCGGCGCAGCGACAGGATGTCGTTGACGCCGTCGCCGACCATCGCGACGTAGCGGCCCCGGGACCGGAAGAGCCCGACGAGGCGGGCCTTGAGCGCCGGCTCGACGCGGCCGAAGACGCTCGCCCGGTCGGCGGCCTCGCCGAGGGCCGCGTCGTCGAGGCCGGTGAGGTCGAGGCCGGAGACGGCGCCCCCGGGCATCGCGAGGCCGACGCGGTGGCCGATCGCGGCCACGGTGGCGGGGTCGTCGCCCGAGATGACCTTGAGGTCGAGGCCCGCCCGCGCGAGGCCGCCGAGGATCTCCTGGACGTCGGACCGCAGCTCCTCGGTGAAGCCGAGGAGGGCGATCGGCCGGAGGCCGGGGGGCAGGGCGGGACGGTCGTCGGGGCCGCGCAGGGGGGTGCCGCCGCCGGCATCGGCCAGCAGCAGGACGCGGACCCCCTCGGCGGCGATCTCCTCGACCCTGGCGGCGAGGCCGTCGGGCAGGTCGGCCAGGTGCGGCCAGAGCACCGGCGGGGCACCCATGACATAGGTCGACCCCGCCGCGTCGTCGAGCCGCATGCCCGACCAGCGCCGCTCAGAGGCGAAGGGGATCTCGTCGGCGATCGGGGCCGCCGTCCCGGGGTGCGCGGCGCGCATCGCCTCCGTCGTGCGGTTCGGCGCCGTGGTGCTCGCGGCGAGCGTCCCCAGCAGGGCGGCGAGGCCGCCGGGATCGACGCCGTCCACGGGCTCGGCGACGTGGAAGGTGATCGCCTGGGTCGTGAGCGTGCCCGTCTTGTCCACGCAGAGCGTGTCGACGCGGGCCATCGACTCCACCGCGTTCTGGCGCTGGACCAGCGCCCCGAGCCGGGTGATGCGGAGGGCGCCGGCCGCGTAGGTGACGGTGATCATGATCGCCAGGCCCTGGGGGACCAGCGTCACGAGGACCGCCGCCGCGGTGAGCGTCTCCTTCGAGTCGAACCCGCCCGGCAGGGCGGCCAGGGCGATCGCCACCGGGACGGTCGTCACCGCCACGAGCGCGGCGACGGCCCAGATCGTGGCCGCGATCTCGCGCTGCAGCGGCGTGCGCTCGTCGCCCAGCTTCTTCGCCTCGGCCAGCAGCTTGTTGGCGAAGCTGTCGGCGCCGACGCGCTCGACCTCGAAGACGAGCGTGCCGGAGACGACCGCGCTCCCCGACAGGACCCCGTCGCCGGCGACCTTCCCGACGGCGTCCGATTCGCCCGTCAGGAGGGATTCGTCCACCTCGGCCCGCCCCTCGCCGACGACGGTGCCGTCCAGGAGCACCTGGTCGCCTCGGCGGGCGACGAAGAGGTCTCCGAGGACGACCTCGGCGGGGTCGATCTCCTGCTCCGCCCCGTCGCGGATCACCCGGGCCCGAGGACGGTTCAGGAGCGCGATCTGGTCGAGCTTGCGCTTCGCGCGCGTCTCCTGGACGACCCCGATCAGGATGTTGGCGATGACCGGCCCGGCGGTCAGAAGGGCCTCGACGTACATGCCGAAGACGACGAGGAGGAGCGAGACCGCGATCAGGATCCCGTTGATCCCGAGGTACGCGTTCTGGCGGAGGATCTCCCAGTAGGTCCGCGACGTCGGGGGGCGGTACGCGTTGCCCTCGCCGCGCTCCCCGCGGGCCTGCGCCTCGGCTCCCGTGAGGCCCGCGGCGGGCGTGCGCAGCGGGGCCGCGATCGCCGGGAGCGGGGGTGCGTCGGGCTGCGCGGTCATGCCGGCGATCATGCCCGATCCCGACGGCCCCGGTGGACCGGTGTAGCCTCCGCGGGTGAACGTGATCGAGACGGCCGGCCTCTCGAAGGACTATGGCCCCACGGGCCTCCGGAGGCTCGTCGCCCGCGGGAGTGGGGAGGTCGTCCGGGCGCTCAACGACGTGGCGCTGGCGGTGCGCCCCGGCGAGATCTTCGGCTTCCTCGGGCCCAACGGGGCGGGCAAGAGCACCGCCATCCGGCTCCTCCTCGGCTTCCTCCACCCGAGCGCGGGCTCGGCGCGCGTCCTGGGCCTCGACACGCAGTCGGACGGCGTCGCGATCCGGGCGCGGGTCGGCTATCTCCCCGGCGGGATCGCCCTGTACGACGCCATGACCGGGACCGACCTGCTGGACTTCCTCGGGGCGTTCTACCGCCGGCCGCCGCTCCTCCGGGCACGCCTCGTCGACGGCCTGGAGCTTTCCGCCCGCGACCTCGCGCGTCCCGTGCGGGACTACAGCCGCGGGATGCGCCAGAAAGTGGGGATCGTCCAGGCCCTGCAGCACGACCCCGAGCTGGCGATCCTCGACGAGCCGTCCGAGGGCCTGGACCCGCTGATGCAGCGGGCGTTCTACGAGATCCTCGACGAGCTGCGTGCGACCGGGCGGACCGTCTTCCTCTCGTCGCACATCCTCTCCGAGGTCGAGCGGGTCTGCGACCGCGTCGCCATCGTCCGCCGCGGCCGCCTCGTCGCGCTCGAGGAGATCGGCGCGCTGCTGGCCCGCCGGCGCCGCAGCGTGGAGATGCGCCTCGAGGGCGCGCCGCCGTCGCTGGCGGGCGTCCCCGGGGTGGCGGACGTCGTCGCGCTCGACGGGCACCTGCGCTGCACGCTGGAGGGCGACGTCCGGCCGTTCCTCGCGGCCATCGCGGGCTCGGGCGTCACCGACCTGACCATCGAGCCGGCCCGCCTCGAGGACGCCTTCCTGGAGCTGTACGCGGACGACGATCCCGCCGTCGATGCCGGCGCCGCCCCGCGGTCCGCGTCCGGCGCCGGGCCGGGCGAGGTCGGAGCGTGAGCGGGATCCTGCTGCGGCGCACGCTCGGGGCGGCGCGCTGGCGGCTCCTCGCGGTGGCGGCCGGGCTCGCGACCTGGGGCTTCCTCCTGCCCGTCATCTACGCCACGTTCGGCGCCGACTTCAGGAAGCTCGTCGAGGGCGGCTACTTCGCGGACCTGTTCGACGCCTTCAGCGCCTTCGGCGGCGGGAGCGTCTTCACGCTGAACGGCTCGGTCGCGCTCGGCTTCCTCCACCCGATCCCGATCGCCCTCGTCGCGATCCTGGCCATCGGCCACCCGGTCGCCGCGCTCGCGGGGGAGCGCCAGCGCGGCACGCTGGAGGTCCTGCTGGCGCGCCCGGTCTCACGGCGCCAGGTCTACGGCACGGCGCTCGCCGCGACCCTCATCTTCGTGGTCCTCGCGCTGGCGGCGGACCTCGTCGGCGTCGTCGCGGGGGCGGCGCTCTTCGAGGTGGCCGACGAGCTCGACGGCGGACGGCTGCTCCTCGTCTGGGGCAACGCCGCCCTCCTCTTTGCGACGCTCGGCGCGCTGGCGCTCGCGGCCTCCGCCTCCTTCGACCGGCTCGTGCCCGCCCTGGGGACCATCCTCGCGTTCGCCATCGTGTCGTACGCCGTCGAACTGCTCGGCGCGCTCTGGCCCGACATGGCGACCTGGCGCCCGTGGTCGTTCTTCCACTACTTCCAGCCGGCGGAGATCCTCGCCGGCGAGGCGAACCCGGCCGACCCGCTGGTCCTCGCCGGGATCACGGTCGCGGCGGTGGCTTACGCGCTCTGGGTCTTTCCGCGCCGCGACCTCGCGGCACCGAGCTGACGCCGGGCCAGGGCCGGGCCTTACGGTGCCGGCGATCCGGTGGCGGGCGGGCTTGCGCTCACCGCCGGCGACGACGGGGGCGCCGGGCTGCCGGACGGGGAGGGCTCCGGGCTGCCGGACGGGGAGGGCGCCGGCGAGCCGCCGGGCGGCGGGGACGCGGGCGCAGCGACCCGCACCGCCTCGATGGCCTCGCGCAGTGGCGGCCACGTCTGGCTGAAGCCGGTCAGGACTCGCTCGCCCCCCGGCCCGCGCAGGCGCATCGTGGGCGTCGAGGCGACACCGACGCTGCGACCCTCGGTCGTCTCCGCGGCAACGGCCGCGGCGACGGCGGGATCGTCGAGGCAGGCGGCAAACGCCGTCGCATCCGGGACCCCGGCGATCTGCGCGATCTGGACCAGGTTCTCGCGCACGAACCGGCCCTGGTTCTCGCCCTGCTGGAACGTGTAGAGCGCGTCGTGGTAGCGCATCTGGGCGGCCGGCTCCTGCGCGCCGGCGCAGCGGGCGGCGATGGCCGCGTCGGTGGACTCCTGGCCGAGGAACGCGAAGTCGCGGTAGACGAGGCGAGCGATGCCCGGCATCACGTACTCCCGCTCGAGCGCCCCGCCGAACAGGAAGTCCTCGAGGCGGCAGTAGGGACACTGGTAGTCGGCCCAGATCTCGATCGTGACGGGCGCGTCGGGCCGGCCCACCGCGTTCCCCGCCGGCGCCTCCGAGGGGGCCGGGGTGGGCGACGGCGACGGTGAGGGGCCGCCCAGCTGGCCGGTCGCGACGGCAAGGGCCCCTGCGCCGATGACGATCCCCAGGATGGCCACGCCCAGGTACCCGAGGATCGCGGCGGGCCGGCGACCGGCCGGCGTGATCGGCTCGATCGGCTCGACCGGCTCGACCGGTACGGGCGTGACCGGATCGACCGGCACGGGCGTGACCGGCTCGACCGGCACGGGCGTGGCTGCCGCGTCGACGGAAGGCGGCGACCCGGCGTCGGGCGGCGTGGCCGGCGGGCTGCCCGCGGGAGCGTCGGGCCACGGGTCCGAGGCCGCCGGTTCGCGGTCGGGATGGGTCGAGTCGGTCATCGGGATACCTGCAAGCGGTGCCCTGGGCGGGTCGGGCGGGGAGCCACAGAGTACCGGGCCGCGGTGGAGCGCGCCGCGGAGCCTGCCGGACGTCCCGGCCCGCCGGACGGGCTCGACTCCCTCGCACCGCACCGCAGCCCACACTCGGTGACCCGCCGCACCGGAACATGGTCCCCCCGGACCTCCCGGCAGTCCCATTCGCACCCCGGTCGCGTGTAGAGTGCGGCTGAGGTCGTGCGAGCCGCCGGTGGGGGCACCACCGGGCAGAGCGCACAGCCGGGAAGAGCGAAGGAACCACGTGTCATCCGACCAGATCACCTATGTCCTCGTGGCCCTGATCGTCACGGGCGTGGCCATCCTCCTCCTGCTCGCGGGCGCGCTGTTCGCGCGTCGCGGCCGGAGCGGCGGCGCACAGCCTGCCCATGCCCCTGAGCTCGTCGCACCGGCACCTCCTGTCCCGGCGCCGTACGCCCCGGCGCCCGTCACGCCGGCGGTCGTGCCCGCGCCCGTCGCCGCACCGGCGGTCGCGACCGCCCCGCTCCCGGCGCGGGAGCTGCCCGGTCCCGGGCCGGCCGGCCTGCCGCCCGAGCCCGCCGAGGCCGCGCCGGCCCCCGTCCCCAACGGCGAGGACGAGCTCACCCACGACGAGACCGGCGTCACGTCGGCCGACCTCGAGGCGGCCGCCCGCCGCGTGCACGACCCGCGCGAGCAGGACGTCATCGAGGGCTTCCTGTCGATCTCGCCGCGTCGCCGCGAGACGGCCGCGTTCGAGGCGCCGCGGCAGCCCACGGCTGCGGGTCCCATCGGCACGGCCGGAGCGGCCGCGCCGTCCGCGCCCGCCGCTCGCGAGATCCCGGCGGATCCCGCGGTGGACGAGGTGACGGGGCTCGACTCGCGCGAGGCCTGGGATCGCGCGCTCTCCGAGGAGAATGCCCGCTACGTTCGCTACCGACGCCCGATCGGGGTCATCGTGGCCGAGCTCGACGGGCTCGCGCGTTTCGAGCGCCAGTTCGGCACGGACGCGTCCCAGCGCATCCTCTCCGCCATCGGCGGGGCGATGCGGTTGAGCGCCCGGCGCACGGACCGGGTGGCGCACGTCGGCGGCGGGCGCTTCATGGTCCTGCTTCCCGAGACCGACGAGATCCAGGCTATCAACTACGTGGAGCGCGTGCGCAGCGAGTGCGAGCGCTGGCTCGTGGCCGGCGCGGTGGCGCTCCACCTGTCCATGGGCTGGGCCAGCCCCAGCGCCGTCGGCGAGCTGGACACCGCCCTTCGCACGGCCGAGGAGCGGATGTACGCCGAGCGCCGCAGGGCTGCCCGCGCGGGGGTCGGCGACTCCGACGCGCCACGCTGACGGGGGCGCCTGCCGGGCGGCGTGTGCCCCGCCGGCCCGCGGCGCCCTCGTCGGGCTCCCGCCGCGCCGCGCTCGTCGAGCTCCGGCCGCGCCCCGCTCAGACGACGGGCGGCGTGAGCAGCACGGGCAGGCCGACCTTGTTCTCGTAGGTCGGGCGGTAGCGCTCCACGTTGTAGGCGTGCTCGACGTCGACCGTCCGGGCCCCGGGCTCGGGGATCGGGCAGTACCCGTAGCGCCCGTCGCGGATCGCGGTCATCTGGCCCGTCTTGCCGTCGACGACGAGCTCCATTGCGACGTTGGCGAACGTGATGGCGACCATCTGGTCGAAGGCGTCCGGCTCGCCGGACCGCAGGTCGTACGTCAGCTCCGAGGCGACGGTCTCGATCCGGGTGCGAGCCTTGATCTCGTCGGCCAGGAACTCGCCGACGCTCGCCTTGTGGCGGTGGCCGTACGCGTCGGCCTCGCCGACCTCCTGGAGCTCCATGCCCTGGGGCAGCGCGCCCTCGGAGGCGATCACGAACGAGTACCGGCTCGGGTTGTTCTGGCGGTCCTCGACGAGCAGGTCGACGAGGTGCTGGAGGTCGAAGCGATGCTCGGGGATGACGCACCGCGCCGACGTGACGTAGGCGGTGTACAGCGCGGTGAACCCCGCGTTGCGCCCGAAGACCCGGAAGACGCCGATCCGCTCGTGCGAGCCGAGGGTCGTCCGCTGCCGGTTGATGGCGTCCTTGGCCCGCGTGATGGCCGTCGAGAAGCCGATGCAGTACTCGGTGCCGCGGACGTCGTTGTCCATCGTCTTGGGGATCGCGATGATCTGGACGCCGGCGTCGGCGAGCACCTTCGAGTAGGAGAGGGTGTCGTCCCCGCCGATCGAGATCAGCGTGTGGATGTCGAGCCGGTCGAGGTTCTCCAGGACGACCGGCGTGAAGTCGTAGAGCTCCTCGCCGGACTGCAGCGAGGGCAGCCGCTCGGCGGGAACCACGCCGGGCAGCCTGCCGGGCCGCATCTTCTTCGGGTTCGTGCGGCTCGAGTGGAGGAACGTGCCCCCGGTCCGGTCGATGGTCCGGGTGTTGATCCGGTCGAGCGGGCGGACGTAGTCGGGATCGAGACCCGGCTCGGGCCGCATGTGAGTGAGCGCCTCCCAGCCGCGGCGCAGGCCGATCACGTCGTAGCCCAGCTCGCTGGAGCGGTAGACGACGCTCTTGATGACCGAGTTGAGGCCGGGAACGTCGCCGCCCCCGGTGAGGATGCCGATGCGTGGACGGGCCATGAACGCGTGCTCCCTCGGGGGTCCCTGCTGCTCGACGGGATGGGGCCGGCTGTACGCTGCCATGGTAGCGAGGCCTGTCACGCGCGACGGCGGCCGGATGCCGCCCGCGGGTGGGCCGGAAGTCACGACCCGACTGCCCGCGGCAGGTGAGACGCGCCGTCGAGGCCGGTGGAGGCGGCGGGGAGGCGGGCGAGATTCGGGCGCACGGCCGGGGCCGGCGCGCGCCCGGGGCCGGCGTCAGCGGCGGTGGACTCGGCTGGACTTGTGGCGGTGCGCGGGGATCGGCTGCTCGCCCCGGGAGTGGATGGGGCGGGGCGGCGTGGCCGGGTCGGGGAGGAAGTCCTCCACGATCTCGACCGGGATCGACCGGTGGAGGAGTCGCTGGATCGCCCGGAGCAGGTCGACCTCGTCCGGGCAGGCGAGGCTGATCGCGATCCCGCTGGCCCCGGCCCGGCCGGTGCGCCCGATCCGGTGGACGTAGTCCTCCGCCTTCGTCGGCAGCTCGAAATTGACGACGACCGGCAGCTCCTCGATGTCGAGGCCGCGCGAGGCGACATCGGTGGCGACGAGGATCTCGACCTCACCCGCCTTGAAGTCCGCCAGGGCCCGGATCCGCTCTGCCTGCGTCCGGTCGGAGTGGATCGCCGTGGCGGCATACCCGTCCCGGTCGAGGTCGGACGCGATGCGCCGCGCGGCGAGCTTCGTCCGGGTGAAGACCAGGACCTGGTGCAGGTCGTGCTCGTCGACGAGGTGCTCGAGCAGCTCGAGCTTCAGCTCGCGGTCGACGGGGTAGAGGACCTGGCGGATCTCGGACGGCGACGCATTGCGGGCGGCGACCTCGACCGTGGCCGGGTCGTGCAGGAACTCCTTCGAGAGGCGCCGGATCTCGCTCGAGAAGGTCGCCGAGAAGAGCAGGGTCTGGCGGCGGGCGGGGAGGAGCGCGAGGATCCTCCGGATGTCGGGGATGAAGCCCATGTCGAGCATCCGGTCGCCCTCGTCGAGGACGAGGATCTCCACCTGGCCGAGGTTCGCCGCGCGCTGCCCGACGAGGTCGAGCAGGCGCCCCGGGGTGGCCACGAGCAGCTCGACGCCGCCGCGAAGCTCCTTGATCTGCGGGTCGAGGGGCACGCCGCCGAAGACGACGGCCGATCGGAGGGGCACGTGCTTGCCGTACGCGGCGGCCATCTCGGCCACCTGCATGGCCAGCTCGCGGGTCGGCGTCAGCACGAGGGCCCGGACCGGGTGGCGCGCCGGCGAGAATGACGTGTTGGCGTGCGGAAGCAGGCGCTGGAAGATCGGCAGCACGAAGGCCGCCGTCTTCCCGGTGCCGGTCTGGGCGGCGCCCATGAGGTCACGACCCTCGAGCACGAGCGGGATCGCCTGGACCTGGATGGGCGTTGGGGCGGTGTAGCCCTGGTCGGACACCGCGCGGAGAAGTTCGGCCGACAGACCGAGGCTATCGAAGGTCACGTCGGCGCAGCATAATCGATCCAGCGTCCAAGGCCGGCGATGACCCGCCACGGGCGGGCGAGGAGGCGAGCATGGCGAAGCGAAGATCAGGCGGCGATGACGCGCACGAGACGGCCGAGGCACCCGTCCGGACGGGGCGCAACCAGCGGCCGGAGCGAGCCCGCCTGCGGATCCCCGCGGCCGCGCTGGACACGGCCCCTGCCCAGCCGCTGCCCGCTCCGGAGCCGCGCCGCCTGGGCAAGAAGGAGTACGAGGCCGAGCTGCGCCGCCTCAACATCGAGCTCGTGAAGTGGCAGGAGTGGATCCGCGACCAGGGCCTCAAGGTCGTGGTGCTCTTCGAGGGCCGCGACGCGGCCGGGAAGGGCGGGGCGATCAAGCGGATCACCGAGCCGCTCAACCCCCGCTCGGCGCGGGTGGTCGCGCTCCCGGCGCCGACCGAGCGCGAGAAGACCCAGTGGTACTTCCAGCGCTACATCACCCACCTGCCGGCGGCCGGCGAGATCGTCCTCTTCGACCGCAGCTGGTACAACCGCGCCGGCGTGGAGCGGGTCATGGGCTTCGCCACGGAGGACGAGTACCAGGAGTTCCTCCGCTCGTGCCCGGAGTTCGAGCGGATGCTCGTGCGCAGCGGCATCCTCCTCGTCAAGTACTGGTTCAGCGTCAGCGACGAGGAACAGGAGCGCCGCTTCCAGGACCGCCTGACCGACCCGACGAAGCGCTGGAAGCTCTCGCCGATGGACGTGGAGAGCCGGTCCCGCTGGATGGACTACAGCAAGGCCAAGGACGAGATGTTCGCCCACACGGACATCAAGCAGGCGGGCTGGTGGGTCGTCCGCTCCGATGACAAGAAGCGGGCGCGCCTCAACGTGATCAGCCACCTCCTCTCCCTGATCCCGTACGAGGACCTGACGCCCCAGCCCATCGTCCTGCCGCCGCGCCAGCGTGACACGGGCTACGTGCGCCCGCCGATGGAGGACCAGACCTTCATCCCCGAGCCGTTCTGAGGGCCGCCCGCACCTCGGGGAGGCGTTCGAGCGTCTGCTGGTCCCACGGCGCGCGGAGGACCGCGACGATCTCGTCGACCCCCGCGTCGACCCACGGGCGCAGCGCGGCGGCGACCTCGTCCGGGCTGCCCCCGGCATGCAGCGGGTCCTCGCCCGGTTGGATCCCGTGGCGGGCCCGGACCTCGTCCCAGGCCCGCCGGGCGTCCGCCGCGGACTGCCGGACGACGACGTTGACGTAGACCTGGCGCTCGATGCCGGCCACGTCGCGCCCGACGGCGGCGCCGTGCGCGGCAAGGACGTCCTCGAGCTCGGCGAGCTCCTCGGGCGTGGCATACGCGTTCCAGATGTCCGCGACGCGGGCGACGGTCCACAGGGTCCTGGTCCGGCCCGTGCCGCCGACGAGGATCGGCAGGTGGGCCTGCAGGGGGCGCGGCGCGCAAGCCGCCCGGTCGAGGTCGTAGAAGCGTCCATGGTGCGTCACGACCTCGCCGTCGAGGAGCCGGCGCAGGAGGCCGGCGGCTTCGTCGAGTCGGTCGAGCCGCTCACCGAACCCGGAGCCGAAGTCGATCCCGAAGGCCTCGTGCTCGCGCGCGTGCCAGCCCGCGCCGAGGCCCAGCACGAACCGGCCGCCCGAGACGTGGTCGAGCGTCGTCGCCATCTTGGCGATGATCCCCAGGTTCCGGAAGGTGACGGCACTGACGAGGTGGCCGAGGCGGACGCGGGACGTCGCGCACGCCAGCGCGGCGAGCGCGGTCCAGCCCTCGAACCTGGGGTCGAGGTCGTCGCCCTCGTCGCACAGGAGGTGGTCGTCGAGCCAGATGCTGTCCCAGGCGTGCGCCTCGGCGGCCCTGGCGGCGTCGCGGAGCTCCGGCCAACCGGTGCGGTTGACCCAGAAGGCCGCCCCGAACCGCGGGCCGCGGTCGTCCATGATCGTCCTCCGTCGCCTGGTCCGGTTCGTGCGGAGATCCGCGGCGACATTGTCGGCTGACGGGGGCACCCGCGAACGCCCGTCCAGCGGACCGTCGCCCGGCCGCATGCGGCGGCGCGGGAGACATCCCCGGGCACCCTCCCGCGGCTCGGTCCGCCCTCCCCCGCTTGCACGGTATCCTCGCCGCGCGTACCCGGCGCCCGAGGAGCGTTCAGCGATGTCGGATCACGAACGAGCGGATGACCCCGCGATCCCGGAGGAGGAGCGTTCGGCGCTCCTCACGGCCTGCGGTCGGCTGCTCGGCACGGTCGGCCTCCTGATCATCATCGTCCTCCTGCCGGCGACGTTCCTGGTCGTGGCGGCGAACATGGGCCTCGTCACGGCCCCGGGCTGGTCCGGCGGCAATACGACGGTGTTCGGGTTCTTCGTCGTCATTGTCCCAGCGGGCCTCGCCCTCGCCACGGTCCACTTCCTCCTCGGCGGGCTCGTCCTGGCCCGCCGCTTCTGGCCGGTCGTCGTGGCGGCGCTCCTCGTGTTCTCGATCGTGACGCTCTTCCCGCTCGGCCTGCGGATCAGCTGGCCCTTCCTGGGTCTGACCCTCCTGTACTCGGCGACGCTGCTCCTCGCGGTGGTACGCCACCGCGAGTTCGAGTGAGTGGTCGCGGCACCCGGGCGCTCGAGGCCGTCCGGGCAGCCGGTGTGGCGCACGTCGTGCACGAGCACGGTGTTCCCGCCCCGGCGTCCCCGCGCGAGCGCGACCGCCGTCCGCAGTACGGCCAGGACGCCGCGACGGCGCTCGGGGTCGACCCCGTTCGCGTCTTCAAGACGCTGATCGCGGCGGTCGACGGGCAGCTCGCGGCGGCCATCGTGCCGGTGGCGCACGAGCTCGACCTCAAGGCGCTCGCGGCAGAGCTGGGTGGACGCCGTGCGGCCCTCGCCGAGCCCGCGGAGGCGGAACGAGCGACCGGCTACGTCGTCGGCGGCATCAGCCCGCTCGGAGGCCGCCGGCGCCTTCCCACGGTCCTCGACGCCTCGGCGGCCGACCACGCGACGATCTTCGTGAGCGGGGGCCGGCGCGGTCTGCAGCTGGAGCTCGCTCCCGGCGACCTGGCCCGGCTCGCGGGGGCGACGGAGGCGCCGATCGCGCGCCGCGATTGACGCCGGCCCCGCCTCGCGGGATGCGAGGTCAGGGGACCAGGACCGCCGTTCCGCTGACCGAGCCCTCGGCGAGCCTGTGCAGGGCGCCGATCCCCTCGGCGAGGGGTACCACGTCGACCTCCGTTCGGATCGGGATCGAGGCCGCCAGGGCGAGAAAGGCACGGGCGTCCTCGCGCGTGTAGTTGGCGACGCTGCGAAGGCTGCGCTCCCACCAGAGGTGCTCGTAGGCGAAGGCAGGGATCCCGTCGAGGTGGATGGCGTTGATGGCCACCGTGCCCCCTCGGCCCACGGCGCGGAGCGCGGCCACGACGACGCTGCCGGCGGGAGCGAAGGTGATCGCCGCGTCGAGCGGAGCGGGCGGCGGGTCGTCGTAGCCACCGACCGACGCCGCGCCGAGCGCGGCGGCTCGCTCTCGCTCGCGGGCGGAGCGGGTGGCGACGTGGACCTCGCATCCCCAGTGGCGGGCGACCTGGATGGCGAGGCTCGCCGATGCCCCGAAGCCGTACAGCCCGAGCCGGCCGCTTGGCCGGATGCCCGACACGAGGAGCGACCGGTACCCGATGACGCCGCCGCAGAGGAGCGGCGCGGCGGCCAGGTCGTCGAAGCCGACGGGGACATGCAGGGCCACGTCGGCCCTCACGGCGACCAGCTGCGCGAACCCGCCGTCGCGGTCCCAGGCCGTGAACTTTGCCTCGGCGCACAGGTTCTCGCGGCCGTCCCGGCAGGCGTCGCACCTGCCGCACGTTCCGGCCAGCCAGCCCAGCGCGGCCCGGTCGCCGACGGCCCAGCCGGTGACCCCCTCGCCCGCGGCGGTCACTCGTCCGACGACCTGGTGGCCGGGGATCGTCGGCAGGCGGTGCGCGCCCAGGTCGCCCTCCACGAGCTGGAGGTCCGTGCGGCAGACGGCGCAGGCCGCGACGCGGAGCAGGATCTCGCCGGGCCCCGGCGACGGCTCCGCCACCTCGCGCAGGCTGATCGGCTCACCCTCGCCGAGCGGGCCGGGCCGCTCGAGGACCAGGGCCCGCATCATGCCGGTCCGCCGGGCAGGCGCGCGGCGAAGCCGTCGAGGAGGGCCGCCAGGCCGTCCTCGAAGCGTTCGTCGGCGCTGCCGACGAAGAGGTCGGCGGCCACGAGCGCCACGTTGGGGAACGCGCTCAGCGGAAGATCCGCCAGGCGGTCCGCAGCGTCCCGGGCCCGGGCGGCGCGCACCGCCGGGTCCGCCGCTCCGCCGAGACCGACGGCCGCCCACGTGCACGAGCCGGCCACGTAGGCGCCGAGGGCGTGGTTGGCCAGCACCGCCTCGCGCGGCGCGAACCCCGCCCGCAGGAAGATCCCGAGGGCCCGGTCGAGGGTCGCGAGGGCCGCCGGACCCTGCCCGAGGCGGGCCGTCAGGAGGAGCGTGAGGTCGCGCCGGCGAAGGAGCGCCCGCCGGACGTCGCGGGCCAGCGCCGCGGCGTCCTCGCGCCAGGAGGCGCCCGGGGGCGAGACGGGGATGGCCGCGGCCAGCTCGACGAGGACCAGGTCCAGGAGCTCCTCGCGACCCGAGACGTGGCGGTAGAGCGACATCGCCCCGGTGTCGAGCTCGCGTGCCACACGGCGCATCGAAAGCCCGGCGAGGCCGTCGGCATCGAGGACGGCGAGCGCCGCGGCCACGATCCGCGCGCGACTCAGCGGCCCGCGGACTGCCGGCGATGCGCCGGCGCGGCGGGACACGGAAGGGCTTGACATGTCCGCAGCATAGCGCTAGCGTACGCCGTACGCAATGCGTACAACGTACGCAACAGGTCCGCAAGGGACCGCAGGATGTGCCGGACGGAGGCTGCCATGGACGGGATGCTGGTGAAGGTGGTGATCGCAGGGGTGCTCGGCGCCCACGGCCTGGGACACGTGCTGGGCTGGACGCCCGCGGCCGGGCTCGCGCGCTTCGAGGGCGTCTCGAGCGGGAGCTGGGTCCTGACCGGCCTCGCCGGGGACGGTGTTGCGCGGATGCTGGCGATCGGGTTGTTCGCGATCCCGACCGCGGGCTTCGTGATCGCCGCCGCTGGGATCCTGCTCGGGCAGCCGTGGTGGCGACCCGTTGCGGTGGGCTCGGCCGCCGTCTCCCTCGCGCGCTGGCGCTCTACCCGCTGGCGCTCCCGCTCGGCTCGACGATCGGCGCGGTCGCGGTGGACGGCCTGGTCCTCTACGGCATCCTCGTCACGGGCTGGGGCGTGAGCGCGGCGGGCGCGTGAGCGGGGCCGGGCGCGTGAGCGGGGCCGGGCGCGTGAGCGGGGCCGGGCTCGGCGCTGCCGGCCACGGCGGCCCGCAGCCCGGGCGGGCCGGGCGAGCCGGGGCTGGGCAGCCCGGGTGGGCCGGCTGGGCCGGGTTCAGCGCACCGCCACGCTCCCGATCCCGCCGCGCACTTCGATCTCGACGCGGTTGACGGCGCTGGCGAAGTCGGGCGACTCCCAGCCGCCGCCCGCGGGGATGCGCGGGAAGCGGACGGTGTCGACGTCGGTGGAGCCCAGCGCGACCGACGTGCGCACGCGGGCCGCGACCCCGTCCGGCACCCGGAAGCGGATCGAGGCGGCGCCACCCTCCGCGTCGACGCGCGTGACGCCGGCCGCCGCCGGCAGGGTGACGCTCGTGTCGCTGGCGCCGGTCCGCAGGCGCAGCTCGGCGAGGCGCAGCGACGACAGGTCGAGCGCGGCGTCGGCCGCGCCGGTCTCGACCCGCAGGCGGAGCGGGACCTCCGCGGTGACCCCGACCGTCCACGCATAGGGCGCGCGGTCCCACGTCCAGCCAGAGGGCGGCGCCGGCGGCGAGAGGCGAGCTCGGCCGGGCCCGCCGGCCCGCTCCACTTTCACGCCCCCCGCGCAGTCGCCGTCCACGAGCATCCCCGGCGCGGCCGCGCCGATCCGCAGGTGGCCCGCGCCGAAGGTGACCATGACCTCGGCGTCCGCCGCACCGTCGAGCGGGATCGCGAGGCTCTCCGGGATCGCGAGGTGCTCCGGGATCGGGGCCGTCCCGCCGGCGCCCGCGTCGCCCCGCTCCGCCGCCGCGCGATCGCCCGAGTCGTGGGCGGCGCCGGACGGTCGCCGCCACGGGCCCGGGATGAAGGCGCCGAGCAGCACGAGGACCCCGATCCCCACCAGCAGGAGCGGCACGGCCACGTCGGTGAGGTCGCCGAACCGGCCGTCCGAGAGGTCGAGCACGCCCTCGAAGAAGAGGAAGCCGACGAGGAAGAGCACGATCCCCGCGAGCAGGGCGCCGAGCCCGCCCCGCAGGTCCTCGCGCCGACCGGTGAGCAGGCCGTAGACGACGAGCCCGAGGCCGACCCCGCCGGGGGCCACGAGAGCCCAGGCGTACGCCCACGTCCGGTACGCGTCGTTGGCCTGCTGCACGGCCAGGACGACGCCGACCATCGTGAGGATGCCGCCGACGCTGGCCATGCCCGCGCCCCCGGGACCCCCGACGGCGACGGCGCCGAGGATCAGCGCGACGCCCGGGGCGATGAGCCAGATCGGCCACCCGATCGAGGCGCCGCTGGCCTGGACGAGCAGCGCGACGCCGCCCAGGACGATGAGCGCAGTCCCGACGACGATCCCACCCCGCCGCGGGGATGGCGTTCCGGTCATGTTCTCGCCTCCCTCGACGGGTACGATCCCGTCGTGCTCGAGATGATCCAGCGTCGCCGCCGGGCGTTCGGCGTCGCGCTGACAGGGTACGGCCTGCTGGGCCTCGTCGCGGGGATCCTCCTCGTCGCCGCGACGGTCGCGGTCGGCCTGGGCATGCGGCCGGCGATCGAGAGCATCGACCGCCAGCGCGATGCCGTCGTCGCCGCGCTCGAGAGCGGCTCCGCCTCGCTGGCGAAGACCGCGGCCCTGGTCGACGATTCCGCCGGAGCCGTGCAGAACAGCTCCGCGATCGCTGCGGAAGCCGCGAACGTGAGCCGCCGCGTCGCGACCACGCTGGACCGGCTCGCCGGGACGTTCGGGACCTTCGAGGTGCTCGGCAATCGGCCGTTCGGCCCGCTGGCGTCGGACGCGACCGACCTGGGGCGCCAGCTGCGCGGGATCGCGACGGACCTCGATGCGCTCGGAATCCGGCTCGGCAGCCTCAGCCGTGGCCTTCCGCCCCTGGCCGCGGACGTCGCGGCCACGGCCGACGAGCTGTCCACCGTCTCCGCGGAGCTCGCGGCTCTCGAAGTGCCCGAGGCTGCCCTCGCCGCGTTCGCCTGGCTCCTCGTCGGGGTGGTCGCAATGGTCGCGTGGCTCCTCGTCCCGGCCGTCGGAGCGCTGGTCGCCGGCGTGGCGCTGCTGCGCCGCCGACCCGACGCTGCGGCCTGAGCTGCCCGGTCGCCGCAGGCCCGCCCGGGCGGGTCAGGCCGATGGGTCCGCCGCCGCGCCGCCGCCGCCCGCTCGATCGCCGGCCGGCCCCGCCCCCGGATCGCCGGCATCGCTGTCCGGCTCGGCCGCCAGGTCGGCGGCGATCGCCCGCGCCCACGCCCGGATCCGGGCGAAGTCGCGCCAGTCGCCCGTGAGGCCTGCCGAGACCATGATCTGCGCCTCGAGGCCGTCGTCCGCCGGGTCCACCCGGCCGCCGAACGTCGTCGCGTGGGCCCCGATCTCCTCCGCCAGCGCGCCCACGTCGGGAGGCTGCGGGAGGCGTTCCGGGCGCGCCGTCGCCGGCCCGACGCCGACCGGCCCCGACGAGAAGAGCCACGTCGGGATCGCCGCCAGCGCGGGCCGCTCGCGGCGCACCAGGTCCAGCGCCGTCTCGTCCCAGCGTCCGAGGTAGAGCGCGCTGCCGATCACCGCGGCGTCGTAGCCCGCGATCTCGTCGACGGCGCGCGCCTCGCCGAGCGTCGCGCGACAGCCGGCCGCGTCGAGCTCGGCCGCGATCGCGGCGGCGATCTCGGCGGTCGAGGCATGGCGGGTCGCGTACGCGACGAGGACGCGGGGTGGGCGCATCGTGGCTCCTGGACGGCGGCCGTCGGGCACAGGATGGCGGCGTCGCGGCTCGACAGGGCAGAGACGTCCGGCCCGCGGGAGCGGGCCATCCTGCCGGTGTTCGGGGCGCGCTAGGCTTCGCGCCGGAGGTTCGATGTCCACTCCCCTCGGCGGCCCGCCGTTCCTGATCGTCGCCGGCGGCGCGTCCCGCCTCGCCCAGCCGGAGCGCCGCGAGGCGCTCGTGACGGCCGCGGCGGCCGCCATCGACGCGCGCACCGGCGTCGCCCCGACGATCCGCCGGACGACGTCGGCAGAGGAGGGCCACGCGGCCGCCCGCGAGGCCGTCGGCGCGGGCGCGCGGCTGCTGGTGGTGGCCGGCGGCGACGGGAGCGTCCGCGCCGCCGCGGCCATCCTCGCCGGCACGAGCATTCCGCTCGGGATCGTGCCGGGCGGGACCGGCAACCTCCTCGCCGCCGCGCTCGGCATCCCGCGCCGGCCGGAGCGCGCCGCGGCGGCGCTCGCCGATGCGGCGGAGCGCACGATCGACCTTGCCCGGGCGTGGGTCGGAGCGGAGGGGGGCACCCCGCTCCCGTTCCTGGTGGCGGCGGGGATCGGCTTCGATGCCCGCGTGATGGCCGCGACGACCGACCGCCGGAAGCGCTCGCTCGGGATCGGGGCCTACTTCGCGACGGCCGCCGGGGTGGCTGCCCGGATGCGGCCCTTCCAGGTGCGGCTCGTCGTGGATGGCGTCGTGCACGAGTCGGACGCCATGGCCGTGCTGGTGGCCAACGCCGGGGAGCTGATCCCCGGCCTGCTGCGCCCCCGCCTGCCCCTGGTCCCGGACGACGGCCTGCTCGACATCCTCGTGGCGCGCGGCCGCGGAGCCCTCGGCGGCACGCGGGCGGCCGTGGAGCTGCTGCTCGGGCGCGGGGTGCACACCGCCATCGGCCCGTATGCGGCCCGGTTTGCCGGACGCCGCGTGGAGATCGTTGCCGTGCCCGCGGAGCCGATCGAGGTGGATGGCGACGTGGTCGGTGCCGGCCGGCTCGCGGTCGAGGTGGTGCCCGGCGCCGTCCGGATCCTGGTGCCCGCCTGAGCCGGCCCGCGCCTCACGCGGCCGTGCCTAGGCCGGCCCGCGCCTAGCGCCACCGCGCCTCGCGCCGCCGCGCCTCGCGCCGCCGCGCCTCGCGAGGGCGGCGCGCTACCATCGTCGCCATGACGACCCCGACGCCACCCGCCAGCCTGCCCTTCACCGGCGACCCGGAGGCCGACGCGCTCCTCGCCGCCGACCCTCTCGCGCTGCTCGTCGGCTTCGCGCTCGACCAGCAGGTGACGGTCCAGAAGGCCTTCGGCGGCCCGCTCGAGCTGCGCCGCCGGGTCGGGACCCTCGATCCGGCGGCGATCGCGGGCATGGATCCGGAGGCGCTGCAGGCGGCGTTCCGCGAGCGGCCGGCGCTCCACCGCTTCCCCGGTGTCATGGCGACCCGCGTCCAGGAGCTGTGCGCCGTGGTCGCCCGCGACTTCGGCGGTGACGCCGCCCGTGTCTGGACGGAGGCTCGCGACGGCGCCGACCTGGAGGCGCGCCTGCGCAGCCTGCCGGGAATCGGCGAGATGAAGGCGAAGACCCTCGTCGGGCTGCTGGCGAAGCGGTTCGGCGTCCGCCCCGCCGGCTGGGAGGCCGTCGCGCCGCCGTACCCGACGCTCGCCGACGTCGACTCGGCCGAGGCCCTCGCCCGCTACCAGGAGCAGAAGCGGGCCTGGAAGGCGAGCCAGAAGGCAGCCAGGCCCGTCTAGCTTCAGCCCTCCTTGCGGGCGGTCCCCGGACTCGCCCCCACGCGCCCGGCAGGCGCCGCCGGGGCGCCGGCCCCATCCGGCAGCCGCGCCGCGTGCCACGCGTCGAAGCCGAGCAGGAACGCGCCCTGCAGCACGGCCGCGAGACCGTGCCCCCGGGCCGACGGGTCGTGGCGGCCGCGCCCGACCACGACGGCCAGCCCGCCGACGACGTACACGACGTCCAGGCGGGCGTTCACCGCTAGGATCCGCCGGATCCGGCCGGCCTCACGGGACATCGCCGTGGGATCCCCGCGTGGGCGAGCGACCAGGCGACGGGCCCGCGACCGGCCTGCGAGCGCGAGTCCGGCGTCGATGGCACCCCAGCCGATCGTCTGGCTCCCGAACGCGCGCAGGGCCCGATCGCCGGTCGCCGCGCCGACGACGCTCAGCACGGCGCCGCCGGCGATGCCCGCCACGCCCCAGGTCAGGAGCCGGCGGGCGAGCGATGCCTCGAAGTCGTGGAGCGCGTTGCCGATCGTCATGGCCGATCGGTTGGCACGCTCACGTCCACCACGCAGAAGCGGTTGCCCTCGGGGTCGGCGAGGATCACATAGTCCGCGTCCGGCGGCCGCCTGTCCCAATGGATCTCGGTCGCCCCCAGCGCGACCAGGCGCGCCACCTCGCCGGCCTGGTCCTCGGCGTACAGGTCGAGATGGATGCGCGGCGGCACCTGCACCGTCGAGCGGACCCGGTCGAGCGACAGGTTCGGCCCGATGCCGTCCCTCGGGTGCAGGAGCGCGAAGTCGTCGTCGTCGCCCTCCCGGCGGACGTAGCCGAGGGCCGCCTCCCAGAACTCGACCTGGCGCTGCAGGTCGTCGACGCGGAGGACGATCGAGCCGATTCGAATCATGGGAGCGACCCTACACGCCGGGTCAAGCGGCGGTCCACGGACGGACAGGCCCGGGGCCGAGCGGGCCGCCCGCCCCGGGCGGAGCCACGGTGGCGATCGCGGCCCTCAGCTCACCGCCTTCTTCACGAGCGCGGCGATCCGTGCCTCGTCGTCGGCGGTCAGCTCCGTCAGGGCGAACGCGGTCGGCCACATCGAGCCATCGTCGAGCTTCGCGTCGGGCTGAAAGCCGAACGTCGCGTACCTCACCTTGAACTTCGAGGCGGCCTGGAAGAAGCAGATGACCTTGCCGTCCTTGGCGTACGCGGGCATCCCGTACCAGGTCCTCGGCGCGAGGCTCGGCGCGCTGGCCATGATGATCGCGTGGAGCCGCTCGGCCATGGCGCGATCCGGACCCGGCATCTCGGCGATCCTTGCGAGCAGGTCGGCACCCCCGTCCGCCTTGTCCGTGCCCGAGCCGCGGCGCGACGCCTTCAGCTCCCGGGCCCGCTCCTGCATCGCGGCTCGCTCCTCGGCCGTGAACCCCTCGGCCGTCGCGTCGGTCGCGGCCGTGCCCGCGGCGGCCTTGCGCGTGTCCTTCATCGCTGGCTTCCTCCCAGACGGCAGTGATCCTCGTCGGCGGCGGTCGTCTGGACGCCGAGCCCGATCGGGCACGAGACGCCCGTTGAGTGGTCGGGGGCAGCAGCCCCCCGGGTCTTCGGACGAGTCAGCCTGTTGCCGACGATCCGTCAGGATACTGGCACCTCTACGCCAGCCGCTGTCACTTCGGTGTTCGCACGTCATGCCGCGACGCAGGTGCGACGTGGACAGGGCAGACAATGGAACGCTGAGGCCGTCGCTGGACTCAGGCAGGTGAACGCGGGAAAGTCCAGGCGCCAGAACTCGAAGAGCGCCGCGAGCCGTCGTCGAAGGAGATCACCGTGGATGTTGATCCGGTCATCGAGATGCTTGGTCGTCCGCTTCGCCTGGCAGTGATCGGCGGTGGCCCGGGCAGCTTCATCGGTGCGATGCACCGAACGGCCGCACGACTCGACGGCCGCTATGACCTGGTCGCAGGGGTAGTCTCGTCCGATCCCGAGCGATCCCAGAGAGCCGCAGCCGGAATGGGGATCGATCCCTCTCGCGCCTATTCCGATGCCATCGGGATGCTCGGGGCCGAGCGCGGTCGCGAAGATGGTGCTGAGGTCGTTGCCATCATGACGCCGAACGACAGCCATCATCGGTACGCCGTGGCGGCCCTGGATCGCGGTTTCGATGTCATCTGCGACAAGCCCATGACGAACACGCTCGACGAGGCCTTGGACATCGTGCAGAAGGTTGATGCCACTGGGCTGGTCTTCTGCCTCACGCACAACTACACCGGCTACCCGATGGTGCGCCAGGCTCGCGCGCTCGTCGAGGATGGGCAGGTCGGTGAGATCAGGCTGGTCCAGGTCGAATACGTACAAGGAGGCAAGGCCGACGAGTCCGACCCGGACCCAGCCGACGGGTTGCCCTGGCGCTATGACCCCGTGCGAGGCGGACCGTCGCTCGTGATGGGCGACATCGGAACGCACGCTCACAACCTGGTCCGTTTCGTGAGCCGTCTCGAAGTTGCGGAAGTCGCTGCCGAGATCGGGCACGTCATCCCGAAACGACCGGTCGACGACTTCGGCGGCGGCATGTTGCGCTTCGACAACGGTGCGCGCGGGACCTTCTGGGTCACGCAGACCGCCGCTGGGGTGGAGAACGGCCTCCGGATCCGCGTGTCCGGCACAAGGGGCAGCCTGGAGTGGCACCAGGAACGACCGACCCGGCTCATCTTCAAGCCGCTCGAAGGACCTGTCCGCGTCTACACGCCGAATGGGCCCGGGGCTCTGCCGGCTTCAGCCCGTGCATGCCGGATCGTCGCCGGGCATCCCGAAGGATTCCACGAAGCCTTCGCCAACATCTACTCGGACGCTGCCGAGGCGATCGCCGCTCGCCGCTCGGGCCGGGCGCCCGATCCGCTTGCGCTCCAGTTCCCGAACGAACGCGACGGCGCCATCGGCGTGAAGTTCGTCGAGGCGGTCGTTGCGTCGAGCCACGCCAACGGTGCCTGGACTGACGCCAGGCTCCCACTCGAGGAGAAGTCGTGATGCCTGAGCGCAGGGAGATCGGATCGATGGAGGCTCGTGGCCTCGTCGGGATGATCGCGGACCGACTCGACGCCCAAGGCGCAGGAGCCGCGGTGGCCGTCGTCGACCCTCACGGCGAGCTCGTTGCGTTTCTCCGCACCGACCGATGTGGATTGGCGTCGATCAACATCGCCATCCACAAGGCGTTCACGGCGGCTCGCGAAGGTGTCGAATCCAGCGTCCTCGGAGAGCGCTCCCGAACGGAGGCCTTCCCCATCACCAATTTCGGAGACCCACGGTACGTTGGATGGGGTGGTGGGGTCCCGATCATCGTTGCCGGAGAAGTGATCGGAGCAGTCGGGGTGAGCGGTCTGCCCGAGGCCGCCGATATCGACCTGGCCCGATGGGCGGCGGCGAGTCTTGCCCCTGGTTGATTCGAAATCCCCGTGGGCAGGGAGATCGGTCGGAGTCGCGAGGTGGGGACATGACCGTCATCGACTGGTTGCTCGACGCCGATCCCTCGATCCGCTGGCAGGTGCTGCGCGACCTGGCGCACGAGCCGGCGGACGTCATCGCCGCCGAGCGGTCACGGGTCGCGACCGAGGGCTGGGGCGCCCGCCTGCTCGCGCTCCAGGCGCCGGACGGCCAGTGGGGCGGCAGGCCATGGTCGCACGACTGGACCGACACGTTTCACGTGCTGGAGCTGCTGCGACGGCTGGGCCTCGATCCCGAGAGCGAGCAGGCCCGGCGGGCGATCGGTCTCGTCCGCGAGCACGTCACCTGGAGGGATCCCGATTTCGATACTCCCTGGGCCGACAACCGGTTCTTCGAGGGCGAGGTCGAGCCGTGCATCAACGGCAACGTCGTCGGGACGGGTTCGTACTTCGGCGTGGACATGGCGCCGCTCGTCGGCCGGCTCCTCGGTGAGCAGCTTCCCGACGGCGGCTGGAACTGCGAGGTCGAGAACGGCGCGACGGTGTCGTCGTTCGGGACGACGATCAACGTCCTCGAGGGCCTGCTCGCCAACGAGCGCGCGATCGCCGGCTCGGCCGAAGTGCGCGCGGCGCTCCGCCGTGGGGAGGCGTACCTGCTCGAGCGCCGGCTGTTCCGTCGGAAGACGACCGGCGAGGTGATCGACCCCAGCTGGCTCCGGTTCTCGTTCCCACACTGGTATCACTACGACGTTCTGCGCGGGCTGGAGTACCTGCGCGCCGCCGGCATCAAGCCCGACGAGCGCATCGCCGAGGCGATCGTGGTCGTCGCGGGCAATCGGGATCGCGACGGCCGATGGTCGCTCCAGAACGTCCACGCGGGCGAGGTTCACTTCCAGATGGAGGACGGCGAGTGCAAGCCCAGCCGGTGGAACACCCTCCGCGCGATGCGCGTGCTCGACTGGTTCGCGCAGGGCTGACGGTGTCGAGATCGGGCCACGGCGGCCGTTCGCCCGGCAAGGCAGAAGCGAGCCCGGTGGTCAGTCCTTGGCGCTCACGCCGAGCCCGACCGGGCAGGCCACGCCGGTGCCGTGGTCGGGGCAGTAGCCGTTCGGGTTCTTGTCGAGGTACTGCTGGTGGTAGTCCTCGGCGTAGTAGAAGGGCGAGGTGTCGGCGATCTCGGTGGTGATCGTGCCGTAGCCGGCCGCGGCCAGGCTCGCCTGGTACGCGTCCCGCGACGCCTCGGCCGCGGCGCGCTGCTCAGCGTCGAGCACCTGGATGAGCGACCGGTACTGCGTGCCCTGGTCGTTGCCCTGGCGCATCCCCTGCGTGGGGTCGTGATGCTCCCAGAAGACCCGGAGCAGCTCGCCGTACGAGACCCGGGTCGGGTCGTAGACCACTCGGACGACCTCCGCGTGGCCCGTCCGGCCCGAGCACACTTCGCCATACGTCGGGTTCGGGGTCATGCCGCCGGCATAGCCGACGGCCGTCGAGTGCACGCCGGGCGTCTGCCAGAAGGTCCTCTCGGCCCCCCAGAAGCAGCCGAGCCCGAAGACCGCGACCCGCGCCCCGTCCGGGACCGGGCCGGCAAGGGGCGTGCCGAGCACCGCTTGGCGCTCCGGCACCGGCATCGGGTCGGCGCGCCCGGGCAGCGCGTCGGCGGGGGAGGGGAGGGTGGTCTTCGCCGGATCGGCGAACAGGAAGTCGAGGATGCCCATGGGACGCGCTCCGTCTGCGGTGTTGTGCACATGGTATTCGCGCCGCCGTGACGTGCCGATGACGGCCCCTGGGTGGGCGCTGGCCGGCCGCCCGCGGAAGTGCCCGCTCCACGCCCGCTCCGATCAGCCGGGGGCCGCACCCCACCGGGCGCCCACAGCACCCCACGCGCCGTCCGGTCGCCCCGGGCTCTCGTCAGTCGAAGTCGAAGATGCCGCGGCCGGCCGAGAACTGGAGCACGAGGTCGCAGGCCTTGCAGATCTTCAGCACGAGCTTGTGGCTCGTGAGACCCCAGCGCGAGTCCATCCGGCCCTGCTGCTGGTCGAACTGCGTGCCGCCGCAGAGCGGGCACTTGAGGACGGGCTTCGCCGTCTCCTCGGCGCGTTCCCAGGTCATTCGCGGCTCTCTTCCGTGATGGTCTCGCGGGCGTCGTCCGATCCGCTCGGCGGGTTCGCTGCCGGTGCCAGCACGAGCGTGGCGAACAGGTGCTCCAGCGTGGCGTCCGGGTCGTCGGTCAGGCCGGTGTGGGCCTCGGACGGCTGGATGATCGTGGAGGACGGGGCGACGAGCCAGTGGTAGCGCTCCGCCTGCGCCAGGGCGGCGATCGGTCCGCCCGACGGGTCGCCGGCCGCGATCCGTTCGATGGCCTCGAGGTGCGCCCAGACGTCCGCCGGGTCGCAGGCCGGGTCGAGGGCCCGCAGGCGCGCCTCGTCGAGGGCGACGCGGGCGCGGAGGAACCGGCGGGGACGGCACAGCAGGACGATCCCGGCGTTGATCGACTCGCCCCGCTCGACGCGCGGGACGACCCGGACCACCGCGTAGGCGAAGGGCTGGCGCGCCGGCTCAGGCGTCGGTGCGGGCACGCTCGGCCTCCTCCACGAACGCCCGCGGGGCGCCGAGGCGCCGCCGCAGGTAGTCGACGTACATGGTCCGATGATCGTCCACGGAAGCGAACGCGGGGTCGCCGTCGAGCCACGCCGCCGGCACCATGCCGGCCACCTCGGCCAGCAGGTCGTCCGTGACGCGCGGGGCCAGGCGGGCGTCGGCCTCGACGATCGAGCCGGCGAAGGGCAGCAGGACGTGGTCGCGGACCTGGGCGAAGGGACGGCGCGCGTGGCCCGGGTCCCGGAGCGCGTCGTCCCAGCGGTGCTGCACGTAGAGCGCCGCGCCGTGGTCGATCCCGTAGAGCCGCCGGTGCCAGACCAGCAGGTTCGGGTTGCGGGGCGTCCGGTCGACGTTGAGCGTGAACGCGTCGAGCCAGACGAAGGCGGCCGCCAGCGCCGGGTCCGGCGTCGGGCCGACCGCCGGCGCGAAGCCCAGCGCTCCCGGCAGGAAGTCGACGCCGAGGTTGGTGCCGGGGGAGCGGTCCAGCAGCTCCTTGACCTCCCAGTGGGGCTCCCCGGCCGCGAACCGGGCATCGAGCTCGACGAGGACGAGCTCGGGGACCGGCAGGTCCAGGGCCCGGGCGAGCTCTCCGACGATCACCTCCGCGACGAGCGCCTTCGGGCCCTGCCCCGCGCCGTGGAACTTGACGACGTAGAGACCGTCGTCGTCGGCCTCGCACAGGCCCGGCAGGGAGCCGCCCTCGCGGAATGGCGTCACGTAGCGGGTGGCGGCGACGGTTCGGAGCATCGGGGGGAGTGTACGGGGCGCCGAGTCGCCCGGGTGATTGCGGGACGTGCAAGGCCGTGACATAGTTGTACGCGCAACTATCATCGGGAAATCCGGAGACATCCCATGGATCCATCCGTCCGCGCCGCCCTCGATCGGGGCGGCATCATCGACATCACGACGACCGGTCGCCGCTCCGGGGAGCCGCGCAGGATCGAGATCGTGTTCCACAACGTCGACGGCCGGATCGTCATCTCCGGCATGCCGAGGCGCGACCGGACGCGGGCCTGGATCCACAACCTGGAGGCCGATCCCAGCCTGGTGGTCCACCTCAAGCAAGGCGTGGTGGCCGACCTGCCGGCAACCGCGCGCATCGTGACCGACGAGGCCGAGCGCCGTGAGCTGCTGGTCCACGTGGCGCGCAACTGGAACCGCACCGACGTCGATGCCATGGTCGCCTGGAGCCCGCTCATCGAGGTGACCATCCCGGGCTACGCCGCAGGCGCCTGACGCGCCCGCGGCGGGAGCCACGAGCCGGCCCACGGTCAGGCGCCCGGTGCGCGGACCTCGAGCCGGTTGACGATCGCGACGGGACCGGGCCAGCGGAACGGGGTCGGCGACGCGCCGGGGAACCCGCCGTCCGCCGCCGCGGCAGCCAGCGGCCGGGACTTCGTCTCGAAGCGCCCCCAGCGGTCGGGGAGGTCGTACACGATCGCCCGGCCCCCGGGGCGCATCACGCGCCGGATCTCGGTGAACCCGACCGCGGCGTCGGGCCAGTGATGCACCGAGAACGAGCTCGTGACGAGGTCGAACGAGGCGTCCGCGCTGGGGAGGGCGGCGACGTCGCCGACCACGAACTCCAGGCGGTCGTCGAGGCCCTCCCGCCGGGCACGTTCGGTTGCGCGGGCGACCATGGCCCGGTCGATGTCGACCCCGGTCAGCCGCAGGCCGTCGACGCGCCGAGCCAGCTCCACGGCGAGCCCTCCCGGTCCGGGCCCGATCTCCAACACCGCCGGCGCGTCGAGCCCGGCAACGGCCGCCGCGAGGTCGTCGGCCATGCGCCGGTACAGGCCGCCGAGCAGCCACCCGAACGTGCGGTCGTAGATCTCGGCGCTCGGCGCCGAGCACGTCGCCCAGCCGCCGGGCGCTGCGTCGTCCGGGGCCGCGCACCTGCGGGCCACCAGGGCCCGCCGGCCGACAACGCCTGCCGACGCCGCCAGCCCCGCCGCGACCAGGATTCGCCGACCATCCATCGTCGGCATCGTACGCGGGCTCGCGTCAACCCAGGCCCATGATGAAGGCGACTCCGGTCTGGGCGTCGACGTACACCCAGGCGTGCGAGATCTCCTTCGTCAGCTTCACGGACCAGACGGTGCGTCCCGGCAGCCGCGGGTCCCTGCTCACGATGAGCGCGGCCTCGTCGACGGTGGTCCCGGCGCCCTGGCCCCACAGCGCGACGGCGGCCCGGATCGCGGTGTCGCGGTCCACGAGGACGGCACCCGTGGTCCCCGGCCGGGGCCGAGTGTCGGTGAAGCCGAAGACGGCTCCCGTCGCCGGGTTCACGGAGACCTGGCGCTCGTCATCGAGCAGGATCCCGTTCTCGGTCCGCGTCCAGGTGACGCGGTACTCCTTCGTGGCGCCGTGGTCGATCAGCTCGACGGCCGCGTCCATGCCGCCGAACGGGATGCCGTGCTCCGTCAGGAAGGCTGCTGCCGCTTCCTGGGCCTGGACCGGGATCCTGCTCACCATCGGGGTGTCGGGAAGAAGGTCGAGCCGGAGGACGGTCATCACGAGACCAGTCGTCGCGTCGACACCGGCGGAGACGTCCGTGCCCCTGACCTCGAAGAAGGCCCGCGCGGCGCCGCTGTCGAGCGTCGCGGTGAGCGTCTCCTCCGAGCCGGCCGGGAGGTAGGGCCTCACGAGGGCGATCGCCATCTCGGCATCCAGGGCCAGCGTGGCCGCCGTCGGCGAGCCCGCCATCGGCGTCGGACGGTCGACGGCACAGGCGGCGAGCACCACCGCCAGGAACCCGAGCGCCGTCAGCCGGCGCGCCCCCTGGATCAACCCCGCGGAAGCGTTCATGCGTCCCCCGAGGCTTGCGCGCCTGCTGCATCGGCGACGAGACCGGTCACCACGACGGAGATGGTATGGCGCAGGCGTTGGCTCGGCTCCCGTGTTCGGTCAGGCCGGCCCGGCCTAGAAGGGCCAGTGGGCCCCAAGGAGGCCCGCGCCGAGGAACGCCGAGCGCGGTCGCGTCACGCCGGCGTTCGTCAGACGCGGTCCAGAAAGGCGAGCACCCGCCGGGTGAGCAGCGCCGTGGCGTCGGCGTCGTAGGAGGGCAGCGAGCTGTCGGCGAAGTAGTGCTGGTCGCCGGCGTAGAGGAAGAGCTCCGCGTCCTCGACCTTCTCGACGATCTCGCGGGCGGCCTCGACGTCGCCCTCGCCGACGAAGATCGGGTCGGCGTCCATGCCGTGGATCTGGACGGGGACGCCGTCCGGCCAGGGCCCGAAGGCCCACTCGCCGCTGATCGGGATGCAGGAGTAGAAGAGCAGCGCTCCGCGAGCTCCGGGCCGCGTCTGGGCCAGCTTCTGGGCCGCCATCTCGCCGAGCGAGAACCCGGCGTACACGAGCCCGGATGGCAGGTCGTCCGCCGCGCGGACGCCGCGCTCGAGGATGTTCTCGAAGCCGAGCTCGCGGGCGTGGGCGAGGCCTTCGTCCAGCGTCGTGAACGTGCGTCCGTCATACAGGTCCGGCGTGTGCACCGTGTGACCGGCGGCCCGCAGGTCGTCGGCGAAGGCGCGGACGCCGGGGGTCAGCCCCTGGGCGTGGTGGAACAGCAGAACCTCGGCCATGGGACGCCTCCAGGTTCGATGGTCTGCGTCAGCTGCAGCCGCTCGTGGAGCCGCAGTTGAGGCACTTGTAGCAGCTGCCGTTGCGGACCATGATCGAGCCGCAGTCCATGCAGGACGGGGCGTCCTCCTGGATCTTGAAGGCGGTGCGTTCGGCTCCGAGCGAGGCCGCGATGGCGGTCGCCGCCGCCCCCTTCCCGTTGCCGTTCCCGTTGCCGTTGCCCTTCGCGCGCCCGTTCCCGGCGGGCTCCACGACCGGCAGGCCGACCTTCGCCGAGGCGGCCGGCGGGGCCGCCTGGCCGGTCGCCGGGCTGGAGCCCCGGCCGGTGGCCGTGGCGACCGCGGTGGCCGTCGGGGAGGGCGGCTCGTTCGCCTCGTCGACGCCGAGCGGGCCCTCCTCGCGTTCGGGGGCGTAGGCTCCGCCCGCGAACGAGAACGGTGCGGCGACGACGGACCCGCCCCGCTCCTGGATCCCGAGCGCCGCCCGGTCGTCGCCCGCGAGGAAGCGGCTGCCGAGCCAGCGGAAGATGTAGTCCACGATCGACTTCGCGATCGGGATCTCGCTGTTGCCGGTGAAGCCGGACGGCTCGAACCGGACGTGGGCGAACTTGTTGACGAGGTCGCGCAGGGGCACGCCGTACTGCAGGGCCAGGCTGATGGCGGTGGCGTAGGTGTCCATGAGGCCCGAGACCGTGGACCCCTCCTTGGCCATCTTGAGGAAGATCTCGCCCGGCTGGCCGTCCGGGTAGAGCCCGACCGTGATGTAGCCCTCGTGGCCGGCGATGTCGAACTTGTGGGTGACCGCGGTCCGCTCGGAGGGGAGCCGGCGGCGGTGTGGCTTGAGCGCCTCGGCCTGGGCCGTCGCCAGCTGCTTGCGCAGCTCGCCGACAAGCTCGCCGACCGCCTTCGTCTCGTCGTCGCTCTTGAGCTTCGACGTGCTGAGCGGCTGGCTCCGCTTGCTGTTGTCGCGATAGATCGCGATGGCCTTGAGGCCGAGCTTCCAGCCCTCGAGGTAGATCTGCTCGATCTCCTCGACCGTCGCCGCCTCGGGCATGTTGACGGTCTTGCTGATCGCGCCGGAGAGGAACGGCTGCACCGCGGCCATCATCCGGACGTGGCCCATCGGGCTGATCGACCGGACGCCGTTGCGCGGCTTGAAGGCGCAGTCGAAGACGCTCAGGTGCTCGGGCAGGAGCCCCGGGGCGCCCTCGATCGTCTCGCGATCGTCGATGTAGGCGACGATCTCCTCGACCTGGGTCGGCGTGTAGCCGAGCCGCCGGAGGGCGCCGGGGACCGTGTTGTTGACGATCTTGAGGTAGCCCTCGCCGACGAGCTTCTTGTACTTGACGAGGGCGATGTCCGGCTCGATGCCGGTGGTGTCGCAATCCATCATGAAGGCGATCGTGCCCGTGGGCGCGAGCACGGTGACCTGGGCGTTCCGGTAGCCGTGCTGGGTGCCGAGGGCGAGCGCCTCGTCGAAGACGGCGTGGGCGCCGGCCACCATGTCGGACGGGACGTTCTCCTCCGGGAGCTGGTACGCCGCGGCGCGGTGCTTGTCGATGACCGCGAGGAACGGCTCGCGGTTCCTCGCGTACTCGATGAACGGGCCGCCGTGGTCGCGGGCGATGACGGCGCTCTGGCGGTAGGCCTCCCCGTGCATCAGGGCGGTGATCGCCGCCGCGTAGGCCCGACCCTCGTCGGAATCATAGGCCAGGCCGCGGCTCATGAGGAGGGCGCCGAGGTTGGCAAAGCCCAGGCCGAGCGGCCGGAAGCGGTGGCTGTTCTCCTCGATCTTCGGCGTCGGGTAGCTCGCGTTGTCGACGAGGATCTCCTGGGCCGTGATCGTGAGGCGCGCCGCGTAGCGGAACCCGTCGACGTCGAACTCGCCATCCTCGCGGACGAACCGCATGAGGTTGAGGCTGGCGAGGTTGCACGCCGTGTCGTTGAGGAACATGTACTCGGAGCACGGGTTCGACGCGTGGATCCGATCGCTGTTGGCGCTGGTGTGCCACGCGTTGATCGTGGTGTCGTACTGGATCCCCGGGTCGCCGCACAGGTGGGCCGCGTCGGCCATGCGGCGGAAGATGTCGCGGGCCCGGTGGGTGTCCATCGGCGCGCCGCCGACGATCGCGTGGGTCGTCCAGGCGCCGTCGTTCTCGACCGCCCGCATGAACTCGTCGGTGACGCGGACGGAGTGGTTGGCGTTCTGGAAGAAGACGCTGCCGTAGGCCTCGCCGGTGAAGGACGCGTCGTAGCCCTCCTCGATGAGGGCCCAGGCCTTCTGCTCCTCGAGCTTCTTGCTGTCGATGAAGTCGAGGATGTCGGGATGGTCGACGTCGAGGATGACCATCTTGGCGGCGCGGCGGGTCTTGCCGCCCGACTTCACGACGCCGGCGAAGGCGTCGTAGCCCTTCATGAAGCTGACCGGGCCGGAGGCCGTGCCCCCGCCGGCCATCTTCTCGCGCGACGAGCGGATCGTCGAGAGGTTGGAGCCCGCACCGGAGCCGTACTTGAATAGCATCGCTTCCGTCTTGGCCAGGTCCATGATGCTGGTCATGGAGTCCTGCACGGAGTTGATGAAGCAGGCCGAGCACTGCGGCCGGGCCTCGATGCCGACGTTGAACCAGACCGGCGAGTTGAAGCTCATCTTCTGGTTCACGAGCAGGTGGGTCAGCTCGGCCTTGAACGTGGCGAGGTCCTCGGGCGTGGCGAAGTAGCGCTGGGTCTCGCCCCAGGCGCTGATCGTCAGGACGACCCGGTCGATGAGCTGGCGGACGCTGGTCTCGCGCTCCGGGGTGTTGAGGTGGCCGCGGAAGTACTTGCTGACGACCACGTTCGTGGCCAGCTGGCTCCAGGACGCCGGGACCTCGACGTCCTTCTGCTCGAAGACGAGCTTGCCCGACTCGTTGCCGATGGCGGCGGTGCGGATCTCCCAGGCGATCTCGTCGTACGGATGGACGTCGGGGCGGGTCCAGCGCCGCTCGAGCGTGAGGCCGCGGGTCCCCTCGCCGGTGAAGTGGAGCGCGTCCATGGCAGCAGCCGCCGCCTGCTCGGCGCGGGCCCGGAGGGCCTCGGCCTCGGCGAAGGCGGCGTTCGTCCGTGCCGCGACGGCCTCGGCGCTGCCGGCCGGCACGGCGCCGGCGGCGCGGGCCGGGGAAGCGGCCCCGCCGGCCCGCCGGCCGCGCGCCTTCGCGGGCTTGGCGTCCTGGGGGACGGCCGGGACGATGTCGTGTACGGCTCGAGCCATGCTGCGCGTGCTCCTCTTCCGGCCCGACGGCTCGCCGGCCCGGTCCCTGCCCCCGGCGTCGTGAGCCGGGTGGTGCTCGTGGCGGTCCGCCCGCCTCTCCATCCGTCCGCTCCCCGGCCGGCGTGCGCCGGGCATCGCCCGTCCCGCCGTCTCCGGTGTAGCTGCGCCGTCGCCTCCTGGGGGCTCCGCGGCGCCGAGTGATGCCCCCGCCGGGTCCGGTCTGGCGATCGCTCCGGGGTGGTCCCGGAGCCGGTCTGCCCGGTCGAAGGCGGTCCCCGTACTGTACCGCGCGACGGGGGTCGAGTCAACGCCAAACCACAACATCTTGTGGTCCTTCGGCACCCCGCACAACTAGATGTTGTGGCTGACACGCTTCGCCGCCCCGATCGTGGACAAGCCCGGGTCGCACCGTGGACAGCCGCCGCGGGCGTCGTGGAAGGCCGCTGGGCGGTCGTGGACAACGCGGGGATCGGATGTCGACCGCGCGACGATATCGCACGGACGTTCGAATGTCGAGCCCGACCTGGTGATGGCATGCCCGACCCGGCCATGGCACGCCCGCCGCCTGCACGGCATCTGCGGGCCGTCCGGCCCGCCGAATCGTGACCGGCTGGACCCGCGGCCGAGGCCGGTTCGGCCCTCGTCCGGGTGACCTCGGATCCGGGAGATTCGGGCAGATGCCCGAGCCGACCTTCCCTCCGTCCGCCGCCGCCCCGGAGCCCGAGCCGGCCGATCCTCCGTCCGCCACCGCCCCGGAGCCCGGACCGGCCGCTGCGGTCGGCGCCGGGCGCGTCCTCGACCGCACCCGGCGAACCCTCCGCGGGGCAGGTCGCCTCGTGGGCGCCGCCCTCGACGGGTCCGTCGTTGGCTTCGCGGCCGCCTATCTGGTGACGACCGGCCTCTCGGGCGTCACGAAGTACCTCGGCTACGGCCCCGTCGTCGACGTCCTCGTCGCGACCATCGCCACGGCGCTGGTGATGGGCACCCTCTGGCTCCTCGTCGGCGGGGCGATCGTCCTCTCTCGGCGGATCGGGCGCGGCCTCGACAGCGCCCTTCGACGGCGTCGCTTCCCCGCCCCGCTGCGGTTGCTGATCGCCGGGCCGTTCCGCCTCGTCGGCGCCCTGCCGGCCGGGCCGCTGGGCTCCTCGCGGCGACGCTCGGGACGGGGCTGGTCCTGGCGCCGATCGGGCCTGCGGGCCTGCTCGCGCCGGCCGGCGTCCTTGGGCCCTTCATCTTCGTCGCCGGCTTCGTCGGCGGCCTCGCCGGGCTCGCCCGCGCGATCGCGGTGGCGCCAACGCCCGGGGCGCCTCGCGGTCGCACCCGCCTCGCGGCCGCGGGGGTCGTGTCGGCGGCCGCGCTGGTGCTGGCGGTCGCGACACTCGCGGTCGCGTTCGACCCGGGCCCGGTCGCCCACCTCGTGGCCCCCGACCCCGCGTTCGACGGCAGCGCACTGGCGGCGCTGCTCACGGGGCTCGCCGATCCGGGGGCGCCCGGCCCGTATGCGGTCACGACGCTGACCTACGGCAGCGGGACCGACGCGCGGCGTCCCGAGTTCGGTGCCGAGGCCACCCTCCGGACGCCGACCGTGGACGCCAGGGCGGCGCTGCCGGCGCTCGGCGCCGGGGCCGACAAGGCCCGCGCGTGGTTCTGGGGCTTCGACCGCGACGCGCTCCCGCTCAACGGGCGCGCCTGGCTCCCCGACGGCGAGGGGCCCTTCCCGCTCGTCCTCGTCGTGCACGGCAACCACGCGATGGGCGACTTCAGCGATCCCGGGTACGCGTACCTCGGCGAGCACCTCGCGAGCCAGGGGTTCATCGTCGCCTCGGTCTACGAGAACTTCCTCAACGGCTCGTGGGCCGGCGACTGGAAGGGCACGGAGCAGGCGGTCCGGGCCTGGCTGCTCCTCCTCCACGTGGACCAGTGGCGCCGCTGGAACGCCGACCCGGACGGCCCGTTGCACGGGCGCGTCGAGCTCGATCGCGTCGCGCTGATCGGCCACTCGCGGGGCGGCGAGGCCGCCGCGATCGCCGCCTGGATGGCGGCCCGCGGGTCGGCGCCCGGGGCCGGGCTCGAACCCTGGCCGAGCGACGTCCGGATCCACGCGGTGGTCGCGATCGCCCCGTCCGACGGCCAGTACACCGGCGGCGTCGTCAACCTCGACGGCGTCGACCTCCTGGCGCTCCAGGGCGGCCACGACGCCGACGTGCGGGCCTGGTCGGGCATCCGGCAGTACAACCGCACCAGGGTCGCCGACGGCGGGTTCAAGGCCGCGATCTGGGAGTACCGCGCCAACCACGGCCAGTACAACGGCGTCTGGGGGCGCGGCGACCAGGGTCCGTTCAGCGGGCTCATGCTCGACCTGGCGCCCCTGCCGCCGGAGGCCGAGCAGGAGGACGTCGCGCGCACGGCGATCACCGCGTTCCTCCGGGCGAGCCTGGACGGCGAAGCCGGGTACCGGGCGTTCTTCCGGCGGCCGATGGTCGGCCGAGCTTGGCTGCCCTCCGACGTGTACCTCGTCCGCTCGGACGACGGCACGGCAACGCCGCTGGTCGACCCGGCATCCGGAACCGTGCCACTCGTTGACGGGGCGTCGATCGAGAAGGAGGGCCTCGGCCCGGTCGCGACCATCGAGGCGCCCCTCCGCGGCCTGCAGAACGGGCAGGGAGCGAAGACCTACGTCCTGCGCTGGACCGCCGGGACCGGTCCGGCGACCTGGCGCCTCGCCGGCCTCGAGCGCGCCGCGCCGGCCATCGTGGCGGACGCGGCGAGCGAGCTTCGCCTCGAGCTCGCCAACGGGACCCTCGCGTCCGACGATCCCGATCCGACCGCCGGTGCCGGCACTGCCACACCTGCCGGCGCCTCCGCCGCGGAGCTCGCCGCGCCCGCCGGCGCGACGGCGCTGGACCCCGAGGTCGTGCTGGCGACGACGGACGGCGTGACGGTCGGGCTGCCGCTCTCCCGCTGGGGCGCTCTTCCGCCGCCCCTGCCCTCGCGGCTCGTGAAGAGCGACCTGCTGGCCGGCCTGGCGGCGCTCACGGGCCTCGACCTGTCGATGACCTCGCCCGTCGAGCGGGTCGTCCAGGCGTACGCGATCCCGCTCGCCGACTTCGTCGCCGCCGGCCCGGCGTTCGATCCCTCGCGCCTGTCGTCGATCGCCCTGCGCCTGCCCCGCGCGACCCCGGGCGCCCTGTACCTGGCGGGCCTGGGCATCGCCCCCGGGGAGTAGCGCGGGGGCGAGGGGGGCGAGGCGCCGATCTTCCCCGCCCGCCTGTTGCGGCCCGCCGGCTCGGGCCCGCTGCCCGCCCGCTGCCCGCTGGCCCGCTACAGCCCGCTGTAGCTGTGGAGGCCGGGGAACCAGAGGTTGCCGGAGTAGGTCACGAGCACCATCGCGAACCCGACCACCAGGACCAGCGCGGCCGGCCTGCCGCGCCACCCGCGCTGGTTCCGGAGGTGCAGGTAGACGGCGTAGACGAGCCACGTGACGAGCGCGCTGGTCTCCTTCGGGTCCCAGCCCCAGTAGCGCGACCAGGCGATGCTGGCCCACCAGCTGCCCAGGACGATCATCGTGGCGAAGACCGGGAACCCGACGATCACCGCGCGATAGGCCACGGCGTCGAGGACGTCGCGCGACGGCAGCCACCCGAACCGGTCCACGACGCGCCCGTCCGCCAGGCGCTGCTCCTGGACCAGGTACGCCAGCCCGGCCGCGAAGCTCATCGCGAGGATCCCGTAGCTCAGCATCGCGAGCCCGACGTGGATCGTCAGGAGGGGCGGGTTCTGCAGCGCGGGGACGAGTGCCTCGATCTCCTTCGGCAGCGTCCAGCTGAAGAGGACCAGGCCGAGCGCGACGCCCAGCGGGAGGAACCCGATCGCGCGGATGGGGTAGCGCCGCTCGAGCACGAGGTAGCCGGCGATGGTCCCGAAGGCGAAGGCGACCGTGAACTCGAAGAGGTTGCCCCAGGGGCCGCGACCCACCACGATCCCACGCGTCAGCAGCGCCAGGCCCAGGGTGACGGCGGCCGCCCAGGCCAGGCCGATCGCGAACGGCGCAGCGGCGCTGCGGGGTCCGGCCCCCGTGCCGTCCGGCGGCGTGGCGGCGACCTCCGCCGCGAAGCTGCCGCCGACGGCCCCGGCGAAGGCCGGGCTCGGCCGGGGAGCCAGCGAGACGGCCAGGCGGCGGCCGGTGGCGAGCAGCGTGGCGTGCGCGACGTGGGCCGCGAAGGCCCCCACGAGCAGGAGCCCGGCGACAACGTAGAGGTAGAAGGACGCGACTGCCATGCGGACTGCCCCCCCGGCGTGAAGCGGTGCCCGGTCAGGCGACCGCGGCGCCGCCCGGCGGTGGCCCGGCCGGCCGGGCCACCGTGATCCCCCGCCTGACGTTCAGGACCAGGCCGCAGTTCCCGCACACCGTGACCTGGGCCAGGCGCTCGACGCGGCACATGGGGCAGATGACCGCGAGGTCCTCGCCGTCGTCGGTGCGCACGACCGCGGGCGGGTAGACCAGCCCGGTGCGCAGCGAGAAGGGCAGGCCGATCGGCGGGACCGGCGCTCCGCCGGCGTCGAGCTCGAGCGGCCGCGCCCCCTCCACCCAGCGGACCTTGGCCCGCGGCTTGGTGATCCCGTAGATGGTCCACCGCCCGGTCATGGCGAGGAGGAAGAGCAGCACGAGCGGCAGGAGAGCGAGCGGGATGAGGAGCACGAGCGCGCCCCAGTCCGGGGACAGGATCTTCGCCAGGAACTCGAGGAAGCTGGCCCATGCCTGCTGGACCTGGGCGGCGATGTCTCCGGTCATGCGCGGCATTCTAGCCCGGCGCGCGCCACCCGGCGGCCCGCCGTCCCCGGGGCGGCGATCGATGATCGCGGCGCCCCGGACGCCGATCCGTCAGGGGTTCGCGACCCCCGCCGGTGCGGCCGTCGGAGCCGGGGTGGGGAGCGACGCCGGCGGGCTGGCCGCGGTCTTGATGTCGTGGCACAGGAGGCAGGTGTTGTCGGCCCGGAGGGCGTGGTCGATCGGCAGGTTCCCGGCCTCCTCGGCGACGTGGCAGCTCCGGCAGGACTGGGGGATGTTGGCCGGGTGCGGGTACTCGGGCGGCGGCGACGCGGTGGGCTTGTGACACAGCCAGCACTCGTCCTGGTTGCGCCCGACCATGCTCGACGGCAGGTGCGCGTAGCTGCCGTGGCAGTCCAGGCACTGCTGGTCCTGGAACCGCGAGTGGGGCTGCGTGATCGACGGGCCCGCGGGCGGCGGCTTGTGGCAGTTGAGGCACTCTTCCTCGGGGATCCCCTCGTGCCCGGGCGCGTTCCGCCCCAGGCGCTCGCCGGTGTGGCAGACCGTGCAGCGGCCCCAGCCCTCGATCGGGTGGCCGATGGCCGGCACCGGCTTGAGGCCCGCGGAGCCGCCGGTCTCGTGGCACAGGATGCAGCTGTTGCTGGTCGGGATGTGGGCCAGGCCCATGTCCATCATCTCGGGCGAGCCGGACGGCGTCGGCGTCGCCACGGCCTGGTCCGGGTGGCCCGCCGGGGCCCGCTGCGCGGAGAAGACGACGACCGCGCCGAGCAGGCAGGCCACGACGACGAAGTTGAGGACGATGAGGAGCTTGATCAGGCGGTCCATGCCCTTCATGCGGGTGCTCCCATCGCGATGTGTCGGTGGCCGGCGGGAACCCGCCGCGCGCCGGTGGGCGCGGCTCGACGGAGCTCGGCGAGCGTGGCCTCGACGGCCGCCGGGAGCGCGTCCCAGACGGCGTCGGTCGGCGCGAGGCCGACGTCGAGCCGATTGGGCTGGATCCCGACGAGCACGACGTCGTCCGGCAGCGTCCCGGCCAGCTCCGCGGCGGCCAGCAGCCCGGCCAGCCCCGCGCGCGGGGGCCCGTACGCGTCCGCCGCCCGCCGGAGCGCGTCGCCCCGGATCGCCACGACCGTGCCGGGCTCGGCGCCGAGGTCGACGGCGTCGACGAGGACGAGGGCCCGGGCTCCATCCATCTCGTCGAGCAGGCCGAGGGTCAGGGTGCCGCCGTCGACGAGCCGCGTCCCTGCCGGGAGCGTCACCTCGCCGCGCGCGGCCATGTCGCGGAGCGCGCGGACGACGTGCACGCCGATCCCGTCGTCGCCCAGGAGCAGGTTGCCGATCCCGATCACCACGGGCGACCCGTCGCCTCTCGTCATTCGACCCGCTCCAGCAGCTCGGGCCCGCCGTCGCGCGACTCGACGACCTCCTCGATCGTGGGGAACTTGTAGCCGCTGACGATGCTCGAGACGAGGCCGTTCTTCTCGATGTGGTCCACGAGGATGCAGCTGTAGACGTGGAACAGCGCGATGGCGAGGATCGCCCACATCGCGAGGTGGTGGATCAGCCGCACGTTCTGCGTTCCCAGGAGCTCGCGGAGCCAGGCGAACGCCGAGGCGCCCGGCTCGGACCCGATGAGGCCGTCGAGGGCGAAGCCGGTCACCGTCTCGACGAGCAGCAGGAAGAAGAGCACGAGGTAGGCGGTCGCCGCCAGCTGGTTGTGGCCGAGGACCTTCGGGATCTCCCTCCGGATGAAGGCGTAGAAGGCGGCCTGGCGGAACAGCTCGGTGGCCTGGTAGCGCGACATCGGGATGAACGCCGACCAGCGCGAGAAGCGGTTGCCGGCGAGCAGCCAGTAGGTCCGGATGAGGCCGGAGACGAGGAACGCGAAGGCGGTCAGCATGTGGACCATGCGGACGGTGGTCATCACCGAGCCACCCGGGGGGATGAGGAACGGGTCGGCGATGTAGCCGCCGGTCACGCTCAGCACGACGATGCAGCCCGCCGTCAGCCAGTGAGTGATCCGGACGGGCACCTGCCAGACGTACAGCCGGACGCGCTCCTCGGGTCGGCGCGCAGACACGCCCTGGAGCGGCTCGCCGATGGCGGTCATCGCGCGCCTCCCCGGGCGACCCGGACGTCGATGCCCGCGGGGATGCCGACCGGACGATGGGCGTGCACCGCGCACGCGGTGCAGGGGTCGAACGAGTGGACCGTCCGCAGGACCTCCAGCGGCCGCGCGGGGTCGGCGACGGGCGTCCCGACGAGCGCCTCCTCGATGGCGCCCCGGCGCCCCGTGGCGTCCCGCGGCGACCCGTTCCACGTCGTCGCGTCGACGATCTGGTACTCGGACACCCGGCGGTCCTCGATCGTGACCCAGTGGCCGACCGCGCCGCGGGGCGACTCCCCGAAGGACCAGCCCCGTGCCACGGCCGGCCAGGACCCGGGATCCCAGGCCGTGACGTTGGTCACCGCCACGTCGCCGGTCGCCAGGTTCGCGCTGAGCTCGCCCTGCCACGCCGCGAGCCGGTCCACGACGACCTGCGTCTCGACCGCCCGGGCGAGGGTCCGGCCCATCGTGCTGAAGAGGGCGTCACGCCCCGTCCCGAGCGAGCCGACGAGATCGTTGACCAGCCGACGGATCACGTCCCGCGCCTCGACGTACCCCACCAGGACGCGGGCCAGCGGCCCGACCTCCATCGGCTGGTCCGCGTAGCGCGGCGCCTTGAGCCAGCTGTACTTGGCGGCGCCCTCGAGCGTCTCGACCGGGGGAGGAGGGCCGCCGTAGCGCTGGCTGGTCTCGCCGTCCCAGGGGTGCAGCAGGGCCGCGTCCCCGTTGGCGTACGTGTAGTGCGAGGAGACCACGGTCTCGCCGACGCCGGTGTGCTCGACCGGCTCGACGCTCGCGAGCGCCCGCGTCACCCGACCGCGCGGGAGGAGGAGCACGGGCGCCTGGGAGTCATCCTCGGGGAACTCGCCGAAGGCCAGGTACGACCCGATGCCGGCTCCGACGCGGGACCACTCGGGGTACTCCCGGGCGAGGAGTAGCGCATCGGGGAGGTAGACGCGCTCGACGAACACCCGCGCCTCCGCCACGAGCTCGGCGATCACCGCCAGCCCGCGCTCTCCGAGAGCGAGCGGCGCGTTGCGCTCGATCTGCTGGGGGTGCTCGCCCGGCAGCGCGCGGTTCGGGCCGCCCCACTCGGGCGCCAGCGCCATGCCGCCGACGAGGAAGGTCTGCGGGTGCGGGCTCTTGCCGCCGAGGAGCGTATGGATGCGCATGAAGCGGCGCTGCCAGTCGAGCGCCTCGAGGGCGTGGGCCAGGAGCAGGAGGTCGGCCTCCGGCGTCAGCGTGTACGCGGGATGGCCCCAGTCCCCATTGGCGAAGGGTCCCAGCTGGCGCGAGGCCACCATCGCCGCCAGGCGGTCCTGCACCTCGCGGAAGTAGGTCGCGCTCGACTGGGGCCAGTCGCTGAGCGAGGCCGCCAGGCTCGCGGTCGCGGCGGGCGCCGCGCGCAGCGCCGCCATCACGTCCACCCAGTCGAGGGCCTGCAGGTGGTAGAAGTGGACGACGTGGTCGGCGACGAGCTGCGTCCCGGCAAGGAGGTTCCGGACCAGGCGGGCGTTCCGCGGCACGGTCAGGCCGAGCGCACTCTCCACGGCCCGGACGGAGCCCAGCGCGTGTACGCCGTTGCAGGTCCCGCACACGCGCTGCGCGAGCAGCCACGCGTCGCGCGGGTCGCGTCCGCGCAGGATGGTTTCCATGCCCCGGAACATCGTCCCCGAGCTCCAGGCGTCGGCCACGGCGCCGCCGGCCACCTCGACCTCGATGCGGAGATGACCCCCCACGCGCGTGACGGGGTCGATCACCGTGCGGCTCACGCGGGACCACCCAGCCCGACGGACGGCGGCGCCGGCGGTTGATCCGCCACCGGCTCCGGCGCCGGCGGCGCCGGCGGTTGATCCGCCACCGGCTCCGGCGCCGGCACGCCCGGGGCCTCGAGGAGCGGCTCGACCACGGGCTGGCCGCCGCCGTGGTGCGCGGCCGAGCCCCCGCGGCGGCTCCGCACGACGGTGGCGCTGCCGTGGACGACGGTGACGGCGGCGATCCCGCCGACGAGGGCCGCGCCCACCTGGTCGACCGTGATGTTGGGGAAGAAGGGAACCGGTCCCGGGAGGCGGGCGTAGGCCGGGCCCATCGAATCCCAGAAGTCCGGCATCGTGCAGCCGATGCAGCCGTGGCCCGCGCGGACCGCCCAGCTCGTCCCCTCGGCGTACTTCTGGGTGGGGCAGTTGGCGTAGACCTCGGGGCCCTTGCAGCCCATCTTGTAGAGGCACCAGCCCTTCTGGGCGCCCTCGTCGCCCCAGGACGTGGCGAACTGGCCGAACTCGAACGCCGCGCGTCGCTCGCACTGGTTGTGGATCAGGCCGCCGTACGCGAACAGCGGGCGGCCCCGCATGTCGGCGGGCGGGAGCCGCTTGAAGGTCAGGTAGTGGACGATCGTCGCCGCCAGGTTGTCGACGTTGAGGGGGCAGCCGGGCAGGCTGATCAGCTGGCCGCCCGACGCGACCCCGCCCACGCCGACGGCACCGGTGACGCCGCCCGCGGCGGCCGGCGTTCCGCCGTCGAACGCGCACGAGCCCACCCCGATTGTCGCGCTCGCGCCCGCGCACACCTCGCGGACGATCTCGCGGAACGGGCGCCCACCGACGAGGCAGTGGATCCCGTCCTCGGCCGTGGGGATGCCGCCCTCGACGACCGCGAGGTAGCCGTTGGGGTACGTCTCGAGCGTGTCGGTCAGCGAGCGCGCGGCGGCGGGGCCGGCGGCGGCCATGAGCGTCTCGTGGTACTCGACCGACAGGAGATCGATGAGCAGGTCGGCCGTCGTCGGGTCGGAGGCCCGCAGGAAGGCGGCCGTGTTCCCCGAGCACGTCTGGCCCCGCAGCCAGATGACGGGGAGGCGGGGAGCCGCGACGACCGCGGCGGCGATCCGGGGGGCGTACGTCGCCGGGAGCGCCAGGGTCGCGGTCATGGCCGCGCAGAACTTCAGGAAGGCGCGGCGCGAGACGCCGCGGTCCGTGAGCGCGGCGAGGAGGCCGTCATCAAGCCGGGTCATGAGTGGGACGTCACTCTCGCTTGGTGGCCGCCGCCGTCGCGCGGGACGCGAGCGCACGGTCGAATGCCGGGACGCAGCCCGATCATGCACGCCTCCCCCGGCCGCCGGACCGGCCACTGGTCCCGGACGGGGGAGCCCAACGGCATCTAGGCGGTCCCGGCCAGATGGCCCTCCGCGGCGCTTCCGCGCCGGTCTCCCGGCCGCGGCGGACCCCGGTCCCGCGGGCGCGCCACGCCGCCGCCTCAGGCGTTCCGGGATCGCCCCGGGCGATCCGGGGCCGCTCCCGGGCGCTCCGGGGTCGGCGTCAGGTCCAGGGCCGGAGCGGCTCCAGGAGCTCCACGACCAGGGCGGCGAGCTCGGCCGGCCGCTCCATGCCGATCATGTGCGCGACGTCGGGCAGGAGGACGGCCCGGGCGTCGGGGGCGGCCTCCTCCAGGTGGCGCGCGGTCTCGGCGACGTCGGAGACGTCGAGCGCCCCTGCGACGGCGAGCACCGGGCAGCGCAGGTCGTCGAGCCGCGCCGCGGCCGGAGGGTCGAGCACGATCGGACGCCCGAAGACATGGTCGGGCGCCGAGAGCAGCTCGCTCGTCGCGCGCACGTGGTCGGCGATCCAGGCCGGCGCCCGCCCGGCCGGCTGGCCCGGGCCGTCAACCCAGGCCCGGATGTTGACAGCGGTGATCGCGTCGAGGTCGGTGCCGGTCTCCTCGAGGCGCTCCATCTCGTCGAGGAGGGCGATCTCCTCCGGCGTGGGGTGGCCCTCGAAGCCGCCGAGGCCGGCGCCCACGCCGACGACCGCCACCACGCGGTCGGGGAACTCGAGCGCCGTGTCGAAGGCGATCTGCCCGCCCCGGCTGTTGCCGACGATCGCCACCCGGCCGATCCCGACGGCGTCGAGGACGGCGACCAGATCGGCCCGGTTGGAGTAGGGGACGTCGTCGGTCGTGGAGCGCCCCCACGCCCGTGCGTCGTAGCGGACGGCACGGTACCCCGCCTCGACGAGGTGCGGGACGAGGCCGTCCCAGCTCCGGAGGTCCACGATGCCGGCGTGGAGGAGGACGACCGGCGGGCCGTCCCCCTCGTCCACCACGAAGAGCCGGCCACCCGGCACGTCGACGAAGCGTTCCATGCCACCCTCCGCGTCCCGCCGTGGGCGGCGGGGAGTGAGCTCAGGTCGGGACGTTCGCGCCCGGTTCCCGCTCCTCGATCGCCCAGTGGAAGCCCCAGCGGTCCATGGCCGCCAGGTACGGATCCGGATCGAGCTGCTCGGGCACCAGGACGCCGGCGCCGCCCCACTCGCCGCGGGCGAGCAGCTCGAGGCCGAGGACCGGGTTGAACCCGGTCTGATAGGCCACCGCCTGGAGGCCGTGGTCCGCCCAGGATTCCTCGCCGACGGTCTTCTGGTACAGGTAGACCTCGCGCGGCGCGCCGTCCTTGCGCCCGATCACCCAGGTCCCGACGATCGCGCGGCCCTTCATCCGCTCCCCGACCTTGGCCGGGTCCGGCGTCACGGCCATCACGAGGTCGCGCGGGGCGACCTCGACGCCCTTCACGGTCACCGGCTTGGTCGAGTCGAGGCCGACGGCATGGAGGACCTTGAGGACGTTGATGAAGTCGGCCCCGAGGGCGTACTTGAAGGTCGCCTTCTTCACCTGCGGGAGCCCGCGGGGCACGAGGACGACCTCCTCGTGCTCGACGTTCACGCACTCGACGGGCCCGATCCCCTCCGGGAAGACGAAGGCCTCGGGAGCCGAGAACGGCTCGGTCGTGTGGTGGCCGCCCTGCGCCGCGTCCCAGATGATCGGCGGGTTGAGGCACTCCTCGATCGTCGTCCAGATCGAGAAGACCGGGGCGAAGGCGTAGCCCTCGATGTAGAGGTCGCCGCCGTCGCGGACGTGGACCTCGTCGACCTCGTCGAAGAGGTGCTTGTGGGCGTAGGCCGCGAACAGGTCGGTCAGCCCGGGGTCCATCCCGAGGCCGAGGATCGCCAGGCGGCCGGCAGCCTTCCACGTCTCGTGCTTCGGGAACTGGTAGTCGCCGAGCTTGACGCCCGGCGCCGAGTAGGGGTCGGTCGGGTGCGGCTCCGAGAGGCTGACCGCCATGTCCAGGTAGTCGACGCCGGCGGCGAAGGCGCCGTCGAAGATCGTGGGCACGAAGCGCGGGTCGGCGGCGTTGACGACGATGTCGACCCCGTGCTCGCGGGCCAGCTGGGTCACCAGCTCCGGCTTGCCGGCGTCGACGAAGGCCACCGGGAAGCGAGCGGTGGCCGGAGCGTCGGCGGAGCCGCCGCCCAGGCGCCCCTGGATGAGGCGCGCGCGCTCGACGTCGTAGTCGGCGAGCACCATCCGGTCGAGCCACGGCGTGTCGGCGCTGAGCCGGGCGATCGCCTCTCCCACGGTTCCGACGCCGACGAGGAGCACCTTGAGCTGTTTCACGGGAGACCTCCGCCGCTGTGTCGCCATGGCGAGGACGCGTGCGCCTAGCGTGCCACGCCGCGCCGGGTGCGGTAGGGCCGTTCCGACGGGCCGCACGGTGTCGCTCGTCGCGATGGCGCGTCAGGCGGGACGGTGGCCGCGCTTCGGGTTGCCCGTCTTCTTCGTCGCGCCGCGCCCCGGCTTCCAGCGGGCCGCGCCGTCGTCGGGGTCGACCGCGCCGGCGAAGCCCGGCGGCGGTCCCGCCGGTGGCTTCGGGCGTCCCACGGCCGGCGCCTCCAAGCGCTGGCGGGAGAGCCGCTCGGCGAGCCACGACGTGCGGGCCGTGCGGGCACCGGCCGCCCGCAGGCCGGCGGCCAGGGCGTTGTCGTCGGTGACCACGAGCGTCCCCTCGGGCGCCGCCGCGGCGAGGTCGCCGAGCAGCACGTCCGCCGAGCGACGTCCCGAGTAGCGCACGTCGATCCCGGACGTCAGGCGGCGGTCGGTACCGCCGGGGGCGGGGCCGCCGTCGAGCACGAGGGTCACGGCAACGCCGGGCGGCACGAGGGCCCGCAGGCGCCCCGTCACCGCCACGGCCGGGAGCGGCCCGCCCCGCCGGGCCAGGGCGTGGAGGAGGTTCGTGCCGTCGATCAGGAGGCGCGTCGCGCCGACGAGGGGATCCGGGGCGGGGCGGGGCATGGTCAGATGGTACGGCCCGTCCGTCCGGGCTACGATTCCGGGCATGCTGCTCCTCGTCGACCTCGACGGCGTCGTCTACCGGGGCGCGGCGCCGATCCCCGGCGTCGCCGCCGCGCTGGCCGATCGGGCGGCCCGGGGCGACGTGGTCGTCTACGTCACGAACAACTCGATGCACTACCGCGCCGACTACGTCACGCGCCTGGCCGGCATGGGAGCCCCCGTCACCGCGGACCGGGTCGTCAGCTCCGCGCGGGCGACCGCCCTCTATCTCGCCGACGCGGCACGCGGCCCGGCTGCGCGGCGCGTCCTCGTGGTGGGGGCCGGGGGCCTGGAGCGGGAGTGCCGCGACGCCGGGCTCGACGTGGTCACCGCGGCCTACGCGGCCACGCGCCAGGCGCAGGAGGGGATCAACGGCTGGGAGGCCGCCGGGCGGCCCGACGCGGTCGTCGTCGGCCTCGACCCGCAGTTCACGTACCAGAAGCTCGCCGTCGCGGTAGATTGCGTGCATCATGGCGCACGGTTCGTGGCCACGAACCGTGACCCCGTCTTCCCGACGGAGCACGGGACCCGCCCTGGGGCGGGGTCGATCGTGGCCGCCGTGGAGGCCGGATCGCAGGTCGTGCCGGTCTCGATCGGGAAGCCGGCCCCGCTGCTCCTCGAGCTGGCCATCCGGGCGGCCGGGCAGGGGCTCGGGCGCGCCGACGCGGTGATGATCGGCGACGGCATCGCCACGGACCTGGCCGCCGCCATCGGCCTCGGCATCCCGTGCGTGCTGATGCTCACGGGCGTGACGACGCGCGCGCAGGTGGAGGCGCTGCCGGCCGCGGAGCGGCCCGCGGCGACGGCCGCGGACGCGGCGGAGCTGGCGTCGGCGCTCGAGGCGCTCGAGGCGTTGGCGGCGCGCCCGCGCGCCTGATCCCCGGGGTCGCGCCCGGCGGGCGCGGGTGGCACCAGGCGGGCGTGCTCGCGAATCGGGCGCGGGTGGCGCCGCGGGCGCGGGTGACGCCATCCGCTCGACGTCGGCCGTCGAACCTCTGCACGAGATGGCCGCACAATGGCGGCACCAGATCCGCCCGGCGGGCACAGGGCGCTGCCGGACCCGCCCGAGGGATGCACCGAGCCATGTCCACCGTCCTCGTCACCGGGGCCTCCGGCTTCGTCGGGAGCCACCTCATCCCAGAGCTCGCCGGGAGCGGCCATCGCGTCGTCGCGCTCGTCCGCTCCCCGAAGGCCGGCGAGGTCGTCATGCGCCGGTTGCCGGCGGGGATGGCCGCCGCCGTCGAGCTGCGCACCGGGGACGTGCTGGCCCCCGACACGCTCTCGCCGGCGCTCGCCGGCGTCGACGCCGTCGTCCACCTGGTCGCCATCCCGCGCGACTGGAACGGCGGGAAGGACCTCCTGCGCGTCAACCTCGGCGGCACGCGGAACCTCATCGCGGCGATGGAGGCCGCCGGCGTGCGCCGGCTGGTGCACCTCGGCGCCCTCGGGGTCGAGGATCGCGAGGAGCTGAACTACGCCAAGAGCAAGGCCCGCGCGGAGCGAGCCGTCCGCGAGAGCTCGCTCGACTGGACCATCCTCAAGCCCTCGCTCCTGTTCGGGCCGCGCGACGGCTTCTTCAACATCGTGGCCGACCTGGTGCGGATCCCGGCGCCCATCGTCCCGGTGCCGGGCGACGGGAAGAGCCGCTTCCAGCCGATCCACGTCGGCGACGTGGCGCTCTGCATGCGGCTCGCCGTGGAGCAACCCGCGACGATCGGGCAGGCGTACGAGCTCGGGGGACCGCGGACGTGGACATACCGCGAGATCACCGAGGAGGTCGCCCGGGCGACCAGCAGGCGACGCGTCATCGTGCCGATGCCGGTGCCGCTGATCCGCCTCGTCGCCGGCACGGCGGAGGCGCTACGCCTCCGCTTCTTCCCCGTCGCGACGGACCAGCTACGCCAGCTCGCGCTCGACAACGTGGGCCCCCTCGACGGCGTCCATCGTGCGTTCGGCTTCGTTCCGCGCAAAATGGAGGGCGAGCTCCTGTACCTCCGGGACCCGAAGAAGAAGCAGGAGCCGGCCGCCGCCGCCCGGGGCGGGTAGACGGGAGGTTCCGTGGTCCGCCGCATCGCCCTCGCGGTCGCCTGGCTCGCGGCCGCGGCCGTCCTCGCCCTCGGCGCGGCAGGGATCGTCGCGGCGCTCGACCACCTCCCCGGCGGTCCCGGCCGCCCGGAGCTGACGTGGGCAGGCGATCGGGCCGTTGCGCCCGGCCTCGACGCGGCGTCCGCCGACCTGCAGGCGCTCGCCGATGCCGTCGGCGTCCTCGGCGAGGACGGGCGAACCGCGCTGGGCGCCCTGGTCGGCCGCGACGCGGCCGCGCTCGAGGGCGCGACCGCCGCCGGCACGGCCCAGCTGGACGCCGTCGACGCGGCGGCGGGAGCCCTGGCGGCTGACCTGGAGCGGATCCGCCTTGGCGGCCCCGATCGCACGATCCGCTACTCGGCCGCGACCCTCGCGCGGCATGACGAGCTCGTGGCGGCGCTGGCGGCCGTGGAGACGCTCCGGCCGGCATGGGAGCGGCTTGCCGCTGGCGTCGTGCCGGCGGCCGAGCTGACCGACCACCTGCTGGCCCACGACCGCATCGCCGGCGAGGCGGTCCAGCTCGGCGGCGCCGGGAAGTACGCGGAGGCCGTCGCGCGGATCGGCGTCGCGGCGGCCGAGCTCGACGCGGCACGCGAGATCCGCGACCGGCTGGCAGCCACCGTCGACGTCACCACGCTCGACCAGTGGATCGAGCGCAACGCGGCGTACGACGATGCCCTGCGGGACCTGTGGGACGCCCTCCGCCGCTCCAGGGGTCGCGTGACCGACGCGGTCCGAGAGGCTGCTGCGCGGGAGCGCGCCGCGAAGGACCAGCTGCCGCCGGACGCCCGCGCCCTGGTCGTCATCCTCGGCGACGTCGCGCGCGGCGGCCTGAACCAGGCCGTGATCGTCATCGAGGAGGCGCGCGGCGCCCTGCTCGACGCGTACGGTCGGGCCAACCCCGTCGCATCGCCCGCGGGCGAGCCGAGCCCGGCGCCGTCGGCCACACCGGCCGGGTAGGCTCCCGCAGCCGGGCGGGGCCAGGCGGCCGGGACAGGCGACGCGGCCGGGACGGGCCACCCCCGTGCCGGTCGGCGCCGCCAGCTCCGACGGCGCCGCCGCACGCGCGGCGCCCCTTCGACCCGCCCTCGGGCGTCGAGCGCGGCTAGACTGCGAGCAGTCCCGGCCGCCGGCCGCCCGCCGGCCGCCATTCCGCGCACACAGGAGCCACCTTCCGCATGCAGCTGCGTGTCGTCACCGACCTGCCCTGGGACGTCGCCGCCGACGTCCTCGTCGTCCCCGTCGCCCCCGATCCCACGTTCGAGGGGCCGCTTGGGGAGCTCGACCGCCGGGGCGGCGGCGAGCTGCGCGCCCTCGCCACCTTCGGCGAGCTCACCGGCACGCGTTACGCGACGGCCATCGCCGCCGCCGGCGACCTGCCGGCCGGCCGGCTCCTCGCGGTGGGGACCGGATCGCTCGCCGAGCTCGACCGCGAGACCGTGGTTCACCTCGGTGCGACCGCCGAGCGGCGCCTGGCGGGCCGCCCGGTGCGGACCCTGGCGATCTGGCTCGGCGAGCTTGCCGACGCGCTCGACGGGGGAGCCCCGGCCGTGGCCGAGCTCCTCGCCCGGGGCGTGGTCGAGGGAGGCTTCGACCCGGCCACGATCTACCGCTCCGCCCCCGACGACGTGCCGCCCGTGCTCGACGAGCTCGTCCTCGTGGCACCCGGGGCGGACGCCGCGGCAGTCGCGGCAGCCGCCCGCCGGGGCGTGATCATCGGGGAGGGGAGCAACCTGACACGCGCCCTGGCGAACCGGGCCGCGAACGACGTGAGCCCCGCGGTCCTCGCCGACGAGGCGCGCGCAATCGCCGCGGCGCACGGCCTCTGGATCGACGTGGTCGACGAGGTCCGCGCCGCGGAGCTGGGCATGGGCATGTTCCTCGCCGTCGGCCGCGGCAGCGCGAACCCGCCCCGGATGATCGTCCTGCGCTCCGGCGACGAGGGCGAGAAGGACGCCCTGGGGCGCCACCTGGCCCTGGTGGGGAAGGGCGTCTGCTTCGACTCCGGCGGCATCTCCATCAAGCCGGCCGACCGGATGGAGGAGATGAAGATGGACAAGACGGGGGCCTGCACGGTGCTGGCCGCCGCCGCGACCGTCGCCCGTCTCGCCCCGGGCACGCCGCTCCTCGCGGTGGCCCCGGCCGTGGAGAACATGCCCGGCCCCCACTCAACCCGCCCCGGGGACATCGTGACGGCGCTCAACGGCAAGACCGTCGACGTCATCAACACCGACGCGGAGGGGCGCCTCATCCTCGGCGATGCCATGACCTACGCCGAGCGCCTGGGTGCCACGCACGTCGTCGACGTGGCGACCCTCACCGGCGCCGTCGCCCGCGCGCTCGGCCACCTGGTGGCGGGCGGGTTCGGCGCCCCCCAGGCCTGGTACGACGAGGTGGCGGCCGCCGCCTCGCGGGCCGGGGAGCGGCTCTGGCAGATGCCGCTCGTCGAGGAGTACTGGCCGGAGATGGAGAGCTGGTACGCCGACATGTCGAACACCGGATCCTCGCCGGAGGGCGGCCTCATCCGCAGCGCCCTCTTCCTGCGCCAGTTCGTGACCGTGCCGTGGGCGCACCTCGACATCGCCGGAACGGCCTACTTCCGGAAGGCGACGCCGTGGGCCGCCCGCGGCGCCACCGGCGCGTCGACCGCGACGCTCGTGGAGCTGGCCCTGGCCGGGGCGCGCTAGGGCGTGGAGCCCGGCGCACTGGCCGTCGTCCTCGGCATCGCGGGCGCCGCGTGGGGCCTCGCCGCCGACCGGATCGCGGCTCGCTGGCCGGTCCACGAGGCCGAGCTCGACGAGGACGGAGCCGTCGTCCGGGCGGCCGGCTGGGTCCGGCCGGTCGACTGGCGCACGCCCGTGGTCGTCGTCCTGGGCGGCCTCTCGCTGGGGGCGCTCGCCCTGCGCTTCGACGACCCCGTCGCCCTCGCCATCTTCGGGGCGTTCTTCGCGGCGTTGACGCTCCTCCTCGCCACCGACCTCGACCAGCGGCTCCTGCCGGACGTCATCACCCTGCCGGCCATCCCGCTGGCGCTCGTCGTCGCCGTCGCGGGGCTCAACCCGCTCGTCCCGGCGGGGGCGCTGCCGGGCGCGCTGCTCGCGGCGCTCGTCATCCCCGCGTTCCTCTTCGTCGTCGCCATCCCGTTCGGGGCCGGCGCGATCGGCCTGGGCGACCTGAAGCTGCTCGTGTCGGTGGGCCTGCTCGTCGGCCTCGCCCGGGCGGTCGCGGGGGTCGTGGTCGGCGCCCTCGCGGCCGGGGTGGTGCTCGCCCTCCTGCTCGCGGCCCGGAGGATCACCCTGCGCACCTACGTGCCGTTCGGCCCGTTCCTGATCCTCGGGGCGTACTGGGCGGTCCTGGTCGCGCTCTGACCCGGTCGTCCGGGTGGCGTGCTCGCGAGCGCGGAGTAGAATGCGGGCCAGCCGGGTCGTCCCGAGGCGTGCCCCCTTCGGACGGCGACGCACCGGCGGGATGGACACCGCCACGGCGCGCCGGAGACGCGCCCAACGGAGCACCGCTCGCACGATGACGACGCCAACCTGATGCGCCGCCACGCCACGCCCCGGGCCGCGGGGTGGACGCCGCGCCGCACGCGACTTGCCCTCCCGGGCCGCCCCCGGGGCGTGTCCCTGCGCCTCGGCGCGTTCATCCTCCTGCTTCCCCTCCTGGTCGGGCTCGCCGGGCCGCCGTCGGCCCACGGCGACGAGCTCTCGGACGCCATCGCCCGCCAGAAGGCGCTGGTGGCCCGGGTCAAGGCGCAGCGAGAGCAGGTCGCGAAGATCCGGGCCCTCCAGGGCGGCCTGGCGCAGGAGATCGCCTCGACGCAGACGGCCCTCGGCGGGATCAACGCGAACCTCGACCAGACCAGGAAGCGGATCACGAGGATCAGCGCCCAGGTGGCGCAGGTGCGCGCCGCCTACGCGGACCTGGTCGCCCAGGTCGAGCTGCTCGACCGGCAGGTCGTGGCGATCGAGGCGGACCAGGACGAGAAGGCGGCCCAGCTGCAGGAGCGCAAGGACCTCCTCGGCGCCCGCCTGCGGGAGGCATACAAGACCGAACGGACGCCGCTCGTCCAGACGGTGCTGTCGGCCGGCACGTTCACCGATCTCCTGCAGGACGTCAGCTCGTATCTCGACCTCGGCGAGCAGGACCGGGTCCTTGCCGACCGGATCAAGCAGGACGCGCGCACCCTCGACTCGCTGCGCGCCCTGCTGGTCGACACGCGGGCCGCCCGCGAGGAGCTGCGCCAGGAGACCCTGGCCCAGAAGGTCGAGCTCGACGCCCGCCTCAGGGACCTTCGGGAGGCGAAAGCGCGCCTCTCCGAGCTCCAGAAGGAGACCTCCCGCCAGCTCGCGATCCAGCGCGCCGCCTACCGCAAGATCTCCAGGAACAAGGGCGCCCTCGCCGCGGCCATCGCCCGGAACGTGGCCGCCCAGAAGAAGCTGTCGGGGCGGATCGCGGCGATCATCGCCCGTCAGCGGAGCCTCGGCAACATCCCGTCGCAGTACAACGGGACGCTGCAGTGGCCGATGTCCGGGGCGATCTCCCAGGAGTTCGGCTGCACCGGGTTCGGCTGGGAGCCGCCGCTCGGCAGCTGCGCCCACTTCCACCAGGGGATCGACATCGTCGCCCCGGAGGGCACGCCGGTGCGGGCCGCCGGCGACGGTCGCGTCGTCTACGCCGGCTGGAACTACGCCGACGGCGCCGACCCGGCCTGGATCGTCGTGGTGGCCCACTCCGGCGAGCTCACCACGTGGTACGCCCATCTCCAGCCGATCGTCCCGCCGGGCGCGTCGGCCGGCGACGCGGTGAGCAAGGGCCAGGTGATCGGCTACGAGGGCAACACGGGGCACTCCACCGGAGCCCACCTGCACTGGATGGTCTGGCTCAACGGGAGCGTCGTGAACCCGCGCCTGTTCGTCTAGGCCCCGGCGGCCTCATGGGCCCGGGCGGCCGCCCTCGCCCGGCCGGTCCCCCGAGCGCCCGGGTGCCGGCGGGCCCGTTCGGCCGTGGTAGCATCGATCGCGGAGCCCGTCGACCCCCCCAATCCCGTGTCCCACGTGAGGACGGCCGATGAAGCGAGCCTTTGCGGTGATCCTGGCAGGCGGCGAGGGCGCGCGCCTCTCCATCCTCTCGGAGAAGCGGGCCAAGCCGGCCGTCCCCTTCGGCGGCAAGTTCCGGATCATCGACTTCGCCCTGTCGAACTGCGTCAACTCCGACATCGACAACGTGGCGGTCCTGACGCAGTACAACCCACGCTCGCTCTCGGACCACGTCGGGTCCGGTCGTCCCTGGGACCTCGACCGGACCGTCGGAGGGATCCGCATCCTGCCGCCCTACATCGGGCGCGGCAAGACGAGCGAGTGGTATCGCGGCACGGCGGACGCGGTCCTCCAGAACATGTCCGTGGTGGACCAGGCGCCCGGCGACGTGGTCGTCGTGCTGGCCGGCGACCACGTCTACAAGATGGACTACTCGCCGTTCGTCGCCTTCCATCGCCAGCGCCGGGCCGACGCCACGATCGCCGTCCGCCGCGTCCCGCTGGCGGAGGCGACGCGGATGGGGATCCTGGCGCTCGACGAGACCGGCCGGGTCGTCGAGTTCCAGGAGAAGCCCAAGCAGCCGAAGTCGGACCTCGCCAGCATGGGCGTCTACGTGTTCAGCAAGCGGGCATTCCACCGCTGGCTCGACGAGGACCACCCGGACTTCGGGACCCACGTGATCCCGGCGATGATCGATGGGGGCGCGCGGGTCTACGGTTACCGCTTCGACGGCTACTGGCAGGACGTCGGGACGATCCACAGCTACTGGGAGGCCAACATGGCGCTCCTCGAGGATCACCCCCTGCTGGACCTCTACGACAAGGAGTGGCTGATCCACACGCGGTCGGAGGAGCGCGCTCCAGCCAAGATCGGGGCGACGGCCCAGGTCCACCGGAGCCTCATCAGCCACGGCTGCCAGGTCGACGGGATGGTCGTCAACTCCGTCCTCTCGCCGGGCGTCGTGGTCGGCGTCGGGGCCGTCGTGCGCGACTCGATCCTGATGTTCGACACCGTCGTCCGGCCCGGCGCCGTCATCGACCGGGCGATCCTCGACAAGGAGGTGACGGTCGGGCCCGGCGCCATCGTCGGCGAGGGCGGCGACTTCGGCGTCGCCAACCGCCTGGCGCCCAGCCACCTCAACACCGGGATCACGATCGTCGGCAAGCGGGCGGTGATCCCCCGCAGCGTGCGCATCGGGCGCAACGTGCGGATCGATCCGGACGTGCGGGCCACCGACTTCTCCGGCAGGTCGGTGGAATCCGGTGCCACCGTGACGCGCCGCGACGGCAGGGCGAAGCCTCGCTCGCGCCGGGTGGCCGCCGCCGCGGCGGCCGAGGCCGAAGGCGCTCCGGAGACGCCCGCCAGCAGCGCCGGTGGCGCCCGCCGCGACGACGCGTGACCCCGGCTGCCCCGACGCCCGCCGCGGTCGAGGGCTGGCTGGCGGAGCTGGACCTCGGGCCGGCCGAGCGCCTCGAGCGTGACTCGGTCGCCTCCTGGGACCTGCGGCTCGACGGGCGGCGTCGCTTCGACCTGCGCGTCACGGTGATCCTCGACCCGTCCACCGCGGCCCTCGTGTGGCTCCACCTCGCACCCCCGATCGCCCACTCGTTCCGCGTCTCGTACCGGCGCCTGCTGCGCTGGAACGACGAGTTCCCCTTCGTGAAGTTCGCGCTGACCGACGACGATCGGCCCGTCCTGGCCGCTGAGATCCCGGTCGAGCGGCTCGATCGCGACGAGCTGGGCCTGGGCGTCGCCCGCGTCCTGGCCATCAGCGACCTCCTGCTCGAGGAGACGGCACCCTGGGTCTGGGTCGCCGGGCGAATCCCGGACTGGGGCGGGCAGGTCAGCCGCCAGGTGGGGCTGTTCGCACGGTACGCGGACCGGCTCGGGGAGCTGGCCGGCCCGCGCTGACGGCCGCCACGGGGCCCGCGCCGACGGCCGCCGCCCTGCTACGATCCGGCGATGCGGCTCAAGCCCCACCGCCCCTCGCGCGAGATCCTGTCCGGCGAATCGGCGGACGTCTACTTCGCCCGCGCGACGCGGATCCTCGAGCGGGAGGGGCTCGACCCGATCGTCACCCTCGAGGTGTTCAGTCGCGGCCAGGGCGTCCTGTGCGGCATCGACGAGGCGAAGAACCTCCTGGCCCACGTCCTCGAGCACGCCGACCCGGACGAGGTCCTCGTGGAGGGGCTCGACGACGGCGACCGCTTCTCCCCGAAGGAGGTCGTCCTCCGGATCCGGGCCCGCTACCGTGTCTTCGGCCTGTACGAGACGGCGATCCTCGGCATGATGGCCCAGGCGACCGGCTGGGCGACCGCCGCCCGGGAGTGCGTCGAGGCCGCCGCGCCGCAGCCCGTGATCAGCTTCGGGGCGCGCCACGTCCACCCGGACGTGACCGACGTCCTCGACTACGCCGCCATCGTCGGTGGCTGCGTCGGCGCCTCGACGCCGGCGGGAGCCCGGCTCGCGAACCTCAACCCGACCGGCACGATGCCCCATTCGCTGGTGCTCATCCTGGGCGACACCGTTCGGGCGGCGCAGGCCTTCGATCGAGACCTCGAGCCCGACGTACCGCGGATCGTCCTCGTGGACACCTTCAAGGACGAGGCCGAGGAGGCGCTGCGGGTCGCGGACGCGCTCGGCGATCGGCTCTACGGGATCCGCCTCGACACGCCCTCGGAGCGCGGGCGCGTGACGGCCGACCTCGTCACGGAGATCCGGGCGCGGCTCGACCAGGCCGGCCACCCCCAGGTCGGCATCGTCGTCTCCGGCGGCCTCACGCCCGACCGGATCCGCCAGTTCAAGGAGCAGGGCGCCCCCGCCGACAGCTTCGCCGTCGGGAGCTACATCTCCGGGGCGAGCCCCATCGACTTCACGGGCGACATCAAGGAGATCGACGGCGCGCCGATCGCGAAGCGCGGCCGGATCCCCGGGATCACCTCGAGTCCCAGGCTGCAGCGGGTCGACCTCGCCGCCTGGCGGAGCGGCGCCTGACTGGCCCCGCCCGCGCGGACGTCCTGGCGCGGGCCGAGGCGATCGAGCGCGCGGCCCGAGTCGGCCGCGTGGCGTACTCGCTGGCCCTGGACCTCGAGGCCGGCCGGTCGACGTACCGGGGCGCCGCGCGCCTCCGCTTCCCGGTGTCCGGCACCGGCGACCTCTTCCTCGACTTCCGCGGCGGCGAGATCGAGCGCCTGGTCGTCAACGGCCGGGAGCTCACGCCCGAGCGGCCCGGCCACCGGATCCTCCTCCCGGCCGCGCACCTGGCGCCGACGACCGAGGTCCAGGTCGTGTACGAGAACGCCTACGACCGCGGCGGCGACGGCTTCCACCACTTCGTGGATCCGGAGGACGGCCTGGAGTACCTCTACTCCAACTTCGAGCCCTTCGAGGCCCACCGCCTCTTCCCCTGCTTCGACCAGCCCGACGTGAAGGGGACGTTCGCCGTGACCGTCCGGGCGCCCGCGGACTGGACGGTGATCGCCAACGCGCCGGCCGGCGCGGTGGTTCCGGCCCCGGGCGGGCGGCGCGAGCACCGCTTCGCCCCGACGCCGCCGATGTCGACGTACCTCGTGGCGGTGATCGCCGGCCCGTACACGGGGGTCCGCTCCCTCCACCGCGGCACGCCGCTGGGCGTCTGGACCCGGCGGTCGCTGGCGTCGTTCGTCGACCCCGACGAGATCCTGGAGGTCACCCGCCAGGGCCTCGACTACTACGCCGCCCTCTTCGACCACCCGTTCCCCTTCGCCAAGTACGACCAGGTCTTCGTGCCGGAGTTCAACTCGGGGGCGATGGAGAACGTCGGCGCGGTCACGTTCCACGAGAACTATCTCTTCCGCGACCCGCCGACCGACACGCAGCGCCTGGCACGCGCGGAGACGATCCTCCACGAGCTGGCCCACATGTGGTTCGGCGACCTCGTCACGATGCGCTGGTGGGACGACCTGTGGCTCAACGAGAGCTTCGCGACGTACGTCTCGAACCTCACGCTCGCGGAGGCGACCCGCTTCGACGGCGCCTGGCGCGGCTTCCATGCCGACATGAAGCGCTGGGGCTACCAGGCCGACATGCGGAGCACGACCCACCCGATCTCGGGCCCGGTGCCCGACACGGACGCCACGTTCTACAACTTCGACGGGATCACCTACGGCAAGGGCGCCTCGGTCATCAAGCAGCTCGTCGCCGAGATCGGCCACGAGGCGTTCCGGGCCGGCCTGCGGACGTACTTCCGGCGCCACGCCTGGGGCAACGCATCCCTGTCCGACTTCCTGGCCGCGCTCGAGGAGGGGGCCGGGCGCTCGCTGCGCGACTGGAGCCGGCGCTGGCTGGAGACGGCGTCGCTCAACACGATCGAGGCGACGTGGACAGCCCGCGACGGGCGGCTGGAGCGCCTCCAGCTGACCCAGGAGGCCTCCGAGGAGCACCCGACCCTGCGACCCCACGCCCTCGAGGTGGCCCTCGTCCGGACGGCCGACGACGGGACCGCGACGATCGACGTCGTCCCCGCCCGCCTGGAGGGCGCCGAGGCGTGGGTGGACGCCGCGGTCGGTCGACCGGCGCCCGAGCTCGTCTTCCCGAACCACGGCGACCACGGGTACGCCCGCGTGGTCCTGGACCCGGCCTCCCTCGCGGAGGTCCCGCGCCTGCTGCCGCGGATCGGCGACCCTCTCCTGCGCCAGCTGCTGTGGGGCACGCTGTGGGAGATGGTCCGCGGCGCCCGGTACTCCTCGCTCCAGTTCCTCGATCTCGTCCGGGCCGGCCTCCCCGCCGAGCGCGACGACCAGATCGTCCTCGCCGGCCTCGACGCCGCGCGCGGGGCGCTGGCGCGCTACGTGCCGGAGGAGCGCCGGCTCGACGAGGCCCGGCGCTTCGTCGCGGCCGCGCTCGAGTCGCTCGGCGCCCTTCCCGGGGGGGACCTCCGCACGCTCTGGCTGCGGGCCGCGATCGGCGCCGCCGCAGAGCCGTCCGATGCCGCGCTCCTGCTGAGGTTCGTCGACGCCGAGCCGCGCGAGCCGGCGGTGGAGGTCGATCGCCTGATGCGCTGGGCGGTGGCCGCCCTCGCCGTGGCGCACGGCCTGCCGGGCGCGCTCGACCGGGTGGCCGCCGAGCACGCCGCGGAGCCGACGGACCTGGGCGCCCGGGAGGCGCTGCGCGCGGAGACGGGCGCGCCGGATCCGGCCGTGAAGGCAGCCGCCTGGGACCGGATCGTCGGGGACGGCTACGGGTCGTTCCACCTCACGCAGGCGGCGATGCTGGGCTTCAACCATGCCCACCAGGCCGCCCTCCTCGCGCCGCACGTCGACCGCTTCTTCGAGGTGCTGCCGAGCGTGGCGGCCCAGCGGGACCACCCCTTCGTGCGTGCCTTCGTGACCGCGCTGTTCCCGCACTACCGCCCGGAGGCCGCCCTCGTGGAGCGGGCGCGCGAGCTCGCCGAGGCGGAGGCGGAGCGGTCGCCCAGCCTGCGCCGGCTCCTCCTCGAGGCCGCGGACGACATGGAGCGCGCCGTCGTCTGCCGCTCCGTCGCGGTGCTCCGGGCGCGCAGGCCCGCCTGACGCCGGCCCCGATCCGTGGCAGGATCGGGGCATGGACGACGACGCGACCGGGTCCCTGCCGGCGCCCGGCGAGCCGGAGAGCGCCTACGAGCTGCTCCTGCGGGGCCAGGCGCTCCTCGCGCAGCGACACCACGCCCAGGCGGCGGTGGTCCTCGCGCGGGCCGCCGCCCTCGAGCCCGGGCGCGGCTCCATCCTGGAGCCGCTGGGCCGCGCCTGGTTCATGACCGGTCAGCTCGACCGCGCGGTCGAGGCCTTCGAGGCGCTCCTGGCCGTCGACCCGTCGTCGCACTACGGCCACTACGCGCTGGGACGGGCGCTCGTCCGCCTGGGGCGCGTCGACGAGGGACGAACGCACCTGCGCCTCGCGGTCGCCCTGGCCCCCGACAGCCGGCTCTACCGGGGCGGCCTCAACCGGCTCGGGGGGTCGCGCGAGTAGCCCGGCCGAGGCGACCGACAGGCGCCCGACGGGCGCCCGACGAGCCGACCGAGGCGCGCGAGAGGCGTCCGACAGGCGGGTCCCGGGCGCGCGAAGGCGCCCGAGGAGACCCGCTGCGGCTCGGGCGGGGAGGATCCCGCCCGGGCGCTTCAAGCGGTCGCGCCACCCTCCAACCGGCGCGCCAGCCAGAGCAGCCCAACGAGCGACTTGGCGTCCGGGATCTCGCCGCGCTCCGCCGCGGCGACGGCTTCACGCCACGGGAGCCGGACCAGCTGGAGGGCCTCGTCCTCGTCCGGATGGAGCCGGTCTCCGGCGGCCGGCGCGAGGTCCGTGGCGAGGAACAGGTACATGCGCTCGGTCGCGAACCCGGGTGCCGTCCAGAAGTCGGCGAGCAGCTCCCACCGGGCGGCGCGCCGGCCGGTCTCCTCCTCGAGCTCGCGGCGCGCGGCGCCCTCCGGGTCCTCGGTGGCGCCGGTGACGGGGTCGCGCTCGAGCGTCCCCGCGGGGATCTCGAGGAGCACGCGTCCCGCCGGGTGCCGGTACTGCCGGACCAGCAGGACGCAGCCGTCCGGGTCGAGGGCGAGGATGGCGACCGCGCCGGGATGGCCGGCGACGTCGCGTTGCGCGCGGCGCCCGTCGGCGCGCTCCACCGTGTCCACCCGGAACTCCAGGTAGCGGCCGCGATGGAGCACCTCGGAGGCGACGAGGCGCTCCACGAGCGCGCCGTCGCCCGGACCGGGCGCGTCCGCCCGGGGAGGGGAAGGATGCCGGCCGGCCGTGGGCTCAGCCGCGGGCTCAGGGGCGCTGTCCCGGGCGGGGGCGCCGGGCGCCGGGTCGAGGGTCGAGTCGGGAGGCATGCGCGCATTATCCGTGGCCCCGGACGCGGACGAGCCGGGCCTTGCGGCCCGGCTCGTCCCGGTTGGCTGTGCGGGGTGGTGCCCCCGAGCGGCCCCGATCAGCTCACGAGGGAGCGGCGCACGGAGAGCTCGGTCTCGGCATCGAAGAGGTGCATCTTCTCGAGCGGGATGTGGAGCGTCACGACGTCGCCCGGGCGGACCTTCCGCTCGGAGGAGACGACCGCGACGAGGTCCTGGCCCGCCACCTGGATGTGGAGCAGCTCCTCGTTGCCGAGGTATTCCACGACGTCGGCCTTGGCCTGGACGGTGGCGACCTCGGTCCCGGTGGGCACGACGTCCCAGTGCTCCGGGCGGACGCCCACGATGAAGTTGCGGCCGGAGACCGCCCCGAGCCCCTCGCGGAACGCCGCCGCGACCGGGATCTCGACACCCTCGGACTTGAGCGTCGCGCTCTCTCCGGATCCCTCGAGGGTCATCGGGATGAAGTTCATCGACGGGCTGCCGATGAACCCCGCCACGAACTTGTTGTTCGGCCGGTCGTAGAGCTCCTGGGGAGCGCCGACCTGCTGGAGCTTGGCCTGGCTCATGACGGCGATCCGCTGGCCCATCGTCATGGCCTCGACCTGGTCGTGGGTCACGTAGACGATCGTCGTCTTGAGGCGCTGGTGGAGGCGGGCGATCTCGGCGCGCGTCTGGACGCGGAGCTTGGCGTCGAGGTTGGAGAGCGGCTCGTCCATCAGGAAGACGGCCGGCTCGCGGACGATCGCCCGGCCGAGCGCGACGCGCTGGCGCTGGCCGCCGGAGAGCTCCTTCGGCTTGCGGTCGAGATAGCGCCCGAGGTCGAGGATCCCGGCCGCGTCCTGGACCCGCTTCTCGATCTCCTTCTTGTCGACCTTGCGCAGCTTGAGGCCGAAGGCGAGGTTGTCGCGCACGGTCATGTGCGGGTAGAGCGCGTAGCTCTGGAAGACCATCGCGATGTCGCGATCCTTGGGCGGGATGTCGTTGACGATCTTCTCGCCGATCGCCAGCGAGCCGGTCGTGATGTCCTCGAGGCCCGCGATCATCCGGAGGCTCGTGGTCTTGCCGCAGCCCGACGGCCCGACGAAGACCATGAACTCGCCGTCCTGGATCTCGAGGTTGAAGTCGTCGACCGCGACGACCTCCCCGTACTTCTTGGTGACGTGATCGAACGTCACGGTGGCCATGCGCGTCTCCTTCTCCGGTCGGGGCATCGTGGGCCCTTGCATCACGGCCGCCAAGCGGCGCGGACGGGCCCCGTACGAGGTGCCGGCTCGGGGCGGATCGATCGTAGCACCCCGTCGCAACGTTCCGGACGGTCTGGTGCACCCGGGCGGAGTGCCGTGCCGGGGTAGGCCTCGGGCCCTGGGCTGATCGGCCCGTCGGGGCCACTCCGCAGGGCGGCATCCGGCCGCACGACGCGGCATGTGGGCGGCACCCGTACCGCCGCCGGCCGCCGGCCACCCGGGAGCCGGCACCCGTACCGCCGCCAACCAGCCGGGAGCCGGCACCCGTACCGCCGCCGGCGGTATGCGCGACCGGTCTCGTGATCCGGCATGCGGCCAAAGGGTCGCTTCCCGTCATCTCAAGGCTCGACGCGGTAGTCGCGTACCGCGTGGCTCGGTACGGGGCACAGTTCCGCGAGGCCGGGGGCCGCTCGCTGCCGCCCACCCCCGCTGCACGCGGCCCCTCACCCGGCGCGGAGGATGCGACACGGGCGGCGCGCGGCGGATACTCTGCGCATCGTGAGCACGAAGGTCCAGGACCGCGCGATCGCCCGCCTCCGGCCCGCCCGGGAGCGCTCGCGCGCCGAATGGCGCCTGCTGGCGGCCCGGATCTCCACGATCACGCCGCAGGCGCTCGGGCGCGGACTCCTGGCGACGCTCGTCGTCGCCATCTCCGCGTGGCTGGCGGCCGCGACCTGGCCCTCCCTCCTGCCGTTCGCCATCGGCGGCCTGCTCGCCTACACGATCTACCCGCTCGTCGGCGTCCTCGACCGCGTGATGCCGCGCGTGCTCGCGGCCGCGATCGCCTTGGCGGCCGGCCTGGCGGTGCTCGTTGCGATCGTGGCGGTCGTCGTCCCGCCCCTGGTCGCCGCGACGATCCAGATCCTCCGCGAGCTCCCCGGATCGACCCAGCTGGCCGACCTCCGGGCGCAGCTCGACGCGTACCTGGCGACGCTGCCCGAGGGCGCCCGGGCGCTCGTCGTCGGCGTCCTCGAGCGGGTGGCGACGATCGTCACCACCAGCCTCTCGTCGTTCCTCGACTCCATCGCCGAGCTCATCGTCTCGGGGCTCCTCGGGATCTTCGACACCATCGGCTTCGTCATCGGCCTCGTGCTGCTGCCCCTGTGGGTCCTCTCGGTCGTCCGCGACGGGCGCTCGCTGCGAGGCCAGATCGCGGCCCAGTTCGCCCCGGGCCTGCGCGCCGACGCGATGGCGCTCCTGACGATCGTGCACCGCGCCCTGAGCACCTTCCTGCGGGTGCAGATCGCGGCCGCCGTGGGCCTCGGTGCCGCGGTCTACGCCGGTCTCATGCTGGTGTCGCGGGCGGACATCGCGTCGTACCCGGGGGCGATCGCGATCGCCGCCTTCATGGGCACCGCCCAGGTGATCCCCCAGCTCGGCGGTCTGGTCGGCGCGCTCCCGATCGTCCTGCTGGCGGTCGCGCGGCAGGACGAGCCGCAGGCGGCGGTGGCATTGCTGGCCGTCTACCTCGTCGCGCAGCAGCTCGTCAAGCTGGCCGTCGGCGGGCGGCTCGGCCGCGACCTCAACGTCAAGCCCGCGCTGGCCCTGCCGGCCTTCGCCGTCCTCTCGCAGATCAGCCTGGGGTGGCTCCTTCTGTCGGCGCCGATCCTCGTGATCGCTCGCAATACCGTGCGCTACCTCCGGGGACGCCTCGCCGAGCCGCCGCAGCCGGCCGGGGTCCTGCCGTGGGAGCGACGCCGCGCAGCAGGCGCACCGGCCCCCGGCGCGACACCGGCCCCGGTGCCCACGATCTACCGAAACCGCGGTACGGCCCCCGCGGAGCCGCGACCCTCCGCCACCGCGATCGCCAGCCGGCCGGGCATCCCGACCGGCGTCCGTCCACTCCCCGGAGGTGAAGCCCCGTGACCGAGTCGTACGCGGCGCCGGCCGACCTCGATGCCGTCGACGAGGCGCTCGTGGTCGCGCCGTCCTACGTCCAGCTGACCCAGCAGCGCGTTCGCCTCCGGCGCGCGGCCGAGGTCTTCGCCTCGCCCGACGACGCGGGGCGCTACCCGATCGTCGTGCTCATCAAGCAGGGCGGGCGCTTCCAGGTCGAGGTGATCATCGCCGCCGCCGCGGTGGCGGCGGCGGCGGTGCTCCTGCCGCTCGGCACGATCCTCACGGTGGCGGGCCTGGTCGCGGCGGTCGCGCTCTTCCTCGCCGGCAGCGCCCGGGCCGTCCTGACCCCCGTCCCCGAGGGAACGCAGGCCGTCCTCGCAGAGCGCGGCCGCTTCCTGCGCATCGCCGGGCCGGGCGTCCAGCGAGTTCCCCCGACCGTGACCGTCACCCATCTCGTGACGACCCGCGAGATCCCCTTCGGGTCGCTCGTGCGGGCCATCCCGACGGCCGACGACGTCCGGGTCGACATCGAGGTGCTCTTCACCTTCCGGATCGAGGAACCCGGGAAGTTCGTCTACAACACGACCGCCCCCGATTTCGACGCCGTCTGCCTGGGCTCGGCCCAGGCAACCGTCCGCGAGATCGCTCGGTCGATCAAGTCCGAGGGCGTGCTCGACATGGTCGGTCGCGAGTCGGAGGTCATCCGGGACGCGCTGTCGTCGGCGCTCGAGAGCTACGGGGTGCGGGTCACCCGCGTGCTCGTCGTCCGGGTCGACCCGCCGCCCGGCTTCCTCGCGACGCGCGAGGCACGCCGGCTTGCCCAGATCCGGACGTCGCAGCAGGAAGAGGAGGCGGGCTTCGACCGGCGCGTCCAGTCCGACCGCGACGCCCTCGCGCGCCAGGAGGCTCAGGCGCGCTTCGAGCGCGAGATGGAGAAGGTAGGGCTGGCGGCGGCGATCCGCCTGCGCGAGATCGAGCTGGACGCCGAGACCGAGGCGCTGCGCCTGGAGAAGCTCCAGGAGCGGCTCGCCCGGTTCCCCGAGGCGGCCCGCTGGGACTGGGCCGGGGAGCGCCTCAAGGTTGCCCGGAAGCTCGCCGGCAACAGCCGGGCGATGCTCCAGATCGGGGGCACGGGCGACGTGGCCGATGTCCTCGCGGCGGGAGCCTTCCTCGAGGCCGACGCGACCGGCGCCGGCGATGGGCCGGGGACCGGCGGCGGCGCCTCCACTCCCGGGAAGATCGCCCCCGAGAGGCCGGCTCGCTAGAGCGGTATGGCGAAGGCGAGGACCACGAGGACGGTCGAGGCCACGATCTCGACGATCCCGACGTGCACCGGGCGAAGGGGGCGGGCCGTGCCGGCGCGCCGGCGTTCGACAAGCGGGAGCGCGACGGCACGGCCGGTGAGTCCCGCGAAGTAGACGGCGTACGGCCAGGCGAGCGTCACGGCGGCGGCCACGGCGAGGGCGGCGTGGAACCCGACCGACAGCGCCGCGAAGCCCCGGTTGCCCCGTTGGCGGATGACCGATCGCACGACGAGCACCGTGCCCACGAGGTAGCCGGCCGCCACGAGGGTTGCCCGGACGACCGCGTCGGCTTCCCAGGCTCCCGAGGTGAGCGCCGCCGCGGGGACGAGCACCAGCGCGATGGCCGTCTGGCCCAGGCTGTTCGCGAGGTCGCGCGGCGTGCCCGGACGGGCCCCGCCGACGACGAGCGCGCCGGCCGGGATGACCACGACGGCGGCCAGCGCGAGCACCGGGAAGGCAACGAGGAGCGCGACGCCGGCGACGGCGAAGACGGCGCCGTAGGCCACGAGCGAGGGGACGAAGGTCGGTCGCCGCCGGGCGCGCAGCCAGGCCTGGGCCGTGGCGGCCGCCAGGTACCCTGCGACGGATGCGGCGGCGAGGACGAGCTGCCACGCCGACGGCGCGCTGGCTGCCACGCCCATCAGGAGCGGGACCGCCAGCATCGCCCAGGCCCCGTGCTGATGGGGGAACCAGAGGCTCCGGGGCGCGGCCCGGGTCGATCCGGCGGAAGCGGCGCGGTCCATCATTCGTACAGTAGCGCAGTGTGGGATTGGGCGCCGGACCAGCGGCGTCCGGCGCCGGGGCGCCCTTCAGGAACGTTGCAGAAAGCGGCCGTATGCTTCGCGCGATGACCAGCCAACGGCACGGGCCTGCCTCGTCGCGCCCCTCTTCCCAGGTCGACCCGGATCCCGCGGCGCCCCCGGCGGACCCGCCGGACTCGCCGGTCGCGAGCCCGACCGCGCGGCGGGCCCTGCGTCTCGGGGTCGGGGCGCTCGCGACGGCCGGGCTCGGCCTTGTCGTCGCCATCGTTGCCCTCGCCGGATCAGGCGGTGGATCCTGCCGGGCCACCGCCTGGAACGCCGCGCCGGCCCCGGCCGACCTGCCGGCCGGATGGACCGTCGGGAGAACGCAGGTGGACCCCGACGGCCTCGGGGCGTCGCTCGTGGGACCGGTGCCCGCCGGCGACACGACGGGCACGCCGACCATCTACGTGGCCGTCAGCTGCTACGCCGCGGATGCCGCCGCGGCGCTCGACCGGTCGCGCGCCGCGGCCGAGGCCGCCGGCCAGGCTGTCGTGGCTCGGACCGACCTCGGGGACGGCGGCTATGCGCTGGAGGATGCGACCGCGTCGACGACGCTGATCCAGTTCCGCCGCGGCGGGCTGGTCGCCTCCGTGGCACCGTCCGGCGCCGTGGACGCTGCCGACCTGGAGGCAGGGGCGCAGGCCGTGGCCGCGGCGATGGACCGGGCCGTCTCCGGGGTGGCCGCTGCTCCCGCGAGCCCCGCGAGCCCCGCGGCGTCGGCGACCGCCGGGACCTCGCCGATCGCTACCGCCGGGACATCGCCCACGGCACCCGCGACCAGCGGCGAGCCCACGGCTCCCGCGACGAGCGCCGAGCCCACGCCCACCGAGGCCGCGGTCGCGAGCGGGAGCCCGGAGCCCAGCCCGGCCGCCCCGGAGCTCCTGGCGCTGTTGCCGGACGCCATCGACGGCACGCCGCTCACGAGCGGCAGCGCGATCGGCACCGACGTCCTCGGCAACGACACCTCCGGCAGGGCCATGATCGCCGCGCTCGAGACCCTGGGCAAGACGCCGGCCGACCTCCAGCTCGCGCAGGCCTACGACGAGACCGGCACCCTCGATTGCTACCTCGTGGCCTTCCGCATCGTGGGCATGCCGGCGACCGAGCTGGGCCCCGTGATCGTCAGCACCTGGCTCTCGGGGTCGTCGCCCGGCGTGAGCACGTCGACGGTGACGCTCGGCGGTCGGGAGCTGACGAAGGTCTCCTACGGCGCCGACGGACCCGTCTCGTACGTCCGGGCCTCCGGGGAAGCGGTGGTCGTGATCGCGACCTCCGACGAGGCGTTGGCGGGCACCGTGGCGGCGCTGCTCCCGTAGCGGCGCTGCTCCCGTAGCGGCGCTCCCTCGGTGGCGGCGCCCCCGTGACGGACTTCTCCCGTAGCGGGCCGCGGCTCGCCGGGTCGCGTCCCGCTCGGAAGCCCGCTCAGCCGCCCGCTCGCCGCCCGCTCAGCCGGCCCCGGCGATGAAGCGGTAGCCCAGCCCGCGCTCGGTGCGGATGTAGCGCGGCTGATCCGGATCGTCGTCGAGCTTGTCGCGCAGCCGCCGGACGTAGACCCGCAGGTAGTCCACCTCGTCCATGTACTCGCGGCCCCACACCTTTGCGAGGAGCGTGCCGTGCTGGAGGACGTGGCCGGCGTTCCGGACGAGGTGGTACAGCAGCTTGTACTCGGTCGGCGTGAGCTCGAGCCGCACGCCCCGCAGGCGCGCCTCCTGCGCGGCGAAGTCCACCTCCAGGTCGTGCGCCCGGAACGACGGCGCACGACTCGTGGGCGGCGGCATCTCGTGGCGCCGCAGGACGGCCCGCACGCGGGCCATCAGCTCCAGGTGGTTGAACGGCTTGGTGACGTAGTCGTCGGCACCCAGCTCGAGGCCCTTGACCTTGTCCATCGCATCGTCGCGGGCGGTGAGCATGAGCACCGGGACGTCCGAGAACACCCGGATCTCGCGCAGGACGCCGAAGCCGTCCATGCCCGGCAGGCCGACGTCGAGCAGCACGACGTCCGGGCGCTGGGCCTCCACGACGTCGAGCGCCTCCTCGCCAGTCGCGGCTCCCAGGACTTCGATATCGCGCCACTGGAGCATGAACCCGAGTCGCACGGATTCCACGACGTCGGGGGCGTCGTCGACGACGAGGATCCGCATCGGCTCAGTCGGAGTCGTGCGGGCCGTCGCGCGGCACGACCAGCGTGAAGGTGCTGCCCTCCCCGGGCGCGCTCTCGACGTCGATCCGGCCGCCGTGCGCCTGCGCGATGGCGAGGGCGGTCGGGAGCCCGAGACCGACGCCGCGGGGGCCGCCGTCCCGGTCGTTCGGCCCGACGAAGAACCGCTCGAAGAGGTGCACCTGGTCCGCCGCCGAGATGCCGGGGCCGTCGTCGCGCACCGACCACGTCACCTGGTCCGCGTCGAGGCGCAGCCGGACCACGATCCGGCCGCCCGCCGGCCCGTACTTCACCGCGTTCGAGAGAAGGTTGACCAGGGCCTGCTCCAGGCGCCGATGGTCGCCGAACACGCGGATCGCGCCGACGGGCGGCCGCAGCGTGATCTCCTGGTGCCGCGTGGCCGCCAGCGGCGCCACGGACGCGATCGCGCCCCTCGTCAGCTCGAGCGCGTCGAAGCGACGCAGCTGGAGCACGACCTGGCCGGTCCGGAAGCGGGCGATCTCGAGGATGTCGCCCACGACCCGCTGCATCCGGTCGGCGTTCCGCTCGATCGTCGCGAGGAGCGTCTCGCCCTGGGCGTCGCTCGGCGCCGTCTCGGGATCGCGCAGCACGCCGACGCACGTTCGGATCGCGGTCAGCGGGGTCCGCAGCTCGTGGGCGATGGTCGAGAGGAGGTCCGTCCGCAGCCGTTCCAGCTCGGCCATGTGGGCCACGAGGCCGGCGTCGCCGATCAGGCTGCCCCCCAGCACCTGGTGCCCGAGGCTGGTCAGGACGTGGACGCGATCCTCGCCGTCGTGCCGGGCGACGCGCACGAGCCCCAGCCGGGCGAGCTCGCGGAGCAGGGTCCTCGCGTGGGCGACGTCGATCTCGGCGCCGGCTGCCCTGAAGCGCTCGGCGAGCGTGGAGGACGTCGCCCCCTCGTGGACCAGGGCGAGGGCTGCGCCGGCCAGGGGCGACGGCGATCCGCCCGGCGCGATCGACGGGTCGGCGGCGAACATCACGACCCGAGGATACGCCCGCTGGAGGGCCACCGGCAGCAACCTCGCGAGGTCAGGACGGACCGGGGGCCGTCACCGTCGCGCGGCGGCGAGGACGGGAGCGGTCTCCGCGGCGGGCACGGGGGCGCGCTCGGGGCGCGGGGTCCTGACGACGGGGCGTGCGACCGGAGCCATGGCGGGCTCGGGGCGCGGCCTTGCGACGAGCGCGGGCGCGGGAGCCGCCAGCGGCAGCTGGTCCTCGACGTCGTACGAGCACATGCACGGGCCGTCGGCCGCGCATCCGGCACAGCAGAAGGCCAGGCCGAGGTGGAACGTCGGGTGATGCGTGATGGTCACGTCACAGGTGGCGCAGATGAAGTCGGGCTGCGTGGCCATGGGGCTCCTCGCTGGCGGATGTGCCCGGGGCGAGACCCCGGGCACATCCCTGTCGATGGCGGATCAACGCTCGCCATGCTGGAGCGGCGCCCTGAACCACCCGGGGAACGTCCATGAACGGATCGTGAACGTTCGCGACCTTGCCGCACCCAGTCCGCCTCCGTTCCGCAACTTTTCACGCGGCGTTCATGGACGTCCCCCCTCCTGTTCGTCCCGGGGCGCGAGGCTTGGGTGAGCGGACCGTGCCGGCATGCGCCGGCCGCGCGAGCGACACCGGAGCCACCCATGATCGAGACCCCCACCCGGCCGCCCGTCGTCGGCGCGCCGGACTCCTCCCCGGGCGCGGACCCGGCACCCTCGGCCTCCTCTGCGAGCCCGGGCGCGGTGCCTCCGGCCTCCTCCCCGGGCGCGGGCGCGCTGGCCGCGGCACTGAGCCAGTTCGACGCGGCGGCCGACCACCTGGCCCTCGACGACGGGATCCGCGAGATCCTCCGGGTGCCGCAGCGCGAGTTCACGGTCCGCTTCCCGGTGCGGCTCGACGACGGGCGGACGCACGTGTTCACCGGCTTCCGGGTCCAGCACAACATGGCCCGCGGGCCGGCCAAGGGCGGGCTTCGCTACCACCCCTCGACCGACCTCGACGAGGTCCGCGCCCTGGCCATGTGGATGACCTGGAAGTGCGCCCTCGTCAACGTCCCGTTCGGCGGCGCGAAGGGCGGCGTGGCCTGCAACCCGCGCACGATGAGCGCCAGGGAGATCGAGGCGCTCACCCGGCGCTTCGCCACCGAGCTCCGGCCCCTCATCGGACCCGACTCCGACATCCCGGCGCCGGACGTGGGCACCAACGCCCAGACGATGGCCTGGATCATGGACACGGTGTCGATGCACCGGGGCTACTCGGTGCCCGGCGTCGTGACCGGCAAGCCGGTGGCGATCGGCGGCTCGAACGGCCGCGCCGACGCGACCGGGCAGGGCGTCGTCTACACGATCGAGGATGCCGCCCGGCGCATCGGGTTCGCGCTCGAGGGCGCCACCGTCGCCGTCCAGGGCTACGGCAACGTCGGCGAGGCGACCGCGCGGATCCTGCACGAGGCGGGTGCCCGGGTCGTGGCGATCACGGACATCGGCGGAGGCTGCTACCGCGAGTCCGGGCTCGACGTCCCCGAGCTCCGACGCCTCATGCGGGAGCGCGGCACGATCGCGGATGCTCCGGGCACCGAGCCGATCGACAACGAGGCCCTCTTCGGGCTCGACGTCGACGTGCTCGTCCTGGCCGCCCTCGAGGGCCAGGTCACGAGCGCGAACGCGGGACGCGTGCGGGCCCGCATCCTCGCCGAGGGCGCCAACGGCCCCACGACGCCCGACGCCGACCCGATCCTGCGGGAGAACGGGGTCGTGGTCGTCCCCGACATCCTGTGCAACGCCGGCGGCGTGATCGTCAGCTACTTCGAGTGGGTCCAGAACCGCGACTTCCTGTTCTGGGCGCCCAAGATCATCAACGGCCGGCTCCGCGAGGCGATCCTCGACGCCGCCGCGAACGTCTGGGAGCGCGCCGCGGCCGACGGCATCGAGCCGCGCCGGGCGGCCCACGCCATCGCGGTCGAGCGCGTCGCCGAGGCGACGCTCCTGCGCGGCCTCTATCCCTGATCCTCCCTGCCCGGGGGCCCGGCCGTCTCACACCCGGCCGGGCCCCGTCTCTCTCCACCAGCGCGCGGGCCGCGCTATCGTGACGGCGGCGGTCGCCGATCGCACCTGACGGAACCCGCGAGGCCCCCGATGACCCAGAGCCCGCGCGCCGGACTGCCGGCTGATCCATCCGAGCTCGTCGACGTCGACGCGCTCCTCCGGGCCTACCACGACCTGCGGCCCGACCCCTCCGACCCCACCCAGCGGGTCGCCTTCGGGACGTCCGGCCACCGCGGGTCGGCCTTCCGCGCGGCGTTCAACGAGGCGCACATCCTCGCCACGACCGAGGCGATCTGCCGCTACCGGGCCGCGCAGGGCTACACCGGCCCGCTCTTCCTCGGGCGCGACACGCACGCCCTCTCCGAGCCGGCCTTCCAGACGGCCCTGGAGGTCCTCGTGGCCAACGGGGTCGACGTCCGCGTCGACGCCGCCGACGGCTTCACCCCGACCCCGGCGATCTCGCACGCGATCCTCGTCGCCAACCGCGGGCGCCGCGACGGCCTCGCGGACGGCATCGTCGTCACCCCGTCCCACAACCCGCCCGAGGACGGCGGCTTCAAGTACAACCCCCCGAACGGCGGCCCCGCCGACACCGACGTCACGCGAGCGATCCAGGACGAGGCGAATCGGATCCTCGAGGCCGCCGGCTCCGCGGGGCTCGCCGGGATCGCCCGCGTGCCCTTCGAGCGGGCGCGCGCGGCCGCGACCGACCACGACTTCGTCGGGACCTACGTCGGGGACCTCGCCGACGTCGTCGACCTCGCGGCGATCGCGGCGTCGGGCCTCCGGATCGGCGTCGACCCGCTGGGCGGCGCGGCGGTCGACTACTGGGGCGCGATCGGGGGGCGATACGGGCTCGACCTGACCGTCACCAACGACGCCGTCGACCCGCAATTCGGCTTCATGACCCTCGACTGGGACGGCCGGATCCGGATGGACCCGTCGTCGCGCTTCGCCATGGCCCGCCTCGTGGCGCTGCGCGACAAGTTCGACCTCGCCCTCGGCAACGACGCGGACGCCGACCGCCACGGCATCGTCACGCCCGGCGCCGGGCTCATGAACCCGAACCACTTCCTGGCGGCGGCGATCGCCTACCTCTTCGGCGGCGGCCGGGGGTGGGGGAGCGACGTCGCCGTCGGGAAGACCCTCGTTTCGTCGAGCATGATCGACCGGGTGGTCGCCGACCTCGGCCGGCGGCTCATCGAGGTCCCGGTCGGCTTCAAGTGGTTCGTCGACGGCCTCGTCGACGGCACGATCGGCTTCGGGGGCGAGGAGAGCGCCGGCGCCTCGTTCCTGCGGCGCGGAGGCGGCACGTGGACCACGGACAAGGACGGCATCATCGCCTGCCTCCTGGCCGCCGAGATGACGGCCCGGACCGGCCGCAACCCGGCCGAGGCCTACGGCGCGCTGACGGAGCGCTTCGGCAGCCCCGCCTACCGGCGGATCGACGCTCCGGCCACGCCGGCCCAGAAGGCCGCCCTCGGGAGGCTGACGCCGGACGCGGTCCGGGCGTCGACGCTCGCGGGCGACCCGATCACCGCGATCCTCACCACCGCGCCCGGCAACGGCGCCGCGATCGGCGGCCTCAAGGTCGTGACGGCCGAGGGCTGGTTCGCCGCCCGCCCATCGGGGACCGAGAACGTCACGAAGCTTTACGCGGAGAGCTTCCGCGGCGACGAGCACCTCGGGCGGATCCTGGAAGAGGCGCAGGCGCTGGTGCTCGCGACCGTCGGCGGGGGATCAGCGTAGGGTCGCCGCTCCTTCGCCGGCATGGCGGCGGGCGTCACCCCTGTCCTTCGGCACTGGGCAACTCCCGGCCGCCGCCGCAGGCTCGTTGCGACACCACGAGAGGATGATGACATGCTCGGGAGGACGCGTTTCCTGCTCCTCGGGGTGATCTCGGCCGGCGCCGCCGGCGGGATCGTCGCCCTGCGGCGGCGTGCGGACGGGGCGGAGATGGAGCCCCGCGCCTACCTGGCGGGGGCCGTTCGCCATGTCGTCACGCATCGCTTTGACCCGCTGGTCACGCGCCTCGGGCTCGTGGGCGGCCGGGTCAGCCGCTGGGCGATGCTGGAGCACGTGGGCCGCGTGAGCGGGGTGATCCATCGCACGCCGGTCTACCCGCGGCTCGCGGCCACGACCATCTACATCCCGTTGCCCTACGGCGCCGATGTGCAGTGGGTCCAGAACGTCATGGCGGCCGGCCACTGCCGGATGCAGCTCCACGAGCGGGTCTACGAGCTCGACGAGCCGCGCATCGTGCCGGGAGACGAGGTGGAGGAGTTCACGCCGGCGGGTCGCGCGTTTGCCCGCTGGATCGGGGCGAAGTACCTGGCGCTCCACCGCCTCTCGGACGTCGCGGGGACGTTCGCGCCGCTCGCGGATGCGACGGGCACGCCGGAGGCGGACTGGATGATCGCTCCGCTCGAGCCGGCACCCGAGGTCTCGCCCGCGCCCGTTCCGGCCGGCGCCGCCGGGTAGCGAACCTCCTCCGGGCTGGGAGCGCCGATCCCCGGGAATCACGAAGGCCGGGACCCGAGGGCCCCGGCCTTCTGCGTGAACGGCGGCTACTGCGCCAGGAGCTTCGCCTTGAGCTGCTCGTACTCCGGGACCGAGATGGTGCCGGCATCGCGGAGCTGAGCGAGCTTCTCGAGCTGGTCCGCAACGGACACGCCCGAGGCTGCCTTCACCGCGGCCTCCGACTGGGCCATCATCTGGAGGTCCTGGGGGGTCACCTTCGGCCGGGCGACGATGTAGATCAGCGCGCCGAGGAAGGGCAGGAAGATGAGGAACAGCAGCCAGACGGCCTTCATCCCGCCGGACAGGTCGTTGCGCCGGAAGATGTCGGCGAACAGGCTGATGAAGATCCAGATGGCCATGAACCAGAAGAAGAAGACGACCATCGACCAGACGATGTCCCAGAAGGTCAGGGTCGCCGTGCCGACCTGGTTGCAGGCCGCGAAGAGGACCGGGACCACGGCGACGATCGCCAGGGGCAGGGTCCGGCGCCCGAGCGCCTCCCGAATGGATCCGAGATTCATGTAGCTCCTCCATCCCAGCCATCCGCGCCCGCATCTCGGGGCGATGGCACCTTCACCAACGAACGCGACGCCGCGGGTCCACGACGCCGGCGCTGATGGTACACGGGACGGAGGGGGTCTCATCACCCGGAATAGGCGAGTGCCGGCACGCTCCGCCGTCGGGAGCACGCCCGGAGCCTGCCTTCTGCGCCGCCTGCGCCGCCTGCGCCGCCCCACGCGTGCGAGCACCCGATCGCGTTGCGGGCCGACGGGCGCCTCGATACGATCATCGGCGAGCGCGGGGGCGCTCCTGGAGCACAGCCGAGGTGTGCGCATGGACGTGACCCTTCGCCGCGCGGTGGCGGCCGACATCCCCGAGTGCGGGCGCATCCTGCACGACGCGTTCGCGAGCGTGGCAGACGAGCACGGCTTCCCACACGACTTCCCCTCGGTCGAGGCCGCCACCGGGAGCATGCGCGCCCTGGTCGGCAACCCGGGGTTCCACGGGATCGTCGCGGAGGTCGACGGCCGCGTCGCCGGCAGCTCGTTCCTCGACGAGCGTTCGACGATCAATGCGATCGGGCCGGTCAGCGTCGACCCGTCGGCGCAGGATCACCGGGTCGGTCGCGCGCTGATGGTCGCGATGCTGGAGCGGGCCAGGGAGACCGGCACCCCCGGCGTACGCTTGATCCAGATCTCGTACCACAACCGGTCGCTGAGCCTGTACGCGAAGCTCGGGATGGACGTCCGGGCGACGCTGGCCGCCATGCACGGCGAGCCGCTCCAGCTGGACTTCCCGGGGTACGCGGTGCGCACGGCCACGGAGGCCGACGAGGCGGCCTGCAACGATCTCTGCCTGAGGGTCCACGGCCACACGCGGGCGGGCGAGCTGCGCGGGTCGATCGCCGGCGGGAAGGCGAAGGTCGTCGAGCGCCTCGGCCGGATCACCGCATACTCGACCGGCGTCCACTACTTCGGGCACTCGGTCGCCGAGACGAACGACGACCTCGGGGCGCTCATCGGCGCCGCGGACGACTTCGGCACGCCGGGGTTCCTCGTTCCCCTCGACAACGGCGACCTCTTCCGCTGGTGCCTGGCCCACGGCCTGCGGGTCTTCTTCGTCCTGAACCTGATGACCCTGGGGATCTACCAGGAGCCGCGGGGCGCCTGGCTGCCGTCCGTCGGGTACTGAGCGCGGCCCGTCCGCCTCGGGCGAATCCGCCATATCCCCACGCGGGGTAGGCTCGTGCAAGCATCCCAGCAGGTCGAAGCCGGCCACCGGGGTGGCGCAAGGGTCGAATGGAGGGGACACGTGACCGAGCCGACAGCGACAGCGTGGCAGTGCCCGAAGGACGCCATGACGATGCAGCCGATGGGACGGCGCTCCGGGGCATGGCGCTGCCCGACGTGCCGCGGCGTCTTCATCGACACCGAGGCCATGCGTCGCCGGCGCCGCGGAGGGCCCGCCAAGGTCTCTCCCGTGGTCACGAGCGTGCTGCTGGGCCTCGTGGCGACCTACATGGTCCGACGCCTTCGGCGACGGTCGCGCACGGAGACTCCTTCGCAGCCCGAGATCGGGCGCGCCGGGCTCTAGACTCGGGATTCCTGGGGTGGCCGCGGAAGACGCGCGTTCCAGCGACGCCCGGAGCGGCTACCTCGTCCGTCGACTGCGGCCGGATGAATGGCGGGAGCTTCGTGCGCTGCGTCTCCGGGCGCTGGCCGACGCCCCTGATTCGTTCGGTGCCACCCTGGCCGAGGAAGAAGCGGAGCCGGACGCCGTCTGGCAGCGGCGGGCGAGCACGGGCGACCGCGTCGTCATCGTCGCAGAGCGCGACGGCCGGTTGGTGGGCATGGCATCGGGCGGGCCCGCCCCGACCGACGAGCCGGCCGCCGGGCTCTACGCCATGTGGGTCGAACCGGCAGCTCGTGGCACCAGGATCGCCGAGGCGATCGTGGCCGCCGTCGTCGAGTGGGCGCGAGAGGCGGGCTACCCGGTGCTGGGCCTCGGAGTCACGACCACGAATGCGCGGGCCATCGCCCTGTACGACCGCCTCGGGTTCGTGGATACGGGACGGCACTTCCCGCTGCGTGAAGGCTCCGACCTGCAGATCCAGGTCATGGTCCGCCCGCTCACGTGATCGCCCGTGGGTGCCGTTGGCGGCTACCCCTGGTGGCCGTCGAACCACGCCGAGATCGGCATGGCTGACACGGGTCGACGTCGAGCACCTGGCCCGAGCGCCGGGCGACAGCCGAAGCGCCCCCGCGATCCGGCGGACATCTATCGGCCGGTGCGTCAGCCCTGCGCTGCCGCCTTCGGGAAGGCGGCGAGGAAGACCTTCCAGCCGGCGGCGCCCAGGTTGTCATGCACGGAGTCCGGCATCACGTCGAGCGTGACGGGGTTCCCCTGCGCCTCCAGGACCGAGAAGAGGAGCTCCTGCGCGTCGGCCTGGCCGATCGTGCCGTCGGCGAACGCCCCGTTCGCCTCGAGCTGCCGGCGCAGGTCGCCCGACGGGTCGCGCGCGGCGAACCACGAGTCGGCCGCCCACGGGTCGCCCACCTTGCGCTCGAACTGGGAACCCGGATGGTCCGACACCAGCATCACGACCTTCTGGTCCTTGTGCTCGGCAAGGTGCGTCCACGGGGTGACGACGTCCATGATCCTGGGGTCGGCGGCGAGGGCGCCGTCCCAATCGGGCTGATTCACCGAGAGCATCCAGTTTCCTTCCCAGGTGACGAGGGCGTCGATCGGGCCGAGCGTGGTGCCCCCGAGACAGCCCGCCGACGGCTCGGGCCGGTTGAACGTGGCCATCGCCGCCGCGTGGGCGCCGCCCGAGTGGCCGAAGACGATCATCGTGGCCGGGTCGCCGCCGTACTCGGCAGCGTGCGCCCGGGCGAACTCCACCGCGCAGGCAGCCTCGGACTGGGTCGCCAGGAGCCCGTCGTAGGTGGGCGCGCCGACGGCACCTCCGGGCACGTGGCCCCAGGACGCGTTGAAGACGACGAACCCGAGGTCCGCCACTTTGCGGGCGTGCTCGCTCAAGGTCGCGCGATCCGTTGCCGGGTCGCTCCCCGGGGCGCCGTGGAACATCACGACCACGGGCCACGGGCCGGCCTTGGCCGGCGCGTACACGTCGAGGGCGCCCGGCACCAGCTCAGGGTTGGCCGATTCGTAGGCGACGTTGCGGGTCTTCGTCACGCTCGGGGTGGCGCCGGCGGCGCAGCCGGCCAGCAGGACCACGACAGCCAGGCCGACGAAGAGCCGGCCCATCGATTGTTGTTCGCGCATCTTCGTCCCTCCTCCGGGACGCTTCACGGGTCGCTCTCGCCGGTGCTCGGCGCGGTCCCGGCGGCCCGCACCCGGGGCCGCGCGTCAGCTCTGCCGGATCTCGTTCAGGGCGCCGGGTACACCCACTGGGTCAGGACCTTGCCGTCCTTCAGCTCGTAGACCACGAGGCCCCGGTCCGGGAGCTCGCCCGTGTTGCCGAACGCGGCGAAGTTGGCGACGAAGTTGTCCTGCCGGATCGCGGCCGAGGTCACGACGACCTTGAAGCCGCCCGCTGCAAGGTCCTTGAGCCTCGCCTGGATCGCCTGGAGGCCCGTCGATGTCAGGTTCGCATCCGTCAGCTCGTGGAGCACGGCGTCGGGCGCATAGAGCGCCGCGACCCTGGCCGCGTCGTAGGGACTGCCCGCCACGGCAGCCAGGTCGGCCACGAGAGCCTCGTCGGAGCTGGCCGTGGGCGATGAGACCGGGGGCGACGAGGCAGCGTCGTACACCCACTGGTTCAGGACCTTGCCGTCCTTCAGCTCGTAGACCAGGAGGCCCCGGCCCGAGAGCTCGCTCGTGTTGCCGAACGTGGCGAAGTGGGCGACGAAGTCGTCCTGCCGGATCCAGGCCGAGGTGATCTCGACCTTGAAGCCCGCAGCGTCCATCGCCTTGTTCTTCGCCTGGATCGCCTCGAGACCCGTGGATGTCTCGTTGGCAACCTTGTCGTGGAACACCGCGTTGGCCGCATAGAGCGCCGCGACCCTGGCCGCGTCGTAGGGAGCGCTCGCCATGGCTGCCAGGTCGGCCAGGAGACTCTCGACAGAGCTGGCCGTGGGCGCCGGCGTCGCGGCCGCGGTCGGCGCGGGCGAGGCCGTAGCGCCGGCCGCGCCGACCGGCTGGTTGGCGGGGCTCCGGTTCAGCAGCAGGGCCCCGCCGCCGACGACCGCCAGGGCCACGACGGCGACGGTGGCGATGGTGGCGAAGGCCGTGACCCAGCTCCGATGCGAGGAGGATGGGAAGGGTGCGGGTTGCATGCGACTCATGACGGTCCTCCCCGGGCCGCCGAGGAGGCGTCGCTTGCGAGGATGGGCGTGCGCGTGCGCGACCGCCGCGTCGATCGCCCGGTCGGGGGCGTCGAGAGGCCCGTCCTCGAGCCAGTCGGCCAGTCGCTGCTCGAACTGCTGCTCGTGCGTCACGCCGGTGTCCTCCAGGCGGCGACCACCCGGTCGTCGGCCTCGAATGCGGCACGCAGGCTGCGCACCGCGTAGTGCAGGCGGGAGCCGGCCGTGCCGACCGGGATGCCGAGGGTATCGGCGATCTCGGAGATCGGCAGGCCGACGTAGTAGTGGAGCACCAGGATGGCCCGGTGCTCCGGGGTCAGGCAGCGGAAGCCGCGATCGATCTCGTCGCGATCGATCACCGCGCCCGCGCGATCGTCGTCGGGCGGGTCGACCGGGATCTCCCGGATCCGCGACATCCAGCGCCGTTCGCGCCGGGCCTCCCGGTAGCTCGCGTGCACGACGAGCCGGTAGGTCCAGGCGTCGAAGCGCCCCGGGTCGCGGAGATCGGGCAGGTCCTCCCAGATCTGGATCAGTGCCTGCTGCAGGGCGTCCTCGGCGCGATCGGGGTCGCGCAGGATCCGCCAGGCGATCGCGTAGAGCCTGTCCGAAGCGCCGCAGACGAGCGCCTGGAATGCTTCTTGGTCGCCCCGTTGTGCCTGCTCGACGAGGTCGTGCTCCATCTGGCACCGGTCCTGTCAGCGCCCTGGCTGGACGCTCACCCTGTATGGGTCACGGACCGCCCGAAACTATTCAAGACTCGCGCCGCGGGGAGGGCCAGAGCCATTCGGCGGGTCGTCCGCAGCGCGAGAAGCGATCGAGGGTCAGTCCGGGGGCCGTCTGCCCCTCGACGCCCCACCCCGTCGCGGTCATCGTGACCGGCGGCGGGAGGCTCCGAGCCACGGACGGGACCGACCCTCGCCAGCGTCGTCTACGGGGCATGGAGCGTCTCGAAGGAGGCAGGGTGCGTCGGCCGGCGGCAGTCTGGGTCGTGGCCATGATCGTGGCCGCATGTGCGTCCCCGTCTCCCTCCGCGCCGGTCTCGACGAGCGCCTCGCCTGCGCTGCTCTCGCCCAGCGCCCCGCCTGCGGTTCTGATGCCCACCGCGAGGGTGTGGCTCAGCGACGCCTGCATCGGCGTTGGCCTCGTTGGCGCCACGCTCAACGGCGACCCGACTGATCCCCGGATCGCGTGGCTCGACCTCGAGGGTGAGGGCCGCCGGGAGATCGTGTTCCCGCCCGGCTACACCGTCCGGTTCACGCCGACGCTGGAAGTGCTCGACGACGCGGGCCAGGTGGTCGCCCGCGCCGGCGAGCGGATCGACGGCGGATGCCTCACGGGCTCCCTCGATGACCCCTTGCTGATCCTCTCGCGATAGCAGGCCGTGGGCACTACGAGCATGCGGCAGGCGGCTAAGGGTGCGCCGAGTCCCGGCGGCGAGCCGCGACGCAACCCGGCGCCGCGGCTCGCACGATCGCCGGCCCGGGCTCAGTGGACGAGGGAACCCACGCAGGTGTTGACGTTGGTCTCGCGGGTCCACGCGCCGCGATGGGACGCGCACGGGGCGTCCGCGGGATGTTCGCGTCAGAAATGAGCGAGGACGCGGAGGAACTCGACGCTCTCCACCTGCATGAACCCGGGGCGGGGCGCGCTCCGTATCGGCTCCAGCGCCGCTCGTGCGGCCTCCTCGCTCTCGAACACCAACACGTTGAGCGTCCCGCCCGACCCGTCCGTCATCCAGAGCGCAGAGACGATCCCGGGGGCGCGCCGCGTGCGCGGCAGCACGTTGGTCTGCAGGAGCTCTTTGGTGCCCTCGATGCGCTCGGGCTCTCCGGTCTCACGAACCACGACGGCGTACATGGCCCCCCCCTCCGCGTGACACACCCGCCCGACAACGCTCCGGCGGCCCGAACATCCTAGGCGCGTCGTCCCGGTTCCGCACCGAAGGCCCGGCCTTCCTCTGCGGATCGGACGGACACCTTCGGCTCGACCCGGGTCAGGGGCGCGTGCTCAGGATGGCCTCGTGTCTAGCCGTAGTAGCTCTTGAGCAGCTTGTAGACCAGCAGGGCTGGCCAGACGCTGGCCTTGGGGATGGCCAGAACGTAGTCCCAGCCGGACTCAGCGGACTGGAAGAAGTAGGCCATCGCACCGATCATGCCGAGCCCGTAGACCGCCCCTCCCCCGGCGGGAGCCCCACCCTGTCTCGAACGGCGGGTCTTCCGCCAACGCGGTCGATCCTCAGGTGCCGCAGTACCACCAGCCATCTCGTCCATCGCCACGACGATCTCCCGTGCGCGCTTCTGTGACGGTGTGTTGCCTGTCGCTGAGACCTTACCCCCGGCGGAGGCGGGTGCCCAGCCCGCTACCCGGCATCTTGCGGGAGGGCGTTTGTCGACGCCGACCGCAGACCGAACACTCCGCGCCGGTCGAACCTGAACACCCTCGGCCATCCCTTCCTCGGAGGATGGGACGCGCACCTGGCGCCCAGGGCCCGTTCGCCCTTCAGGGGCCGTTCGCCTCTACTGTGACGAGGGGGCGAGGCGCAGCGTCTTACCGGCGTCGGGAGCGATGAGGTTCGGCCCAGCCAGACCTCGTGTACCGCCGAGGCGTCCCGGGAGCTGTCGGTGCGAGCCAGAAGCTGGACCGGGGTGGAGGCCACGGGCGCGAACCACGCGGCCTCGCGACTCCTCGTCGGCCTGACCGTCACGCTCATGCTGACCGGATGCGGCTCCGGCGCGACCCCGCCGCCAGCGGCAACGCCGGTTGTGTCGGCCGCTCCCTCCGTCGCGGTCGCCACGCCGACGCCGGCCGTCACGCCGACCGCGACGTCCACGCCGACCGTGACGTCCACGCCGACGCCCGGCGCCAACGCGATCGGCTCGATGGCGACAGCTCGCGGCTGGCACACGGCCACGCTGCTCCCCGACGGCCGCGTCCTGGTCGCCGGGGGCTTCGACGGCTCGGCGTATCTGGCCACGGCCGAGATGTACGACCCGACGACCGGCAGGTTCGGCCCCATCACGCCGTAGCCGCTGCCGCCCGGCGCCGCTGTGGGCCGGTCAGCCGTGCGGGGTGGCGGGGTGGCGTCCGGGGCTTGAACCCGCTAGAGGCGTGATCGGCTGGACGACGCTGCTTCTCGTCGGCACGGGCTCTTCCGCTGGAGCTGTCAGCGGCCCGTCAGCTGCCCCCGGGCGGCCGCGACGAACCCGGTTGGTCCGTCGCATCCATCGGGCCCTTGCCCGCCGACCCCGCGGTCCCTACGCTCCGCCCATCGTCGTCAGCAGGCGGAGGGTGCGTCCCGTGAAGCTCAACAGCTTGCGGCGGTAGCCGGAGATGGCGACCCACATCACCTGCCCGCAATGCGGAGCCGTGGTGCCGGAGATCGACGGACCGGTCCACGCCTACGTCCCGAGCGCCCCCGGCTGCTGGGCAGCGTTCGGCGCTCTCCGAGCGGACGAGATGCTCCGGTTCCCCGGGTCGGCTGCGAACAACCTCACCGTTGACGCCTCCATGGCCCAGCACCCGGGCGACGGCACGGATCGGCGCGACGGTCAGTCCGTGTTCGTCCACCTCGCGAGCCTGTGCGCCGTCGTGGAGCGCGAGGCATCAGCGGCGCGCTCACCGGACGTGCTTCGGGCCGTTCTCGCTCGCCGGACGGAGTTCCCGGTCCTTCGTCGGGTTCGTGGTCCGGGCGACCTGACCGTACTCTCCGTCTCGAAGGCGACCAGCATCGAGGATCACGATGCCCGGGTCCGCAGATGGGCAGGCTCCGTCTGGGAGTCATGGAGCGAGCATTACCCCACCATCAGGGCTGCCCTCGACGCGGCCGGCTGATTGGCTCAGTCCCGGGACCCCACGAAGCTCGACGGCGAGGACATCACCCGGCACCATGAGCCTGGCCGTGCCGCGCCCAGGGCGCCACCGGCCATAGCGCGGTCATGGTTGGGCACGGCAGGCAACAGGGCGGAGAAGCGCTGGCGACGCTGTTGCCCCGTCCATCGAGGTCGGTGACCGAAGGGAGATGGAGGACGGTCGAAGTGCGTGAGTCACATCCCGCCTCGTCAGGCTCGCCGATCGGCGACTACGCCCTCGCGGCCGGAGTCGGTCTGCTCGTCGGTCTGCTCGTCTCGATCCTCCCGCTCGTCTCGATCGCGCTGGTCGTCGCGACCCTCGCCCTCGCCGCGTTCAGTCTCGTTCGGGAGGACGCACGTCGGGCAGTGCTTGCGTCGGGCGTCCTGGTAGGCTCCGGAGCCCTCTATCTGTGCGGCGCGATCAACACCGCCCTGGCGTGTGCCGACGGTCTCTGTGGCGGCGGCACCCCGTGGCCGCTCCTCGCGTTCGCGGTGGTCGTCCTCGGGTCCGGGCTCGCGACGGGCGCAATCCTGCTCGCTCGCCACCGCTGACGAGGCGCCCAATCCATGCGCCCGTCAGGGCACCGGCGACCCCTTGACCACCGCGCCCGGGCTCACCACGGTCTCGCCGCCCTGCCTGATCACCCGGCCTCCAACCCACCCGTACACCGTCACCGTGCCGCCACGATTGACGACATCCCCGAGGACCATCCCGTAGACATCGGCCCGCCCGTTCTTGTCGATGATCAGGTCCTCTTCCACCCGGCCGTAGAGCGTCAGCACGCCCCCCTTCGCTACGGTGACGGTGCCGTCGATCTGGCCCGAGATCGTGGTCTTTGTCGTGACCGTCACGTCCTCCCCATGCTCACGATCACTCCACGAGCGGCCTCCGGTGCCCCGACCCTCGGACAGACTCGGCTGGATGGTGGCGACTCCACTGCAGCCCGCGAGGACGGCCGCCGCCAGCAGGACGAGGCTGGCCCTCCGCATCCTTCGCTCCATGCGTCGGCTCCTCCTCGGGCCAAGGCTACATCGATGCTGGGACGCCTGATGGACGCGGTCGAGCCGGGAGCTGGTCGAGCAGGTCGAGACCATTGCGGCGTCAGCGCCAGGAGTCCAGTCGGTCGGCTATGGCGACCCCTACCGCGTCCTACGGAGACTCGGCCTCGACCGCTGAGGGCTGCCGCTCACCGGGCGCGGATCCGTGCGGCACGGCTACACCCGGCCCCGCTCCGCACGGGACGCCCGCTCTCTTCGGAGGATGGGATGTGCATCGGGCATCCCGGGGCAGCGGTCACCTTGTGAGCGTGCGCGCTCACGCGCATGCTTGCCGGACCCACAGGAGTGACGAGCACCATGAGCGACGAGCACGCATCGGCCCCAGAGCCGACGCCATCCACGGCGGAGAGGCGGTGGCGCCGCGCCAAGCGGACGGCAGTCGATGACTTGAGGAGCCGGGAGGATGAGATGACCGACGCCGAGATCATCGAGGCCTTCCGCGAGATCGCGATCCTCCCTCCCGACGAAGGCGAGGAGGAGGACGAGGAAGAGATGACCGACGAGGCGATCATCCACCTCGTCCGAGGGTAGTGGCCGGGGCACGCCGCTCCGCTCCGGCTTGCCGGGATGGGACGCGCATCTGGCGTCCGGAGGCCGTTGCGCTTGATGAATGCAGCGAGGAGAATGGGTGCGGCCCTCGGCTCTGCCCGGCCTCCCCGGTCCGCCGGATAGGCGGGAACGCGGGACTGCGGCGCAGGCGGCCGGGGGCCCCGCCGTTCGCTCCGCCCTTCGGGTGACGGAATGGGATGCGCACCGGGCCGTTCGCCTCTCGCCAGATGCCCGGCACGCGCCTACGGTGAGCGGCTGACGGGAGGCTCTGACACGCGGCCCACACTCAGGCCGCCGGGACCGCGCCGAGCCACTGGCGAGACCGACCCGCGATTGACGTCCGGGGGGACGAAGGATGCGCGAGCACCCAACGACTGGCCGGCTCCTCGTCGGCCTGGTCGTCATGTTCCTGGTGGGTGGCTGCGCTGCCGGCGCCACGCCGAGCGTGACCAAGATCAGCGACATCGCCTACGAATTGTCAAACCCGCTGCTGTTGCCGGGCGTGCTCGACGTCTATGCGCCGGCCACGGCCGGGCCGTGGCCGGTGGTCGTGATGTTCCACGGCGCACCAAGCGGCGTCTCGACGAAGTCTGACTACCGTGACCACGCTCGAAAGGTCGCGGACCTCGGGTTCGTCGTGTTCGTACCGGACTGGGGCCACGTGCCCGGAGGGGGCGCCTGGGAGTTCACGTACGACGGACAACTGGCGGTCAACTCTCAGGCCGCCGTCATCCCCAACCTCGAACAACTGCTCGCGGTCGGCCTTCTCCCGGTCGAGCGAGCGCTGGTACGCGGACTCGTCCCAGAACTCAGCGAGCGCGATCTCGAATAGGTCGCGCAGGACGTCCGGTGGCAACGCGTCCAACTCGACCTGTACCAGTTCCCCGTGGCGAGCCACGAAGCCTGCGGCGCGTGAGTCGGAAGCCTTGCCAACGGCTTGGGGCAGGTTGAAGTCGATGACCTGGGCGGTCCATCTGGACAAGTCCCTTGCTGCCGGTGGGACAATTGACGTTGGTGGGAGGCTCTGACGCGCGGCCCACACCCGGCCGCCGGGACCGCGCCGAGCCACTGGCGAGACCGACCGCGCCGCGCCGTTCGACGTAGGTGACGAGATGCTCAGGTCTTCCAGTCCCCACCGTCTCGTTGCCGTGGAGCGCCTGACCACGACGACAGCACCCGACCAGGGCACGTACGCGAAGTCCCATGAGCACATCGCCGACGCCATGGAAGCGCTGGACAGCCTCGAACGAGACCTGAACCTCCTCGAGCGCGGCCGGTACGTGCCCCATGAGGCCGAGCACACCCGCTGGATGTTGGATGATCTCGAGGAAGCCGTGCACGGGCTACGCGACCTTCTGGCGACGAGGAGCCTCTGACGGTGGCACGCCGCACGGCAGAGCTGTCCCAGCGCCACGAAACCTGCGATCCGCCCGAGCCCTGACCAAGGGCCGATCCCTCGGGTGACAATCCCCGCATGCCGTGCATTCCTCCGACACGTCCCCCGTCCTCGCGCTGATCGCCCCCGGCTCCGCACCGGGCGCTCCGCTCTCCTCGGAGGATGGGTCGCGCCGGGCGTCAGGGGGCCGTTCGACCCTCGTCAGGTGCCCGTCCGCCGCCCACGATCAGCAGTTGGCGGGAGGCTCTGACACTCGGTCCACACTCCGGTCGCCCCGACCGCGCGGAGCCACTGGCGAGACCGACCCGCGATGGCGTCCCGAGGAGGGTTGGGGGATGAACGCGAGCCTACCGACGGGGCGGCTCCTCGTCGGCCGGCGCAGGACCCCGGACGGGTCGCGCAGGGCGAAGAATGCGTCAGTGGCCTCCGGGTCGGGCAGTGGGCGGTCGTAGTCGGCGCCCGGGTCGTCGGACACGAGCATCACTCGAGGCGAACGGGCGCTCACCGACGGCATCCTCGACGTCCGCGAGTCGCAGGAGCTCCTGTTCTCCGTCCTCAAGGCTCAAGGGAACCCCGTCTCGCTCGACGTCATGCCGGGCTCCACGCACACCTACCTGAGCGACGCCGGCTGGAAGGTCTTCCTGGCCGCCTTCCAGAAGGCGGCGGCGAAGGACTAAAGCCCGGCTCCGCACCGGGCGCTCCGCTCTCCTCGGAGGATGGGACGAGGATCGCTGCCGCAACCGCGTCTGCCCGGTCGCGACCTGCGTGGCAGACGTTCAGCGCGACGACGTTCATGACTAGGCATTGTGGGCCGCGCCGCCGGGGAGCACCGAGCGACCGAGTAGCCGTCGCCGCGCGCTTTGTAGCAGTCTCTGTAGCAATCTCGGTGCCGCTCCCTGCCGCTGAGCGCCGCTCCATGCCGGTCGTCCGTGCGGAGTGGTGGGGTGGCCTACGGGGCTTGAACCCGTAACCTTCGGAGCCACAATCCGATGCTCTGCCGATTGAGCTAAGGCCACCGCGGAGCGAAACCCGGTGCCGGGCGGGCGTCTCGCGCCGCCGCTGACACCGTTGCGCCGCGAGAGTGTACCCGACCACGGGCCGACGCCGGGTCCGGGCGGCATCCCTCGAGCTCCGCCCGTCATCGGCCCTGTACCCATTGTCCGATCGGATCGGGCCCTGCGCAACTACCCGGGCGATCGAAGTCGGCGGCCAAGCTGGCCGACCTTGCGGAACACTGCCCGTTCGGCCGCCGCGAGCTACCTGCCTTCCGCACCGTCCGGCGTGCATGCGCTGACCCACCAGTCAGGGTCCGGGCGGAAGGGGTCGGCCGGTCGGCCGAGGGCGTCCGTCTCCAGCCGGTAGACGAGGCCCGCGGCCGACTCGGCGCGCCGCTGTTCGTCGCTCCAGCCCTCCGTGGCGGTCGTGACGTAGAGCCAGGACATGCCGGGGCCCCCGAAGGCGCAGCACGTGCTCTGCTTGGCGGGGACGGCCAGCACCTCGCGGAGCTCGCCGTTCGGTGCGTAACGGCGAACGCAGCCACCCCCGTAGACGGCGACCCAGAGATCGCCGGCGGCGTCCACGGTCAGACCGTCGGGCGCCCCGACCTCCTCCGGGATCGTGACGAGGTCCCGGCCCTGGGAGATCGTTCCCCGCTGGCCGTCGAACGTGAAGGCGTGGATCACTCCGGGGATGCTGTCCGCGAGGTACATCGTGCGCCCGTCCGGGCTCCAGCCGAGCCCGTTGGAGATCGTCAGCCCGTCGAGCACCTGCTCGCTCCGGCCGTCCGTGTCCAGTCGATAGAGCGCGCCGCCGCCGGGGTGGTGGTCGTCGGCAAGGGTGCCGGCCCAGAAGCGGCCCTGCGGGTCACAGGCTGCGTCGTTCATCCGGGTGCCGGCCGGGGCGACCTCGGCGATCGTCCGTTGGCGGCCGTCCGGCCGGAGCTGGACGAAGCCGCGCCCGGCCGCCAGCAGCCAGCCGTCGTCGCCGTCGATCGGCGCGATCGCCCCCACCGTGCCCGGCACGGTGTACGCGCGGACGGGGACCAGGCCGCCGTCGTCGGCGACCCGGTCCCGGAAGATCCGCCCGGCCGCGATGTCCACCCGCAGGAGCTCGTCGCGGCGGGCGTCCCAGCGGGCCCCTTCCCCGAGCACGACCTGCTCGGTGGTACAGGCGACGGCCGCGCCGGGGCCCGATCCGGCGCGGCTCACGCTCCGGATCCCATCGCCGCGCCCCGGCACCTCACCCGGCGGAGAGCGTCGCGTGCGACAGCATCCCCCCCGAGATGTTGCGGGCCGCGAAGCCGTTCTGCAGCAGGATCCTCGTCGCGTAGTAGGCCCGCTGGCCGGACCGGCAGATGACGTGGATCTCCCGGTCGCGCGGCAGCTCGTCGAGACGTGCCCGCAGCTCGGGGAGGGGAATGTTCACCACGCCCGGCACCTGCTCGACGGCCAGCTCGGCCGGCTGGCGGACGTCGAGGAGGAACGGGTGCTCGTCGTCCCAGTGGGCCACCGGCATGTCGCCGCGGAGGACGTCGGCGGCGACCATCCCGGCGAAGTTGACCGGCGACTTGGCGCTCCCGAACTGGGGCGCGTAGGTGAGCTCCGCCTCCTCGAGGTCGTAGACCGTGGCCCCGAACTGGAGGGCCATCGCGAACGCGTCGATCCGCTTGTCCACGCCGTCGAGGCCGACGGCCTGGGCCCCCAGGAGCCGCCCGTCGGACTTCCGGAAGAGGATCTTCATCGCCAGGTACTGCGCACCGGGGTAGTACCCGGCGTGCGAGTTCGGGTAGAGGTAGACCTTCTCGTAGTCCGTGTCGCCGATCCGGCGCAGCGTCTTCTCGCTGGCGCCCGTCCAGGCGGCCGCGCCGCCGAACACGCCGATGATCGCCGTTCCCTGGGTGCCCCGGAAGCGCGAATCGCGCCCGGCGATGACCTCGGCGGCGATCCGGCCCTGGCGGTTGGCCGGACCCGCCAGCGGCACGTGCGACTGGTCGCCGGTGACGTGGTCCCGGACCTCGATGGCGTCGCCCACGGCCAAGATGTCGGGGGCGCTCGTGCGCATCCGGTCGTCGACGAGGATGCCGCCGCGCTCGCCGATCGCCAGGCCGGCCGTCTTCGCCAGCGCGACCTCGGGCCGAACGCCGATGCCCATCACCACGATGTCGGCCGGGATGGCCTTGCCCGACGCGGTGAGCACCTCGAGCGACGATTCGGTCGCCTGGCGGAAGCCCGTCACGTTCTCGCTGAGCGCCAGCTTGACGCCGTTGCGCGCCACGTGACGCTCGACGTAGCGGGCCATCTCCGGGTCCATTGGCGACATGAGCTGCGGGCCGCGCTGGACGAGGGTGACGTCGAGGCCGAGGTGGGCCAGGTTCTCGGCCATCTCCAGCCCGATGAAGCCGCCGCCGACCACGACCGCGCGCCGCGCGGGCAGAACGGTCTGGGTCCCGGTGTACGTGTCGAGCCCGGACGGATCGGTGACGTGGCCCTCCATCCACTCGCGGATGACGTGGACGTCGGGGACCGTCCGAACCTTGAAGATCCCCGGGAGGTCGATCCCGGGCAGGGCCGGCCAGATCGGCACGGCACCGGGCGAGAGGACCAGCCTGTCGTACGACTCGGTGGTCACCTCGCCGGTCGCGACGTCACGGAGCTGGACGGTCTTCGCCTGCGGGTTGATCGAAACCGCCTCGCACAGCGTGCGGACCTCGACGTTGAGCTGCGCGCGGAACAGCGCCGCGTCCGCGAGCACGAGCTTGGACTCGCGCGGGATCAGCCCGCCCACGTAGTACGGAAGGCCGCAGTTGGCGTACGAGATGTACGGCCCGCGCTCCACGACGATGATCTCGGCGCTCTCGTCGAGCCGCCGCAGACGCGCCGCACAGGAGGCGCCGCCGGCGACCCCGCCGACGATGACGACCTTCATTCGGTGACCTCACTTCCGGTTCGATGGCTGGGCCGGACGCGACGGCGTTGCATCCGGCGTGCGGGGAGCACGGTTGGCGGTCTCACTCGATCCACGGATCGCGCCAGCCGCCGTGGTCGGCGGCGAGCGAGCTCGCTTCCTCGGGCCCCCAGGAGCCCGGGGCGTAGGGCAGGATCGGTGGGGGTGTCTCGATGAGGGGACCGAAGACGCGCCACGCTTCCTCGATGCCGTCCTGGCGGGCGAAGCGGGCGCTCCGCCCCTCCATGGCGGCCTGCAGCAGGACCTCATACGGCGTCGCGCCCTCACCGCCGGCCTCCGCGAACGTCACGTCGAGCGGCACGACGTCGGGCGTCGGGGCGTCTGCCCGCTGGGCGTTGAGGAGGACCTGAACGCCGGTCGAGGGGTCGAGCCTGATCACGAGCTGGTCGGGCTGGTTGTGCTCTCCGCGGATGCCGAAGCCGAGCCGCGGCGACTCCTTGAACACGAGCCGCAGCTCCGTCTGGGTCACCGGGAGGCGCTTGCCCGTCCGGATGAGGAAGGGGACGCCGGACCAGCGCCAGTTCTCGACCTCCAGCGCCAGGGCGGCATACGTCTCGATTGTCGAGGCCGGGTCGACCCCGTCGATCGAGCGGTACCCGGCGTACTGGCCGCGGACGTACCTGGCCGGATCGGCCGTCCTGATCGACTTGAAGACCGTCGTAATCGCGGTGCGGAGGGTCTCCGGGTCGCCGCCGGCGGGCGCCTCCATCGCGGCCATCGCGACGACCTGCATGAGGTGGTTGACGACGACGTCGCGCAGGGCGCCGACCGGATCGTAGAAGCGGCCGCGCATCTCGACGCCGAAGTCCTCGGCCAGGGTGATCTGCACGGACGCGATGAAGTTGCGGTTCCAGACCGGCTCGAGCATCGTGTTCGCGAAGCGCAGGTAGAGGATCTCCTCGAGGCCCATCTTCCCGAGGTAGTGGTCGATCCGGTAGATCTGCGACTCGTCGAGGTGGCGGTGCAGCTCCTCGGCCAGGGCGCGCGCCGACGCCAGGTCGTGGCCGAACGGCTTCTCCACGATGACCCGGGCGTTCGTCGTGAGGCCAGCGCCCGCGAGGCCCTGCACGACGGTCGCGAAGAGGAACGGTGGGATCTCCAGGTAGTGCACGGGGCTCGTGGCGCTGCCGATCGCGGTCCGGACCCGCTCGTAGGTCGCCGGGTCCTTGAGGTCGCCGCTCACGTATGAGAGACGTGCGGCGAGACGGGCGAAGATCGCCTCGTCGAGCGGCTCGCCGGTCCCCACGATGGAGTCGCGGGCTCGCTCCACGAGCTGCTCGATCGTCCAGTCGCGGGACGCGACGCCGACGATCGGGCAGGCGAGCAGGCCGCGCCGCTCGAGGCGGTACAGCGAGCGGAAGGTCATCACCCTCGCCAGGTCGCCGGTGATGCCGAAGATCACGAGGACGTCGGCGGGCTGCTGAGCCTGCGAGGCGCGGTCGGTGGTTGTCATGGGGTGGTGAGAGCCTCCCGGTGGACGTCACTGCCGCGGCGCGCGCCGGACCACGGACGCCGGTACTGCCCGCGAGCCTACCCGCCCACTTCGGCCGGCGACATCCTCCCAACGGGGGGAGCACCCCCGGCCGCCCGCGACGTACGCTGCCCGGCGGGAGGAGGCTCCCGCACTCGCAGCGAACCGCTCCCGCTTGGGGTCCCATGCGCGCGAACACACCCGGCACGGCGACGCATCCGCTCATCTACGAGATCGACACGTGGCCTTGGCTGGAGCGCCTCGGGCGCGCGGCCGGCGGGCGGGTCCAGCTCGCGACGGTCCCGGCCGCCGAGTGGGACCGCCTGGCCGAGCTCGGCGTGGACGCCGTCTGGCTGATGGGGGTGTGGGAACGCAGCCCGGCCGGGACCGCGATCGCGATGGCCGACCCGGAGCGCGTGGCCGACTTCCGCCGGGTCCTGCCGGACCTCCGGCCCGGGGACGTCGTCGGGTCGCCCTACTGCGTCCGCGACTACGTCGTCGACGAGCGGCTCGGCGGGCCGGCGGGCCTCGCCACGGCGCGCCGGGCCCTCGCGGACCGGGGGATGCGCCTGGTCCTCGACTTCGTCCCCAACCACGTCGCGCCCGACCACCCGTGGACCGTCGTGCATCCCGATTTCTTCGTGCCCGGGACCGACGACGACCTCGCCCGCGATCCCCGCTCGTTCGTGCGTGCCGGCGAACGGATCCTCGCCTGCGGGCGCGACCCGTTCTTCCCGCCATGGTCCGATGTTGTCCAGCTCGACGCATTCTCGCCGGGGCTCCGCGACGCGGCGGCCGCCACCCTGGCCGGGATTCTCGACCAGTGCGACGGCGTGCGCTGCGACATGGCCATGCTGATGCTGAACGAGGTGTTCGCCCGGACGTGGGGCGACCGCGTCGAGCCGCCCCCGCTGACCGAGTACTGGACCGACGTCATCGGCGCGGTGCGCGCCACCCATCCCAACGCGGTCCTCATCGCGGAGGCCTACTGGGACCTCGAGTGGCAGCTCCAGCAGCTCGGCTTCGACTACTGCTACGACAAGCGGCTCTACGACCGGCTGGCCCACGGCGATGCCGAGTCCGTGCGCCTCCACCTCTGCGCGGACCTCGCATACCAGCAGGGTCTGGTGCGCTTCATCGAGAACCACGACGAGCCCCGCGCCGCGTCCACGTTCCCCGGTGGCCGGCAGCGGGCCGCGGCTGTCGTGGCGCTGACCCAGCCGGGCGCCCGGCTGCTGCACGACGGGCAGCTCGAGGGCCGCCGGCTGCACGTGCCGGTGTTCCTCGGCCGGGCCCCCGACGAGCCGCCGGACCCGGACCTGCAGCGCTGGTATCGGGCCTTCCTCGGCGTGCTGCGGCAGCCGGCCCTGCGGTCCGGCTCCTGGGAGTTGTGCGATCGATCGGGTTGGCCCGGCAATGACCACTGGTCCCAGCTCGTGGCCTGGTGCTGGGAAGACGCGGCGCCGGGGGAGACCGGCGCGGACGCCGACCGCTGGCTCATTGTCGTCAACCTCGGCCCCACCACCGCCGAGGGACACGTGACCGTCCCTCGGTCCTGGGGGGCGATGCGGGGGGAAGACGTCCGCCTCGTCGACCCCGTCCACGGGGCCGCCTTCGACCGTTCGGGCGACGACCTGCTCGACGGCCTCTACGTCGAGCTTGATCCCTGGGGATCGCACTTGTTCTCGATCCAGCTCGCCGTGCGCGAAACCGATCGCCGGGAGGAACCATGAGCCCCACCTTCGACACCGCCGAGCACCGTCGCCTCGCGGAGGCCACCGGCCGCGCCGAGGACGGCCTGTTCGACGCCAACCCCTGGTACGAGTGGGGTCCCTACCTCGCCGAGCGCGCATGGGGCACCGTCCGCGAGGACTACAGCGCCGACGGCAACGCCTGGGCCTCGTTCCCGCACGACCATGCGCGGTCGCGCGCGTACCGCTGGAACGAGGACGGGATGGCCGGCATCTCGGACGTCCGCCACGAGCTGTGCCTCGCCCTGGCACTCTGGAATGACGCCGACCCGATCCTCAAGGAGCGGATGTTCGGCCTGACCGGCCCCGAGGGGAACCACGGCGAGGACGTCAAGGAGTGCTGGTGGTACCTCGAGGGCCTGCCCAGCCACGCCCTCCTGCGCTGGCGCTACCACTACCCCCAGGCCCCGTTCCCCTACGCGGACCTCGTCGCCGAGAACGGCCGGCGCGGCCGGGACGAGCCCGAGTACGAGCTCATCGACACGGGCGTCTTCGACGACGGCCGCTTCTGGATCGTGGAGGTCACGTACGCCAAGGCGTCGCCGACCGAGGTCCTGTGCCAGGTCGACGTCGAGAACCACGGCCCCGACGAGGCGACGCTGCACGTCCTGCCGACGCTCTGGTTCCGCAACACCTGGCGATGGGACGGATCCGCCGACGTCCCCGCGCTGCGCCTGGACGGCGACGCGGTGACGGTCCACCACCCGCGGCTCGACGGGTACCGCCTGGAGGCCGCGCCCGGCCCGGGCGGCGCGCCGGAGGCCCTCTTCTGCGATAACGAGACCAACGCCGCGCGCCTCCACGGCAGCCCGAACGCCACGCCGTACCCCAAGGACGGCATCAACGACCACGTCGTCCACGGCGCGCCGACGGTCAACCCGGCGACAACCGGGACGAAGGCCGCCTGGTGGTACCGCTGCAGCGTGCCCGGCGGGGGCCGCACCTCGCTCCGGCTCCGCCTCCACCGTCCCGCGCCTCCGGAGGTGGACGGCCCGACCGGGTCGTCGCCGGAGGCCGCGGCGTGGGCCGGGGCCCCGTTCAGCGACGCGCTGGAGCGGCGGGCTCGCGAAGCGGACGAGTTCTACGGAGCGCTCGCCGGCGGCCGGCTCGACGACGAGCGGATGCGGATCCTGCGCCAGGCCTCGGCCGGCCTGGTCTGGAGCAAGCAGTTCTACCCGTACCGGGTCGCCCGATGGCTCGACGGCGACCCGGCCCAACCCGCCCCGCCGGCCGGCCACACCTCCGGGCGCAACGCCGGCTGGCGTCACCTGGACGCCTACGACATCCTGGCCATGCCCGATCCCTGGGAGTACCCCTGGTTCGCGGCCTGGGACCTCGCGTTCCACGCCGTGGCCTGGGCCCACCTGGATCCCGCGTTCGCCAAGTACCAGCTCATCGTCATGCTGCGCGAGTGGTTCCTGCACCCGAACGGGGCGCTCCCGGCCTACGAGTGGAACTTCGACGACGTCAACCCGCCGGTCCATGCGATCGCGGCGGCGCGAGTCTTCCAGATCGACGGGGGGTGGGACACCGACTTCCTGGAGCGGGTCTTCCAGAAGCTGCTCCTCAACTTCACCTGGTGGCTGAACCGCGAGGATCCCGACGGCAACAGCATCTTCGGCGGCGGGTTCCTGGGCCTCGACAACATCAGCCCGATCGACCGGTCGACGCTGCCGCCGGGCACGCAGCTCTCCCAGGCCGATGGGACCGCGTGGATGGCGCTCTACGCGCTCAGCATGCTGGTGATCGCCCGCCGCCTCGCGGAGAAGAACCAGGTCTACGAGGACATGGTCGTCAAGTTCGTCGAGCAGTACCTGATGATCGCCGAGGCGATCGAGGACACCGGCCTCCACGACCGCGACGACGGCTGGTTCTACGACCGGCTCGAAGGGCCCGAGGGCGCCACCCCGATCCGGGTCCAGACTCTCGTGGGCGCCATCCCGCTGCTGCCGATGGCGGTCCTCCGGGTCGCCGACGCAGCGACCGCCCGGCGGCTGAGGCACCGCTTCGATCGCCTGGCGCAGATGGGCCTCGAGGGGGCCGAGGCCCGGCACGTCCACTACAGCCGGCGCGGCGACCGGATCGCACTCTCGGTGGTCGGGCCGGAGGAGCTGCGGCGCACGCTTGCCTCGCTCTTCGACGAGGCCGCCTTCCTCTCGCCCCACGGGCTCCGCTCGCTCTCGAAGCGGCACGAGGTGCCCTACGAGATCCCCGGATACCCGGGCGCGCGGATCGGCTACGAGCCCGGCGAGGGTCGCACAGGGATGTACGGGGGCAACTCCAACTGGCGAGGCCCGGTCTGGATGCCGCTCAACATCCTGATCATCCCGGCCCTCGTCCGGTACCACCGCCTCCTGGGCGACGAATACACCGTCGAGTACCCCACCGGGTCGGGCGTGCGGCGGACGCTCGGCGACATCGCCCAGGACCTGGCCGATCGGCTCATCTCGATCTGGCTGCCCGGTCCCGACGGCCGCCGCCCGGTGTTCGGGGAGAACGCCGTCCTCCAGTCCGACCCGGCCTGGCAGGGGCTGTTGTGGTTCCCCGAGTACTTCCACGGCGACACGGGCGCCGGGCTCGGGGCCATGCACCAGACCGGCTGGACGGCCGAGGTCATCAACCTGCTCCTCGACCCGCCCCGCGATTCCGTGGTGGGCTGACGCCGCACTTGCTCCGGGTGCCTTCTGGTCGCGTTGTCACGGCGACGGTGATGCGTCCGTCGCGCCTCAGCGGCATCCGGGCGCGGACGGGGCCCGATGATCGGTCCGCCGCCGCGCTGACCGTCGCGCGGGTGTCGAGGAGGCCTCGGACTCCGTCATGAACGCGGCGAATAGTGGTGACGCCAGGAACGCGACGAGCGGCGTCCGTTCGGCCTCTCGATCGCCTTTCCGCGGGCTCGGTGGCGTCGCCGACCCCTGGCTCGACTGACACCGTAGCCGACACCTTGTGACCACCCCGCCGAGGATCAGCTCGAGCTTGGCAGCCGGCAGCTTGCCGACACGCTCCACCAGGTCGGACCGGTCAAGGGTCACGATCCGGGAGACGTTCGCTCCGCCGCGTGCCGGGCGGCACACTCGCGAAGCGCGGCGCTGTAGACCTCGCGGCGCGAGCGGCGCGACCGGCGTGCCAGGCGGTCCACCTGCTCGAACAGGTCATCGGGCACGGAGGCGGCCGTCTTCATACCCGGAGTGTGACCCGGGGATCGGCGGGATTGCCGTCCCTGCCGCCGGCCCGCAGCCGCGGGGTGGCGGCAGCGCGGCCGCGCTCGCGCAGCCCCGCCTCAGGGCGATCAGGCCCGTGGGGCGGTCCGCGGCCTGGTCACTGCGGGGCGACCACGAGATGCAGATCGAGGTCCGGCATCCGCTCCACGAGCCGCTCGCCGAGCGGGCGGTGGGTCAGGCCCTCCAACCTGCCGGGCGGCGCGTACGGCACGAACAGGTGCGTTGCCCCGATCTCGGCCACCGTCGCCGCGATCGCGTCGACCAGGTCGCGCGACGTGAGCTGGGCCGTCAGCGCCCCGAGGTCCACGGCCACCCCGAGTGCCTCTCGGAGGTCGCGCGCCCGATCGAACGGGAGCGCATCCACCAGCTCGGGCGGCGGGACGAGCGCGACGAGCGTCGCGTGGATCGACCCGGCCAGCGACGCGGCCCGGCGCACGGCTCGCCCGCACGCCGGGCTCCCGTCGACGAGGACCAGGACGCGCTCCGAGACGAGCCGGAGCGTGGCGTGGTTCACGTCCTCGAGCTCTCCCTCCACCCGCTGTGCGACGACTCGCAGGGAAAGCTCACGGAGTGCCGTGAGGTTCGCCTCCGTGAAGAAGCGGTCCAGCGCCACCCGGGCGCGCTCCGGCGGGTAGACGTTGCCGTGCCGCATCCGCTGCCGGAGCGCATGGGGGCTCATGTCGACGAGCTCGATCTCGTCCGCCCCGAGGAGGACGTCGTCGGGGAGGCGCTCGTGCACGGGAGCTCCCGTGATCGTCGCGACGGCGTCCGCGAGAGACTCGAGGTGCTGGACATTCATGGTCGAGACCACGTGGATGCCGGCGCCGCGGATGGCTTCGACGTCCTCCCACCGCTTCGGCCGCGGAGAGCCCGGTGCGTTCGTGTGGGCCAGCTCGTCGATGAGCGCGACGGTGGGCCGGCGCGCGATGACGGCGTCGGTATCCATCTCCTCGACCGTCACGCCCTGGTAGGCCAGGCTCCGGCGGGGGATGACCTCCAGGCCCTCGACCAGCGCGCTCGTCAGCGGGCGGCCGTGGGCCTCGACGAAGCCGACCACGACGTCGGTGCCCCGGCCGGCGCGCCGATGGCCTTCTTCGAGCATGCGGTAGGACTTGCCGACCCCGGGCGCCATCCCGAGGTAGAGCCGCAGACGACCGCGCGGCGAGGTTGCCTCGGAGCGGTACCGCTCGAGGAGCTCGTCGGGCGACGGGCGAGTGTCGAGGGCGTCGCGCTCGGCGCCGGTCATCGGAGGAGCCCGTCGAGGTCGAGGTTCAGCTCGAGGACGTGGACGCGCGGCTCCCCCAGGAACCCGAGCAGGCGACCGTCGGTGTGGCGCGCGACCGCGGCCTCCACGACCGCTAAGTCGAGGCCGCGCGCCGCGGCGACCCGGGGGACCTGGTAGGCGGCGGCCTCCGGGCTGATGTCCGGGTCGAGCCCGGATGCCGAGGCCGTCACGAGGTCGACCGGGATCGGGGCGGCCCCGCTCGCGTCGCGCAGGCGGTCCACGTCCGCCTGGACCCGCTCGATGAGGGTCCGGCTGGTCGGCCCGAGGTTCGAGCCGCCGGACGCCATGCCGTCGTAGCCGTCCCCCGCGGCCGAGGGCCGGCCCCAGAAGTAGCCCGGGCTCGAGAACACCTGGCCGATCAAGGTCGATCCCACCGTGCGTCCGTCGGCCGTGATCATGGACCCGTTGGCCTGCGCGGGGAAGACCACCTGCGCGACGGCCGTGACCGCGGCCGGGTACGCCAGGCCGGTTACCACCGTGAGCCCGACGAGGACGGCGAGCGCCGGTCGGAGATAGAGGCGCCAGAAGGCATGCATGGAGCGGTTCCTCACGCGAGCCCGACCGCCGTCACGAAGACGTCGATCAGCTTGATGCCCACGAACGGGACGATGATCCCGCCGAGGCCGTAGACGAGAAGGTTGCGACGCAGCAGCACGGTGGCCGGCGCCGCCCGGAACGCGACACCGCGCAGGGCGAGTGGGATGAGCGCGACGATCACCAGGGCGTTGAAGATCACCGCCGAGAGGATCGCGCTCTCCGGGCTCGAGAGCCGCATGACGTTGAGGGCGTCGAGCGGCGGGTAGACCCCCGCGAACAGGGCGGGCAGGATCGCGAAGTACTTGGCGACGTCGTTCGAGATCGAGAACGTCGTGATCGAGCCACGGGTGATCAGGAGCTGCTTCCCGATCGCGATGACCTCGAGGAGCTTCGTGGGATCCGAGTCGAGGTCGACCATGTTGGCCGCCTCCTTGCTCGCGGAGGTCCCGCTGTTCATGGCGATCCCGACATCCGCCTGGGCGAGGGCCGGCGCGTCGTTCGTGCCGTCGCCCGTCATCGCCACGAGGTGCCCCTCGCCCTGTTCCCTGCGGATGAACGCGATCTTGTCCTCGGGGCGCGCCTCGGCCACGAAGTCGTCGACGCCCGCCTCGCGCGCGATCGTCGCGGCGGTCAGCCGGTTGTCGCCCGTGATCATCACCGTCCGCACGCCCATCCGGCGGAACTCGTCGAACCGGGCTGCGAGGCCGGGCTTGACGGTGTCCTTGAGCTCGATGAGCGCGATCGGGCGCTCGTCGAGCCGGACCGCGAGCGGGGTCGCGCCGCGCCCGGCGATCGCTTCTGCCTCCGCCACCAGGGTCGGGGGCAGGCCGCGGGGCAGGTCGCGGGCGATGGCGTCGACGGCGCCCTTGAGCACCACCCCGCCCGTCGCGAGCACCACCCCGCTGCTGCGCGTGTCGGCCGAGAAGTCGCGCTGCTCGGCGATCCGACCGTCCAGGAGCCGCACCGTCGCGTCGTCGCCGTCGCCGCCCGGGCAGCCCAGCTCGGCCAGGCGCCGCCGGGCGAGCGTCACGATTGAGCGACCCTCGGGGGTCTCGTCGCGAAGGGAGGAGAGGAGGGCGATCTCGAGCGCCTCCGGCTCCGACACTCCGGGCGCCGACGCGATCGTGGAGGCGAGGCGGTTGCCGTACGTGATCGTGCCGGTCTTGTCGAGGAGGATCACGTCGACGTCGCCGGCCGCCTCGACGGCCCGGCCGCTCATCGCCAGCACGTTGAAGCGCGCCACGCGGTCCATCCCCGCGATCCCGATCGCCGACAGCAGCCCGCCGATGGTGGTGGGAATCAGGCACACCAGGAGGGCCACCAGGGCGACGACGCCGACGGTCGTGCCCGCGTACGCCGCGAAGGGCTGGAGGGTGACGGTCGCGAGCAGGAAGACGAGGGTCAGGCCGGCGAGGAGGATCGAGAGGGCGAGCTCGTTGGGCGTCTTCTGGCGCTTCGCGCCCTCCACGAGGCCGATCATCCGGTCGAGGAAGGTCTCGCCCGGGTTCGCCGTGATGCGGACCACCAGCTGGTCCGACACCACCGTCGTGCCGCCGGTCACGCTCGAGCGGATGTCGGTGCCGGGCTCCTTGAGGACGGGCGCCGACTCGCCGGTGATCGCGGCCTCGTTCACGTAGGCCACGCCCTCGACGACGTCGCCGTCGGACGGGATCGTCTCGCCCTCGCGGACGACCACGATGTCGCCCGCCCGAAGCTCGGCGCTGCCCACCTCGGCGAGCTCGCCGGACGGGTCGCGGCGATGGGCGATCGTGACCGAGCGGGTGCGGCGCAGCGTCGCCGCCTGGGCCCGCCCGCGGGCTTCCGCGACCGCCTCCGCGTACGTCGCGAAGAGGACGGTGAACCACAGCCAGGCGGCGACCTGGGCGTCGAACCCGAGGTCCGTTCCCGCCCCGGCTCCGGCGCCGCCCGCGAGCTGGGAGACGACGACGAGCGTGACGAGGGCCGCCGTGAGCTCGACGACGAACATCACGGGGTTGTGCGCGAGGAGCCGCGGGTCGAGCTTGCGGAGCGCCTGCGGCGCGGCGGCGCGCAGGAGCGCCGGGTCCAGGACGCCCCGCGGCCTGGGCGGCTCCGGCCCGGGCTTGCGGCCGCCGAGCTGGACGTAGCGCTGGAAGCGGCGCGTGCCGCGCGCCGTGTCGAGGGTCATGGGAACACCGTCCCCGCCTGCTGGAGCAGGTGCTCGGCGATCGGGCCGAGCGCGAGCGCGGGGAGGAAGCTGAGCGCTCCCACGATGACCACGACCCCCACCAGGAGCACGACGAACAGGCCGCCGGTCGTCGGGAAGGTGCCGGCGGTCGGCGCCAGGCGCCGCTTGGCGGCGAGCGAGCCGGCGATGGCGAGGATCGGGATGATCATCGCGAAGCGCCCGATCAGCATCGCGACGGCGCCGCTGACGTTGTAGAAGGTCGTGTTCCCGCCGAGCCCGGCGAAGGCCGATCCGTTGTTGCCGACCTGGCTGGCGAACGCGTAGAGGATCTCACTGAAGCCGTGCGGTCCTGCATTGAGCGGCCCCGCGCGGCCGGCATCCGTCGCGGTCGCGAGCGCCGTGAAGCCCAGGATCCCGGCCGACAGCACCAGCACGACGAGCATGCTCATCTTCATCTCGTAGCTCTCGACCTTCTTGCCCAGGTACTCCGGCGTCCGGCCGACCATCAGCCCGGCAATGAACACCGTGAGCAGGGCGAAGACGAGCATCCCGTACATGCCCGCGCCGACGCCGCCGGGCGTGATCTCGCCGAGGAGGATCAGGAACAGGGGCACGAGGCCACCGAGCGGGGTCAGGCTGTCGTGCATCGCGTTGACCGCGCCCGTGCTGGTGCCGGTCGTCACCGCCGCCCAGAGCCCGCCGCCCGAGGCGCCGAAGCGGACCTCCTTCCCTTCCATGTTGCCGAGCGCCTGGTCGAGGCCGGCCGGGAAGAGCGGGTTCGCCGACTGCTCGGCGAGGATGCCGGCGGTCGCCGCGACCACGAAGATCGCCGCCATCGCGGCGAAGATCACCCAGCCCTGCCGCCGGTCGCCGGCCATCACGCCGAACGTCGCGGTCAGCGAGAACGGGATGACGAGGATCAGGAGCTGCTCAAGGAAGTTCGTGAGCGGGGTCGGGTTCTCGAAGGGGTGCGCCGAGTTCGCGTTGACGATCCCCCCACCGTTCGTCCCCAGCTCCTTGATCGCCTCCTGGGAGGCGATCGGCCCGAGGTAGATCGACTGCGGATGGCCTTCGAGCCCTGCCACGGTCACGGGGCCGGACCAGGCCTGCGGGACGCCCTGCCAGGCGAGCACGATCGCCGCCACGAACGCGATCGGGAGCAGCACGTAGAGCGTGGCGCGGGTCACGTCGACCCAGAAGTTGCCGATCGTCCCCGACGAGCGGCGGGTGAGCCCGCGGATGAGCGCGACGGCGACGGCGAGGCCGACCGCCGCCGACAGGAAGTTCTGCACGGCCAGCCCGGCGGCCTGGGTGAGGTGCGCCATCGTCGTCTCGCCGACGTAGTTCTGCCAGTTCGTGTTCGTCGGGAAGCTGACCGCCGTGTTGAGGGCGAGATCGGGCGGCACGGCCGGGGCGCCGGTCGGGTCCAGGGGCAGGGCGGCCTGGAGGCGCAGCTGGGCGTACAGCACGACGATCGAGAGCAGGCTGAACACGAGGAGCGCGCCGGCGTAGCCGCGCCAGCGCTGCTCGTGGGTCGGGTCGATGCCGGCCACGCGGTAGACGGCGCGCTCGACGGGGCCGAGCGGGCGCGCGAGGACGTGGGGCCGCCCGTCGAGGACGGCCGCGATGTACCGCCCGAGGAACGGCGTGACGGCCGCCACGGCGAGCATCAGGACTCCCAGGGTGAGCAGGTCCGTCACGGGCATCGGTCAGAACTTCTCCGGCCGCAGCAGCGCGACGATCAGGTACAGGCCGACCAGGAGGCTGAGGACCCCCGCGATGAGCTCGATCGAGATCATGACCGCACCGCCTCGCACAACCACACGAGGCCGCTGAGGGCGGCGAATGCCACGAGGAGGACCGCAAGGGCCGCGAGGTCGCTCATCGCCGGACCCCGACGAATCGCACCACGGTCGCCAGGAGCGTCTCCATCGCGAAGGGCTTCGGCAGGTAGCCGGCGACCGAGAGCTCCTGCAGCCGCTTCGGGCTGACCGGGGTCGCCGTCATGACGACGACGGCGGCCCGCTCGGCCGGCGCGAGGGCCCCGCCCCGCAGGAGGTCCCAGCCGGTCTCGCCGGGGAGGTTGAGGTCCAGGAGCACCAGCACGGGGCGCAGGCCGTCGGCGACCAGGGCGGTGGCGGCTTCGGCCGAGCCTGCCTCCGCCACCCGAAAGCCGTTCCGCATGAGGTGCTGGACGAGGATGCGGCGCAGGCCCTCGTCGTCCTCGACCACGAGCACGTGGACGGGTCGCTCGTTCATGCGTCGGTCGCCTCGCGGACCATCCGCTGCTCGTTGTCGAGCCGCCGCTCCAGGGCGGCATCACCCACCGTCGTCCGTTCCATGCCCCCAGGTTCCGCCCCATCACCAAGAGGAGCGGGGGCGTGGAACGCGCCGAGCGCCTAAAGGCCTTCTGAAGATTCGGCCGGATCCTCCCAGGTGACCCGGTAGCCGACGCCCGGCTCGGTGACGATCCCCGCGCCGGCGCCGAGGCCGGGATCCGCGGCGTTGAGCTTCCGGCGAACGCTGCCCACGTGGACGTAGACGTAGGCGTCCTCGCCCTGGTACGCGGTGCCCCAGACCGCCCGCAGGAGGCGTCCCTTGGTCACGATCCGACCCCGGTGCGAGAGGAGGACCTTGAGGACCTCGTACTCCCTCGGCGTGAGGTCCACCCGATGCTCGCCGACGTGCACCTCGTGGCGGTCGAGATCCAGCACTACGGGCCCGGCCCGCATGCGACCGCGCTCGTCGCCGGCGGGGCCCGCCCCGTGGCGCAGCGCGACACGGATCCGGGCCCGGAGCTCGGCGACCCCGAACGGCTTCGTGACGTAGTCGTCCGCCCCCCGCTCGAGCGCCTCGACCTTCTCGCGCTCGGCATACCGGCCGGACAGGATCACGATCGGCGTGCTCGCCTCGCGCCGGATCGCCCGCACCACGTCGAGCCCGTCCAGGTCCGGCAGGCCGAGGTCGAGGAGGACGAGGTCGGGCCGCCGCGCGGCGAAGCGCTCGAGACCGGCCCCGGCATCCTCCGCCTGGATCACCCGGTAGCCGGCCATGGTGAGCTCCCGCGCCAGCACGAGGCGCGTCGGGCGGTCGTCCTCGATGACCAGGATCTCCGCGCCGTCGCGCGCCGCGGTCATGGCCGGGCCTCCACGTCGGCGAGGCCCGGCGGAGCAGCGAGCGGGAGGTCGAGATCGATCGCGAGGCCGCCGAGGTCGCTCCGCCGGGCAGCCACGTGCCCGCCCATCGCCTCGACGAGCCCCTGGACGACCGCCAGCCCGATGCCGAGCCCGCCCCGGGAGCCGCCGCGCGATCCCGGCACCCGGTAGAACTTCTCGAACAGGCGGCCACGGGCGGCGTCGGGCACGCCCGGCCCGTCGTCCTCGACGGTCAGGCGGACCGCTTCCCCGCCCAGGTCATGGGTCGCCACCCGGATCCGGGCCCCGTCCGGCGTGTACTTGACGGCGTTGTCGAGCACGTTGCCGACCACCGCGTCGAGGAAGACGGCATCGACGATCACGGCAACCGGCTCGACCGCGACCTCGAGCGACCGGCCACCGAGGCGTGCACGTGCCCGCTCCAGGGGCCGGGTCAGGGCGTCGTCGAGGGCGTAGATCTCGCGGTCGGCGCGCAGCGAGCCGGCCTCGACGCGGCTCAGGTCGAGGAGGTTCGCGACCAGCCGGTCGAGGTACTCCACCTCTCGCTCGATCGCCGCGGTGTTCGCGTGGCGATCGAGCGACGGCAGCGGCGGATCCGCGTCCAGGGTGCCGGCGGCGGCCCGGATCACGGCCAGCGGCGTGCGGAAGTCGTGCGACACGGATTGGAGCAGCGACGTCTTGAGGGCGTCGCCCTGGCGCGCGATCTCGGCCGCCCGCGACTCCTCCTCGAGCCGGTCGCGGGCGACCGCCTGGCCGATCTGGTCGGCCGCGGCCGCCAGCAGGCGCGTCTGGGTGGCATCGGGCTCGCCGAGGTCGCGGGCACGCTCGGCCCAGATCGACCCGAGGGGCTCGCCGCTGGCCTCGATCCGAACGCGGTACAGGTCGAGCCTCTCCGGCCCCCGGGCGGGCCTGGCCGGGTGACGCACCAGCGACCACCGGGCCGGCTGGTCACCGGGTGTGCGCTGCAGGACGTGGAGTCCGCCCGGGGGCGGCCGTCGAAGCTCCTCCGACGTGTCCGCGAGGATACGTTCGGCGGATGGCTCGGCTCCCAACCCGATCCAGACACGCGCCATGCCGGTCTCGCTGCTCAGCACCTCGGCGATTCGGGCGAGCGCGGCATCGGTCGAGGAGCGCGTGGCCAGCACGCGGGAGACGCCGAAGAGCGCGCGGGCCTCTCGTTCCCTGCCGCGGGCGGTCTCCGCGCGGCTCCGCGACAGGGCCGCGAGCTGGCCGACGACGATGCCGACGAACAGCAGGAGGACGACGCTGAGGAGGACGCCCGGATCGGCAACGGCGAACGTGTAGACGGGCTCGGTGAAGAAGTAGTTGTAGACGAGGAATGCGCCGATGGCCGCGAGGATCGCGGCGCCCGTCCCCGCGGCGAGCCCGCAGGCGACCACCGACACGAGGTAGACCGCCGAGGCGTTCGGGACGCCGACGGCGTCCTCGAGGACGGCGACGGCCGCCGTCGCGAGCCCGAGGGTCGCGAGGACCCAGATGCCGGTCGCCGCGAACGACTTCCACCGCGCGTTCACGCGCTGATGGTATGCGGCCGTGTCTCCCGGTTCTCGCCCGTGAGGTGGAGCGAAGCGCCCGGTTCGTGCATCTACCTTGCGGGGGGAGCGCACTCGCGGGCAGCCGCGGGCGGCGCTCCCACGGGTCCACGGAAGCCGATGCGCGTCCAGCGAGAGGGTCGTGTGATGAAGCCGCACATGCACGTGCAGCGCCTCGGAGTCGTCGGCATCGTCCTCGCGCTCCTCGCGGGGTGCGCCGGGCCGCCGGGTTCCTCGTCGCAGCCGACCGGCGTCGCCGCGCCGACGCCGGCACCGCCCGCCACGGCCTCGCCGACCCCGGCCCTCGCGACCGCGACGCCGGCGCTCCCGTCGCCGACGCCGACGGCGGTTCCCTCCGCCACGCCGGCGCCCACCCCGACGACGGCGCCCTCGGCGTCACCGGGCGAGGCCTCGACCTGCGGCTGGCCGTACACCACCACGTGGTGGATCGACGACGTGCTGTTCGGCGAGGACGGGCGCGTCGTGCTGGTCGAGTCCAACCGGGGGGCGGACGAGGGGCGAATCGGCGAGGGACGAATCAAGGTGCTGGACCGGGCCGGAAGGCCTGCCCCGGGATGGCCCTGGAGCCCCGGGGCCCTTGCCGATGCCGAAGCACTGAAAGCGGCCTTCGGGCCGGCAGGCAGCCTGTACGTCGTCGCCCGCGGCGGGGCCGGCTCGCCCATCACGTATTCGAACCGCCTCCATCGCCTGGGTGCGAGCGGCACGGAGATGCCCGGCTTCCCGGTCGACCTCCCGGCCGTGCCCTCCTGCAGCCTCGCGGTGAGCGAGGGGGCGGCCTTCGTCAGCTGCCAGGCCGAGGACGAGCAGACGGGCGTCGCGACCTCCGAGGTGACGGTCGTCGAGCCGGACGGCTCGACCCGCGGCGGCTGGCCGGTGAGCCTCGACGGCGGCGCCGGGATCGCCGGCTTCGGGCCCGACGACAGGGTCTACGTCACGACGTGGACCACGATCACCGCGCTCGCGGCGGACGGCACGCAGGTCGCGGGCTGGCCCCGCACGATCGGCGGCGAAGGCGAACCCGCGGTGCAGGTCGACGCCCAGGGACGGGTTCGCGTGACCAGTCGCGGCGCCATCACCGAACAGTGCGGGCTCCCCGACGAGACCGTGTACACGATGCTGGGGGCCGACGGCTCGACGGTCCCCGGGTGGCCGGTGACGGCGAAGGGCTGGTCCTCCGAGCCGCAGATCGCCGACGACGGCACGATGGTGGTGGTCTCCGACACGGGCCGCGCCACCGCGTACACGTCCCGTGGCGTGATCAAGGACGGCTGGCCGGTGCGGGGGGTCGGCGTGAGCACGGGCTGCGGCCGCGGGTCGCGACCCTGGGCCGCGGGCAACCGCACGACGTTCATCGCGGGCGACGGGCGCGCGACGCTCCTGCGGGCCGACGGGCGAATGGCGCCCGGCTGGCCCGTCGGGCTGCCGTATGCGGTCGCGCCGAGCTGCCCGGTCTGCACGCCCGGACCTGGGGCTCCCCTGGATCCCGCGGTGGGCAAGCGCGCGGTGTACGTGGGCGCCTACCGCGGTGCCCCTCCCGGAAAGATCTCGCACGGCCAGCCCGGCGTGATGGTGATCGAGCGCGACGGGTCCATGCCGGCCAAGGCCCAGCGCCGCCTCGGCACGACGCACGACGACCTCGCGTGGGTCCGCATCGCGCCGACCGGCCGGGTCTGGGCGCTGCTCGCCAGGCCGGACAGCTCGGCCTCGGCGCTCTACCTCGTCGCGCAGGACGCCGTCCCGGGCTCCTGAGGCCGGCCTGCCGGGCGCCTGCCGCGCTGCTCCATCCGGCGGGCGCCGGCCGGGTCACTCCTTCCCCGGGGGCCGAGTCGCTCAGGGCCCGGCGTCGAGCGTGCGGACCGCCTGGGTGAAGAGACCGCCCATGACCCGCGCGGTCGTGGGGAAGGCGTGGATCGTGTCGGCGAGCACGTCGAGCGTCGTCCGCGTCTTGACCGCCAGGACGGCCTCGTGGATCACCTCCGACGCCGCCGGGCCGGCGACGAACGCGCCGAGCAGGGTCCGCGTCGAGCGGTCCACGACGATCGTGACGTGGCCGCTCGCCTCCGCCACGTACCCCTTGGCGCTCGTGGCGAGGTCGGCCACCTCCTCGAAGGCGTCGAGGCCTGCGGCGAGGGCCTCCTCGAGCGAGAGCCCGACGCCGGCCACCTCGGGGTCGGTGTAGACGGCGCGCGGGATGGCGCGGTAGTCGGGACGGACGTCGTCGCCCAGCGCGATGCGGACGGCGAGCTCGCCCTGGTAGTGGGCGACGTGCGTGTGCATCTCGGGACCGGCCGGGTCGCCCGCGACGAAGACGCCGTCGGCGATCCGCAGGTCGGGACCGACCCTCAGCTGCCCGCCGGAGACGTCGAGGCCGAGCGTCTCGAGGCCCAGGTCGGACAGCGGGAGGGTGCGCCCGACGGCCAGCAGGACCTCGTGTCCCTCGACGGCGGTGCCGTCGGACAGGTCGATCACGTGGGCGCCCCCGGCGCCGGCACCGGCCCGTACGCGGACCGCCCGGACGCCGGTCCGGACGTCGACGCCGTCGCGGCGCAGGATCGCCTCGAGGGCGGCCGAGTTGCGAGGGTGGCCCGTCGGGTTGACCCGCGCCCGCGAGGCGACGAGCGTCGTCCGGACGCCGTAGCGGGCGAAGACCTGGGCCAGCTCCACGCCGGTCGGCCCGGCGCCGAGGATCACGAGGCTGGCCGGCAGCTCGCGCGTGCTGGTGGCCTCGCGGTTGGTCCAGGGCGTGATCCCGTCGAGGCCCTCGATCGCCGGCACCTTCGAGTGCGACCCGACGGCGATGATGACGTGGCGGGCGATCAGCTCGTGCTCCGTCCCGTCGTGCGTCACCACGACGCGGCCCGGGCCGGCGATCCGGCCGGCGCCCCGGACGACCACCGCCCCCGCGTCTTCCAGGCCCCGCACGTGCCCGGCGTCGCTCGGGTACTCGGTCCCCTCGCGGCTGATCATGTAGTCGCGCCGGGCCGACGCCCGCTCCCAGTCGTAGTCGCCGCCGCCGGCATGCACCGCCGCGGCATGGAGCAGCGTCTTGCTGGGCATGCAGGCCCAGAAGGGGCACGAGCCGCCGAACAGCTCGCGATCGACGACGGCGACGGAGGCGCCGCGGGCGCGTGCGAGGTACGCCGCGGCCTCGCCGGCGGGGCCCGCGCCGATGATCACGAAGTCGAGCTGCTCTGCCATGGCATCCCCCCAAGATTCGCGGCCCCGGCGGGACCCTCAGGCGTGCGGCTCCGCCTCCTCCGTGCGGCCGTTCACGGCGTCGTCCCAGGCCCAGGCATCGATGTCCGGCGGCCCGTAGCCCAGGATCGTGAGGGCGTGGCGGACCTGGGTCCGGTGCTCGCAGCCGTGGTCCAGCGCCTGGGCGAAGATCACGATCGCCGGCAGGGTGACCGGGGCGCCCCGGAACGTCGTGTCGAGGATCGCGTCGGGCGCGTACGTCCCCGCCAGCTCGACGAGGGCGGCGGCGCTGGCTTGCGCGCGGCGGCGCAGGACGCGCACCGACGGCGCGAGCGCCTCCGGAGGCATCGGCGGGTCCGGCTCGTTCGGCGCCGGCCCCGGCCGCTCGGCGTCGCCGCGCAGGCGGGAGACGTACCGCTCCTCGGCCTCGACGAGGTGACGCAGGGTCGCCCCCAGGCCGCCGTAGGTCCCCTGGGTGACCCACTCGAGGTGATCGGGTGGGAGGCCCTCGCACGCGGCGAGCAGCTGGTCGGTGGCCCACGCGTGGTGGCGGAAGAGGGCGACGAATCCGGCATCCATGGGCGAAGGGTACCGCGCGGGGACGCGCCGCGGGCAGCCGGTGCTGGCCCGCGGGCTCCGGCCAACCGCCGGGCGGGCGGCCCGTTCGCCCTCCGGGTGCGACAATCCGCCGCGTGTCCGACCTGACGCCCCGCGCCCGCTTCCGTGCCCGCCTGCTGGACCGGCCCCTCCTCGCCGACGGCGGGATGGGGACGCTCCTGTTCAGCCGCGGCGTCCCCCAGCGCGCCTGCCTGGACGAGCTGGCGACGACGCGCCCGGAGCTCGTGGGCGGCGCGCACCGGGAGTACCTGGAGGCCGGCGCGGAGCTCATCGTGACCCTCTCGCTGGGCGCCAACCGGCATCGCCTGGAAAGCTTTGGCCTCGCCGACCGGGCGGCCCGGCTCAACCGGCGTGCCGCCCAGGTCGCCCGCGAGGCCCGCGACGTCGCCGGGCGCGACGCGCTGGTGGGCGGCTCGGTCGGTCCGCTCGGGGTGCCCACCCACGAGCTGGCGGGCATGGGCGAGGCGCGCGCCCGCGCGGTCTTCCGCGAGCAGGTCGACGGGCTCCTCGAGGGCGGCATCGACCTGTTCGTCCTCGAGACGCACCCCGACCTCGAGGCGCTCCTGTGGGCGGTCGACGAGGCGCGCCACGCGACCGACCTGCCGATCCTCGCCTCGCTGACCTTCGGCGAGGAGCTGACGCTGCCCGACGGGACGCGTCCCGGGGACGCGGCCGCGGCGCTGGCCGTAGCCGGCGTCGACGTCGTCGGCGTGAACTGCGGCGGCGGTCCTATCGCCTGCCTCGACGCCCTCGAGGCGCTCGGCGAGGCGGCCCAGGACGGACCGCCGCGCTCGATCATGCCGAACGCGGGCCTGCCCCAGCGCATGGAGGGCCGCTTCGTCTACGCGGCGGGCGCCGACTACTTCGCCGACATGACGCCCGCGATGCTGGCAGCCGGCGCGCGCATCGTCGGCGGCTGCTGCGGCACGACGCCGGCCCACGTGGCGGCCATGCGGGCCGTCCTCGACGCCCGGCTCGCGGTGCCGGGCGACCGTGGGACCGGCACGCGCTCGTCCCGGGCACCCGCCGGCGCCCCTCGCGTCGCGGTCGCCGCGCCGCCGCAGCCGCGGTCGGCGGCCGCCGAGCCCGGTGCGCACGGCGTGGGCGACGCCCCGCCGCCCACCCGGCTGGCCGCGGCGCTGGCGGCCGGCCGGTTCGTCGTCTCGGTCGAGATCGACCCGCCGCGCTCGGTCCGGATCGATCGGACCCTGGAGGCGGCCCGGACCCTCAGCGCCGCGGGGGTCGACGTCGTGAACGTCAGCGACTCGGCGATGGCGCGGGTGCGGATGGGCGCGATGGCCGTCGCGTTCGGGATCCAGCACGACCTGGACCTCGAGTGCGTGGTCCACCTGACGACGCGGGACCGCACGCTCATGGCCCTCGAGTCGGAGCTGCTGGGCGCCCACGCGCTCGGGGTGCGCAACGTGCTGGCGCTGACTGGCGACCCGCCCCGCGTCGGCGACTACCCGACCGGGACCGGTGTCTGGGATGTCGAATTCGATCGGCCTCGTCTCCGTCCTCGCCCGGCTCAACCGCGGCGAGGACCAGGCCGGCTCGCCGATCGGGCAGCGCGCGGGGTTCACCATCGCCTGCGCCCTCGACCCGACGGCTGCCGACGCCGCCACCGAGTGGGAGCGCCTCGAGCGCAAGCTCGAGGCCGGGGCGCACCTCGTGATGACGCAGCCCCTGTACGCGGTCGAGCAGGTGGAGGCGATGCTCACGGAGGCGCGCCGGCGGTTCGGGGCGCGCGGCTTCCCGGTTCCCGTGCTGCTCGGCGTCCTGCCCCTCGTGTCGGCCCGCCACGCGGAGTTCCTGCACCACGAGGTCCCGGGGATCGTCATCCCCGACGAGGCGCGGGCGGCGATGCACGCGTCCGGTGAGCGCGGCTCCGAGGTCGGGATCGAGATGGCCGACGCGCTCCTCGCGGCCGTCGAGGACGAGGTTGCCGGCACCTACATCATGCCGAGCTTCGGGCGCTACGAGCAGTGCGCGGGCCTCGTCCGGCGCGTGCGCGAGCGGCACGCGGCCGCGGGCGCGCGATGAGCGGCGTCGGGGCGCCGGCGTCGCCCGCCCGCCTGGCTCGCCTCGCACGCCTGCCGGCCGAGCTCGCCGACCGGATCCTCGTCCTCGACGGGGCGATGGGCACGCTCCTGCAATCCCATCGCTTCAACGAGGCCGACTTCCGGGGGGCGCGGTTCGCCGACCACCCGCGGGACCTGCGCGGCGACAACGACCTCCTGTGCCTGACCCAGCCGGCGGCCGTGCGCGACGTGCACGCTGCCTACCTCGCGGCCGGCGCCGACATCGTGACCACGAACTCGTTCACGGCGACGCGGATCGCGCAGGCCGACTACGGCCTGGGGCCCGACGTCGTCCGCGAGATGAACGTCGCGGCGGCGCGACTGGCGCGCGAGGCCGCCGACGACGCGGAGCGAGCCGACCCGTCGCGCCCGCGCTACGTCGCGGGCTCCCTGGGGCCCACCAACCGGACCGCCTCGATCTCGCCCGACGTCGAGGATCCGGCCGCCCGCAACGTCTCCTGGGAGGAGCTCGAGGAGGCCTACCGGGAGGCCGCCGCCGGGCTCCTCGACGGGGGCGCCGACCTGCTCCTCGTCGAGACGGTGTTCGACACGCTCAACGCCAAGGCCGCGATCTTCGCGGTCCGGTCGCTGGCCGACGAGCTGGGCGTGGCGGTCCCGCTCGCGATCTCCGGCACGATCGTCGACGCCTCGGGGCGGACGCTCTCGGGCCAGACGGTCGAGGCGTTCTGGCACAGCGTCCGCCACGCCGACCCGGTCTTCGTGGGCCTCAACTGTGCCCTCGGGCCTGCCCAGCTGCGCGAGCACCTCGACGTCCTCGGCCGCGTCGCCGACCGGCCCGTGTCGGCCTACCCCAACGCCGGCCTGCCGAACGACCTCGGCGGCTACGACGAGACGCCCGAGGCGATGGCCGACGCGCTGGGCGAGTGGGCCGAGCACGGCCTCCTCAACGTGGCGGGCGGCTGCTGCGGCACGACCCCGACCCACGTCGCCGCGATCGCCGCGGCCGTCGCCGGGCGTCGGCCGCGGTCCATCCCCTCGATCGCACCGGTCACCCGCCTCTCGGGCCTGCTGCCGGTGGAGATCCCGCCGCCCGGCAACGCCTTCGTCAACGTCGGCGAACGGACCAACGTGACCGGCTCCCGGAAGTTCGCCCGCCTCATCGCCGAGGGGCGCGAGGACGAGGCGGTCGCCGTGGCCCGCGAGCAGGTGACGAACGGCGCCCAGCTGATCGACATCAACATGGACGAGGCGATGCTCGACGGCGTCGCCGCGATGACCCGCTTCGTGCGCCGGATCGCCGTCGAGCCGGACATCGCGTCGGTCCCGGTCATGGTCGACAGCTCGAAGTGGAGCGTGCTCGAGGCCGGCCTGCGGCAGCTGCAGGGCAAGGGCGTCGTCAACTCCATCTCGCTCAAGGAGGGCGAGGCGGAATTCCTCCGCCAGGCGCGCCTCTGCCGGGCCTACGGCGCCGCCGTGGTGGTCATGGCCTTCAACGAGCGCGGGCAGGCGGACACCGTGGAGCGGCGCCTGGGCGTGCTCCGCCGCGCCTACGACCTCCTCGTCGGGTCGGTCGGCTTCGCGCCCGAGGACGTCATCCTCGACCCCAACATCTTCGCGATCGCGACCGGCATCGAGGAGCACAACCGCTACGCGATCGACTTCATCGAGGCCGTGCGGCGCCTCAAGGTCGAGCTGCCGGGGACGCGCACCTCGGGCGGCGTGTCGAACGTCTCGTTCGCCTTCCGCGGCAACGACCGCGTGCGCGAGGCGATCCACGCGGTCTTCCTGTACCACGCCATCCGCGCGGGCCTCGACATGGCGATCGTGAACGCCGGCGTCCTGCCGGTGTACGACGACATCGAGCCCGAGCTGCGCGAGCGGGTGGAGGACGTGGTCCTCGACCGCCGCCCGGACGCCACGGAGCGGCTCCTGGAGGTGGCCGTCCGGTACGTCTCCGAGGGCGGCATGGAGCGCGCCGCCGAGGACCTGGCGTGGCGCGAGCTCCCCGTCGAGGAGCGCCTGACGCACGCGCTCGTCGAGGGGATCGACACCTGGATCGCGGCGGACACCGAGGAGGCGCGCCTGCGCGCCGCCCGCCCGCTCGACGTCATCGAGGGCCCGCTGATGGCGGGGATGAACGTGGTCGGCGACCTGTTCGGGGCCGGGCGCATGTTCCTGCCCCAGGTCGTCAAGAGCGCCCGGGTCATGAAGAAGGCCGTCGCCGTCCTCGTGCCGTACCTCGAGGCCGAGCGGTCGGGCGCCGCCCGCAACGCGGGGACGATCGTCACGGCCACCGTCAAGGGCGACGTCCACGACATCGGCAAGAACATCGTGGGCGTCGTGCTCGGCTGCAACGACTACGGCGTCGACGACCTGGGGGTCATGGTGCCGGCGGCGCGGATCCTGGACCGGGCCCGCGAGATCGGTGCCGACCTGGTCGGGCTGTCCGGGCTGATCACTCCCTCGCTCGACGAGATGGTCCACGTGGCGTCGGAGATGGAGCGCCAGGGCTTCACCGTCCCGCTCCTCATCGGCGGCGCGACCACCTCGCGGGCTCACACGGCGCTCCGGATCGCCCCGGCCTATTCCGGGCCGGTGGTCCACGTCCAGGATGCGTCCCGTGCGGTGGGGGTCGCCCGCGCCCTCCTCGACCCGGCCCAGCACGACGCGTTCGTGGCCGGGGTCCGCGCCGAGTACGACCAGATCCGCCGCGAGCGCGGGGAGCGCCGCGCCGGGGAGCAGCGCCTCTCCCTGGCCGACGCGCGAGCCAACCGGCTGCGCGTCGACTGGTCCGGGGTGGAGCCCCCGCGCCCTTCGTTCCTCGGGGTTCGGACGTTCCGTGCGTATCCGCTGACCGAGCTCGTCGAGCGGATCGACTGGGGCCCGTTCTTCACGACCTGGGAGCTCCACGGCGCGTATCCCGCGATCCTCGACGACCCGACCGTGGGCCCGGCAGCGCGCGATCTCCATCGCGACGCCCTGGCGCTCCTCGAGCGGCTCGTGGCCGACGGCCGCCTGCGCGCCGACGCCGTGGTGGGCTTCTGGCCGGCGAACGCGGTGGGCGACGACATCGTCGCCTGGCGCGACGACGCGAGGACGGAGGCCCTCGCCACGTTCCGGACGCTGCGCCAGCAGATGGCCAAGCGGGACGGCCGGCCGAACCTCGCCCTCGCCGACTTCGTGGCCCCGCGCGAGACGGGGATCGCGGACTTCGTGGGCGCCTTCGCGGTCACCACCGGGCACGGCCTCGACGAGATCGTGGCGGAGCTCGAGGCGGCCCACGACGACTACTCCGCGATCCTCGCGAAGGCGCTGGCCGACCGTCTCGCGGAGGCCTTCGCGGAGCGGCTCCACGAGCGGGTCCGGCGGGAGCTGTGGGGCTATGCGCCCGACGAGGCGCTCTCCAACGCCGACCTCGTCGCCGAGCGCTACCAGGGCATCCGCCCGGCGCCCGGGTACCCGGCCTGCCCGGATCACTCGGAGAAGCGGACGCTCTTCGACGTCCTGGAGGCCGAGGATCGGGCCGGGATCCGCCTCACCGAGTCGTGGGCCATGCTGCCGGGCTCCTCGGTCTCGGGCTACTACTTCTGGCACCCGCAGAGCGCCTACTTCGGCCTAGGTCGGATCGGGCGCGACCAGCTGGAGGACTACGCCCGGCGGGCCGGCATCCCGGTGGCCGAGGCGGTCCGCATCCTGCGCCCGAACCTGGCCGACGACGCCCTGGGCTGACGCACCCCGGACCACCGTCCGGTCGCGTGTCGGGACCATCGCGCGACGGACGCCGAGCCGGCGGCCCGGTAGGGTCGGGGCGTGAGCCAGCCGCATCCGTCCCGCTCGCCGCTCGCGCGCCTCGCGGTGCTCGTGGCGGCCGCCTTCCTGGCCGTGACGGTCGGCGTCTTCGCCGTCCCGGCGCCCGCCGCGGCCTGGAGCGCCGACGGCTTCAGCGGGGAGGCCGAGTCCCAGCTGGTCCAGCTGACGAACCAGGCCCGCGCGAGCGCCGGGCTACGCGCCCTCAGGGTCGACGCGACGCTCACGTCGGTCGCCCGCTGGCGCAGCAAGGACATGATCCAGCGCGACTACTTCAGCCACGACATCCCGGGCTCCGGCAGCGTCTTCGACGTCCTCCAGGCCAAGGGCTACTGCTTCAAGGTCGCCGGGGAGAACATCGGCTGGAACTCCTACCCCGACGACGTCGCGACGCAGGCGGTCCACCTCCAGTTCATGGACTCCGCGGGCCACCGCGCGAACATCCTCGGCAAGGCCTGGGACGTGATCGGCATCGGCGCCTACAAGGGCGAGACCGGCAAGAAGATGTGGACGGTCGTCTTCGCCGACAGGTGCGGGGCGACGGCGGTTGCGACGCCGAAGCCGACCCCCAGGCCGACGCCGAAGCCGACGCCCCGGCCCACGCCGAAGCCGACCCCCCGGCCGACCGTGAAGCCCAGGCCGGCCGTCGCCACGCCGCGGCCGACCCCCCGGCCGACCCCGCGGCCCACGCCCGAACCCACGGCGGCCCCCACCGCGGAGTCGACGCCGGCCCCCACGCCCGAGCCCACGCCGGCCCCCACGCCACAGCCGACGCCGACGCCGGCCCAGCGGAGCGAGCCCGACGACGACGCGCCGCGGGGCCTCGGCAACGGCCCGGGCGGCGTCGACAACGGCAACGGCGCGGCCGACGGGAACGGCGGCCAGAGCGGCGGCGATCCGCCCGGTCGGTCGTACCGCGTCGACGATCCCGCCGCGATCCCGACCCCCGCGCCCGGGCTGCTCGACGGCCTCGGCGGCGCGATCCTCCAGTTCCTCTTCGGCGCGTGACGCCGGCCGCCCCGCCGGCGGTCGTCCGCGACCCGGGCCGGCGCTACACTCGCCCGGCCGCGGTGCCTCGTCGCACCGCGCGGACCGAAGGAGCCGCCTGATGCCGCCCATCCTCGAGGCGCGCGACCTCACCCGGACCTACCCGATGGGCGCCGCGGACGTCGCCGCCGTGCGGGGCGTGTCGCTCGCGGTCGAGCCCGGGGAGTTCGTGGCCGTCATGGGGCCGTCGGGGTCGGGCAAGAGCACGCTCCTCCACCTCCTCGGCGGGCTGGACCGGCCGACCTCGGGTGAGGTCATCCTCGACGGCGAGGTCGTGAGCCGCCTGGGCGACGACGCCGCGACGAAGCTGCGCCGCCAGAAGACCGGCTTCGTGTTCCAGTTCTTCAACCTCCTGCCGATCCTCTCGGTGCGCGAGAACGTGGCCCTCCCGTTCATCGTCGCCGGACGCGACCCCGGGGGCCGCGACGAGGCGGCGGCGATCAACGAGGTGCTCGCGGCCGTCGACCTCGCCGACCGCGACCGGCATCGCCCCGACGAGCTCTCGGCGGGGGAGCAGCAGCGCGTCGCCCTGGCGCGCGCCCTGGTCCACCGGCCGGCGCTCCTGCTCGCGGACGAGCCGACCGGCAACCTCGACTTCGCGACGGGCACCGAGATCCTCGACATGCTGTGGCGGCTGTGCGCCGACCGCGGGCAGACCGTGGTCCTCGTGACGCACGACGCCAAGGCGGCCGCCTACGCCGACCGGGTGCTGGTCCTGCGCGACGGTACGGTCCTCGACGAGATCGCCCTCGGACGCCGCGAGGACCACGCGGCGGGCCCGCTCATCATCCGGCTCGCCGCGCTGGGGCTCTAGGCGTGCGCGCCGCAAACGCGCTGGCCCGCCGAAGCCTCGTCGCCCGGCCCCTGCGCACGGCCCTGACCGTCGTCGGCATCGCACTCGGCGTCGGGGTCCTGGTGGCAGCGCTCATCGTCAACGCCGCCCTCGACACGGCAGTCGAGCGGAGCGTGCGCGACCTCCTGGGCCGGGCCGACCTCCGGGTCGCCGCCTTCGAGGAGCAGGGGCTCTCGGGGGCGACCGAGGTCGCCATCGCCACGACGCCCGGTGTCGCGACGATCACCCCCACGCTCCAGCGGCGGACGTACCCGCTCCCGGCCGCCGAGTCTGCGGTGCTTCCCGCCCCCCTCACCGTCGTCGGCATCGAGCGCGCGGCCGACCCGGCCGTCCACGACCGGCCGCTCGCGGCGGGAGCCCCGCTCGGCACCGGCGACGACCACGGGGCACTGGTCTCGGCCCGCCTGGCGAGCGAGGCCGGGCTCGGGGTCGGCTCCACGATCACCCTGCTCGGCGACCCGGCCGTGCCTCCCACGGCGTTCACGGTCGTCGGCGTCCTCGCCCCCACCCCGGGCGACCCTGATCCCGCCGGCCGGAGCGTCGTGGTGCCGCTGGCCGCGGCGCAGGAGCTCTTCGCCACGGACCGCGTGACCGCGGTGGACGTGCTCCTGGCCGACGGCGCCAACCCGGCGGCCGTGACCGCCGCGCTGGAGCAGCGGCTGACGAGCGAGCCCTACACGCTCAGCACGCCCGCCGAGGTGGTGGCGGCGCTGGAGGCGTCGACCGCGGACATCCGCGTCGCCATCGCGCTCGTCGCCGCGGTCGCGCTCTTCGGGGGAGCCTTCCTCATCTTCAACACGCTGTCGATGACGGTCGCCGAGCGCGCCCGCGACGTCGGCCTCCTCCGCGCCGCCGGGATGACGCGGCGCCAGGTGACGTCGATGGTCCTGCTGTCCGCGGTGCACCTCGGCGCCGCCGGCGTCGCCGTCGGCCTGCTCGTGGGGATCGGCCTCGCGGCGGGCGCCGTGGCGCTGCTCGGCGGGGGCGGCGGCGCGAGCCTCGACGAGCTGCCGCTGCCGCCCGACGCGCTCCTCCTGGGAGCCGTCCTCGGCTTCCTCGTCACGCTGGCGGCCGCCGTCGAGCCGGCCCTGCGCGCCGGCGGGATCTCGCCGGTGGCCGCGCTGCGCCTCCGACGCGACCAGGGCGCCGTGCTGCGGGCCCGCCTCCGCTGGCTCCTCCTCGTGTTCGCGGTGGTGGGCCTCGTCGGGCTCGTGCTCTGGCCCGGCGTCGTGACCGGTCGCCCGGGCCTCGTGCGGCCGCTCGCCGTCTTCGCCATCCTCCTGGGGGTCGCTCTCGTCGCGCCGTTCGTCGCCGGCCCCCTCGGGCGCGCCGTCGGCCTGCTCGCCGCGCCCTTCCTCCCGGCGGAGGAGCGCCTGACCCGCGGCTCGCTCACCCGCGACCGGAGCCGCACGGCGCTCACCGTGGGAGCGCTTGCCGTCGCGCTCGCCGTCCTCGTCGCCCTGGCGGGAGTCGCGGGCTCGACGCGGGTCGCGGCGACGGCGTGGCTCGAGGAGGTCATCCCCGGGGAGCTGCTGCTGACCTCCATCCGGCCCGTGGGCGCGGACGAGCCGGCGGCCGGGGAGATCGCGGCGCTGCCCGGCGTCGCCCGCGTCAGCCCCCTGGGCCGGTTCTCCGTCGCGCTGGCCGGCGCCCGCACGGACGCGGCCGCCGTCGTCGGCGCCGACCTGCTCGCAGACGGACGCCTCACCTTCGTCGCGGGCGATCCGTCGACGGCCCTCCCGGCGCTCGATGCCGGAGGCGCGGCGATCGTACCGCGGAGTCTCGCGGACCGTGCCGGGATCGCCGTTGGGTCGACGCTGGCGCTGCTGTCCGGCACCGGCACGGTCGACCTGGAGGTCGTGGCGATCGTCGAGCGGACGATCCCCGGCACGCTCGCCGAGGCGATCCTCGTGGGCTGGCCGGACGCGACCGGCCGCCTCGGCGTGCTGGGCGCCGACGCGTTCGCGGTCCGCTTCGAGCCGGGCCAGGAGGCGTCGGCGCGCCCGGCCGTCGAGGAGGCCGCCCGTGGCTATGCGCTCGAGCCGGCGACGCTCGACGACGCGGCCGGGGCGATCGGCGCGACGGTCGACCGCCGGGCCGCCCTCTTCGCCGCGCTGGCCGCCGTCGCCGTGATGGTCGCCGTGCTGGGCATCGTGAACACGCTCGCGATGAACGTCCTCGAGCGGGTCCGCGAGATCGCCCTGCTGCGGGCGACCGGGCTGACGCGGCGCCAGGCGTGGCGCCTGGTGGTGCTCGAGGCCGCGATCCTGGGCCTCGTCGGCGCACTCCTCGGGGTCCTCGCCGGGCTCGGCGCCGGGGCGGCCCTCGTCCTGCTGGCCGGGGGCGCCGGGACCCCGTTCGAGCCGCCCTGGGCGGTCGCCGTCGGCGCGCTCGTGGGCGGCGTCGTCGTCGCGGTCCTGGCCTCGCTCTATCCCGCACGCCTCGCGTCGCGCGTGGAGATCGTCGGCGCCCTCGTCCGCGACTGACCCCCGGGCCGGCGAACCCCGAGGCCGGCGTGCGCGCGCTGGTAGACTCGCCTGGACGGCGGCCGCGGGCCGCCCGCCGGGGAGACCGCCCACCGATGAGCCTCGCGACCGAGCGCCTCAACCGGCTGCCCGCCGCCGAGCGAGGGATCACGATCGGTGACTTCCTGGTCCCCGTCGCCGTCGGGGAGCGCCTCAGCACGCGGGCACGCCACGTGGGGCTGGTCATCGCCGGGGCGCTCGTCATCGCCCTGACCGCGAACCTCCAGCTCGTGCTGGCGGGCCAGACCATCGTCCTCCCGGGCGACGTGCGCGTGACCCTGCCGACCTCGCCGGTCCCGATCACCGCCCAGACCTTCTCCGTCCTGCTCGTGGGCGGCGCGCTGGGGTTCCGGCGGGGGATCCTCGCCGTCGCCCTGTACCTGGCCGCCGGCCTGCTCCTGCCGGTCTACGCCGGCAACGCCTCGGGCCTCGACACCTACCTCGCCCGCGACGCGGGACGCTGGGTCCTCGGCGCCACGGGCGGGTACCTCCTCGGGTTCCTCCTGGCAGCGGCGATCGTCGGGCGGCTGGCGGAGCTCGGCTGGGACCGCCACGTGGGCGGCGCCGTCGTGGCGATGCTCCTTGGCAACCTCGTGATCTACGTCGTCGGGATCCCGTGGCTGATGGCGGCGACCGGCTTCGATCTCTCGACGGGCATCGCGAAGGGCTTCCTGCCGTTCGTCTTCGGCGACGTCTTCAAGCTCGCCCTGGCGGGGATCGCGTTCCCGGTGGCCTGGTGGGTCGTCGGCCGCCGAACCGCGGAGCGCTAGGGCGGGGGCAGACCCCTCCCCGGTGGCGAAGGCACCCCCCGTCCGCGTGACGCACCAGCCCGGGAGCCCGCCCTTCCTCGCGGCGCTGCGGGCGGCGCTGCCGGGGCTGCGCCTGACCGTCGACCCGGTCGACCTCGAGGCCCACCGCCGGGACGAGACGGCGTACCTCGAGCCGCCCACCCCCCTCGCCGTGGCCTTCCCGGCGTCGACCGCGGAGGTCGCCGCGATCGTGTCGCTCGCCGCCGCGCACCGGGTGCCGCTCGTGCCGCGCGGCGCCGGGACGAGCCTGTCGGGCGGCTCCATCGCCGTCGCCGGCGGCCTGACCGTCTCGCTGGTGCGGATGAACCGGATCCTCGAGATCGACGAGGAGAACCGGGTCGCCGTCGTCCAGCCGGGCGTGGTCAACGCGGACCTCAAGGTGGCCGCCGCCCGCCACGGCCTCTGCTACGCGCCCGACCCGGCGAGCTACGAGACCTGCACGATCGGCGGCAACCTGGCGACCAACTCCGGGGGCCTGTGCTGCGTGAAGTACGGCGTCACGCGGGACGCGGTGCTGGGCCTCGAGGTGGTGCTGGCCGACGGGGCCGTGATCCGGACCGGCGGGCGCAACGTCAAGGACGTCGCCGGCTACGACCTGGCGGGGCTGTTCGTCGGGAGCATGGGGACGCTCGGGATCATCACGGAGGCGACCCTGCGCCTCATCCCCGTGCCGGCGCCGAAGCAGACCCTGCTGGCGTTCTTCCCGACGATCGAGGCCTCGGGCGAGGCCGTCGCCGGGATGGTTCGGGACGGGGTCCAACCCTGCACGCTCGAGCTGATGGACGCCTTCACGATCCACGCCGTGAACGCGGCATACGGGCTGGGGCTCGACGAGGACGCCGCCGCGATGCTGCTCGTCGAGTCCGACCTCCCGGGAGCCGCCGGGACCGCGGAGCTCGACCGGGCCGAGGGAGCGTGCGCTCAGGCCGGCGTCGGGCTCCTGGTGCGCGCCCAGGACGCCGCCGAGGCGGACCTGCTCCGCCAGGGCCGCCGGATGGCCCACTGGGCCCTCGAGGCCATGGGCGTCAGCCGCATGGAGGACGTGGTCGTCCCGCGCAGCCGCGTCCCGGACCTGCTGCGTGCGATCCACGCCATCGGCGAGCGGCGGGGCATGCGGATCGGCGTCTTCGGGCACGCCGGCGACGGCAACCTCCACCCGTCGTTCGTCTTCGACCGCGACGACCCGACCGGCGCCGAGCGCCTCCGTGCCGCGCAGGACGACCTCTTCCGGGCGATTCTGGACCTCGGCGGGTCGGTCACGGGCGAGCACGGCATCGGCGTGGTGAAGCGGGGCTACCTGGAGGCGACGCGCGGCCCCGACGCGGTCCGGGCGATGCGCGCCATCAAGGACGCGCTCGACCCGCTGGGCATCCTCAACCCGGGCAAGGTGCTGTAGGCGCGTGCTGGTCGGTCACCGCGGAACGTGACCTCGGCCCCTTGACCGGCGGATACGCGGGGCGCGACCGTCCTGGACATGGGCGTCTTTGCTCGCCACCCCGTGCTGGCAGGGCTCGTCGTCGCCGTGCCGCTGGCCGCGATCGCCGCCTGGTTCGCGACGGTGTTCCTGGTGTCCGGCGATCAGTTCGCGGTCGACCTCGGGCCGGCATCCGCGGCCGGCTTCGCGCTCGCGGCCCTGATCACCGGCGTCGCCCTCGCGTCGAAGGTCGCCCGGGAGGAGCTCGGCACCTTCTCCGGCCTCCTGGCCTTCCTCGCCCTCGCCGAGCTGCTCTCGTACGCGCTCACGGCGGCCGGCGGCGTGCTCGCCGGCGCGTTCACGGAGGACGGTGCGCAGCTCGCGTTTGCCCTCTCGGTGCTCGCCACGGTCGGCGCGACGCTGCTCCTGTGGGTCCCCGCGGGCGTCGTCTGGGTGGCGGCCGTGCGGCGCCTGGCGATCCCCGGCCTGCGCGGTTCGACCGAGGAGGAGCTGGCCGCGAGCGAGGCGGCCCGCGACGCCGCCGCCCGGGAGCACGTCCGCCTCGACGCCACCACGATCGCCAGCCAGGGCTCGAAGCTGCGCCGCAATCGGACCTGACGCGACAGGGCGGTGCGCGGCCCCTACCATTCGGCCTCGTGACCGCCGATCCCCGCGCCCTCGTCGCCGTCGACCTCGGAACCTCGGCCGTCAAGGTCGGCGTCGTCTCGCCGCAGGGGCGCCTCCGTGGCTTCGCCCGCGTCCCGTATGCGCTCCTGCTCGACGGCGCTCCCGGTCGCGCGGAGCAGCGCCCCGACGCGTGGTGGACCGCCCTCGTTCGCGGGATCGGCATCGCCGGCGCGCAGGCGGCGGTCGACGGGCCGGTCGAACCTGTCGCGCTGTGCGTCGTGGGCCAGGGGCCCACGCTCGTCGCGACGGCCGCCGACGGCCATGGGCTGGCACCGGCCATCACGTGGCTCGACCGGCGCGCCGGCGACGAGACGGCCGCCGCGGCCGCCGCGATCGGGCGCCAGGGCTGGGTCGTCGGCCTCCTCGGCCGGGCGCGCCTGCTCGCGGCCCTCCGGCCCGAGGTGGTCGGGGGTGCCGCCTGGCTGCTCTCGGCGTGGGACCACGTCGCCTTCCGGCTCACCGGTGTCGCGGCAGCCGCCCTGCAGGATCCCGGCGAGGCGATCACCCCCGCGGAGGCCCGCGCCGTGGGGCTCGACGAGCGGATCGCCCCGCCGCCGGTGCGCGCCGGCAGCGTCATCGCCGGCCTGCGGGCGGCGCCTGCGGCGGAGCTGGGCCTGTCGCCGGGCCTCCCCGTCGTGGCGGGAGCGAACGACGCCATCGCCACCTTCCTCGGCGCCGGGCTCACCGCGCCCGGCCAGGCGATCGACACCGGCGGCACCTCGGGCGGCTTCGGCCTCTACGTCGACCGGCCGGTCGCGGCACCCCCGCTGTGGACCGGTCCCGCCCCGCTGGCGGGCCTCCACTACGTCGGCGGGGCGATGGCCGGCACCGGGAAGGCGCTCGACTGGCTCGTCGGCGACGCGCTGGGCGCGTCGGCGACCCTGCCCGAGCTGCTCGTCGAGGCGGCAACCGCCCCGGCCGGCGCCGGAGGGCTCCTCTTCCTGCCGTACCTCGCCGGCGAGCGTTGGCCGCTCCACGACCCCGCGGCGCGCGGCGCCTTCGTCGGCCTGACGTTGCGCCACCGGCGGGCGCACCTCGTGCGGGCCGTCCTGGAGGCGGCCGCCTTCGCCTTGCGGCACGTGGCCGCCCCGGCCGTCGCCGCGGGGCTGCCGTTCACGGAGCTCCGGGTGACGGGCGGGACCGCGGCCAGCCGGCTGTGGAACCAGGTGAAGGCGGACGTGGTCGGCGTCGAGGTCGTCGTCCCGCGGGTGGCCGAGGCCTCGATCGGCGGGGCCGCCGTCCTGGCCGCCGTCGGGATCGGCCTCGTCGCCGACGAGCGCGCGGGCATCGAGGCCCTCGTGGGCTTGGCGGACCGCCTGGCCCCGGATCCCGCCGCGCGGGCCGTCTACGACCGGCTGGCGCCGGTGTACGAGGAGCTCCACGGGCGGCTGGCGTCCACGAACGCGGTGCTGGGCGACGTGGAGGACGCCGGCCGCCGCTGACGCGGACGCTCGCCGGCGGCCCGCCGACCGGCGATCCCGTATCCTTCGTTCGGCCGGCATCGTGCCCGTTCCGAGCGGCACCGCCGCCGGCCCCGACCCCGTTCGACCGGAGGATCACCCCGTGCTCAACCCGCGCCCGTCGTCGCCGCGTCGCACCGGCCGCGCCGTCGCGCTCCTTGCCGTTGCCGCCGTCGCCGCGCTCGTCGCCGCGTGCGCGCCGCCCCAGGGACAGGCTGCCTCGCCGACCCCGACGCTGGCGCCCACCCCCACCCCGTCGACCAATCCCTACGACGGCGTGGCCGAGGGGGCGGGCAAGGGCGTCAAGCTGGGCTACCTCTCGTTCGGCGAGGTCGTGCCCTTCGTGTTCCAGATCTCGGAGGGGATCCGCGCGCAGGCGCAGCTCGCCGGCTCCGAGCTCGTGGAGTGCGATGCGAAGCTCAACGCCGCCAACGTCTCGAGCTGCATGAAGACGCTCTCCGACGCCGGCATCAGGGGCCTGATCCAGTTCCAGGCGACCCTCGCCGACCCGGCGGTCATCTGCAACGAGTCGCCCTCCGGCGTCCCCGTCCTCGCCGTCGAGTTCGACCAGCCCCCCTGCGCCAAGACGCTCGTCTCCGCCGACGACCTGCGCGCCGGCCAGATCGCCGGGGCGGCCGTGGGCGAATGGGTCAAGAAGACGTGGAACTGTACGTACGACGCCTACATCTCGTTCGAGTCGACGTCGGCGGCCGCGAAGAGTCGCCTCCGGATGGAGGGCTACCGCCAAGGCTTTCTCTCCTCGACCTGCCCGATCACGAACGAGCAGATCGGGCCCGCGGTCGACACCCGCAAGGCCGCGGCGTCCGCGATGACCAGCGTCCTGGCCGGGCTCCCGGGCAAGTCGCGGATCGTCGTCGTGGCGATCAACGGCGACGCCGCCCTCGGCGCGCTCGACGGGGCGGCCACCGCGGGCCGCACGGGCGACGTGTGGGTCTCGGGCCAGGGCGCCGAGCCGCAGGTGCGGGACGCGATCCGCAACAACGAGCACTACCTCGGCGACTCGGCGTACTTCCCCGAGAAGTACGGCGCCACGATCGTTCCCGCGATCCTCGACCTGGTCGCCGGCAAGACGGTCCAGCCGCTGCTGCTGATCGAGCCGGCATGGATCGACGCCTCCAACATCGACCAGTACTACCCGCAGTAGGGTCACCCCGCGCCGCCCCCGCCGCCCCGCGCCGCCCCGCCCCGCCCCGCGCCCGATCCGTCCGGGGCCGGCGAGCCTAGCTCGAGCCGTCCGGGGCGAGCGCCGCGACCGCATCGGCGATCGCGGCGGCGAACGCCGGCAGTGCCGCGGCGACGGCCGTGGTGAGCGGCGACCCGACGTCCCAGCCCGAGCCGCCGATCCCGATGAACGTGCCGGCCGGGGGGGCCGCCCGCAGGGTCGCCGCCAGGGCCAGCACCTGCTCCAGCGGGAGCTCGTGCGAGGAGCGCGGCTCCGGCGCGCGCCCGCCGTCGGCGAGCGCGTGGGCCCGGTCCACGAGGGCGGCCAGCGGCCGGACCCAGATCTGGCCGGGCGGGATGCCGGCCACGGCGTCCACGACGACACACGGGGCGTCGTCGGGCAGGTCCAGCAGGAGGAGGACGTCGAGCTGGCCGGCCTCCACGACGTCGACGCGGTCGCGAGCCGCAGGATCCAGGAGCTCGACCGCCGCGAGGGCGGCCGCGTCGTCCCCGCGGTCCCGCTGCCCGCAGACGAAGACCCTCACGCGGGCCGGGCCGGGGCCGCGGCTGGTCATGCCGGCGGCTGGAGGGCAGGGAACGGCAAGGCCGCGGCGGGCGGGGTCCGGACGGCCTGGGCCGTGACGGGCGCGGCCGCAACGGGCAAGGCCGCGCCGGGCGGGTCCGCGACGAGCGGGGTCGCGCCGGGCAAGCCCGCGGCGGCCCCGCCCGTGCCGGGCGTGCTCAGACCTCCTCGATCGTGAGGTCCAGGAAATGGGTCGCGCAGCTGATGCACGGGTCGTAGCTGCGGATCATCTGCTCCAGGCGGCGCGTTGCCGCATCGTGGGGCATGTCCAGGATCTCCTTCGCGGCCACGATGAGGTCGGCCTCGATGGCGGCCTGGTTCTGGCTCGTCGGCGGGACGATCTGCGCCGACCGGATGCGGCCACCCTCGTCGACCTCGTAGCGGTGGAAGAGGAGGCCCCGCGGCGCCTCCGTGGCCCAGGCCGCGACGCCGGGCCGGCTCTGCCAGGGCACGAGCGGCTCGACGGGGGCCCGGTAGGCGTCGATCAGGTCGATCGCCTCGGCGAAGGCATGCACGAGCTCGACGGCGCGGGCCACGATCGAGGCGTACATGTTGGTCCGGATGAGGTCCGCGTAGCCCGAGGCCGCGAGCGCCTCCCTGGCGAGCGGGTGGAGCTGCTCGCCGGCGAGCGTGACGCGGGCCGCCGGGCCGACGAGGTAGGCGCCCTTGCCGTCGAGCGGGCGCGCGTGGAGCGCGTTCGAGCCCTCGACCTGGTGCTCGACGAACGCGTCGCGCCAGGCGGAGGGCGCCAGGTCGATCCCGTCCGACGAGACGATCCGGCCGTCGTTGTAGGGGTACTCCGCGGCGTGCCGGAGGCTGACCACCCGGGGCTCCCGGGCGAAGGCCGGCATCGTGAAGCCGGCGACGATCTTGACCGTCTCGAGGGCGAACGCGAGGCCCTCCTCGAGGGCGGGGCGATGCGCCTTCAGCTCGGCGGCCTTCGGGGCGTGCGACCAGCCGCCGACGCGGACGCTGACTGGGTGGATCGGCCGGCCGCCCAGGATGGTGACCAGCCGGTTGCCCGCCTTCTTCATCCGGAGCGCCTGCTCGACCAGCGGCCGGTGGGCGGCGGCCATGTCGATGGCGCTCGGGTAGCCGAGGAAGTCGGGGGCGTGGAGGAGGTAGATGTGGAGCGCGTGGCTCTCGATCCACTCACCGCTGTAGAAGAGGCGCCGTAGCGCCCGCGAGGAGGGGTCGATGCGCACCCCGAAGAGGTCCTCGAAGGCGTGCGACGCGCTCATCTGGTAGGCGACCGGACAGATCCCGCAGATGCGGGCGACGATGTCGATGACCTCGTCCGGGGTCCGGCCGACGACGATCTGCTCGAAGTAGCGAGGCGTCTCGAAGATTCCGAGGCGCGCCTCGAGGACCTCCCCGTCCCGGACGCGCAGGCGGAGCGAGCCCTCGCCCTCGACGCGGGTCAGCTCGCCGACCTCGTAGAGGCGCTCGTCGATCGCCTTCTTCGTGGCCGTGCTCATGCCTTGCCTCCCGTGGTCGGGGCCGGCTCACCGGGCGCTGCCGCCCGTCCGGTCCGCGTCCCGCCAAGCTCGGTGACCATGCTGCGGAACGGCTCGTTGTAGGCGGTGAAGCCGGCGAACAGCCGCCCGACCTCCTCCCGGGGCCGATCGCCGGCCATCTGGAGGTGGCGGGTGAGGCCGGCCGCGTTGGCCTGCTCGCGCGGGCCGAAGCAGCCGTAGCAGCCGCGGCCGAAGCGCGGGCAGATCGCCCCGCACCCCGTCTGGGTCACCTGGCCCAGGCAGGGGATCCCCTTGCTGACCATCACGCAGACCGCGCCGCGCCGCTTGCACTCCATGCAGACGGCCTCGTCGCGGAGCTGTGGACGGCGGCCCGTGGTGAGCGCCGTCAGGAGCTCGACCAGCTGCCCCGGGTCGATGGGGCAGCCGCGCAGCTCGGCGTCCACGGTCACGTGCTCGGCGATCGGCGTGGAGCGGGCGAGCGAGTGGATGAACTCGGGGTGGGCGTAGACGCCGGCGCGGAACGCGTCGTGGTCGCCCCAGTTGCGGAGCGCCTGGATGCCGCCGGCGGTGGCGCAGGCGCCGATCGTGACGAGGGTGCGGGTCCGCCGGCGCAGCTCGACGATCCGCTCGAGGTGCGAGGGCTCGGAGACCGAGCCCTCCACGAAGAGGACGTCGTACGGACCAGCGGAGCGGGTCGAGGTCGCCTCGGGGAAGTCGACGATCTCGAAATGCTCGACGACGGAGAGGAGCTCGTCCTCGAGATCGAGGAGCGTGAGCTGGCAGCCGTCGCACGAGGCGAACTTGACGACGCCGACGCGCGGGCGGGCGCCGGAGGAGGCGTGCGGGGCCATCAGATGCCCTCCCGGCCGAAGAGGTCGCCGAGCTGCCCGATCGAGAAGACGGGGCCGTCCCGGCACACGAAGTACTTGCCCATCTGGCAGTGCCCGCACAGGCCGATCCCGCACTCCATGTGCCGCTCCAGCGTCACGTAGATGCGGGACGCGGTGACGCCCCGGCCGGCGAGGGTGGTCGACGTCGCCTGCATCATCCGCTCGGGACCGCAGACGAAGGCGATCATGTTGGCGCCGTCCCAGGCGGCCTGGTCGAACAGGTGGGTCACGATGCCCACGCGCCCGCTCCATTCCGGCCCGGCGCGATCGACGGTCAGGCTGACCTCGATCCCGTCGCGGGCGCCCCAGCGCTCGAGCTCGTCGCGGTAGAGCAGGTCGGCCGGCGTCCGGGCGCCATAGAAGAGCTTCACGTCGCCGAAGCGGCGGCGGTCGGCGACGATGGCGTGGAGGACCGGCCGCAGCGGGGCGAGCCCGATGCCGCCGGTGACGATGACGAGGTCGCGCCCGACCGCCCGGTCGAGCGGCCAGTTGTTGCCGAGCGGCCCCCGCAGGCCCAGCTGCTCGCCGACCTGGAGCGCGCACATCGCCTTGGTGGCGGGGCCCGCGCCGCGGATCGTGAGCTCGATCCCGTCGGGGAGGAAGCGGCTGATGGAGATCGGGAGCGGCGGGAAGCCCGGCAGGGCGACCATCGCGAACTGGCCGGTGCTCCCCTGGGCGAACGCCGGGTCCGTCCCCGTCAGGGTCAGGGTGGTGGTGTCGGCCGTCTCCTGCCGGCTGGCGACGACCCGAGCGGTGACGAAGTCGTTGGGTGTGGCCGCCACCGGCTCGACGAGCGTCACCTCCGGGACGAGCGGGACCGCCGGGGCGATCGCGTTCAGCTCGTCGCGAACGTCGATGCCAACCGGGCACCAGGTGATGCAGCGGCCGCAGCCGACGCAGCCGGAGCTCCCGAACTGGTCCCACCAGGTCGCGAACTTGTGGGTGAGCCACTGCCGGTAGCGGTCGCGCGGGCGCGACCGGAAGCTGCCGCCCGCGACCTTGGCGAAGCCGGGGCTGAAGCAGCTGTCCCAGCCCCGGTAGGTCACGGCCTCCGACCCGGTCAGGTCGGTCACCTGGGTGAGCGTCGTGCAGAAGCAGGTGGGGCAGGCGAGGGTGCAGTTGCCGCAGGTGATGCAGCGCTCGGCAACCTGCGCCCAGCGGGGGTGGTCCAGCTGGGCCAGCAGCCGGTCGTGCAGGCCGGTGGCCGGCACCGGATCGCCGATGCGGGCCCGGACGGCGGCAACGGTCGCCGCGGCGCCGTACTGCTCGGCGGCGGAGGCCGCGCGGAGCGGCAGCCGCTCGAGGATCTCCCGGCCGGCGGCCGTGTCGGCCGCCACGAGGAAGCCGGTGTCGAGCTCGGTGAGCAGGATGTCGTACCCGCGCTCAACCTCCGGGCCGGTGCCCATCGAGGTGCAGAAGCAGGTCGATGCGGCCGTCGTGCATTGCACGGCAACCACGAAGACCCGGGCCCGGCGGGCCTGGTAGTCCGGGTCGACGAAGGAGGTCCCGGTGAAGACCGTGTCCTGGACGTCGAGGGCCGCGAGGTCGCAGGCGCGGGCGCCCAGGAAGGCCACCGACCGGGGCTCGGCGGACTCGGGGCTGAAGCTGACCTTGTGCCCATCCTTCGTCGCGTGGGTCAGCGGGACGAAAGACGGGAAGGTCCACTTCTTCCAGGCCGTCGGGCCGACGACGTAGCCGAAGAGGTGCTCGTCGCCGCGCCGCCGCAGGCGGTAGCGGCCGGGGGCCTGCTCGTCGCCGATGCCGCGAGGGAGATCGTCGAGAGTGGTGACCTCGTCGAAGACGATGGCGCCGTCGGCGACGGTGGGCCCGATCACGAGGCGGCCGTCGTCGCGGAGGAGGTCGATGAGGGCCTGGAGGTCAGGACGGGCCAGGAAGCCCGGTCCTTCGAGGGTGGGTCGATGGCCCCGGGCGGGCGCCGTCCGCATCACCACGTGCGCACCTGCTCGGCCGCGAAGAGGTCCAGGAGCTGGACGCGCGTGGCGTTGAGCCGTCGCGCAACCGCGACGAGGACACGCGGGTAGAGAGCCTGCGCAAGCTCGCAGTCCTCGCGGAGGGCGGCGCGCAGGGTCGCCCCGTCGAAGACGATCGCCTCGATCGGCTCGAGGGCGATGCCGGTCGAGGTCGCCTTGTAGGGCGGGACCAGCGCCGACCAGAGGTAGACGTCCCCGGCCTCGACGGTCAGGATCGTGATGTCGCCCCGCTCGGGGACGAGCGTGCGCAGCGCGACTCGGCCGTGGACCAGGATCGCGAAGACGTCACTCTCCTCGCCTTCCTGGAAGAGCTCCGTCCCCGGCTCCGCGGTGAACCGGCGGCCGAGCTCGGCCAGGTGTGTCTGGGCCTTCTCGTTGAGGCCCGATGAGAACCACGACGTGTTCAGGGCAGCAATGAGCGCGGCGGTCTCGTTCATGGCGCACAGTCTCCGGGGCGCGGGCGACCCAGCGGCAGAGCCGAGCGACCCGGAGCGGCGGGCCGCTCGTCGTCAGCGGCTCAGGCGGGTGGCAGGGTGCCCCGCCGACGGTGGCCGCGGCCACCGTCTCTCGCGACGGCCCGCCGGACTTGCATCCAACTCAACATCTCACCACGTCGCGCCCGTGCCGGGCAGATTCGCATCGATCTGACGCAACAATCCTGCCGTCCGGCCCCGGATTGGCAGGATCTTCCGCATTCGACGCAAGGTTTCGACCGACCGGCTGCCCTGGAGCGTCGGGTGTTGAGTTGGGCGCAAACGCCGCGGGCGGGCCGGCACCGACCGTGCTGATCACGCCCGGCAGGCCGGTGAGCCCGCCTGCGCGGCGCCGCCGGCTCCGTCGGGTCAGGCGGCTCCCGTCGTCCCTCGCGCCGCGACCAGCGCCACGACCGCCTCGACGGCCGCGGGAAGGGCGGCCGCGACGGCCGGGGAGAGCTCCTCGCCCGCCTCCAGGTCGGCGACCCCGATGCTGACCACGTGCGCCTCGGGCGTCGCGCCGTAAAGCTCGCGGGCCAGGGCGAGGAGGACGCCCGGGTCCACGTGGTGCGAGGTGGCGCCGGGGCTGCCCGCCGCCCCCGCGCCTGCGCCCGGGCCACCACCCGTCCCGGCGCCCGCGCCACTCCCCACGCCCGCGCCAGCGCCCGCGCTTGCGCTTGCCCGCGGCTCGACCCACGCCTCCACCGGCCGGACGACGACCGCGCCGGGCGCCGCGTCGGTCGTCGCGTCGACCAGCACGACGAGCCCCGCGGAGCGCAGGTCGTCGGCCAGCTCCGGGGAGAGCTGGTGGACCGCCACGATGACCGCCCCGCCTAGGCGTGGATCGGCCTCCAGGAGCTCCGCCACGCGTGGGCCTGCGCCGTCGTCGGCGCGCAGAGAGTTGCCGTAGCCGATGACGAGGACGCCGCGGCCTCGAGCGTCCGAGGCTCCGGCGCCGGGGCCGGTCGAGCGATCCCTCAACGGGCCAGCTCGGCCAGCACCCTCCCGTCGGGCGCGAGCAGCTGGATCTGGAGCGCCATCTGGCCCAGGGCGTGGGTCGAGCAGGAGAGGCACGGGTCGTAGCAGCGGATGACCGCCTCGACCCGGTTGAGCATCGGCTCCGTGATCGTCTCGCCCTTGACGTGGTGGCGGGCCACCTGCAGCACCGCGCGGTTCATCGCCATGTTGTTGTGGCCGGTGGCGATCACCAGGTTCGCCCACTCGACGATGCCGTCGTCGTCCACCCGGTAGTGGTGCATGAGCGTCCCGCGGGGCGCCTCGGAGACGCCGATACCCTCGTTGCGGTTGATGCCGGCGAAGGACCGAACGTGCTTGTCGAGGATGTTCGGGCTGCGCAGGATCTCGTCGATCTTCTCGATGGCGTGGAGCGTGTCGATGAGCCGCGCGTAGTGGTAGTGGAATGACGAGCCGGCCACGCGGCCGACCCGCCAGCGGAACTTCTCGAGCTCCTCGTCGGCGCGGGGCGTCCCCGTCCGCTCGGCGACGTTCAGGCGGGCCAGCGGCCCCACCCGGTAGATGCCGTCCGGGTACCCCATCGCCTTCCAGTAGGTCGACTTGAGGTAGGACCACGGCTCGACCGCCTCGCCGATGTAGTCGTTGAAGAGCTTCGGGTCGACCCGGTCGGCGAGGTACTTGCCGTCGGCGTCGACGACCCGCAGCCAGCCGCCGTAGTGGTCGACGTTGCCCTGCCGGTCGACGAGGCCCATGAACGCCGAGCGGAAGTTGCCGAAGGTGGCGGCCTCCTCCTCCCAGTGCAGCATGTCCGACTTGTACCATGCGATTGCGCGGTCGACGGCGGCCAGCGCCTCGGGGACGCCGGCCAAGATCTGGTCGCGGACCTCGGCGGTCAGGGGCCAGGCCACGCCCCCCGGGACGATCCCCTCTGGATGGATGCGCTTGCCGGCCAGCCACTCGATGATCTGCTGGCCCCACTTGCGCAGGCCGATGCCGTCCCTGGCGAGCTGCGGGTTCTTCCGCGCCACGCCGATGATGTTCCGCACGGCCGGGTCGGCGTCGAACCCGAAGAGGAGGTCCGGCGACGAGAGGTGGAAGAACGACAGGGCGTTCGACTGGACGATCTGGCCCAGGTTGATCACCCGCCGCAGGTCCGCGCCGGTGGGCGTCGGCTCGACGGCCATGATGTCGTCCACCGCCTTGGCGGACGCGACGAGATGGCTGACCGGGCAGATCCCGCAGATGCGCGCCATGAGCGCCGGCATCTCGTGGACCGGGCGGCCCTGCGTGATGCGCTCGAAGCCGCGGAACTGGGTTACGTGGAAGTGGGCGTCGCTGACCTCGCCCCGCTCGTCGAGCTGGATCGTGATCTTGGAGTGGCCCTCGATCCGGGTAACCGGATCGATGACGATGGTTCGGCTCATGGTCGGTCCCCCGTCAGCGACCGAACCGGGCCCCGGCCGCGTCGGGGACGCGACCGGCCAGCAGGTCATCGAGCATGGTGAAGATCAGGTCGGCGTGCGGCGGGCAGCCGGGCAGGAAGACGTCGACGTCGACGAACTTGTGCACGGGCTGCGAGGTCGGCAGGAGCCGCGGGACGACGTCCGTGGGCATCTGCGGGTTGAGCGTGACGTTCTCGCGGTAGGCGCGGTCGAGGAGCGGTGCGACCCCGATCGGGTTCCGCATCCCCGGCACGTTGGAGGTCACCGCGCAGTCGCCGAAGGCGACGAGCGTCTTCGTGCGCTCGCGGACGATCCGGATCTTGTGGAGGTCCTCCTCGCTGGAGACGGCGCCCTCGACGAGGCAGACGTCGACGTCCTCAGGGAACTCCTTCACGTCCACAAGGGGGCCGTACACGAGGTCGGCCCGCTCGAAGATGTCGAGAATCCGCTCGTCCATATCGATGAGGGACATGTGGCAGCCCGAGCAGCCGTCGAGCCAGACGGTGGCGACACGCGGCTTGCTCACAGCCCACGCTCCTCGGCGACGACCTTCATCCACGGCAGGAACGGTCGGCGCGTCTTGGCGCCGCGGGCGACCGCGCGGCCCTTCTCGAAGAGTGCCCCGGTCGGGCAGACCTGGACGCACTTGCCGCAGCTGGTGCAGGTGGTGGATTCGCCCCACGGGATCCCCATGTCCGTCTGGACCCGGGTCTCGAGGCCGCGGTGCATGATGTCCCAGGTGTGGGCGCCCTCGATCTCGTCGCAGACGCGCACGCAGCGCAGGCACAGGATGCACCGGTTGTGGTCGATCGCGAACAGCCGGTGGCTGGCGTCGATGTCGACCTTGGGACTGATGCGGGGCAGGTCGAAGTGGGTGAGCTCCAGCTCCTCGGCGGTGTCCTGCAGCTCGCAGTGGTTGTTCGCGACGCACACCGCGCAGACGTGGTTGCGCTCGACGAAGAGCATCTCCGTGATGGCGCGGCGGTACTCGAGCAGGCGCTCGGAGTGAGCCGTCACCTCCATCCCCTCGGCGACCATCGTCATGCAGGCCGCGACGAGCTTGTTGGAGCCCGCGATCTCGACCATGCACAGGCGGCAGGCGCCGCGCGGAGAGATGCCCTCCAGGTGGCACAGGGTCGGGATGTCGATCCCGTTCTCCCGCGCCACCTCCAGCACGGATGCGCCCTCCGCACCGGCGACGTCCTTGCCGTCGATCGTCAGCGTGTAGACGGTGGTCATGCCATCACCTCCACCGGCTCGATCGTGCAGACGCCGGCGGGGCAGACCCGGTCCACGATGTGGGCCAGGTACTCGTCCCGGAAGTAGCGCAGCGTGCTGAAGATCGGGTTTGGCGCTCCCTGGCCCAGGCCGCAGAGCGACATCTTCTGGACGATGCCGGCCAGCCGCTCGAGCGTGGCGAGGTCGTCCATCGTCGCCCGCCCGCGGGTGATCAGGTCGAGGAGCATGTACATCTGGGTGGTGCCCACGCGGCACGGGGTGCACTTGCCGCAGGATTCGTCGCGGCAGAAGTCCTGGAAGTACTTGGCGACATCCACCATGCAGGACGTGTCGTCCATCACGATCATGCCGCCGGAGCCCATGAACGAGCCGAGCTCGAGCAGGGACTCGAAGCTGACCGGCATGTCGAGGTGCTCGGCGGGGATGCAGCCGCCCCCGGGGCCGCCGGTCTGGACGGCCTTGAAGGGCCGCCCGTCGAGGATCCCGCCGCCGATGTCGTAGATGATCTCACGCAGGGTCATGCCCATCGGGACCTCGACGAGGCCCGTGTTCACGATGCGGCCGGCCAGCGCGAAGACCTTCGTGCCGCGGCTCTTGCCATGCCCGATCGCCGCGAACCACTCGGGGCCGCGCCGGATGATCGTCGGGACGTTGGCAAAGGATTCGACGTTGTTGATGAGCGTCGGCTGGCCCCACAGCCCGCTGACCGCCGGGTAGGGGGGCCGCGGTCGCGGCGTGCCGCGCCGGCCCTCGACCGACGCGATCAGGGCCGTCTCCTCGCCGCACACGAAGGCGCCGGCGCCCAGGCGGACCTGGATGTCGAAGCTGAAGGCGGTCTCGGCGATCGACTGGCCGAGGAAGCCGGCCCGCTGGGCCAGCCGGATCGCCGTGCGCAGGCGCGCCACGGCGAGCGGGTACTCGGCGCGGCAGTAGATGTAGCCCTCGCTGGCGTGGACCGCGAAGGCGGCGATCGCCATCCCCTCGAGGACCCGGTAGGGGTCGCTCTCGAGGACGCTGCGATCCATGAACGCCCCTGGGTCGCCCTCGTCCGCGTTGCAGATGACGTACTTGGGGCTGCCCTGGGCCTTGGCGACCGTCGTCCACTTGAGGCCGGTGGGGTACCCGGCGCCGCCCCGGCCGCGCAGGCCGCTGCGGGTGATCGCCTCGCGCACCTCGGCCGACGTCATCTCCGAGAGGACGCGGCGCAGGGCCTCGTAGCCGCCGCGCTCGACATAGTCGTCCAGGCTCTCCGGGTCGATGAGGCCGAAGTTCTCGGTCGCGGAGCGGACCTGCTTGGAGAAGAACGCGGCCTGCGGCTTCGGCTTGTCGGTCGGCTTGACCTTCTTGAGGGTCGCGAGGATCGGCCCGACGGCGTCGGGCCGGACGTGCTCGAAAAGCTGGCCGGTCTGGGGGATCTGGACCAGCGGCCCCGCGGCGCACAGGCCGAGGCAGCCGACGCGCTTGACCTCGACGTCGGTGAGCCCGGCCTTGGAGGCGAGCTCGCCGAGGCGAACCGTGATGTCGTGGGCCTGGGCCGACATGCAGCTGGCCGCCTCACAGACGTAGGCGGACGCCCGCGGCGGCTCCTCGTCGATCTCTTCGGTGATCACGCGGCGGCGGATGGGCCGCGCCGCGGCGGGCATCTCGCTCACATCGCCTCCAGTTGCGCAATCAGCTCGTCGGCCTTCACCTTGCCGGAGATGTCGCCGTCGACGATGACGGCCGGCGCCAGGCTGCAGGCGCCGATGCAGCGCGCGGTCAGGAGGGAGAGCTTGCCGTCGGCGGTGGTCTGGCGCGGCTTGATGCCGAGCCGGCGGTCGAGGCCGCCCAGGATCTCCTTCGCGCCGTTGATGTAGCAGGCGGTGCCGGTGCAGACGACGCAGGTGTGCTCGCCCTGCGGCTTCAGGGTGAAGAACGAATAGAAGGTCGCCACCCCGTAGACGCGGGAGTGGGGGACCCCCAGCGTGTCGCCGATGTACTCCAGGGCGTCGGTGTCGAGGAAGCCGAACGCCTCCTGGGCGGCGTGGAGGGCCTCGATCAGGGCCTGCGGTCGATCGCCGTGGCGCCGCATCCGCGTCTCCACGATCTTCCAGCGCTTGTCGTCGCTGGGGGCGGGCGGCTTGGTGTACGGGATGGGCATCGGCCCCCTCCGTGCGGTCGAGTAAGGAGGCGCCGGGCGGGGGTGCCGTCCGGCGCGCCGGTCACGAGCGTGGGCGGGACCCTGCGGCCCCACGCTGCGATCTTAGGCGGGCCGCCGGGCTCCGCCGGGTGCCGCATCTCCCGACTCTTGCGGGCCACTCCGCCCGGAACCGCGGGAGCCCGAGGGCCTGCCGGCCGCCCGTCTGTTCGTCAGGCCCGCCGGCCTCGAGCGCCGTCGGCGACCACCAGGTCGGCCGTGATCTGGCCCGAGAGGAGCACGAGCGGGATCCCGCCGCCCGGCTGGGTCCCGCCACCCACGAAGTAGGCGTTGGCGAGGTCCGGCGAGCGGTTCGGGGGCCGGAAGAAGGCGCTCTGTCGGAAGCTCGCGGCGAGCGCGAAGATCGAGCCGAGGTGGGCGTTGTGGGCTGCGGCGAAGTCCGGCGGGCCCCAGTCGGCCCACGTCTCGATCGCCTCGGGGCGCAGGCCGATCAGCCCGCGGAGCCGCGCGAGGATCGCCTCCCGGTAGGCGGCGCGGTTGAGGTCCCACCACGCCGGGTCGTGGAGCGGTGGGGTGGGCGTCAGCACGAAGAGCGCCGTCCGCGGCGTTCCCTCGGATGCCGGCGCCATCCGCGCGGTCTCCTCGGACGCCAGCGCCATCAGCGGCGCCCCGTCGGACGCCGGTGCCATCCGCGCCGTGGGGTCCGTCGCCGCGGGGTGGTACACGTAGATCGTCGGGTCGGGGCGCGGGACCCGGTCGGCGATGATCGAGCGCAGCTCGTCCTCGTACGTCGGGGCGTGCCAGACGTTGTGGTGGTGGAGCCCCGGGAACGCCTGGCGCACGCCGAGATGCAGGATGTACGCGGAGCTCGACGGCTTCACCGACTCGTAGCGCCGCCGGGTCCGGGCGGGCAGGGCGTCCCAGCCGAGCAGGTCCCGATGGGCGTGGACCACGTCGGCGTTGAAGACGACGGCGTCGGCGGGGTGGGAGGACCCGTCCGTTCGCACTTCCGTCACCCGTCGCTCGCGGACGACCGTGCCGGTGGCCGCCTCCCCGTAGCGCACGTCGACGCCGAGCCGGCGCGCCAGCCCGTCGAGCGCGAGCGGCACGGCGTGCATCCCGCCCGCGGGATGCCAGACGCCGAAGCGGGTCTCGAGGTAGGGGATCGAGAGGAAGCTCGCCGGGACGCTCTGGGGCGTCGAGCCCAGGTAGATCGACTTGTAGCGCAGGACGTGACGCAGGTGGGGGTCGTGGAAGAGCCCGTCGATGCGCCGGGCGTAGGTGGTCCCGGCGTCCAGGCGGAGCCCCGTCCGGATCACGCGGGGGTCCAGCAGGTCGCGGGGCGTCCAGCTGCGCCGGAAGAACGAGGTGTCGAGCTCGCGCCAGATCCGCTCGCCGCGCCGCATGAACTCCGGGATCGCGGCGGCGTCGCGGGGATCCAGGCGCGCCCACATCGCGCGCAGGCGCTCGAGGTCCGACGACGTCTCGACGACCGTCCAGTCGGGGAACGTCACGTGGCTCGCCGGCTCCACGGGAAGGAACGTCACGCGCGCGTCGGCGTCCTCGCCCGCGGCGGCGAAGAGCTCGCGGACCAGGTCCGGGAGGGTGAAGATCGTCGGCCCGGTGTCGAAGACGTAGTCGCCGAGCACGCGCCGGCCCATCTTCCCGCCGGGCGCCCCGTTCCTCTCGAGCAGCGTCACGCGCCAGCCGGCGGCCGCCAGGCGGATCGCCGCGGCCAGCCCGCCGAGGCCGGCGCCGACGACGACCGCTCGCGGGTCGGTCACGCGGGGCCCGCCCCCGCCCCCGCGTCCGCACCCGCGTTCTCACCCGCCCCCGCGCCCGCGTCGGCCGGCCCGAACGAGTCCCCGCCCGCCCCCGCGCCCGTGCTCTTACCCGCCCCCGTGCGCGCGTCGGCCGGCCCGGACGCGTCCCCGCCCGCGCCGCGCTGTCGGGCCATCAACGCCCGGCCGATGCTGGGCAGCAGCCCCGCCAGCGTCACGAGCGTCGCGAAGATCCCGACGTACAGCGCCTGGGCGACCCCGAGCGGCAGCAGCACGGCCAGCGTCACCGTCGCCCCGAGGGCCACGTTGAGGGCCAGGAACCAGCGGTACAGGAGCCGTCCACCCTCGCCCTCCACGTTCCGGCCGGCGACCGACAGGGCGACGTAGGGGAGGATCGGAATGGCGGCGACGGGCGTCCGATGCCAGCGCACGGCCAGCAGCGCCGACACGACGAACCAGGCGCCGGCGAAGACCGCCGTGGTGCTCTTGCCGAGTTTCACGCCGATCGTCACGACACCCGCCGCGGCGTCCTCGGCGATGTCGGTGATCGTGGTGAGCGCGTGGGCGGCGATGCCCCAGGCCGCGAAGACCCGCACCGGCTCGTCGACGAGCCGCGTGGAGCCCATGGCGTGCATCCCGACCTGGAGCGGGATCGCGTAGAGCACGTTCGTGAGGGAATCGGCGACGGGCCGTCCCTTCAGGCGCAGCGGCGGCGCGTTGTAGGCGAACGAGAGGCCCAGGAGCGCCAGGAGGCTCGCGGTCGCGCGCCAGGGGAGCTTCATCGCGCTCAGCAGGACGAACGGGACCACCAGGAGCGTGCTGGCGATCGCGTGCAGGCGCAGCTCCTCCTTCGGCGCCAGCGCCCCCTCCACGCCGCCCTTGCGGGGATTGCGCCGGTCGGTCTCGAAGTCGAAGAGGTCGTTGACCGCGTGGAGGTAGTAGTTGTACGGGAACGTGAAGAACGCGAGGAACGCGAGGTCGAGCGGCCGGAAGCGCCGGCGGCCGCGGGCGAGCGCCCACAGGAACGGCATGCTGGTGTTCAGCCAGAGGAGCGGCCGGGAGATCTGGATCGCCCAGCGCACGTGTCGCACCGTCGTCTCCTCGTGGACGCCACCTGGCGGCATGCCGGCCGGTCGGCGATGGCGACGGCCGGGGCGGGGTCGCGGCCGCCAGAGGTTGGGGGGTCGTTCCTCGACGGCCGCGACGCTATCACTTCGGGCGTGGCGCGGTGCCGGATCGGCGCGTTCCCGCCGGATCGGCGCGTTCCCGCCGGATCGGCGGGTCCCCGCCGCATCGGCGCGTTCGCGCGCCCGACGGCTCCCGCGGGATCAGCTTCCCGGTTCCAGCTCCTCGAAGAGCGTGAGCTGCAGGCCGGCCGGCCCGTTCAGGCGCGCGTTCAGCGATCGCCAGGGTGTCTCGATCGGTCGCGCGAGGGGCTCCGCGCCGCCGCCGACCAGGCGATCGGTCGCCGACTCCACGTCGCGCACCTGGAAGGCGACGCGAATGTGACCCGCCACGCGCCGGCCCACCTCGACGTCGTCGACGTACGTGACGTGGGGCGGATCGCCCAGCTCCAGGGTGGCGCGGCCGGCGTCGAGGATCGTCACGCGACCGCCGGGGGAGGTGAACGCGGCCAGCTCGGGCATGCCGAGCAGGTCTCGGTAGAAGGCGAGCGCCGCGTCGTAGTCGGGCGCGGTCACCACCAGGCGCATCTCCAGCACGCGGCCGTCCATCTCCCCCCTTTGCAGTTCGAGCGCTGGGCGGGCCGCCGAAGGACTCCCCGACGAGATCCTCGTCCCGGTGTCCCTTCACCGTACCAGCCGGCGCGGCGGCGGACCACCCGCGGGTCGGCGCCGCGGGCCCTGGCTACAGGGCGGGCAGCGCCTGGCCGGGTCCGAGCGCCGGAGCGAAGAGGTCGCCGCGCTCGGCGACCCGGGCCAGGATCGTGCGAATCGACCAGCCGTCGGGACGCAGCGCGGGATCATCCAGCTCATCCCAGGTGATCGGCGCCGAGACCGGCAGCCCCGGCGCGGGGCGCGGCGAGTACGGCCCGACCAGCGTCCGGTTTCGCCAGTTCTGCGTGAAGTCGAGCCGGGCCCGGCCGTCGCGCCGGTCCTTCGACCACTCCCAGCTGACCAGGTCCGGCACGGCGCCGCCGATGGCCCGCGACACCTGCTCGACCCAGGCGCGCGTCTCCTCGAAGGTGTAGCCCGGCCGCAGGGGCACGAAGACCTGGATGCCGCGCTTGCCGGTCACCTTCGGGACGCCGACGACGCCGAGGTGCTCGAACGCCCGGCGGTAGAGCCGGGCGAGCGTGAGCGTCTCGTCCCACGTGGTGCGCGGCCCCGGGTCGATGTCGACGAGCGCCCAGCGCGGCTCGGCCGGCGCGTCGATCGGGGAGGTCCACGGGTGGAGCTCGATCGCGGCCTGGTTGCCGAGCCAGGCGAGCGTCGCCAGCCCATCGGCGACGACGTAGTCGTGCGGGCGGCGGTCGGGCGGATCGGGCTCGCGCCAGCGGGTCACCCAGTCGGGCGTCCCCTTCGCCACGCCCTTCTGCCAGAAGAAGTCGCCGTCGACCCCGTCCGGGTAGCGGGCCAGGTTGAGCGCGCGGCCGGCGAGGTGGGGGAGCATGACCGGCGCGACCTGCACGAGATAGCGCACGAGGTCGCGCTTGGTCACGGCGGGCCCGCCGGGGGTCCCTTCTTCGCCGGGGAGGCCGCCGTCACGCCGCGTACCGGCCGCTCCGTCGTCCCCCCGCGTACCGGCGTCCAGGCCCGCGCCGGGCGCGAGCACCTTGTCGAGGTTCGTCAACGCCACGTCGTGGCCGCCGATCCGCCAGGTGCCGCCCCGTCCGGGCAGCGCTTCGAGGGCGGCAAGCTCGTCGTCGGTGGCCGGCTCGAACCCCGGCAGCCCGGCGGACCCCGGCGACCCGGCGGACCCCGGCGACCCGGCGGACCCCGGCCCGGGAGGCTCGGGTCGCTTGGTCCGTGCATCCATGTCGGGTGTCGCCGGGAGCGCTTCATCCTTCGACAAGAGCGAACCTTTCGTGTTGGTCACATGATGGGGCGTCGACGTGGCCTTCGACCGCCCGATGCCGGCCTTCGCGAGGGCGCGCACGGCGGCCTCGGGACCCACGGCCTCCTGGCGCTCGACCGACGCCGGGTCCGCCTCGGGTGCCTCGTGCACGAATGTCGCCTGGCGGACGATCCCGTCGCGCGACCACCCACCGATCTCCGCACGGATCACGATCTCGGGCTCGACCCATGTCGCGCCCGGCGTCCGGGCCAGGTCGGCGGGTGCGGTGTCGAACGGGTGCCCGGGGCGTGCCCGGGCGTCGAGCGCCGCGCGGAGGCGTGCCCGCATCGCCGCGTCGATGCCGCTGCCGACGCGCCCGGCATAGCGCAGGCGCCCGCCCTCCATCACCCCGACGACGAGCGCGCCGAGGTCGCGATGGCTGCCCTGGCCTGTCACGTAGCCCCCGACGACCAGCTCCTGGGTCGGGCGGACCTTGAGCTTGAGCCACGCCGTGGAGCGGCGGCCGGCCTCGTAACGGCTCCGGCGGTGCTTCGCCATCGCGCCCTCGAGGCCCTGGGCGGCCGCGGCCGCGTAGAACGCGACCCCGTCTCGGGCGACGTGCCCGCCGTACCGCACCCGCGGGTGGTCGCGCAGGACGAGGCGAAGGATCTCCTTGCGCTTCTCGAGGGGCACGTCGAGGTACGAGCGACCGGCGCACCACGGCAGGTCGAACGCCATGAAGACGAGCGGGGCCCGCCGTCCGGCATCCTTCGCGTCCGGGCTCGCCGGCACCTCGGATGCCGAGAAGCCGCCGCCGAGGCGGGCCTGCAGGAGCCCGAAGTCGGGCCGGCCGTCCTCGTCGAGGGCGACGACCTCCCCGTCGACGATCGCCTCGGGCGCCGCGAGCCACGAGGGTGCCGCCAGCAGCTCGGGGAAGTAGCGGCCGGCATCGTTCCGGTTGCGTGTCCGCAGGCTTACCTTCCCGTCGGCCACGCTGGCCTGTACGCGGTAGCCGTCCCACTTCGGCTCGAAGAGCCAGTCGACGCCATCGAACGGCGCGGTCCCGGGCGACGCCAGCATGGGCTCGATGAAGGTGGGCCGGTCCAGCGGTCGCGAGCCGGGCGGGTCGAGGGTGGGCAGGGGGGCCGGCGCCGCGCGATCCGCGGCCGGCGCCACGCCGGCGGCCACCTCCTCGTTGGTGCGACCGGTCCGCACGGACGCCGGGTGGTCCTCGGGGTCCCAGCCGGGGATGGCCTCGGGACCGGCCTTCGCGAGGAGGAGCCAGGAATCGCCCTCGCCCTCGCCCTCGCCCTCGCCTAAGCCCTCGCGACCCCTCGATCGGCGTGCCGGCCCGGTCGCGGCCCTCGATCCTCCCGGCCCGCCCCGTGACACCGCCCCCTCGCGCCCGCCCGTGCGCACGAGCGTGAACCGCCCGGCCAGCTTCTCGCCGCGGAGGCGGAGCTTCAGCTCGCCCTCGCGAACGGCAGCTCCCGGATCCCAGGTCAGCTCCGGCTCGAAGGTCCCCCAATCCCAGCAGATCGAGTCGCCGGCTCCGTACTCACCCTTCGGGATGATGCCTTCGAAGTCGAGATACTCGATCGGGTGGTCCTCGGTGCGGGCCGCGAAGCGGCGCTCGTGGGGGTCACGCGTCGGCCCCTTCGGCAGGGCCCACGAGGCGAGAACGCCGTCGATCTCCAGGCGCAGGTCGTAGTGGAGGCGGCTGGCTCGATGCCGATGGACGACGAAGCGGCCGCAGCCGCCGGGAGCCGAGCCGGGCACGGGCCGAGGACCGGGCTCGTGGGCGTGCCCGGACGCCGCCCCTGCCCCTGGCGGCGCATCCACCGCCGGCCCCGGCTCGGATCGAGGCGCCGGCGCGGGCTCGGGCGTCTTCGCGAAGTCGCGCTTGGCGCGGTAGCGTTCGAGGGTCATCTCGTCAGTTCCGTCACACGATCCGTTCGTCTGCGCTTACAGCGGCAGGCGACGGAAGACGGCGAGCAGCGGCGGAAGCTCGCGCTTCGCAGCGACCACCGGAACCCGGTACCACGCGTCGCCCGCCGCGCCGGCGCGCAGGGGCGCGTCCAGCCGGCGCGCGGACAGGGCGCGGAACCCGAGGGCGCCCAGCGCTTCCGCGACCGTGGTCCCGTCGCCGACGAAGCCTCGGCCGGCGAGGCACCACGGGGATGGCGCGAGCAGCGCCGCGAGCTCGCCGCGCCGCTCGCCGAACGGGCGCGCCGCGAGGCTCGACCCGCCGAGGTAGAGAAGGTCCGCCGCCACCACGGCGGCGCTGCCGGCGGAGTCCCCGGCAAGTCGGCGCTCCAGGAGCGTCCGGCTGGGCCGGCCGCGCGCGTCGAGGACCATCAGCGTCGCATCGAGGACGACACCGTCGGCACGCACTAGCCCGGCGAGCCCGCCCAGCTCCGGGAAGACGGACGTCGGGTCGGTGAGCGCCTCGGCGCGCAGGCGCACGACCCCGTCCTCCAGCAGGACGAAGGCACGGATGCCGGGCCACCAGGGCTCGAAGAAGTACCGCGGATCGTCAAACGCGCCTTCGCCGTCGGTCGGGCGCATCGGCGCGATCCGCCCGGGCAGGCGCGTCGGAGCGCCGGCGAACTCGAGCGGGAGCGGCTCGGCGGGCAGCGCGCCTGGCGGACGGCGCGTCATGCGGCAGGCCGGCGCGTCACGCCACGCGTCTCCGCGCCCTGGCCCCGGATCGTTCGCGCGTCATGCCGCAGATTGTCGCCACGTGACGGGCGCGGTGCCGAGACGGAGGCCGACCCGCGCGACGTCGGGCTCAGGCCGTCTTGCGGCGGGCGACCTTGCGCGGCGGCGCCTCCCGCTCCTCGGCCTCGTCGATCGGGACGACGGTCTTCTTCGGGCGGCGCGCCCGGGCGGTGGGTCCGGTGGCACGTCCGTTCTCGGCTGCCGTCTCGTCGACCGCGGCTTCCGCATCGGCCGCGGCGGCCTCCTCGACCTCGCGGTTGGACTTCGCGGTCCGGGCGGCGTTGACGCTCGCCTCGAGCACCGCCATCAGGTCGACCAGCTGGCCGCCGGCCGCCGGGGCCTCGGGCTCGGCGATCTCGCGCCCGTCGACCTTGGCCTCGATCACCTGCTCGAGCGCCGCGCGGTACTCGTCGCGGTACTCGGCCGGGTCGAACTCGCCGGTCATCGCGGCGATCAGCTGGGCCGCCATCGCCCGCTCGGCCGGCTTCACCTCGATGTCCTCGCCCGGCAGGTCGAGCTCCTCGGTCGCCCGGATCTCGTCCGGCCAGTAGATCGTCTCGAGGACCATCGCGTTGGCGTGCGGGTTCAGCGCGGCCAGCACCTCGCGATCCTTGATCACGACCTTGCAGATGGCGGACAGGTCCTGCTCGGCGAGCACCTCGCGGAGGAGCGCGTAGGCCTTCTTGCCGATCGGCTCCGGCTCGACGTAGTAGGCCTGCTTCACGAACCGCGTCGGCTCGTCCTCGGCCGGCGTCGCCGGGACGAACTTCTCGATCTCGATCGAGCGCACCGTCTTGAGCGGCACGCTGGCCAGGTCCTCGTCGGTGATCACGACGTACTGGTCCTTGGCGTACTCGTAGCCCTTGACCGTATCGCCCCGCGAGATGACCTCGTCGTGGTGGGGGCAGTAGACCTTCATCTGGATCCGGTTCAGGCAGCTCTCGTGGAGCATGTTGAACGAGATCCCCCGCGATTCGGTCGCCAGGTAGAGCCGCACGGGGATGGTCACCAGGCCGAACTGGATGGCCCCCCGCCACATCGAGCGCGCCATGATCGCTGCGTGCCTCTGCTCGGCCGGCGGGGCGGGCGTGCTTCCCGGTCTGCCGCCCACCCGTCCGGGACGCGAGTGTACGCCGAGCACGCAACACCGTCGCCGCACGATGGGCTCCACGCGTGACAACGGTGTGTCGGTGCCGGGGATCTCGGCGGGCGGGGGTCCTTCACGGGGCGGATCGGGGCGTCGATGGGGCGCGGCGCGGGTTCCGGGCCGGGTGCGGGAGGAACGGAGCCGGGGGTGGGGCTGGGGGTCACAATCGTAGAGGTGCGCCATGGGCGCCGCCAGGGGCGGGCGCCCCCCCGCCCTCTTGTGAGCAGACTATCTATTCACCGCGGCCTTCCTTGAGCACGGAAGTCACGCCCAACTGCCGATTCGACGTGAGGTCCACGCTGCCGCCCCCGGATCCTGATCAGGCTATCTGCTCCCCCGGCCGCCCGGCCGACCCGGCCGCCCGAGCCGACCCGGCCGACCCGGCCGACCCGGCCGACCCGGCCGACCCGGCCGACCCGGCCGTACGGCGCGCTCGCAGGACGCTCATGAAGTCGGCGTAGCCGCGATACGGAGGCTGGCTGCGTCTGCCGTCGGCGCGTGTGGCGAGGAAGAGCCGGCGGCCGCGCCGGAGCGGGTCGATCATGGTCAGGCCACGCCCGGTGACGGGGCCGTCCTCGAGCATCGCCGTCAGCAGCCGATCGCCACGGCTCGGGAAGGAGTGGGCGAGCGAGGCGCCGTTGGCCAGGATGAACGCGTCCGCGTCCGCGGTCGCGAGGACCGCCACGACCACGAGGATTTCGGACGGTCGCCAGTCGAGCGCGCGCGTCGCGGGCAGGCACGTTCGGGCATACAGCTCAACCTGGCGCTCGAGGCCCCCGAGGTCGGTCAGCTGCGTCTTGACCTCGACCACCAGGAGGCGGCGCGTGGCCGGGCGGTACGCGACGAGATCGATCCAGCCGCGCACGGGATCGTCCGCCACCGCCAGCTCCGTCGCGCAGGCGAAGCCCGCCCGCGCCAGCGCCGTCCCAGCCGCGCCGATGCAGCGCGCGTGGGCCGGGTCGGCCTGGCGCCCGCCGCCGATGAGGACCGGTGGCCGGGTGTCGATCGCCACACGGAGTCCTAGCGCCTCGGCCATGCGTTCGAAGGACTCGATCGACGAGCCACGACGCCCGGCCTCCGCGGTCGCGACCAGCGACTGCGACACTCCGGCGCGATCGGCAAGCTGCCGTTGCGTCCAGCCGAGGTCCCGGCGGGCACTCGCGACCGCCGTCGCAATCTGGTCCCGCAGGCTTCGGCCTTCCACCGGGCAAGTGAAGCAGGTGTGGCTTATCCGCGGCTTGCCTAGGGCCAACGCTCGGCCACTTGCGTCTCCCCTCGGGAATCAACCCGAGCCGGGGGCACGACTTGGCCCGCCGTCCGCCGGCATACGGTCCAGGCCCGGCCCGTCAAGCGGCAGGCGACCCGCGTCGGCCGAAGACCGCGCGCCCGGCAGGCGACCCGCGTCGCGGAGCGACCGGCGCAGGAGGAACTCCACCTGGCCGTTGACCGAGCGGAGGTCGTCCGCGGCCCAGGCCTGGAGAGCCGCGAACGTCTCAGGGTCGAGCCGCAGGAGGAACGGCTTTCGCTCGGCCACCGGTCAGGCCTCCGGGAAGCGCGAAGGGCCGCCCGACGTGGCGAGCGTCATGGCCGACGGCCCCTCCACGACCGCCCCCACCACCTCCTACCCGCCGTAGAGCGTGCCCGCGTTGAGCACCGGCTGCGCCTCGTGCTCCGAGCAGAGGACCACCAGCAGGTTGCTCACCATCGCGGCCTTGCGCTCCTCGTCGAGGGTCACGACCTGCTTCTCGGAGAGCTGGGCCAGCGCCATCTCGACCATCCCGACGGCACCCTCGACGATCCGGGTGCGGGCCGCGATGACCGCGTTCGCCTGCTGGCGGCGGAGCATCGCGTTGGCGATCTCCGGCGCATAGGCGAGGTGGCTGATCCGCGCTTCGATCACCTCGACGCCCGCCTTCTCGAGGCGGTCCTGGATCTCGGTCCGGAGCTGGTTCGCGATCTCGAGGGGGTTCGAGCGCAGGGCGATGTCGCCCTCGTTGTGGGCGTCGTACGGGTGCACCGTGGCGAGGTTCCGGAGCGCCGACTCCGCCTGGACCTGGACGAAGTTCTCGTAGTCGTCGACCTCGAAGAGCGCCTCCGCGGTGTCGGTCACCTTCCAGACGACGATCGCCGCGATCTCGATCGGGTTCCCGTCGTGGTCGTTGACCTTGAGCTTCGAGGTCTCGAAGTTGCGGACCTTCAGCGAGATCTTGCGGCGCATGGTGAACGGGTTGACCCACTGGAGGCCCTGCGTGCGCACCGTGCCGGCGTAGTGGCCGAACAGGACGAGCGCCCGCGCCTCGTTCGGGTTGACGGCCGTCAGGCCGCCGAACGCGAAGCAGACGGCGATGAAGACCAGCAGCAGCAGGACGAACCCGAGGACCTGGCCGGGGCCCACCGCGTCGCCCGCCGACGCGAAGACGTTCACGACGTACCAGAGCATCAGGATTCCGAGCCCGATCGCCGCGACGAGCAGGACCAGGAAGGTGGGGATGCCCGGGAGGACTCGAGCGACGCGCTCCTTGTTCATGGTGTCCGAAGGCTCCTTTCGCGCCATCCAGCGTGCGCGATCATAATAATATCATATCGATACAAGTGGGCGAGCCGCCCCGGGCGAGACGCCCTCGCCGGGGACGCGTGCGCCCCGCGATCGGGGCCGACACGCGGTTGGTGGACCGTGACGGCGCTCAGCCCGGCGGGGCACTCCGCAGCTCGTCGAGCGTCGGACAGCGGTCCAGCCCGTACGTGGCGCATTCCGTCGCCGTGAATCCGCGCGTCAGCGAGCGCCGGAGGACGTCCTGGAGCTCGGCCGGGTCGATCGTCATGACGAGCAGGCCACCCTCCCTCGGCACGACCGCGAGGGTGTGATCGTCGACGAAGGCGACCCCCTGCACCTGGCGCTGGCCTATGGAGAGCTGCTGCTGCAGCTCGCCGGTGGCGCTGCCCCACACCTTCAGGGTCCCGTCGGAAGCACCCGTGGCGAAGAGCGAGCGGTCCGGGCTCAGGGCATAACCCTTCGGCGAGCCCAGGTGGGCGTCGGCGAGTGTCCGGCGGATCCGAAGGCTCGTCGCATCGATGGCGAAGGTCGCGGCCCCGCCGTCTCCGCTGTCGTCACCCACCGCCAGGATCGTCCCGCCGTCCGGGCCATGCCCGATGAGCCGGAGCTGGCGAACGCCGAAGACGTCGGGGTCGAGCTGCCCCGTTCGGACCGCCGCAAGGGTCTCGGTCGAGAGGAGAACCAGCCGCCCGGTCCCGGATTCCATCACGAGGATCCCCTGTGAATCCGGCGTGAAGAGGATCGATTGCACGCCCTCCCCGTCCGGCAGCTCGTGGGTGCGGAGGAGGCGCCCGTCGCGGCCGTCCCAGAGTCCCACCTTGCCGCCGTCGGCGATGGCGATCATCGCGCCATCGGGGGACCAACGGATGTCGGCGCTCCACATCTCGAACGGGGGGTCGGGGAACGGCCGGCAACCCGGGTTGGCGTCCTGCTCGAAGCGCTCGTCCCAGGCACACAGTCCCTGGAGCGTGACGGCGACGGAACCCGTGCCGATGTCGATGGTCCGCACCGGCCCGTACGCTCTCGGGCCGGTCTGCTCCTGGACGGCGAACCGCGTGCCGTCCGGGGAGATCGCCATCTTCTGCGCTCCCCACCCGGAGAGCGAGGCGACCAGCGTCGGGCCGTCCAAGTCGACCAGCTGGACCTCGCTGCCGCGGGCAGGGTCGTCGCAGACCGTGAGGAAGGCGGCCCTGCCGCTGCCGACGACGAGGCTGTTGGCGGGCACGAAGCCGGGGCACGTCGCCACCCCGCCCAGCTCACCCCGGGGGCCGATGTCCAGCAGCGATGCGCCATCCGAGATGAGCGAGCCCACGAGGACCGTGTGGCCGTCCTCTGCCAGGGCGACCCGACCGTTGCCGGCCGACGGCCACGCCGCGAGCTGCTGCGTGGATCGCACGTCCCACGCCCGCAGCGTTCCGTCCCGTGCGGTCGTGTAGACGATCTCGCCCGAGGAATCGAACGCCGCATAGAAGCCTTCGCCCCCGGGGCTCGGCAGCTCGGTGATCGGCTCTGTCGCGCCACCCGCGACGTCGTAGACCAGGATCGGGCGGTCGCCGAACAGGAGGAGCGAGCCGTCCGGGCTCAGCAGCCGGGCGTAGCGGTTGTACTGGAAGGTCTGCACCGTGTCCGGGTCGAGCTCGAAGACCCGCTTGCCCGTGGCCACCTCGACAACCACGGACAGCGCGCGGCTCCCGCTTGGCACGTCGAAGGCGGCATAGCGCCCGTCTGCGCTCAGCGTTCCGCCGAAGTTCAGGAACGCCCTGGGCTGGATAACGCGTGACTCGCCGGTCGCCAGATCGACGATCGCGACGGCCGGGTCGCCCTGGTCGTACCAGTCACAGCCGCCGTTCGCGGACGGACCGGCCGGGAGCGTCCGGACCAGGAGGCGGTCCGCGGTGACGCTCGTGACGAGGGCGCCGCACCGCCCGAGGTCGAGGCGTCGGACCAGCTCTCCGGATCGTGCGTCCCAGATCAGCACCCCGAGGGATCCGGCGGAGGGCGGGGCATCGGGGTTGTCCCACAAGGCGCCGGCGATGACCGTCGTGCCGTCGCGGGAGAAGAAGGACGGCCCGATTCGGGCGTCGCCCTCGACGTCGTAGGACCAGAAGACCGCTCCCGTTCGCGCGTCGACGACCTCAAGGTGCGTGGCGGCGTCGCCACCCAATACACCCCCGGAGGAAACGAGCATCTCGCCGGCAGGGTCGAGGTCCGTCCAGATCGCCCCGACATCCTTGTCCGTCGGCCGGCGGTAGCGCGCGATCACCGGGTCGGCCGCCAGGACCTCGTGCAGGATCTTCGCCGACTGGATCGTCGGCTCATCCGCGAGGCGAACGGCCTCCGCGGCGAGCGCCTTGCCCAGGCTCGGATCCTCGTCCGTCACGGACAGGGCGGACGCCAGGAGCTCTCGCGACCGCGCGCGAACCCCCTCCTGCTCGGCGACGAGGCGCTGCGCCTCCGCGGCGGCGGCCTGCGACTCGGCATTGCGGGTCTCGTCCTCGGCGCGCTGTGCCTGGAGCGCCGCGAGCCCGCCGGCGCCCACGGCAACCAGCAGGAGCGCCGCCGCACCGGCGAGGAGCCCCCGCAGGCGCCGGTTCGTTCGCCGCTGGCGCTCCACCTCGAGCTCCGCTGCGCTCCGGCTCGCCTCGAGGAACTCCCGCTCGGACGCGTTGAGCTCGACGCCGTGCTCACCGGCCCACTCGAGAGCCGTCGACAGGCGGGCTCCGCGGTAGAGGTCGCCCGGTTCGCGGCCCCGTCGCTCCCAGTCGCGCACGGCCCCGATCAGGTGGAGCCGCACCTGGCGACCGGCCGCGTCCTCCTCCAGCCACCCCTGCAGGCGGGGCCACTCGCGCAGGAGCGCCTCGTGGGCCACCTCCACGTGCCCGTCCCCGACGGTGAGGAGGCGCGCGGACGACAGTCGCTCCAGGACCTCGGCCATCACCGGGTCCCGATCGGCGTCGAGCTCGTCGAGCGAGACGCGGCGCCGGACCAGCTCCGTTCCCTCGCCGGGGCCGGCCAGGCGAAGGAGGAGCGACCGCGCCAGCTGCTGCCGGTGCGGGTCGAGCTCGGCGAACGTGGCCTCGGCGAGGCGCGCGATCGCCCCGTGCAGCCCGCCGCTTGCCCGATAGGAGGCCAGCGTGAGGCGGCTGCCCTCGCGCATGCCCCACAGCTCCAGCAGGGTCGTGGAGAGGAGCGGCAGGACCCCCGGCTCGCGTCCCGCGTCGGAGACCAGGGCCTCGGTGAGCGCCGGCTCGATGCGCAGGCCGACGCGCTGGGCCGGATGCTCGATGACCGCCGCCACCTCGGTTCCCGTGAGGGGCCCCACCAGCACCTGGTCGGACCCCAGGAGGCGCGCGAGGGCGGGGTAGGCGGCGCACCGGCCGTAGTAGTCGGCGCGAATTGAGACGATGACTTTCAGGCCGGGCCGCTCCCGCGTGAGGAGGTCGATGAAGGCGCTCGGCTCGACCTCGTCGCGGGCCGCGTTGAACACCTCCTCGAACTGGTCGACCACGACCACGAGGCGTCGGCCGGACCCCAGGCTCGCCAGCGCTCGATCGAGGGCAGCCGCCGGGTCGTCACCGGCGACCTCGCCTTCGGGAAAGGCCCGCGCAAGCGCCCGACCGAGCTCAGCCAGTGGATGCTCGCCCGGTCGCAGCAGCACCTGCGGCCAGGTGTCGCTGCTGGGCAGCATGCCGCCGGCGAGCGCGGGCAGGAGGCCCGCCCGCAACGCGGAGGACTTGCCGCTTCCCGAGTCGCCGACGAGGCCCAGGAGCCGGGCGCCCACGAAGCGGGCGACCATCTCGGCGATGAGCCGCTCACGCCCGAAGTAGTGGTCGGCATCGGCTGCCTCGAACTCGGCAAGGCCCTTGTAGGGACAGACGGCGCGGGGCGGGACGGTGGCATCGGGGCCGTCCGGGCGCTCGACATACCGTCGCTCGCGATCGCGGACGAGCTCGAGGTCGGCCATGTCGGCGACGAGCGCTGCCTCCGCGGCCTGCAGCCCGTGCCGCTCGGTGGCCGTTCGATCGGCAGAAGCGCCCAGCCGTCGCGAGGCTGCGCCGCGTGCCCAGCGGCTGGCAACCTTGTGCACCGCCGCGGGCACGCCGTCCGACTCGGCCACGATGTCCGCCAGGGGCGCGTCGTCCGCCGGCCGGCCGGCGTAAAGCGCCGTGATGGCCCGAACGGCCGACCGGTCGAGGGGCTCGAGCGTGCGGCGCTGCTCCGGCGGGGCGAGGCGCTCGGCGAGGGCGACCAGCGCGGGCGGCGACTCCAGGCGGTGGGTGACGACCAGAAGGTGTCGTCGGCCGTCGACCTCCGCGGCGCGGTCGATCGTCGCCTGGGCCGCCTCGGCGCCGGCGGCGTCGAGGTCGTCGACCACCTCGAGCACCGCGGCGCCTGCGGGCGACGCCAGGTCAAGCGTCCGGCCATCGGCGCGACCGCCCGCCGGCCGGTAGACGACCGCGGCGCCCTCACCGTGGGCGAGGACCGCCAGCTCCGCGCAGAGCCGGGTCTTGCCGATCCCGGGTCGCCCGGAGATCACGACCGTGCGCCCGTGGCCGGCAGTGGCGCGTCGCCAGTGCCAGCGGAGCCATTGCAGCTCGGGGTCGCGGCCCACGAGGGGGATGATCGGGTCGAGCTCCGGCGGCAGCCCCCGAGCCTCGGTCGGGAGCGGCGCCCCGCCGGCGACCGTCGCCCCGCCGGCGGGACCCATCGGGCGCGGCTCCACGCCGCGGGAGTGCACCCGGATCAGCTGGACCTCGCCGTCGTACCCCTTGAACGTGGCCGGCTCGGGTGGATCGAAGGCCAGGCCCGGAACCGGCCCGGCGAGGTGCAGGAGGCCCTGGCTCGCGAGGATCTCGCCGGGACCCGCGGCGCCGCACAGCCGGGCGGCGAGGTTGAGGGCCGCGCCGCGGTAGCCGTCGCCGACCGGGACGGCCTCCCCGGCATCGAGGCCGACGCCCACCCCGAGCGGCATGGTGGTGTCGCGCGCGGACTCGTCGGCGAAGGCCGACTGGAGCTCGACGGCGCAGCGCAGCGCCTGCCTGGGCGACTCGAAGACGGCGAGAGCCTCGTCCCCCCGGAGCTCGACGAGGTTGCCGCCCCAGGCCTCGACACCTCCCGCGGCGATCTCCGCGAAGTGGCCGGCGAGCCGCGAGGCGGCCTCGTCGCCGTGCTGGGCCGTGAACCGGGTGTAGCCGCGGATGTCGGCGATCAGGAACGTGCGGATGGCGGCCGCGCGCGGCAGCGCCTCGCTCCCTTGGCCCATGTCCCTCCCTGCCCGGCGCCTGCGCTTCCACGTCCCACCTGTCGGCTGCGCGGCGCTCGTCGTCGCGACACTGTATCCGGCCTGTCCAGCCCACGCGGGACCGCGTCGAGACCTGCGCGATTCAGGCCGCAGGACTCTGGCGGGGCGTGGTAGGGGCGCCCGAACCTGTCCGCCTCGGCGGCACCCGCCGCCGGCTGCACCTGGTGGCGAGCGATGGCTGGATTCGAGGGCGATACCGGGCTGAGCCTGCAGGCGGCACGGGAGGAGGCCGAGCGCTGCCTCTTCTGCTTCGACGCGCCCTGCGTCGCCGCGTGTCCGACCGGCATCGACGTCCCCGGCTTCATCCACGCCATCACCACCGGCAACCTCGTGGGCAGCGCCCGGACGATCCTGGCGGCGAACCCGCTCGGCGGCACGTGCGCGCGCGTCTGCCCGGTCGAGAGCCTGTGCGAGGGTGCGTGCGTGCGCGGCCCGCTCGACCGGGCGGTCGCCATTGGCGCCCTCCAGCGCTTCGCGATGGACGCCCACCGGGACGCCGGGCGGCCGTTCTTCGTCCCCGGCGCCCCGGCCGGGAAGCGCGTGGCCATCGTGGGCGCCGGACCGGCGGGCCTCGCCTGCGCGGCCGAGCTCCGAAAGGCCGGCATCGACGCCACCCTGTTCGAGGCCCGTCCCCGCGCCGGCGGGCTGTGTGCCTACGGCATCGTCCCGTGGCGCCACGCCCGCGAGATGACCGCCCACGAGGTCGCGGAGGTCGAGCGCGCCGGGGCGGAGATCCGGCTCTCGACGAAGGTCGGCGCGGCCCTCGGCGCGGATGGCGGCACGAACGTCGGCGCCGATGGCGGCGCGACCGCGAGCGCGACCGTCTCCGCGGCCGACCTCCTGGCCGGCTTCGACGCCGTCTTCCTGGCCGTCGGCCTGGGACGCAGCCGGCGCCTGGGGATCCCGGGCGAGGGGCTCGACGGCGTCATCGATGCGCTGGCCCTGCTCGAGCCGGTGGTCACCGGCGAGGCCGACGGGATCGCCCTGGGTGCCCGCGTCGGCGTGATCGGCGGCGGCAGCACGGCGCTGGACGCCGCGGCCGCCGCGGTGCAGCTCGCTGCCGACGAGGTCACGGTCTTCTATCGCCGGGGCGAGGCCGAGGCCCCCGCGTACCCCCACGCCATCGAGCTGGCGCGCTCGCTCGGCGTGCGCTTCGAGTGGCTCGCCGCGCCGGTCGAGGTCCTGGGCGAGGACGGCCGGGTCGTCGGTGCCACCTTCGACCGGATGAAGCTCGGCGCGCCCGATCGGAGCGGCCGACCGGCGCCCCACCGAGTGCCCGGTGCCCGCTTCGCCGTCAAGCTGGATTCGATCGTCGTCGCCACCGGCCAGGAGGCCGTGGAGCGGCTCCTCGACGACTTCTCGGTGGGCGCCCGGGGCGGCCGCGTCGCGGTCGACTCTGCCACGGGGCGAACCGACAACCCGCGCGTCTGGGCCGGCGGCGACCTGGTCAACGGCGGCAGGGAGGTCGTCAACGCGGTCCAGGAGGGCAAGCTCGCGGCGCGCTCGATCGCCTCTGCGCTCGGTGTCCCCGTGCCCGCCGCCCGGTCGGTCATCTCGGCCGTGCCGGCACCCGACCGCGCCCTCGGCGTCAGCCTGGCGACCAACCTGGCCGGCATCCGCAGCCCCAACCCGTTCTGGCTCGCCAGCGCCCCGCCCACGAACACCGGCGAGATGGTGGCCCGCGCGTTCGAGGCCGGCTGGGGCGGCGCCGTCTGGAAGACCGTCGGCGAGCCGATCACCAACGTCAGCTCCCGCCTGGGCTCGCACAGCGTCGGCGGCAGGCGGATGGTCGGCATCTCGAACATCGAGCTGATCAGCGATCGGCCGATCGAGACCAACCTGGCCGAGATCCGCGAGGTCAAGCGCCGCTTCCCGGACCGGGCCGTCGTCGTGTCGCTCATGGTCGAGTCGAAGCCCGAGGCCTGGCACGACATCGTCAAGCGGGTCAACGACACGGGCGCGGACGGGATCGAGCTGAACTGCGGCTGCCCGCATGGGATGGCCGAGCGGGGGATGGGGTCGGCCGTGGGCCAGGTCCCCGAGTACCTCGAGATGATCACCGGCTGGGCGAAGGAGGCGTCAGAGGTCCCGGTCCTCGTCAAGCTCACCCCGAACATCACCGACATCACCGTCGCCGCGCGGGCGGCGCAGCGGGGCGGCGCCGACGGCATCGCCCTGATCAACACGATCAGCTCGCTCGTCGGCCTCGACCTCGACACCTGGGAGACCCGACCGTCGGTGCGGGGTCGCGGCTCCCACGGCGGCTACTCCGGGCCGGCGGTCAAGCCGATCGCCCTCAACATGGTCGGCTCGATCGCCAAGGACCCGCGGGTCACGATCCCGATGTCCGGGATCGGTGGCATCGAGACCTGGCAGGACGCGGTCGAGTTCCTCCTCGTCGGGGCGACCAACGTGCAGGTCTGCACGTCGGTGATGCACTACGGCTACCGGGTTGTCGGCGACATGATCGACGGCCTCGCCGGCTACCTCGCGGCGAAGGGGCTGGCGTCCCCGGCCGACCTGGTCGGGCGGGCGATCCCGCGGATCGGCGACTGGGGCGAGCTGGACCTGTCGTACGCGGTCAAAGCGCGGATCGACGCGACAACCTGCATCCACTGCAACCTGTGCTACCGGGCCTGCGAGGACGGGGCGCACCAGGCGATCAGGTTGGAGCGGACGAACGGTCACTCCACGCTTTCCATCGACGACGCGGAGTGCGTCGGCTGTCACCTCTGCGAGTACGTCTGCCCGGTCGACGGCTGCATCTCGATGGTGGAGGTGGAGGCGCCGGCCGCCGTCGCGCACGGGTAGGGGAGCGGCGGGGCGCGCCGGCGCGCACGGGTCCGTTGCCTGAGGGGTGGCGGGTCCGATCGCGGCCGGGCCTCTGGGCGTCAGTACGCCGGATGCAGGCCCAGGACCATGGGAAAGTCGCGGACGTTGCGGGTCAGCAGCTCCCCGTGGAAGCGTTCGGCCGCCGCGGCGAGCAGAAGATCCACGACTCCGATCTTCGGATGGGTCGGTCGATAGATCCGCCCGAGCTCGCCCGCTCGATCTGCAAGATCCGTATCGATGGCGACCCACTCGAGGAGCCTGAGCAGCCCGACCGTCGCCTCCTCTTCGCCGGGGCGCATCCCGCGGAGCACCTCGGTCCGAACTGGAGCGATGCTCAGGAGGCGCGGGTACCGACGCCGAGCAGCCGCAACGGCGCCGTTGGCGCCGGGCTCGTCACGCAGGACCCCGATCAGGACGTCGGCGTCGATGAGAACGCTCATCGATCAGGATGCGGCGGTTCCCGCCGCAGTCGCTCGAGATAGCGCTGCTTCGCCAGGTCGGCGCGTCGCAGGTCCTTGAGGTACGCCGATCGGTCCTCGCCGGGCTCTTCCTTCCAGGCGCCGGTGGCCGCGTCGAGGGCGGCCATGAACTCCTCGAGCGACGGCCGAGCGCCGTACCTCGCGTCGATCGCCTCGCGGACGAGCTGCGATCTCGTCTTGCCGGTCCGTATCGACTCGCGCTCCAGGGCCGCGCTCTCCTCTGGGGTCAGGTAGATCTGCGTGCGGTCCACGGTGTATGTATACATCGCGTCCATCCTACTGTCGAGCGCTTCACCGGGGCTTACGGGGGCGCCGCGCCGTCCCGGGTGGGGGCGAGATGGAGGTTGAGTAGATAGTTGGGTCAGGATCCGGCCTGCTGAGCGTGCAAGTTGCGGCCAACCATCGGGCCGGCGGGATCGCCACGCTCGAGGAGGGCCTTCTTGATCAGATCGTCTGTTCAAGGGGGCCCGTGGGGGCCTGTGTCGCACGGATCGACCACCCGGACCGGCGCAGCCGGCGCCCCACAACGCGACACCGAGGCGACCCGAAGGCCGCCCCGGTGCGAGTCCCCCAGGGAGGGGCGACGACGGCCCCCGCCGTTGACGTCGCCTGCTCCCGGATGTGGTGGGTGCCGGGACGGGATGACGCCGGTGCGGTGGGCGCCGGCTCCCGGATGTGGTGCCGGGGCGCGCCGCCGGAGGGGCGTCCCGGACGCGCCGGCCTACCCCGCCGCGCGGAGCTCCGCCTCCGCCTCGGCGACCTTCCCCAGGATGCCGGCGCGGAGCGTGTCGAGGCCCGTCCAGACCCCCTTCGTGGCGTTGCTGATGGAGGTCAGGTTCGCCTTGAGCCGGGTGATGGCGTCGAGCTGCTCGCGCACGCCCGCGAGGGCCCGCGCGATGGCCGCCGCGTCGACCTCGACCTCGCGGTCGTCGACCGTGGCGAGCGCCAGCAGCCGCGCCAGGCGGATGGCCGCCGCGAAGAAGGCCGGCTCCGGCGCCTCCGGGTCGACGACGCAGTAGACATCGCCGCCGAGGACCGTGAAGGGGTCGATGCCGGACGGCGCGTGGGCCGGCGTGAAGACGATGACCCCCACCGCGGCGCCGCGGTTCTCCTTCGCCTCGCGCAGCTCGTCGCGGATGGCCCGCATCGACATCGGCCGGTCCTTCGCCTCGACGACGACGCGAACGTCGTGGCCGCGGGTGGCCCCGGGGTCGAGGGTGAGGACGAAGTCGCCCTTCTTCGACTTGAGGACGGCGCCCGTCTCGGCGGCGGTGCGGTCGAGCAGGTCGCCGGCGCCCCGGGCGCCCTCGGCCAGGAGGCCCTCGAGGAGGTCCTCGAAGTCACCGCCCTTCGCGGTGCCCTTCGCGCGCTCCTGGGCGCGGGCGGTCGAGGCCGCCTCGAGCGCGGCGATGCGCTCGTTGAGCTTGGTGAAGCCCTCGGTGATCTCGCCACGGAACTGGAAGAGCGGCGAGCCGAGGCGGGTGGGGTCGAGGAGGGTGGCGAGCTTGCTGCCGTCGCCGTCGATGTACGTGCCGAGGAGCGTCTTGATGCGGCCGATGGCGCTGTCGCGCTTCGTCTCGTCGAAGAGCTCGTCGGTGAGCGAGCGGAGCTTGCCGCGGTCGCCGAGGAAGGCCTCGAGCGTGCGCGGGAGGCGCCCGTCGCCGTCGGCGAAGTTCTGGCGCAGGAGCTGGTCGAGGGCGGTCGCCGCCTTGGCGTTGGCGTCCTCGGTCGCGCGGAGGAGGGAGGCGAACTCGGCCCGCACCGCGTCGACGTTCACGGAGACGCCGGCGTCCATCAGGGCGGTCATGCCGATCTTGAGAGCCCGCTCGACGAGGCCGGCGCGCTCCTCGGCGGGGCGCTCGGCGACGAAGGCGGCCAGGCTGGCATCGACGAGGACGACGCGCTCGACGACGACGCGGTCGCGCTCGACCGAGACGCGCGCGGCGCCGTTGCCGGTGGCTGCCGGCGCGCCGACCGGCGGCAGGCTGGCGGCCGACGAGCCCGGCATGGGCGGCCGACCAGCGGGCTTGGGGAGGCTGACGAGGTTGGCGGGGGCGTCCATGCCCCGACTCTGGGGGCGGGCCGTGCCAGCTAGGGTGTCACGACGTCGGAGCGAGGACTCACGTCCCCGGAAGACCCTCGGCGAGGATCTCGCTCGGGAGTCGGCTCGAGAGCAGCCCGTCATATTCCGAGTCGACCGCGCCGATGTAGGTCGGCACGTCGACGCCGCGCAGGGCAGCGTTCCGGACCACCGTCTCGCCGACCTGCCGACCGTTCACGAGCAGCAGCGGGAACCGGTCGCTGACAATCTCACGCTGCGCCTCCTGGCTGAAGTAGCCGGTCGTCACGAACGCTCCGACCCACCCTCTGTCGAGCCGAGCAACCGTTCGCGCGAGGTCCTGGCCCGCCGTGCCACCTGTCCTGCACTTGGCCTGCCCAAGGACGACCAGCTTCAGACCCGACTCCGCGGCTCCGAGATCGAGCCGACCGACGAAGTCGATTCCGCCGTCGCCGCCTCGCTTCGTGATCCATCCGCGCCGGTACCGGCCGTTCTCATTGAGGTATGTCCCGACGATCTCGGACGCCATGCCCTCGAACCGGTGCTCGCCGACGCCGGACCAGTCGCCGCCCGTCTTGTAGTGGCTCATCACAAGCTGAAGCGCGGCATCCGCGGGCGTTCCCGGATCCGGGCGCTGTGCGGTCGCATCGAGGACCCGGTATCGAGCGATTGACTGGCGGATGCGCTCGATCGCGGAGTTGCCCTGCTCGACCCATCGCCGCCAGTTCTCTGGAGCGAGTTTGAGCGAGTCCTCGAGGCTCCAGGACGGGTCGCGGCGGGCCGCGATCCACTCCCACGACAGCTTGAGATTCTCCGGGCTCAGGTCGACCAGCGCGCAGTCGAACGCGTAGTTCGCGAACAGGCGCCCATGTCGATCGATCTGCACGACACGCTCTGCGCGCTCAAGCACACCCAGACCGATGAACCGCCAGAACCCCTTCTCCCGACCCTGGTGGACGATGCTCTCGAAGAAGAGCAGGGGAGCGGCTGCCAACCGCTGGCCACGGTCGTTCGACTTGTGGAGGATGAACTCGTCGAGGATCGCGGCGTTTCCAGGGGCGCGGTCGGGATCGCGGGCGAGCTCGGGCTTGTTGTCGCCGAAGTACCGGATGTGTCCGGCGTGAGGGTCCAGCTCGTCGTGCCAAGGCGTCCAGTCGGAGCCTGCTCGATGCGGCTTCGATGCGATGAGGATCGCGGGCCGACGTCCACCCGCCATCCGGATGGTGTTGATACCGTGGTCGAGCTGCACACGGCCCGCTTCAGCGAGCCCCGGCCACGCCGGCCAGCGCGTCACGTTGAAGAGGTTCCTGATCCCGTCGACGTACTCAACGTCCGGCCCGGGACTCGGTTTTGCGTATCGGAGCAGGTCGAAGAGCTGCACCGGGGATAGGTTCCTCGTTCTCGGGCGGCCGGTCGACGCGCCCAGCGTACCGCCTGCGTCGAGCGGGCAGGGTGGCGGTTCAAGCGCTCGTCCCCCATGGTGCAGCGCAACCGGCGAGCAGGGTGGAGGGGATTCATGGCGGCTCAGGATGTGCCGGGCTCGGATGCCCTCTTCCACTCCGGCCCTGGCGCCCCAGATGCGGCACTCACCAACGATCTGACCCGCTCTCTCGCCGAGATCCTCCCCGCCCTCGAGCAGTTCCTCCGCTTCGAGGGCGCCGACCCGCCGCAGCGCCTGGCTCCCGGCGCTCCACCAGCCCCTCCCCGCGACCGGCATCGGCCCCGAGCGCACGCTCGCGCGCCTGCGCGACGAGATCGTGGCCGCCGGGCTGCGCATCGGGCACCCTGGGTTCTCCGGCTGGGTGACGACGGCGCCGACGACGATCGGGGTAGTCGCCGACCTCGTCCAGGCGGTCGCCTCGCCGCAGCGCTACTGGGCGACGCCGGCGAACTTCGTCGACGACCTGGCGATGCGCTGGCTCGTCGACCTGCTCGGCTTCCCGGCGAGCTTCGTCGGGACGTTCACGTCGGGCGGCTCGACCGCCAACCTCGTCGGGCTCGGCGCCGCGCGGCAGGCCGCCGGGGAGCGGCTGGGCCTGCGCCCCCTCGATCGACGGCATCGCCGGCCTCCCGGAGCCGCGCGTCTACGCGAGCACGGAGACCCACCACGTCGTCGGGCGGGCGCTCGGCGTGCTCGGGATGGGACGGGCGAACCTCCGCTCGATCCCGGTCGACGCCGACGGCCGGATCGACCTCGACCTCCTCCAGCGGGCGCTCGACGAGGACGCCGCAGCCGGTCGAACCGCCGTCGCGATCGTCGGCTGCGCGGGCGACGTGAACACGGGCGCCGTCGACCCGCTGCCGAAGCTGGCCCGGATCGCCCGCGAGCGCGAGACGTGGCTCCACGTGGACGGCGCGTACGGCGGCTTCGGCCTCCTCGACCCGCGGGTCCGCGACCTCTACGGCGACGTCGCGACGTACGACTCGTTCGCGGTCGACCCGCACAAGTGGATGGCGGCCCCGGTCGGCACGGGCGCCGTGATCGTCCGCGACGAGGGGGTTCTCGGGCGGGCGTTCACGATCGAGACCGGCGACTACGACCGGGAGCGGCTGGCCGAGCCCGGGATCGGCGACACGGCGTCGCCGATCGACGAGCTGGGCTACGGGACGCCCGACTGGGGCCTCGACTTCTCGACGCCGGCCCGCGGCCTGGCGGTCTGGGCGCAGCTGCTGGAGATCGGCGCCGACGGGATGCGCGAGCGGGTAATCCGGCACAACGACTGTGCGCGGCGGGTGGCCGATCGGGCCCGGGCCAGCGCCGAGCCGGAGCTGCTGCGCGAGCCGGTGCTGTCGATCGCGTGCTTCCGGTACGTGCCTGCCGGGGTGACGGACGAGGCGCGCCTCGACGCGCTCAACGAGGCGATCCTCCACCGGGTGCGGGCGCGCGGCCGCTGCGTCACGTCCTCCGCGCGGGTCGACGGGCGCTTCGCGATCCGGCCGTGCTACGTCAACCCGCGCTCGGGTTTGGCGGATGCCGACGCGCTCGTCGACGAGGTGCTCGCGGTGGGGAGGCAGCTGGCGGGCGAGTAGGCGCCCCCGATTGTCGTTGCGTTTTTGGCGATTACCGCTATCATGACAGCATGGAACGCGACGGCGATCTGCTCACGACCGGCCAGGCGGCCGCTCTCCTGGCGTGCTCCCGCCAGCATGTCGTCGACCTGTGCGAGCGTGGCGCGCTGGCGAGTCGGACCGTCGGCTCCCATCGACGGGTGGCCCGGGCTGACGTCGAAGCGCTCGCCGGTTCGAGCCCATGGACATCGGCCAGGCGGCCCGAGCAGACACGCTCCCTCTGGCTTCACCGCGCGGTCGCCGGCAGGCTGGCCCGGGACCCGGAAGGCGTCCTGCGCAGGGCGCGCCGGAATCTCGATCGGCTGGAGCGAACCCATCCGACGGGGATGAGCGCCCGGTGGCTGGCGCGCTGGCGGCGCTTGATCAACGAAGGTCCGGAAGCAGTCATGCGCGTGCTGACCGCGGAGTCGGCGGAGGCGGACGAGCTGCGCCAGAACTCACCCTTCGCCGGTGTCCTGCCGGACGGCGAGCGCCACACCGTGCTGCGATCGGCCCGGCGGCACGGCGTCGGGCCCGGCCCGCCGCCGTGAACCGGGCCCAGCTCGAGCACGTCCTGCGTGCTGCCGCCACGATCGCCGACGACCCCGACCTCCTCGTCATCGGCAGCCAGGCGGTTCTGGGCTCCTGCGCCGACGAAGACCTGCCGCCCGAGGCGACGACCTCGATCGAAGCCGACCTCGCCTTCCTGGATGATCCCGACGGCGCGAAGGCGGACCGCGTCGACGGCGCGATCGGAGAGCTGTCGCGATTCCATGAGTCGTTCGGCTACTACGCGCAGGGCGTCTCGGTGACCACCGCCGTGCTCCCGGATGGATGGCAGGAGCGGACGGTCGTGTTCGCGCCACCGGGGGCTGCTCCGGCCCGTGCGCGATGCCTGGAACCGCACGACTGCGTCGTGGCGAAGCTCGTGGCTGGGCGCGCGAAGGACCTGGCGTTCGCCCGGGCGCTCCTCCGCGAACGGCTCGTGGATCCGGCGGTTCTCATCTCCCGGGTCCGAATGCTGCCGGCCAGTGAGCACGGACGCATGGAGCGCCTCATCGCCTGGGTTCGCCGCGAGGCTCGTCCTCCCCTCGACTAGCGGAAAGAGCCCCAGTCAGCCGCCCGCGAGCCGGAACAGCGCCGCCATCCCGAGCACCGCGGCGACGATGCCGGCTGCGCCGACGAGGTCCGCGGGCCGCGCAGCCGGCCTGGGGCGAGTAGGGGCGCCAGGGTGTCCGCATCTTCGTTGCGCGGGCGAGGCGACCGTTCCTGAAGCGTAGGCGGGGCGCCACCCAGACCAGCAACCCATCTTGCTGGTATGCTTGCCGCATGAAGGTGACGATCGACCTTGATCCCGACCTCTATCGCGCCGTCAAGGTGGAGGCCGCGCGGGCCGACCGCAGCGTGCGCGACATCGTCGACGAGGCGCTCGCCGGGTGGCTCGAGCGACTCGAGGAAGCGGAGGACGCCGCCGCGGCGTCGGAGGCGATGGCCGAGTACGAACGGGACGGCGGCGTGGCGGCGGACGAGTTCTTCCGGGCGCACGCGGCCGAGACACGGGCGGCGTACGGCACCTCGGGCGCGGCGGACGAGCCGGGCGACACGGCCGGCTCGCTGGCCGACCCGGGCGACACGGCCGGCTCGGGACCGCTGACCGACCCGGCCGACCCGGGCGACCCGACCAGCCGGGAGTGAGCGAGCGGGCCTGGCGGGTCGAGCTGGCACCGGCGGCCCAGCGCCAGCTCCGCAAGCTGCCGCCGGCCGAGACGGCCCGCCTTCGAGGCCCGATCCTCGCGCTCGCGCGCGACCCGCGCCCGCCGGGCGCCGCCCGGCTGACCGGAGGACCGTTCTGGCGGCTGCGCGTCGGCGACGTGCGCGTCGTCTACGCGATCGAGGGCGAGCCGCGGCTGGTCGTCGTCCTCCGGGTCGCCCGCCGGAGCGAGAGCACGTACCGGCGGGTGCGGTAGGAGAGCACCCAGATCTTGAGCTCCGGCTCGGTGTCGGAGGGGCGGACGCTCACGCGCGTCGCGTCGGCAAGGAGAGCCGCCGATCTGTGCGCCGCCCGGAGGCGGCCTAGCCCTCGTCCGCCAGGAGATGATCGGGAGACTCGAGGAGGGCCAGCAGATCGTCGAGGAAGGCCGCGGCCGGCGAGCCGTCCACGACGCGGTGGTCGAACGTCAGCGAGAGGACCGCGAGGCGGCGCGGCACGACCAGGCCTTCCACCACTGCCGGCCGGAGGCGTGCCCGGCCGAGACCCAGGATGGCGGCCTGGGGCGGGTTGAGAAGCGGGGTGAACGCGTCGACCCGGTGGGCTCCAAGGTTCGTGACGCTGAAGCAGGCGCCGGCCGTGTCGGCAGGGGCGAGGCGTCCCTCCCGGGCGCGTGCCGCGAGGTCGGCGACATCCGCTTCAATGTCGGCGATCGACCTGGACGCCGGGTCGCGCACCACCGGGACCACGAGGCCGTCGGCGAGCGCGACGGCACAGCCGACATGGATCGTCTCGGGATGGGCGAGGCCGTCGGCGACCCACGCGGCGGTCAGTGCGCGGTGATCGCGCAGCGCGAGCGCGGCCCCGCGGATCGTGGCGCCGAGGATGCCGTGCGACCGCCGGGTGCGTGCCGTGGCGGCTTCCAGCCCGGCGGCAAGGTCGGTGAGGTCCGCCTCCGCCGTGATGGTCAGCTGGGCACTGGCCTGGACGGAGGCGAGGAGCCGCTCGCCGATCGTCCGCCGGAGGACGGGCACGGGCTCGACGCGCCAGCCCGGCCCGAGACCCGGGACCACGCCTGCGTTCGCCGCGGACGCCGCAGGCGCCGGGGCTCCGGCGGCGGGAACGGCAGCCCGCGCGAGTGGCGGCGCGGGCGCGACCCCTGCTTCGGCGGCCGCCCCGCCAGGCGCGCTCCCGGCGGCGCGCTGGACGTCGGCCTCCAGGATCCGCCCGCCGGGGCCGCTCCCGGCGACCGTCGAGATGTCGACACCCAGCTCGCGGGCCAGGCGCTTCGCGGCGGGCGATGCCGGCCCGCCGGCAGCAGCGCCCTCCATCGAGGACTCGACCACGGCGAGGACCCCGCCCTGGGTCACGACCTCGCCCTGGGCCGCCAGCAGCTCCGTGACGCGCCCGTCGATCGGAGACGCCACCTCGGACGCCATCTTCTCGACCTGCACCTCGGCGACCGGGTCCCCGGCCCGGACCAGCTGGCCCGGCTCGACGAACCAGGTGACGAGGATCCCCTCATCGACCGTTTCGGACAGGTGGGGCACGAGGATCTCGTGGCGCATCGGGAGCTCCATCGCGTGGGCGGCGGGGCGGGCACGGGGCGACGCCGAGCCGCGGGATGAGCGGCGGGGCGGGCACGGGGCGACGCCGAGCCGCGGGATGATCGCCGGGACGTCGTGGACCGGCGCCCCAGCGCCGGCCCGGGCGGAGCCGGACGAGCCGCGCGCGGCGACCAGTCCGGGCCCCGCCCGGGGATCGGTTGCTTCAGCTGGCGAGGAGCTTCTTCGCGGCGGCCGCGATCTTCTGGCGGTCGGGGAGGCAGAACTCCTCGAGGGGACGCGAGTAGGGGATCGGGACGTCCGGGTAGGCGAGGCGCATCGGCGGCGCGTCGAGGTGGTCGAACGCCCCTTCGACGGCGGTCGTGATCACCTCGCCAGTGAGGCCGAAGCTCGTGTAGTCCTCGTCGACGACGAGCAGTCGCTTCGTCTTCTTCACCGAGGCGACGATCGCCTCGCGGTCGAGCGGGATGACGCTCCGCAGGTCGAGGACCTCGGCCTCGATGCCCTCCTTCGCCAGGTCCTCGGCGGCGTCCAGGGCGCGATGGACCATGAGCGAGAGGGTCACGATCGTGAGGTCCGTGCCCTCGCGTTTCACGTCGGCCTTGCCGATCGGGATCGTGTAGGGCTCCTCGGGGACGTGTGCCGTCGCCCGCGGGTTCGGGGTCATCCAGCCGAGGCCCATGACCCCCTTGTGGAACATGTAGAGGACCGGGTTGTCGTCGCGGATCGCCGAGATCATCAGGCCCTTGGCGTCGTACGGCGTGCAGGGCACGACGATCTTCATCCCCGGCAGGTGGGCGAAGGTCCCGTACAGCGTCTGCGAGTGCTGCGCCGCGTCGCCGTACCCGCCGCCGATCGCCATGGTCAGGACCATCGGCACCTTCACGTGCCCGCCCGACATGTAGTGGATCTTCGCCATGTGGTTGTAGATCTGGTCCATGCAGACGCCGAAGAAGTCGACGAACATCAGCTCGGCGATCGGCCGCATGCCCGACACCGCGGCGCCGACGGCGGCGCCGATGAAGGCGGTTTCCGAGATCGGGGTGTCCATGATCTTCTCGGGACCGTGCTTCGCGAGGAGGCCCTCGGTCGCCCCGAAGATGCCCCCGTACGTCCCGATGTCCTCGCCCATCGCGAAGACGGTGGGGTCGCGCTCGATCTCCTGGCTGATCGCCTCGGCGATCGCCTTGGACGTGGTGAGCAGGCGCTTCGTCTCGACTGCCATCGCTCGATCCTCCTGCGCCTACGCGAAGACGCCCGCGAGGGCTTCGGCGGGCTCGGGATAGGGGCTGGACCGGGCGAAGTCGATCGCCGCCTCGACCTCGGCGCCGGCGGCGGCCCAGACCTCCTCGGCCGCGCCGGCGGACAAGACGCCCTGGCCCGCGAGTTGGCGCTCGAAGGCGCGGATGGCGTCGCGCTCCTTGACCAGGTCGAGCTCGTCCTTGGTCCGGTAGAGCTGCGGATCGCCCTCGAAATGGCCGAGAAGGCGGTCGGTCTTCACCTCGATGAGCGACGGCCCACCACCCCGCCGGGCGCGCGCGACGGCCTCGCCGGCCGCCTCGTACACGGCGACCACGTCGTTGTCGGGGATCAGCACCCCGGGGATCCCGTACGCGGAGGCCCGGTCGCTGTTGTTGGCGACCGCGGTCGACTTCTCCTTCGGCACGCTGATCGCCCAGGCGTTGTCCTCGCAGACGAAGACGACCGGGAGGGTCCACAGTGCGGCCAGGTTCAGCGATTCGTGGAAGGCCCCCTGGTTGGCAGCGCCCTCGCCGAAGAACGAGACGGCGACGCGGTCCGTCCCCAGCTTCTTGAACGCGAGTGCGTGGCCGACGGCAGTCGGCATCCCCTCGGCGATGATCCCGCTGCAGCCGAAGTTCGTGTTCGCGTCGAACAGGTGCATGTGGCCGCCCTTGCCGCCGCCGAGGCCCGTCGCCTTGCCGAAGATCTCCGCGGCGAGCGTGGGCATGTGCATGCCGTGGGCGAGGGCGATATGGTGGGGACGGTGGGTCGCAGTGACCGCGTCGTCCGGGCGGAGGTGGGCGGCGACCCCGGCTGCCACCGGCTCCTGGCCGGCGGAGAGGTGCATCTCGCCGGGGATCGTCCCGGCAGCGATGTCGAAGGCGGGGGTCTTGCCTTCGAAGTAGATCTTCTGGATCGTCTCCTCGAAGATCCGGATCCGCACCATCTGGCGGTGCAGGTCGCGGAGGATCTCGGCGCTCGGCACCTGGCTACCTCCTCGTGAACGTGGACGTGGCGGCGGGGGATCAGGGGGTCGGCGGCCCCGCGGCGGCGTGGGACGGCAGGCTACCGGGGATCACCTCCCCGTCGGCGGGCCCGCCGGCGGGCACACGGAGCCGGGCGGTCGCGATCGGGCCGGGGGCATCCACCAGATCCGTCGCCGCGCGCGGCGACGCGCTGCGCGGGCCCGTTGCCGCGACAGCCAGGGCGCTGCAGTCCGATGGTGCGCCGTGCGACGTCGGTGGTCACGCCGGTCTCGTACCCCCGCCGTCATCGTACGCCGCCCGGCCAGCAATCGTGGCGCCGCCGCTCGCGCCGCCACGGCGTCCAGCACGGTCCCGTCAGGGGCTCGGGCGAGGCTCGCGCAGGAGGAGGTCCCCGCGCTCCGCCGCGGCACGAAGGAGGCCCGCCGCGTCAAGGAGCCGCAGCGGGCTGCGGGCGATCCGGACCTCGACCCGCGTGCCCGGATCGACCACGACCTCGCGTTCCCCGTCGAAGGCGAGGGTGACGGGCTCGTCGTACGGTCCAAGCTGAACCGCCTCGTCGGTCGAGACGAGGCGCGAGGCGCGCACCTCGACGGGGACCAGGTGGCCCGGCCCGAGCGGCGCCAGCACGACGCGAGACGGGGGGGCCGCCGCCGTGCCTCGGCCCGATGGCCCGTCGCGGCTGCCACCGGTCAGCCCGAGCAGGAGGTGGATCGCGCACGGAAGATCGCCGGGCCCGTCTGCCACGAGCGGACGGACCATCCCGGCGAGGCCGGCGAGGCCGCTCACGGTCGGATCAGCGCGAGCGACGATGGCTTCGACCAGCGTGGCCGAATCCCACACGGCGTGTGCCCCGACCCAGGCACCGCGGACCACTGCCACGTCGACGAGGGCGAAGGTTCCGGCGAACGCTGCGGTCTGGGCGCCGGGGGCTGCCAGAAGTCGAACCACGAGGCGGGGCAGCGCCCGGGCGTGTGCGGCCCATGTGACGGGATCGGCGGCGAAGAACCCTGCGGCGAGCCCGGCTGCCACCGGATCCACGGGCGGCGCGAACGCGTTGTTGGTGCCGCCAGGGACGGCGCAAATGACGGCGTCGGGCCATCCGGCGGCAACGACGCGGTTCGTCCCGTCGCCGCCGACCGTGATGACGCATTGCGCCCCGGAGCGAGCCAGGGAGGCTGCGGCCCGCGTCGTACCGGCCGCGTCGTCGGCCGTGGAGCCGGGCGGCAGCGCGGGCACGACGGCAAGGGGTTGCCGGTGCGGAGTCTTCGTGGCGGCGCCGGGACCCACCTCGGCGTCCAACCCTTCTCCGAGGCCCGCATGGACGATCTCGGCGTGGGCGCGCTCGACGACCCTGCAGGATTCCGGCATGTAGTGGACGGGCCCGAGCCCTCCCTGCAGGAGATCTGCGCTTGCGGCCAGGCCCTGCAGGATGCGCGCCACCTGGTTGACCCGCTCGTGGACATCGACCGTCCGGGCCAGCGACGTCAGGCGCCGAATGTCGCGCGACGCGCTGGGGTTGACGACAAGCCCGACGACAGGTCTCATGTGGATCGCCGGTCAGTCTACGCCGGCGGGTGTGGCCGAGGCCCCCGTCGCCATCCGGCCGGCAGACCGACGCCTGGACTGAGGCGCCTTCAGATCTCCGTCAGCTCCTCCATCGCGGCGCGCGTGCGCGCGAGCCGGCGCACCGCCTCCGCGCGTGCCTCCGCGAGCGAGCCGTTCGGGTGGACGATCGCCTCCAGGTAGATCTTGAGCTTCGGCTCGGTGCCGGAGGGCCGGACGATCACGCGCGTGGCATCGGCCAGGAGGTAGCGCAGGCCCTCGGTCGGTGGCAGGCCCGGGCCGGCCCCCTCGGCCAGGTCGTCGAGCTGCACCACCGGCACCCCGCCGATCTCGGTCGCCGGCGCTGCCCGCAGGCGGGCCATCAGCACCCCGATGAGCGCCAGATCGGTCACCCGGACCGAGAAGGCGTCCGTCGCGTGGACGCCGTGGGCGCGGGCCAGGTCGTCGAGGACGTCGAGCAGCGTGCGGCCCTGGGCACGCAGGCCGGCCACCAGGTCGGCCATCAGCAGCGCCGCCGAGATGCCGTCCTTGTCGGCGACGTTCCCGGGGTCCACGCAATAGCCGATCGCCTCCTCGTACCCGTAGCGCAGGCGCGCCACGCGGCCGATCCACTTGAAGCCGGTGAGGGTCTCGACGCCGGGCAGGCCGGCCGCGTCGGCCATCGCGCCGAGCAGCCGCGAGGAGACGATCGACCGCGCCAGGACGGCGTGGGGCCCGTGCGGGTCGACCCCCCGCTCGATCACGTGGGCGCCCAGGAGGACGCCCACCTCGTCGCCGCGGAGCATCCGCCAGCCCTCGGGGTCGCTGGATGTCGCGGCCGCCGGGTCGCGGACGGCCACGGCGCAGCGGTCGGCGTCGGGGTCGCTGGCGATGACGACGTCGGGGCGCACGCGCCGGGCGACGGCGAGCGCGAGGTCCATCGCCCCGGGCTCCTCCGGGTTCGGGAAGGGGACGGTCGGGAAGTCGGGGTCGGGCGCGGCCTGCTCTTCGACCACCACCGGAGGCGGGAAGCCGGCGCGCTCGAAGGCGCGCAGGACGATCGCCCCGCCCACGCCGTGCATCGACGTGTGGACGACGGACAGGTCGCGGGGGGTCGCGGGGTCGACCACGGAGACGACGGCGTCGAGGTAGGCCTCGACGACGTCCTCGCCCAACGTCGTCCAGCCGCCGTTCGCGCGGGGGACGGAGGCCACCGATTCGACCGCGTCGATCCGGGCGGCGATCTCGGCGTCGGCGGGCGGCACGATCTGGCTCCCGTCGCCGAGGTAGACCTTGTAGCCGTTGTCGCGGGGCGGGTTGTGGCTGGCGGTGACCATGACGCCGGCGTCGGCGCCGAGGTGGCGGATCGCGAATGCGAGGAGGGGTGTCGGCAGGGGGCGGGGGAGGAGGAGGGCGCGGCCGCCGGCCGCGGTCACGACGGCCGCGGTGTCGCGGGCGAACACGTCGGAGTTGTGGCGGGCGTCGAAGCCGATCACGACGGTGGGAGCGGGCGTGGGCGGCGGGGCCGGGGGGACGGCCGGGACGCCGGTGCTGCTGCCGGCCTTCAGGTAGGCGGTCAGGCCGGCCGCCGCGCGGATCACCACGGCCCGGTTCATCCGGTTGGACCCCGCGCCCAGCACCCCGCGCAGGCCCGCGGTCCCGAACTGGAGCGTGCCGGCGAAGCGGTCGGCGAGGTCGTCGACCGCCGCCACATCGCCGCCCCGGGCGGCCTCGATCGCGATGCGCAGCTCGTCCCGGGTCGCCGGGTCGGGATCGTCGGTCAGCCACGCCTCGGACCGCGCGAGCAGGTCGTCCAGGGGCGCGTCGGTCGGGTCGACCGGGGCTGCCCCGTGGTTCGCGACGGCCGGGCCGTCCGGGGTCGCCCCGCCCTCCGCGAGCAGGTCGTCCAGGGGCGCGTCGGTCGGGTCGACCGGGGTCGCCTCGGTCGCCCCCCGGTTCGCGTCGGTCGTCATCGGCGGGACCTCCCTGGCGCGACGCGTCGGCGCCGCGAGGCCGCCCGCGGCTCGCGGCCGGCTGACCGAAGTCTCGCGCATCGGGAACCCCGTGGCAGACCGGATGTGAGCAGGCGGCTGGGTGCGGCCGACCATGTCCGGCCGCATGGCGCACGCCTCATGGCCGACCGAAGCGTGGCCGGCGGCACTGCCGACCGACGCCTGGGTCCATGACCTTCGTCCCTCGCGCTCGCCAGGCGCCACGTGCCAGCATGCCGTCATGGCCCGCCCGCGTCGCGACCTGGTCCTGGTCCCGATCCTCGCGCTCGCCCTTGCCGGATGCGCGGGGGGCGGCAGCTCGACCGGCGGGTCGTCGCCCGCACCGACGTCGTCCCCGGCGGTCGAGCCGGCGCCGACGAGCGAGGCACCCGCGACGACCGTCACTCCGGCACCATCGCCCCCGCCTTCTGTCGCCCCGACGCCCGACGTCCAGGGGCTCCTGGACGAGAAGCGCGCGAAGTGGGAGGCGCCCGGGGCGCTCGTGCTGCTCCGCAGGGACGGCGGGGAGTGGTTCGCCGCCTCCGGCGCCGCGGATCTCGACGGCACCAAGATCACGGAGGGGACCCGCTTCCGGATCGCCAGCATCACCAAGTCGATCGTCGCCGCGGTGGTCCTCGACGCGGTTGCGAGCGGGAAGCTCGCGCTCGACGACGTGGTCGGCGACCTCCTGCCGGGCGTGGTCCGCCCCGACCCGCCGATCACGGTCCGGCAGCTGCTGAGCCACACGAGCGGCATCTTCGACGAGGGCAACGACGGGGACCCGGCCGCCGACGTCGAGAAGCTGGCCGACCCTGCGCTGCTCAAGGAAGGGCGGGCGATGCTCGCGGCCTACCAGGCCGGAAAGCGGGTCATCGCCTCCGACCGCCTGCTCGTGGCGCTCGCGGAGACCCACGACCGCTACTTCGCTCCCGGCGCCGGCTACCACTACAGCAACCCCGGCTACCAGCTCCTTGGGATGGTCCTCGAGAAGGTCACCGGGACGCCATTGGCCGAGCTGCTGCGTTCGCGCATCGTCGAGCCGCTCGGGCTCACCCACACGACGATCGCCCCGCCCGACACGGCGTCGCCGGAGATGCGCGGCTATGGCGTGCCGACGACGGATGCCACCCTCGTCGACATGACCGACGACCTCGCGACCTTCGGCAATGGTGGAAACGGCGGGGTCATCGCCACCGCGGACGACCTGCTCACGACAATGGAGGCGATCGTCACGGCCCGGTTCTTCCCGCGCGAGCTGGTGACCGAGATGGAGACGCCCGTGCGGCAGGGCTACGGCCTCGGGCTGGCGTCCTACCAGACGCCGTGCGGGATCTACCTCGGGCACGCTGGGCTCGTGAACGGCACGGCGTCGCTCGCCCTCGTCTCGCCGGATGGCGCCGACGGCGTGGTGATCGCCACGAACGTGCAGCACGAGAGGGCCGAGGACAACGTCAACCTGCAGCCGCTGGCGGACCAGCTGCTCTGCCCGGGGACGTAGCCGCCAGGATCCGGACCGAAGTCCCATCGAGCCCGGCCGGTCCCATCGAGCCCGGCCCGCGTCGCGCCCCGCCCAGTCGCGCGGCGCCCCGTCGCGTTTGCGTTGAACTCAACACTGCGCCACGGTGAGCTCGGGATCGGTCAGATCGTTGCGTTCAACGTCAGGATTCGGCCGGATGGCGGCCGCTCTCGCCGATTCCTTGCGTCTGTCGTGCGGTTTCCTGCCCTGCCCGGCCCCGGAGATGCCCGATGTTGCGTTCAACGGGTGAGTGTCAATACGTGCGGGTCATTCGGGCCTGTCCGCTGGTGCGGAAGTGTCAGTACCTGCGGGTCACCCAGGCCCTCCGTGCGGGCAGCTCGTAGGGGAGCTCGGCGAGGAGCGGCTGGTCCGCGGGCTCGCGGCGGCGGAGCGCGTAGCAGCGGATGACCAGCGCCTCGAGGTCGAGCTCGGCCCTGACGAGCCGGTGGGGCCAGGCGGGATCGACGGGACGGGACCGGCCGAGGATGTCGATCGCTCCCGCGCCGCCCGTCCGGCGGAGGAAGACGATCCGGCCACGGGGCGGCCCGGGCGCGGGAGGCGCGAGGACGGCCGGGAACGGGAACCGGCCCGGCGCGCGCTCGATCCGCGCCGCCCGCCGCGCCCGGTGGGCCGCGACGTACCGATCCGAGTGCGCCGCGAGGTCGGCGAGGTCGATCGCGTAGTGGCGCTGCCAGACCCGGCTCTGCCAGCGCCCGTTGAAGCCCTCGACCTGGTTCTGGAACCCGGTCTCGCGGATCGGCGCGAACACGGGGGTCACGCCGAGCGCGAGGCAGAGCCGGGGCACGGCTCCCAGGATGTCGGGGGACGCGTGGCTGCCGAGGAACCGGGTGTCGTTGTCGAACTGGGCGTAGCGGGGCAGGCCGAGCCCGCGCCAGTGGCCGAGGAGCGCCGAGATGATGACCGGCGCCGTCGCCGCGGATCGCGGCCAGGCGGCGACGAGGCCACCGTGGCGGGAGACCCCGGTGAGGACGTCGAGCCCGATGCCGCCCCGCAGGCGGAGCCCGACGATGACGTCGAAGGCGTCGAGCTCGGCCTCGCGGGCCGCGACGTCGGGCAGGTACCAGCCCGGCGGTGGTGCCGGCCGTCGGATGCGGCGCCGGCCATCGAGGACCCCCGAGCGCTCGAGGATCCGGCCGATCGTGCGGACCGACGGCACCCGCCCGGGGATGCGCTCCGTCAGCGCGCGCTCGATCGCGGCGGCCCCGCACTCGCCGAGCAGGCTCGCCGCGAGCTCGTGGCGCACCGCGAGGACGAGCGCTTCGGTCTCCGGGTCCGTGCGGCGCGTCCGGTGCGGCGCCGTCGAGCGATCCGACCAGTCGATCTCGCTGCCGGCCGCCGCGTCGGCCCGGGCGAGCGCCCGCTGGACGGTGCCGAGCCCGACCCCGAAGCGGGCCGCGACGGCGCGCTGCGAGGCGCCGGTCCGAACCGCCGCGACGAGAGCCCGGCGGCGCTCCTCAACCTCCTCTTCGGCCCTCGTGCTCTTTCCCCATCGTCGCCCTCCGGGTCCCGTTTTGGCCGCACCCTAGCCGACCCGCAGGTACTGGCACCTCGGCCGCCCAATTCGACCCGCATGTATTGGCATCTGCCCGTTCAACGCAAAGGAGCCCACGTCCGCGCTGGGCGCCGCCGGCGGGGCCGGCATCAGGGCCCGTGAGACCGTGTCAGTGGGCGACGGCCACAGCCATGAACCGGCGCGTCATGGCGTCGGCGGTGGCAGCCTCTTCCTCGAGATCGCGGCGGACCTCGTCGACCGGCTCGCCGGACTCGGCGGCCAGCTCCGAGACGGAGGCCAGCAGGGCGCCGTAGATGCGCTCCGACCGGATCCGCCAGGCGGGGCTCTCGCTGTACCCGCGGACATCGAAGCCCGCCGCCCGCAGCAGCGGCCGGTGGTCGTCCACCTGCGGTGGCCGGCCAATCGGCTGGCGGTGGTAGTCGAACGAGGTGAAGACGAGCCTCCCCCCGGGCCGGAGGATCCGGCGCAGCTCCACGAGCGCCCCGGACTTGGACGGCGTGAACAGGAGGGCGTCGATGCTCATCACCGCGTGCGCCGACTCGTCGCGCAGCCCGGTGTCCTCGAACGAGCCGAGCCGGAACTCGGCGGTCGCCCCCATGAGTGCCGCCCTCGCCCGCGCGGCCTCGAGGGCGTTCTCGGCGATGTCCAGGCCGACCAGCCGGGCGCCCGACGCGCCCGCGACCCACAGGCCCGGCCCACCGCGGCCGCACCCGACGTCGACCAGGGTCTCGCCCGCCTTCAGCTCGAGCTCCCGTACCATGCGGCGCAGCTCGGAGACGGTCGTGAAGCTGTGGGGGTCGATGGCGGCGGGGTACTCGTCGCCGAGGACGTCGGCCCAGATGCGGGCGGCAACCTGCGACGGGGGTCCGGCGTAGGCCTCCTGGAACCGTGCCTGCCAATCACGCTCGACGAGCTGTGAGCGACCGTTCATGTGGACCTCCCGGCGGTCGTCGGCGACCGGGGCGCCTCGCCGGCGACGATCCTGGGCCGATCGAGGTCGCTTGGCCAGTGCCGAAGGACCGGTCGGCAGGCCGGACGTGCGCGGGGGAGTTCGCGCCAGACGTGCGCGTCAGACATGCGCGTCGGGCTCGCCTGGCACGCCGCGCCGCGTCGCCCGGGCTTCGCCGGCACGCCGGACGTTCACGTCAGACGTGCGCGTCGGGCAGGCGCGTCAGACGTGCGCGTCGGGCTCCATCGGGCGCGCCGCGTGCTCCACCTGGATCGTGCTGTGATCGAGGTCGAAGTCCTCGGCGAGGCACAGGTCGACCTCGTGCAGCACCTGATGGTGATCGGCGCCCTCGGCGGCGACCACGTGGACCGTGATCATCGGCAGGCCGGCCGTGATCTGCCACGCGTGAAGGTCGTGGACCGCGGCCACGCCCGGGACGCCCAGGATCCGCTCGCGCACGGCCGGCAGCGAAAGGCCCGTCGGCGCCGATTCCATGAGGACGCTCACGGCGTCCTTCAGGAGGATCAGCGCCCGGGGAACCACCAGGCAGACGACCGCCAGGGAAGCGATCGGGTCGGCGTACTCGCACCCCGTGGCGATCACGAGCAGCCCGGCGATGATCGCGGCGACCGAGCCGATGGCGTCGCCGATGACGTCGAGGAAGGCGCCGCGCGCGGCGAAGCCGCGGTGCTCGGTGCGCATCACGAGCGCCGCCGTGCCGGAGCCGACCAGGCCGATGACGGCCGCCAGGAGCATCGGGCCGGGCTCGGGCGCCTCGGGGTTCTCGATCCGGGCCACGGCCTCGACGGCGATGAAGATGCCGAGCGCGACGAGCAGCCCCGCGTTCACGCAGGCGGCGATGACCTCCGCGCGGGCGTACCCAAACGAGCGATGGAGCGTCGCCGGTCGAGCCGCGACCGTGGCGGCGCCGAAGGCGATGGCGATCCCCACGACGTCGGTCACGCGATGGGCGGCGTCGGCCACGAGCGCCAGGCTGCCCGATGCCATGGCCGCGACGATGTCGACGCCGAGCGTGATGAGCGCGACGGCGAGGACGATGGCGAGGTGGCGCCGATTGCTGCCGACCGTTCGCTCGCGTGCGCCGGCGACTGCGGGCAAGGGCGTGGGCGCGTCGACGGCGGGGCCCGGCACGTCGACTGCAGGGCCCGCCGCGTCGGCAGCAGGGCCGGTTGCGTGGACGACCGGGGCCGGGGAGGGATCCATCGACGCGCATTCTGCCCGCTGACGGCCCGGCATCCCAGTGACCCGCGGCCCCGCGCGCCCGGCCGTTCGGCCCCGCCGCGGTCAGCCAGGCGCCGTCCAGGGCCGCCGGCCGGGCTCAGCGTCGCCCTACGGTAGGCGCGTCAGCTCGACCCGCCACGGGCCGTCCAATGCGACGTGGTTCGAATCGCGCACCTCCCACGAGGTGACGGCGGCGAGGGCATCTACGAAGTCAGCGGTCGTCGCCTGCGCCGCCTCGTTGCAGGGCGGCGCCAGGTGCGAGCCATCGATGGCGATGGAGTCGTCGGCGTTGTCCCACTCGAAGAGGAGCTCGAGGGGCCCGCACGGGGTCCCCAGCGTCACGATGCCGTCGCGCCCGTCCTTGTTGAACGCCAGCGTGAATGGGAACGTCGCGGGCTTGTCGTTGATCGCGGCGACCCGCCACGAGGTGCGCGCAGGGTCCAAGCGCTCGGCGAAGGGCGTCTCGCCGCACGCGCCCGCGACGAGGGCGATCACCAGGAGCAGCGGTGGACCGAGCACCGAGAGACCTCCGGTCCGGGACCGTGCCGTCGCCCGCATCCGACCTCCTTCGCGCATCGTGCCGGCTCCGCAATCGATGATGGGTACGCCCGGCGCTCGTGGCAAGATCGAGTGAGCCCGGCCGGGTCCTGCCCTCGGTCGTGCGGCATGTGATCGAGGCGGCGACGCGGGCGCCGTCGCCGGGCAACGCCCAGGCGGTGCGGTACCTGGTCGTCACGGATCGGGCCGTGATGGCCCGCCTCGCGCCGATCTGGGGTCGCGTCATCGAGGACTACCGGGCGATCATGGAATCGGCGGGCATCACGCCGCAGTCAGACGCGTCAACGAGCCGGATGGTCGCGTCGATCGACTACCAGCGCGACCACTTCGCCGAGACGCCTGCCCTCATCGTCATCTGCGAGGACGCGCGAGCCTACCGGCAGACCCGGGGATTGGCGGCGGCGGTCGGGCACCTCCTCCGTCACGTGGGGCCACGCCGGACGCTCCACCTGGTCCACGAGCATCGCCGATTGGCGCCGCCCCCTGGGGCGGCGGGGATCTACCCGGCGGCGCAGAACCTGCTGCTCGCGGCCCGGGCGCACGGCCTGGCGGCCTGCCTCACCACTGGCACCTGTTCGCCGAGGACGAGTTCAAGGCGGTCATCGGCATTCCGACGGGGGTGCGGACCTGGGCGATCATCCCGATCGGCTGGCCGCTCCGCCGCTTCGGGCCGGTCAACCGGCGCCCTATCGACGAGGTGATCCACAGGAAGCGCTGGTAGGTGCCGACGACGGGTCGGCCGGGGTTGGCCGGGCCGCCGCCACCCTATGCGTCCCGGGCCGCCAGCCGCTCGATCTCGGCGACCACGTGGTCGGCGCAGGGCCCCACGCGTGCCGCGAGGTCGTCCCAGCGGCCGTCGTCGCCCGCCCGGTATGCGTCCCGGGCACGCGCATGCACCGGCCGGTGCTCCTCGGGCAGGCGGTCGAGGGCCCAGTCCGCCGCGGCGTCCTTCGGCCGGATCTCGCCGGTCGCGAGGGTCAACCAGGCGCGGGCGAGCGTCAAGACCACGTTGCGCGTGTCCGTCTCGAGGTCCGCGAGCAGGCCCGGGACGCCCTCGACGATCGCGCGACGGAGGTCCGCGCGGGGAACGGGGTCCAGCACCTCGCCAGGCGGCGGCCCGAGGAGCGGGCGGTTCCCACGCAGCGCCATCGTGACGACCACCGCTAGGTCGGGGCTCGGGGCCGGCTCGGGGACGACGCCGCGCTCGAAGGCGTCGCGCAGCCACTCGCCGTACAGCAGCTCGCAGGTGGGCGGGTAGCGCCACGGGCGGACGTTCGCCTGGGCGACGATCGTGAGCTCGACCGGGCGGGCCGGGCCACGGCGCGCCCGGGTGCCGGAGATCTCGAGGAGCCGTTCGACGATCTCCCGCCGCTCGCCCTTCGTCGTCGGGCGGCGCGTCACGACGAGCACGTCGATATCGCTGGTCGGCCGGAGGCCGCCGAGGACGGCGGAGCCGTGCAGGTACGCGCCGACGACGTCCGCACCGAGCGCGTCACGAGCGATCCGCACGACCTCGTCGGCAAGGGTCGTCGCCCGGGCCGCGTCGTCGCCCGCCTCACGGTTCGTCATGGGCTGGTCGGTCACCGGGCAAGCGTAGCGTCGCCGCGGACGGGGTCCGGGCGCGTGCTCGCCGGGCGGGAGAGGTCCGGGTCCGTGCTCGCCGGGCGGGCGGGGTCCGGCTGCCGCGCCGCCGGGCCGGTGCGGCAGCCGCCGGGTGACTGCTCGGAGCGGACCTGCCAGACTGGAGGACGCACGGGCGTCCTCGCCGCCGGATCCGAACGTCCGGCGTCCTCGCCGCTCGAGCGCAGTCCTGCCGCCGCCCTCATGACATCCTGCCGCGACACCCGGAGACGTCCCGATGACCAGCACCGTCTACCTCTCGCCCGACGGCATCGCGGCCGCCCGGGCCGAGCTCGAGCAGCTCACCCTGATCGAGCGGCCCGCCGTCGTCGGCCGGATCGTCGCCGCCCGTGAGCTCGGCGACCTGCGCGAGAACGCGGAGTACCAGGAGGCGCGCAAGGAGCAATCGATCCTCGAGGGCCGGATCCAGCATCTCACCGCGCTCCTCCGCGACGCGGTCACGATCGAGGGCTCGTCGACGACGCACGTCAGCCTGGGCACGACGGTCACGATCGCGGACGGCCTCGGCGAGGAGACGTACACGATCGTCGGGAGCCCCGAAGCATCGCCTGCGGAGGGCCGGATCAGCAGCACCTCGCCGATGGGTCGGGCGCTCATGGGCCGGCGCGCGGGGGACACGGTGACGGTCGCCGCGCCGGGCGGCTCGTTCGGGCTGCGGATCGTCTCGCTAGCCTGACGCGGTCGGGCCCGAGGAGGCGGCGACGGCCTGGTCCGGGACGCGCGCCGCGATGGTCGGGCGGGGGCTCGCCGTGGCGAGAGCGAAACCGGCAGCCTGGGTGGGGCGTCGGGCGGGCCCGAGATGGCTCAATTCGTCGCGCGCGATGGCCGCGACCGCGCTGCTCAGCGGGTGCGCCGTCGTGGTCGTTGCATGCGGCGGGGCAACGCCGTCGGGGTCGCCTTCGAGCCCGGGAGGGGCAGTGCCGGCTCCGACGCGGGACCCCTCGGCGATCGTCCGCGCCGAGGCCGGTCAGGGGCCGTACCGGCTGGTGCTCGAGCTCGAGGGCGACACGTTCGCGGCAAACGAGCCGATCGACGGTCGCGCCCGGCTCGAGCTGGCGTCAGGCGCGGTCGAGCTCGTCGGCGCCGGCTCGGGCCTGGTCGCGTTCGACATCGTCGAGGTCGGGGGCAGCCGCCGGATGGAGGCTGCGTGGACGTCGGACTGCGCTCCTCACCACCTGGAGGCGGGCCGCCCGATCGAGACGGCGATCGTGAAGTCGGGGGGCTTCTCCGCCGAGGACCCGAACGCGGACTTCTACCGGCAGTTCTTCGCCGACCCGCTCGTCCGCCTGCCCGCCGGGCGCTGGGAGATCGCCGCCGTGGCGACCTTCGCGGTGGGGGAGTGCGGCGGCCGCGAGGTCACCCTGCGGGCGCCGATCACGATCACGGTCGGGGGCTGAGGGCGGGAGGGCCGTCGAGCGCGCCGGATGGACGCGGATCACCGTCGGGCACCCAGGGGGCGGGACTTGACATCGGCCATTCAACGGCTATGCTGCCGTTCAGTACGAGTTGAATGATGGACCGAGTGAGAACGATGACCGCGACCACCCCCACCTCCGAGCAGCCCGCCGGGAGCTCCCACCAACCGGTCGACCCCGGTTTCGAGACCGAGGAGGTCCGGAGCATCGGCGACGTGGCGACGCTCAAGGCGCTGTCGGATCCGCTTCGCCTGCGGATCCTCGAGACGATGGTGCAGCGGACGAACGAACCGTGGTCGGTGAAGGAGCTGGCCGCGGCCCTGGCGGTGCCGCAGACCCGCCTCTACCACCACGTCGACCAGCTCGTGGAGCACGATCTCGTGCGGCCCGTCGAGCGCCGCGTCGTGTCGGGGATCATCGAGACGCGCTATCGCGTCGTCGCGCGGTCGTTCCAGCTCGACCGGCGGATGTTCGCCGCGGGCTCCGAGGAGACCCGGGCCGTCCTGCACGAGACACTCGTCTCCGTGTTCGACACTTCCCGGGACGAGATCGAGCTTGCGATCCGTCTGGGCGCGATCGACGTGGCCGAGACGGCGCCACCCGAGCGTCGGCTGCTGCTGTCCCGGGGCGTCGCCCGGCTGGCGCCCGAGCGCGCGGCCGAGCTCCGCGAGCGCCTGGTGGCCCTCCTCTCGGACTTCGAATCGGAGCCGGCGACGCACGACGAGGGCACGGGCGAAGGACCCGGAGACGCCCGCGCGTACGGCATCGTCCTCGCGGTCTACCCGCTGCCGGCGTCGGAGCCGACCGATGGCTGACGCCGCGGCGGCGCCCCGGTCGCTGGGGGCGCGCGACGTCCTGCGCATCGGCGACTTCCGGCGGCTGTTCGCGGCCCAGGCGATCTCCGACATCGGGGACGGGATGACCTTCCTGGCCCTCTACTTCCTCGTCCTGGACCTCACGGGGTCGACGGCGGCAATCGCCCTGATCTCGATCCTCGTGGCGATCCCACCCGTCACGATCGGCCTCTTCGCCGGCGCCTACGCCGACCGCCTCGACCGGCGCCGGATCATGCTCGTCTCCGATACGCTGCGCGCGGGCCTCGTCCTCTCGCTGGTCCTCCTCCCGACGGCCGAGACGCTGCCGCTGGTCTTCGGCATCGCCTTCCTGCAGGCCGTGGTCGGGACCTTCTTCTCGCCGGCCCGGTCGGCCGTCGTTCCGCGGGTGGTGCCGCCCGAGGGGCTGCTCGCCGCGAACTCGCTGTCGCAGATGAGCCGCGTCGTCGGCACCGTCGTGGGCTTCGCGTTCACGGGCGCCGTCGTCGGCGCGGCGGGCGTCGTGTGGCCAGCCTTCGTGCTCGACGCCGCGACGTTCCTCGTGTCGGTCGGCATCGTCTACGGCATCAGCCGGGAGGCGGGACGGATCCACGCCGGCGACGCGAGCGCCGCCCGCGAGCGCGGCATCCGTGGGTCGGTCGCCGACGGGCTGCGCGTCATCGCCCGCTCGCGCCCGCTCGTCGCGGTCCTCGGCGGCGTCGCCGTCACGATGCTCGGGCTGGGCGCCATCAACGTCCTCTTCGTGCCGTTCGTCTTCCGCGATCTCGGGGCGAACCCGGCCTGGGCCGGCCCGATCGAGGGCGCCCAGTCGCTCTCCATGGTCCTCGCCAGCGGCCTGGTCGTGGCGCTGGGCAGGCGCTTCCGGGTCTCCTCGCTCTTCGTCGGCGGGCTCGCCGGGGTGGCGGTGTGCGTCGGCTCGCTCGCCGTCGCGGCGAACGTCTGGATGGTCATGGCCTCGATGTTCGCCGTCGGCTGGTTCGTGATGCCGGTCCAGGCGACGACCATGACGATCATCCAGCGCGCCACGACCGACGCCGTGCGCGGCCGCGTTACGGGCACGCTCAACGCCGTGGTCCAGACCGCGACGATCGCGTCGATGGCGGCGGCCGGCATCCTCGGCGACGTCGTCGGGATCCGCACGGTCTTCCTCGCGGGTGGCGTGGTGGCGGGCCTGGCCGCGGTGCTGGCGTGGCTCCTGTTCCGGGGGGCGGAGCGGGAGGTGACGGACGCGGACGGTGCCGTCGCTCTTGGGGTGGGGGAGGCGGACGGTGCCGGCGATCGTGGCGCCTCGCGGTCCGGGGACACGGTGCCTGCCGCCTAACGGGCGGCTGAACCCGCTTGGCCTCGACGACCGGTCCATTCGGCAGCACAGCGGCGGTTGCCATCCCCGAGAATGGTGACGAAGCCACCCGTCGCCAGCCCGGAGGCACCCGATGTCCCGCTTCAGCGGCTCCGCCCCCTCACCGTTCGACGCCATCAACGGGTCGCGCCTGGCCGGGCCGCAGGGGAGCCACCCCCTCCACGCCGTCGCGGCCGAGGAGCTGCTCCGGCCGTCCAGCGATGCCGTCACCGGGGAGATCGTCCTGGACCGGCCGGCGATGGTCGGCGAGGGGATCACCGGGACGCTGCGCGTGGCGGCCGTCACGCGGGTCGACGCCCGCAAGGCGGCCCTCCGGCTCGTGGGGCTGCGCCTCGACGAGGTCAAGCGCTCGGAGGAGGACCGCGACGCGGACGGGAACGTCACGCACTCCGACAGCTGGGTGGAGACGAGCGGCAAGCTGTTCGTGCAGGACGCCTACCCGGAGCCCGCGATCCCCGCTGCCCTGGGGACCGGCCAGGTGCTCGAGTCCCGCTTCGCCGTCCCCGCGCCGCGGCTGGGGCCGCCGACCGCCCACCTGGGCGAGTCGATCATCGCGTGGGCGCTCGAGGTGCGCTGGGACGTCCCGATGGGCTCCGACCACTTCGTCGCGAGCTACCTGCCGCTGGCGCAGCACCCCGACCTCCTGCGGGCGGGGGTCGGGAAGCAGGGTGGGATGAGCCTCATGCCCGGCGTGACCGTCGGCGACGCGCAGGTCGACGTGACCACGCCGCTCCCGGCGCCGGCCGGGTCCGAGATGGCCGTCGTCGTGCGCTGGCCGTCGGCGCCGGGCGGCTCGAAGGGCCGCGTGGAGCTCCATCGGCGGACGAACGCCCCGAACGGGGCCGAGGGGATCGTCGCCTCGGTGCCGGTGGATCCCGCCGCGCTCAAGGGTGGGGCGGAGGTTCGCCTGGCGGTGCCGGCCGGCGCCGCGCCCTCGTTCGACGGCGCCGGCCTCGAGATCACCTACGTCATCCGGGTGCTGGTGGATCGCCGCCTTCGATCCGATGCCGCCATCGAGCGGCCGGTCGCGGTGCTGTGAGGGTGGTGATCGAGGTTTACGGGGAGGCAGACGCATGAAGGTGCTGGCGCTCGGGCACGACGTCGTGGCCCAGGACGACCCGCGCTTCGCCGAGCTGCGGCCGGCCGAGGCGCGCCGCGTCTGGGAGCTCCAGCAGGCGGACGTCCTCCGCGAGGTCTACTTCCGCGCCGACAGCCCGAACGGCGTGCTCGTCTTCGAGGTCGCGGACGTCGCGGCGGCGCGCGCGGCGGTGGACAGCCTGCCCCTGGTGGCCGCCGGCCTGATCGACTTCGACCTGGTGCCGCTCCGGCCGTACCCGGGCTTCGCGCGCCTCTTCCGGGAGGCAGGGCCGGGCGTTTGAGGCACTCCCCCCGGTCGCGCCGTTCGGCCGACAGCCGGCAGCCGCCCCGGGTCCCGTGGCCCGGCTTCGCTCAGGCCTCGACGCGGTAGCGCCGCTCGCCGGTCTGGGGGTCGATGAGGACGCGCATCGTCCTCCCCGAGGTCGGGTCGACGAAGACCTCCGGCGTGGACCGGAAGCGCGGCTCGATCTCCTCGCCGATGGCCTCGCCGCCGGGAGACGCGGCCGGCGGCGGCGGCTCGGCCGCCGCGGAGTGGTAGCGCATCCGCTCGAAGGCGAGGACGCCGATCATGCCGACCCCGAACAGGGCGGTGAGCAGGCCGGTGACGACGAGGCCGGTCTCGCCCTCGTTGCCGTACGTGGCAAGCCAGAGGCCGAAGCCGACGAGCAGCAGGCCGCAGACGATCGCGAACAGGCGGGCGAAGCCGAGCATCTCGCGCGCCTCAGTCGAACGTCGTCGCCGTCGCCGCCGGATCCGGCTCGACGATCACGGCCGTGCCGTAGGCGACGATCTCGGACATCGAGCCGCTCAGCTCGGAGCTGTCGAAGCGGAACGAGAGGACGGCGTTGGCGCCCATCACGGTGGCGTTCTGGACCATGCGGTCGATCGCCTGGCGCCGGGTGTCCTCGAGGAGCGAGGTGTACTCGTGGATCTCGCCGCCGACCAGCGAGCGGAAGAAGGCCGCCAGGTTGCCGGCGAGGCCGCGGCTGCGCACGACGAGGCCGAAGACCTGGCCCCGGGCCTCGACCACCCGGTGGCCCGTGAGGTACGGGGTGGTGACGATGATCACGAGCTGCCTCCGTTCTGCGTGGCCGCCTGGCGGCCGCCTGTGCCCGGGTGCACTCTCGCCCCACTTGCCCCGGCCCGCCAGTGCCGGTCGCACCGTTGACCCCGGCCCGACCTACCGTTCGATGGCGCTGCGGAGGTTGCGGATCATGTTGAGGCCCTCCTCCACGTCGTCGCGCGTCGCGTACGGGCCCGGCATCAGGAAGCACGGACGGGCGGCCAGCGCGAGCCCCTCCACGTGACCCCATGCCTCCGGGACCCGACGGCCGGCACAGGCCTCCGCGGCGCGCTTGTAGACGAAGACGACCGCAGCGGGCCGCCAGATCGCGACCTTCTGCCAGAGCGGCCCGACGCCGGCCCGGAGCGTCGCGTCGTCGGCGTCGTCGCGCGGCGAGGGGAGCTTCAGGAGATCGGTGATGCCGTGCCCGGCCGCGACGAGCGCGTCGTCGGCCGTGTCGATCTCCATGTCGGCCGGGAGGATCGTCGCGGTGACCAGGCGTCGCCAGAAGGCCCGGCCCAGGCGCCCCTGGTGGTAGTGGCCGGCCTCGACGCTGACCGGCGACGGGTTGAGCCCCACGAACAGGAGGCGGCCGGGTTCCGGCGGCAGGTCGGCGAGCGTGTCCACGGGCCGCCCGTCGAGGATCAGCGTGACGCGGTGGCCGGGCCCGGACGCGGGCGCGGCGTCGGCCGGGTCAGCCCGTCCGAGGCGATCGCCGGGGTCGGCGGGGTGGCCGGGTCCGGGCCCGGACGCGGGCGCGGCGTCGGCCGGGTCGACGGAGTCGGCGAGATCGTCCGGATCGGGCATGCCGCAAGGGTAGGGGAGGTCGGCGAATGACGAGCCGCAGCCCGGGCGCCGGCCGGGACGTCAGGCGAGGCCGGGATCCGCGTGTCAGGCGCGGCCGGGATCCGCGTGCCAGGCGGGATCGGCGTAGCGGTCGCCGAGGAGCCGCTCGGCCGCCGCGAGCTCCGCGGAGCTCCACCCCGCCGGGACCGGGCCCTCCAGTCCGAAGGCCGCGAGGACGGCGAGGTCGACGGCCGCCGGCGCCGGGACCGGCCGGCCGACCCGCGCCAGCTCCTTCGCCAGCGAGGTCACGGTCGCCGGCCGGCTTCTCGTGCGCTCCCACCGCGGATCGCCGGGAGCCCCCGGACCCGCGCACGCCCGGGCGAGGGCGTCGAGGTCGGCATCCACCAGGAGCGTGGCGTGGACGAGCAGCGCCCGCCCGCCGAGCCAGGCGGCGACGCCGCTCAGCTTCGCCGTCGTCCCGTCCGGACGGTCGATCAGGAGGTCGCGCTCGGTGGCGCGAGCGGCCGCCACGCCGAGCGCCCGGGCCGCCACGGCGAGCGGATCCAGGACGAGCCGGTAGAGTCCGGGCAGGCGACGCAGCTCCGGGTTCGCCGCGAACAGGGCGTCCTCGGGTCGCAGCACGACCGACACGTTGAGGTTGCCGGGATCGTGCCAGACGGTCCCGCCGCCGGTGAAGCGCCGCAGGACCGGCGCCCCGAGGTCCGCCGCGGCGGCCATGTCCACCTCCGCTGCGGCCAGCTGGAACCGCCCGACGACGACGGAGGGATCGTTCCGCCAGAGGCGCAGGACCGGGGCCGGGGCGGCTGGGTCGGCGGCCACGTGGCGCGCGAGCGCCTCCTCGCGGGCGAGGTTGAGGCGCGGGTCGCGGGCGCCGTCGTCCGGGAGGAGCCGCCAGGTTGTCACGGGCGCAGCCTACCGCGGGACCGGGACCATGGCCGCGACCGGGACCGCGACCGGGACCATGGCCGCGACCGGGACCGCGACCGGGACCACGGCCGTGGGCGGGCGACGCGGACGGGGCTACTCCAGCGGGGCGAAGCGCGCCGTGAAGTGGCGGAGCGCCGGCGGCTCGTCGACGATCCGGTAGCCGGGCAGGGAGGCGGCCCGTTCGGCCACCCAGCGCACGACCTCGATCACGAAGTCGACGTGGCTCTGGGTGTAGGTGCGGCGCGGGATCGCCAGGCGGACGAGGTCCATCGCCGCCGGCGTCTCCGTGCCGTCCGGGTGGCGCCCGAACATGACCGTCCCGATCTCACAGCCGCGGATGCCGCCCTCCACGTACAGCGCCACGGCCAGCGCCTGGCCGGGGTACCGGAGCGGCGGCACGTGGGGGAGGAGCGCCCGGGCGTCGAGGTAGACCGCGTGGCCGCCGATCGGCCGCACGACCGGCACGCCGGCCTTCGCCAGGGCGTCACCGAGGTACGCGGTCGACGTGATGCGGTACCGGAGGTAGTCCTCGTGGACGACCTCCTTCAGGCCCTGGGCGATCGCCTCGAGGTCGCGCCCGGCCAGGCCGCCGTAGGTCGGAAAGCCCTCGGTGAGGATCAGGAGGTTGCGGCACTGCTCGGCCAGGTGATCGTCGTTGACGGCCAGCCAGCCGCCGATGTTGGCCAGCCCGTCCTTCTTCGCCGACATCGTCATGCCGTCGGCGAGCGACGCGATCTCGCGCACGATCTCCGTCACGCTGCGCTTACCTTGGCCCGTCTCGCGGGTCTTGATGAACCAGGCGTTCTCCGCGAAGCGGCAGGCGTCGAGGAAGAGGGGCACGCCGAACCGGTCGCAGACGGCCCGGACGCCGTGCAGGTTCTCCAGGCTCACCGGCTGGCCGCCGCCCGAGTTGTTCGTGATCGTCACGAAGACGGCCGGCACCTTCTCCGGCCCGAGCTCCGCGAGGAGCGCCTCGAGGCGCCCGAGGTCCATGTTCCCCTTGAACGGGTGCTCCACCTCGGGGTGGCGGCCCTCCTCGATCACGAGGTCGACCGCCTCGGCTCCGGTGAACTCCACGTTGGCGCGAGTCGTGTCGAAGTGGGTGTTGTTGGGGATCGTCTTCCCGGGGCCGCCGATCACCGAGAACAGGATCTTCTCGGCGGCCCGGCCCTGGTGGGTGGGGATGACGTGGCGGAACGGGAACAGCTCGTGGACGGCCTCGAGGAACGTGTACCAGGACGGGCTGCCGGCGTAGGACTCGTCGCCGTGCTGGATCGCGGCCCACTGGTCGCGGCTCATCGCGCCCGTGCCGGAATCCGTCAGGAGGTCGACCAGGACGTCGTCCGCGTGGAGGTTGAAGAGGTTGTAGCCGGCCTCCTCGATCGCGAGCGAGCGCTCCTCGCGGGTGGTGATCCGGATCGGCTCGACCGAGTGAATCCGGAATGGCTCGATGATCGTCTGCCAGCGTTCCATGGCGGTCGAGGATACGCCGCGGCGCTGCCCGGGACGCGAGTCGCGCGCGCCGCAACCGCGGGGCCCGCGGCGGCGGTCGCGCGCGCCGTGCAACCGTGGGGGCTCGCGGCGCGTCGGGTGAGCATGAAGACGAAGCTCGCCGCCCTGCTGTCGCTCGCCCTGGTCGTCACCGCATGCGCCCCGGCGGGCTCGACCGGCGGCGACATCGCGCTCGCCCGTGCCGACGTCCCGCGCGCCTCCACGTCGCCCGAGGACGCGGCCGCCGCCGCCGCGGCGATCTCGGCCTTCGGGCTCGACCTGTACCGGGCGATCGCGGCCGGCGGCGACGCCAACCTCGTCCTCTCGCCGTCCAGCATCGCGCTGGCCCTCGCGATGGCCCGCGCCGGCGCGCGCGGGCAGACCGCGGCCGAGATGGATGAGGTCATGCGCGGGCTGGGGTCGGACGAGAACGCGGCCTGGCTCAACGCCCTCGACCAGGCGCTGACGTCGCGGAGCGGCACGTTCAAGGACGACAGCGGCCAGGACCTCACCATCGCGCTAAGGATCGCGAACGCCCCGTTCGCCCAGAAGGACATGCCGCTCGAGAAGGCATACCTGGAAGCGCTCGCGTCACGCTACGGCGCCGGCCTCCGCCTCGTCGACTACATCACGGCCACCGAGGACGCCCGGAGGCTCATCAACGGCTGGGTCGACGACCAGACCGAGCACCGCATCCCCGAGCTCCTCGTGCCCGGGGTGCTCACGCCGGACACGCGCCTGGCGCTGGTGAACGCGATCTACCTCAAGGCGCCGTGGCAGACCGCCTTCACCCCCGAGGCGACGAAGCCGGGCGCCTTCACCCGGGCCGACGGCTCGACCGTCGAGGTGCCGATGATGCAGCTCGGCGAGACCCTCCCCTACGCGGATGGGACCGGCTGGCGGGCGGTCGAGATCCCGTACATCGGGGGCTCGCTGGCGATGACGGTCATCGTGCCCGACGACCTCGCGGCCTTCGAGCGGGCGCTGACGGCCGAGCAGCTCGGTTCGATCACGGCCGGGCTGGCCGAGCGGCCGGTCGCGCTCACGTTCCCGAAGTTCTCGATCGAGACGAAGGCGGAGCTCGCCGACGTCCTCGCGGCCCTCGGCATGCCGACGGCGTTCTCCGACGCCGCCGACTTCTCCGGCATCACGACCGCGGAGCAGCTGGCGATCTCCGACGTGATCCACCAGGCGAACATCGACGTCGACGAGAAGGGCACCGAGGCCGCCGCGGCGACGGCCGTCGTCATGCGGGCCACCGGCATGCCGGTCGAGCCGGTGACGCTACGGGTCGACCGGCCGTTCCTGTTCGCCCTGCGTGACGTGCCGACCGGCGCGATCCTGTTCCTGGGCCGGGTCGCGGACCCGTCGATCACCCGGTAGGGTCGGTAGGGTCGCCCGGTGGATCAAGACCGGCCAGGAGCTGCCTGAGCGGCCGACGGGCGCGCTGAACGCGGGTCCGGATCGACCGGCTGCTGCCCGGTCCCGGCCGGATACAATCGTTGCCGGCCGCGTGTGGAGTGGCCACGGTTCGGGTAGAGACGCCCAACGGATGAGCAGGAGCGAACGCTGATGCCTGGTCGCAAGCCGAACATCGTGGTGTTCTGGGGTGATGACATCGGCATCACGAACCTCAGCTGCTACAGCGACGGCCTGATGGGCTATCGCACCCCCAACATCGACCGCGTTGCCGACGAGGGGATGCGCTTCACGGACTCCTACGGCGAGCAGAGCTGCACCGCCGGCCGGTCGGCCTTCATCACCGGCCAGAGCGTCTACCGCACCGGCCTGTCCAAGGTGGGCATGCCCGGTTCTGACATCGGGATGCCGGACGAGGATCCGACGATCGCGGAGCTGCTGAAGGGACAGGGTTACGCGACCGGCCAGTACGGCAAGAACCACCTGGGCGACCAGGACAAGCATCTGCCGACCGCGCACGGGTTCGACGAGTTCTTCGGCAACCTCTACCACCTCAACGCGGAGGAGGAGCCGGAGCATCCGGACTACCCCAGGCCCGAGGACTTCCCCAACTTCAAGGCCAACTATGGGCCGCGGGGCGTCTTGCGCTGCAGGGCCAATGCCGACGGCACGCAGACGATCGAGGACACGGGGCCGCTCACGAAGAAGCGGATGGAGACGATCGACGACGAGATCGTCGCCGGCGCGATCGACTTCATCGACCGCAAGCATGCCGACGACGCCCCGTTCTTCCTGTGGGTGAACACGACCCACATGCACTTCCGGACCCATACGAAGGCGGAGTCCGTCGGCCAGGCCGGGCGGTGGCAGTCCGAGTACCACGACACAATGATCGACCACGATCGCCACGTGGGCCAGGTGCTGGACAAGCTCGACGAGCTGGGCATCGCCGAGGAGACGATCTTCATCTACTCGACCGACAACGGTCCCCACATGAACTCGTGGCCGGACGGCGCGATGACCCCGTTCCGGAGCGAGAAGAACACCAACTGGGAGGGCGCCTTCCGGGTGCCGGAGATGATCCGGTGGCCGGGGAAGATCCCGGCCGGCGTGGTCTCCAACGAGATCATCAGCCACATGGACTGGGTGCCGACCCTGCTCGCCGCCGCCGGCGACCCGGACGTCAAGGAGAAGCTGCTGGTCGGCCACGAGGCGGCCGGCAAGACGTTCAAGGTGCACCTCGACGGCTACAACTTCCTGCCCTACCTCACCGGCGAAACGGACAAGGGCCCCCGGATCGAGTTCTTCTACTTCAGCGACGACGGCGACCTCGTGGCCACCCGCTACGACAACTGGAAGCTGGTCTTCGCCGAGCAGCGGGTCCCCGGCACGCTCCAGGTCTGGGCGGAGCCGTTCGTGATGCTCCGGGTGCCCCTCCTGTTCAACCTGCGGACGGATCCCTTCGAGCGGGCCAACACCACGTCCAACACGTACTACGACTGGATCATTGACCGCATCTTCCTCATCGTCCCGTCGCAGCGGGTCGTGGGCGAGTTCCTCCAGACCTTCATGGTGTTCCCGCCGCGCATGAAGGCGGCGAGCTTCACCGTGGACCAGGTGATGGACAAGATGGAAGCCGCGATGCAGGGCGGCCACTGATCCTCGCCGTGGATCGGCTCCCGTCCTGGCGCGAGGGCGACGCCAAGGGCGCCATCCTCGCCTTCGTTGAGCGCGTGACCTCGGACGGTTCGGCGGGGTTCGTCCCGCCGGCCGCCCGGATCGCCGTATTCGACAACGACGGCACCCTGTGGTGCGAGCGGCCGACCTATCCCCAGGCGTACTTCCTCCTGGAACGCCTCCACGCCCAGGTGGCGGAGGACCCGGAGCTGGCCGCGCGCCCCGTGGTCCAGGCGCTGCTCGCGGATGATCTGCGCGCGGCGATGGCGGACGGCCTGGAGCCGCTGGCGGACGTCCTCCTCGCAACGCACGCCGGGTTCACGGCCGAGGAGTTCGCGGCGGCCGCCTTGGCGTGGTTCGGGCGCGCCGTCCATCCGCGGTTCGGCGTCCCGTTCACGCGCCTCGCCTACCAGCCCATGCTGGAGCTGCTGAGCCTCCTGCGGGCGTCGTCGTTCCGGGTCTTCGCCGTCACCGGCGGCGGCGTGGAGTTCGTCCGGGCCGTCAGCCAGCAGCTGTACGGGATTCCGCCCGACGACGTCGTGGGGACCTCCGTGGAGCTCGACGTGGAGCGGCGCGACGGGCGCATGGTCCTCGTCCGCCGGGCGGCGCTGCGAGGCCGTCCCAACGAGGGCGAACCCAAGCCGGCCAACATCCAGGCGCACGTCGGCCTGCGGCCGATCTTCGCCGCCGGCAACTCGGCGGGCGACCGGGAGATGCTGGAGTACGCGACCACCGGCGACCATCCGGGCCTCGGGCTCGTCATCGACCACGACGACGAGGAACGCGAGTACGCATACGCGGGTGCGTCGTTCACCGATCCAAACGCGGAGCCCATCGGGGAGACGGCCCACCGCCTCGGCTGGACCGTCGTCAGCATGCGCCGCGACTGGTCCGCTGTCTTCGACGGCTAGACTCCGCGGGTGAGCGACTCCGTCCCGGCCCCGACAACGTCGCCATCCGTCCCCGCCGCCCCGCCGCGCTTCCACGTCATGGCGAAGCCCACCGGCGCGATCTGCAACCTCGCCTGCTCGTACTGCTTCTTCCTGGACAAGGAGGCGATGCACCCGGACTCCTCGTTCCGCATGGACGACGAGACGCTCGAGGCGTACGTCCGGGGGCTCATCGAGGCGCACCGGTCCGACCGGGTCACGTTCGCCTGGCAGGGCGGCGAGCCCACGCTGATGGGCCTGGACTTCTTCCGGCGCGTGGCGAAGCTCCAGGAGCGGTACCGCCGGCCGGGAATGACCTTCGAGAACACGATCCAGACCAACGGGACCCGCCTCGACGCGGAGTGGGCGGCGTTCCTCGCCGAGCACGAGTACCTGGTGGGCATCTCCATCGACGGGCCGCGCGCGCTCCACGACGGCAACCGCGTGGACAAGGGCGGCAAGGCCACCTTCGACGACGTGATGCGCGGCCTGCGCCTGCTCCAGGAGCACAAGGTCCAGTACAACGTCCTGACCACGGTGAACGGCCTCAACGGCGACCATCCCCTCGTGGTCTACCGCTTCCTGCGCGACGACGTGGGCACGGACTGGATGCAGTTCATTCCCGTGGTGGAGCGGGTGGACGACGCCGGCCGCCCGGACCCGATGCGCGGGATGGCGGCGTCGGTGCGGTCGGTCCGGCCGGAGCAGTTCGGTCGGTTCCTGACCGCGATCTGGGACGAGTGGGTGCGTCACGACGTCGGCCGGGTGTTCGTGCAGACGTTCGAGGCGGCGATCCGGAACCACTTCGGGGCGGCGGGCTCGGGTCTGTGCGTGTTCAACGAGACCTGCGGCGCAGGGCTCGCGCTGGAGCACAACGGCGACCTCTACTCCTGCGACCACTTCGTGGAGCCCGAGCACCGCCTGGGGAACATCCGGCAGCTGCCGATGGTGGACCTGGTCGGCTCGCCGCAGCAGCAGGCGTTCGGGGCCGCCAAGCGCGACACGCTGCCGCGGATGTGCCGCGAGTGCGACGTCCGCTTCGCGTGCCACGGCGAGTGCCCCAAGAACCGCTTCCTGGCGACGCCCGACGGCGAACCCGGCCTCAACTACCTGTGTGCCGGGTACATGTCCTTCTTCCGGCACATCGACCGGCCCGCGAAGGCGATCGTGCGGCTGCTCAAGACCGGGCGCGAGGCGTCGGAGGTGATGGCGCAGGCCGGGCGCTACGACGCCGAGCTCGCGACTGCCGTCGCCGCGGCCGGGCGCAACGACCCCTGCCCGTGCGGGAGCGGCCTGAAGGTGAAGCGCTGCCACGGGGAGGCGACCGCGACCGCCCCCGCCGACCTGTCGCGGATCCCCCTGGGGACCCCGCGCCCCCCGGCCGTCCACCGTCCGCGCGCCGACGCCGAGGCCTGACCTCCGCGGCTTACGCCGGATTGCGCCCCGGCCGTCAGCCCAGCAGCGCTCGGGCGACCACCAGGCGCTGGATCTGCTGCGTCCCCTCGTAGATCTGGGTGATCTTGGCGTCGCGCATCATCCGCTCGACCGGGTACTCCTCGACGTAGCCGTAGCCGCCGAGGACCTGCACCGCGTCGGTCGTCACCCGCATCGCCGCGTCGCCGGCCACCAGCTTGGCCAGCGAGGCCCAGCGCGCCGAGTCCCGCGCCCCGGCCTCGATCTCCAGGCAGGCGGTGTAGAGCAGCTGGCGCGCGGATTCGGTGGCCGCGTCCATGTCGGCCAGCATCGCCGAGACCATCTGGAAGTCGGCGACCGGGCGGCCGAACTGGCGCCGCTCGCGGGCGTAGCGGGCGGCAACCTCGAGCGCGCCCTGCGCGATGCCCACCGCCTGGGCCGCGATCCCGGGGCGCGACCGGTCGAACGTCTTCATCGCGATGGCGAACCCGTCCCCCTCGGCGCCGAGGAGGTTCGACGCCGGCACCCGGACGTCCTCGAAGACGAGCTCGGCGGTGGGCGAGCCGCGGATCCCCATCTTGTGCTCGGTCCGGGCGACCGAGAACCCGGGCCGGTCGGTCTCGACCACGAAGCACGACAGGCGGCGATGGCGCTCGCCCTCGTCGCCCGTCGCGGCGAAGACCGTCACCAGGTCCGCGACCGAGCCGTGGCTGATGAACCGCTTGGAGCCGGAGATGACGTAGTCGTCGCCGTCCCGCACGGCCCGCGTCCGGATCGCGGCGGCGTCCGAGCCCGCCTCGGCCTCGGTGATGGCGAAGGCGATCAGCGTCTTCCCGGCCGCCAGGTCGGGGATCCAGCGCCGCTGCTGCTCGTCGGACCCGGCGACCATGATGGGAAGGGCTCCCAGGCCCTGGACGGCGAGGATCAGCCCGGACGTCGCGCAGGCCCGGCTGATCTGCTCGATCGCCAGGCACACCGTGAGGAGGTCGCCGCCGAGGCCGCCCAGGTGCTCCGGGAAGTGCAGGGTGAACAGCTCGTGCTCGGCTAGGAGCTCCCTGACGTCCCACGGGAACTCGGCCGCCCGGTCGATCTCGGCGGCGCGCGGCGCGATCCGCTCGTCGGCGAGGGCCCGCACGGTGTCGCGCAGGAGGCGCTGCTCCTCGGTCAGGACCGGCATCGTGGTGGCTCCTTCCGTGGAGGGTGCTGCCGGCCCGCGGGTTCTCGCCGCGGCGGCCGGAGGATCAGATGGCGACGGGCTCGCGGTACTCCCCGAAGACCTCGCGGAGGACCGCGCACTGCTCGCCGAGGGTGGCATACGCCTCCGCGCAGCGGATGAAGTGGGGCATCAGGTTCGTGGCCGACGACTCCGGGCGTCCGGCCGCGTCGCGCAGCCCGGCCAGGGCCGCGGCAACGGCCCCGGCATCGCGCTCGCGGCGGGTCCGCTCGAGGCGGGCGAGCTGGCGGGCGAGCGATCCCTCGGGCACCTGCAGGACCGGCACCGAGAGCCGCTCGCCGGCGTCGGCGTAGCGGTTGACCCCGACGACGATCCGCTCGCCGGCCTCGAACTCGCGCTGGTAGCGATAGGCAGCGTCGGCGATCTCGCGCTGCGGGTAGCCGGCCTCGACGGCCTTCACCATCCCGCCCCGCGCGTCGATCTCGTCGAGGTAGCGCCAGACGGCACGCTCCGTCTCGTTCGTGAGCGCCTCCACGAACCACGAGCCGCCGAGCGGATCCACGGTGTTCGCAACGCCGGTCTCCTCGGCGATGACCTGCTGCTGGCGGAGGGCCAGGAGGGCCGCGGCCTCCGTCGGGACGGCCAGGGCCTCGTCGTAGGCGTCGGTGTGGAGCGACTGCGTCCCGCCCAGGACGGCCGCCAGGGCCTGGGTGGCAACCCGGGCCAGGTTGTTGAGCGGCTGCTGGGGGGTGAGCGAGACGCCTGCCGTCTGGGTGTGGAAGCGCATCCAGGTCGAGCGCTCGCTCTCGGCGCGGTACCGCTCGGTCATCAGCTTCCACCAGATCCGCCGCGACGCCCGGAACTTGGCGATCTCCTCGAAGAAGTCGGAATGGCTGTTGAAGAAGAACGACAGGCGCGGCGCGAAGTCATCGACGCGCAGCCCGCGGGCCAGCGCCGCCTCGACGTAGGCCATCCCGTCGGCGATCGTGAAGGCGAGCTCCTGGACGGCCGTCGCCCCGGCCTCGCGGATGTGGTAGCCGCTGATCGAGACCGTGTTCCAGCGCGGCAGCTCGCGGGTCCCGAACTCGATGGTGTCGGTCACGAGGCGCATCGAGGGCGCCGGCGGGAAGAGGAACTCCTTCTGGGCGACGTACTCCTTCAGGATGTCGTTCTGGGTCGTGCCCTCGAGGGCGGCGCGCGGGACGCCCTGCTTCTCCGCGGCGACGATGTACATCGCCCAGATCGGGGCGGCCGGCGCGTTGATCGTCATCGAGGTGCTCACCCGGTCGAGCGGCAGGCCGTCGAGCAGGGCCTCCATGTCGGCCAGCGAGCTGACGGCGACGCCGCAGGTGCCGAACTCGCCCTCCGCCTCCGGGTCGTCGGTGTCGTAGCCGTAGAGGGTCGGCATGTCGTAGGCGATCGAGAGCCCGGTCTGGCCGGCGTCGAGAAGCGCGCGGAACCTCGCGTTCGTGTCCTCGGCGGAGCCGAAGCCGGCGAACATCCGCATGGTCCACAGGCGACCGCGGTAGCCGGTCGGGTGGATGCCTCGGGTGAACGGCGGGGCACCGGATTCCCCGACGTCGCGCGCCGGGTCGAAGTCGTCCCAGCGGCCGTGGGGGAGGGGATCGCCGTGGTGGTCGACCGCGGTTGGGCCGCCGCCGCCCGTGGGATCACCCGAGGGGGTGGCCCCCCAGTCGGCCGGTCCGTAGACGCGCCGGATCTCGACGCCGGAGATGGATGAGAAGCGATCGCGGCGCTCGGGAGGCGCGCCACGTTCGGGGGTTGCGCTTCGTTCCGAGGCCGCGCTGTACCCCGAGGGCCTGGGTCGCCCGGGCTGGCCTGCCATGCGGGGATGCTACCGGCGGGCGGGCGCGGCGTCCACGTCGGCGGACCCTGCCCGGACTACACGACAACGATTGCGCTGCCGCCGGGATCCAGGCCGGCCGCGAGGCGGTCCAGGGCCGTCGTTCCGGGAACCGGGAATGCCGGTTCGAGCAGGCCGCGACCCGCACCGAGGAACTCGCGCACTCGGCGCGTTCGCGGGAGCACGAGCAGGATGCCGTCGGCGCCCCCGTCGCGGAGCTTGATGGCCAGCCGCCGCGCCAGCGCCTGGACGTCTCGTGGAGCGGTCTCGGCCTCGACGCCGTAGCGCCACCCGGGGCCGGAGAGCATCGCGTCCCGGGCGCGCACGTCCCCGGGGTTCGGGAGCGGAGTCTCGACCGCCCAGCGCAGGGTCGGATGGGTCGTCGCGCGGAACCGCGCCAACAGCCGGGCATGCCCGGCGTCGCGGATCGGGGCGCCACCCGCGTACAGGCGGAGCGACAGCTCGAGGCCGACGGCCTCGGCGAGCTGCGCGAGTCGGAGCACGGACACCTTGGGTGCCAGGCCTCGCTCGATCCGGCTCACGGCCCCGGGGGTCAGATCGACCGCGCCACCGACCGCCGCAAGGCTCAGGTTGCGGTCCCGGCGCGCCTCCCGCAGCTCGCGCCCCGCCCGACGCGTTGCACTGTCGGCTCGCTCGCTGGCACGCTCGCGGGCGCGTTCGGTCGCTCCCATGCCCCGATCATGAACGTGCCCGCTCATCGGGCAATCAACTGTCGCACGCGCGAGACACTCCTGTGGTCCCCGGCCCGCCTTCGGTTACCCGGCCTGCCCTCGGTTCCCAGCCAGCGTTGCGTTGAACTCCACATCGGGCGCCCTCAGGCGGCCACGCGGCGCGTTCCCGCCGGTTGAACGCAAGATTTCCTGCACGTTTGGTGGTGCAGCGCAGGTGACCACCGGTTGAACGCAAGGAACCGACAGGCGGGACGCTGGAACGCGCCCGGTGTGTAGTTCAACTCAAAGGGGCGTCCTGGGGCCGGCGCGCCCGACGTCCCGGGTGTCGCCGCCACCGGACCGGCACACCGCCGCCGCGCCATCCCCGGCCCCCGCACGGAACGTGAAGCGGCGGGCGCCCACTGGGGAGGGCGCCCGCCGCGAAACGGCGAAGACGCTGGCAGGCCGCCCGCTGGCGGCGAGGAATGCGGGTGGTCCGTCCGCCGCCCGGCCGGCGGCGGACGGGTCCCGCGAGGGGTCAGAAGACCCGATAGGCGATCTCGGCGGGGGCGAGGAGGAGCTCCTTGATCTCGTCGTCGACCTTCAGGAGCGAGATGTGCGCGCCGGCCATCTCGAGCGACGTGCAGTACTCGCCGACATAGCTGCGGAAGACCTTGATGCCCTTCGCGGCCAGCTTCTTGTGGGCGATGCCGTACAGCAGGTAGAGCTCGCTGATCGGCGTCCCGCCCAGGCCGTTGACCATGAGGGCGACCTCGTCGCCGCTGGCAAACGGCAGGTCGGGCACGATGGCGTCGAGCAGCAGGTCCACGATCTCCGTCGCGGTGCCCGCCGGCCGGCGCTGGCGACCCGGCTCGCCGTGGATGCCGATGCCGACTTCCATCTCGCCGTCGGCGATCTCGAAGAGCGGCGTGCCGCGGACCGGCGGCGTGCAGGACGAGAGGGCGACGCCCATCGTCCGGACGTTGGCGATCACCTTCTCGCCGACGGCGACGCACTCCTCGAGCGTGCCGCCCTTGTCGGCCTTGGCCCCGACGGCCTTGATGACGAAGAAGTTGCCGGCGACGCCGCGCCGGCCGATCGTCCACGTCGAGTCCTTGACGGCGACGTCGTCGTTGACGAGGAGGTAGCCGATCTTCTGGCCCTCGGCCTCCTGGAGCTCCTTCGCCATCTCCCACGCCGTGCGGTCGCCGGTGTAGTTGTTGACGAGGTAGAGCACGCCCGCCGGCGTGTCCATGAGCTTGGAGGTCTCGGTGACGAACTCCACCGGCGGGCCGGCGAAGACGTCGCCCGGGCAGGCGGCGTCGAGCATGCCGGGGCCGACGATCATCGTGTGAGCCGGCTCGTGGCCCGAGCCCGACCCCTGGATGATCGAGACCCGGTTCTTCTTGGGCATGTCGGCCCGGTAGATCAGGTTGTATTTCGGCTCGAACTTGAGCGTGCCGTCGCTCGCGAGCGCGACGCCCTCGAGAAACTCGGTGACGAACGTCTTGGGATCGTTCAGGAACTTCCTCACGCCGATACTCCCTCGCCGTACTTCTCGCGCCATGCGGCTGCAATGGCCTGCAGGATCACGCCGATCGCGGTCGCGCCGGCGTCGACGGAGCCGATGCTCCGCTCGCCCGTGTACGCGGCCCGGCCGCGCATCGCGAGCATGGACTTGGTCTCTTCGGCCGCCTTCACGGCCACGTCGGCGGCGCGCTGGATGGCAGCCACGCCGTGGTCGCCCGCGAATGCCGGGTCGCCGATGGCAGCCTCGAGGCTGTCGGTGGCCGGCACCAGCGCGTCGAGGAGCGTCTTCTCGCCGAGCGACGCGCCGCCCCGGGCCATGATCCCGGTGATCGCGGCGCGCAGCATCGCGATGACGTCCTCGGGCGCGAGCTCGGTCTTGTCGCCGGCGGCCGCGCCGGCGCGGAGGAACGCGGTGCCCCAGATGGGACCGCTCACGCCCCCGACCTTGCCCGAGATGACGATGCCGATCTTCTTGAGCATGGTGCCGACGCTCGTCCGATCGAACGAGTCGTAGTCCGCGACGACGACCTCGAACCCGTTGCGCAGGGAGAAGCCGAAGTCACCGTCCCCGACGATCGAATCGAGCTGGGCGAAGTAGTCCGCGTTGTCGACGATCGTCGTCGCCATCGTCCTGAGGACGAGGTCGACGTCGTCGAACGACGCCTGTGTCATCCGAACCTCCTTTCATGCTGGCCGTGGAGCGCCGGGCGGGTTACGGGGCGAGGCAGGCCTCGACGTCGGCGAGCGTCACGTACGCCGCCGGCCGCGCGGCCGAGCGGTTGGCGATGACGGTCGTCTGCTCTCCGTCCGGGTCCCCGAGGGACGAAACGACGAGGGTTGCCTCGCTGAAGTCCTCCTTCTCCGTGTAGCCGTTGACCGTGACGAGACAGCGCAGGCCGGCGGCGTGCGCCGCCTCGAGGCCGTTGCGCGAATCCTCGACGACGAGCACCCCGGCGGGGTCGACGCCGAGCTTCTCGAGGGCGAGGAGGTAGATGTCGGGAGCCGGCTTCTTCTTCGGGACGCAGTCGCCGGCCAGGAAGACGTCGAAGCGGGCCGCCCGGTCGGCGCCCACCGCGTACTCGAGGATCGCGTGGACGGACGCCTCGGCCGACGTCGAGGCGACCCCCAGCTTCCAGCCCGCGTCCTGGGCGGCCGAGATGATCCGGCGGATCCCCGGGCGGGGCGGCAGCCTGCCCTCGGCGACCATCTCCGTGTAGAGCGCCGTCTTGCGCTTGTGCCACTTCGCGATCTCGGCGGCCTGCGCGTCGGGATCGGTGGGCAGCCCGGCGGCCGCCACGAACTCGGGCGTCAGGAGGCTCGCCATGCGCTCCTTGCCGCCGCCGATCTTGAGTCGCCGGCCGTACTCCTCGACCGACCACTCGACCGGCAGGCCGAACTCGCGGAAGGTCTGGTTGAACGCGGGCAGGTGGCCGTACCGCTCGGTGTCGGCGAGGACGCCGTCGCAGTCGAAGACGAGGGCGCTCACGTCCAGGCCTTGCCTTCGCTGCCGAACAGCCGGATGTGGTGCTTCGCCATCTCCATGACCGCCGGCCGCTGGGCGGCGAACAGCTTGGGCGGGTCGTACTCGCCCGGGTGCTCGGTCATGTAGTCGAAGCCGGACTTCATGAACGCGATCTTGAGGGCGGTGCTGATGTTGACCTTGGCGCAGCCGCGCGCGATGAGGTCGCTGAACTGCTCCGGGCTCATGCCGGTCCCGCCGTGGAGCGCGACGGGCTTGCCGGTGGCCTCCACGATGTCGGTGACGCGCTGGGCGTCGAGTGTGGGCGCCGTCTTGTAGGTGCCGTGGGCATTCCCGATGGCGGGCGCGAAGACGTCGACGCCGGTGGCGCGGACGAACTCGACGACGGTCTCGAGGCTCTGGACGTGCTGGGCCTCGTCGCCGGTCATCTCCTCGGTGCGCTTGAAGCCCTCGATCTCCCCCTCGACGTCGGCCCCGTGGCGCCGGGCCTCGGCGACCACCTCGATGCACTGGCGCTGGTTCTCCTCGACGGACAGCTTGCTGGCGTCGAAGAGGACCGAGCTCCAGCCCTGCTCGAGGCAGGCGGTGATGAGCTCGCGGTCGGGGCAGTGGTCGAGGTGCAGCGCCACGGGGACCGTGAGGTTCCTGGTGTACGCCACCCACATCGCGTGCATGGCCTCCACGCCGGTCACCCGCACGTGCTTGGGCGAGGTCTGGACGATGACCGGCGCCCGCAGCTCCTCGGCGGCGGCGAGGACGGCCTCCATCGTGAGGTCGTTGATCACGTTGATCGCGGCGACGCCGTAGCGCTCGGCGAACGCGCGAGCGAGGATTTCCCTGGTGGGTACGATCGGCACTGCTACACCTCCGGGACGCGCTGCCTGGTGCGGCCCGTCGGCCGCGGTTCGCTCACGTCGGCGTCCACCTCCTCCGGATGTCGTGCGGCCCGGGGGCCGGCCCCGGCGCGCCGGAACGGCACCGGCTCGCCGGTCGGGCCCTCGCGGGCGAGGTCCAGGACCGCGTGGGCGTTGCCGTCGTCGACCACGAGGACGTCCACCACCCCGGCACGCAGCACGCCGAGGATCGCGAGGGGCTTCTCGACCTCGCTCACGACGGCGATCACCGTCTCGACGCGGTGGAGGTCGTCGATCGAGAGGGCGATGAGGCGGTCGCTGTGCGGCGATGCGATCACCCGCCCCTCGAGGTCGACGTAGTTGCCCAGGATGTCGCCGACGGCTCCCTGCTCCCGCAGGCGGGCGATCTCGGCGGGCGAGAGGCACCCGCTGCGGACCATCGTGCAGTCGTCGTCGACGCTGCCGATGCCCACGAGGGCCATGTCGGCCCGGGCGGCCGCCTCGAGCGTGTGCGAGATGGCGTCCTGCTGGATGAAGCGACGGCGGTCGTCGGCGCGCTGGACGTAGGCCGGGGCGTAGAGGCTCCGCGACCGCCCGCCGGCGGCCGCGGCGAGGGCCTGCCCGATCTCGTTCGGGTTCGTCGGCGTGTCGACCCTCGGGGAGCCGCCCATGGCGCTCACGAACTCGCACTCGAGGCGCCGGCGAGGCCGGAAGAAGCGCGGCACCTCGCCGGTGTCGCGGCCGTGGCCCACGGCGACGACCGCCCCGTCGTGGAGGCGGCGCTCGAGGAACTGGGCGGCGCTGCGCGCGACCGCCTCGCGCTGCGACTGCGGGTCCGACCGGCGGGGAGCGACGATCGCGTCGGTCAGCCGGAACTCGGCGCGCAGGCGCGACTCCAGGTCCAGGTTCAGCCACGGCGGCGTCGCGATCCGGATGTCGACCACGCCCGACCAGCGGGCACGCTCCAGGAGGCGCTGGACCTTCGGCCGCGAGAGCCCGAACTCGCGGGCGATCTCCTCCTGCGTCCGGCCATCGGCGTAGTAGCGATGGGCGATCCGGGCGAGGCGCTCGAAATCTTCGGAGCTGAGGTCGTCGGGACCCATGCTGACTCCTGGTCCGGCGCGGAGAACGGGGCGAACGGCTGCGAAGGGGCGAGCCGCCGCGGGCTATCGGGATGAGCAACTGCTCACGATTGGGCGCCTGCTCACTCTACCAGAGGGACGGTCGACGGCGCAAGAAGTTCCGCCCGAGCCGCCCTGGCCGGCGGCGGACTCAGGGGGACCTGATAAGCGCGATCAGGTGACCTTGGTCATGCGAACCGCGGGCCAATGCGCACTCACGCATGGATGCGGCAGCCGCTGGAATCGGGGCATGGACGCGTCCCCTCCCGTCCCCCTCTCCGACCTCGACCCCGGCGTCGCCGCGCGCGTCGTCAGCGTGCCCGGCGGGCAGGCCGAGCGCCTCGCCGCCGAGGGGCTCCACGTGGGCGACGTCATCGAGGTGGAGGCGCGCATGCCGCTGGGCGGCCCGATCGTCGTTCGGCTCGGCCGCGCTCGGGTGGCGCTGGCGCGGCAGGTCGCCGCGGGGATCCTCGTCCGGGTGGGCCGCGCCGCATGACGGCGCGCCACGCTCCGGCATCGACGGCCCGCTCCGTCGATGCGCCGACGGCGCCGTGCCGCATCGAGGCTGCCCGGGCGCCCGAACCGTCGCCGTCCGACCCACGGGCCAATGCGGACCTTCCCGTCGTCGCCCTGGTCGGCCGCCCGAACGTCGGCAAGTCGACCTTCCTCGCCCGGGCCAGCGGACGCTTCGTCGAGACGACGAACGCACCGGGCACCACGGTCGGCCGGGAGGTCCGCGAGGTGCTGACGCGGGCCGGCCGGGCGCGCCTGGTCGACCTCCCCGGAACCGGCTCGCTGGCGGATCGTCCCGTGACCGGCCCGCCGTTCTGGTCGGGGCTGCTGGCCGCCGCCCCGGACGCCATCGTCGTCGTCGCCGACGCGGGCGACGTCGCCCGGCACATCCCGCTCGTGATCGCGTGCCGCGATCTCGGCCTGCCCGTGGTCGTGGCCCTCAACCTGGCGGACGAGGCCGCGGCGCGCGGGATCGAGGTGGACATCGGCCGGTTGGCCCAGCTGCTCGCGGTCCCCGTGCGGCGGACCATCGCCCGGACCGGGAACGGGGTGGCGGGCGTGGTCGCCGTCGCCGTCGCTCGTGCCCGTCGGCGCCGCGGCGTTTGGGCGGGCACGCACTCGCCGCGCGCCCTGGTGCCCGCCTGGCACTACCCGCCGGCGGTGGAGCGCGCCCTCGCCGCCGCCGCGGCCGAGCTCCCGACGAGCCGCGCCCTGGGTGCCGCGGCCCTCGACCCGAGCGGCCTCGGCGGGCTCGTCGCCGCGGGGGCCCTGTCGCCGCGCGGTGCGGCGACGCTGCTGCTCCCGGACGTGGTGGACCCGTTCCGGCGCGACCTCGCGGCGCGCTGGGCCGCGGAGGTCGAGCTGGTGCGCGCGCTTCCGCGGCGGCCGGCCGATCGCCTCGCGGCGTGGAGCATCCGGCCGTGGCCCGGTCTCCTGATCCTGGCCGCCGTGCTGGCGGCGACGTTCGCGCTGGTGAGCGTCGTCGGCGCCGCCCTGGCGGGCGTGCTCTCCGCGGCCTGGGCGGCCGCGGCCTCGCCCGTGATCGACGGCGCCGTCCGGACCCTGGTGCCCGTTCCCGGGCTCGCCTCCGCGCTGCTGTGGGGCCTCGACTCGGGAATCCTGGGCCTGCTCGCGATCGGGATCCCGTACGTGCTGCTCTTCTACCTGCTCGTGGCGACCCTGGAGGATTTCGGGGTACCTCACGAGCCTCGCCGTCCTCACCGATCGCCTGCTCGGGGGGCTGGGACTCTCCGGGCGCACGGCGATCCCGCTGCTCGCGGCGACCGGGTGCAACGTACCCGCCGTCTACGGGACGCGGGTGCTGGCGACGCGGCGCGAGCGCGTCCTCGCCGCGTTCCTCGTCACGCTCGTGCCCTGCTCGGCGCGCTCGGCGGTGGTGGTCGCCGCGCTGATGCCCTTCGCGGGCCCGGGCCTGACGGCTGCCGCGTTCGCCGTGATCGTCGGGACCAGTCTCGCCGCCGGGATCGCCGCCAACGCGATGATGCCCGGCCGCCAGTCGCCACTCGTGCTCGAGCTCGCGCCCCTGCGGCGGCCGCTGGCGCGGCAGGTCGGCGCCAAGGCCGCGGCGCGCTTCCGCAGCTTCATCGGGATGGCGGCGCCCGTGATGGTCGTCGGCTCGATCGCCCTGGGCCTGGCCTACGAGACGGGCGTCGTCTGGTCGGCGACCGCGATCCTCGATCCCGTCGTCGTCGGATGGCTCGGCCTGCCGTCGGTCGCCGGCATCGCCCTCGCCTTCGCCTTCCTGCGCAAGGAGCTGGCCCTCCAGCTGCTGCTCGTCCTCGCGGCGGCGACGGCCGGGACGGCGGCCGCGGGCGGCCCGCCGGGGACTCTGGGCGACCTGATGACACCGGGCCAGCTCTTCGTCTACGCGGTCGTCGCGTCGGTCTCGATCCCGTGCGTCGCCACGCTCGCGGCCCTGGCCGGCGAGCTGGGCTGGCGGACGGCCGCGGCGATCTCGGCCGCCTTGCTGGCCCTTGCGATCGGGATCGGCGGCATCCTGGCGCGGCTCCTGGGCGTGGCGTAGGGGCGCACCAACCTACGCGGGATCGCCGCCGCGATCGCCCGGGGGCAGCGGTGGAGGGGGCAGGGGTGGCGGGGACGCCACCGGGCGGGCCGCCGCGGTGAGCGGGCCCGGCGGGGGCTCGGCAGTCTGCAGCTCGGCAGGCGGAAGCGCGGCGGGCGGCAGCGCGGCGCTCGGACCCGTCGGGGGCGTGGCAATCGGCGGCCGGGCGGGCGGCAGCTTCGCGGCGCGGCGAAGCTCGGCGACGTCGAAGGCCGCAGTGGCGGTCGACCAGGCCGCCGACACCTCGATTCGGGTCGCCAGGATCAGGCGCACCAGGCCCGAGCCGGCCATGAGGATGGCGAACGTCGAGTAGGCCACCGGGAGCGCCACGAGCACGACCGCCGAGCTGAGCTGGCCGGCCGTGAGCCCGGCCGCCGTTCCCGCCACGAAGCGGCTCTGGGCGCCGATGAGGTCCACGCCGCCCGTGAGGCGCAGCAGGCGCTCGTTCGACGAGAGCACGGCCGCGGAGGCTCCGGCCGAGACGATCACGGCAACCAGGAGGAGCACGAGCCAGGCGAGCGGGTTGCCGGGGAACGCCAGGAGCGCCAGCAGGATCCCGCCGCCGCGCAGGACGAACGAGAGGCGGAGCGTGCGTGACGCGGACCCGCGGCTGAGCAGCCCGCCGACCACCGTCGCCGCCACGAGCGAGGCGCCCGCGGACACGGCCGACAGGAGAATGGCGAAGCCCGCGGTCGCTCCGAGGACGCTGATCGCGTAGATCGAGAGGTACGGGCCGAAGCCCGCCCCCGCGGCCGCGAGGGCGATGATCCGGATGAAGCTCCGCGTCTCGGGCGCCAGCGGCGGTCGCTCGCCGCGCGGCGCGACCCGAACTCGCCCGGGGCGCCGCAGGCGCCGCACCGCCGCCAGCTCGCCGAGCCCCGCCAGGCCCGCCGCCACGAAGACCGCCGCGTAGACCGCGAGGCCGATCGTCTGCAGTCCGGCCTGGACCCCGACGGCGACCGGCAGCAGGAGCACCGCCCCCAGCCCCTGGGTGATCCCCATGACGCGCGGCGCGACGAAGCGTCGCTCCGGCTCCGAGAGGATCGCGCCGTACCACGCCAGCAGGTTCGCCCCGCCGATGGCGCTGGCAGCGCCGCCGAGCGACATGACCGCGGCGACGCCGGCGATGGCGGCTCCTGCCGGCAGCCAGCCCGCGACGTGGAGGAGGACCATCGTCGCGAGCAGGAACCCGCGGGTCTCGCCGACGACGAGGATGGCCAGCGTGACGCCGCGCAGGTTGCCGTCCGTGCGGCGCAGGAGCGACGGCACCAGCAGCTGCGCGGCGGAGAAGGTGAACGGGAGGACGCCGATGACCGTCGCGAGGGCGGCCGGCGCCCCGAGCGCGAGGAGGAGCGGGATCGTCAGGCCGTCGCCTGCGAGCGCGACGACCGCCGCGGACCCGACGCCGATTCCCTGGTACGGCCGATAGCCGCGCCCGGCGAACGCGCGCCACTCGTCGATGGCGAGGCGCAGACCCGCCGGGGCGCGCGGGGCAGGGGAGGCTGGCTCGGGCACACCGCGATGGTACGCGGGTGCCGGGCGGCACCGGGTGGGCGCGCTCGAGGTGCGCTCCTGGCTAGTCCGGCCCTTCGCACCGGTCGGCCGCCCGCGCCGCCGGGCGTGCCTCCGTGGCCCGGGGCGGGCGCCTGCTCGCCACCGGCGATCAGTCGATCGTGATCGTCACCCCGGAGCCGTCCTCGTCGACGACGTCGACGATCGGGCCGCGGACGCCGGTTCGGAGCGCCTCGCGGACGCGGTCGACGTAGTCGGCGGGGATGCCGGGCACGGCGCCGGCAAGCTCGGCGAGAACGCCCGGCAGCTGGAGGTCGATGACGGTTCGGCCACCGTCGCGGACCTGGACGCGAAGCCGTCGCGGTGGGCCCGGCGGCGCGGGCGACGGCCGTGCGTCCCTCAGGGGGTTCCCACCGCCGGGCCGGCCGCCGATGCGGGCGTGGTCCGCGGCTGCCCGCGCCTGGTCTGCCGCCTCCCTCGCGCGACCGGCCTGGGCCAGGGCATCGATGATCGGGGCGGCCTCCGCCGGGCTGAGGCGCCCGTCGGCGACGAGCCGGAGCACGTCCTCGAGCGGGTCACCCATCGTGAAGCTCCTGCCCGGCGCCCGGGGCGGCGGGAGAGGCCGGCTCCGGCTCGGCGCCGAGGGCAGAGTCCGGTGCGACCGGCTCCGGTGCGACCGGCTCCGGTGCGACCGGCTGCGGCGAGCCTGCCAGGCGGCGCTCGGCTTCCGCGACGTCGATCTCGCCCCGGGCCAGTGCCTCGAGGACCGTGAGCGTCTCGGGGTCGGTCACCACGACCGGCTCGGCCGGGGAGGCGATCCCTGCAGCCGGAGCGGAGGCGACCACGGTCACCTCCGTCGTGTCCGCCTTCGCCGAGGCGGAGGGCAGAGGCGACGCGAAGGGCGGCGCGACGGGTGGCGCGACCGGTGGCGCGACGGGCGGCTGCGGGGGGCGCGGCGGCAGGGGCGGCGCCGGGAACCCGAACGGCGCGCCGCCGGCCGAGTCCGCCGTGAGATCTGCCTCGGCAGCGGCCGGAGCCGGCTTACCCGCCCGAACCTCGACATCGCCCGACATCGTCCGGACGGCAAGCCGGGCCTCCCCGTCGCCGATGACGAGCGGACGCTTCCGGCCGTCGCCGTCGCGGCGGTCGGGGTGTTCGCACTCGACGCTGCCCGAGACGGTCCGGACCTGGAGGGTGAGGCCGCCGACGAGCGCCAGCTCGACGTCGCCGGACACGGTGGAGACGGCGTGCTGCGCCCCCGGGGCGAACCGTCCGGCCAGCTCCGCGTCGCCGCTCACGGTCTCGATCGCGACGCGGTCGAACCGGAGGGCTCGCGCGCGCACGTCCCCGGACACCGCGCGGACCTCGAGCGCCAGCGGCTCGGTGCCCGCCACGTGGACGTCGCCGGACGCGGTCTCGGCGACGACGGTGCCGCCGCCGCGCTTGATCGAGATGTCGCCGGACGCGGTCTTCACGGACACGCCCCCGCGGACGTCGCGGAGCGAGACGTCCCCGCCGCTGGAGGTGACCACGACCCGCGCATCGCGAGGGACGTCGACCTCGACGGTGCCGGAGACGCGCAGCCGCAGCGGCATGCCGAATCCGCGGGTCCCGACCTTGATCCCGACGAACCCGGTCTTCTCCAGGCCGAGGTGGCGAGCCGTGCGGACCGTGAATTGGCCGGGCTCCGCGAGCGTCTCGATGCCGGCGCCGTCGGCCGGCGCCGCGACCCGGGCCTCGGTGCCGTCCACGCCGCGAACACGGACGTCGTCCGCGTCGACCGCCACGACGACGACGCCGCCGGGCCCGACGTCGTGATGGCGCGGGCCATGGGGCAGATTCGGGGCCTGGAACTCGGTGGCCATCGTCAGCCTCCCAGGACGCGCAGCTCGGCCGCGGCGGTCGCGGCATCGATCTCGCGGCGCGCGAGGCGCTCGAGGACCGCCCGCCGGGCGGCCGCCGCGTCGGTCGCGGCAGAAGCGGCCTCGCCGGACCCGGCGTCGACCGCCTCGGCATCGTCGATCGGGGTGTCGTCGCACTCCCCGAGGCCGAGAGCCCGCAGCAGCACGTCGACGCGGGCCCGGACGGTCGGGTAGCTGATGCCGAGCTCGCGCTCCATCTCCTTCAGGTTCCCGCGCGAGCGGAGGAAGCTCTCGAGGAGGGCGAACTGGTCGCGCGAGAGGCGGGCGAAGCGGCCGACGTTGAAGTCACCCTCGAGCGTCGTGCCGCAGCTCCGGCAGTGGAGGCGCGTGACGGCGAGCTCGCCGCTGCAGATGGGACAGGTCGCGATCGCGTCGTGCGGCATCAGGCACGCTCCCGCCGGCTCGGGCGCTCGGGCCGGTAGCTGCCGGTGCTGCGCCGGCGGTCGCTCTCGGGGCGCGGGTCGCCGTTCAGCTCGCGGCGGATCTGCTGGCTCCCCAGGCGGGGGAAGAGGATGCGGTACTCGTACATCGGGCGGGCCCCTCGGGTAGGTCATCGCGTCTGCGATGGCGTTATTGTTGCATGTGACTTCTAGATTGTCAAGTGTGTTTTCTATTTGATGAGTCTGTGGGCCAACTAGACGGCTACCAACACCCGAACGCCGCACCGTCCGGCATGGTCGCGCGGCCCGCCATCGACTACGCTGCCCGAGTCAGGCTTCGCCACGGCGGTCGACGTGATCTGTTCCGGCTGCGGCACCGAGTCCAGGCCCGGGCGCAGGTTCTGCGCGGGGTGCGGCCGTCCCCTCGCCGCGTCATGTCCTGCCTGCGGCGCGGCGAGCGACCCGGCCGATCGCTTCTGCGGCGCATGCGGCGCCGAGCTCACGGGCGAGGTCGGCTCCGGCGCACGCGCCCAGCCGGAATCGACCCCCGTGGCACGCCCGGCCGCAGCCGTTGCCGAGCGCCGGCTCGTGACCGTCCTGTTCGTCGACCTGGTGGGCTTCACCCCGTTCGCCGAGGAGCGCGACGCAGAAGAGGTGCGAGACACCCTCGCCCGCTACTTCGAGATCGCCGAGGCGGTGATCGGCCGGCACGGCGGCACCGTCGAGAAGTTCATCGGCGACGCCGTGATGGCGGCCTGGGGGACGCCGGTGGCCCACGAGGACGACGCCGAGCGAGCCGTCCGGGTCGGCCTCGAGCTCGTGGACGCGGTGGGCACGCTCGGGCCGGCGTTCTCCGCCCGGGCCGGCATCACGACCGGCGAGGCGGCGGTCACGGTCGGGGCGACGGGCCAGGGGCTCGTCGCCGGTGACCTCGTCAACACCGCCTCCCGCCTGCAGAGCACCGCCCCTGCCGGGACCGTGCTCGTCGGCGAGGCAACCCGCCGGGCCGCCTCGCGGGCGATCGACTTCGAGCCGGCCGGCGAGCAGCACCTCCGCGGGAAGGCCGATCCCGTGGCCGCCTGGCGTGCCGTGCGCGTCGTGGCCGAGCTGGGCGGCCGGAACCGGCGCGAGACGCTGGAGGCGCCGTTCGTCGGCCGGGCCGACGAGCTCCGCCTGCTCAAGGACCTGCTCCACGCGACCGGGCGCGAGCAGCGCGCCCGCCTCGTCTCTGTCGTCGGGTCCGCCGGGATCGGGAAGAGCCGCCTCGCCTGGGAGCTCTCGAAGTACGCCGACGGGCTGGTCGAGGACACCTGGTGGCACGTCGGCCGCTGTCCCGCCTACGGCAACGGGATCGCGTTCTGGGCGCTCGGCGAGATGATCCGCCAGCGAGCCGGGCTGCTCGAGACGGACGACGAGGCGACGACGCGGTCGAGGATCGGCGAGACCGTCCGCGAGTGGATCACCGACGGAGGGGAGCGGCGCTGGGTCGAGCCGGCCCTGCTGGCGCTGCTCGGGATCGAGACGAGCGCGGCGGCCCCCGAGCAGCTGTTCGGCGCCTGGCGGACGTTCTTCGAGCGGATCGCCGGCCGGGGCACGGTCGTCCTCGTCTTCGAGGACCTTCACGAGGCCGATCCGGGCCTGCTGGCGTTCATCGACCACCTCGTGGAGTGGAGCCGTGCGCTTCCGTTCTTCGTCCTGACCCTGGCCCGCCCGGAGCTCCTGGAGCGGCGAGCCGACTGGGGCGCCGGGAAGCGGAGCTTCGCCTCGGTCTTCCTGGAGCCGCTCCCGGAGGCGGCCATGCGCGAGCTCCTCGACGGCCTGGTCCCGGGGCTGCCCGAGCCGGCCGCGGTCGCGATCGCGGGCCGGGCCGACGGCGTGCCGCTCTACGCCGTGGAGACCGTCCGCATGCTCCTCGACGAAGGGAAGCTCGCGGCGACCGACGGCGCCTTCCGGCCGACCGGCGACCTTGCCGATCTCGCCGTCCCCGAGACGCTGACCGAGCTGGTCGCCGCCCGGCTCGACACGCTGGCGCCGGCCGAGCGGGCTCTCGTCTCCGACGCGGCCGTGCTGGGCCAGACCTTCACCACCGCCGCCCTGGCGGCGGTGAGCGGGACCGAGGAAGGGGCCCTCGAATCGCTGCTCCGCGGGCTCGTCCGCCGCGAGCTCTTCACCCTCGTCGCGGACCCGCGGAGCCCGGAGCGGGGCCAGCACGCGTTCGTCCAGGCACTCGTCCGGGAGGTCGCGTACAACACGCTCGCGCGCCGGGACCGGACGGCCCGGCACCTGGCCGCGGCCCGGCATTTCGAGTCCCTCGGGACCGACGAGGTCGCGGGCGCATTCGCGGCCCACTACCTCGCCGCGTACCGGAACGTCCCGCCCGGGCTCGAGGCCGACGCCCTCGCGACCCATGTCCGGCTCGCCCTGCGGACGGCGGCCGAACGGGCGGTGAGCCTCGGCTCTCACGACCAGGCGATTGCCATCGCCGAGCAGGCCCTTGCCGTGACCGCCGACCCGGCCGAGCAGGCCCAGCTGCTCGAGCTGGCCGGCCGGGCCGCCTCGGCCGCCGGCCACCACGACCGGGCCGAAGAGTTCTTGCGGCGAGCCGTAGCGCTGCACCGTGCGCGGGCAGATCGAGGAGCCGAGGCGCGCGCGACCGCCGCCCTTGGCGAGGCCCTCCTCGACACCTACCGCACGGATGCCGCCCTCGCGGTCCTCGAACCGGCGGCGGCCGGGCTCGACGCCGACCCCGCCCTTGTCGACGAGCCCGGGGTGCTCCTGCTCGGCGGTCAGCTGGCGCGCGCCCTGTTCATGAGCAACCTGTCCGGACGGGCAATTCCGACCGCCGACGCGGTGCTCGAGAGGGCGGAGCGGCTGGACCTGATCCCGGTTCTCGCCGACGCCCTCGTCACGAAGGGCTCGGCCCTGTGCGACGTCGGCCGCCCCCGCGAGGGGATCGGCCTCCTGAGGGCGGGCCTCGAGCTCGCCGAGACCCGCGGCCTCACCCCGACGGCGATCCGGGCGCGGCTCAACCTCGGGGGCATCGTGTTCGAGGACGATCCGGTCGGCGCCGCGCGACTCACCAGGGAGAGCGTCACGCTCGCCCGCCACCTCGGGCTGCGGGACGCGGTCGTGGCCTTCAACGCGGCCTGGACGGCGACAGCCTGTGGCGAGTGGGACTGGGCCCTCGCCCAGGTCGGCGAGCTCCTGGAGACCGACCTCGAAGGCGAGGACCGCTCGATGATGCTCCTCATCCGGGCCTGGATCGGCTCCTGGCGCGGGGAGGCAGTCGCGGATGCCTGCGCCGAGGTTCGGCGGCACTCCGCCGACTTCACGGACCCCGGGATGACCAGCGGCCTCCACGAGCTGCTCGCCGACGTGGCGCTGTCGGAAGGCAGGCTTGACGATGCCGGGGTCGAAGGCCTCGAGGCGTCCCGGTATCTCCCGGTGGCCCCCTACACCCTCCGCGTTGCCGGCCGCGCGGCGCTCTGGCGCCGAGACGCCCCGCGGCCCGGGTCATTCTCGATGCCATCAACGGCCATCGCCTTCCCGGTCGCGTCATCGACGCGACGCGGGCGAACCTCCGCGCGGGGCTGGCCGCGCTTGACGGGCGCCACGACGAGGCACTCCGAGCGTATCGCGACGTGCTGCGCCGGTGGCACGACCTGGGCCTCCCGCTCGACGAGGCGTTCACCGCCATCGAGATGGCGACCCTCCTCGATCCCGCCGACCCGGAGGTCCGGGCTGCGGCGGAGCGGGCTCGCGAGATCCTCGTCCCGCTGCGGGCGCAGCCATTCCTCGACCGCCTCGAGGCCGCCATGGCGGGCCGGCCGCAACCCGACCCGGACGGCCCGCCTGACATGGACGGGCGGCGGGTCACCGGGGAGATCGCGCGGGCGTAGCATCCGTGCATGCCCGCCAACCGGCTGGCCGGCGAGACGAGCCCGTACCTGCTCCAGCACGCCCACAACCCGGTCGACTGGTACCCCTGGGGGCCGACGAGGCGCTGGAGAAGGCCCGGACGCGAGGACCGAGCCGATCTTTCTGTCGATCGGCTACTCGGCCTGCCACTGGTGCCATGTCATGGAGCGCGAGTCCTTCGAGAATCGACGAGATCGCGGCGTCCTGAACGAGCACTTCGTCCGCATCAAGGTCGACCGCGAGGAGCGGCCCGACCTCGACGCACATCTACATGGCCGCCGTGCAGGCGCATGACCGGGCGCGGGCGGGTGGCCGATGTCGGTCTTCCTCACCCCCGACGGTCGAGCCGTTCTTCGGCGGCACCTACTTCCCGCCCGACGCCACGGTATGGCCGTCCGGGTTCCGCACGTGCTGGCGGACGTCGCCGGCGCCTGGAGCGACGACGCGGCGACGCAGATCGTGCAGTCGATCGGCCGGGATGTCGCCGACGCACCCATGGCGCCATCGCCGAGCGAGGCTCTCCGGCGCCGGTCGACCTGACGCGCACCTGATCGCGCAGCGGGCGTCGCGAAGCATGAGACCAGTTCGACGCCGTCAACGGCGGCTCGGGGCAGGCGCCCAAGTTTCCGCACCCGATGGACCTCGAGTTCCTGCTCCGGCGCGCCGCGGACAGGCGACCGGCGACATGACGCTGGCGGTCGCGCGAGCATCGCCCTCGACGAGATGGCCGCGCGGCGGCATCTACGACCACCTGGGCGGCGGCTTTCGCCCGGTACTCGACCGACGCGCGCGTGGCTCGTCCCCCACTTCGAGAAGATGCTCTACGACAACGCCCTGCTCGCCCGGGCCTACGCGCACGCCTGGGCCCAGGTGGACGACCCGGGGTACCTGCGCGTCGCGACGGCCACGCTCGACTTCGTGACCCGCGAGATGACGCTGCCGGACGGCGTCTTCGCTGCCAGCCTCGACGCCGACACCGAAGGCGAGGAGGGGGCCACCTACACCTGGACGGCGTCCGAGGTCCGCGACGCCCTGGCGACGGCGGGTCTCGAGGAGGCCTGGCCGCTCGTCGCCGAGGCGTACGATGTCACCGAGACCGGCAACTGGGAGGGCCGGGTGATCCTCCGCCGGGTCGCCGGCGACGAGGGTCTTGCCGCGCGGCACGGGCGCGTCCCGGCCGAGGTGGCCGGCCTGCTGGACCAGGCCCGCGCGGCGCTGCTCGCCGCCCGCGACCGGCGGCCCCAGCCGGCCCGGGACGACAAGGCCCTCGCCGGCTGGAACGGCCTGATGATCGCGGCGTACGCGGACGCGGCGGCGCTCCTCGCGCGCGCCCATGGCCCGGCGGCGCGCGCCGCCGCGGCGCGGTACGTCGGGCTGGCCGAACGCGCCGCGGGCCGCCTGCTGGACGTGCTCCGGGGTCCCGACGGGCGCTTCCAGCGCTCGTGGAAGGACGGCCGCGCCCGCCATGCCGGGACGCTGGAGGACCAGGCGTGCATGGCCGAGGGCCTCCTCGCCCTCTACGAGGCGTCGGGTAACGAGCGCTGGTTCACGGCGGCCCGGGAGACGACCGACGCGATCCTCCTCCACTTCCGGGACCCGGACGGCGGCTTCGACGACACCGCCGACGACGCCGAGACGCTCGTGGCGCGGCCGCGCTCGCTCGAGGACAACGCCGTGCCGTCGGGCGGCGCGATGGCGGCGACGGTGCTGCTGCGGCTGGCGGCGCTCACCGGTGAGGGCCGCTACGCCGACGCGGCCGACGCGGCGATCGGCGTCGTGGGCGCCGCCGTGGCGGCCTACCCGACGGCCTTCGCCCAGTGGCTGGCCGCGATCGACTGGCGCGCCGGCCCGGTGGACGAGGTCGCGATCATCGGCGATCCGGCCGACCCGCGGACGGCGCACCTCGCGGCCGCGGCCCGGGGGGCGCCGTCGCATCTCGGCTGGCGGCCCCGCCAGGTCATTGCCATCGGCCCGGACCCGGCCGCCAGCGCCGTGCCCCTCCTGCAGGGACGCTTCGCCCTGCGCGGGACGCCGACCGCCTTCGTCTGCCGCGGCTTCGCCTGTCGCCAGCCGGTGACGGAGCCGGAGGCGCTGGCGGCGATCCTCGCGGGCTGACGGTGGGCACCCGGGTGGAGCTCTACCGCGCGTCGCTCCACGAGGTGGACGACCTCGGGGCCTATCTCGCGGAGCACTCGGGGCTGCCGGGGCCGCGCGGGAACATCGAGCTGGCCCAGGCCGCCGCGGAGGAGCTGGACGTCGCCACGCTGGAGCAACTGGCGGGCTCGGGCGACGAGTTCGAGGCGTTCTGCGGCGTCGTCGGCCTCGGACGTGCCATCGCCGACGGCCGGGGCGACCTCGTGCCCGTCCTCCGCTCGCGCGCCGCCGACGGCCGCTGGCGGGTGCGGGAAGCCGTCGCGATGGCGCTCCAGCGCTGGGGCGACGCGGACCTGCCGGCCATGCTCGACGAGGTGGGGGGGTGGGCCGCGGGCGGCCGCCTCGAGCAGCGTGCCGCCGCCGCCGGCGCCTGCGAGCCGCGCCTGCTGCGGGACCCGGCATCAGCGCGGCGAGCGCTGGCCCTGCTCGACGTGATCACCGCCACGCTGCCGGATGCGCCCGACCGCCGCACCGACGCCTTCCGCACCCTTCGCCAGGCGCTCGGCTACTGCTGGAGCGTCGCCGTCGCCGCCGATCCGATCGACGGCCTGCCGGCGTTCGACCGCTGGCGACGCAGCGCGGACCCGGAGGTCGGCTGGGTGGTTCGCGAGAACCTCCGAAAGGTGCGGCTCAGGCGAGTCCTGGCGGATGCCGCGGGAGCAGGCTGACCGCCCGGGGCCGTGCCGGGCCGCGGCGGAACGGCACGTGCGTGCCGGTCGACAGTGTGCCGATCGCACCTTGACGGGGAGCGCCGGCCGGGCGACGCTGGCGGGGAGCGTGGCCCCGATGGATCGAGCGGCGCCACTCGTGGAGACGTGCCGTGGAGGTCGTGGGCGCCATCGCTGGGCTGGCTCTCGTGATCGTGCTGGGCGCGCTCGTCTGGCGCCCCGCCCGTGGGCGTCGGCGGAGCGCCGAGGAGGCGCTGGAGAGCGACGCGCTGCGCCGTGAGCAGGAGAAGACCCTGACGGACGCGACGTACGCGGGCGACCGGTACCAGATCCGGCCTCGCCGGTAGCCCACCGTCGCGGTCGCCGCAGGCCCCGTGTGGATCCCTGCTCCAGCCCTCTCCGCTCAGCGCGGCACGCAGCGGCGGAGCCAGCCCCGCGCCACCAGCGCCCCGTCCTGTTTGCGTCGAACGCAACACCCGGCGCCGGCGACCGTCTCGGCGGCAGAATCCTTGCGTCGAACCCGCCGGAACCGGCACCGCCGGCACGAGCGTTGCGCTGAACCGGCGCAATCGTGCCGGGCGTGGGCTTCAGGACGACGAGTGTTGCGTTCAACTCAACACGCGCCCGGCTGGGCGGCGTGGGGCCCGCCGCGGCCGCGTCACGAGCCCGGTCAGGCCGGTCGGGCTCGGCCGCGCCGGCCGCGCCGCTGTCCAGGTCCGGGCCAGGCCGGGCTTGCCCGACCCAGCGAGCTACACCGCCGGTTCGAGCGCCTCGTCGAACTGGCTGCTGTAGAGCTCGTGGTAGAACCCGCCCCGGGCCAGCAGCTCGCCATGCGTGCCCTGCTCGACGATCGCGCCCTCGTTCATCACGAGGATCAGCTCCGCCTCGCGGATCGTGGAGAGGCGATGGGCGATCACGAAGGCGGTGCGACCCTGCATCAGGCGCGCCATTGCCCGCTGGATGAGCACCTCCGTGCGGGTGTCCACCGAGCTCGTGGCTTCGTCGAGGATCAGGATCTCGGGGTCGGCCAGGAAGGCCCGCGCGATCGTGAGGAGCTGCTTCTCGCCGGCGGAGACGGCCGTCGCGTCGTCGTCGAGGTGGGTGTCGTAGCCATCGGGCAGCGTCCGGACGAAGTGGTCGACGTGGGCCGCGCGGGCGGCGTCGAGGATCTCCTCTTCCGTGGCGCCCTCGCGGCCGTAGGCAATGTTCTCGCGGATCGTGCCCGAGAAGAGCCAGGCATCCTGCAGCACCATGCCGAAGATGCCGCGCAGCCGGTCGCGGGTCATCTCCCGGATGTCGACGCCGTCGACCGTGATCCGGCCCCCGTCGATCTCGTAGAACCGCATCAGCAGGTTGACGAGGGTGGTCTTGCCGGCCCCGGTCGGCCCGACGATGGCGACCGTGTGGCCCGGCTCGGCCACGAGGTCGAGGTCCTCGAGGAGCGGCGTGTCGGGCAGGTAGCGGAAGCTGACCTTGTCGAACGCGACACGCCCCGCCACGTGCTCGAGGGCCACGGGCGTCGCGGTCTCGGACATCTGCTCCGCCTCGTCCAGCAGCTCGAAGACGCGCTCGGCCGAGGCGACCGCGGACTGCAGGACGTTCATGATGCTGGCGGTCTGGACGATCGGCATCGTGAACTGGCGCGAGTACTGGATGAAGGCCTGGACGTCGCCGAGCGACATCGTCCCCGAGGCCACCTGGACCCCGCCGATGACGCAGATGGCCACGTAGTTCAGGTTCGCCAGGACGTTCATCGCAGGCTGGATCGTCCCGGAGATGAACTGCGCGCGGTAGGAGGCCTGGTAGAGCGCCTCGTTCTCCCGGTCGAACGTCTCGATCGCCTCGCGCTGGCGCCCGAAGGCCTTCACCACGGCGTGGCCGGTGTGCATCTCCTCGATGTGGCCGTTGAGGGTCCCGGTGCGCTCCCACTGGGCCGCGAACTGCTTCTGCGAGCGGCTGGCGATGAGCACCGTGACGACGATCGACATCGGCACGATCAGCAGGGAGATGACGGCGAGGAGGGGGCTGATCCAGAACATCATGCCCAGCACGCCGATCACCGTGAAGAACGCCGTGATCAGCTGGGTCAGGCTCTGCTGGAGCGTCTGCGCGATGTTGTCGATGTCGTTGGTGACCCGGCTCAGGATGTCGCCCCGCGACTCGCGGTCGAAGTACGCCAGCGGGAGCTCGCCCAGCTTCGCGTCGACACGGCGCCGGAGGCGGTAGACCGTGCGCTGGGTGACGCCGGCCATGATGTACGCCTGCGCCCAGCTGAAGATCGAGCTGGCGGTGTAGACCCCGATCGCGAGCAGGAGGATCGCCCCCAGGGCGGCGAAGTCGATGCCCTGGCCGGGTACGACGTTCGTCATGCTCGCCAGCATGTCGGCCTGGTTCGTCTGGCCCGCCGCCCGCAGGGCAGCGACGGCCTGGTCCTGGGTCATCCCGGCCGGCAGCTGGTTGCCGATCCAGCCTTCGAAGATGAGGTTCGTGGCGTTGCCCAGGATCTTGGGTCCGACGATCGCGAAGCCGACGCTCACGATCGCGAAGGCCATCACGAGCACGATGAGGACGCGCTCCGGGGCGAGCTCGCCGAGGAGCCGCCGGAACGAGCCCCGGAAGTTGCGCGGCTTGGCGACCGGCATCGACATGAAGCCCATCGGCCCGCCCCCGGGACCCCCGCCGCGGCGCGCGGGCTGGCGTCCGCCACCCGGCCCGTGGCCCATGCCGGGCCCGCTCACGCGACCTCCTCCGCCGAGAGCTGCGAGTAGACGATCTCGCGATAGGTGTCGCAGGTGGCCATCAGCTCGTCGTGGGTGCCGATCCCGACCACCCCGCCGTCGTCGAGGACGACGATCCGGTCGGCGTGCAGGATCGTGCCCACGCGCTGGGCGACGATGATCACGGTCGCCGTGGCGAGGTCGCGGTGGAGGGCGGCCCGGAGGCGGGCGTCGGTCCGGAAGTCGAGGGCCGAGAAGCTGTCGTCGAAGACGTAGATCTCGGGGCGCTTGACGAGCGCGCGCGCGATCGCGAGCCGCTGCCGCTGGCCGCCGGACACGTTCGTGCCGCCCTGGGCGATCGGCGCCGCGAGGCCCTCGGGCATCTCCTCGACGAACTCGCGCCCCTGGGCGATCTCGAGCGCCTTCCAGAGGTCCTCGTCGGACGCGTCCTCGTCGCCGACGCGGAGGTTGCTCGCCACCGTGCCGCCGAAGAGGAAGGCCCGCTGCGGGATGAGCCCGATCCGGCTCCACAGGTCGTCGCGGTCCATCTCGCGCACGTCGACGCCGTCGACGAGGACGCTGCCGCCGGTGACGTCGTAGAAGCGCGGCAGCAGGTTGATCAGGGTTGACTTGCCGCTCCCCGTGCTGCCGACGATGGCCGTCGTCTCGCCGGCGCCGGCGGTGAACGAGATGCCGCGCAGGACCGGGTCCTCGGCACCCGGGTAGCGGAACTCCACGTCGCGGAACTCCACCCGGCCGGCGCGCGGCGGGCTGACCGGCTCGGCCGGGTCGTGGATCGACGGTTGGGTCGCGAGGACCTCGGCGACCCGGTCGCTCGAGACCGCCGCCCGCGGCACGATCACGAACATGAAGGTCGCCATCATGATGGCGAAGAGGATCTGGATGATGTACTGGAGGAAGGCGGTCAGGCTGCCGATCGACATCTCACCACTGTCGACGCGAAAGGCCCCGAACCAGAGGACCGCCACCGTCGTCAGGTTCATGATCGCCATCAGCGTCGGCATCATGATCGCGAAGAGCCGGTTCACCGAGAGCGCCGTCTCGAACAGGTCGCGGTTCGCCTCGTCGAAGCGCTGCTCTTCATAGTCCGTCCGGACGAAGGCGCGGATGACCCGGACGCCGGCGAGCGTCTCGCGCATCACCTGGTTGATCCGGTCGATCTTCCGCTGCATGGCCTGGAACAGCGGCAGGGCGCGCCGGACGACGAGGCCGATGATCACCACCATGATCGGCACGATCACCAGGAGGATCCCGGTCAGGGGGATGTCCTGGCGCATGGCCATGATCAGGCCGCCGATCATCATGATCGGCGCCGAGACCATGACCGTGAGGCCCATCAGGACGACCATCTGGACCTGCTGGACGTCGTTCGTGTTGCGGGTGATGAGCGAGGCCGTGCCGAAGTGGTTGACCTCCACCTGCGAGAACGACTCGACGGACCGGAAGATGGCGCCCCGCACGTCGCGCCCGAACGCCATGGAGACCCTGGCCGCCCAGTAGACGGCGATGATCGAGACGATGCCGAGGACGACGGTCACGCCGAGCATCACCGCGCCGGTCCGCAGGATGTAGTCCGTGTCGCCCTTCGCGACGCCGTTGTTGATGATCTCGGCGTTGAGCTCCGGCAGGTACAGGTTGGCGAGGGCCTGGACGAGGAGCAGGGTCACGACGAGGACGAGGGGCTTCCAGTACGGGCGGAGGTAGGTCACCAGGAGCCGGATCATCGCGATGCCCCCACCGTGGGCCGGGCCGCGTCCGCCGCATCCGAGGTGCCCGCCGCATCCCCGGGTCCCGCCGCATCCGACACGCCCTCCGCATCCCCGGATCCCGGCGCATCCCCGGCGCCCATTGCGTGCGTCGCGGTCGTCGCTTCGGTGGCGCCCGGGAGCGGCTCGTCGATCGCCTCGGTCATCCGGTCCGCGAGGTCGCGGAGCAGCCGCGCCAGGTCCACCCGATCGCCCGGCGGCATCGAGTCGAGGAGCCGGCCGATCCGCGACGCGAGCATCGTCGTGAGGCGGTGCTCAAGCTCCCGGCCGGCCGGCGTCAGGCTGACCCGGGTGACGCGCTGGTCCGCGGGATCCGCCTGGCGGACGATCGTCCCGCTGCGCTCCATTCGCTTGAGCATGGCGGTCACCGTCGGCGGGGCAAGGTGCAGCATATCCCCGAGCTCGCGCTGGGTCGCACCCTCGTGGGCGGCGAGCATGCGCATGCAGATCGCCTGGCCGGGCGGCGTCGCCTCCTCCTCGAGGACGCGCAGCATCAGCACGTGATGGAGGCGCCGCGCCCGCATGAACGCGGCGAAGACGTCGGCCGAGCGCGGGTCGAGGCCGCCGAGGTCGAGGACGGGGTGGCGCACGTCGGCTGGATGAGGCATCGTCCGCGAAGGTTAGCACACGAATGGTTCGTGCAGGAACGATGTGACGCGGGCGCCGCGGCGGCGGTCGGAGGCTCGGCGGCCGGCGGTCGGAGGCCCCGCTGCCGGGCGAGACGGGTCCCCGCCCGGGCGGCGGGCGTCCCGGTCAGGCCGGCGGCGGAGCGCCGTCGTCCCCCTTGCGCACCTCGTCCTGGAGGTCGGTGACCTCCTTGCGCGTGGCCTTGACGCCGCGCCCGAGCGTCTCGCCCCACTTCGGCAGCATCCTGGGCCCGCGCCAGATGAGCACGACGATGAGGACGACCACGAGGATGACGATGGTGTCGACGCCGAACATGTGCGCATCCTAGCCGACGCGCCGGGCGATCGACGCGCGCGACGGCGGTGAACGCGCGCGACGCGCGCGCGACGGCGAGCGGAGGCCCGGGTCCCGGACGGAGACCGCGTGCGGCGCGCCCGCGACGGCGAGGCGGATCCGGCGCCCGATGGGGCCGCCCGGCCCCGACCGGTCGGGCCGGTGGCCCCTTCACCGCGCCGGCGCCGCGCCGCACGATCGCCGGACCAGCGGCGAGGGCGAGCCCGACGGTCGCCTCGGCGCTCATCCGGAGGGCGCTCCCATGGCGAATGACGGGCAACCGCTGACGATCGGCTTCCCGCGGATGCACAAGGAGCCGGGCGAGCGGCGCGACTTCCTGCCGCCGCTGGTCGGCCTCCTCACGGCGCTCGGTGCCGAGGTCTACGTCGAGTCGGGGATCGGGTCGGCGATGGGCTACTCCGACACCGACTACCTGGCGCTCTCGCCGGACGTCCACGTCACGGACGAGGAGACGACCTATCGCCAGGACGTGGTCGTCGTCCTCCGCTCTCCGGAGGGTCGCTACGAGAAGCTCCGCCGGGGCGCGGTCCTCGTCTCGATGCTCCACTTCCCGACCCGGCCGGCGCGGGTCCAGATGCTGCGCGACCTCGGGATCGAGGGGATCGCGCTGGACCTGATCGCGGGGGACGACGGCCGCCGCCTCGTCGAGAACCTCCGCAGCGTCGCCTGGAACGGCGTCGCCTCCGCCTTCTCCGCCCTCGAGCGCCAGTGGCCGGGGCTCGTGAGCGAATACCGCGACCCCGTGCGCGTGACGATCATGGGGGCCGGGCAGGTCGGCAAGCACGCCGTCGAGTTCGCCACGAAGTTCGGGGACGACGGCCGCAACGAGGCCTTCATGCGGATGGGCCTCCCCGGCGTGGAGGTCGTGACCACCGGCCGCAACCTGACCCGCGATGCCGCGTACTTTCGCCGGCGCCTGGCGGTGACCGATATCCTCGTGGATGCCACGCAGCGCCACGACCCCTCCGTCCCGCTCGTGCCGAACGCCTGGATCGGCCTCATGCCGGCCCACGCCGTGATCTGCGACCTGGTCGTCGATCCGTACCTGGTCGACGCGGATCCGAAGGTGGTCCGCGGGATCGAGGGGATCCCGCAGGGGACCCTCGACCAGTGGGAGTTCGCCCCGGACGACCCGGCCTGGGACGCGCTCCCGCCGGAGATGCCGACGGCGGAGCGTCGCACGGTCGTCTCGTGCTACTCGTGGCCGGGGGTCCGGCCCGAGCCGTGCATGCACGTGTACGGCTCGCAGCTGGCCCCGCTCCTCGAGACGCTGGTCCGGGCCGGCGGCATGGACGCGATCGGGCCGTCCGGCTCCTTCCACGCCCGGGCGCTGTGGCGCGGCAGCCTCCGCGCCTGGCTTGCCGGAGAGCGCAGCGTGCCGGAGCAGCCGGGCGTCACCCGGTAGCAGGCGTCACCCAGTCGCGGGCCGCCCCTCGCGCGCGTCACCCGCTCGAGGGCATCACCCGGTCGCGGACCGCCCCGGGTCGAGGCCCGCGGCGCCGCGCAGCCACTGGCGGACGTTCTCGCCGAGGTCGCCGAGGTGGTAGCCGCCCTCCTGGAGGACGACCAGGCGGGCGCCGCTCGCTGCGGCGCGACGGCCCACCTCGTGGTAGACCGGCGTCGTGAGGGCGAAGTCGCAGATCGGGTCGCGCCCGTAGGTATCGATCCCGAGGCTGACGACGACGATCCCGTCGTGGCGTCCCGTCAGCCAGTCGAGGGCGCGGTCGAGGGCGGCCAGGTACGCGCCGTCGTCGGTGCCCGCCGGGAGCGGCTGGTTGAAGGTCGCCCCGGCCCCCGCGCCGCCGCCGCGCTCGTCCGGATGGCCGGAGAAGTAGGGGTAGGCGCGGTGGGGGTCGCCGTGGAGCGACGCGTACGGCACGTCCCCGCGCTCCCAGAATACCGCCTGCGTCCCGTTGCCGTGGTGGAAGTCGACGTCGAGGATACCCACGCGCCCGGCCCCCGACCGGACGAGGTGCTCGGCGGCGATGGCCGCGTTGTTGAGGTAGCAGTAGCCGCCGAAGACGTCGCGTCCGGCGTGGTGCCCGGGCGGCCGGCACAGACCGTACGCGACGCCCTCGCCGGCGAGGACCGCGTCGGCCGCGGTGAGCGCGACGTCCGCGGCTGCCCGCGCCGCGGGCCAGGCGCCGACCGTGATCGGGGTCGCCGTGTCGAAGCACCAGTGGCCGATCCGCCCGCCGGGCGCCCGGGGCTCCGGGGCTGCGTCGGATTCGCCGCGCAGTCCTGGGTGGCGGACCGTGTCGGCCATGAAGCCGTCCGCCGACCCGCCGGCGTCGCGCCAAGCGTCCCACGCCTCCGCGAGGAAGCGCAGCAACCCGGGGTCGTGGACGGCGCGCAGGGGCTCCGGGCCGTGCTCCGTCGGCAGCTCCAGGGCGAACGCCGGATCCGCGGCAAGCGCCGCGCGGATCGCCTCGGCACGGGCCGGCGTCTCGTGCGCCGGCCCGACGTGGCCGCTGAAGACCTCGAAGGCCGGCTCGTGGAGGCGGTGGAGCGGCGAGTGGATGACGTGCATGGCGGCAGGATAGGTCCGGCCGAACGGCACGCGCGGTGCCGCGAGCGGCGCGCTACGCTCGGGCGGGCGAGGCGCCCCGGCGCCGGGCGACAGGCCCGCCGGGCGATCGCGGCAAATCGCGGAGGCTGACGTGGGCATTCGAGTGCCGGACCTCGGCGCCCTCCTGGCCGAGGCCCAGATGCGGCGCATCGCGCTGGATGCGACCGGGTCGTACTTCGTGACGGACATCGACCCGGCGCATGCGGAGGACTTCGCGAAGACACTCCTGCTGATGTCCGTCCCGCGGCGCGGCCAGCACGACCAGCCGATCACGGTCTACGTCAACTCGGGCGGCGGCTCGGTCGGCGACGGCCTGGCGATGATGGAGATGATCAACCGGATGCGGCGCCAGCACGACGTCCGCATCAACACCGCGGTCCTCGGCTACGCGTACTCGATGGGCGCGATCGTCAGCCAGGCGGGCGATCACCGGTCCATCGGCCGGTACGGGACGCTGATGCTGCACTCCACGCACTGGATCCTGTCCGGCGAGGACGAGCGGATCTTCAAGGACTACCAGCAGCTCTCGGAGCACTACCAGCTCACGGTCGCGGAGCTCTTCGCGCGGCGCACCGGCCACAAGGACGCCGCCTGGTGGCGCCGCTTCGTCTGGTCGGGGCGCGAGCGCTTCCTCGGTCCCGACGAGTGCCTGGAGCTGGGCCTGATGGACGAGATCCTCGAGCCGGCGCTCCTCCACGAGGCGCACCCGAAGGTCTGATCGCGGGCCACGGCCCTCGCCGGGATCCACTCGACGATGGCGCCCGAACGGGCGTGACACATCTGCATATGCGCAGATGACGCATGATGGGGGCGTCAAGCGGTCGCTGCGTCCTGGCCCGGCGACCCCCACAGCGAAGGAGAACGCGTCCCCATGAAAGTTCTCGATCGCAAGCACGCCATCGCGATCGCCTTCGGCCGTGTCGTCATCGGGATCATCTTCCTGTGGGCCGGCCTGGAGAAGATCCTCGGCGGAGGCCTCGGCACCTGGTCCGCGGCGGGCTTCCTGCAGTTCGCGACCGGCGGCACGCTGGGCTGGCCGTTCGTCACCGGCGAGGTCGCCGAGGGCACGATCTTCAACCCCACCCACGACTTCTGGGTCGCCCTGGCCGGCAACGACGGTGCGATGACGGTGATCAACTACCTGGTGCCACTCGGGCAGGTCGCCATCGGGACCTGCCTGATCGTGGGCCTGTTCACGCGCTTCGCGGCGACGATGGGCACCCTGATGATGCTGTTCTTCTTCGTCGCCGCCTGGGACTTCCAGTTCGGCATCGTCAACCAGCACCTGACGTACGCGGTGATGACCTTCGGGCTCGCGGTCCTCGGGGCCGGCAACTACTATGGCCTCGACGCCACCGTCCGGCCGATGGTTGGCGCCACGCTGCGGCGCTGGATCTTCTCGGGCGCCGGCGACGACGGCTGGAAGGTCGCGACGGCCTGACAGCGGGCCGCCCTCGCGGCTCCATCGACCCTGCGACCCCGCCGGCCAGGTTCCGGCGGGGTCGCTTCGCGTCCCGGCTCGGGCAGCTGGAACGTGCGCCCGGCCCACGGCTGCGGCGGCGCCTCGCGTCCGGGGCCCGGGTTGCCGAACGCGCGCCTGGACCGGCGGCGCCGGCGCCGCGATCAATCCTCTGCCATGGCGGCGGCTTCGTCCCTCGGCACCGACGTCGCGATCGGTCCTGCGCGCGGAATGGCCGCAGCCGAGCGTGCAGGGCCGGGACTTCCGGCAGGATCGGCCGCGGTCCGAGCATGGCTGTCGCCGAAGCGATCGCAGGACCGATCAGCGCGGCGGCGCCTCGCGTCCGGGGCCCGGGTTGCCGAAACCGCGCCCCGGACCGGCGGCGCCGGCGCCGCGATCAATCCTCTGCCATGGCGGCGGCTTCGTCCCTCGGCACCGACGTCGCGATCGGTCCTGCGCGCGGAATGGCCGCAGCCGAGCGTGCAGGGCCGGGACTTCCGGCAGGATCGGCCGCGGTCCGAGCATGGCTGTCGCCGAAGCGATCGCAGGACCGATCAGCGCGGCGGCGCCTTGCGTCCGGGGCCCGGGCCGCCGGGTCCAGGGGCCGGCGGCGGCCACGCAGGGCCCGCCGGCCGCGGCCACGCAATGCCCGCCAGCGCGGCCGCGCATCGCCCGGCGGCAACCGTCCGCGGCGGTGGCCACGCAACGCCCGCCAGCGCGGCCGCGGATCGCCCGGCGGCAACCGTCCGCGGCCGCGGCCACGACACGGCCACGGCCGCGACGTAACCGAACACCTGGTCGGTTTGTGCCTCGCGCCGTATACTCGCGCCCCGTGGCCCGTCGAACCAGCCCGCCCGCCGGCCCCGCCGCGACCGTGCCCGCCGAGGACCCGCTCGCGCGGTTCGCGCCGCCCGTCGCGGCGTGGTTCCGGGACGCATTCGCCGCGCCGACGAAGGCGCAGGTCGACGGCTGGGCCGCGATCGCCGGCGGCGGCCACGTCCTGCTCCACGCCCCCACGGGCAGCGGCAAGACCCTCGCCGCATTCCTGTGGGGCCTCGACCGGCTCGTCCGCGCCCCGGCCCCGCCGCGCAGCGCCGCGGGCGGCGCGTCGGTCCGCATCCTGTACGTCAGCCCGCTCAAGGCGCTCACCTACGACGTCGAGCGCAACCTGCGGGCGCCGCTGGCGGGCATCGCCCTCGCCGGGAAGCGCCTGGGGACGCCCGTCCGACCCGTCTCGATCGCCTCCCGGACCGGCGACACGCCGGCGGACGAGCGCCGGGCGCTGGCGAAGAGCCCGCCCGAGATCCTCATCACCACGCCGGAGTCGCTGTACCTCCTCCTGACCTCGGGCGCGCGCGAGACGCTGCGGGGCGTCGAGCACGTGATCGTCGACGAGGTGCACGCGATCGCCGGGACCAAGCGGGGTGCCCACCTGGCCCTGTCGCTCGAGCGCCTCGAGCACCTGCGCGGGCCCGACGCGCCGCCCCTGCAGCGGATCGGCCTCTCGGCGACCCAGCGGCCGCTCGAGACGATCGGGCGCTTCCTCGCCGGGGTCGGGCCCGGCCGCCCCGTCACGATCGTCGACGCCGGCGCGCGGAAGCGGCTGGACCTCCAGGTGGTCGTGCCGGTCGAGGACATGAGCCGGCTCGGCGAGGCGCTGCCCCTCGAGGAGCAGCCGGGCGGCCCGGTCGCCGGCGGCGAGATGCGGGTGAGCATCTGGCCCGCGATCCACCCGCGGATCCTCGACCTGATCCGGAGCCATCGCAGCACCCTCGTCTTCGTCAACAGCCGGCGGCTCGCGGAGCGCCTGGCCCAGCGCCTCAACGAGCTGGCCGGAGAGGACCTCGTGCGAGCGCACCACGGCTCGATCGCCCGCGAGCAGCGCGTCGCGATCGAGGAGGCCCTCAAGGAGGGGCGCCTCCCGGCGCTCGTGGCCACCTCCTCGCTCGAGCTCGGCATCGACATGGGCGCCATCGACCTCGTGATCCAGGTCGAGTCGCCGACGTCCGTCGCGCGCGGCCTGCAGCGCATCGGGCGCGCCGGCCACCGGGTCGACGAGGTGAGCCGCGGCGTCATCTTCCCGAAGTACCGCGGGGACCTCCTCGAGTGCGCCGTCGTCGCCGAGCGGATGCGCGAGGGCGCGATCGAGGCGACGTCGATCCCGCGCACGCCGCTCGACGTCCTGGCCCAGCAAATCGTCGCGATGGCGGTCATGGACCGCTGGTCGGTGGCGGACCTGCATGCCGCGGTGACCCGGGCCGCGCCCTTCGAGACGCTCACGCGCGAGGCCCTCGAGGGCGTGCTGGCGATGCTCGCCGGGGCCTACCCGTCCGACGAGTTCGCGGAGCTCAAGCCGCGCCTCGTGTGGGACCGGGTGGCCGACACCGTCGAGGGCCGGCGCGACGCGCGCGTCGTGGCCGTCACCTCCGGCGGCACGATCCCGGACCGGGGGCTGTACGGCGTCTTCGTGGCCGGCGAGGCCGGGACGCCCGGCCGCCGGGTGGGCGAGCTCGACGAGGAGATGGTCTACGAGCTCCGCGCGGGGATGCACGGCGACGTCATCGTCCTCGGCGCCAGCAGCTGGCGCGTCGCCGAGATCACGCCGGATCGGGTGATCGTGGAGCCGGCGCCGGGCCAGCCGGGGAAGCTGCCCTTCTGGAAGGGCGACGCGGTCGGCCGGCCGATCGAGCTGGGCCGCGCTATCGGCGCGTTCGTGCGCGGGGTCGAAGCCGACGTCGTCCGGGGCCCGAAGGGACGGGCGGCCGCCCTGGCCCGCCTCGGCGAGCGGCACCACCTCGACGCCCTCGCGGCGGAGAACCTCGTCGGCTACCTGGAGGACGAGCGCGAGGCGGCGGGGGCCCTGCCCACCGACCGGCGCGTGGTCGTGGAGCGCTTCCGCGACGAGCTGGGGGACTGGCGGCTGGTGATCCTGAGCCCGTTCGGCGGGCGCGTCCACGCCCCATGGGCGATGGCCGTCGAGGCCCGCCTCCGCGAGCGCCTGGGCGCCGAGGTCGCGAGCATCTGGTCCGACGACGGGATCGCGATCCGGCTGCCCGACGGCGACCTCGAGGGCGTGGAGGACGACCTCTTCCCCGACGCCGACGGCGTCGAGGACCTGGTCGTGGCGGCCGTCGGGGGCACGGCGCTGTTCGCCGCCCGGTTCCGCGAGAACGCGGCGCGCGCGCTCCTCCTGCCGCGCCGACGGCCGGGGACGCGGACGCCGCTCTGGCAGCAGCGCCAGCGGGCCGCCGACCTGCTCGCCGTCGCGAGCCGCTACGGCAGCTTCCCGATCCTCGTCGAGACCTACCGGGAGTGCCTGGCCGACGTCTTCGACCTGCCGGCGCTGCGGGAGGTGCTGGCCGGGATCGAGCGGCGCGAGATCGCGGTCCACCGGGTGGAGGCGCCGCGCGCCACGCCGTTCGCCTCGTCGCTCCTCTTCGACTACGTCGCCGCCTACATGTACGAGGGGGACGCCCCGCTCGCGGAGCGCCGGGCGCAGGCGCTCGCGCTGGACCGCGACCTCCTCCGGGAGCTGCTCGGCCAGGAGGAGCTCCGCGAGCTGCTCGACCCGGCCGCGCTCGACGAGACCGAGCTCGAGCGCCAGGCGCTCGTCGACGACCGCAAGGCGGGGTCCGTCGACCAGGTCGCCGACCTGTTGCGCAGGATCGGCGACCTCGCCGAGGACGAGGTCGCCGCCCGCACGCGGGGTGGCGGCCCGGCCGCGCGGGAGTGGCTCGAGACGCTGGCCGCGACCCGGCGCGCGGTCGCGATCCGGATCGGCGGCGAGGAGCGCTGGATCGCCGTCGAGGATTCCGGCCGATACCGCGACGCGACCGGGGCCCAGCCGCCGCCGGGGACACCGACCGCCTTCCTCGGCGACACGCGGGACGCGCTCGGCGGGCTGCTCGCCCGCTGGGCCCGGAGCCACGGGCCGTTCCTGGCCGGCGATCCCGCCCGCCGCTGGGGCCTGCCGGTCGGGCTCGTCGAAGATGCCCTGAGCCGCCTCGTGGAGGCCGGGAGCCTGCTGCGCGGGGAGTTCCGACCGGGCGGTGCCGAGCGGGAGTGGTGCGACCCCGACGTGCTGCGGCTCCTGCGCCGGCGCTCGCTCGCGCGCCTGCGCCGCGAGGTCGAGCCGGTGGAGCCAACGGCGCTCGCCCGGTTCCTGCCGGCCTGGCAGGGCGTCGCCCCGGCGCCGGTGCGTGGCACCGCGGGGACCGAGCTCCCACCGCCGCTCCGCGGCCAGGCCGCCCTCGAGCGGCTCGCGGAGGTCGTCGACCAGCTGGCAGGCGTGCCGATCCCCGCGTCGGTCCTCGAGCGCGACGTGCTCCCGGCGCGCGTGCCGGGCTACCAGCCGCGGCTGCTCGACGAGCTGGGGGCCCTGGGCGAGGTCGCCTGGGTCGGCTGCGGGCCGCTGGGCCGAGACGACGGGCGCGTGGCGCTCTTCCGGCCCGGGCGCGGGGAGCTCCTTCGTGCGGCGCTCGTCGCGGGACAGGCGGCGCGCCAGTCGGCGGCCGGCGGGCGGCCCGACGGGGAGCGGCAGGTCCGCATCCGCGACTGGCTGGAGCGCCGGGGAGCGTCCTTCTACCGCGAGCTGTACGGGGCGGCGGGCGGCGGGTCGGATCGCGAGGTGCTCGACGCCCTGTGGGACCTCGTCTGGGCCGGCGAGGTCACGAACGACACCTTCGCCCCGCTGCGCGCGCTGCGCTGGAAGCGCCCCGGCGGCGACCGCCGGCCGCGCCCCGGCCGCCTCGCAACGCTGGGCCCTCCCGAGGCGGCCGGCCGCTGGTCGCTCGTGGGCGGCGACGGCGCGCCCGAGGCACCGCGCGCCACGGAGCGGCTCCACGCCCTGGCGCTCGCGCTGCTCGACCGGCACGGAGTCCTGACGCGGGAGGCCGTCATCGGCGAGGATGTCGAGGGCGGGTTCGCCGGCGTCTACCCGGTCCTGCGCGCGCTCGAGGAGGCGGGCCGCATCCGCCGGGGCTACTTCGTCGACGGCCTGGGCGCCGCCCAGTTCGCGCTGGCCGGGGCGATCGACCGCCTGCGGGCGGTCCGCGAGCCGGACCCGGAGCGAAGCCGGGTGGACCTGCTCGCGGCAGCCGACCCGGCCCAGCCGTACGGCGCCGCGCTGGCGTGGCCGCGCCGTGGCGACGACGATCGGCGGCCGTTCCAGCGCGCAGCGGGGGCCCAGGTCGTGCTGGTCGACGGCGCCGCGGTGCTCTACGTCGAGCGCGGCGGCAAGGGGCTCGCCACGTTCCCCGCGGCCGACGACCCGGATCGGTCGGCGCTCGCGCTTGCGGCGCTGGGCGGCCTGCTGGCCGAGGGTCGCGCCCGCGAGCTGGTCCTGTCCCGGGTCGACGGAGCGCCGCTCGACCCGGAGCACCCGTGGCGGGCCCGCCTCGCCGACGCCGGCTTCGTTCCCGGCTACCGGGGGATGGCGCTTCGGCCGCGCCGGTGAGGGCGCGGTGAGCGGCCAGATGTAGAGTGGCTACATGGCCCGGAACAAATGCGCCACAACGACGCGACACGTGGTCGCGCCCGAGGCGGTTGCACCGTACGGAGGCCGGCCGTCCGGGAGCGACTCCCTCGGCATCCCGGGTCCAGCGACGCCGCTCGAAGTCGGCGTGCGCGAGCTTCGCGACCACCTCAGCCGCTATCTCGAGCGGGTCAAGGCCGGCGAGGAGCTGACGGTCACCGAGCATGGGCGACCGATCGCCCGGCTCGCGGCACCTCGTCGGGCCGATCGCTGGGATGAGCTCGTGGCCCGCGGCCTGATCCGGCCGGCGCTCCATCCCGCGACCGACGTCGACATCGACAGCCTTCCCGAGATCGCCGGCATCTCGCTGTCGGAGTACCTGGTCTCCCTGCGCGACGCCGAGTACGAGGCGATGCACCGTGGCCGTGACGACGTATCTCGACGCGTCGGCAATCGTCAAGCTCCTCCTTCGGGAGGCTGATTCCGGGGTTGCCCGATCGCTGTGGCGGACGGCCGAGCGACGGACGACGAGCGTCGTCGCCTGCGCGGAGGCGCGCGCCGCCATCGCGGCGGCGGTGCGCGATCGCCGGCTGGACCCGGGGATGGCTGCGGACCGGCGCGCGGAGCTGGACCGGCGCTGGGAGGAGGTCGAGCCGGTCGCGCTCGGCGACGGGCTGCTCCGGCTCGCGGGTTCGGTCTCCGACAGCGAGGGCCTGCGCGCCCCCGATGCGATCCACCTTGCGACCGCGACGTACCTCGGCCTCTCCCGGACGGTCTTCGTGACCTGGGACCGGCGCCTCGCCGGCGTCGCGACCCGCCTCGGCCTGGCCGTGGCGCCTGCCGACCTGGGCTGACCGACCGATGCCCGAAGGCGACACGCTCTACCGCACCGCCGCGGCGCTCCGCCCCCACCTGGTCGGCCGGACCGTGACGGGAGCCCGCGGCCGCCTTCCCAGCCCGCAGGTAGCGCGCGTCGTCGGGGCGACCGTGACGGCCGTCGACGCTGTCGGGAAGAACCTCCTCGTCCGCTTCGACAACGGCCTCGAGCTGCGGACGCACCTCCGGATGCGCGGCTCCTGGCACCGCTACCGCCCCGGCGAGCCCTGGCGCCGCCCGGCCGGCCGCGCGGTGCTCGTGCTGGAGGTGCCCGGCGCGGTCGCCGTCTGCTTCGACGCGCCCGTGGTCGAGCTGCTCGAGCAGCGGGCCGAGCACCTCCACCCGCCGCTGGCGGGCCTCGGGCCCGACGCGACGGCCGATGCGTTCGACCGGGACGAGGCCCTTGGACGGCTGCGCGAACCGGCGCGCGCGGGGCTGACCGTCGCGGAGGCGCTGCTCGACCAGCGGGCGCTGGCCGGGATCGGCAACGTCTTCAAGAGCGAGGTGCTCTTCATCGAGCGCGTCGACCCGTTCGCCCGCGTCGGCGAGCTCGACGACGCGACGCTGGGCCGGCTCGTGGACCGCGCCCGGACCCTCCTCCTGGCGAACCGGTCGTCGGTCGCCCGGGTGACGACCGGGCCTGCCGGGGGCGGGAGGCCGGCTGCCGCCGCCCCGCGCCCGGCGGGAGCCCGCGGCGGCCGCCTCTGGGTGTACGGTCGCGCCGGCCGGCCCTGCCGGCGCTGCGGGGCCGTCGTCCGGGCGGTTCGCCACGGAGACCTGCCCCGGACGACCTACTGGTGTCCCAGCTGCCAACCCGCCGGCGCAGGCGCTGGGGTGACCCATGGCGGGGGAGCAGCGCAGGAGGATTCGCGATGACCGACCGCACGCTCGATGTCCGCTGCGGCCGCGACGGCGCCGGCTGGCTGTGCCTCGTGCGCGTCCGCGAGGGCGCGTTCGCGACCGAGCACCGCGTGACGGTCGCCCTGGCGGACCTGGAGCGCCTGGACCCCGGCGCGGCGGACCCCGAACGCCTGGTGCGAGCCGCCTTCGCGTTCCTCCTGGAGCGGGAGCCCGCCTCGTCGATCCTGCGCTCCTTCGACCTCCCGGTGATCGGGCGCTACTTCCCGGGCTGGGAGGACGACGTGCGCGGCCGTCTCGCGGGCTAGGCGGAGGGGCGCCAAGGGCCGACCCGCGCGACCACGACCGGTGCGGTGCCCCGGCAGCTCAGCCGGTCGGCGTCCCCTGGTGGAAGACCATCCGCCACGCCCCGCCGCCGCGCCGCCAGATGGAGGAGCGCAGCGCGCCCGCCGGCGGGCCGGCCTCGGCGCCGGCCCGCACCGACCGGTAGGTGGCCAGCGCGACGTCGGCGGCCAGCAGGCGCACGGAGAAGCCCTCGATCCGGGACGCCGGCGCCCGGCCTTCGGCCGTCTCCGCCGCGAGCAGCGCGACGATCGCGGCGCGGTCGTAGACCCGGCCCGAGCTGCCGAACTCCAGGAAGTCGGGGGCGAGCCGGGCCTCGAGCTCGACGGTCGATCCGCGGATCTTGGGTCGGAGGAGGTCCGCCTCCAGGCGCCGCAGCGTCGCGGCGAGGCCCTCGGCGGCCCGCATGGCAGTGGGTCCGGCGTCCATGCGGCGCACGGTACCCCACGCCTCGCTACCATCGCGGGGATGTGCGAGATCCTCCTGGCGCGCGCCGACGAGCCGTTCGCCCTCGAAGGCCTGTGGGGCATCGCCGAAGGGCTGGAACGCTACGGCCTGGCGGGCTACGCGTGGGGCGTGGCCTGGGTCCGGCCGGACGGGTCGCTCGACGCCTACCGCGCGACGGTCGCCTTCCGTGACGACCCCCGCCGCGAGGATGTGGGTCCCACGCAGACGACCTCCGCGCTGGTCCACCTCCGGCGCCCCTCGCGGTTCTCCTGGCTCGGCATGGCCGACACACAGCCGTTCCTCGACGGCGGCGGACGTTTCGCGTTCGCCCACAACGGCGAGCTGGTCCGCCACCGGCGCTTCCGTGCCGAGTACCGCGCCGCCGGGCGCATCCACGGGAGGGCCGATTCCGAGGTGGGCATGCGCTGGCTGGAGGACGCGTGGGAGCCGGGGCGCCCGGCGGGCGAGCTGCTCGCGGCACTCCAGGCGGCGATGGGCGGATCCGCGAATCTCGCCGCCCTCGAGCCGGGCGGCGCCTCGACCCTGCACGCCGGCAACGCCGAGAACCCGGTCTTCGGGTTCCGCCTCGGCGAGATGCGGCTGCTGACCACGGGGGTCTACTCGCTGGACCGCTCCCTCTTCCGGCTCGTCGCGCCGGGCGCGCGGGAGCGCCGGCTCGTGAGCCGCCGGAGGGCGGCGACCCTCTGACGGCGGTGCGTCCGCCCTATGCCGGCGCCAGGCCGAACGCGCGGCGCAGGCGGGCCAGGAGCACCGGGGGCCGGCGCAGGTCGCGCAGCCAGCTCCGTGCCCAGGCGATCCAGGTGGCCGCGCGCAGGTAGCGGCCGGGGTCCGGGTCCCGCCAGAGCCACGGGACGAGGCACCACGCGAACACGAGGTAGTCCACGCGCGCCGGGCGCGGGAAGGCGAAGAGGACCTGGAGCTGGACGAACGTGGCGTCGAGCGTCAGGAGCGTCAGGACGCCGGCGACGGCAAGGAAGACGACGCCCCACCCCCGGGCCCGGGGAGCCAGCAGCGGCAGGAAGACGATCGGGACCCATTTGAGCGCCGTGGCGAGGGCCCACAGGAGGCCCGCCGCCCGCGGTCCCGTGAACTGGGCGGCCCAGATCATCAGGACGAGGAACAGGTTGAGGTTCCCCGTGTCGAGGTTGGCCAGGAAGGGGAACGCGAGCAGGAGGACCGTGACCGCGGTCGCGAGGGGGTGGAGCCGGTAGGCCCAGCCGATCGACCATGCCAGCAGCACGAGGTTCGTCGCGCGCCAGACGAACCACGCCACGTCCCACGGCAGGAGCGCCCACGGCGCGAACAGCGGGAGGAGCCACGGGGCGTACACGTAGGGCATGAACGGTCCCGTCGGGTGGTAGGGATCGCCCCCTCCGAGCCAGATCCGGACCGCGGCCCAGTAGGCGCGTGCGTCCGCGCCGGCGAGCTCGCCGCGGGCGAAGAGGCCGGCGAGCCCCACGCCCGCCGCGAACCCGATGAGAAGGATCGCCGCGACGTGGCGCGGCTGCCGCAGCCGGACGGCCTCGCGGCGCAGCGCGCGCCGGAGCACGCCTCCGCGCGCCTGCGCGCGCGTCCGCCTCGGGAGCGCCGCCGAGTGGGACATCGTCGCCGAGTATCGCACGGGCGTTCCGGCCGCCGGTATACTCCGCGGACCCATGCGTACCGGCCATCTGATCGTGATCGGCGGCGCGGAGGACAAGATCCGCGACCGGGTCATCCTCAGCCGCTTCGTCGCGCTCGCCGGCGGAAGCGCGGCGCGGATCGCCGTCATCGCCACCGCCTCGTCGTTCGCCGTCGAGGTGGGCGAGCGGTACCGCCAGGTCTTCACCGACCTCGGCGCGGCGCGGGTGGACCCGATCCTCGCCCAGGCCCGGCCGGTCGCCAACGACGAGACGTTCGCCGGCATCGTCGAGCGGGCGACGGGCATCTTCCTGACCGGCGGCAACCAGCTGCGCCTGTCCTCGACGATCGGCGGGACCCGCCTCTCGCGGGCCATCGAGGAGCGCCACCGCGCGGGCGCGGTGGTGGCGGGCACGAGCGCCGGCGCCTCGGCCCTCTCGACGCACATGATCGCGTTCGGGGCATCGGGCCTCACGCCGAAGCAGCGGATGGCGCAGATCAGCGCCGGCCTGGGCCTCCTCCCCGGCGTGATCATCGACCAGCACTTCCAGCAGCGGAACCGGCTCGGCCGGCTCCTGGCCCTGGTGGCCCAGAACCCCAGCCTGCTGGGGATCGGCATCGACGAGGACACCGCCGGCGTGGTGACGCCGGACCAGGTGGTCGAGGTGATCGGACGTGGCAGCGTGACGATCGTCGACGGGACGGCGGCCGAGACCGACGCCTGGGAGGTCGCGGGGCACCGGCCGCTGATGATCAGCAACGTGGTGATGCACTCGCTGCCGGCCGGGTACCGGTTCGACCTCCGGCGCCGCGTCAGGATCGCGACCCCGGCGCTGCGATCGATCCCGGGCGGGGAGATCGCCTCGGAGTAGCCGGCCGCGACCGGCGTGCGGCGCACGGCGACGAAGGGAGAGGGAAGCGTGGCCCGGACGAGCCGCTCGAGGGACACGAAGGAGGCGACGGCCGAGACCGGCGCGGGAGCACCCGGCGCCCTGGCGCCCGACGCAGGGGCGCCCGGTACCACCGGCCCGGCGGATCGCGCGCGCCCGAGCCTGCGGATCCTGGAGAGCCGCGTCCTCCGCGGCCCGAACTACTGGTCGCCGAAGCCCGTCGTCCGGATGCTCGTCGACCTCGGCGACCTCGAGCGCTGGCCCAGCAACACGATCCCGCACTTCACCGACGCGCTCGTCGGCACGCTGCCGACGCTCGACGACCACGCCTGCTCCCTGGGGCGGCGCGGTGGCTTCGTCAGCCGGCTCCGCGAGGGGACGTGGATGGGGCACGTGGCCGAGCACGTCGCCCTCGAGCTCCAGAACCTCGCCGGGACCGAGGCTCGCCACGGCAAGACGCGCTCCGCGGGCGCCGAGGGCCGCTACCACGTCATCTACGAGTACGGCGAAGAGCAGGTCGGCCTCGAGGCCGGCCGGATGGCCGTCCGCCTGGTCAACCACCTCGTCGACCCCGACGACCCCGACCACGCCTTCGACCTCGAGGCGGAGCTCGAGAGCCTGATCCTGCTCGCCGAGCGGCTCGCCTTCGGGCCGTCGACGCAGGCGCTCGTCGACGAGGCGATCTCCCGCGACATCCCGGTCCTGCGCCTCGACCGCCACTCGCTCGTGCAGCTGGGCCAGGGCGTCCACCAGCAGCGGATCCGGGCCACGATGACGAGCCGGACCTCCGGCATCGCGGTCGACATCGCGTCGGACAAGAGCCTGACGAACCAGCTCCTGTCGGCCGCCGGCCTGCCGGTGCCGCGGGCCGAGGTCGTGGAAGCGGTGGAGGAGGCGGTCGCGGCGGCCGAGCGCCTGGGCTACCCGGTCGTCGTCAAGCCGCTTGACGGGAACCATGGGCGGGGCGTGGGCCTGGACCTGCGCGACGCGGACGCCGTGCGGGGCCACTTCCCGGAGGCGAAGCGCCAGAGCCGCGGCGGCGACGTGGTCGTCGAGTCGTTCATCACCGGCAACGACTACCGGGTGCTGGTGATCGGCGGCAGGCTCGCGGCGGTGGCCCAGCGCGTGCCGGCCTCGGTCACCGGCGACGGCGAGCGCAGCGTGCGCCAGCTCGTCGAGATCGCCAACGCCGACCCGCGACGCGGCATCGGGCACGAGAAGGTGCTCACCCGGATCCGGCTCGACGCGGCGGCCGAGGCGCTCGTGGCGGAGCAGGGCTTCGGTCTCCACGACGTCCCGTCGGCCGGGACCTGGGTCAAGCTCGCCCTGACCGGCAACCTGTCGACGGGCGGCACGTCGATCGACCGGACGATGGAGGCCCATCCCGACAACGTCGAGATCGCCGAGACCGCGGCGCGGATCGTCGGCCTCGACATCGCCGGCATCGACTTCATCTGTCCCGACATCACCGAGCCCGTCCGCGAGACCGGCGGCGGGATCGTGGAGGTCAACGCGGCGCCCGGGTTCCGGATGCACACCCACCCGACCGAGGGCGAGCCGCAGTACGTCGCGAAGCCGGTGCTCGACCTCCTCTTCCCGCCCGGGGCTCCTGCCCGGATCCCGATCATCGCCGTGACCGGCACGAACGGGAAGACGACGACGGTCCGGATGATCGCCCACGTCTTCAAGCTGATGGGGCGGCGGGTCGGGATGACCTCCACGGACGGCATCGTGATCGACGGGCGCCTGACGAAGAAGGGTGATATGTCCGGGCCGAAGTCGGCCCAGATGGTGCTCCAGAACCCGACCGTCGACATGGCGGTCTTCGAGGTGGCGCGCGGCGGCATCGTCCGGGAGGGCCTGGGCTACGACCGCAACGACGTCGCGGTCGTCACCAACGTCACCGGCGATCACCTCGGCCTGGGCGGGATCGACACGCTCCGCCAGCTCGCCTCGGTCAAGAGCGTCCTCGTCGACGCCGTGCCCAAGGCCGGCACCGCGGTCCTCAACGCCGACGACCCGCTCGTCGCCCGGATGGCCCGCGCGGCGGACGGCCGGGTGGTCTACTTCAGCATGGCGACGGAGAAGGGGAGCGACGCCTGGGACCGCGTCGACACGCACTGCGGGCGCGGGGGCGCGGCGTTCGTCCTCCAGCCGGCGGCCGACGGCGAGCTGATCGTGCTGCGCCTGGGCCGGCGCACCATGCCGGTCCTCTACACGCACCTCGTTCCCGCCACGTTCGGCGGGAAGGCCCGGATGAACGTGGCGAACGCACTGGCCGCTGCCGCCGCGGCATGGTCCGCGGGAGCCCACCTCCACGACATCCGGCAGGGCCTGCGGACGTTCACGACGTCCTTCTTCCAGGCGCCCGGACGCCTCAACCTCGTCGAGCAGGGCGGCGTCCGCCTGGTCATCGACTACTGCCACAACGTCGACGGGATGCGCCAGCTGGCCGACTTCGTGCGGCGCATGGTCGAGCCGACCCCCGCGAAGGGCGGGACGACGGCGAAGGGCTGGACCCCGGCGAAGGGCGGGACGGCCGCCAAGCCGGCCGCGCCGGCCCCGCGCGGCCGGGCGATCGGCGTCATCGGGATCCCGGGCGACCGGCGCGACACCGACCAGCACGACTACGGCTATCTCGCCGCCACCGCCTTCGACGAGATCTACGTCCGCGAGGACCGCCACCTGCGGGGCCGCAAGCCCGGCGAGACGTCGGCCAACGTCGTCCGCGGCGTGCGCGCCGCGCAGGCCGGGGGCGAGGCCGTCACGACGAAGGTGGAGCGGATCCTCGACGAGACGGCCGCGGTCCGGATGGCGATCCGCCACGCGGTCCCCGGCGACCTCGTGGTCTGCTGTGTGGACGACGCCGTGGGGGTCTACCGGCTGGCCAACGAGCTGCTGGGCGTGCCCGGCGCCAGCAGCGCCATCAGCGACCCGGGCGAGCTGGACGCGCCGGCGGGGTAGCGCCCGGCCTGTCCGCGGGACCGACGATCAGCGGGTCAGCCCCGGTGCGGCCTCGCCGTCAGCCGGGGAACCAGGGCGCGGAGGTCGGCCGGGGTGTCCACCGCGCGCGCCCCCAGGTCGGCGAGGAGCCGGAAGACGTCTGCTCGCTCCGCGTGGCACATGAGGGCGACAATCGCCGGCTGGTCCGGGCGGCCGTGGGCGTCCGGGCCGCCGGCGAGGGCAAGCTCTGCGCGCAGCGCCTCGACCTCGGTCGCGTAGACGGGGACGGCGGCCGGGTCGACGGCCGGAGCGCGCCGCGCCGCCACCCGCGACGCCCCCTCGGCGATGCCGGCCCTGAGTAGCTCCACCGTCTCCAGCCGTTCGCGGCCCCGCAGGTAGGCCCGGGTCTCCTTGATCGCAACGCGGCCGGCTCGCGCGCCCGCGATCCGGCCGATCCCCCGGATCGTGTCGTCGGGCCGATCGCCGGCCGTCCCGATGATCAGCGTCACCGGGGAGGTCCGGGCCGCGCCGCCGGCGGCGATCCCGTCGGCGACGTCGAGGAGGGCCTCGAGCCCGGCCTCGTTGTGGGCGAAGTCCACGATCACGACCCGCCTGCCGTGGCGGAAGAGGTTCAGCCGCCCTGGCGAGCGGTCGGCCGACGGACGGAAGTCGCGTAGCCCTGCGGCGACCTGCTCGAGCGTCGCTCCCATCGCCCGGGCGCCGGCGGCCGCGGCCAGGGCGTTGGCCACGTTGTGCCGGGCCAGCCCACCGAGGGTCACCGGGATCTCGTCGACGTCGATGATGGGCCGGGTCGCGCCGGCCTCCACCTCGGCCAGCGTCCCGCGCCGCACCACGTAGGCGCGCCCGCCGCGCTGCACGTGGGCCCGCAGGATCGGCGAGGCGTCCGGGTCGAGCGCGAAGAACGCCACCGGCGCCCGCACGAGCCCCGCGACCGCCGTCGCGTGGGGGTCGTCGGCGTTGAGGATCACGCGGCCGTCGGGCCGTGTGATCCGGCAGATCGTGGCCTTCGCCGCGGCCAGCTCCGGGAGCGTGTGGATCCCCTGCAGGTCGAGGTGGTCCGAGCTGACGTTCGTCAGGACGCTCGCCTCGTTGCTCTCGTAGCCGACCCCCTTGAGCAGGATCCCGCCACGGGCCGTCTCGAGCACCGCGACCTCCACGTCGGACCGGCCGAGGATCGCGGCCGCGCCGCCGGGACCGGTCCAGTCGCCGGGCTCGACCATCCGGCCGTCGACGATGATCCCGTCCGACGTCGTGGATCCGACCCTCCGACCTGCCCGCGCGAGGACGTGGGCGATCATGCGGGTGACCGTGCTCTTGCCGTTCGTCCCGGTGACGGAGATCACGGGGATGCGGCGGTCGGCGTCGCGGACCATCGCCGGCCCGTGGGCCGTGGCCCCCGAGATCCGCCAGGCGGCGGCCACGACGTCCGGATGCTCCGAGGGGACGGCCCCGGGATCCAGCCCTTCGTCGACGGCGAGGCGCCACGCGGATTCCGCCAGCGTCCGAGCCCGCTCCGCCCCGCGCCACGGGAAGGAGACGATCCAGCGGCCCGTGTCGGCGCCGCGGTGGACGTGGACCTCGTCGGCAGGCCCCTTGCCGGTCTCCACGCGGAGGCGCCCGCACCAGCCCGCCAGTCGCGCGACCGACCGCGGGCGCCGGCTCGGCGGCACGTTCGCCCAGAGGCGCGAGGCGACGCCCTCGTCGGCGTCGCGCTCGCCGTGCCAGGCCCCCACCGCGCCCACGGCGACCTCGACCTTCACCGCCGGCTCGAGGCGGTAGAGGTTCGGGCCCTCCAGGAGGCGGATCTCGACGAGGCGCACGGTGCGCGGAGGATAGCGGGCGGCGCTGGTGGCGTGCCGCCCTCCCGCGGCGTGCCGCCCGCCCGCCCGCAGCGTGCCGCCCTCCTACACTGGGGACATGCCGATCGCACCCGCCGCCGCGCTGGACTTGGTCCCGCCCGCCGAGCTCGCCGCGCTGCGCGCACGCGTCGCGGCCGCCGAGCCGGCCTTCCTTGCCGACCTCGAGCGCCTCGTGAACCTCGACTGCGGGAGCTACACCCGCGCCGGGGTCAACGAGGTCGCCACGTGGACCGCCGCGTTCCTCGAGCGCCTCGGCGGCGCCGTGATGCGCCACCCCGACCCCGACGGTGTCCTGGGCGACACCGTCGAAGCCGTCTTCGAGGGCGCTCCCGGCGGGCCCCGGGCCATCCTCCTGGGGCACACGGACACGGTCTTCCCGGAGGGGACCGCGGCGGCGCGGCCCTTCACGATCCGCGACGGGATCGCGACGGGCCCGGGCGTCACCGACATGAAGTCCGGGCTCCTCACGCTCCTCTACGGACTGGAGGCGGCCCTGGGCCTCGTCGAGGCGGGCAGGGGCCGGCTGCCGTTCGAGCGCCTCACCGTCATCGCCAACCCCGACGAGGAGATCGGGTCGCCGTCCTCGACGTCCCACGTCGAGCGGGTTGCCCGCGGCTGCGACGTCGCCTTCAGCCTCGAGTGCGCCCGGGCGAACGGCGACATCGTCAGCTCGCGCAAGGGGACGGGGGACTACGTGATCACCGTCAACGGCCGCGCCTCCCACGCCGGCGTCGAGCCGGAGAAGGGGCGCAGCGCCATCCTCGCCGCGGCGCACCTCGTGGTCGGCCTGCACGGGCTGACCGGGCGCTGGCCTGGGGTCACCTGCAACGTCGGGGTGGTCGAGGGTGGGACCCGCCCCAACGTCGTCGCCGAGCGGACCGTGCTCCAGGTCGACCTCCGGGCGATCGATCGCGGGGCGATGGAGGCGGCCGACGCGGCGATCCGGGAGCTCGCGGCGGCGCCGGCGGTCCCCGACGTGACGATCGACGTGGAGCTCCGCCATCGCCACTGGCCGATGGAGAAGCTCGAGCGGTCGGGGCGCCTCGTGGACCTGGCCCGCGAGCTTGCCGACGGCCTCGGCTTCGCGGTTCGCGACGCACCGACCGGCGGGGCGTCCGACGCGAACACGACGGCGGGGCTGGGCGTGCCGTCGCTCGACGGCCTGGGGCCGATCGGCGGGATGGACCACTCGCCCGAGGAGTGGCTGGACGTGGCGAGCATCGTGCCCCGGACGGCGCTCTTCGCGGGGCTGCTCCTCGCGACGGGCCGCGATCCCGAGCTGCGGTCCTGGAGGAGGGCCGGGCCGGGGTAGCGGCCGTGCGCGTCGGGGCGCACCCGCGGCGGGCGATCCTCCCCGCGTGCGCGCGGCCCGCCGTGCCGAGCCTCAGGCCACGCCGGCGGCTCGCAGGCCGGCGACGAGGACGACCGCGACGAGCAGGCCGAGGGCCAGGTTGCGCCGCCACGCGACGATGGCCGCGCAGGCGAGCACCGCGAACGCCTCCGGCCCGACGCTCAGCACCGGGCCGTCCGGGCCCGGGCGGACGAGCACCTCCGTGGCGGCGATCGCGCCCAGGATCGCCGGGCCGACGAGGCGGAGGTACTCGAGGACCCTGGGCGGCAGGTGCTCGAAACGGGGCACGAGGAGCGGGATCGCTCGCGACGGGTAGGTCACCGCGAACATGAGGAATGCCAGGCCGACGAGCTCGGTGCTCACGGCGCCATCCCGTCGTCGCTCGAGCGGGGCTGGGCGACGCGCCAGGCCTCGCCCGGCAACTCGATTCGCTCGGGGGATGGCCCCGCGCCCCGGGGGAGCGCCATGCCGACCGCGGGTCCGAGCAGCCCGCCCGCGACGACGCCGACGCGCGGGTCGACCGCCAGCGCCACCGCGAGGGCGATGCCGACGCCCGCGGCCAGCGCGACCATCTCCCGGCGCCCCGTCGCCAGGCCGACGGCGAGGCCGGCCATCGCCGCCGGGAAGACGACGTCAAGGCCGAGCGCCGCCGGATCCGGGATCGCCTGGCCGCCGAGGTAGCCGAGCAACGTCGCGAGGTTCCACGGGATGAAGACGCCCGCGATCGCCGCCAGCCAGTAGCCGCGGCGATCGGCGAAGCCGAGGCGCCCGAAGTGGACGAGCGAGAGGGCGAACGACTCGTCCGTCAGGACGTGTGCCATGGCGGCTCGCTCCCGCCGCGGCTGACCGCGCAGCCACGGCGCCAGGGCGGCCGAGTAGAGGGCGTGGCGCGCGTTGACGAGGCCCGTGAGGAGCACGATCACCGGCCACCCGAAGCCCGCCGCGACCATGCCGGCCGCGGCGAACTGCGATGCGCCGGCGAAGACGATCGTCGAGAACGCCGCGGCCTCGACCAGGGAGAACCCGGCGCCCCGGGCGGTCAGGCCGAAGACCACGCCGAAGCCCGCCGCCGACGCGACGATCCCGAGCATGTCCAGCACGAGGCGTCGGCGCGACGCCGCGAGAGCCTCGGGCGTCGGCCCGCCGGCGCCAATCGGCGCGAAGGCGGACGGGGCTCCCGGCGATGTCGCCGTCAGCGGAGGGCCGTCTTCCCGCAGCGATCGCAGACGGTGACCACCGCGTGGCGCTCGCGGGCGTACCCGGCAACGTGAAGCGTCCCGCCGCACCCGGCGTGGTGATAGGTCCACCAACGGTCGTTCGCGTCGAGCGGCGTCGACTCGGCGGCGAGGGTCACGTCAAGGCCCTCGTGCCCGGCGAGCGCCGCGGCGACGGCGGCGGCGCGCTCGGCTTCCGTCTCGGAGGAGTAGGGGTAGGACTGGGAGACGTTCGAGGTCACGAGGGCCTCCGGCGGGCTCGAGGGAGGGCAGGTTCCGACGGCCGCGAGTATCGCACGGCGACCGGCGCGCCTGCGGACCCGGGCCCGCGCGACGCCCGCGGGCCGCGGCCCGCGACCGGCAGGTCGTCCCGCACCTCCGGAGGGTTCGGCCGTCAGATCGGCGGCTCGCCGAGGGCGTGGCGCCAGGCCGCCTCGAGCGCCACGATCGTGGACGGCGGGAGGTGGTCCCGGAGGGCCGCGGCGCAGGCCATGTTCCAGGTCGCGACGATGGCCAGGCGCGGATCCCACGGCGCCAGCGTGTCCTCGATCATGCCGATCGACGCATCCTGCACGCGCCGGCCGTCGCGCACCGGGATGATCGCCCGGAAGATCGAATCCGAGAGGCTCGGCCGGGGGGCGAACCGCGCCGCGACCGTGTCGACGTCGATGCCCGTGAGGCCGCTGGCGAGCGCGGCGAGGATCCCGGAGAAGAGGTCCTGCAGCTCCCGCTCCTCGGCGTCGTGGATGCGCGGCCCCTCCCACCAGGCGAACATGAAGCCCTTGTCGAGGTGCTTGTGCGCCTTCGCCGCCATCAGGTCGCGAACGGCGGCATCCAGGCCGTGGAGGTCGTCGACGGTGAGCGTCCCGACCCGCCGCAGGAGCGCGGCACGCGGGCCGGGGTAGAGGAACGGGCGGCGCTCGGTCATCAGCGGGTAGGTGGTCCGGGCGCGGCGAGGGCGGCCGGCGGGGCGCTCACCACGCCGCCGGGAGGCCGGGCGAGCGCGGGTCGGTGGCCGCGGCGAGGGTTCCGCCCCGGGCAGGGCCGCCGTCGACGAGCTCGATGGCGTGGGCGTGGCCGAGCCCTCCGTCGAACGGCGCGCGAGGGTCGAGGCGATGACCCATGGCCGCGAGCGCGTCGAGGACCCCGGCCCGGAAGCGCGGCTCGATCGCGACGAGATCCGGGGGGGCGAAGTGCGCCGGCGGCACCGGGGACCAGCGGGGGGCGGCGACCGCGGTCGCCACGTCCACGCCGCCGTCGACGAGGGCCGACACCACCTGCGCGTAGATCGCCGGCTGGGCGTCGCCGCCCATGCTCCCGTGCACGACCCACGGCCGGCCGTCCCGGAACAGCATCCCGGGGAGCAGCGTGTGGAGCGTCCGCTTGCCCGGCGCCAGCACGTTCGGGTGGTCCGGGTCCAGGCTGAAGTAGCTGCCGCGGTTCTGGTAGGCGATCCCCGTCGCGGGGTCCACCACCCCGCTTCCGAACCCGGCGTAGTTCGATTCGACGAGGCTCACGGCATTCCCGGCCGCGTCGACGACGCCCAGCCAGATCGTCCCGCCGCCCCTCGGCGCGAGCGACGCGGGCGGGACCGAGGCCCGGGCCGGGTCGATGCCGCGGGCGAGCTCGGCCCCGTATGCCGGGTCCAGCAGGCGCGCGACCGGCACGTCCACGAAGGCCGGGTCGGAGAGGTGCGCGTCGCGGTCGGCGAGCGCGCGCTTGGCGGCCTCGACCCCCAGGTGGACCCAGCGCGCGTCGGCGCCGGCGGTCGCGCCGCCGTCGCGGGGGGCGAACGCCGCCCGGTCGGGCGGCTCCAGCACCCGCAGGATGTTGAGGATCTCGAGAGCGACCACGCCCGAGCTGTTCGGCGGGTGCGTGGTCGCCCGGGTGCCCCGGTACTCGAGCCCGAGCGGCGCCGCCCACGTCGAGGTGTGCGTCGCGAGGTCGGCCGGCGAGATCGGGCTGCCCGCAGCGGCGAGCCCCGCGGCCTGGCGCTCGGCCAGCGACCCGGCGTAGAAGTCGTCGGCGCCCGCCGCCGCCAGGCGCTCCAGGGTGACGGCCAGCGCGGGGAGCCGCACGCGCTCGCCGGCCCGCCACGCACGGCCGTGCGGCCGGTACGTCGCCGACCAGCCCCGGGCGCCGTCGCCGAGCTCGCGGGCGAAGACGGCAGCCGAGCCCTCGACCGCCCGGACGAACGCCTCGTCGGCGGGGAAGCCGTCCCGGGCCAGCGTGATCGCCGGCACCAGGAGATCGGACCACGGCATGCGCCCGTGGCGCTCGTGGGCGTCGGCCCAGGAGCGGACGGCGCCCGGGACGGTGATGGTGAGCGGCCCGCGGAACGGCAGCGTCGCGAGGCCGCGGGCGCGGAGGGCGGCCGGGTCCGCGGCGGCCGCGGCGCGGCCCGACCCGTTGAGCGCCGCCTGGGTCGCGGAGGCGTCGTCCCAGATCAGCCAGAACGCGTCGCCGCCGAGGCCGCAGGCCTCGCCGAAGACGACCGCGAGGACGGCGTTGGTGGCGATCGCCGCGTCGACGGCGCTTCCGCCGGCGCGCAGGATCGCGAGGCCCGCGGCGCCCGCCAGGTGGTGGGGGGCGACCACGGCTCCGCTCGCGCCGCGGGCGAGGGGAGCCGGGACGAGCGGCCGGGGAGCTTCCACGGCCCGAGTGTAGACGGCAGGGGCCGTGGCGGCGGGCCGGCGCCGAGGCGACCCCGCCGCGTACCCTGCGCGAGATGGAACGTTCGCTGTGGGCCGTGGTGGTCGGGACCTTCACGCTTCGGTTCAGCACGGGGCTGACCGGGGCGATGCTGGTCTACTACCTCGCCGACCTGCCGGCCTATGGCGGCCAGGAGGTCGACGCGGTCGTGCTGGGCTTCTTTACGGCGTCGTTCTTCGCCGCGGAGCTGCTGTTGAGCCCGATCTTCGGGACCCTGGCCGACCGGTTCGGCTACCACCGGATCATGGAGCTCGGCCCCGTCTTCGGCGCCGTCGCCGTCGTCCTCACCGGCCTCACCACGTCCCTCGTGCTGCTCGGCGGGACCCGGTGGCTGGAGGGCGCGTCCACGGCGGCCAGCGTCCCGGCGATCCTCGGCTTTCTGGCGGTTGCCACGGTCGGTGACGAGGCCCTGCGTGGTCGAGCGGTCGCCCGCTTCGAGGCCGCCACGCTCGCCGGGCTGGGCGGCGGTATCGTCGCCGCGGGCGTCGTGTACACCGCGCTCGGCAACGTCGCCTTCTTCGCGAACGCCCTCCTGTACGGCGTGTCGTGGTGCATCTACCGCTTCGGGATCAGCGACCCGCGCGTCGACCACGGCGGCCGGGAGCACGAACGGCGAACAACCCTGGCCCGCTACTGGGAGATCCTGCGCGGCGCCCACGTCTGGCTCCTGGCGCCGACCTGGATCGCCATCAACGCGGTGATCGGCCTCTGGACGGCGCAGTCGATCTTCCAGCTGATCCGCGATCCGCAGCCCGCGTTCGCGGACCAGCTCCTCATGCGGGGCTTCACGCCCCTGCAAGTGAGCGCCGGCCTGGGCGTCGGGATGCTGATCTTCTTCGCCGGGCTCGTCTACTGGGGCAACCGCTTCAAGCGCCTGCGACGGACGACGATCATCGGCTACGGGATCGCCGGTGGCGGGGTGCTGGCCGGGGCGGCCCTGGCCCTCAACCACGGGGCCGGGCTGCCGTTCGCCCTCCTGGCCGTCTTCGGCGTCGTCGTCGTCGGCGGGCTCTTCGTGCTCGCCGGGGCGACGCCTGCCGCCCTCGGCCTCCTGGCCGACATGTCGGAGCCCTATCCCCGCGACCGCGGGGCGATCATGGGGCTCTACTCGGTCTTCCTGGCCGTCGGGCAGATCATCGGCAGCCTCGTCGGGGGCGTGGCCGCCGACGCGCGGGGCATCGACGGGCTGCTGGCGGCCACGCTGCTCCTGCTCGGCGTGGCGCTCCTGCCGCTGTGGCGGCTGCGGGCCTACGAGCATTCGGCCGCGCTGGTCGAGGCGGACGTGCCGCCCGGCTGAACGAGGCGGACCGCGGGCCGGGCCGGGCCGCCCGAGCCGGGTGCGGGCCGCCGTATCATCGGGCCGGGGGTGAGACGAGGAGGGTTCCATGGTGCGCGTCGCCGTCGTCACGGATTCCACCGCCGACCTGATGCCCGCGATGGCGGCCGCCGCCGGGATCCGCGTCGTCCCGCTCTACGTGCGCTTCGGCGACGAGGAGTTCCGGGTCGGCGTCGACATGTCGGTCGAGCAGTTCTGGAAGCGCATGCTCGCCCCGGACGTCCCGATCCCGTCGACGGCCGCGCCGTCGCCCGGGGCGTTCCAGGAGACGTTCGAGGCCTGCTTCGCCGACGGCGCCGAGGCGATCGTGTGTCCGACGATCGGCTCGAAGATCTCGGCGACCTTCCAGAGCGCGACGCTCGCCGCCCAGTCGCTGCCCGACCGCGAGATCCACGTCATCGACACCGGGTCGACGTCGATGTCGACCGGCATCCCAGCGCTGCTCGCCACCGAGATGGCGGCGGCCGGGATGACGGGAGCCGCGATCGCCGCCGCGGTCCGCGAGCGCCTGCCGGACCTCGACCTCTACGTCGCCGTCGAGACCCTCGAGTACCTCAGGAAGAACGGCCGCCTCTCGCCGGCGCGGGCGGCGATCGGCACGGTGCTCTCCGTGAAGCCGATCATCACCGTGCGCGACGGGATCGTCACGATGGCCGAGAGCCCCCGGACCCGGGCGAAGGCCCGGGAGCGCGTCGTGCAGCTCATCACCGAGAGGCCGATCGAGCGCCTGGCGGTCGTCCATACGCCGACCACCCCGCCCGCCGAGGTCGCGGCGTTCCGCGACGCGCTCGTCGCGCGGACCCCGGGCGGCATCGACCCGGCCAACGTCACCATCGGGCTGCTGGGCGCCTCGACCGGCCCGCATCTCGGGCCCGGCCTCCTGGGCGCCGCGTTTCTGCGCCGCCGCTGACCCCGCGCGACTCCCCGGCCCGGGCGAGCCGGCGGTCGCGTGCCGGCCCGGGCGAACGGACGCTGACCCGGCGCGACGCCCCGGCCGGGCGAGCCGGCGGGGCGCGCCGGCGTCCGGACGCGTGAACCGGTCCCGTATCATGCGCCCAACCCGCCCGGCCGCACCCGCCCGCAGCCCGGGACGCGAGCCGGCAGCCGAACCCAGGAGGCTCCATGGGGCGCGTCGCGATCGTCACCGATTTCGGCCTCCGACCTGACGGCCGAGGTCGCCGGGGCCCGGGGGATCCGCGTCGTCCCGCTCTACGTGCGCTTCGGCGACGAGGAGCTCCGGGCCGGCGTCGAGCTGTCGACCGACGCCTTCTGGACCCGGATGGTGGCGCCCGACGCGCCGTTCCCCACCACCGCCGCGGCGTCGCCCGGGGACTTCCGGGCCGCGTTCGAGACGGAGCTCGGCGCCGGCGCCGGCGCCGTCGTCTGCGTCACGGTCGGCAGCAAGCTCTCGGCGACGTTCAAGAGCGCCGGGCTCGCCGCGCAGGAACTCCCCGCCCAGGAGATCCACGTCGTCGACTCCGAATCGGCGTCGATGGGGACCGGCATCCTGGCCCTCCTCGCCGCGGAGATGGCCGAGGCGGAGGTCCCGGCGGCCGAGATCGCGGCCGAGCTGCGGGCGCGCGCCCGCGACCTCGACCTCTACGTCGCGCTCGACACCCTCGAGTACCTGCGCAAGGGCGGCCGCATCTCGCCGGCCCGGGCCGCGATCGGCACCGTCCTCTCGGTCAAGCCGATCATCACCGTGACCGACGGCGTCGTCGCGATTGCCGAGAAGCCGCGGACGCGCGCCAAGGCGCGGGCACGCGCCCTCGAGCTCCTGACCGCCCGTCCGGCCGATTGGGTCGCGATCCTCCACACGCCGACGGCCGACGTCGCGGCGTTCCGCGAGGAGCTCCTGGCGGGCATGCCGGCGGGCCTCGAGCCGGCCCACGTGGCGACCGCGGTCGTTGGACCGTCCGTCGGCCCGCACATCGGCCCCGGCTGCCTCGGGGGCGTCGTGCTCCTGCGGCGCTGACCGCCGCGCCCGCCCTCGCGTGCCGTAGCGCTCCGTCGGCGCTGACCGCCTCGCCCCGCCCTGGCCTGCCGTCGTGATCCCGCGGCGCTGACCGCCTCGCCGACGGCGGCCCGGCGTCCCGCGCCACGGCTGCCGCGCCGTTCGGGGCCGACCGTTGCGGGACGGATGCGGGCCGGTGACGGTACCATTGCGCCCGTCCTCCGGGCCGATCCGCCCGGGGGAAGCGTCCCCGTTCGGCCCTATGCGACGGGGAGGGCCGGCCGGATGATCGGCCCGGTGTGAACTCCGTCGCGCCGCGACGGCCTGCCCTCCGCAGGTCGCGCGCCGCGGCCGGCAGCCGTCCCGGAGGCGGCACCACGCCCGTCCCACCGAGGGCCGGGCGAAACGGCGGCGCCGGCCAGGCGCCCAGGGCAGGAGGAACCCCTCTCCATGACCACCGAGCAGGCGGCGCCCGCGATCAACGCGTGGGAGGTTGCCCAGCAGCAGTTCGACCTCGCCGCGGAGCGCCTCAACCTGGATCCGGGCCTGCGCGCGGTCCTTCGCGAGCCGCGGCGCGCCCTGACGGTCCACTTCCCGGTCCACATGGACGACGGCTCCGTCAAGGTGTTCACGGGCTTCCGCGTCCAGCACAACCTCGGCCGGGGCCCCGCCAAGGGCGGGATCCGCTACCACCAGGACGTCTCCATCGACGAGGTGAAGGCCCTCGCGATGTGGATGACCTGGAAGTGCGCGGTCGTCGGGATCCCGTACGGCGGCGGCAAGGGCGGCGTCGTCGTCGACCCGAAGAAGCTCTCCAGGAAGGAGCTCGAGGGCCTCAGCCGCCGGTTCTTCACCGAGATCAGCGTGCTCATCGGGCCCGAGCGCGACATCCCGGCGCCGGACGTCAACACCACGCCCCAGATCATGGCCTGGTTCATGGACACGTACTCCATGCACCAGGGCTACACGGTCCCGGGCGTCGTCACCGGCAAGCCGATCAGCCTCGGCGGCTCCGAGGGCCGCAACGAGGCGACGGCGCGCGGCTGCGTCTTCACGGTCGTCGACGCCGCCCGGCACCTCGGCATGGACCTGACGAAGTCCACGGTCGCGGTGCAGGGCTTCGGCAACGCCGGCTCGATCGCCGCCAAGCTCATGCAGGACGAGGGCTCGACGGTCATCGCGGTCTCCGACACCGGCGGCGCGATCGTCAAGCGCGACGGCCTCGAGATCGACCGGGTCGTCGCCTGGAAGAAGGAGCACGGCACCGTCGTCGGGTTCCCGGGCAGCACCACGATCACGAACGGGGAGCTCCTCGAGCTCGAGTGCGACGTCCTGATCCCGGCCGCGTACGAGAACCAGATCACGGCGAGCAACGCCGCCAACGTCAAGGCCAAGATCTTGGCGGAGGCGGCCAACGGCCCGACGACGCCGGAAGCCGACCTCATCCTGGCGAACAAGGGCGTCTTCATGATCCCGGACATCCTCGCCAACGCCGGCGGCGTCACCGTCAGCTACTTCGAGTGGGTCCAGGACCTCAACCGCGACCACTGGAGCGAGGCCGTCGTCAACGCCAAGCTCAAGGAGATCATGGACCGGAGCTTCGGCGAGGTCCTGGCCATGGCGCAGCTCGAAGAGTGCGACATGCGGACCGCGGCCTACCTCGTCGCCGTGAAGCGCGTCGCCGACGCGACCGCCCTCCGCGGCCTGTACCCGTAACCCGACGCGGCTCACCGCCGCCGGCTGCACCGTCCGCGGGCCCCGGCCGACCGGCCGGGGCCCGCGGATTCCCGCGGTGTACCATCGCCCCATGCTCGACCACGAAGAGAAGTTCCTGTTCAAGGAGGAGATCCTCCACCTCGGCGGGGCGATGTCCGACTCGGCCGTCCTCGACAACGTCGAGGACCTCCTGACGGACGTCATCACGAGCCCGCGCTTCGACTCCGAGGTCTTCACCCTTGAGCGCTCGCTGCAGGTGATGCTCGGCGCGCGCGCCGGCTCCACGCTGGTGGGGCTCCTGACGGTGGCGCCCGAAGTCTTCGAGGAGGTCGGCGAGGTCCGGATCGCGCCCGAGGTGCACGAGCGCCTCACGGCCTGGCGCGCCCGCTTCGGCCTGGCGATCGACAACGCCCTCAACTTCCTGAACAACCCGGACGGCATCCAGGGCCACAGCTTCGCCACGCAGGTCGCGCACATGGACGACCGCCGCGTCCTCCAGGGTCGCCTGACGCTCGTCCGCTACAACAACGAGCCGCAGTTCTTCGTGGCCGACGCCGGCGTCTACCTGGGCCTGGTCGGCGACGTCCTGGAGCGCCTGGGGCCGTACCTCGAGCCCGACAGCGTCGACCCCGAGACGATCGGCCGCCTGCGCGAGGCGCTCGCCCTCGTCGAGCGGAAGACGACGCCGCGCTGAGCGACGGCATCCGCCGCGCGCCGCGCCCTCGCGCCCGCCGATGCGCCACCTCTACCTCGCCGCCACCGGCCAGAACCGGGGCAAGACGACCACGTCGCTCGGCCTGATGGACATCTTCATGCGCGAGGGACTGCGCGCGGGGTTCATGAAGCCCGTCGGGCAGCGGACGATCGTCGACCCCGACGGCGTCCCGGCCGACGAGGACGCCGTCCTGATGAAGGCGGTCTACGACCTGCGCCAGCCGATGGCCGCCATGAGCCCGGTCCACATCCCGCGGGGCTTCACGAAGGCCTACATCGCCGGCGAGGTGGTCGAGGATCTCGGCGCCCGCATCGTCGACGCCCACGCGACCCTCGGCGACCGCGACCTGCTGCTCATCGAGGGGACCGGTCACGCCGGCGTCGGCGCCGTGATCGGGCTCTCGAACGCCGTGGTCGCGCGGCTGCTGGGCGCCCCGGCGGTGATCGTCAGCGAGGGCGGCGTGGGGCGCCCGATCGACGAGATCGTGCTCAACGTCAGCCACTTCGCGGCTCACGGCGTCGCCGTCGCGGGGGCCATCGTCAACAAGGTGAACGTGGACGCCCAGCCCGGGATCGCCACCATCCTCGAGCGCGGCCTGGCCCGGCACGGGATCCCGCTGCTCGGCGTGATCCCGTACCGGCCCATCCTCTCGAACCCGTCGCTGGCGATGATCCTGGAGGGGACGCGCGCCGACCTCCTCAACCCCGGGCCCGACCTCGACCTCGTCATCGGCGGCATCAGCGTGGCGGCGATGGAGCCGCACCACGTCCTGCAGCACGTCGTCGGGCGCCGGATCGTCATCGTGGCGGGCGACCGCGAGGACGTCATCGTCGCCCTCTCGCGGGCCCATCGCGCCGAGATGCGTCGGCCCGCGGTCCTGCGCGGCGAGGTCGAGCCCGCGACGGTCGGCTTCGTCCTCTCGGGCTACCGGCCGCGCCCGGCCGTCGTGGACGAGATCCGGCGCGCCGACCTGTTCGCCTGCTTCCTCGACGAGGACACCTACATGGTGGCCTCCGATGTTCATGACCTTCTGGTCAAGACGCACGCTGCCGACCGGGGCAAGATCGAGATGATCAAGGCGATCGTGGCGGCGTCGCTCGACGCCGACCGGATGCTCGCGGCGGCCACGGACGCCGCCTGACCACGGAGGCGCCCGTGAACGCGGACTTCGGCACATTCTTCGCGATCCTGGTCCCGATCCTGGTGATCCAGCTCGGGCTGCTGGTCTGGGCCCTTTACGACCTGACCCGGCCGGGTCGACGGGTCAAGGGCGACAGCAAGGTCGTGTGGGCCCTGATCATCATCTTCGTCAACCTGATCGGCCCGATCATCTACCTCCTGGTGGGCCGCGAGGACGCGTGAGGCCGCGGCCATGACCGCCACGCCCGCTGCCGGCGCCCCGCCCGCCATCGAGGCGCGCGGGCTGACCAAGCGCTACGGCGACGTCCTCGCCCTCGACGCCCTCGACCTGGTCGTCCCGGCCGGCTCGGTGTTCGGGTTCCTGGGGCCCAACGGCGCCGGCAAGACGACGACGCTGCGCCTCCTGAGCGGCCTCGGCCACCCGACCGCGGGCAGCGCGACGGTGGCCGGCGTCCCGGTCGGCCGCGGCGGGCTCGACCTCTCGGCGCGGATCGGCTACCTCGACCAGGACCCGCGCTTCTACGGCTGGATGACGGGCCGGGAGCTGCTGGCCTTCGTCGGGCGCGCCTACGGGATGGCCGGCGAGCGGCTGCGGTCGCGCGTCGACGAGGTCCTCGAGATCGTGGGGCTGGTCGAGGCCGCCGGGCGGCGCGTTGGCGGCTACTCCGGGGGCATGCGCCAGCGCCTCGGCGTCGGCCAGGCGATGTTGCCGGCGCCCGCGGTCCTCTTCCTCGACGAGCCGGTCAGCGCGCTCGACCCGGAGGGGCGCCGCGACGTCCTGGAGCTGATCGGCCGGCTGCGCGGCTCGGCCACCGTCTTCATGAGCACCCACATCCTCACCGACGTGGAGCGGATCTGCGACCGGGTGGCGATCCTCGACCACGGCCGGCTGGTGACGGAGGCGCCGATCGACGAGCTCCTCGCGCAGCATGCCCGCCCGATCCTCGAGCTCGACCCGGAGCCCGGCCAGGATGCCGCGGTGGCCCGCCTCGAGGCTGCGCTCCGCGCCGCGGCATGGACCCGCGACCTCCGCTCCGACCACGGGATCCTGCGGGTCGTCGTGACCGACACGGAGCGGGCGACCGCCGAGGCGCTCCCGCTCGTCGTCGCCGCGGGAGTCCACCTGGCCCGCTTCGAGCGGGTCCGGCCGACGCTCGAGGACGTCTTCCTGCAGCTGGTGGGCGGAGAGCCTTCTCCAGCGCCGGGACCCGAGCCCACCCCGGGGGCACCCTCGTGAGCGGGTTCGGGTTGCTCCTGCGCAAGGAGCTTCGCGAGCAGGTCCGCACCATGCGCCTGCTCGTGGTCGTCGCCGTCTTCGCGATCCTCGGGCTCCTCTCGCCCGTCTTCGCCCGCTACGTCCGCGAGATCGTCGAGGCCGTCGGGGGCGGCCAGTTCCAGGGCATGATCCCGGAGCCCGTGGTCGGCGACGCCATCGCCCAGTTCACCAAGAACATCGGCCAGCTCGGGGTTCTCATCGCGATCCTCGTGACGATGGGCTCCGTGGCCACCGAGAAGGAGCGCGGCACGGCGGCGTTCCTGCTCACGAAGCCGATCACGCGCGGCGCCTTCGTCGCCGCCAAGGCGGTGGCGATCGGCGCCCTCCTCGCCCTCGCGGTCGGCGTGTCCGGCGCCCTGTGCTGGATCTACACGACGATCCTCTTCGAGCCGCTGCCGCTCGGCGGCTTCGCCGCGGCCGTGGTGCTCGTCTGGCTCTCCCTCGCGGTCTTCGCCGCGCTGACGTTCCTGGCGTCGGCCACGACGCGCTCGGCGCTGGTCGCGGGGGGCGTCGGCTTCGGCGTCTTCCTGCTGGCCGGGATCGTCTCGGCGCTGCCCGGGATCGGCCCGTACATGCCCACGAGCCTGTGGGGTGCCGCCGGCGCGCTGGCGCTCGGCACGGTCCCGGACCCGCTCCTCGGGCCGGTGCTGGTCAACGTCGCGATCATGGCCGGTGCCGTGGGCCTGGCCTGGTGGAGCCTCCGCCGGCAGGAGATCTGACGCCGGGAGCGACCCGCGGGTCCGGTTCGCTCCACGCCGCGTGGCCGCGCCGCCGACGCCGCGCGGGCGGCGAGCGTCGCCGCGTGGGCGACGACCGTCGCCGGCGCCGTGCGGCCGCCGGGTCTGGACCGGGCCGTCCAGCGTCGCGCCCAGGCCCCGGGGCTAGGCCGCCGGGGCGTCGAGGGCTGCGGGTGGCGCGGGAGGCCCGTGCCGCGGGCGCAGCCGGCGCGCCAGGAGCCACGCGATCCCGGTCGCGACGACGAGCACGAGGGCGAGCGGGAGCAGGACGATCGCGACCCAGATGGCCGCGCTGGCGACGCCCTGGGCGATGCCGACGAGCGTCGCCGCGGCGCGGTCGACGTCGCTCGCCGGGTCCCAGCCCTCCCGGACCTGCGTGACGGCGACGACGGGCGGCAGCGAGAAGTCGACGGTGAGGGTGGCCAGCGCAGCCTGCTTCTCCAGCGACACCTTCTGGGCGGTCAGCTGCTCGATCTCCTGCCGGACGGTCGTGAGCTGGGCCTGCACCTCGAGGATGTCGGGGATCTTCGTGGCCTTGACCATGATCGCCTGCAGCGCCGTCTCGGTGGCGCGCAGGTTGACGAGGCGGGCGCCGAGGTCGACGACCTGGCTCGTCACCTCCTCGCTGGCGGTCTGCTCGGCGAGGACCTTGGTGCCGACGGCGCGGAGCGCGGCGAGCGTGGCCTCCCAGCGCTCGGCCGGAACGCGGAAGGTAACCGTCGCGCTGGCGGTCTCGCCGTCGCCCTGACGCTGCGACGAGGCGACGTAGCCGCCGGCCGCCACGACGGCCCTCTCGGCGGCCGCGACGGCGTCGTCGAGACCGGCGACCTCCAGGGTGAGCTGGCCCGTGCGGACGATCAGCGGGCCGTCGACTCCCGGGAGCGACGGCTGGCCGTTGCCGCTTCCGTCGCCGCCGGCCGTGCGCTCCACCTCCGCGGGCACGGCCGTGGCGGCCGGGAGGGGCGCCGCGCCGGCGCCGTCGAGGATCGGCTGCCCGGCTGCGGAGAGCGCCGCGCCGCCGCAGGCGGCGACGATGACGGCGAGGGCCGCGAAGGCGGTGACGAGGGCGAACAGGGAACGGGCGGTCCGCGGCCCCCTGGCGGCGGACGGGAGGCGACGGCTCATCGCGGCAACCCCTGTGGCGGACGCGGTGCTGGCTCGGCCCGCGTCACGGCCCCCAGACGACTCCGCGGGAGCCGCGGTTCCCGTCGGCCGCGCAGCGCGTGCGGCGCGACGCCCGGCTCAGCCCAGGACGAGGTTGTCGATGAGGCGAGTGGAGCCGAAGCGGGCGGCGATCGAGAGAAGCGCCGGGCCGTCGACGCGGTCGAGCTCGGCGAGCGTCGCGTCGTCGGCCAGCGAGACATACTCGAGGCGCGCCAATGGCTCGGCGGCCACGACCGCGGCGACGGCCGCCCGGATCGCCTCGGCGTCGCGCTCGCCGGTCGCCCAGCGGGCGCGCCCCGCGGCGAGGGCGCGGTGCAGAATCGGTGCGGCGGCGCGCTCGGCCGGCGCCAGGTGCACGTTCCGGGAGCTCAGGGCGAGCCCGTCGGGTTCGCGGACGGTGGGGCAGGGGACGACGGTCGTGAGGGCGAGGTCGGCCGCCATCCGGGCGATCACCCGGAGCTGCTGGGCGTCCTTCATGCCGAAGTAGGCCCGGTCCGGTCGGACCAGGCCGAACAGCACCGCCACCACCGTCGTCACGCCGTCGAAGTGGCCGGGCCGCGCGGCGCCCTCCAGGGGCCTCGCCAGCGCCTCCACGCTCACCCGCGTGTCGAAGCCCGGCGGGTAGACGTCCTCCACCGCGGGCGCCCAGGCGAGGTCGGCGCCCTCCTCGGCGCAGATCGCGAGGTCGCGCGCCTCGTTGCGCGGGTACTGGACGAGATCCGCCGGATCGCCGAACTGGCGCGGGTTGACGAAGATGGAGACGGCCACGCTGGCACACTCGGCGCGCGCGCGGGCGATCAGCGAGCGGTGGCCGGCGTGGAGCCAGCCCATCGTGGGGACGAGGCCCAGGGGCCGGGGTGCCCTGGCGAGGGCGTCGGCGAGCTCCTCGCGGGATCGCACGACGAGGAGGTCGCGGCTCCCGGGCGCGTCCAAGGCCGCGATTCGCTCGCCGGCCGCGATTCGCTCGCCGGCCGCAGATTCGCTCGCCCGCCGAGGCAGCGTCGGTCGTCCCGGTCACAGGTCGCGGTCGAGCGGGATCCCCCCGGCGATCGCGTCGGCCGTTCCCGGACGGTCGGCCATGGCGCGCCCGAGGACATCGTCGAGCACGGCCTCCTCCATGCGCGTCGCCTGGGCTTCGCCGGGGAAGGTCCCGGCCTCGACCTCCGCCAGGTACGAGGCGGCGGCTGCCCGGATCGTGCCCCGGAGGTCGGCGTACGGCTTCGCGTGGCGCGGCACGAACGACCCGAGTCCCAGCACGTCGGTGATGACCTGGACCTGGCCGCCGCAGCCGGCACCTGCCCCGATGCCGATCGTCGGGATGCGCAGGCGGGCGGTGATCGCCGCCGCCAGCTGCTCGGGGACGAGCTCCAGCACGACCGCGAAGGCGCCGGCCTCCTGGACCGCGAGCGCATCGTGCAGGAGCGCCCGCGCCTGCTCCCGGTTCTTGCCCTGCACGCGCACCCTGCCGAGGGCGTTGATGGCCTGGGGCGTGAGCCCGATGTGGCCCATGACCGGGATCCCGGCCTTGACCAGCGTCTCGATGATCCGCGCGGTTCGGACGCCCCCCTCGACCTTGACCGCCTGCGCCCCGGCCTCGCGCAGGAAGCGCCCGGCGTTCGTGAGCGCCTCCTCCGGCGTGGCATACGAGAGGAAGGGCATGTCGCCGACGACCAACGCGCGCCTCGTGCCGCGAACCACGGCCTTCGTGTGGTGGAGCATCTCCTCCATCGTCACGCGGACCGTGGTGTCGTAGCCCAGGAGGACCTGGCCGAGCGAATCGCCGACCAGGAGCGAGGGGATGCCCGCCTCGTCGAGCAGCTGCGCGGTCGGGAAGTCGTAGGCAGTCAGCATCGCGATGCGCTCGCCGTCGGCGTGCATCCGGGCGAAGTCGAGGACGGTGATGCGGGCGGGACCGGCGGGGGTCGCGGGGGTGGGGGTGGCGCTCACGGGACGCGGGTCTCCTGGGCGGGCTCGTCCCGACCAGTCTGCGCCGCCGCGTCGCGGGCGTCCAGCGCCGCGGGGTCACCCTCGGGGGCCGTCGCCTCGCGAGCGTCCAGCGCCGCGACGACGCGGTCGAGGATCCGGTCGGCGACCTCGCGCTTGGGCAGGAGCGGCAGGGCCTCCTCCGGCCCGTCGGTGGCGAGGATCGTGACGCGGTTGGTGGGCGTGCCGAACCCCGATCCCGCCTCGGCCACGTCGTTGGCGACCAGGAGGTCGACTCGCTTCGCCGCGAGCTTGCCGGCAGCACGCTCCAGGCTGCCGGTCTCGGCGGCGAACCCGACGAGGACCGGTCGAGGCACGAGGGGCCGGCGGGTCGGGGCGCCGGCGTCGTCGAGGCCGCGGACCAGCCTGCCGATCTCCGCCAGCAGGTCGGGGTTGGCGACGAGCTCGAGGGTCAGCCCGGCATCGGTCCGTGCGAGCTTACGGTCCGCGGGGGCCGACGGACGGAAGTCGGCGACGGCCGCCGCCATCACGAGGGCGTCGAAGCCGGCCCGCCCGTCAGCCGTCTCGAGGAGGCGGCGGAGGGCGACCCGCATGGCCCCGGCGGTCTCCGCCCGGACGACCTCGACGCCGTCGGGCAGCGGCACGCTGACCATCGCGGCGACGAGCGTCACGCGAGCGCCCCGGTCGCGGGCCGCCTCGGCCACGGCGACCCCCATCGTCCCGGTGCTCCGGTTGCCGATGTAACGGACTGGGTCGATCGGCTCCGCCGTGCCGCCGGCGGTCACCACGACGTGGCGCCCGGCGAAGTCGTCGGCGTCGCGGGCCAGGCCGTCGGCGACGGCACCGGGGAGGAGGGGCGTGCGGTCCGCGGGATCGGGCCGGCGCACCGGCCGGTCGCCGACCGCCGCGACGACGGCATCGACGATCGCGCCCAGGTCGGCGAGCCGCCCGGGTCCCACCTGCCCCGACGCGAGCGGCCCGCTCTCGGGCTCGACGATCGCGTAGCCGAACCGGTCGCGGAGGATCGCGACGTTGGCCTGCGTGGCCGGGTGGGCGTACATGTCCCCGTCCATGGCCGGGGCGACGACGACCGGGGCAGCCGTGGCGAGACAGGTGGCCGTGACGACGTCCGCGGCCAGCCCGTGCGCCATCGCGCCGAGCCAGTGCGCCGTCGCCGGCGCGACGAGGATCGCGTCCGCGGCGTCCGCCGTGAGCACGTGCCCGATCCGCCCGTCCGGGAGGAGGTCGAGGACCTCCGCGTCGACGTGGCGGCGCGAGAGCGCGGCGAGCGTCAGCGGGGCCACGAAGCGGGTCGCCGAGGGCGTCATCAGGACCTGGACCTCGGCGCCCTCGGCACGCAGGAGACGCAGCAGGTCGACGGCCTTGAACGCGGCGATCGAGCCCGTGATTCCGAGCCCGACGAAGCGGCCGGCCAGGCGTCCTGCGGTCATCCTTCGGCGGTCCCGGTGACGGCCCGGTGGAAGAGGCCCAGGCCGCGCAGCGTCAGGTCGGGGTCGATGGCGTCCACGCCCTCCACGGTTCGCGCCCAGGGCAGCGTGGCGAGCCCGCCCGTGAGGACGACCCGCACGTCGTGGGGCGCCAGGCCGCCGCCCGCGGCCAGCTCGCGGCGCATGCGTGCCAGGAGCCCCTCGATCATGGCCCGGTGCCCCAGCACCGTTCCGACGCGGATCGCCGCCGCAGTGTCGCGCCCGATCGGGCCGTCGGGGAGCTGCACGTCGACCCGCGGCAGCCTCGCCGTGCGGGCCACAAGGGCCACGAGACCGAGACCCATCCCGGGCGCGATCGCGCCGCCGACGAAGGCGCCGGTGTGGTCGACCGCGTCGAAGGTCGTGGCCGTGCCGCAGTCGACGACGACGGCAGGTCGGCCGTGGAGGTGGGCGGCGGCATACGCATTGACGAGCCGGTCGGGACCGACCTCGCCGGGGCGCTCGACGTGCACCGGGATCGGGACGGTCCCGGCGGAGGCGATCACGCAGGACAGCGTGTGCCGGGAGGCCACCGTCTCCACCGCCGCGGCGAGCGCCGGGACGGTCGAGGCCAGGGCCACCGACCCCGCGCCCGCGAGCCGGAGGCCGTCCAGGCCGAGCAGCCCCTCGAGGAGGAGCTCCACCTCGTCCGGGGTGGCGCCCACCGGGGTCGCCGCGCGGCGGGTCGCCGCGAGCGCTCCGTCGCGCAACACGCCGAGGCGCAGGTTCGTGTTGCCGATGTCGATCGCGAGGAGCATGTGCCGATGATAGGCCGCGCCGGGCTCACCGAGGTCGTCGCGCCGCGGCCGCCCCGCGGCTCCCCAGGGTTCCTCGCGTCCGCCCCAAGGCCGCCCCTTGCTCCCCGCCGCGACCTCCCCGCGGCCGGCGCCGTGCGGTACCATCCCCGCGTCGCGCCCGGGCTCCGCCCCCGGATCGTCAGGGGGTCGGGGCACCGTCCCCGCGTGGCCCGCCCAGGAGGTGCCCCCATGGCGCGCCCGACCCCCGCCAAGTTCTACGTGAACAGCGGCATCGTGTCGTCCCGGACCGACATCCTGAACCTGCTCCGGCCCCTGCTGAAGCAGACGGTGTCCTACCGCTACTACCGCGGCCGCGACCTGGTCGCGAACGGGGCCGGATGGGTCGAGCGCGTGGTCATCGACGAGCCCGAGACCTCGTCGTACTTCACGCCGGTCGCGATCTGCCTCAACGTCGACTCGTTCGAGCACCTCGAGTTCGAGACCCGGCCCGACCAGCTCATCGTCTACGTCCTGGTCGAGGGCGACGAGCGCATCGTCGTCGAGTTCGCCCCGCTCGCGGAGCCCGCCGGGCCCGCCCCCGAGCAGCTCGCCTTCGACACGAGCGGCTTCGTCCAGATGGAGCTCCTGGGCCCCGAGGCCGACGAGCGCGCCTGACCCCGCGGACGATTCCAGCGGTCCCCTCGGCCCCCGGCCCTGGCCGAGCCGTCCCCCGGCGCCCAGGCCGAACCGTTCGCCGGCCGCCCGTCCTGCGACCCTCGCCCGATCCTATGCCCCGCGCTCGCCCCGCACGTAGGGGATGCCCAGCGCGGCAGGGGCGCCCACGCGCTGGCGCATCGCCTTGCCGGAGACGGCGACGAGGACCACGATGACCAGGACGAACGGCAGCATCTCGAGGAAGAACGTGAGATTGTGGTCCTCGAAGAACGGGTTGGGGAACCCGAACAGCGTCTGGGGCCCCTGGAGGTCGATGATCATCCGCTGGATGGCCCCGAAGGCGAAGGCCCCGAAGGCGGCCCACACCGGGTTCCAGCGGGCGAAGATGACGATCGCGATCGCGATCCAGCCGCGCCCCCCGGTCGTCAGGTCGCTGAACCAGCCCGGCTGAATCGCGAGGGTGATCGTGGCCCCGGCCAGGCCGGCGAGGAGCCCGCCGACGAACACGTAGGCGTAGCGGAGCCGGTAGACGTTGACGCCGAGCGTGTCGGCGGCCGTCGGGCTCTCGCCGACGGCCCGCAGGTGGAGCCCCGGGCGGGTCCGATTGATCCAGTACCAGGCGGCCGGCACCAGGAGGAAGCCCAGGTAGACGAGCAGGTTCTGGTTCGTGAAGAAGATCGGCCCGACGATGGGGATGGCCGACAGCACGGGGATCGTGGCGGTCGGGATCAGGGCGATCGCGCCGGCCTTGCTGAGGTCCTCGCCGAGGACCCGGGCGAGGCCGCTGCCGAGGAACGTCAGGGCGAGGCCGGAGACGACCTGCTCGGCCTGGAAGCTGATCGTGATCACGGCGTGGAGGAGTGAGAGGAGGCCGCCCGCCAGCATCCCGAGGACGAGCCCCAGCCACGGGTTGCCGGTGCCGACGGCGGTGCCGAAGGCGACGACCGCGCCCATCAGCATCATCCCCTCGACGCCCAGGTTGATGACGCCGGCCCGCTCGGCGAAGATCTCGCCGAGCGCGGCGAAGAGCAGGACGGTGCCGGTGGCGACGCCCGCGGCGAGGATGACGATGGGGTCCATCAGGCGGCCCGCCGCTCGATCCGGAAGCGGTAGCGGAGGAAGACCTCGCTCGCGATGAGCGCGAAGAGGATGATCCCCTGGATCATGGCCGGGATGCCCGAGGGCTGGATCTCGCGGCCGGCCAGGATGAGTGCGCCGAAGGCGATCGATGCGACGACGACGCCGTACGGGTTGAGCTTCGCGATGTAGGCCACGATGACCGCCGTGAAGCCGTAACCCGGCGAGATCGTCAGCTGCAGGCGGTGCACGACGCCGGAGACCTCGCTCATCCCGGCCAGGCCGGCGAGGGCTCCCGAGATCGCGAACACGACGATCGTGTTGCGCACGACGTTGACGCCGGCGTAGCGCGCAGCCCGCGGGCTGTCGCCGATGAGCCGGATCTCGTAGCCCAGCCGGCTCCGATACAGGAGGAAGTGGACGAGGACGGCCGCGATCAGGCCGATCAGGAGCCCCGCATGGACCGTCAGCCCGGAGGCGGCGGGGAAGGCCTCGGCGAAGTCGGAGAGGCGTGGGAGCCACGACTCGCGCGGGAACTGCGGGGTGATCGGGAAGCCCCCCTCGTTCCACGGTCCGAACACCCAGTACGAGATCCAGAGGGCGGCGATGTAGTTGAGCATCAGGGTGACGATGATCTCGTTCACCCCGCGGACGGCCTTGAGGATGCCGGGGATCGCCCCGTACGCGCCGCCGGCGAGCATCGCCGCCACCATCATCACGGGGATCGTGATGATCGCCGGCGTCCCCACGGGCACGATGGGCACGAGGACCACGGCAGAGGCGGCCCAGGCGCCCATCAGCAGCTGGCCCTCCGCGCCGATGTTCCACAGGCGCATCCGGAACGCAAGGGCGCAGGCGAGGCCGGTCAGGATCAGCGGCGTCGCCTTCACCAGCGTGTCGGACAGGACGCCGAGGCTCCCGAACGACGACCGCAGGATGTGCGCGTAGATCGCGATCGGGTCGCCGCCGGCGATGGCGAGGATCAGGCCGCCGATGAGCAGGGCGACGACGACGGCGCCAAGCGTCGAGGCAAGCGGGAGCCAGCGCGGGACCTCGAGCCGTCGCTCGGCGCGCACCGTCCAGGGGAGCGCGAAGCGGGCACGCTGCGGACGGCGCGCCGGTGCCCCCGCGGTCACGGGACGAGCCTCGTCGCGTCGGCCGGCTCGATCGTCGCGGACGGCCTGCCGCCGGTCATCAGCAGGCCGATATCGGCGATGTCGGCGTCGGCCGCATCGACGATCCCGACGATGCGGCCCTCGTAGACGACCGCCAAGCGGTCGGAGAGGGTCAGCACCTCGTCGAGGTCCTCGCTGATCAGGACCGTCGCGGAGCCCGCCGCGCGCTGGTCCAGCAGGAGGCGGTGGACCGTGGCGATCGCGCCCACGTCGAGGCCGCGCGTCGGCTGGACGGCGACCATCAGGCGGGGCTGCGAGGCGATCTCGCGGGCGAGGATGAGTCGCTGGAGGTTGCCGCCCGACAGCAGGCGCGCCTCCGTGTCGATCGAGGGCGACGAGATCGCGTACGAATCCCGGAGACGGGTCGCGAAGCGGCGCACGGCGCCCGCGTCGATCGACCAGCGGCGCGCGACCGGCGAATCCCGGTACGACTTCATGATGAGGTTGTCCGCGATCGAGAGATCGGGTGCCGTGCCGACGCCGGTCCGGTCCTCCGGGACATGGCCGATGTGCTGGTCGATGACTTCGCGCGGGGTGTGGTTGGCGACCTCGACGCCGTTGACCGAGATCGACCCGGCGGTGCAGCGGCGGAGGCCCGTGAGCACCTGGGCCAGCTCGGACTGGCCGTTGCCGGCGACGCCCGCGACGCCCAGGATCTCGCCCGCCCGAACCTCGAAGGAGACCCCACGCAGGGCCGGGAGCTCGCGGTCGCTCTGGGCCTCGACGTCGTGCACCGCAAGGACCACGGGCCCCGGCTCGAAGGGCGACTTCTCGATCGTCTCGGTGGCCTCGCGACCCACCATGAGGCGGGCCAGGTCGGCCGTCGTCGTGCCGGCCATGGAAGCGCCGGCCGCCGTGACCTTCCCGCGCCGCATCACGGTGACCCGGTCGGCGATCTGGGTCACCTCGGCCAGCTTGTGGCTGATGAAGACGATCGACGTGCCCTCGGCCACCATCGAGCGGAGCGTGCCGAACAGATCGGCCGCCTCCTGGGGCGCGAGGACCGCCGTCGGCTCGTCGAGGATGAGGATCCGCGCTCCCCGGTAGAGCATCTTGAGGATCTCGACGCGCTGCTGCTCCCCGACCGAGAGCTGCCAGATGCGCGCCCGGGGGTCGACGGCGAGCCCGTGGCGCTGGGCGAGCTGGGCGATCCGCTCGTCGTAGCGCCGGGCGTCCAGCCGGAAGCGCGGCTCGGCAAGGCCGAGCAGGATGTTCTCGGTCACGGTCTGCGTCGGCACGAGCGCGAAGTGCTGGTGGACCATGCCCACGCCGGCCGCGATCGCGTCCCGCGGCGAGCGGAAGTCCACCGGGTTGCCGAAGAGCCGGATCTCTCCGGCGTCGGGGCGGTAGAGCCCGTCCAGCACGTTCATGAGCGTGCTCTTGCCGGCGCCGTTCTCACCGAGGAGGGCATGGACCTCGCCGAGGTGGACGTCGAAGTCCACGCCGTCGTTGGCGACGACCCCGGGGAAGCGCTTGACGATTCCGCGCATCTCGACGGCCATGGTGGCCGGCGGCGCGGACGGAGGCGGGGCGTCCGGGACGGCAGTCATGCGACGGTGACGGCTCCGCTGGAACGGCGAGGCCCGCGACGAACGGATCGTCGCGGGCCTGGACCGCGTTGGCCTACTGGCTCAGCTCGGGGAGCTTCGCGACGATCCCGTCGTTCCACCAGTACATGCAGGTCTTGCACTCGTTGCCGGGCGCTCCGGGCGGGAACTGGTCGAGGTCGGACTGCACGAGCTTCTCGCCCGCGGGGACCAGGGTCTTGCCGGTGTTGTCGACGATCGGGCCGTTGAAGACGATGTCGAACCGGCCGGTGCTGCTCTTGAGCATCGTGGCCAGCGTGTCCTTGACGGCCTGGACGTCCTTCTCGGGGAGGTCCTTGATCCCCAGCCGCGGGGTCTCGCCCGCCATGAAGCCGAGGAGGCCCATGGCGCCGGCGTCGGCGTCGAAGTACTCGTAGCCGGCCTTGTACGTGCCGGCCTTGACCTGCTCCGCGATGCGGGTGTACTCGGGGCCCCAGATCCAGTACGGGGCGGTGAGGCAGCGCTCGGCCTTGCAGGAGTCGGGGTGGTCGTAGGTGACACCCCACTTGCCCTTCTCCTGGGCGACGTCGGCCACGGCGCCGGTGTCGGCGCCGGTGAAGACGACCTGGGCGCCGGCGTCGAAGAGCGATGCCGCGCCCTCCTTCTCCTTGACCGGGTCGTGCCAGGTGTTGATGAAGCGGATGTCCATCGTGCACTCGGGGCACGTCACCTTGACGCCGCGCATGATCGCGTTGCCGAGCCGGAGCTCCTCGGGGATCGGGAAGGTGGCCATGTACCCGATCTTCGGGTTCCCATCCAGCTTCGCGCGCGACCCGGCCAGCATGCCGGCCAGGTACTTCATCGTCTCCATCGCGCCGAAGAAGTTGCCGAAGTTCTTGCCGTTCGACTTGTAGCCGGTCAGGTGCAGGAAGGTCTGGTTGGGGAACTGCTCGGCGACGTTCGCCATCGGGTCCATGTAGCCAAAGCTCGTCCCGATGATGAAGTTGAAGCCCTTGCGGGCGAGGCTGGTGAAGACCTGTTCGGAGTCCGCGCCCTCGGGGACGTTCTCGATGTAGGCGACGTGCGAGTCCTTCATGTTTTCGCACAGGTAGATGAGGCCCTCGTAGTGGGCCTGGCTCCAGCCGCCGTCGTTGTGGGGTCCGATGAGGACCATCGCGACGTTGAACTTGCCATCGACGATCTCGGGGATCTGCGTCCCGGAGGCCGCGCCGGCCTCGCAGGTCGTGGCGGTTCCCGAGCCCGTGGGGCTCGCGCTCCCGCCGCCCGAGCAGCCGCTCACCAGCAGGACCCCCGCAGCCAGCAGGGCAAGGGGCGTCCGGAGTCGGGTGGCCATCGTGTCCTCTCCTCCAAGCGATCACCATGGGGGCCGGCAGGCACCGTGGAACGCATCGACGCGGCCTGCCGCCCGGCGAACGCGGCCCGCATCGGGCCCGATCACGCAGCCCAAGGATAGCCCGCGGAGGTCGCCGCCGAAGGGCCGTTGGGCCCCCTTCCGGGGGCGGGACGGTTCCCGATAGCGCCATCCGCGGGCCGGCCACGCACCCGGGCCGGGGCCCCGGCGGGAGCCCTCGGACGACGCCGCGAGCGTTCGACCCCCGGCCGCGAGGGCGCCGCGAGGGCGCCGCGAGGGCGCCGCGAGCTGCGTCGCCCGGTCGGGCGCGGCCCCGCCGGCGAGACGCCGCTCGCCCACCACCCGATATCCGATACCCTTCCGCCCGATGTTCGAACGCACGGCGCTGCCCGACGGGCCGCGCGTCATCACCGCGCGGCTCCCCGGCTCCCGGTCGGTCACGATCGAGGCCCACGTGCTGGCCGGCTCGCGCCACGAGGGAGCCGACCAGGCCGGCTGTGCCCACTTCATGGAGCACCTCACCTTCAAGGGGACGCAGGCCTTCCCGACGACCCGGGCCCTGTCCGAGGCGGTCGAGGGGATCGGCGGGACGTTCAACGCCTCGACCGACCGCGAATCGACCGTCTACTACGTCCGCGTCCCGGTCCGCCACGCCGCGCTGGCGATGCGGGTCCTCGGCGAGCTCGTGGCGCGCCCGCTCCTCGACGAGGCGGAGATCGAGCAGGAGCGGGACGTCATCGTCGAGGAGATCCGCTCCTACCTCGACGACCCGGCGGAGCACGCCAACGTCCTCTTCGACCTCGCGGTCTTCGACGACACGCCGCTCGGCCGCGAGATCGCGGGGACCGAGGAGAGCGTGCGCGCGCTGCCGGCGGACGCGATCCACCGCTTCTGGCGCACGTTCTACCGCCCGGGCAACGTGGTCGTGGCGGCCTCCGGCGACATCTCCCACGCGCAGGTCGTCGACCTCGCGGCCGAGGCCTTCGGGACCGGCAACGGCGCCATCCCGACCTACGCCCCGGCCCCGGCCATCCCCGCCGGCGAGCTGTTCGTGCGGGCGACCCGGGCGACCACCCAGGCGCAGCTCATCCTCGGCGTCCCGGGCCTGCGTCGCGACCACCCCGACCAGTGGACGTTGTCGGTGCTCAACGCCGTCCTCGGCGACGGCATGTCGAGCCGGCTCTTCCTGGAGGTGCGCGAGGAGCGCGGGCTGGCCTACGACGTCGGGAGCTCGATCGTGAGCTACGCCGACGCCGGCGTCGTCTCGGTCTACGCGGGGGTCGACCCGGCCAAAATCCGCCCGACGATCGCCGCGGTGCTCGACGAGCTGGCCCGCCTGCGCGACGAGCGGGTCCCCGACGCCGAGATCGAGAAGGTGAAGGCGTACCTGGCCGGGCGCCTGGAGCTGCGCCTCGACGAGACCCGCTACCTGGCGTCGTGGATCGGCACCCAGGAGGCGCTCCACGATCGGGTCATGACCCCCGACGAGGCGCTGGCGGCGATCGAGGCGGTGACGGCCGACGAGGTGGCCGGCCTGGCCGGCCGGCTCTTCCACGACGACGGCCTGCGCCTGGCCGTCGTGGCCCCGGCCGGCAAGGGCCGGTCGCTGGAGCGGACCCTCCGGATCCCAGCTCCGCCGCACCCCGCGCGCGTCGAGCGGGCACCGGCCCCGGCCGCGGGCGCCCCGGCGTCATCGCCCGCCGCCGCCGTGGCGCCCGGATGACCTCCCCCGCGGCGGCCGCCGCCGAGGCGCCCGGATGACGTCCCCCGCCCCGGCGTCGGGACCCGGCGAGCGCGCCCCCGACCTGCGGCTGGCGCGCCTGCACCTGCGGGGCGGGACGTACGCCCTCGCCCGAGCCGAGCTCGAGACGCTCGCCGGCGCGGATCGCCTCGACGGCGACGCCGTCCTCGACCTGGCGGAGGTCCGCTGGCGGACCGGCGACCTGGCCGGCGCTGCCGCGGCCGCGACGACCTGGCTCGAGGAGGCCGACGCCGCGGGTGCCTCGCTGGTCCTGGCCCACGTGATCTGCGCAGAGTCGGCCGCCGATCGCGGTCGTGCCACGGAGGCGGCGGAGCACGTCGACGCCGCGGCAGAGGGCCTGGGGGATCGCGAGACCCTGGACGCGATCCTGGCCGGGATCGTGGCCCGGGCGGTCTGGCCATGGGCCGCCGAGGCGTCCGCCGAGGAGGTCGCGCCCGCGCCGGGTCCGCCGGCCGGAGGCGAGGCGCCGGTCGCGGCCGCCGCCGGGGCCCTCTCGGTGGCGACGGACCGACCGGCGACCGACCGCGCGGAGCGTGCCGCGCCGATCGGCGCCGCCGCGTCCGAGCTCCTGCGTGCCGGCGGCTCGCTGACAACCGAGGCGCCCGAGCGCGCCGCCGTGCTCCTCGCCCTCGCCGTGCGAGCCGATCGCGCGGCCGCCGAGGCCGTCCTCGCAACCCTCGACGGCGCCACGACCCAGCCGGCGCACGCAGCGGCGTTCGCGTTCGTGCGGGCGGAGGCGCTCAGGGCGGCCGGGCGGCACGAGGAGGCGCGGATCGCCTACGCTTCGGCCGAACGTCTCGCCCTTGCGCCGGCCGAGGCCGGCCCCCCAGGGAGCTCCCAGTGACCGAACGCAGCCTCGTCCTGATCAAGCCCGACGGCGTCCAGCGCCTCCTCGTGGGCCGCGTGATCTCCCGCTTCGAGGACAAGGGTCTCAAGCTCGTGGGCCTCAAGCTGGTCCACGTGAGCCGCCCGTTCGCGGAGCAGCACTACGCCGTCCACCGCGAGCGCCCGTTCTTCGCGGGCCTGGTCGAGTTCATCACCTCCAGCCCGCTCGTGGCGCTGTCGGTCGAGGGGCCCAACGCGATCTCCGTGGTGCGCGCCATGGTCGGCGCCACGCGGCCGTGGGAGGCCGCACCCGGCACGATCCGCGGCGACTTCGCGGTCGTGGTGGCGCAGAACCTGATCCACGCCTCGGACGGCCCGGAGACGGCCGCGGCCGAGCTCGCCCTCTGGTTCCCCGAGGGTCTGCTCGAGTACGCCCGCGATGTCGATCGCTGGGTGCTCTCCGCGGAGGGCTGAGCCGGCCTGCCGCCCCGCCGGCCGGCGGCCGGGTCCGCCCCGGGCAGCCGCGGCGCGACGCCTCGGGTCCGGCGGCAATTCCGCCGCGGGCAGCCCTGCACTACGGCGCCACCGCGGCGCTGCGGCGCCACGGCGACGCTACGGGGCCGGGGTCGCCGTGGACGCGGGCGCGGGCGGCGGCGAGGCGCCCGGTGTCTTCGATCCTCCGGCGGGAGACGACGGGCCGGGCGTTGGCGAGCCCTCCGGCGTCGCGGACGCCCCGGGCGCCGGCGATCCGGCCGCCGGGGACGATCCACCGGGTGCCGGCGACTCCTCGGCCGGCGGTCCCGGCTGCTCCGACGGCGCCACGACCGGCGGCAGGTCGGGCGGCGCGCTCGTCGGCACCGGGATCGGGATGTCCGGCTGCGCGGCCGCCTCGCGGATCCCGAAGCCGCCGACGGCGGTCACGAGGGCCAGGCCGGCGAGCATGACGACGAGGAGCGCGCGCAACGGCGTCCGGTTGAGCTCGAGGAGGGGTCGGGCCTCGCGCGTGGCCGCCCGGATGGCGACCGAGCGACGGCCATCGGGGGAGCGGAACGCGCGGGCCGCGGCGCGGAGGCCGGCCGGGACCCGGGCCAGCTCGCCCGCCGCGGCCATGACGCGCGGCTCGGGCCGTCCGAAGCCCGCGCCGAGCACGCGCGCGATGGCGATGACGGCCCCGAGGGATGCCAGCGAGGCGACGAGGAGCGCCGCGCCCGCGGTCGCCGACTGGAGGGCGTCGAGCCGCGCGTCCCAGACGAGGAACCCCGGCCATCCCACGGTCGCGACGCCGATGATCGCCAGGGCGACGCCGAGGGCGGGCGCCCGCCGAAGCCAGCCGCGCGCCTCGGACAGGCGGGTCGTGGCGAACGCAGCGCGGAACGCGATCGCCCAGCCCACGAGGGCCGTCCGGCTCGCGACGAAGGGCACCAGCCACGCCCGGACCGCCTCGCGGCCGAGCGGGTCGAGCGAGGAGTAGCCGAGGACCGCCACGCCCGCGTCGAGGACGACGGTGTAGGCCACGATCCGCAGCAGGTCGTCCTGGATGAGCGCGGCGAACGTGCCGAGCACGAGCGTCGCGAGCCCCAGCAGGACCAGGAGCGTGCCGTCCCAGCCGAGAACCGGCGCCGCGGGTCCGAGCGTGTCGGGGGCCCAGCCGAGGATCACCACGACCCAGCCGGCCGGGAGCAGGGCCAGCAGGGTCGGCAGGGTCGACGCCGGGGCCGCGTCCGTCAGGCGCGCGACCCGCGCGTGCAGCGGGATCGCCCCGAGCCGGTGTCCCAGGGTGAGCCCGGCGGCAACCGCGGCCAGGCCGGCGACCTGGGGCTGGACGGCCAGCCCGCCGATCGCCTCCGCGACCAGGCCCACGGCGACCAGGCCCACGGTCGTCGCGACCGTGGCGCCCCGAAGCTCGCGCGTGAGCGCCCGGACGCGCCCGGGCGTGGCCGGGTGGGCGAGCGCCACGGTGGCGGCAACCCCCGCGGCGGCCCCCGCCGCGAGGAGCCCGGGCAGCGCCCCGGCGATCCCGAGGGCCAGGCCCAGGCCCGCCGCCGCGACGAGCAGCGTGGCGGGGCCCGTCGCCTCCCACGTCGCGAGACGGCTGACGACGAGGACGCCGAGGCCGCCCGCCAGCCCGACGCCCAGGAGGATGCGCGCGTAGTCGGTGAGGGCGAGCGCCCCGCCGCCCACGAGCAGCGGCTCGCCGGGGATCGCCAGCACGAGCGCCACGAGGGAGGCCGCGACGGCGGCGAGCCCGGCGACGCTGCCGGCCGTTCGGCGGCGGCGGAGGGCGAGGGCCAGGAGCGCACCCGCGACGGTGACCCCGAGGAACGGCAGGAGGCTCACGGCGGCCGCGGCTCAGCCGCGCGGGGGCCGGGGCCGGGCGACGTCCGCGGTGACGGGACGCCGGGGCCGGGCGACGTCCGCGGCGACCGGCAGGCGTGGCCGGGCGGCGCCACGGCCGGTCGCCTCCCCGGCCGGCGCGGCGATCGCGGCCGAGCGTGCCAGGGCGAGCACCGTGCCGGCGAGCGCGGCGAGCGCGGCACCCGCCACGAGGATCTCCAGGGCGGGCGGCGTGCCGACGAGGCCGGTGCGCACGAGGAGGCCGCCGCCGAGGAGCACGACCAGCGCCGTCCCCAGCTGGAACGGCGCGCCGGCCCGCATGACCGACGGGATCGCGACCGCGAAGCAGGCGAGCCCCGCGGCCAGCGCCGCGCCCGGGCCGAACGCGGGAAGCCCGACGGCCGTGGCGCCGAGGCCCGCCGCGAACGCGGCGGCGGCCCCCGCGAGCGTCGCGGGCAGTCCCAGCGGCGGGGGCGCCTCGCCGCCTGCGCCGCGCGCGGCCACGAGGAGCAGGAACGCCGCCAGGACGCCGGCGACGATCCGGAAGCCGAGCTCGGGAGAGGCCGGCAGGGGATCCGCGACGAAGGGCGCGAAGACGAGGGCGACGAGGGCTCCACCCACGGCGCCGCGCGGGTTCCGCGCCCCCACCGCCACGGCGGCGCCGACGCTGACGACCGCTCCGGCGGCGACGAGGAGCCAGGTCACGGTGCGGTCGGGCTTGGCCTCGCGTCTCCGTTCCCGGGGGGCGCCGGGTACTCGGGCGTGGGAAGGATCCCCAGGCTGGAGATGGGCCAGTAGCGGAGCCAGGCGCGCCCGATGATCGTGCTCCGCTCGATCGGCCCGAAGGCGCGCGAGTCGGCGGACGCGGCGCGGTGGTCCCCCATGACGAAGACCTGGTCCACGGGGATGACCCAGCGCGCCGGCTCCTCGTTCGCGGTCGTCGGCTGGAGGTCGTAGATGTACGGCTCCTCGAGGCGCGTGCCGTCGATCCAGACGGCCCCGTCCTTGATCTCGACCGTCTCGCCGGGCAGCCCGATGACTCGCTTGATGAACGGGGTCTTCGGCCCGCCCTGGACCCATGCCTCGGGCGGCTCGAAGACCACGATGTCGCCGCGCGAGTACGGGTCGAAGCGCGGCGTCAGCTTGTCCACGAGCACGTACTGGTCGGGCTCGAGCGTCCGTTCCATCGATTGCTGCTCGACCCGGTAGGGCTGGGCGACGAACGTCTGGATGACGAAGAAGATGATGAGGGTGAGGACGAGCGTCTCGACGATCTCGAAGAGGCACCCGAGGGGGCGGCGTGTCACAAGATCGGCAGTATAGGGGCACGCCATGGCTGCCGCCCCGGGGCGCGACACGTGGGTGCGCGCGTGCGCAGCGATGCATAAATGGGCTGATATTCGCGTTTGACCCGCGCTTCCGGCAGTTGATACACTCGCCGGCGGCCTGAGCCGCCCCGTCGTCCCGCCCAGAGGAAGGGCCGCGGTTCCCAGGCGCACCAACGATCCTTCGTCCCAGGCGCGACGGTCGCGCCGGCGCGGACGGCTGTGCGTGACAGGGAGGTCGCAGAACCAGCCCATGAGCTCCGAACAGCTCCAGCTCATCATCCTGCCGGCGGGTCTCATCGCCATCGCCTTCGCCATCTACCTGGCCCGCGACGTGCTGCGGCGCGACACCGGGACCAAGGAGATGGAGGCCGTCGCGGCGACGATCTACGAGGGCGCCGTCGCGTTCATCCGCCGCCAGTACGTGACGATCGCCATCCTCGCCCTCGTCGGCGCGGTGCTGATCGGGGTCGTGATCTCCTTCTTCGAGACCGAGAACGTCGCCGACACGAGCGTCTTCGGCCTGGAGCTGGGCGTGCGGACCGCGATCGCCTTCCTCGTCGGAGCCGCCTGCTCGATGGCCTCCGGGATCATCGGCATGTTCGTGGCCGTGAAGGCCAACGTCCGGACGGCCGCCGCGGCCCGCCGGAGCCTCGTCGAGGCGGTCCAGGTCGCCATGCGCGGCGGGGCCGTCTCGGGGTTCCTCGTGGTCTCGCTGTCGCTCCTGGGCGTCTACCTGATGTTCGCCGCCTTCGGCGGCCTGAATCCCGACACCGTCTACCAGGCCCCGTTCCTCATCGTGGGCTTCGGTTTCGGCGCCAGCTTCGTGGCCCTCTTCGCCCAGCTGGGCGGCGGCATCTACACGAAGGCCGCCGACGTCGGCGCCGACCTCGTCGGCAAGGTCGAGGCCGGGATCCCCGAGGACGACCCGCGCAACGCGGGCGTCATCGCCGACCTCGTGGGCGACAACGTCGGCGACTGCGCCGGCCGCGGCGCCGACCTCTTCGAGTCCACCGCCGCCGAGAACATCGGCGCCATGATCCTGGGCGTCGGCGTCTACGCCGTGGCGTCCAACGCCGGCTGGGAGAACCCCCAGGCCTGGATCTTCTTCCCGCTCGTCGTCCGCGCGTTCGGCCTGCTGGCCACGATCGTGGCCCTGTTCTTCGTCCGCGGCCGCGAGGACGAGAACCCGATGAACATGCTCAACCGGGGCTACTGGGTCACCACGATCCTGTCGGTCGTCGCCCTGGCGTTCGTCACGAACGTGATGATGCAGACGGGCACCGAGACGGGCGCCAACGGGGTCCCCACCTGGGTCTGGTTCTTCGCCGCCGGCGTGGTCGGGCTGGCCACCAGCATCGCCTTCGTCTACATCACGCAGTACTACACGGCCGGCACGTTCCGGCCGGTCAAGGAGATCGCCGAGGCCAGCAAGACCGGCCCGGCCACGAACATCATCAGCGGCGTCGCGGTCGGCTACGAGACGACGTTCGTGACCGCGATCACGATCGGCATCGCCCTCCTGGCCAGCCACTGGCTGGGCGAGCAGGCCAACCTCGTCAGCGCGGACGGCCGGAACGTCGGCGGCATCTTCGGGACGGCCGTCGCCACCATGGGCATGCTCATGACGACGGCCTACATCCTGGCCATGGACACGTTCGGGCCGATCACCGACAACGCCGGCGGCATCGCCGAGTTCAGCCGCGCCGAGGCCCAGGCCCGCGAGATCACCGACCGCCTCGACGCCGTCGGCAACACGACCAAGGCGCTCACCAAGGGCTACGCGATCGCGTCGGCCTCGCTGGCGGCCTTCCTCCTCTTCAGCGCCTACATCGACAAGGTGAACCTGATCCTGGGGCGCCAGATCGCGGCCGGCAAGGAGGGCGTCGAGCTCATGACGTCGGTCAACCTGGCCAACGTCAGCGTCTTCGTGGCGGCCCTCATCGCCTCGATGCTGGTCTACTTCTTCAGCTCGCTGGCGATCCGCGCCGTCGGCACGACCGCCCAGTCGATCATCGTCGAGGTCCGGCGCCAGTTCCGCGAGATCCCGGGGATCATGGACTACACGGCCAAGCCGGACTACGCGCGCGTCGTCGACATCACCACCAAGGCGGCCCTCAGGCAGATGGTGGCGCCGGGCCTCGTGGCGGTGGCGACGCCGATCATCGTCGGCGTCCTGCTGGGCTACGAGGCGGTGGCCGGCCTGCTGATGGTCGGCACGATCGCCGGCGTCCTCCTCGCCACCACCCTCAACAACGGCGGCGGGGCGTGGGACAATGCCAAGAAGTACATCGAGTCCGGCCACCTGACCGACGCGGCCGGGAACGTCCTCGGCAAGAAGAGCGACGCGCACGCCGCGGCGGTCGTCGGCGACACGGTGGGCGACCCGTTCAAGGACACCGCGGGGCCGTCGCTCCACGTGCTCGTCAAGCTGCTCGCGACGATCACCCTGGTCCTCGCCCCGCTCTTCATCCTCTAGGCGAGACGGATCGGCCGGCCGCGCTCGACTCGGGGCGCGGCCCGCCCTCTGCTGCGATGGACACGCTCCTCCAGGCCATCATCATGGGGCTCGTGCAGGGACTCACCGAGTTCCTGCCGATCTCCTCGTCGGGCCACCTGATCATCGTCCCCCACATCGCGGGCTGGGACGACCCGTTCATCGACTCGCTCGCCTTCACGGTGATGCTGCACGTCGGGACGCTGGTGGCCCTGTTCGCGTACTTCTGGCGCGACTGGGCGCGCCTCGTGCCCGCCGGGCTCGCGACAATCCGCGACCGCTCGTTCCGCGGGGATCCCGACCGCAAGCTGGCATGGCTGATCGCGGTGACGCTGCCGCCGGCGGTCATCCTCGGCGTCGCGCTCAACGACTTCTTCGAGCAGCAGGTCCGCCAGGAGCTCCTCGTCGCCCTGACGCTCGTCATCGGGGCGGGCATCCTGTGGACGGCGGACCGGCTCGGGCGCCGGACGAAGGAGATCGACGGACTCGGCTTCGGCGCTGCCTTCGGGATCGGCTGTGCCCAGGCGATCGCCCTGATCCCGGGGATCAGCCGCTCCGGGATCAGCATCAGCGCGGGCCTGTTCGCCGGGCTGACCCGGGAGGCGGCGGCCCGGTTCAGCTTCCTGATGGCGACGCCGATCACCCTGGGCGCCGTGATCTGGGAGGCCCGCAAGCTCGCCACGGGCGAGACCGGGGTCCAGGTGGACGCGGGGGTCCTGCTGGCGGGGATGATCGCGGCGGCGATCGCCGGGTTCGCCGCGATCGCGATCCTCCTGCGCTACCTCCGCAACCACCCGATGACGATCTTCGTCGTCTACCGGCTGGTCCTGGCCGGGATCGTCGTGGTCCACTTCCTGTCCGCGTAGTGCCGCGAGCCCGACCGTGGAGGTGATGAAGCAGCTCCGCCAGCGGGCGATCCGCGACCTGGTGGAGCAGCGGCCCATCCGGACCCAGCAGGAGCTGGCGGCGGCGCTCCGGGAGCGCGGCTTCCGGACGACGCAGGCGACGATCAGCCGCGACATCGCCGAGCTGCACCTCGTGAAGGCCCATCGCGCCGGGGTCTCCGTCTACGCGCTTCCGCCGCGGCTCGCCGACGCCGACCCGACCGGGGAGGAGCGGCTCCGGCGCCTGTTCCGCGACCTGCCGGTCGAGATCCGCGAGGCGGGCCCGCTGCTCGTCCTGGTGACCCTGCCAGGGTCCGCGCACGCGATCGCGGCGTCCCTGGACCGGGCGCGCTGGCCCGAGGTCGTCGGCTCGATCGCCGGCGACGACACGGTCTTCGTGGCCTGCCCGGACCGCCGTGCGCTGCGGCGCCTCCGCCAGCGGTTCGAGCGCCTGGGGGCGGGATAGGCCTACTTCACCGCGCCGGCGACGAGTCCGCGCACGAAGAAGCGCTGCCCGAACAGGAAGAGGAGCAGGATCGGCAGCACCCCCAGGAACATGCCCGCCATGACCGCGGGCTCGTTGACCGCGTAGCGGCCCTTCAGCGTCGTCAGGCCGGCCATCAGGGTCCGCTTGTGGTCATCCTGGAGAAAGACGAGCGCGATCAGCAGCTCGTTCCACACCCACATCGCGTTGACCACGATCAGGGTCACGAACCCCGGCCCCGACAGCGGCACGACGATGCTCCGCAGGATCCGCAGCGTCGACGCGCCGTCGATTCGAGCCGCCTCGAAGAGCTCGGCCGGCAGCGTCCGAAAGAAGCTCGAGAGCATGTACACCGAGAACGGGATCAGCATGCCCGTGTAGATCAGGATCACGCCCTGGTAGGTGTTCGTCAGGCCCAGCGGCTGCATCCCGAGGAAGAGGGGCAGGATCAGCACCGCCGGCGGGATCACCATCAGCGCGATCAGCAGGCGCAGCAGGAAGGTCCGGCCGCGGAACTGGAGGCGGGCGATGGCGAAGGCGGCCAGTGTGGCGACGACGGTGGCCGCGGCGACCGAGACGGATGTCACGAGCACGCTGTTCATGAACCAGACCGGGATCCGGCCGTCCTGGAGAAGGGCCGCGTAGTTCTCCAGGGTGGGCGGGATCGGGAGGCCGAACTGGTCGGCCGTCCACGCCTGGCGGGTCTTGAGGCTCGTCTCCACCATGTAGTACACGGGATAGATGGCGGCGATCGCGATGGCCACCATGAGCGCCTGCTTGAAGAGGGCGCCGGGCGAGAGGAAGCGCGGCGCCGGCCCGCGCCGGCCGCGACCGTTCCGGGTGTCCACGGCGGTGGCGCTCATTCCTCGCCCGTGTCGCCTTCCTCGCCGCGGACGAGCAGCTGGATCACGATGAACACGCTCGTGAAGACCAACAGCAGCACCGCGACCGCGGAGGCGATCCCGATGGCCCGGTAGGCGAAGGCGTACTTCCAGATGTAGAGCTCGAGGACCGAGGAGGCGAAGGCCGGCCCGCCGCCCGTCATGGAGTAGACGTAGGCGAAGACCCAGCTCAGCATCGTGATCAGCTCGATCACGACGAAGAACGTCATCACGGTCCGCAGCTGGGGAACGGTGATGTAGCGCAGGCGCGCCCACCAGCCGGCCCCGTCGATCTTGGCCGCCTCGTACAGCTCCTCGCGGATCGAGGCCATGCGGGCCAGGAACAGCATGACCCCGAAGCCGAGTTCGCGGTAGACGATGACCGACAGGATGGACGGCATCACGAGGTTCGGGTTGCCGAGCCAGTCGCTGGCGAGACCGCCCGCGCCGACGGCCCGCAGCATCTCGTTGATGATCCCGTTGTAGCTGTACAGGTAGACGAAGGTCACGCCGATCACGGGCACGGCGAGGATGTACGGCGTGAAGACCAGGGTCCGGTAGATGCGCCAGCCGCGGATCTGGTCGAAGAGGATCACCGCGATCACGAGCGCCAGGATCGTCATGATCGGCACGCCGATCAGCAGGAAGACGTTGTTCCCGGCCGACTTCCAGAAGACGGGGTCGGCGAGGACGAAGGTGTAGTTGGCGAGCCCGACCGACGTCCCCCTCTGGGCCGTCGGGCTCAGGAAGCTGTCGATGACGACGCGGACGATCGGGTAGACGTAGATGAGGACGATGAGGACGACGGCGGGCGCCACGAGGAGGTAGGGCGTCACGTCCAGGTGACGCCGGTGCCTGGGGGCCGAGGTCGTCGCGCTCATGGATCGTGGCCCGGGGCGGCCTCGCGGCCGCCCCGGGCCGTTCGTCTACTGGGCCAGCTTCTGCCAGTTGGCGAGCTCGTCGGGATGCGCGCTGCGCCAGGTCGCGGCGACGCGCTCCCACAGGTCGGCCGCGTCGGCCGGCGTCCCGGAGCCGGAGAAGATCATCTGGCCGGCCGGGATGTCGGCGTCGCCGTCGATCTGGGGCGGGATCCAGTTCTCGAGCCAGACCTGCGGCCCGGTGGTCTCGAACGTGGACATCGCCTGGAGCTGCGGGACGGTGACCAGGGACGTGTCGAACCGGTCATCGGCCGGGATCACGCCCGTCGCCTTGTACCAGGCGGTGAGGCGATCCGGGGTGTGCATGAACTGGAGGAAGGCGGCCGCCTCCTGCGGGTGCGCCGACCAGCTGGTCACGAAGTGCGAGATCGATTGCGTGGCATTCCCGGCGTCGGCCAGCGTCCCGCTGCCCCACTTCGGCGGGCGCATCACGCCGACCTTGTCCGCGCCCAGGTCGTTGATGGCCGTGGCCAGCATGCCGTCGGTCGTGAACGCCATCGCGCCCTTGCCCTGCTGGAAGAGCCGCACGCCCTGGTCCAGGTCGAGCGACATGACGTCGTCGTTGACGTAGCCCGCCTTGACGTACTCGTCGAGGGTCGAGTACCAGCCCGTGTACTTCGGATCCGTGAAGGGCACGTCGCCGACGACGGCCTTCGCCAGGTCCTGGACGGAGTCGAGCTGCTGGCCGCCGATGTTGGCGAACCACCAGGCCCCGAGGTAGCCGTTCTTGTCGCCGCCGACGAACGGGGTGATCCCGGCCGCCTTGAGCTTCGCCGACGCGGCGACGAACTCGTCCCAGGTCCAGCGATCACCGGACGGCGGGGTGACCCCGGCCTTCGCGAAGAGCTCCGTGTTGTACGCCAGGCCGATCCCCAGGAGGTACATCGGCATGGCCCAGGTCTTGCCCGCGTAGACGTTCTCGTTCGTGTTGAGCCAGTGCTTCATCTCGTCGGTCGGGACGAGGTCGCTGATCGCCGCGACCGAGTCGGACCAGACGAAGCTCAGGACCGGCCCGGTGGCCCACTGCGAGGCGATGTCGGGGCCGCTCTTGGAGGCGGCGGCCGTCTGGAACGCGCTGATCAGCGTGTCCGTCGGCTGGGACGTGACCTCGACCGTGACGTTGGGCTGGATGGCCTTGTACGCAGCCACGGTCTCGGCCATCCACTTGTCCGCGCCCGGGGCATCGGATTCGGCCCAGTACCAGAACGACAGCGTGACCGGCTCGGAGGCGGCCTGGCTTGCCGGCGCCGAGCCGCTGGGAGCGGCCGCGCTGGGCGCGGTCGAGGGCGCCGCAGGCGACGCGCCGCCACCGCAGGCCCCGAGGATGAGTGCCGAGGCGACCGCCAGGCCGCCCAGTCGCGCGAGAGTCCTTCGCATCAGCGTTCCCTGTCCTCCTGATCTCGTGCGCCAATCCATGACTCAGACTCCCACGATGTGGGTGAGTCCCTGGCTGTGATACCGCTCGGTCCAGCCCGGTCGATCCGGCGTCGCGCCGCGCAGGCCCGCCAGGACATATGCGAGGAGGGCGACCGGGGGCACCACGGAGAGGGGAGCGAACCGCTCGTCGACGCCGGCCGGTACGGCGAGGAGCCGGGAGTCGGGGACCGCCCGAACCGGAGCCACCTCGATGACCCGGGCACCCCACTCCCGACAGTGCCGGACCACGTCGTCCGTCGCGGCCTTCGCGGCGCCGTCGGGCGCGAGCGAGATGACCACGGTCCCGGGGCCCACGATCGTCGCGGGCCCGGACGCCATCTCCCAGGTCTCCGACGCCTCGGCGTGGACGAGCGCCATCTCCTTGAGCTTGAGCGCCGCCTCGAGCGCGGCAGGGTACGCGAGGCCCCCGCCGACGACGAAGAGGTGCTCCGCGTCGGCGAGCTCGGCCGCGATCTCCTCGACGACGGGCCAGGCGTCGGCGATCACGCGATCCGCATGATCGGCTGCCTGGCTCAGGCCGGCCGTCACCTCGAGCAGGGCCTCGTCGCCCACGATCGCCGCGAGCATGAGGATCGTGGCCGAGAGGGTGGACGAGAACGTCTTGGTCATGACGGGCGAGTCACTCGGTCCGCCTGCGGACAGGACGACGTGGTCGGCGACACGGGTGATGCTGGAGCCGGGGACATGGACGATCGCCACCGTCGCGATCCGACCGCGGACCTCCTCGAACACGCCCAGGACATCCCGGAACTCCCCGGACGCCGAGACGCCGACGATCGCGTCCCCCGGGCCCAGTGTCGGCCGAAATGTCCGGAAGTCGCCGGCGGTGACCGGGATCGCGATCGTGTCGCCGGGCCCCGATAGGCGGCGGACAAGCCCCGCGGCGTGGAGGCTCGAGTGATACGAGGTGCCGTTGCCGATCACCCAGATGCGCCGGACCCCCGCGGCGCGCAGCTCGGCGGCCACGGCCCGGACGTGCGCGCCGGTCGCGTCGACGGTCGCCCGGATGGCGGCGGGCCCTTGGCGGATCTCGCCGGGGATGGTCCCTCTGATCGACACGATTCCTCCTGTCGCCCTCAGGCGACGATGACGCGGATGCCGCGCGAGCCCAGGTCCGCGACGACGTCCGGCCGCACGCCAGCATCGGTGACGATGACATCCACCTGGTCGAGGCCGAACACGAGCGCCGGCGCGACGAGGTCGAACTTCCCGGAGTCGGCGATCACCACCACGGACGCCGCGATCGACCGGAGCGCCCGGTCGGTCAGGATCTCCGGCATGTAGTCGTTCATCAGCCCTAGCTCGAGGCTGATCGCCCCGATCCCCATGAACAGGGTGTCCGCCCGCATCTCCCGGCAGGCCTGCTCGGTCAGGTGCCCCAGCAGGCTGTGCATCCGGGGGCGGACGACGCCACCCAGGACGGCCAGCTGGATCCCCTCGTGGTCGAGGAGCACCTGGGCCACGTCGAGCGAGTTGGTGATCACGGTGAGATCGAACCGGTCGACGAGCTGGCGAGCGAACTCGACGGCCGTCGTGCCGCTGGTCACGGCGATCGTCTGCCCGTCCTGGACGAGGCGGGCGGCGGCAACCGCCACGCGCTGCTTCTCGGCAATCGCGCGGGCGAACGTGCCGGCCGGGATGGTCGTGGTGCGCTCAGCCAGCGTCGCCCCGCCATACGTGCGCACGAGCCGCCCGTCCCCCGCCAGGCGGGACAGGTCGCGGCGGATGGTCGAGGGCCCGACGCCGAGCTCCCGGCTCAGCTCCTCGACCGAGGCCGTGCCGCGGGCACGGACGTACCCGATGACGCGCTCGTCGCGGTCTCGGTCACGCATGCGCACATCGTGCCGACATGCCGCGCACTTTGTCAATACATTGCGCACACTGTGCGTAAGCGAACCGGAAGTTGCGCAAGACGCTCTTGCCTGGGCAGAATTCGCGCGGTAGAGTGCGGGGAGCGCGCGACGACGTCGGCGCCCCACCCTCCATCCGGGAGCCAGCACTTGATGGTCGAGCTGAAGCGCACAGCCTCCGCGTGCTGGGCGTGACCGGGCCGAGCCGCGACATCGACATCCTCGCCATCGGCGAGATCAACCCCGACATCATCGTCTTCGACCCGGATCCGGTCCCGGTCTTCGACGAGGTCGAACGGGTCATCGGGTCCGTGCACATGACGGTCGGGAGCTCGTCCGCGATCTTCGCCTGCGGAGCCGCGCGGCTCGAGCTCGCGGTCGCGTTCTTCGGCGTCGTCGGGGCCGACGCGTTCGGGCGGTTCATGCTGGACGCGATGCGGGAGCGCGGCATCGACGTGTCGGCGTGCGTGGTGGACCCGGCGCGATCCACCGGGGCGACCGTCATCCTCACGAGTGGGCACGACCGGGCGATCCTCACCGAGATGGGCACGATCGGGGCCATGGACGTCGACGCCGTGCCGGAGTCGCTGCTGGCGCGGGCGCGCCACGTCCACTCGGGCTGCTTCTACCTCCAGGAGACGAGCCGCGATCGGCTGCCGGGCTTCTTCGCGGCCGCCCGGGCACGCGGGATCACGACCTCGTTCGACACGAACTGGGACCCGACCGAGCGCTGGGACGGCGGCGTGGCGGACATGCTCGGCGCCTGCGACGTGTTCTTCCCGAACGCGGTGGAGGCGCGCCGGATCGCCCGCGTCGACGACGTCGAGGAGGCGGCCCGCTCCCTGGCCCGGACGGGCGCGAGAGCGCGGACCGACGGAGGGCCGATCGTCGCCGTCAAGCTCGGCGCCGCCGGGGCACTCGCCTGTCGGGCCGAGGGACCGCTGGTCCGGGTCCCCGCGATGCGGGTCGACCCGATCGACACGACCGGCGCCGGCGACTCCTTCAACGCCGGGTTCCTCCGCGCGTGGCTCGACGGGGCCGACGTTCACGAGTGCCTCCGCTGGGGAGCGGCCGCCGGGGCGATCTCGACCCAGCGGCTCGGCGGGATCGACGGGCAGCCCACGCTCGATGAGGCCCGCGCGGCGCTTGGAGGATCGATGGCATGACGTGGTGGACCGACGGGGCCGACGGCCGGGACGCAACCTCGCAGCTGCTGGATCTCGCCCGCGCGAACCGGGCCGGCGAACTGGTCGGCATCTACTCGGTCTGCTCGGCCGAACGGTTGGTCCTCCAGGCCGCGATGGTCCAGGCACGGCGGGATGGCGTCATCGTCCTGATCGAGGCCACGACCAACCAGGTCAACCAGCTCGGCGGGTATACCGGGATGACGCCGCCGGCCTTCCGCGCGTTCGTCGAGGCGATTGCGGCGGAAACCGGTCTGCCCCTGGCGCGGATCGTCCTGGGCGGCGATCACCTCGGGCCGCACGTCTGGCGGTCCCGGGGCAGCGACGAGGCGATGGGAATGGCCCGCGACCTCGTGCGCGCCTACGTCGAGGCGGGGTTCACGAAGATCCACCTCGACGCGAGCATGCGGCTCGCCGACGATCCGGCGGATCGGCCGCTCGACGAGGCGACGGTCGCCGAGCGCGCGGCCGACCTGTGCGCCGTCGCCGAACAGGCGTCCGCGCTCCTGCCCGCCGGCGCCCCGCGCCCGGTCTACGTCGTGGGGAGCGAGGTCCCGATCCCCGGCGGCGAGCTGGCGGATTTCGGCAGCCCCCGCGGTGACCAGCGTCGCCGCAGTCGAGCGTACGCTCGACGAGACGCGTGGGGCGTTCACCAGGCGCGGGGTCCGCAGCGCCCTCGAGCGCGTCCTCGCGCTCGTCACGCAGCCCGGCGTGGAGTTCGGCGACGCGGTGATCTTCGCGTACGACGCCCGCGCGGCGGCGGCCCTCGCGTCCCGAGCGCCGGACCGGCCCCCGCTGGTCTACGAGGCACATTCCACGGACTACCAGACGGAGGGAGCCCTGGGCGCGATGGTCCGCGACCACTTCGCCGTCCTCAAGGTCGGACCGGGCCTCACCTTCGCGCTCCGGGAGACGCTGTTCGCGCTGGAGGCGATCGAACGCGAGTGGCTGGTCCGCCGTCGCGGGGTCGTCGCATCGGGCCTGCGCGACACGCTCCAGCGAGTGATGATCGAGCACCCCGAGCACTGGCGGCCCTACTTCGGTGGCGACGAGGACGCGCTCCGCTTTGCCCGCGACTTCAGCTTCAGCGACCGCTCGCGCTACTACTGGCCGCAGGCGGAGGTCCGGGCCGCCGTCGAGCGCCTCGTCGACAACCTGTCGACGGACCCGATCCCGCTGGCCCTGGTGAGCCAGTACCTGCCCATCCAGTACCTGGCGGTTCGCGAGGGAACCCTCCCGAACGAGCCACGAGCGCTCATCCGGGCGGGCATCGGGACGGTGATCGACGCCTATGCGAGAGCCTGCGGCATGGTCGGGGCGGTAGGCGTGCGGGGCCGGGAGGATCGGGCATGACGGTGTCGCGGGGCACGGGTCGGCCCTCGCTGACGATCGATCACCAGGAGGTCGAGCGGCGCAAGCAGCTCCGCCGCGACCTCTGGGCGTACCGGCCCGTGGATCACATCCCCGTCGCGTTCTGGCCGGCGTGGACCTTCGGCCACACGCCGCGCGAGGCGACCGAGAGTGGGGAGGTCCAGCTCGAGGTCAACGTCCGGACCATCGAGCGCAGCCTGCGGATCCTCCCCGACGACTACATTCCATGGGCCCGCATCTGGTCCGGGTACATGACCATCGCGACCATGTTCGGGGCGGAGGTCCACTGGGCGGACGACCCAGCTCAGCCCCCCGGTGTCCGCGAGCCCCTGGTCCACGAGATCGAGGAGGTCTACCGTCTCGTTCGCCCGGACCCGGGTGCCGGCCTGATGGCCGAGAACCTGCGTCGCATCCGCCAGCACGCGGCGGCACTTCCGCGGGACGTGTCCCTCACCGGGATCGACGCCGGCGGTCCCCTGAACACCTGCAAGGACCTGGTCGAGACGAACCTTCTCTACACCGCCCTCATCGACCACCCGCAGGCGATGCACCACCTGCTCGGCCTGGTGACCGACGTCCAGCTCGAGCTGTACCGGGCCGTCGTGGAGGCCGCGGGCGGCGTCGAGCGCATGACGTGCGTCGACTTCAACACCGAGTGGGCGCCCGAGCAGCACAAGGCCTTCGTCAGCGATGACGTCTGCGCGACCATCGGCCCGGACCTCTTCCGCGAGTTCGGCCTCCCCTACAACAGCCGCCTCCTTCACCCGTGGGGCAGCGGCGTGCTGCACAACTGCGGCCCGCACCCCTCGAGGAACCTGTACCTCGACCACGACCCCCGGCTCAAGGGCCTGCACCTCGCCTACAGGTACTCGCACAGCGACTTCCCGGCGCTGCGGGAGATCCTGGCCGGGTGGGGCGTGATCCACGTCGTGCTGGACAACGAGCTGACGCCCGAGGCAATGCTCACCGCCTTCCGCTCCTCGATGGAGATGCTGGCGCCGGACGTGATCGGCATACCGGTCTGCACCCTGGACGATGCCTGGAGCGACGCGGAGGTGACCGCCCTGTACTGGGACATGCGACGGATCTCCAACGAATACGCGGCCAGCATGCGGTGGGCGTCGTGACGGGCACGAACCCCCAGGAGTTGCGCCACATCTTCGGCGTCGGCGACGCCGTCACGGAGGGCTGAGATGCCTCGGATCGTCCTCGTCGGCGCCGGCAGCGTCGAGTTCACCCGCAACCTGCTCGGCGACTTCCTCTCCTACCCGGAGCTGGCCGACGCCGAGATCGTGCTCCACGACATCGACGGCGAGCGTCTCGCGACCGCGGAGCGCATGGCCCGCTGGACGGCGGACGCCCTGGGCGCCGCCCCGACGATCCGCGGCAGCCTGGACCGCGTGGAGGCGCTGTCCGGGGCGGACGTCGTGGTCAACACGATCCAGGTCGGCGGCGCCCGCGCGACCCAGGTCGACTTCGACGTCCCGGCCCGCTTCGGGCTCCGGTACACGATCAACGACACGATCAACGCGGGCGGCGTCCTGCGCGGCCTGCGGACGATCCCGGTGGTGCTCGGCATCGCGGCCGACATGGCCGAGGCGTGCCCCGACGCGCTCTTCCTGAACTACACGAACCCCATGGGCATGCTGGTGAAGGCGGTCGACGAGGCGATCGGGACCCCGACCATCGGGCTCTGCCACTCGGTGTACTGGACCATCCACCGGCTGGCGGAGTACCTCGAGGTCCCGTTCGCCGAGGTGGACGCTCTCTCGGCCGGCGTCAACCACCTTGCCTGGGTCCTCCGGCTCGAGCATCGGGGCACCGACCTCTACCCGGCCCTCCATTCGTTCGTGGGATCCGGGCGCGTCCCGGACGACGACCTGGTGCGGGCCGACCTGTTCCGCCGTTTCGGCTTCTACCCCACGGAGTCGTCGGAGCACCACGCCGAGTACAACCCGTGGTTCATCCCCAAGGGCCAGGTCGAGCCGTTCCACGTGCCGATCGGCGAGTACCTTTCGCGCGTGGCGAACAACCTGGCGGAGTACGAGGAGACGAAGCGCCGACTCGACGCCGGCGAGGCCTTCGACATCGAGCGGAGCGGCGAGTACGCCGCCGTCATCGTCCACGCCATGGCGACCGGGGAGCCGGCCCGCATCGTGGCCAACGTGCCCAACGACGGCGGCCGGCTCATCCCCAACCTGGCGGCGGACGCGTGCGTCGAGGTGCCGGCCCTGGTCGACGGCCTGGGCGTCCACCCGGTGGCCGTCGGCCCCCTGCCGCCGCAGTGCGCGGCCTACACGCGCCCGGCGGTCGACTGCCAGGAGCTCACGGTGGAGGCCGCGCTCGCGGAGGACCGCGACCTCGTCTACCACGCCGTGCTCACGGATCCCCAGGTCCAGGCCGCGCTCTCGCTCGACGAGGCCTGGCGCATGACCGACGAGATGATCGCGGCCGAGGCGGAATGGCTGCCCGGCTGGCTGGGCGGCAGCGGCCCGGACTGGTAGCGCAACGTAGGAGGAGCAACCATGCAGACGTTCCGAGCATCGCCGGGAGCGCGGCTCCTGGCCAGCGTCGCCATCGCCGGGCTGGCCCTCGCGGCCTGCGGCGGCGGGGCGACCCCCTCCCCGTCGGCGAGCGCCGCTCCGGCGGCCTCGGGCTCGCCGGCCGCGTCGGGCTCGCCCGGCGCGAGCCCGGCCGGCGGCTACACGGGGCCCGAGACCACGATCTCGTACGCCATCTGGGGCGACCCGGCCGAGCTCAAGAGCCAGCAGGCGGTCGTCGACGCTTTCCACGCGGCGAACCCGAAGATCACGGTCGAGGTCACCGTATCCGACTGGACCGCCTACTGGGACAAGGTCCAGATCGGCCTGGCCGGCGGCGCCGCCGTCGACGTCTTCGCGATGGACGGCCCGCTCTTCCCCGACTACCAGTCACGCGACGTCCTGCTCGATCTCAAGCCCTACATCGATCGCGACGCCTTCGACCTCACCCAGCTGGTCGACCAGGGCGTGGCCGTCTTCACCACCGCGGACGGCGGCCAGTACGGGCTGCCGCGCGACCTCAACACGGTGGTCCTCTACTACAACAAGGCCATGTTCGACGCCGCGGGCATCGCCTATCCCGACGACACCTGGGACTGGGCCAAGCTCGTCGAGGTCGGGAAGCAGCTCACGAAGGACGCCAACGGCGACGGCACCGTCGACCAGTGGGGCTTCTACACCGAGACGACCGACATGGAGAACTACTGGAGCTCGCTCGTCTGGCAGGCCGGCGGCGACATCATGAACGCGGACAAGACGAAGACGCTCCTCGGTACCCCGGAGGCCGCGACCGGGATCCAGTTCCTCCAGGACCTGATCTGGAAGGAGAAGATCATGGCCGACCCGGCGCTCTTCGCCGAGACCGGCGATGCCTTCGAGCAGGGCAAGGCCGCCATGGAAGCCAACGGCTCCTGGCTGGTCCCGACGCACACGGCGGCCGGCATCCAGCTCGGCATCGCTCCGCTGCCGAAGGGACCCGCGGGGCGCTTCACGTCGGTCAACCCGACCGGCGCCGTCGTCTACAAGAACACCAAGTCGCCCGACGCCGCCTGGGAGTTCGTGAAATACCTGGCCAGCCCGCCGGCGCAGGAGATGCTGATGCAGCTCAAGGCGTCGCTCCCGGTCAGCAAGGAGGTCCTTGCCGGCCCGTACGCCACGTCGTTCGAGGGGGCCCAGGTCTTCGCCGACAGCCTGGCCTACGCGAACCTGAAGCCGTCGTTCGCGGGTTACAACGAGTTCACGACGATGCTCCAGGGCGAGCTCGACGCGAACGTGTTCAACGAGCCGAAGAAGACCGCGGCCCAGGCGCTGGCCGACATCGTGCCGCAGCTCGACGCCCTGCTCGCGGCCCGGTGAGCATGGCGTCCTCTCCGGGGCGCGGTCGCCCATGACCGCGCTCCACCGCCGCGTCGCCCCGGGGTCCGCCCCGAAGCGACGCGGCGGCCCCGTCGCCGCGGAGGCCCGCTGGGCGTGGCTTTTCCTGGCGCCCACGCTGGTGGGTCTCACCATCCTGTCCGCCGGCCCGATCCTCGCCACGTTCGGGATCAGCCTGACGAAGTGGGACCTGCTGACGGCGCCCGACTGGGCCGGCCTGGGCAACTACGTCGCGCTGGCGAACGATCATCGATTCCAGCTGGCGCTGCGCAACACGACCTTCTACACGGTTGTCTCCGTGCCGCTGGGCATGGTCCTGGCGCTCGGGCTGGCGCTGGCGCTGAACCAGGGGCTGCGTGGGATCGCCTGGATCCGGACCGCCTACTTCCTGCCGGTCGTCACGTCCGCCACGGCCGTCGGCCTGGTGTGGGCCTGGATCTACGCGCCCTCGGGCGGCATCCTGAACCAGCTCATCGGGGCGCTCGGCCTGCCGGCGCAGAAGTGGACGAGCGATCCGTTCTGGGCCATGCCGGCGATCGTGGTCATGACCGTGTGGCAGGGCCTGGGGATCAACGTGATCATCTTCCTGGCCGGCCTCCAGGGGATCCCGCAGGACTACTACGACGCTTCCGCCGTGGACGGGGCCGGCCGCTGGGCGCGCTTCCGGCACGTCACCCTGCCGCTCCTCACCCCGAGCATCTTCTTCACCGGGATCCTGGCCCTCATCAGCGCGTTCCAGGTCTTCGACCAGGTGTACGTCCTCGCGCGGCCCGGCAAGCCAACCGAGGCCACGGTGACGCTGGTCTACTTCATCTACGAGAGCGGCTTCCAGAACTTCAAGATGGGGTACGCGGCCGCCGCCTCGTGGGTGATGTTCCTCATCGTGGCGCTGCTGACGTTGGTCTACTTCCGGCTCCAGCGCCGTTGGGTGCACTACCAGTGAGGGCCGCCCGGTGAGCGCCCCGCCGCTCGTTGCCCCGACGCGGGACGCCTCGCCCTTCGCGGCTCCCCAACGCCCGCGCCGCCGGCAGGCGCTGCGCCTGACGCGGCGAGGCCTGCTCTACGCGGTGCTCATCGCCGGCGGCCTGCTCATGATGATCCCGTTCTTCTGGATGATCGTGACCTCGCTCAAGACGCGGGCCGAGGTCTTCGGCGCCCCCCCGCTGAGCCTCCCCTCGGGCCCGCATTTCGAGAACTACGTGAACATGTGGAACGCCTTCCCGAACAACGTGACGTTCGGGACGTTCTTCGCGAACTCGCTCCGCCTGGCCCTCCTCTGCACGGCCGGCCAGCTCGTCACGTCGTCCATGGCGGCCTATGCCTTCGCGGTGATCCCGTTCCGCGGCAGGGGGCCCCTGTTCGGGATCCTGCTGGCCACCCTGATCATCCCCTTCCAGGTGGTGCTCGTCCCCAACTTCGTCCTCTGGCGCAGCCTGCCGAACCCGTTCAGCGAGAGCGGCAACTGGATCGGGACGTCGGAACCGCTGTGGGTCGGCGCCTGGCTGGGCGGGGCCTTCGGGACGTTCCTCCTGCGCCAGTTCTTCATGGCCATCCCCCAGGAGCTCGCGGACGCGGCGCGGGTGGACGGGGCCAATCCGTGGCAGATCTTCACCAAGATCTACGTGCCGCTGGCGCGGCCGGCGCTCGCCACGTTGGCGATCTTCACGTTCATGTGGACCTGGAACGACCTCCTGAGCCCGCTCATCTACCTGCGCGACCTCGACCAGTACACGACCACGGTGGGCCTCGCCTTCTTCCAGGGCCAGCACGTGGGGAAGTGGCCGGAGATGATGGCGGGCGCGCTCGTCAGCCTGCTGCCGATGATCATCCTGTTCGTCGTCGCCCAGAAGTACTTCGTGCGCGGCATCGCCCTGACCGGCATCAAGGGGTAGGGGAGCCATGTCGCCGACGTCGTCCTCCGGCGGCTCGCCCGGCGACATCGCGCTGCGCGCGTTCCGTCCACGCCAGCGGCTCCGGGTCCGGATCACCGCGATCGAACGCCCGTCGATGCCGGCGATCGACGCCCACAACCACCTCGGGCCCACGCCCTTCTCCGGGGCGTGGGGGACGGCGGCGGCCGCCGAGCTCGCCGGGGCCCTCGACGCTTCGTCGATCGCCGCGATCGTCGACCTCGATGGCGGCTGGGGCGAGCCGCTGCGCCGCGAGCTCGAGCGCTGGGCGCCCCTCGGCGACCGCGTCGCCGTCTTCGCCGGCCTGGACTACGTGATGTGGGCCGAGCGGGCGGATTTCGGAGAAGAGGAGGCGCGGCGCCTGCGCGCCGGCGTCGCAGCAGGGGCGCGTGGGCTGAAGGCCTGGAAGCGGCTGGGGCTCACGGCGCGCGACCGGACCGGACGGGTCGTCGCCGTCGACGACCCGCGCCTGGACCCCCTGTGGGCCGCCGCCGGCGAGCTCGGCGTGCCGGTCACGATCCACGTCGCCGACCCGATCGCCTTCTTCGACCCGCTCGACGCCACGAACGAGCGGTACGAGGAGCTCCTCGAGCACCCGGACTGGCACTTCTGGCCTACGCGGCCCGCCGGGCGGCCCGACCTGCCGGGATACCCGCCGTTCGACGAGATCATCGACGGCCTGGAGGCACTGGTAGCGCGGCATCCCCGGACCACCTTCATCGGGGCCCACGTCGGCTGCGCGGCCGAGGACCTGGGGCGGGTGGCGGCCATGATCGCGGCGCACCCCAACTGGCACGTCGACCTCGCGGCGCGGATCGCCGAGCTGGGGCGCCAGCCGTACTCGGCCCGGGACCTGGTGACGCGCTTCCCGGACCGGGTCCTGTTCGGGACGGACGCTGCCCCGGACCCCGCCTGGTGGGCGGTCTATGCGCGCTTCCTCGAGACGCGCGACGAGTCCTTCCCCTACGAGCCCCCGGACGACCCCTCCGGCGCGGGGACCAATACCGACGGCGCCGGGACGGATTCGGACGCGCCGCCACCGGCCGGCTCGCAGGGGCGGTGGCGCATCCACGGCCTCGGGCTGCCGCCGGAGGTGCTGCGCCTGGTCTACGCGGGCAACGCCCGCCGGCTCCTGTTCCGCGACCTGCCCGGCGATGCCGGCGGCCACGTGACGCTCCACCTGATCCCCGCGGCGCGCTGGGAGGCCTGGCGCGCGGACCCCGACCCGGCCGCCGGGTACACGCCCCCCCGCTTCGAGACCGAGGGGTTCGTCCACTGCACGGACGGCGACGCGGAGATGCTCGCCGTGGCGAACCGCTTCTACGCCGGCGAGGCGGGACCGTTCCTCGCGCTCGACCTCGACCTCGCGCTGGTCGGCGCGCCGTGGCGCTACGACGACCCCGGCAGCCCGTACCCGCACGTCCACGGCCCGCTGCGCCAGGATGCGGTGCGGGGGCTCCGGCCGGTCGTCCGCGACGGCGAGGGCCGGTTCGTCGGCTACGGCGAGCGCAGCGACCCTTGACGGCTGCACCCGTCCGGCGTACATGGGGAGGATGTGGGAGCCGGAGCAGCGCGAAGCGGATCGCTACCCGAAGGCCGGCCTGCGCCAGCGGGCTGAGGATTTCGTCGGCTGGTTTCCGGCCCACCGGAACGGGACGGCCGCGATCGCCATCGTGGTGGGCCTCCTGGTCCTCTACCGAGTGCTGACGCCGGGCTTCGTCCACCTAGGTGACGTGCGCCCGGGCGATTGCCTCTTCGTGCGGACGGCCGCCGCCACCTCGACCGTACGTCCCGGTCCCGGCGACCCGGCCTCGGTGGGCGAGGCGCTCCGCAGGGGGGCCGCGGAGCCGGCCTCGTGCGACCTGTCCCACAGCCACGAGGTGAGCGGCCTCGTCGACCTCGCCGGCGACGCAGTCGGCGCCGCGCCGCCCGCGTTCGACGCCGCCGCGCTCACGGCGCTCGCGGGAGAGGCGTGCTCGCGCGGACTCGCGTTCTACCTGGGCCTGCCGGCCGGCACGGCCAGCACGGCGTACGTCGGATTCGCGGTGATCCCCGACCAGCCCGGGTGGGAGCGCGGCGGACGCGTCGCCGCCTGCCTCGTCGCAGCCGCCGACGGCACCTTCCTCACGGCTCACGCCCGCGGCACGGGGCGCTGACCGACACGGCCGCCGCCACACCCGCCCGCGGCATGGGGCGCTGACCCGGGCACCGCGTCGCCGACGCGCCCGTCACGACCAGCGCCCGCCGGCGCCGCCTTTGACACTCGCGGAGGGGCGGGGCTATGATCCGCGCCGGCCGGACTTCGGGCGCGCCCCGCGGGGGGAGCTCCCGGGGTTCGTTTCGTTATCGGCCACTCGCCACCTCACCGCCGCGCCGCCGACGCCGGGGGACGGCAGATCCGACGGGGGTTCGCTCCTTCGTGAACAACAAGCCCACCTACCTCTCGCGAGAAGGCGAGGCCGCGCTGCGGGCGGAGCTCGAGGAGCTCGTCAACGTCCGCCGCTCGGAGGTCGCCGCCCGCATCCACGACGCGAAGGAGCACGGCGACCTCTCGGAGAACGCCGAGTACGAGGAGGCGAAGAACGAGCAGGCGTTCGTCGAGGGCCGGATCCAGACCCTCGAGGGGATGCTCAAGACCGCGGTGATCATCGAGAACAGCGGCACAGAGCACGTCGCCCTGGGCTCGGTCGTCACGGTAGAGTCCCTCGACGGCGAGGAGACCTTCACGATCGTGGGCTCGGCCGAGGCGCGCCCCGCGGACGCCAAGATCTCGAACGAGTCGCCCGTCGGGCGGGCGCTCCTGGGCCGGAAGCCGGGCGAGACGGTCGTCGTCAAGCTCCCCAACGGGAGCGACTACACCTACACCATCAAGTCGATCAGCTAGCGCCCGCCCGGACCCACCGGGGCGGGCGGCCGGCGCCGCGGCCCCGCCCGGCGCCCCCGAGCGGAGGACGCAGGCATGTACTGGGCGGACGAGCTGGCGGCGTCGGTCGAAGGGCCGCAGGTCGTCAACGACTCGAAGACGCCGTCCGGGACCGTCCACGTCGGCAGCCTGCGCGGCCCGGTGATCCTCGACGTCATCACCCGTGCCCTGCGCGACCGGGGCCTGCCGACGACGCTCCTCTACGGCGTCGACGACATGGACCCGATGGACGCCCAGGCTCTCCTGACCCCGGACGCCGTGGACCACGAGATGGGGCGCCCGCTGGCCCACGTCCCCGACCAGGCCGGCGACTGTCACGCGTCCTACGCGCGCCACCACGCCCAGACCTTCATCGACGTCTTCGCGGGGCTCGGCATCCACCCCGACCGCTACTACTGGATGAGCGAGATCTACCCCACCGGGGAGATGGACCCGTTCATCCGGACCGCGCTGGACCGGGCGCAGGTGGTGCGGGACGTCTATCGCCGGGTATCGAAGGTCGAGCGGCCCGAGGGCTGGCTCCCGGTCCACGTCGTGTGCCCGGCCTGCGGCAAGGTCGGCACGACGATCGCGACGGACTGGGACGGCGAGACCGTGGCCTACGCGTGCCGCCCCGACTACGTCACCTGGGCCCGCGGCTGCGGCGCGTCCGGTCGGCTCGCCCCCTTCGGCGGGACGGCCAAGCTGCCCTGGAACCTCGAGTGGGCCGCCCAGTGGAGCCTGTTCGGCGTCACGATCGAGCCCTGCGGCAAGGACCTGGCCACCGCCGGAGGCTCCCGCGACCGTTCCGACGCGCTCGCCCGCGAGGTCTTCGACCGCGAGCCGCCTCTCAACTTCCCGTACGAGTTCCTCAACATCGGTGGGCGCAAGATGTCGACCTCCAAAGGGCGGGGGGCGGCCGCCCACCGCATCGTGGAGGCCCTGCCCCCGGAGCCGCTCCGGCTCCTGTTCCTGCGGCCCCGCCCCAACCAGGCGATCGAGTTCGACCCGGAGGGGACGGACGCGATCCCGCGCCTGTTCGACGAGCTGGATCGCCTCGCCGCCGCCGTCGCCGGTCGCCCGTTCCGCGGGGAGCTGCCGCCGGACGCCGACCGGCTCTTCGGCTACGTCCTCCTCGCGGGCGCGGTCCCGGCCGACGCGGCCGCCGCCTACCGCCCCGCCTTCGCCCACCTGGCGCTGCTGGCGCAGATCCCCGGCGTCGACATCGCCGCCCGGGTGGCGGAGGAGAAGGGAGCGGCCCTGGCGCCGGCCGAGGACCTGGCGCTCGCCGAGCGGCTCGCGGCCGCGCGTGCCTGGCTGGAGTCCTACGCTCCCGACAGCGCCGTGGTGCAGGTGCGCCGCGAGGCGCTCCCGCCGGAGGCGACGGCCCTCGGCGAGGACCAGCGGGTCTTCCTGGGCGGGCTCGCGATCGCCGCCGAGAAGACCCATCCCGAGGGCGGCGATGCCTGGCAGGACGTGCTGTTCCGCGTCGCCGGCGAGGCCGGCCTGCCCGCGGGACGCGCGTTCGGGGCCGTCTACATGGCCTTCCTCGGACGGCCGAACGGGCCGCGGGCCGGCTGGCTGCTCGCGAGCCTCGACCCGGGCTTCGTCGTCGGGCGCCTGCGAGCCGCGGCCGGCTGGCAGCATCACGCGGAGCCCGTCGCAGCGGGCGACGAGACAGCCGCCGGGCGCGCCGGCGGCGGGAGCGAGGGAGCCGGGGCATGAGCGTCGGGCTGCAGCGGCTCCGCGAGGAGCCGGACGTCATCCGCAAGGGCGCGCTCGACAAGGGCGAGGACGCCTCGCTCGTCGACGTCGCCCTCGAGCTCGACGGTCGCCGCCGGCGGCTCCTCGGCGACGCGGACGCCCTCAAGGCCGAGCGCAACGCCGTCTCGAAGCGCGTGGGCGAGGCGATCCGGGGTGGGGCCGCCCCCGACGGCCCCGAGGTCGCCGCCCTGCGGGCCGCCTCGGTCGCGGCCGGCGAGCGTATCGCGGCCCTCGACGCCGAGGTCGCGGAGGTCGAGGCCCAGCTCGAGGACGCCCTCCTCCGGATCCCCAACCCGGCCGACCCGGACGTCCCGGTCGGCGACGCGGACGCCAACCAGACCGTGCGGACCTGGGGCGACCTGCTCCCGAACGCCGTGAGCGGCCCCGAGGGCGCCTGGCTGCGCCGGCCCCACTGGGAGCTCGCGGAGGCCCTGGACATCATCGACCTCGAGCGCGGCGCGAAGGTCACCGGCTCCGGGTTCCCGGTCTACAAGGGCGCCGGCGCGGCCCTCCAGCGCGCCCTCATCGACTTCTTCCTCGGGGTCCACACCCGCGAGAACGGCTTCCTCGAGATCTGGCCGCCCGTCGTCGTCAACGCAGCGTCCGCGCGGGGCACCGGCCAGATCCCGGACAAGGAAGACCAGATGTACGTCGTCACCCGCGACGATCTGTACCTGGTCCCGACGGCCGAGGTCCCCGTCACGAACCTCCATCGCGACGAGATCTTCGAGGCCGATGCGCTGCCCGTTCGCTATGCGGCCTACACGCCCTGCTTCCGGCGCGAGGCCGGGGCGGCCGGCAAGGACACCCGCGGGATCCTCCGGGTCCACCAGTTCGACAAGGTCGAGATGGTCCTCTTCGAACGGCCCGACGCGTCGGACGAGGCGCTGGAGTGGATGACCGGCCGGGCCGAGAACCTCCTCCAGCGCCTCGGGCTGGCCTACCGCGTGCTCCTCATGGCGACACGGGACATGGGCTTCGTGCAGGCCAAGAAGTTCGACCTCGAGGTGTGGGCGCCGGGGGTCGAGCGGTGGCTGGAGGTCTCCTCCTGCTCGAACTTCCGTGACTACCAAGCCCGTCGCATGGCGATCCGCTACCGGCCGGCCCGGCGCGCGAAGCCCGAACTGGTCCACACGCTGAACGGCTCCGGGCTGGCGCTGGCGCGGGTGGTGGCGGCGATCCTCGAGACGTACCAGCAGCCCGACGGGAGCGTGCTCGTCCCGGAGCCGCTGCGCGGCACCCTCGGCACGGATGTGATCCGCCCGCGATAGGGCGCGATCGGAGGCGGCGATCCGGGCCGGTCGGCCCCGGCATCGGGCGCAAGAGACCGGTGACGCCGCGCGGCCCACCCGCTACGATCGGGCGGCGACGCCCGCAGCCCGGCGCGGCGTCATGCACGGGGGTCGCCACGAGATGGACCAGCAGAACCAGCCTCTGGAGCCGAACCAGCCCCAGGAGCCGAACCAGCCCCAGGAGCCGACGCAGGTCGTCCCGCCCGCCGCGTCCGCCTGGCCGCCAGCTCCCGCGTACCCGCCGGCGGAGCCGTCCGCCCCCGCGGCCTGGCCGCCGCCCGCGCATCCGGCTGCCGCGCCGCCGCCGCCCGCGTATCCCGCCCAGGCGTGGCCGGGCCCCGTCGAGCCGCTCGGCCCGGCCCCGGGCCTGCAGTTCGCGGCCCACGGCGCGCGCCTCGTCGCCTACATCGTCGACGCGATCCTCATCGGCGTCATCGTCACGGCGGTGGCGATCGCGCTGGCCCTCCTCACCGCCGGCCTCGCAGCCGTGGGCGCCGGCGCCCTCGCGGCCCTGACGATCCTCGTGCTGCTCGTCGCGACGATGGTGCTCGGGTTCCTCTACTTCCCGTGGTTCTGGGTGCACGGCGGCGCGACGCCCGGGATGCGGATCTTCAACCTGCGGGTCGTGCGCGACGCCGACGGGGGCCCGATCGGCTGGGGCGCCGCCCTCCTGCGCCTGATCGGGTTCTGGGTCTCCAGCCTCGTCTTCTACCTCGGGTTCATCTGGATCCTCGTCGACAAGCGCCGTCGGGGATGGCACGACCTGCTCGCCGGCACCGTGATGGTCCAGCCGGCCTGAGCCACCGCATCGCACGAGGAGGGAACCTCGCATGACCGCACCCGCATGGCAGACGCCCGCCGAGCCCGCGGGGCCCGCGCCCGGCGTCCAGTTCGCCGGCCACGGCGCCCGCCTCGGCGCGTACATCCTCGACGGGATCCTGGTCGGCGTCTTCGTCACGGCATTCGTCCTGGTCCTGGCGGTCGTCCTGTTCGGCTCGATCGACTGGTCGATCGACGCGAGCGGGGACCTCGTGTTCGGCGACACCACGGCCGCGGCCGGCTCGATCATCCTGTTCACCGTTGGCTCCGCCCTGATCTCGATCCTGGCCCTCCTGTACTTCCCGTTCTTCTGGGCCCGGGGCGGCCAGACGCCGGGGATGCGCGTGGCCGGGATCCGCGTGGTCAACGACCGCGACGGCAGCCGGATCGGCTGGGGGGCTGCGCTCCTGCGCCTCGTCGGCTGGTGGGTCTCGGCGGCCGTCTTCTACCTGGGATTCATCTGGATTCTCGTCGACAGCCGTCGGCGGGGCTGGCACGACCTGATCGCCGGGACCTGCGTCATCGGCTCCCGGTGACCCCGGCGAGCGACGCGCTCCGCCTCGTCACGCTCGCCGAGCGCCCCGACCTCGCTGACCGGCTGGGCGACCACAACGGGGCGGCGTGGCCGGAGTTCATGCTTCAGGACCCGGTCGCCGACCGACTCTGGCATCATCTCGACGAGGATTTCGCCGCCTGGCAGCTCCTGCTGCTCGACGCCGACGACCGGATCGTCGCTGCCGGCAACAGCGCCCCGCTGGCGTGGGACGGCACGCCCGAGGGGCTGCCGGCGGGCTGGGACGAGCAGTTCGAGCGCACGGTCGCCGGGCTCCGCGACGGCACCATCCCGGACACGCTCGGAGCGCTCCAGGTCGTCGTCGCCCCCGACCGCCAGGGCGAAGGCCTCGCCGGACAGGTGGTCGAGATCTTCCGCGAGCGCGCCGTCGCGGCCGGCCTGCGGGCGCTCATCGCCTGCGTCCGGCCGACCGAGAAGCACCGCTATCCGCTGGTGCCGATCGAGCGTTACGCCGTCTGGACGCGGGACGACGGCCTGCCGTTCGACCCCTGGCTCCGGCTCCATGCCCGGCTCGGCGCGCGGATCACCCGCCCGGCACCCGAGAGCATGACGATCTCAGGCAGCGTGGCCGACTGGGAGCGCTGGACCGGGCTGGTCCTCCCCGAGAGCGGCGCGTACGTCGTCCCGTTCGCCACGAACCCGATCGTCGTGGACCGGGCCGCCGACCGGGTCGTCTATCACGACGCGAACGTCTGGATGGTCCACGACCTGGCGACGCAGCGGCGCGCGTGACTCGAGCGGATCCCGGCCATGCCGGGCCCGCCGGTGTGTGCCGGGCCAGGTGGCCGCTCCTCCCGCGTCACTCCCCGGCGGCGACCGTCACGGTGGCGGTCATGTTCCAGCGCAGGCCCTCGGGCGCGGTCGTGGGGGTGACGACCGCCCGATAGACGATGTCGCCCTGCGAGGTCGAGCCGAACAGGGCGACCGAGGTCACGGTGCCGTCGATCGTCGTTCCCGGCAGGCCGTCGAACGTGATCGTCACCGGGGCGCCGACCGCGACCCGGGCGACCGTCGTCTCGTCGAGGTCGGTGGTCTCGATCCGCCAGCCCGAGGCGTCCGCGACCCGGGCGAGCGCGACCCCGGGCGTGGCCCGCTCGCCGACGCGCGCGTCCAGCGACGCGACCGTGCCGGCGAAGGGCGCGGCCAGTGTCAGCTGCGCCAGCCCCTCCCGTGCCGCCGCCAGCCCGGCCTTCGCCCGCTCCACCTCGGCCGCGGCCGTGGTGCTGGCCGCGCCGGCCGCCGTGGCCGCGGCCCGGGCGCCCCGCAGGTTGGCCTGGGCGCCGGTGAGCCCCGCACGCGCCGCCGCCACGTCGGCGTCGGCGGCGCGCTCCTGCGCGCTCGAGGCGCCCGACGGGAGCCCGTCCCGTGCCGCGCGGGCTCCGTCCCAGCCGGCACGCGCCTGCGCGACGGAGGCCTCGGCCGCGTCCACGGCCGCGTCGGCCTGGGTCACGCCCGCGGCGGCCGCGTCGGCGTTGGCCTCCGCGGCGGCCACGGCCGCGGTCGCGCCGTCCACCTCGGCCTGCGCCGAGGTGGCGTCGAGGCGGACGAGGGGTTCGCCGGCGGCCACCGTGTCGCCCTCGGCGACGACGACCTCGGCGATCGTCCCGGGGACGGAGACGCTCAGCTCGGCGGACCGCACCGGCACCACCCGTCCGTCGGCGACGACCTCCGTGGAGGTCGGGACGGGCGGGATCGACGGAGCGGGCGTCGCTGCCGGCCCGCCCACGCCGCCTCCCAGCAGGAGCCACCCGCCGGCGACGGCGGCGATGGCGACGACGGCGACGACGGCAAGGCGGCGCATGGGGCTCCTTCGGGACTGGGACGGGGGACCGGGCGGTGCCGGCGGCTGGAGCGCCGGAGCCGGCGCGGGCTGCGGGACGGGGGCTGCGGGCGGCTGGAGCGCCGGGGCCGGCGCGGGCTGCGGGACGGTCGGGACGGGTGGCAGATCGGGAGGGAGCAGATCGGTCATTCGTACGCCAGGACCTCGCGAACGGCGAGCCGCGATGCGCGCCAGGCCGGGAAGAGGCTGGCGACCGCGGCCAGGACGATGACGACGCCGAGCCAGATGACGACTCCCTCGGCGCTGATGGAGTAGGAGAGCGGGCGCGACAGGAAGACCATCCCGAGGGCGTCCGACAGGGTCCTGCTGATCGGGATCGCGAGGACCGCGCCGAGGGCCCACGAGATGAGGCCGATCAGGAGTCCCTCAGCCAGGAAGAGCCGCAGGACGGCGCCGTCCGAGGCGCCGACCGCCCGGATCACCCCGATCTCGCGCGCCCGCTCCACGACGTTGATGCTCATCGTGCCGGTCAAGCCCAGGCCGCCGACGACGCCGAGGAGGAGCGCCATCGTCGAGAGGAAGATGACCAGGACGTCGAAGAGCCGCTCCTGGGTCGTCCGGACCTCGGCGATCGTCGTGGTCGCGGCGACCCGGACGCCGACGCTCTCGAGGTGGTCGGCGGCGGCCTTGCCGACGCGGTCCTGGGTCGCCCCGTCGCGCGTGTCGGTCCGGAGCATGACCACGGTGGCCCGGCCCACCTCGCGGGTCGCGTGCTCCAGGGGTCCCGCGTTCGCGTAGAGGAACGGGCGCTGGGTCGGGGATTCGACGATCCCCACGAGCGTCCACGTCGCGTCGCGCCCGTTCACCCGCAGCGTCAGAGTGTCGCCGACCCGGAGGTCGGGCTCGTCCTCGCGGACGTTTGCCGTGGCGACGAGGGCGTTCCCGTCGGCCGGGAGCAGCCAGCGGCCCTCCTGCAGCTTCGGGCGGACCATCGTGGTCTCGGGCGGGAGCCCGAACGTGACGAACGAGCGGCTCTCCGCCCCGTCGGGGCGGATGCGCTGCGTCGTCGCGAAGCGCCACGCCTCGGCCGCGGTCACGCCCGGGACGCGGAGCGCCTCGGTCTCGAGCAGGTCGGCGCGGGCGGACCCGGCGAGCTCCACCTGCACGTCGTAGTCGAAGTAGGCCAGGGCGTCGTCGAGGGTCTGGTAGAGCGACGAACGCACGGTGAAGACGGCCATGAAGACGGCCCCGCCCAGGGTCAGCGCGGAGAGCGTCAGCAGCAGCCGCGACTTGCGACGGAAGGTGTTGCGGATCGAGAGCAGGGTGGGGCGGGGGAGCCCGCGGACCCGCTGGATCGCCCGGTCGAAGCGGCTCCGCCCGAAGGCGTCGGCGATCCCCGTGCTGCTCACGGCTTCGCGCACGGTCACCCGGACACCCCGCCACACGGGCACGAGCGCCGCGACGAGCGGCACGAGCAGACCGACGGCGACCTCCAGCGCGATCACCTCGGGCGGGGCGAAGAAGCCGGTGACGTCGAAGTTGACCAGGCTCGCCGTGAAGACGGTCAGGCCGTAGGCGCCGAGCGCGCCGAGCGGGAGGGCGACGCAGAGCGACAGGACCGCGTACGCCAGGACCATCCCGAGGTAGAGCACGGCGATCTGCCCGTTCCGCGCGCCGACCGCCTTCATGACCCCGATCTGGCGGGTCTGCTGGGCGATGATGGAGTTCACCGTGTTGACGACCAGGAAGCCCGAGGCCAGGAGCGCCAGGAGCCCCAGGAAGCCGAGGACGAGGAAGACGCCGGCCAGCAGGTCGTTGGCCGGGTGCTCGCCGGGCGGCGGCACGAAGACGAAGATCACCGATGCCCCCGCGCGCTCCATCCGCTCGCGGACGCGTTCGGCCACGGCGCGGACCTCGTCCCTCGTCAGGGACTGGTCCCGGACCAGGATCCGCATCTCGTCGTACGCGGTGCCGTAGCCGAGGTCGGCCAGCGTGGCGAACGAGATGTGGCCCTGCAGGCGCCCGACGTAGAAGGCCGGCGAGGCTCCCACCTCGTGCGACAGGCCCGCCACGCGCAGGGTGTGGAGCTTGCCGTCGACCGTCTGGATCTCCACCGGGCCCGACGTCGGGACGGCGGCGAGGGTGAGGCTGGAGCGCTCCAGCAGCATCTCGCCGCGGGCCGGCGGCCAGGCGGCGCCCGGCTCCGGCGTGACCAGGTCAAGGCGCTGATCCTCGAAGTCGGTGATCGCGGTGAGCTGCAGCTCGCGGTACGTCTCGGGCCCGGTGCGGAGTCGGACGGTCACGCTGCGGCGCGCCTCGGCATCGGCGATCCCGGGCATCCCGCGCACGGCCTCGACGAGGTCGTCGCCGAATGCCGACGCGGAGATCGTGGCGCTCGCGGGCCGGCTCGCGAGGTACTTCTCGCGCAAGCCGTCGCGGAGCAGGGCGTTGGCGCCCGCGATCGTGCCCACCGCGAAGACGCCGACCGCGATGGACAGGACCACGAGGACGGTCCGGGTCCGCGCAACCCCGAGATCGCGGAGGACCTTGCGCCAGCGGATGCTACCCACGGGCGACCGACCCCGGCGCCGCCGGCGAGCCCTCCGCGGCGAGCGCGCCCTGGGCCTCGGGCAGCCGCTCCCGCGCGAGCGTGTCGAGCGTGTCGAGCGTGTCGAGCGTGTCGAGCGTGTCGAGCGTGTCGAGAGGCGCGCCGGGCAGCCCCACGGGCACGTCGACCGCCGCCGCCCGCGCGCTCTCCTCGTCGGGCAGCGTGCCGTCCAGGAGGCGGCCGTCGACCATGTGGACCGTCCGACGAGCGTGCGACGCGATCTCCCGGTCGTGGGTCACCATGACGATCGTCTTGCCGGCCGCGACGAGCTGGTCGAACAGGCGGATGACCGCCTCGGCGGTCGCGGAGTCCAGGTTGCCGGTCGGCTCGTCGGCGACCAGGATCGGCGGGTCGTTCGCCAGCGCCCGGGCGATCGCCACCCGTTGCTGCTGGCCGCCGGACGTCGCCGAGGGCAGCTTGCGGGCCTGGTCGGCCATCTCGACCTGCTCCAGGAGCGCCATCGCACGCTCCTCGCGCTCCCTGGGCGTCCAGAGGCCGCCGAAGTCCATGGGCAGCATCACGTTCTCGACGACGGTGAGGGTCGGCAGGAGCTGGAAGAACTGGAAGATCACGCCGACGGTGCGCCCGCGCCAGACCGCCGTCCGGCCCTCGGAGAGGTGGTTGAGGTGCGTGCCGCCGACCCAGACGTCGCCGCCTGTCGCCCGGTCGATGCCGGTCATCATGTTCATCAGGGTCGACTTGCCCGAGCCCGACTTCCCGACCACGGCGATGAACTCGCCGGCGTCGACCTGGAGGTCCACCCCGCCGAGCGCCCGGAACGACCCGGCGTCGGTCACGTAGTCCTTGACCACGCGGCGCAGGTCGATGAGGTGGCTGGTCGGGGCGATCTCCGCGGCGACGCGGTCGTTCGAGCCGCCCAGGAGCCGTCGGAGCACGAGGGCCTCCGGGTTGTGCGCGCAGGCGTGGCGCGCTGGACAGGCAATCTGCGGGGTGTGTCGAGCCTCTGATCCTATATCGGACGAGCCGGGGGGCTTGGATCGCGGGCTGCCCCGCCGGGACGCCGGCGCGCGCCCCGGCGAGCGAGGCCGACGGGGCTCGCCGCGATCGGGCGGGCCGTGGTGCGGCGTCGCCCGGACGAAGGGGCCAGCCGCCGCCCGGACCCTCGGGTCGTGGCCGGGCGGGCTCCGGCCCCCCATCGTGGCGGGCGACCCATGCGAACTGCCCACCTCCGGCGCGCCGTCCCCGCCGCGCTGGCCCTCCTCCTCGCCGTGAGCGCCCTCGTCCCGGCCGGCCCGGTGGAGGCGCGCTCGCCGAAGCGGAAGATCGAGCCGCGATCCATGACGACGTACCGCGTCGGCCGGGTCGTCACCCCCAACACGGACGTCCTCTCGACGTCGGGCTACGCGGCGTGGATGATCGACGAGGTCTTGCGCTCGACCACGAGCCTGCCGAAGCTCGGGTCCGCGTTCGTCGAGGCCGAACGGCGCGAAGGGATCAACGCGCGCACGTTCCTGGCCCACGCGATGCTCGAGAGCGGGTGGGGGACCTCCGCGATCGCGCGGGTCAAGCACAACCTCTTCGGGTACGGGGCCTTCGACCGCAACCCGTGGCGCTACGCGACGCGCTTCCGCACCTACCGCCAGGGGATCCTGGCCGTGGCGAAGAAGATCCGCGCCGGGTACCTCTCGCCGGACGGCCGCTTCTGGTACCGCTTCACGACCCTCCGCGCGATGAACCGCTACTACGCGTCCGACGTGCGCTGGGCCGACAAGATCGCCGTCATCGCGAACGGCCTGGACCGGCTCGTGGTCACGCTCAGAGAACGGGGCCTCAGGTTCGGCCGCCCGGCCCTCTCCGGCCGGCCGATCGCCGGCGGGCGCATCGCGCTCACGGTGCCCTGGAAGGCGCGCCCGGGTGCCGTCCTGCCGGCCGCCATCCGGTTCGCCGTCCGCTGGACGCCGGTGGCGCTGGTGGAGGCTTCCGACGCCGCGCCCGGCGCCGCGCCGGCGCCGGCGTGGACGCTCGTCAGGCGGACCAACCGGCCGGGCCGCAGCGTCCGTCTCACGTCCACCGCCCCGGCCCAGCCGGGCCTCTGGCGCCTCGAGATCGAGGCCCGCGACAGCGACGGCAGGCCGCTCCCGGCGACGGATCGCCCGCCGATCCGGTCCCTCGAGGTGCGCGTCGCAGCCACGCGCGAGGCGAGCATCGGCCTGGCCCTCGACGGCGACGGCATGCTGGCCGCGACGGTCACGAACCTCGGCCGCGAGCCGATCGAGGCCTCCGGCGCCGAGGCCAGAACGGTCGTGGAGGCCTGGGCGCTTCCGCTCGACCCGTCCGGCGAGGCGCGCCGCCTCGGCGAGATCCCGCTGCAGTCCGCTCTCGCGGCGGGTGGCGTCGCCGAGTTCCACTTCGCCGCGCCGACCACGCCCTCGGTCGTCGCGGTCCGGCTCGCCGGCGACGCGCGCGTCGTCGGCCGGAGCCTGCCGGCCGCCGGCCTCGTGACGAGCGATGCCGACGGTTCGGCCGTCCTGGCGCCGCTCACGGTGGCCAGCCCGCGCGACGACGCCTTCCTCGTTCGCACGCCGCCGGAGACGCGGATCGCGCTCACGCCGAGCGACCAGCCGGGCAGCTTCGGGGTGTCGGTCGTGGGCGGGGCGCAGACTCCCGACCCGGGAGCGGCGGTGGCGGCGCTGGAGGGCGCGCCCGGCCGCCCGTGGCTGCTTCTTCGCTCGATCGCGATCGAGCCGTCGCGCGCCGCGGACCCCCACCAGGCGCTGCTCGAGGTCCCGGCCGAGCCGCCGACGCCCGCGCGCCTCGAGGTCACGGGCCTGTCGGCCGGGGTGCGCCTCGTCATCGCCGCGCTCGCCGGTGCCGACGGCACGCCGGCCGACCCGGCGACGCTCGCTCTCGCCTGGGTCGCGATCGCGGCCGTCGACGCCTCCGAGGCCGCGCCGCACTGATCCCGGCGTTGAGGGCGCCGCGGCGCGCTACCTCGGTCGGGCCAGCCAGGCCTTCCAGGCCGCCTCGTCCCTGCCGGCCGTGACCTCCTCGCCGTAGCGCACGAGGGGCAGGCGGATCAGCCGGACGTCGGCGAGCAGCCGGGCGACGATCCCCGCCGTGTCGGTCGCCAGGTAGGCGAGTCCACCCTCGCGATACGGGCGGCTCTCGGTGTCCAGCAGCGCGGCGGCGCCCAGGCGGTCGGTGAAGCGGCGGAGCTCGCCCGGCGCGAGCGGCTTCTTGCGCAGGTCAACGTAGTGCACGACGATCCGCCGCTCGCGGAAGAACCGGAGCGCCCCGCGCGTCGGCTGGGAGTCGTCCGTGCCGAAGACCTGGATGTTCGGCATCTTCTTCGTGGGGACTTTGCCGAGCGGCGCGGGCATCGGTCGGGTGCTCCTTCGGCGGGCCGCGGGGCACCGGCCCCTGCCTCGACGGGACAGTACGCGAACGACCGGCCGCGGGCAACGAACGCGGGCAACGGCCGCGGCCGTGCCGCCCGGTGGCGGGCACTCGCGGCCGTGTCGCCCGGTGCCGGGCACTACACTGGGTCGAGGCGCCCCGCCCGTCCCCGGCCCGGAGGCGTGGATCGTGCGCCCGAGGAGCACCCGCCCGTGATCCCGACGCCCGGCCTACCCCGACCCCTCACGATCCGGTACCTCTCTCGCGCCGACGTGGAGGCGGCCGGCGTCACGATCGGCGAGGTCATCGAGGCGGTGGAGGCCGGGTTCCGCGAGAAGGGCAACGGGCGGGTCGAGATGCCGCCGAAGCCCGGCGTCCATCCCGGCCAGGGCGACAGCTTCATCCACGCGATGCCCGCATCGATCCCGGCCCTCGGCGCCGTCGGCGTCAAGTGGATCAGCGGCTACCCCGGCAACCAGGCGCTCGGGCTGCCCTACATCACCGGCCTGCTGATCCTCAACGACCCGGCGACCGGGATCCCGATCTCGGTCATGGACGCCACCTGGATCACCGGTGTGCGGACCGCCGCCGCGTCCGCCGTGGCCGCCCGGCGCCTCGCGCGGCCGGATGCGTCGGTCCTCGCGATCCTCGCCTGCGGCGTCCAGGGCACGTTCCACGTCGATGCGCTGCGAGCCGTCCTCCCGGGTCTCACGGCGGTCCGGGCGTTCGATCCCGATCCGGCTCGCGTCGCCGCGTTCCGCGAGAAGGTCCGCCGCCGCCACGGGATCGAGGTGACGGTCGCGTCCGATCCCGAGTCCGCGGTCCGCGGCGCCGACGTGATCGTCACCTCGGGCCCCATCCTGCGCACGCCGCACGCCTCTATCAAGGCCGGCTGGATGGCCCCGGGCGCCTTTGCCTCGGCCGTCGACTTCGACAGCTACTGGGACCCTGCGGCGCTCCGCGAGCTCGACCTCTTCACGACCGACGACGCCGCGCAGCTCGAGCACTTCCGAGAGATCGGGTACTTCGGCGGCATCCCGCCGATCCACGCAGACCTCGGCCAGCTGGTCGCCGGGACCCGGCCGGGCCGGACGTCGGCCGCCCAGCGGACGATGGCCTGCAACCTCGGGCTCGCGCTCGACGACGTCGCGGTGGGCCCGCTCGTCCTCCGGGCCGCCGAGACCCTGGGCCTGGGAACGATCCTGCCGCTGTAGCATTCCGGGCACGGAGAGGTGCCGGAGCGGTTTATCGGAGCGGTCTTGAAAACCGCAGGGCCTTCGCGCCCCGTGGGTTCGAATCCCACCCTCTCCGCCAGTCGTTGGGCACAAATGCGATTCGATCGGGGCTGACTGCAGGACAGTCGACAGCGCGCCTGACCCTCCTGTCTACGTCGTTGAGCACGTCACCGGTCCCTGGTGGGCAGCCGGGTGCGCCGTCTTGAGGGATTCGACGGCCGCGTCCGCGACACCCTCGTTCGCGAAGATGCCCAGGACCACCTGGAGTTCAGCCATTGCCGAGATCCTCCGATCGCATTCCCCACCGCTGGCACCAGGCCGCGACGGGGGTGATGCAGGCAACGGCAGCGCGCACTGCGCGATCCCTGGATGCCGACGATGCCGGTTCGGGCGGTGACAGGAGTGGTGTCACCGCCCGACGTGGGGGAGACGGTCAGCGAAAACCCGAAACCCACGGCGTGGTCGCCCCAGTGAAGTTCACTTTGGGCCAAACAACCCTTGTGCGGCCAGGTCCCCGCGTTCGACGCTGACCACGAGGAGGTGGCCGGGGGCCACTAGAGCCGCACTGAAGGAGGAGTCAGCCCCGTGTGCCTGTTCGCGCTCCTTGCGGGCATGTTCCCGCGCATCGCCTTCGCGATCTACTGGATCGCCCGCCCCGCCGTCGTCGACGCGGTGTTCGGGACGTTCATCTGGCCGCTGCTGGGGCTCATCTTCCTGCCCTTCACGACCCTGATGTACGTGATCCTCTGGACCCCCGGAACGGGTGTCTCCGGCTCGGACTGGCTGTGGATCGGGATCGCCTTCGTGCTCGACCTCGGCCACTACGGCGCCAGCGCCTACGGGAACCGGGACAAGATCCCGGGGATGAGCTACGGCGGGGGCGAGGGGACCGGTCAGAGCGGTCCCCCGGTCGCCTAGCCGCGGCCTGCGACCGAGGCGTCTCACCGGGCGTGACAGGCGCCGGGCGGTGACGCCGAGGTCGGCTCCGAGAGCGTCATTACGGACCGTCATGACGGGGCGACGCCCATGCGACACGCTCGCGCGGCCGTCGAATGGGCAGAGCACGAGGGGCACACGTCGTGAGCCCGTGCGGGCCATCGACCTCGTCTGGCCGCTCCGGAGGCGGGGCGCCGGCGCACCGGGAACGGCCGCGACGCGGCGGCCCAAGGGTATGGGGTAGGACCATGACGCCTTGGGGAGTGACAGGGCAGGCGCCCTCGGCGTAGGGTCCCTCCAGGCGGCGAGAGCTGTCCCAGCCACCCTGGCTGGTCCGACAAAGGCAAACCCGGGGCGACCCGGGGACGCAAAGCCACGGGACTCGCACGTGCGAGTTAGCCGGGTTGCCGAAGATCAGGAGGTTCGTGTGCCTCGTGGCCACCCGCGCCTGGACGCGCTCGTGCGCGTCCTTGCCGTCGCGGCGATCGCCTTCGCGGGGTTCGCCTCGGCTCGTCCCATCTAGGTAGTTGCCGGGTCCTTCGACCCGCGCCAAGACCACCGACGCCCCGGCGCCGCGCGCCCGCGCTGCATCCCGGCTCCGGCCGGCCAGCCCCGCACGCAGTGTCCGGGGCGTTCGCGCCTACATCTGCTTGAAGCGCGGGCCTTCGCCGCCCTCGGGCGGCTGCCAGCGGATGTTCTCCAGCGGGCACTTCACGGCACAGGTCATGCAGTGGAGGCAGTTCGAGGCCGAGAGGACGATCCGCTCGCCGTCCCAGCGGTAGACCTGGCCCGGGCAGAAGTGCGTGCACGAGCTGGCGTAGTCGGCCTCGCAGGTGATGCACTTCGCGGGGTCGAGGATCGCCATGTGGGCCGGCTCGTCCTCGCGGTGGAGCGAGCCCGTCAGACTGACGAACGTCGCGCCGTCCATGCCGCCCGGATCGGGGCGGCCCAGACGGGCGCCCTTCTTGGTGCCCTTCGCGTCCGGTTCCATCCCCAGTCGCCCGGGAAGGCGGCTCTGGATCAGCGACAGCGGCGCGCCGGGGTAGATGCCCATCCGGAAGCTGGCCCGGTAGTTGCGGGCGTGGCGCATGTCCGGCAGCACGCCGCGGCTCTCGAGGCGCGTGCGGTAGCCGGCGAGGGCCGCCTTCGACACGTCGTCCGCCGCGAGGGCCTCGACGATCGTGTCGGCCGCCGCCATCCCCGAGAGGATCGCGTAGTGGATCCCCTTGATCTTCTCCATGTTGACGAAGCCGGCGCCGTCCCCGACGAGGAGGCCGCCCGGTGCCGTCAGCGTGCCGAGCGCGTGGTAGCCGCCCTCGGGGATCGTCTTGGCGCCGGTGGCGATCGTGACCGAGCCGGCCAGGAGCTTGCTGATGAACGGGTGCGCGCGATAGCGCTCGAACTCCCGCTGTGGGGTCAGGTCGCCGTACTTCCAGTCGAGGCCCAGGATCAGGCCGACCGCGGCCGTCTTCTCGCCCATGCTGTAGATGAAGCCGCCGCCGAAGACGCTGGCCGGGTTCGGCTCGCCCAGCGTGTGGATCACGCGGTTGTTGCCGAACGGGTTGTCGCCCGGGAAGGTGACGACCGCCTTGATCCCGAGCGAGTAGACCTGCGGGTTCTTGCCTCCGCCGAAGCGCTCGCGGAACTGCGTGGAGACGACGCCGTGCGTGCCGTCGGCCAGCACCGTCACGCGGGCCCGGATCTCCTCGCCCGGGCGGTAATTGGCCTTGCTGTCGCCGTGGGCGTCCTCGCCGACGGCGCCCAGCCCGACGCCGACGACCCGGTCGCCCTCCATGAGCAGCGTCCGGGCCGAGAAGCCGCTGTAGAGCTCCACGCCGGCGTGCTCGGCCTTGACGGCCATGAAGTCGACCAGCCGCGACAGGGAGATCGTGACGTCGCCCTTGTGGTGCATCCGGCCCGGCACGACCGGGTCGGGGAGCTTGATCGCGCGGCCGGCGAGGAGGAAGTACATCTCGTCGCGCTCGACCGGGATGACGTGCTCCATGAACTTGCGCTCGTCGCGCCAGCCGGGCAGCAGCTCGTCGAGGCAGGCGGGCTCGAACGCCGCGCCCGACAGGGCGTGGTAGCCCGGGCGCGGCGCCTTGTCGATGACGCCGACGGTGCCCTCGCGGCCGGCAGCCGCCAGCTGCTGCTTGAGCCGGATCGCGGTGGCGAGGCCCCCGGGGCCACCGCCGACGACCAGGACGTCGAGCGGTGCGATCATGCCCGTCCCTCCGTCGCCCGGACCAGCTCGGGGACGACCGTCTCGATGTCGCCGACGACGCCGAAGTCCGCGTAGTTGAAGATCCGCGCCTTGGGATCCTTGTTGATGGCCACGACGATCTCGCTGCCCTGCATGCCGGTGATGTGCTGCACGGCGCCCGAGATGCCGATCGCGACGTAGAGGCGCGGCTGGACCGTCTGGCCGGTCTGGCCCACCTGGTAGTCGTGGGTGGTGAAGCCGTCCTCGACCGCCATCCGCGACGCGGCCACCTTGGGGCTCGCGCCCAGCAGGCGCCCGAGGCCCTCGGCCAGCGGCGCGAGGTAGGTGTCGAAGTCGGCCCGCGAGCGGAAGCCGTGGCCGCCGGCCACGATGATCTCCGCGTCCCGGATCGAGACCTTGCTGGCGAACGATTCCACGGGCCTCGCTTCGAGGCCGACGTCCTCGCCGCCCAGCGTGGCCGTCACGTGGACGACCTCGCCGCTGCGGGCCGGGTCGGGCGGGGGCACCTTGAAGACCCCGGGCCGGACGGTGGCCATCTGGGTCGGGGAGTCCTTGGTCATGATCGTGGCCATGACGTTGCCGCCCAGCGCCGGCCGCGTCTGCTTGAGGATCCCGACGAGGTTCGTGGTGCCCTTGCTGAAGTCGCCGATCTCCAGGCGCGTGCAGTCGGCGGTGAGGCCGGACCGGCAGGCGTAGGCGACCCGCGGGGCCAGCTCGCGGCCGAGCGGGCTCGCGCCGAACAGCATCACCTGCGGCTTGCGCTCGCGGACCAGGTCGGCGAGCGCATGCTTCTGGACCAGCGGGTCGAACGAGCCGAGGAGCGGGTGCTCGATGACGTACACGACGTCGGCGCCGGCGGCGATGAGCTGGGCCGGGCGGGCGCCCGCCTCGGCGCAGGGGAGGACGGCCGCGACGCGCTCGCCCAGGCTGCCGGCGAGCTCGCGGGCCTTGCCGAGGAGCTCGAGCGACACGGAGCGGACGCCGTCGCCCTCGAGCTCGGCGAAGACCCAGAACTCGCCGTGGTAGGACGGCTCGCGATCGCCCAGCTCGTACCCGTCGTCGGTGCCGACCTCGGCGCCCGGGGCGGCCTGCTGGTAGCGGGCCGCGATCCTGCCGATCAGCTCGGCCGGGTTCTTGATGTACTCGCAGGTCTTCGGACGGTCCTCGGACGGCGAGAAGAGGCGGTACACCTGGGTCCAGCTGCCCTTGAGGCCGATCCGCGTCGGGTCCGCGTCGACCGACTTCGCGTTCCACTCGTGGATCTCCGCGTGCCGCGCCTCGCGCGTCCGCTCGAACGAGCGGTAGAGCGGGTCGGTGCAGGCGGTGACGGTGACCAGGACCGGCCAGCGGACCGGGTGGACGTCCTCGATCCCCTCGGCGGCGATTCGACGCACGGCGAGCTGCGGCTCGGTGACCAGGCCCTTGGCGTAGGCGATGTGGTCGATCCCCAGCTCCTCCGCGATCTGGGGCGGGACCTGGGCGGTGTCGCCGTCGACCGACTGCATGCCGGTCACGATCGCGTAGTCGCGGCTGCCGCCGAACATCTCGCGCTCGATGCGCCGGATGGCGCAGGCGAGGGAGTACGACGTCGCCCCGGTGTCGGCGCCGGCGAACGCGTTGTCGGTCAGGAGGACGGCCTCGCCGGGGACGCGCGAGAGGCAGTCGACCAGCACCTCGCGGGCCATCGGGGGGCCCATGCTCAGGAAGACGGTTCGCGCCTCCGGGTCGCCGGCCGTCAGCTGGCTGGCGAAGGTGAGGGCGTGCAGGTCGAGGGGGTTGAGGATGCTGTCGAGCATGGCCCGCCGGAGCGTGCCCTTCTCGCGGTCCCACGCATCCTCGGGGATGTTGGAGACGTCAGGAACCTGCTTGACGAGGACGATGCAGTTCACGCTCGGACTCTAGGGGCGATCGGGTGCCGGACGGATCGGCCCCATGGCACGGAATCCGGGCCGACCGGCACGTCAGCCGGGGGCCGCCCGGCCGCGGGGCGCCGGCCGACGGGCGCGCGAACGAGCCCGCGTGCAACGCCCCGCCTGAGCTGTTCGTCACAGGCGCAGGGGATGCGCCACGCTCTCGCGTCCCGGGAGGTCGGTCATGGCTCGCTCGGGTCTCGCCTCCGTCCTGGGCCTCGCCCTGGTCGTGCTGGGCGGGTGCACGGGATCCGCCGGTTCGACCGGCCTCGCGACGTCGCCGGGGTCGCCGGCCTCGGACGGATCGCCGGCCGGCGGCCTGGCGTCGGAGTCGGCCGCCACGCCGACGCCCGCCACGCCGACGCCCGCGATGCCCTCGGCCGGGACGACGGCGCCCGCGAAGCCGGACACGTCGCCAACCCCCGGCCCGGAGGTTGCGGTCGCCTGTGCCGCCGGCGCTCCCACGCTGAGCACGGACCGGGTCCTGGCGTCGCCGGACGGCGTTCACTTCCTGGTGACCGGGCCGGCCGGCTGGGCGTTCGGCGTCACGACCGAGCGCGGCCACGACGGCGTCGAGATCTCCGGCGGCCCCGCGTCGATCGTGCTCGTCGTGCCGCCCGGCGACGTCGGGATCTCGTGCGCCGACCCGTCGCTCCCCGAGATCGGCCCGGAGACGCCGCTCGTCGTCGAGGACCCGGCAGGGTGGTATCGCCCGTCGGAGCCGGGGCCGGCGGCGGGCTCGTGCCTGACCATGGACGCCAACGTCGCGGCGGGCGCTCGGGGAACGCCGGGCGATCCCGTCGCCCTCGCGCGGCTCGCCCTTGCCAACCTCCGGCCCGGCGACATCGTCGAGCGGGGCGGCTACCCCGTGGAATCGGGAACCGTGCGCGTCGTGCGGGCGGGAACGGTCATCGGCCGGCTCACGTACGACGCCGACGGGCATGGGGGCTGGCTGCTCGTGGGCAGCACGCTGTGCGACGGGCTTCGCCCCGCGGATCCCGTTCGATGAGCCTGGTCGCCGCGACGGCGAGCGGACGCGCTGGCGACTCGGGCGGACGCAGCGACGACGCGAGCGGCTCCAATGGCGGCGACAACCACGACGAGCGCCACCCCAGCAGCGATGTCGCGAGGCCTCGCCCCCCGGTCGCGGTCAAGGGAGCATCTCCAGGGTACAGCTCGTCTTGGCCTGGTCGAAGGCGGCGCTCCGCACGACCTCGGCGTCGAGGCCGTCGAACGGCATCCACGGACCCTGGCCCCGCCAGTCGACCAGGAACTTCTCGAAGGTCGGCGGTTCGGTGGGCTGGAACCCGAGGGACACGAGGCATCGCCATTCGTACACCCAGCGGTCGTAGACGGCGCGGATGCCGGCGTCCGTCTTCGTGCCTCGCCACGGCGAAAGCTTGGCGCATGCTTCCATGACGGCGAGCGCCTGGTCGTTCGGGAGGTCGCTGGTCATGCCGAATCCGGGTGCGCCGCCGGGGAGACGGGAGGGCACCATCGTCTCCAGCCGCATGCCGTGCTCGATGGCGCACCGGATGTGGGCAGGGAGATCCTCCTCGGGGATCGTCACGGTGCCGGTCGTTGGTGACGCCGGGATCGCGGCCGGGCTGGCCGACCGTTGCGTGGCGGAAGCGCCCGAGGGATTGGGCGAAGCGACGGTGGCCGAACAACCGACCACGAGCAGGACGGCGATCGCTGTCCCGATCCAGGCACGGGCGGGAGCCGTCATCGCATACTCCGTCAACGCCAGTCGCATCTACTCGTATGCAGAGCAGCAGGCATACGTCCCCGTCGCGCTGGCCTGACGAGCATCGATGCCCTGATCGCGCCGCTCTACGGTATGGATTTCGGCGGACGCTCGGCAGTGCCGGAGGTAACGTGTCCCCTGGTGATCCCATCCCCGGTTTGACGGCCCGTTGCCGCTGCGCCTAGACTCCCGCCACATCACGAATACGCGGCTGTGAACGGGACGAGTACCCGTCGCGGCGCCGGCAGAGAGACCCGACGCTGGTGGAAGTTCGGGGCGGCGACGACGGCGAATGGACCCGGGAGCCTCCGGACCGAACGCGGACGATCTGCCGCCCGATCGACGGGCGCACGGCCCCGCCAGTAGGCTCCGGCGCAGAGCGCCAGCGATACAGGGCAGCGCCGATCGGACGGTCCCCGTCCCGTCGGTCACGTGAGCGCGGCAGACGCCGAACCCGGGTGGCACCGCGGAAGGTCCGACCTTTCGTCCTGGCAGGACGAGAGGTCGTTTTCGTTTCCGGAGGTCGGCGCAGATGTCCACCCAGAGCCCCCTCAGCCTCGGCGAGGTGAAGCGCCTCGCGGGGAGCGCGGACACGATCCGCCTGCGGGCGGTGCGCGACGCCGACCTCGAGACCCCGATTGGCGCCTTCCTCCGGCTCGACGACGGCGTCACCCCGGCCTACCTCCTCGAATCCGTCGAGGGCGGCGAGCGCCTGGGGCGCTACAGCTTCCTCGGCATCGGGCCGCGGCGGCTCCTGGAGGTGAGGGGCGGCACGGCGCGGATCCAGGATCGCCCGGTCGGGGTCGTCGACTACGCGCCCGACCTGCCGACGACCGAGCACCCGGCGGCCGACCCGCTCGTCGCCCTGCGCGACTTCCTCCCTCGACGCCACGTCGAGCCGACCGAGGGGATGCCCCGCTTCACCGGCGGCGCGGTCGGCGCTCTCGCCTACGACGCCGTTTCGGTCTTCGAGCCGACGGTGCCCCTCCCCTCCGCCGACCCGGTGGGCATGCCGCTCGCGAGCTTCATCGAGACCGACCTCGTCCTCGTCTTCGACCACCTGACCCACACGCTCGCGGCGATCGCGTCGCTGCACACGGACGCCCCCCGCCTGGAGGAGCGCTACCGGGTCGCCGAACGCGCCCTGTTCGAGGCCCTCGAGCGCACGGCCCGGCCGAGCGCCGCCGAGCTGGCGGGCGCGTCGGCCGCATCAGCCGCTGCGCCGTCCCGTGCCTCGGCGTCCGCGGGTGACGCCTCCGTGCCCCCGGAGACCTCGCTCGGCCGCGAGGCCTACGAGGCCGCCGTCCGCAACGCCAAGGACGCCATCGCGGCCGGGGAGGCCATCCAGGTGGTGCTCGCGCGGCGCCAGACGCTGGCCCTGCCGGCACGGGCCGACGGGTCGACGCTCGACGGGATCGGCCTCTACCGGTCGCTGCGCCGGGTCAACCCCAGCCCGTACCTCTTCTTCGTGCGGACGCCATCGTTCGAGGTCGTCGGCGCCAGCCCGGAGCTTCTGCTCCAGGTCGAGGGCGACCGGCTGACGACGCACCCGATCGCGGGGACGCGCCCGCGCGGCGCGGACGCGCGCGAGGACGAGCTCCTGGCCGAGCAGCTCCAGGCCGACCCGAAGGAGCGCGCCGAGCACGTGATGCTCGTGGACCTCGGGCGCAACGACCTCGGGCGGGTGGCCCGGCCCGGCACGGTGCGGGTCTCGAAGTACATGGAAGTGGAGCGCTACAGCCACGTCCTGCACCTCGTCAGCCACGTCGAGGCCAAGCTGGCCCCCGGCCTCGACGCCCTCGACGCCCTGCGCAGCGTCTTTCCGGCGGGGACGCTGTCGGGGGCCCCCAAGGTGCGGGCGATGCAGCTCATCGCCGCGGCCGAGGGCGAGCGGCGCGGGCTCTACGGCGGCGCGGTCGGCTACCTCGGCTACGACGGCAACCTCGACACGGCGATCGCGATCCGCAGCGCCGTCCTCAAGGACGGGGCGGCCCATCTCCACACGGGAGCCGGCATCGTCGCCGGCAGCGATCCCGAGCGCGAGTTCGAGGAGACCGAGCACAAGGCGGCCGCCATGCGGCGGGCGATCGAGCTGGCGGTGGGGGTCGCGCCCGCGCGCCCGACGACGCGGCCGACCGACGGCGCGGGTGAGCCGGCGCCGGGCGGCGAACGGGTCGGTGCGTCCAGCCTGACCGACGACGCGACTCCGGCGGGGGGCGGCCGATGATCCTCGTTGTCGACAACTACGACAGCTTCACGTTCAACCTGGTGCAGGCATTGCAGGCCGCCGGGGCCGACGTGCGCGTCGTCCGCAACGACGCCATCGACCGGGCCGGGCTCGACGCCCTGGCCGACGACCCGGCTGCCGGGCTGCGGGGGATCGTCATCTCGCCCGGGCCGTCGGACCCGGAGCACGCGGGGATCTCGGTCGAGACGGTCCGCTTCGCGGCCGAGCGCCGGGTCCCGCTCCTCGGGGTCTGCCTCGGGATGCAGTCGATGGGCGCGGCGTTCGGGGCCGCGATCGTGCGCGCGCCGACACTCGTCCACGGCGAGGCGTCGCCCGTCGAGCACGACGGCGCAGGGCTGCTCGCAGGGATGAGCCCGGGCTTCATGGCGGCGCGCTACCACTCCCTGTGCATCGACCCGGCGACGCTCCCGGCGGCGCTCGTCCCGACGGCTCACAGCGCAGGAGACGGGGTCCTCATGGGGGTCCGCCACCTCTCGCTGCCGATGGAGGGCGTCCAGTTCCACCCGGAGTCCGTGCTGACGCCCGAGGGCCCGCATCTCCTGGCGAACTTCCTGCGCCTGGCCGGCGAGGGCGAGGCCGGCCTCCTCGACGCCGCGAGCGGCTCGTTCGCGACGCGCGGCATCGACGATACGTCTGGGCGGGAGGCGGCGGTGGGGGAGGCGGCGGCGGGGGAGGCGACCCCGGGGGTTGCGTTCGCCGTCCCCTCGACGGCCCCGGTCGCGGGAGCGACCCGATGAGCGAGGCCGTGCGGGCAGCGCTGGCAGCCGTGATCGACGGTCGATCCCTCGCGCGCGTCGAGGCCAGGGCGGCGATGGGCTCCGTGATGGACGGCGAGGCGACCCCGGCCCAGCTGGCGGCGCTGCTCGTGGCGCTCCGGATGCGGGGCGAGACGATCGACGAGCTGGCGGGCTTCGCCGAGGCGATGCGCGAGCGGGCCCTCCGCGTGGAGGCGCCGGCCGGGACGATCGACACCTGCGGCACCGGCGGCGACCACTCGGGCACCTTCAACATCTCCACCGCAGCGGCCTTCGTCGCCGGCGCGGCGGGCGTGCCGGTCGCCAAGCACGGCAACCGGGCGATCACCTCGAAGTCGGGCTCGGCCGACGTGCTCGAGGCGCTCGGCGTCCGGACGGACCACGACGCCGCGTCCGCGGCGATCGCGCTGCGCGAGATCGGCTTCGCGTTCCTTTTCGCCCCGGGCTTCCACCCGGCGATGCGCCACGCGGGGCCGACGCGGCGCGAGATCGGCGTCCGCACGGCGTTCAACCTGCTCGGCCCGCTGACGAACCCCGCCGGCGCCCGCCGGCAGGTCGTCGGGGTCGGGGACCCGGCCGCCGCGGCGCGCGTCGCCGACGTCCTACGGGCACTCGGCACGGAGCGGGCGCTCGTCGTGCACGGGATGGGCCTCGACGAGCTGCCCCTCGACGGCAGCGGCGTAATCCACGATGTCACGCCGCGCGGCGTCGAGCGCAGGACGGTGGACCCGGTTGCGCTCGGCCTGGCGCCGGCCGAGACGGCGGCGCTCGCCGGGGGCTCACCCGCCGACAACGCGGCGCTCGTCGAGGGCGTGCTGGCCGGCACCGACCGCGGTCCGCGGCGCGACGTCGTCCTGCTCAACGCGGCCGCTGCGTTCGTGGCGGCCGACCGAGCACCCGACCTGGGCGCCGGCATCTCCCTCGCCGCGGCGACCCTCGACGCGGGAGCGGCTGCCGCGCTGCTGGCGAGGTTGCGCGCCGAGAAGACGGCGGCGGACCGCGCCCGCGCCACGAGCCCGGAGGCAGCGACATGACCGCTCCCGCAGCCGGCCGCCGCACCGCCCGGCCCACCGCCGGGGGCCGCGGCCGCGCCGGCGTGCTCACGGAGATCGCCGCCCGCCGCGCGTCGGACCTCGCCGTCGAGCTGGGCGACGCGACCTACCGCGACCTCGCGCGCGCCGCGGCCGCCGCCCCGCCCCCCCGCGACGCGACGCTCCGGCTCGCCCGGCCGGGCCTCCACCTCGTCGCCGAGGTCAAGCGCTCCTCGCCGTCGGCGGGTGCGATCGCCGAGGCTGCCCTCGACCCGGTGGCGCAGGCGCGGGCGTACGCGGCCGGGGGCGCGTCGGTCATCTCCGTCCTGTGCGAGCCGCACTGGTTTGGTGGGTCGGTCGCCGACCTGCGCGCCGTGCGGGCTGCTGTCGCCGTCCCGGTCCTCGCCAAGGAGTTCGTCGTCGACCCGCGCCAGCTGCCGGTCCTGCGCGCGGCCGGCGCCGACCTTGTGCTCCTCCTCGCGGCGCTCCACCCGGCCCGCCGCCTGGCGGACCTGGTCGGGCGGGCGCGCGACCTCGGCATGGAGCCGCTCGTCGAGGTCCACGCGGAGCGGGAGCTCGACGCGGCGCTCGCCTCGGGCGCCAGGATCCTCGGCGTCAACTCGCGCGACCTGCGCACGCTGGCCGTGGACCCGGACCACCCGATCCGCCTGCGGGCCCGGATCCCCGACGATCGCCTGGTCGTCGCCGAGTCCGGCGCGAGGGAGCCGGCCACGCTCGCCCGCTGGCGGGCTGCCGGCTTCGATGCCGCGCTCGTCGGCGAGGCGCTCATCCGCGCCGCGGACCCGCGCGCCGCGGCCGCCGCCTTCGTGGCGGCCGGCGCCGTGCCGGACGATCCGGGCGCCGCCCACCGGGTTCCGTTCGTCAAGATCTGCGGGATCGTCGACGACGCCGGGCTCGACGCCGCCCTTGCCGCCGGCGCCGACGCGATCGGCCTCAACTTCGTGGACGGCACGCCGCGCGCGCTGTCGATCGCCGAGGGGGCCGCGCTCGCCCGCCGCGCCCGGGCCGCCGGCGGGACCCGGACCCCTGCCGTCGTCGCGATCGTCGCGGACGCGGACGACGCGCTGCTCGGCGCGCTCGCGGCCGAGGTGAACGTCGACGCCTTCCAGCTCCACGGCGGCGAGCAGCCGGAGCGCCTCCGCGAGCTGCCCCGCCCAGGCTGGCCGGTGCTCCATCTCCCCGCGATCGCGCCGGACGACCCGGTCGAGCGTGCGGCGCTCGTCGGCGCCGCCGTCGCCCGGGCGCGCATCCATCTCGCCTCCGGCGCGGCGCGGATCGTCCTCGACGCCGCCGGCGGGCCACACCCGGGCGGCACCGGCACGCGCATCGACGCGTCGCTCGCGGCGGCGATCGCCCGGGAGGTGCCGGTCGTCCTCGCCGGCGGCCTGGGCCCGGGATCGGTCGCCGGCGCGCTCCTCGCCGTCCCCGCGGTCGGCGTCGACGTCGCCTCCGGCGTGGAGGCCCCGCGCGTCCCCGGGGAGCGGCCGCGCAAGGATCCCCTCGCCGTCGCCCTGTTCGCCAAGCGCGCCCGCGCCGCCCGCTTCGACCGCCCGAACACGCCTTCACGCCCGACTCCCGTCCACCCGGGCCTCCTCGAGGCGGACGCCCGCGGCCACTGGGGCGTGGAGCGCGACTTCGGCGGCCGCTTCGTTCCCGAGACCCTCGTCGGCGCCCTCGAGCAGCTCGAGGCCGCCTGGGCCGGCCTGCGCGACGACCCGGTCTTCTGGGCCGAGCTCCGCGAGCTCCTCGCCCGCTTCGCCGGCCGCCCGACGGCGCTCTACCGGGCCGACCGCCTCGCTGCCGCCGTCCTCGCCGAGGCGGCCCGGCTGAACCCCGGCACTGCGCTGCCGTCGCGGCTGCGGGTCCACCTGAAGCGCGAGGACCTGGCCCACACCGGTGCCCACAAGATCAACAACGCCCTCGGCCAGACGCTGCTCACGCGGCGTCTCGGCAAGTCCCGGGTGATCGCCGAGACTGGCGCCGGGCAGCACGGCGTGGCGACCGCCACGGCCTGCGCGCTCCTCGGCCAGCCCTGCGTGGTCTACATGGGCGAGGAGGACATCCGGCGCCAGGCCCCGAACGTTCTGCGGATGCGCGCCCTCGGGGCGGAGGTCCGCTCAGTGACCTCCGGCACGGCGACCCTCAAGGACGCCGTCAACGAGGCGATGCGCGACTGGGTCACGAACGTCGCCACGACTCACTACGTCCTGGGGTCCGCGATGGGGCCGCACCCGTACCCGACGATCGTCCGTGACCTGCAGCGCCGGATCGGCGACGAGGCCGCGGGGCAGCTGCTGGCCGTCGAGGGGCGCCTGCCCGACCTGGCCCTCGCCTGCGTCGGCGGGGGATCCAACGCGATCGGGCTCCTCGCCCGCTTCATCGGGGAGCCCACGGTGCGGCTCGCGGTGGCCGAGGCGGCCGGTGACGGGATCGCGACCGGGCGCCACGCGGCGGCGATCCTCGGCGGGAGCCCGGGGATCCTCCACGGGTCGCGCTCGATGCTGCTCCAGGACCGCGACGGTCAGGTCGTCGAAGCGGTGAGCGCCTCGGCCGGCCTCGACTACCCGGGGGTCGGGCCGCAGCTGGCGGCGCTGGCCGAGGCCGGGCGGATCGCGCTCGCTGCCGCCACCGACGTCGAGGCGGTGGCGGCGATGAAGGCCACCACGCTCACGGAGGGCATCCTCCCGGCGCTCGAGACGGCGCACGCGATCGCGGCGCTGCCGAAGCTGCTGGCCGGGGTGGGGGAGCCGGGCGCGGGCCGGACCGGTCGCGGCAGCCCCCCGCGGCGCGGCGGCGGGATCGCGCGGTGGCCGGACGACATGCTGGTGCTCGTTGGCTTCTCGGGGCGCGGCGACAAGGACCTTGCCGCCCTCGAGCGCTTCGCCGACGTCGAGCCGTGGCCCTCGGCAGTGATGGACGCGTCTCGATGACCGCGTCCGTCCGCTCGTCCGCCGGGTCGCGGGCAGTGCCATCCACCAACGACACCCCCGGCGCCCGCCGGATCGCCGACGCGTTCGCTCAGGCTCGCGCCGACGGACGCGTTGCGCTCATCCCGTACATCGTAGCCGGCTACCCCGACGGCGAGACATCGCTCGCGATCGCGCTCGCCGCGATCGATGGCGGCGCCGATCTCCTGGAGGTCGGCCTCCCGTACTCCGACCCGCTCGCCGACGGCACCACCCTCCAGCGGGCATCGTCGGTCGCCCTCGCCGCGGCCGCCAGCCTCGACCGGTCCCTCGAGCTCGTGCGCCGGATCGCCCGCGAGCGGCCGGGCATCCCGTTGGTGACGATGGGCTACGCGAACCAGCTGATCGGCGGGGGTGACGGCCGGGAGCGGGCCGCGGCGCTCGTCGCCGCCGGCGCGTCCGGCACGATCGTCGCCGACCTCACGCCCGACGAGGGCGCTCCCTTCGAGGCCGCGGCGACCGAGGCCGGCCTGGCGGTCGTTTACCTCGTCGCCCCCACGACCTCGCCGGACCGGCGCGCCGTCGTCGCGGCGCGGACCGGCGGCTTCCTGTACTGCGTCTCGCTGGTCGGGATCACCGGCGCCCGGACCAGCCTCCCGCCCGAGGTCGGCCGGTACGTCCGCGACGTGAAGGCCGTCAGTCCCGTCCCGGTCGCCGTCGGCTTCGGGGTGTCGCGGCCGGCGCACGTCCGGGCCCTCGTCCGCGCCGGCGCCGACGGGGTGATCGTCGCCTCGGCCCTGGTGGACGCGCTCGGCCCCGACGGGCGCGACACGCCGGCGCTCGGGCGGCTGGTGGCCCGGCTGCGGGGCGCGACGGCCCGAGCCTGAGGTCCCACGTCAGGCGGTCGGAGGGCGTCCGCCGCGCGTCCGCCGGCCGTGCCCGAACGCGGCCGCGACGTGGGGTCGCGTGAGGTAGAAGAACACGACCGGGGCGACCACGACCGAGGCGAGGCCGAGCCCGACGGCGCCCGCCACGCCGCTCGAGGCGACGACGAGCAGGATCTGGACGACGCTGATCCCCTGGATCACGAGGGCGGCCATCCACGCCCACCGCCGCCGGCGCCAGAGTCCAAGGGCGACCGCGAGTGCCGCGATGCCGATGCCGGCGAGCACGAGCCCGAGCATCAGCGTGGCCGGGCCGGCGCCGAGGGCCAGGTTCAACGCGATCGCCGCCGTCCCGAGCACCAGCCAGGCCAGCCCTCCCAGCGCGGTCAGCAGGGCGATAGCCCCGATCGCCCTGGGTCGGGGAGCCGCGCCGGCTTCGGCGCTGGCCGAAGTCGTCGCCCCCGACTCCGGCCCGACGCCGAGGGCATCGGCCCACCGGACGAGCTTGCGGTGGACGGCCGGCGCCCCGACGAGCGGCTCCTCGTCGAACGGCAGGCTCGTCGGCGCCAGGACGAACGGCCGGGTCTGGGGGCCGCCGAAGCCGCCGTGACTGCCGACCAGCTCCTCGAAGGCGGCAACCTCGTCGAGCTCGGCGTCGTAGCTGCTGTTCAGCAGCAGGTCGCCCACGTGAGCGAAGGCGTCGATCCGCCGGAGGTGGTCGGCCGTCCGCGGGCCGAAGGGCGCGAGCGGGTCGTCGCCGTCCACGCGGCCGTCGGCGAGGTGGTGGACCCCGGCTCGCCCGATCGCCACCGACCCGAGCGCGACCGTCGTCACGAGGACGAATCCGACCCCGGGGTGGGCGGCCAGGCCGGGGACCAGCCCGGGGTAGCGCTCGTCGATCTCCTCGAGGGTGGCCCGCCCGGGGATCGCCGTGAAGTAGACGTTCGCGAGGTTGCCGGACGGGCCGACGATGAGGTCGGCCGCCCCTGCGTCCACCGTTCGAGGCTCGGCCGTGCGGCCGAGCTCGACCGCGCCGTCCACGGTCCGGCTCCCGAGCGCCGAGGACGCCACCCGGCCGGCAATCCCCGGCCGCTGGCGGATCTCGCCGAGGAGAGCGTTCGCCGGGCCCCAGCCCTCGCCCTGGGTCGCGAGGGTCACCGCCGTGACGTCGCCGCCCATGAAGGCCCGGATGACCTCGTCGAGCGTCGAGCCGTAGCGCTGCCGGAAGGTGGCACCCTGGCTCTGCCCGTGGTCGGAGAGGACGACGATCGAGTACTCGCGCGGCGCGCTCGCGGCCGCCCGCTCGAGCGAGGCGAGCGCCTGGTCGACGCCCGTCAGCGACCGGAGCGACTCGAGGCGCTCGGGTCCGGCGTGGTGGGCCAGCTCGTCGTAGTCGACGAAGTCGACGTACATGATCGGCGTGCCGCGGCCCATCGCGTGGATGAGGAACGTCATGTTCAGGTCCCGGAGGAGCACGTTGCTGACGGCCCGCATCCCGGCGAACGTCGCCCCGCGGTGCACCCGCGGCTCGATCTGCATGGCCCGCTGCCGGCGTGCCTCGAGGAGCTCCTTGATCGCCTCCGAGATCGTCAGGACGATCGTGCGGACGAACGCCGCCGGGTCGACGAAGTAGAGGGAGAAGGCGTCGACGTCGGCCGGCCGGCCGGAGCCGATCGTGCTCATCGTGAAGAGGCTGCGCGCGGCGTCGCCCGAGAAGAGGTTGCCGACGCTCGTCCCGTCCGCCGCCAGCAGGCCCTTCCCGTCTGAGAGCCGACGCTCGATCTCCGCCGCGTCGGCCGGCCGGTTCGCGACCATGAGCCGGCCGCGGTCCTTCTCGTACCAGCGGAAGGCCGGGATGTCGTCGTTCGAGCCGTGGAGGATGCCGGCCTGGCTCGAGGGCGTCTGCGACGGCGGCGCGCAGTCCCACTCCACGAGCCGGTAGCGGCCGCTGCGGACCCAGGAGGCCATCCGCGGTGTCAGCCCCACGCGGATGGCGTTCCGCAGGATCGGCGCGCCGAGGCCGTCGATCTGGACGACGAGCAGCCCCCTGCCGCCGGCGACCCGCTGCGTCTCCTGCGCGGCCAGGCGCCGGGACAGCTCGGCGTAGAAGGTGTCGTCGCGGTCGACGGAGAGCACGACCGAGATGAGGGTCGTGAGGATGGTGATGACGACGGCCGCCGCGAAGGCCCCGGCGAACGAGGTCACCTCGAAGCCGGGGACCAGCGGGGCCGCCAGGGTGAGCATCATCGCGTTGACGACGAGCGAGAGGAGCCCGACGGTCACCACGTTGAGCGGCAGCGTGAGGAGGATGATCACGGGCCGCACGAGGGCGTTGAGGAACCCGAGGACGACCGCGCCGATCAGCGCGGCGCCGATGCTCTCGACGAGGATCCCCGGCACGACGTTTCCGACGAGGAGGAGGACCGCGGCCTGGACGGCCCAGTCGAGGAGGATCCGCCGGCGGCCGCCCACCCGCAGGCGCTCACGCGCGACGCCGACCGACGTCGCCCAGGTGTCGCGGATCGGGCGGAGGAGGCTCACGGTGGCGCCGATCGGCCGCGGCCGGAGCAGGGATGATGGGCGTGGATGATCGAATCTCCCGGGCTGTGTCGATGGCGGGACGCCGCCGGACCGCTCCCTGGAGCGGCCGTCGACGCGGCGATCACGTCAATGATGAGCGAGCGGGCCGCGCGCATGCGAATCGTGCGGGCGCGCGGGGCGACACCCCGCCAGACAAGGGCATCCCGGTCAACCTTGGCGCAGCGACGAACGAAGCTCGCGGACGTTGTCGCGCAGGATCAGGATGCCGACCGCCAGGAGCAGGATGGCGATCGCCTCGAGCAGGTAGCTCTCGAGGAGGATCAGCGCGGCGGTAACCGCCAGCAGCACGCAGACGTTGAGCAGCAGGATCAGGAAGCGGCGCCTGACCAGGGCCTCGATCGCGACATAGCCGACGAGGATGACGGGAAGCCCGATCCACCACCAGGCCCCGCCGACGATGAGGAGCGAACCGAGCAGGACGATCGCGGCCGCGATGCCGACCGCCGACCACACGTCGAGGATGCGGCTCCGGTTGATCAGGTTCGGCTCCTGCGGGTGCGCCACGAAGCGCAGGTGCGCGCGTGGATCGCCGAGCTCGCCCCGCGCGACTCGTTCCAGCTCCGCGTCGGTGTCGGCGATCGTGACTCGCAGGTCCTCCGCCTGCCGGCGGAGGTCGGTGAGCTCCTCGACGGCCGCGGCACGTGCCGCCTCGGCGCGAGCGACGATCGACTCGGAACGCCCGGCGCGGCGCGAGGCCTCGACCCGGGTGCCCAGCCGCTGGGCACGCTTCTCCGCCTCTGCGATCCGTGCCAGGACGTCGTCGAGCTCACCGCTGAGCCCTGCCGCCTGCTGGGCCAGCACGTCGGCCTCCCGGGTCGGCGGCGGGACGGACTGCAGCCCCGCGAACCCGACGGGATCGATCCATGACTGGCGCGGTCGCCCGTCCCGGTTGAACTTCGGACCGGCCGGCGCTCGCTCGCCGGCGAACCGGTCCTTCGTGTCGAGGCCGAAGAGACCGTCGAAGCTGCTGACCCAGGGGGTCCCGTCGTCGATGAGGATCGGCGTCCATGCACCCGGCTGACCTGACCCGATCGCAAGCCCGTCACCGCGGGCGTAGTCGACGAACGGGACGGCGGCGACGTCGTCGGCGTCGTTCCGCGCCGCGAGCGTTCCCTGGCGAAGGGTGTCGGTCCAGAAGCGCCGCACCCCGCCCACGAGCGAGCGTGTCCATCCGGGCAGTCGCAGCGGGACCGACTGCAGGTACTCGCCCGGCTCGATGTACGCCGCGTGCGACCCGGCGCCGGCGAAGATGACCGGGTGATCGCCCGCGCGCTGCAGCAGCGGATCGTCCCATCGCCGGCGCAGGTCGGCCCCGACCTCGTCGTGCGCGGCGCGGGCGAACCAGACCGGCGTGACCGGCCCGTCGTCGGGCGCGTCGAGGAACACGAAGCACTGCTCCCAGTCGGCCTCGTGATCGTTGGCCCCCGCGAAGGACGAGCGCCAGTCGTTCATGGCGTAGAAGAAGAGGTAGTGGCAGACGGTCCAGCCGGCCTGGCGGACCACGCGCCCGTAGTAGCTGTACGACGGGTCCGCCGCGCGCATGCGCGCGTACTTCACCTCCGCCGCCCCGACGGTGCCACCCGGGACGGTCCCCCGCACCAGCAGCGAGAGGTCGAACCCTGCGTCGATCAGGCGAGCCAGGATCCCGACCCGGGCCAGCCGGCTGGGCGCCGAGAACGAGGGCCGTCGGGGCCGATCGTGCCGGGCGAGATCGAGGCCGGAGAGCGGCGCCTGGACGAAGCGCAGGAAGAGGGACTGGTCCGGGACCTTCGCCTGCCAGATCGGCAGGGTGTCGACGCTGAGCTCGCCGTGCGGGACGAGCCGCGTGTGCCCCCCGCGCGGCGACCCGGCCCACAGATCGCATTCGGCGATGTACGGGTCCACGGCCATCGGGAAGAAGTACTCGCCCTGCGTGTAGCGGACGATCGGCTCGAAGCGCCGCAGCAGCTCGAGGTCGCTCGCCGCGGTCAACCCCGCTCCTCCTCGAGGTCGGCACTGCCCCCGTCGGCCAGGTCGAAGGCAGCCCGTACCTGCCCCTGGTTGAGGTAGAGGACGGTCACGACGTTGAGGAGCATGGAGGCCGCGAGGACCTCGCCGGTGGACCACCAGGCGAAGATCTGCGATGCAAGCGAGGCGCCGGCGAGGAGCATCGTGAGCGTCCATCCCAGCCGTCGGACGCGCAGGAGCATGACCGCGGAGAGCAGCTCGAGGCCGGCGACGACTCCGAGGACGACGGCGAGCGTCGCCGCCTCGAGGACGACCGTGGTGCCGGAGTCGCCACTCCCTACCCCGGGGATCTCGAAGGCGGGGAGCGATGTCTCGGGGTCGATCACCAGCGCCGCGGCGACGAGCCCGAGGAGCAGCGCGGAGAGGATCTGGATCGCCGCGAGGATCGTCACGGGCGTCGGTCGGGGGCCCGGGCGAGTCGCGGCGGTCGCGCCGGGGGGAGCCGGGCTCGTCGCTGTCGTCATCGTCTCATTGTGCCCGCCGGCGCGAGGGCCGGCCCCCCCGGAGCGCCTCCCGCATGCGCGCGCTGCCCGGATCGAGCACGTGCGGATCGCGGCGCTTCGCCGTGCGGCGCCGCACGGCCGAGGTCTACCCGGTGCTGCTCGACCTCGTGGGCAGGCCGCGACGCCCGGAGCTCCTGGCCGCGACCAGGAGTGAGGGCGAGCTGAGCAGTCGGCCGGGATCAGGCTCCCGCCTGCTCCTCGGCCGCCGCCCGGGCGGTCTCGGCGGCATCGGCGGCATCGGCGACCGCCGCCTGGGTGGTCTCTGCGGCGCCATCGACCGCCGTCGTGGCCCGCTCCCGGACCTGGCCGATCCGGCTCTCGAGCTGGGCCTGCATCTCCGCGAAGCGGGCCTCCAGGCGGCTTCCGAGTGCCTCGAGGTCACGATTGTTGAGGTCGGACCGGACCTCGTCGAAGGCTTCGCGAAGGTCGCGCCCGCTCTGGACCGAGTACGCGACCGCAGCGACCGCGCCGATGACCAGCCCGGCAAGGAACCCGACGACGAACTTCATGATGCTGCCTCCACGATGCGCCCGAAGGTGGCTCCCGAAGCCACAGGGCCCGGACATCGTAGCTCCCAGCGTGACGGCAGGCGAGCACGCGTTGCCCGGGCGCATCCGGGGACGCCGCCGCGCGATATCGCGGATGTCTTCGTCCGAGCCGGGGCTCAAGGGGACGGTGCGCCGAGCTGCTCCTGGAGGTCGAAGAGCGGCTGCTGGGTCACCTGGAGGAAGCCGTCCCGCGGCCGGTCGAGGTCGACCACGAGCGTGATGACTGCCCCGAGAACGACGACCAGGACGACCGCGGTGATGAGGCTGCGCCGGCGCGTCAGGCCCGCGCTGTAGCCGACCATGCCCAGGGTCAGCGCCGAGCCGATGATCAGCAGCAGGAGCACCGTCTCGGGTACGCGGGCGTAGACGATCGCGGTCACCCGGGTCTCGTGGAGGTCGATCGTCTCGTTGAGCGACGTGATGAAGAGGGCCAGGGTGTCCGAGTCCGGCGCGGCACGGGCCAGGTCCTCGGCCTCCGCCCAGAGCGCGCTGAGGATCTCCTGGGACCGGGCGTAGTTGGCCTGCATCTGCTCCCGGTCGGCCACCGTGATGCGCAGCGGCACGTACTCGCGGAGCAGCTCCCGGATCTCGCTGGAGGACGGCTCGGGCAGGTAGCCGGCCCGCAAGTAGGTCGTCCCGATCGAGTTCGCCTCCGCGAGGACGAGCCCCCGCCGGGCGTCGAAGCGGTCCGAGGCCATCCCCATCGTCACGGCGAGCATGAACGCCATGAGAGCCAGGAGCGAGCCGACGAGCATGTTCGTCGGGCCCTCCTTCTCGTCGGGCGTCCTCGCCTGCCACCAGCGACCGATCCGGTAGCCGCCCTCGAAGGCCGCCAGCGCGATCACGGCGAACAGCACGAAGACGGCGAGGATCGGGAGCGGGTCGAGCAGCTGCAGGTTGCCCATCGGCCTCACGGTGCTTGGGGAACGGAGCGGCGAGTGCCGCCGCCCCGGAGCGTACCGCGCCCGGGTGCGATGGCGTTGTGCGGAGGCGCGGGCGCGGCCCCGCCGCACCTGTCGCGCGGATGACACCCCGCGTGGGCGCGACCGGACGCGCGAAGCGGTCGCCGCGAGACCGGGCGCCTGGCGCACGAATGTCCGCCCGCGCGTCTGCCCGCCGCTACCGCCCGGCGGGCTCCCGGGATCACCATCTGGCTGTCTCCGGTGGACATCACAGGAAGGTCCGGAGGCCGCGGGAGAGGTGATCGACGTGAAGACCAAGGTCGGCGGAACCCCGCTCAGCACGCGCCGTGTCGTTCGGGTCCGGCGCGTCGTCGGCCTGGTGGCGTGTGCCAGCCTGGCCGCGGCGCTCGCCGCCGGCGTGGCGGCCGCGAGCCCGGTCGCGTCGCCCGTCGAGGCACCCGCCCCGGTGTCGACTCCGGCTCCTGCTGCGGTGCCCGCGCCCGATCCCGTCGTCGTGGTCACGGCGGACGAGCCGACCGCCCCGTCGACACGACCGGCTCCGCGCGGCGCGCCGGCCCCGGGCGGCCATCCGGTCGCGAAGTAGGTCCGTCCGGCGGTCGACACGTTCAGGGCGCGACGTGCGGGAGGACGGGACGTCCCGGCGCGAACGACCCTAGGTTCCGAACAGCTCCTCCAGGCGAGCCGCGGGAAGGGCCCGCGGCTCACCCATGAGCCCGACGGCGGCGGCCGCGAAGCCGAGGACGTCCTCCGGCGCGGCGCCGGCGTCGAGGAGGTCGCGGATCGCGGTGTCGTGATCGGCCTTCGAGAGCTTCGCGCCGGACGGCTTCAGCAGGAGCGGGTGGTGGAGGAACGCGGGCGGCGTCCCCCGACCCAGCAGGTGCCCCAGGCGCAGCTGGCGCGGCGTCGCGTCGAGGAGATCACGGCCGCGGATCACGAGGTCCACGTCGTGCCGGGCGTCGTCGACGACGACGCAGAGTGGGTAGCTCCAGTTGCCGTGGCGGTCTCGCAGGGTCAGGTCGCCGTCGGCCGACGGATCGCCGCTCCGCGGTCCCAGGAGGAGGTCGTCGAACTCCTCGACGCCCTCGCCGAGCCAGGCGCGGACGGCAGTGCCGGGTGCGTCCTCCGGCAGCGCCCGCGCGCGACAGCCGCCCGGGCACCCCGCGCCGCGCCACGCGAGGAGCGCCGCGCGGGCGCACGTGCAACCGTACACGCGACCCTGCGCGTGCAGGGCGGCGACGGCCGCCGCGTACGGTGCCGGGTCGTCGGACTGTCGGTACGCCGACGGTCCTTGGTGGAGCTCCCGGAGCTTCGGCTCGTCCGGGAGCAGCCCGAGCCGCTCGAGGTCGTCGAGAATCGCCGATTCGAAGGCACGCCGGCTGCGCTGCCGGTCGTGGTCCTCGATCCGCAGGATCACCCGCCCGCCGGTCGCCCGGGCGATCCCCCAGGCATAGACCGCGTTGACCAGGTGGCCGAGGTGGAGGTACCCGGTCGGCGCCGGCGCGAACCGGGTGACCGGCGCGGCCGGGAGCCGGACGGGATCCGGGCGGACGGGGCCCGGGTCGCGCGGTCCGAGCGGGATCACCGGGGGTCGGGTGGCGTGCCCCGTGGCGGCCTCTGGGCCGCCGTTCGGCGGGGCGCCGTCGGCCCGGCATGCCGGCCCGGCCCGGCTGCCGTGCCCGGGTCGGCGGTCGTGCCCGGGACGGTTGCCGCGCCCGGGTCGGTGGCCGCGCCGGTTCCGGTGGCCGCGCCCGCATCGTGTCGCTGGGCCTGCTTCTGGGCGTGCTGGACCCGGCGCGTCGCCGCGATGAGCTTCCGGTAGAGGGCGACGAGCTCGGGCTCGGGGAACAGGCCCGCCGAGGCACTGGTCACGCGCTCCAGGACCTCCGCCTCGCGGCGGGCGTCGCGGACGGTCCGGCGCCCCGTCCGCTCCTTCACCCGCCCGATCTCGAGCGCGATCTGGGCCCGCTCGTTGAGGAGCGCCACGATCTCGTGGTCGATGGCGTCGATCCGCTCGCGCAGCGGCGCCAGGGCCTCGGCCGTCGGGTCGGCGAGAGCGGCGGCATCGGCCGGGTCGGCGGCCGCCGTCCGGCCGGCCGGGTGGGCGGCGTGGGCCGGGTCGGCGGCATCGGCGCCGTGGGCGGCGTCGGCGCGATGGGCGGCGTCGGGCTCGTCACGCCCGGGCATCGGGCGCCTCCTCGGCCGGGGCCGGCGCGGGCTCGGCCGCTTCGTGCGCCCGGGCGACCCAGCGCCGCTCGATCTCGCCGGCGTCGCGGCGCCGGGCCAGCTCCTCGAGCGCCCGGTGGTAGCCGGCCGCCCGCATGCCGACGAAGCGGGCGATCGCGATGTCCTCGAGGAAGTTGACCCGGCGGAACGCCTCGCGCGTGGCCGGGTCGGAGAGGTGGACCTCCACGAAGGGCCGCTCGATGCCCAGCAGCGCATCGCGCAGGCTGACCGAGGTGTGGGTGAGCCCGCCGGCGTTCACGATCGAGGCGTCGAAGTCGCGGCGCTGCAGCCGGTCGATGATCGCGCCCTCGTGGTTCGACTGGAAGAAGTCCACGTCAACGTTCAGCTCGGCGGCCCGGGCGGCGATCCCCGCGTTGATCTCGTCGAGCGTCTCGCGCCCGTAGATCGACGGCTCGCGCGTCCCGAGGAGGTTGAGGTTCGGCCCGTTGACGACGAGGACGCGCAGCGGCCGCCCTGCGTCGCGTGCGTCCGCGCTCGCGCCCTTGGCCGCGCTCACGCCTGTGCCCCCGCCGCCGTCCCGGCAAGGACGCCCCGCGCGGCGGCCTCGACGGCATCGTCCGGGACATCGCTGCGGACGGTCACCCCGGCCGCCGTCGGGAGCACCCAGCGCAGGCGGCCGCCGGCGTGCTTCTTGTCGGTGGCGACGGCCGCCAGCACGTCTGCGGGCGGGTAGGGAAGCGGCGCCCGCCCCAGGTCCAGCCGGTCGAGGAGCGCCTCGATCCTGGCCGCCCGCTCCGGCGGCGTCGCTTCCACGGCGACGCCGATCCGGCACGCCGCGCGCAACCCGTACGCCACCGCCTCGCCGTGGAGGATCCGCTCGTAGCCCGCGGCCGCCTCGATCGCGTGGCCCACCGAGTGCCCGAGGTTCAGGTGGATCCGGGCGCCCTGCTCGCGCTCGTCGGCCAGCACGACCTCGATCTTGGCCCAGCCGCAGCGCTCGACGGCCTCGGCCAGGCTGCCGTCCGCGTGGGCGGAGGCGTCGCCGGCGGCCATCGCCGGTCCGCGCGTCTCCAGCAGCTCGAAGAGTCGCTCGTCGCCGAGGGCGGCCATCTTTACGGCCTCGCCGAGCGCCGCGCGCAGCTGGCGCGCGGGAAGGCTCCGGAGGAATTGCACGTCGACGACGATCGCGGCCGGCTGGTGGAACGCCCCGACGAGGTTCTTGCCCTCGGGCAGGTCAACGGCGGTCTTGCCGCCGATGGCGGAATCGATCTGCGCGACGAGCGTCGTCGGGACGTGGATGACCGGCACCCCACGCAGCCAGGCCGCGGCGAGGAACCCGGCGCTGTCGCCGAGCGCGCCCCCTCCGATCGCCACGAGCGGGTCCCGCCGTTCCGCCCGAAGGCGCGCCAGCTCGCGCGCGGCCGCCTCGACGACCGCCATCCGCTTGGCCGCCTCGCCCTCCGGCAGCAGGATCCGGTCGACCGGCACGCCGGCCGCGGCGAGGCCGTCGGCTAGGCCGACCCCGGCCGCCTCCCAGGCCCGCGGCTCGGAGACCACGATCGCCCGGCGCGCCTCGAGCGCCGCGAGCGCCGCCAGCACGCCGGCCGTGGCGTTGCCCTCGCCAAGCTCGTAGCCCCCGATCGCGGTGTCGGCCCGCAGGAGCGTCGTGCCGTCCGGGAGCGGCTCGTCGAGATGGCGCTCCAGCGCCTCGACGATCGCGTGCACGCCGCCGATCCCGTTCACGTGCAGGGCCGGCGCGTAGAAGCGGGCCCGCCCGGCGGCGAGCTCGCGCATCTTCCCGATCGGGTCGCGGACCGCGAGCAGCGGCCGCGGGTTCGGGCTGTGGCGGATCCGCTGGGCCAGGACCTCGGCCGGGGCGTCGAGCCAGGCGGCTCGCCGCCCCCGGTAGAGCAGCCAGCGGTTGCGCGGGTCGACCGGGGCGCCGCCGCCCGAGGAGATGACGCGCCGCAGGGCCGGCGACGGGTCCGCGGGGCCCAGCGCCGCGATCGCCGCCCGCTCGCGAGCGCGGAAGCCGGCCTCGCCCTCCTCCTCGAAGATTGCCGGGATCGGCCGACCGGCCTCGGTCGCGATGGCCTCGTCAAGGTCGATGAACGTCGCGTCGCGGTGCCGGGCGACCCGGCGCCCCGCGGCCGTCTTGCCGCTCCCCGGCAGCCCGACGAGCACGAGGTCCATCCCGGCCCTAGTCGTCGCCCCCGGAGCCGGCCTCGCCGGAGCCGGGCTCGGGGGTCGCCGCGCGGCCGGGGGTCACGGCGTCGCCGGCAGGCGCGGCCTCGCCGGGCGCGCCGGCGATCCGCTCTCGGTAGCGCGCCAGGTTGTCGCGCACCTCGGCCAGGGAATCGCCGCCGGTCTTCTCGAGGACGAAGCGGGTCAACGTCAGGAGCACCATCGCCTCGCCGATGGCGCCGGCCGCTGGCACCACGGAGATGTCGCTCCGCTCGTAGTGCGCCTTCTCGACCATCGCGCCGGTCAGCAGGTCGGCGCTGGGGAGCGGCCGGGCCAGCGTCGAGATCGGCTTGACGGCGCCCCGGACCACCAGCGGCTCGCCGTTCGTGATCCCGCCGGTCAGGCCGCCCGCGTTGTTCGACCGGTGGATCCAGCCGCCCTCGGCACCCCGTCCCTCGATGACGTCGTGGACCTCGGAGCCCAAGCGCCGCGTCTGCTCGAAGCCGAGCCCGATCTCGACGCCCTTCACGCTCTGGATGCTCATGACGGCGGCGGCGAGGGCTGCGTCGAGCCGGCGATCCCAGTGGACATGGCTGCCGAGGCCGATCGGGACCCCGCGGGCGACGACCTCGAAGACACCGCCGACCGTGTTCCCGAGCGACCGGGCCTCGTCGATCCGGGCCACCATCCGCGCCTCGGCGGCCGGGTCCGGGCAGCGCAGCGGGCTGGCCTCGGCCTCCTCGCGGGAGCGCGAGCACGCCGCCCGGTCGACCGCCACGCCGCCGACCTCGGCCGTGAACGACCAGACCTCGATCCCGAGCTCGGCGAGGAAGGCCCGGCAGACCGCCCCGGCGGCCACACGCGCGGCCGTCTCGCGCGCGGACGCGCGCTCGAGGACCGGCCGGACGTCGTCGAAGCCGTACTTCAGGGCACCGGCGAGATCCGCGTGGCCCGGTCGCACGCGCGTGACGGGCTGCGCTTGCCGGTTGCCCTCCCGGGCAAGGGCGGCGAGCTCGGCCGCCTGCTCGTCGGTCAGCGGCTCGACCTGCATGACGCGCGTCCAGTTCTCCCAGTCGCGGTTGCGGACCAGCAGGAGGACCGGCGAGCCGAGCGTCCGCCCGTGGCGCACCCCGCCGAGGATCTCCGCGCGGTCCTGCTCGATCGCCTGGCGCGCCCCCCGGCCGTACCCGCCCTGGCGCCGGCGCAGGTCGACCGCGATGGCGTCCGCGGTCACCGGGATCCCCGCAGGCAGCCCCTCGAGCGTCGCGCCGAGCGCGGGCCCGTGCGACTCGCCCGCGGTCAGGAAGCGGAAGCCGGTCATGCGACAGTCAGGCCCCCGGCTCCCCGGCCGAGCCGGCCCCCTCGTCCGCGGCGCCGCCGACGTCCGCGCCGACCGCCGCGAGCCCCTCGCTCAGCTTCTCGTGCATCAGCGCGACGGGGGCCGGCTGGCCGGTCCACAGGGTGAAGGCTGCCGCTCCCTGGTGGAGGAGCATCAGCTCGCCGTTCTGGACTTGGCTGCCGGCCGCCGCGGCCTCGCGCAGGAGCCGGGAGACCGGCGGGTTGTAGATCAGGTCCATCACGAGGAGCTCGCCCGGGATCAGCTCCCCGGGGATCGGCGTCTCGTCGTCGTGGAGGCCGACCGCGGTGGCGTTGACGAGCACCTTGGTCTTGGCGAGCTCGGCCTCGATGATCGACTCGTGCCAGGGCATCGCCCGGAGCTCCATGTGGGCGGCGCTCCGCGCGAAGAACTTCACCATCGCCTCCGCGCGATGGAGGTGGCGGTTGAAAACGACGATCCGCTGGAACCCTTCGGCGACGAGGCCGTGGACCACGGCGCGGGCGCCGCCGCCGGACCCGAGGACGACCGCCGCGCGCGGCATCCGCTGCCGCCCGACGAGCGCCTCGAGGGCGACCCGGAACCCGGGCACGTCGGTGTTGTGGCCGACCAGGTGCTTGCCCGACCGCGTGATCGTGTTGACCGCGCCGGTGGCGTGGGCCTCCTCGGTCAGGCGATCGACGAGGGCGGCAGCCTTCTCCTTGTGGGGGATCGTGACGTTCGCCCCCAGGAACTCGTCGGTCCGCAGCTCCGCGATCGCGTCGGCGAGCTCCGCCGGCGGGCGGTCCCACAGCTCGTAGGCGGCCGGGATGCCGGCCGCGTCGAACGCCGCCTGCTGCATCGCGCCGGAGAGCGAATGGGCGACCGGATGGCCGATGAGGACGACCCGCTTCGTCATGCTCGCACCCTTTCCAGCTCTCCGAAGAACCCGGGGTAGGAGACGTCCGCCGACCCCGGGTCGCGGACGACCGTCTCGCCCCGTGCGATGAGCCCGGCGACCGCGAAAGTCATCGCCAGGCGATGGTCGTCGTGCGTCGCGACCGCCGCTCCCGTGAGCAGCCGCCCGCCGTCGATCTCGATGACGTCGCCGTCGACCACGACCCGGGCGCCCAGCGCCGTGAGCCCGGCCGCGATCCCGGCGACCCGGTCCGATTCCTTGTGGCGCAGCTCTCCGACGCCCCGGATCGTGGTCCGCCCCGTCGCCAGGGCGGCGGCAAGGCAGAGGACCGGGATCTCGTCGATCGCCGCGGCGACCTCCTCGGCCGTCACGTCGATCGCCCGGAGCGCGCTGCTCCGAACGACGAGGTCCGCGAGTGGCTCCCCGCGCTCCTCGTCGCCCGCCGCGCCGACGGGGCGCTCCTCGATGTCGGCGCCCATCCGTCGCAGCAGGTCGATGATCGCACGCCGGGTCGGGTTCGTCCCGACGCCCCGGAGCGTCAGCTCCGCGTCCGGGTGCGCCGCCCCCGCCACCAGCCAGAACGCCGCGCCCGACACGTCGCCCGGGACGCGCTGGTCGAGGGGCCGCACGTCGGCGACGCCGTCGATCGCGTGGACCGCGCCTCCGCCGGGCAGCCGCTCGGTGCGCACCACCACGCCCCGGGCGCGGAGCATCCGCTCGGTGTGGTCGCGGGTGGCCACCGCCTCGCGCACCGTCGTCGTCCCGTCGGCAGCCAGGCCGGCGAGCAGGACAGCCGACTTCACCTGGGCGCTCGGGACCGGCGTCGCGTGATCGATGGCCGCCAGCGGGACGCGCCCGGTGATCGCCAGCGGCGGCAAGGTGGCGCCGGCGCGCCCGCAGACGGTCGCGCCCATCGCGGCGAGCGGCGCCGCCACGCGCGCCATCGGCCGCTCCCGCAGCGACGCGTCGCCGTCGAGGACGGCAAAGCCGGGAAGACCCGCCAGGATGCCGGCGGTCAGCCGGAGCGTCGTCCCGGAGTTCTGGCAGTCGAGGACGCCTGCCGGCTCGCGCAGGCCGGGCCGCCCGGGCGACACGACGCGATAGTCCACCGCGCGCGGGTCGTCTCCGGTCCGCTCGAGGGTCGCCCCCAGCGCGGCCGCGACGGCCGCCGTCGCCCGCACGTCGCGCCCGTCGCCGGCGCCGGTGATCCGGCTCTCGCCCCCCGCCAGGAGCGCCAGCAGGATGGCGCGATGGCTGACCGACTTGTCGCCGGGCAGCCGGAGCTCGCCCCGCAGCCGCGGGGCATGCCGGACGGGAAGGGCCGCGTCGGCCGCCACGAAGGTCGTCGCCTCGCGGTCAGGCGCGCGAGCCAAGGGCCATCGCCGGCCCGCGGGTCGCGTGGATGGCGCGGACCTGCTCGTGGACGCCCCGCACGGCGATCGCGAGCTCGGCGAACTGCGAGGGCGTCACGGACTGGTCGCCGTCGGAGAGCGCCTCGATCGGCCGCGGGTGGACCTCGATGAGGAGGCCGTCGGCCCCGGCGGCGGTCCCGGCAAGCGCGAGCGGGGGAACGAGCCAGCGCTTCCCGGCCGCGTGCGACGGGTCGATCATGACCGGCAGGTGGGTCAGCTGGTGGACCAGCGGCACCGCCGTGATGTCGAGCGTATTCCGGTAGGCCGTCTCGAAGGTGCGGATCCCGCGCTCGCAGAGGATGACGTTGGGATTGCCGCTCGAGAGAATGTACTCGGCGGCCATGAGCCACTCCTCGATCGTGCCGGAGAGGCCCCGCTTCAGGAGGACCGGTCGCCCGATCCGCCCGACCGCCATGAGGAGCGAGTAGTTCTGCATGTTGCGGGCGCCGATCTGGAGGATGTCGGCGTACTCGGCGACGTGCTCCACCTGGCCCGGCTCCATCACCTCGGTGACGACCGGCAGCCCGGTCCGCTCGCGGGCCTCGGCCAGGAAGCGCAGGCCCTGGAGCCCCAGCCCCTGGAACGAGTAGGGGCTGGTCCGCGGCTTGAACGCTCCCCCGCGCAGGACGTTGGCGCCCGCCGCCTTCACCGCCTCCGCGGTCTCGAACAGCTGGTCGCGGGATTCGATGGCGCACGGCCCGGCCGCCAGCGTCAGGGAGCCGTCGCCGATCGCGACGTCGCCGACCCGGACGATCGTGTCCTCGGGGTGGAACTCGCGGGACGTCAGCTTGAAGGGGCGCGTGGTCCGGGTGACCGATTCCACGCCCGGGAGCACGGAGAGCCGGTCGGCCAGGCGCTCGACCCAGGCGCCGCCCTCGCCGAGCACCGCCACCACGATGCGGGCGCCGCCCCGGTTCTCGTGCGGCGTGAGGCCCTCCTCGAGGACCGCGCCCCGCACGCCGTTGAGCTGCTCCTCGGTCGCCCCGACCGCCATCACGACGAACATCTGGCCTCGCCTCGCATCCCGGCCGCCTCCCGGCGGCGCCGGCGGCCCTCGCGGGCCGCGACCATCATCCTGCCTTCGCGCAACAAAAAAGCAGAGGTCCTGCGGCCTCTGCTCGCACCCGGCACGTCCCGCGGCCCGGAGATCAGTCTCCGGGGCAGGTCATGCCGGGTCGGTAAAGTCGAACGCGCGATGTCTCACGGTGGGCGGACCATAGCGGCCGCCCGCCCCGGGTGTCAACGCAGCCGCGCACGAGCGCCGCCGGCTGGACGCCGCAGTCGGAGCCGCATTCGTTCAGATGCTCGCGGTGCGAGCCGTATGCAGGACCTGGCGGCAGCGGGACGGCCGACGACGGGCGTCCGAGCGTGGGTGCCGGTGAGCGTGTCGATCAGATGATCCTTGTGGCTGGCAGATGATCGAATGGCGGCCCGCCGACCTCGCGCAAGGCTCGCCACGCGAGCATTCGATCAAGTGGCGCCCGGGATCTGACGCAGGTGTCGACGCCGGGCAGAGGCTGCCTGGCCGACGCGGAGTCGCGGTGTCCGGGTCAAGCGGATCTGACGCGGATCGCCAGGGAGTTCGGCGCCCGGCAGTCCACGTGGTCCGCGACTGCCCGGGCGGGTCGAGGCTTCGGCGCTCCTCTGCTAGAATGCGCGGCGCCGAGGCCCGGAGAGGTCGCATAGAGGCCTAGTGCAGCGGTTTGCTAAACCGCCAGGTGGGGTAACCTGCCTCGAGGGTTCGAATCCCTCCCTCTCCGCCACCTCTCTCGTGCGCCCGTAGCTCAGTGGATAGAGCGTCAGGTTGCGGACCTGAAGGTCGTGGGTTCGAGTCCCGCCGGGCGCGCCACCTCCCCCGCCTCCTGCTCCGTCGGCCGACGCGCCCGCATCCACGCTCGATGGCGCCCGTCGCCTACCGCGCGGTGACCGCCACCTCCTGGACCAGGTTGTTGCCCATCCCCTGGTGGTTCCACGGCTGGACGAGGGGCTGCACGTTGCCGGCGCCGTCCGTGGCGCGACAGGCGAGAACGTGATCGCCCGGGGTGGCGTCCCACTCGAACGACCAGCCCCGCCAGGCGAACGGCTCATCCCCCGCGACCAGCGCCGCAGGCTGCCACTCGCCGTCGACCGCCACCTCGACGCCCGCGACGGGCGCGTGCCCGGACCAGGCCCGCCCCTCCAGGTGGACGGGGCCTCGCTCCACGAAACGGCGGCGCGTGAAGAAGTCGGGGATCCCGGGCGGGACCATGAGCGCCCGGACGCGGATCCGGGTGACCGGCTCGCCGGGGTCGTCGGCATCGCGCTGGTACCGGTAGGCGGGCGTCTGCTGGTAGCCGGCGAACGGCTCCGCGACCGCCTCGATCGACGTGAGCCACTTCACACTCGCCATGCCGTACCAGCCGGGCACCAGGAGGCGAACCGGGAACCCGTGCTGCGGCTGGAGCGGCTGGCCGTTCATCGCGGTCGCCAGCAGGACCTCGGGACGCAGCGCATCCGCGATCGCCAGGCTGCGACCGTAATCCTGCTCGACGCCGTCCTGGATCCCGCGGTCGGCGCCCGTGAACACGACCTCGAGCGCCTCCTCGGCGAGCCCGGCCTCCTCGAGGATCGGGGCCAGGGGCGTGCCGCTCCATTCGGCCGTGCCGACGGCCTCGTTGAGCCATGGCTGGCTCACGGGCCTGGGCTCCAGGCGCGCGCGCCCGTTCCCGGCGCACTCCATCGTGACGCGGAGGGCCCGGGCGGGGCGCGCCTGCAGGTCGGCCAGGCTCAGCTCCAGGGGACGCCGCACGCGCCCGCCGACCCGCAGCAGCCAGGCGTCGGGGTCGATGTGGGGGATGTCCCAGTGGACCAGCAGGTAGTGGAGGCCGGTCGGCGTCGTGGCGTAGCGGAGGGCTTCGAGGGGTATGCCCCGGTTCCGCCCAGCCAGCTGGAGCTCCTCGAATGTCAGGGGCCCGGTGGTCGGCTCCGGCCCGTGGGGCGTCGCCGGGTGCGCGGCCGTCGGCGCCATCGAATCCGGGTTCATCGGGCTCCCTCCCTCGCACGTTGCGCGTCACCCTCGCCCACCCGGGATGGCGCGACCGCGGGCACAGGCTACGCCCGTGCGCCGGAAGCCGCCCGGAAGGCCGTCATCGGTGGAGGTTCGTCGCCGCGAGGAAACTCAGGCCGTGCTCCGTCAGGGCCCGCGCCGTGTGGTTCGTGGCGTCGACCTTGTCCATGAAGTTGAGGGCGAGGGCGTCCCAGTCGCCGCTGGCGATGACCTCCGCCTTGTCCCGGAAGTAGTCGAGGATGTCGGACGGGTGGGCGCGTCCGGCGTCCACCGCGGGGTCGCCGCCCTCGTGCTTCGCGGAGATGTTCGGCACGTGGTCGGCGAGCGCCACCAGCTCGTCGCGGCGGTCGTACGGCTGGCGGACGATGCTCTTCCAGGTCTCCGTGATGTGGTGCTCGAAGCGGATGCCGTCCTCGAAGCCGAGCGCCTTGCGGACCTGGGCCGTGATCTCGAGCGTCTCGTTGTTGGCGGAGTTGCTCCAGTTGAAGCCGACGAGGGGCGACGAGCCGTCGTCCCGCGCGAACAGCTTGGCGCCGATGAGGGTCCACAGCCCCGCGTACGGGTTGTCGTTGCCCATGAAGACCGAGATCTTGAACTCGATGTCGATGCCCAGCCGGTAGAGCAGGTAACCGACCAGCACGGTCCCCGGGTTGAGGTTGAGGACCTGGCGCACGCCGTACGTCGTGTAGAGGCGGAGGAGCTCGTCGGCCCACAGGAGCGGGTGGTCGTTCGGCTCGCCGACGCCCCCGAAGTAGCCGGTGATCGTGGCCGGGCCGTCGAGGTGGACGTTGGAGCCGTCGGTGCCCTTCGTGTCGAGCGTCTCGACGACGCTGGCGCCGATGATCCGCATCGCCGCCTGGACGGCGGCCAGGTCGCCGTCCGCCTCCTGCTCCCGCATCTTCCGGACGCGGATCCAGCGGCAGGGCATGAGCGAGCGCTCGTCGATCGCCCGCCGCGCCGCCGCGATCACCCACGGGAAGTACTGCAGCGAGCTCACCTCGAGGGTCACCGCCAGGTCATCGCGGAAGGGCATCCTGTCCGCCGCTCCGCCCAGGACCCCCCGCCGGTAGTCGGCGATCGAGACGAACGCCCCCGCGTCGCGCTGCTCGGCGAGCCATTCGAGGTCGGGCAGGTACTGGGGGTGGGTCGCGCGCACCCGCTCGAGGAGCGCCGGCACCTCGCCGGCCTCGCGGGCCTGCCGGTTGATCTCCTCCGGCGTCCCGTATCGGGCTACGATCTCGACCAGGTCGTCGACCACCCGCATGCCGGGCGTCAGCAGCAGGGCGTTGAGGGCGTCCAGGCGATCCCCGGGGATCGCGAGGCGCTCGCGGAGATCGATCGTCACCGCCATTGCGTCCTCCTTCGGGCCATCGGGCGCCCGCGGTCGTGGTCCGTGGGGTGCCGCGCCGCTCAGCCGAGCAGGCGCACCAGCTCGTCGTACTCCTCGTCCTTCATCCCGAACCAGTTCTCGGGCTGCGGGAAGGTCCGCCCGGTGACCTGGTCCACGTACGCCTCGAGGCCCTGCCGGATGACGGCTCCGGCGTCGGCGAAGACCTTCGCCATGCGGGGGGTGAACTTGGGGTAGAGGGCGAAGGCGTCGTGGTAGATGAGCAGCTGGCCGTGGGCGTCGGGCCCCGACCCCAGGCTCATGATGATGCAGTGCTCGGCGCGCTCGGTGATGAGCCGGCAGACCCGGTCGGGGACGAGCTCGAGCAGGATGCAGAACGCGCCGGCCCCCTCGAGGGCCCGCGCGTCGTCGACGATCTTCCGCGCCTGCGCGGCGCCCTTGCCCTGGAGCCGGAACCCGCCGAGCGCCGAGACGCTTTGGGGCGTGAGGCCCAGGTGGCCGATGACCGGGATGCCGGCCCGGGCGATGCCCACGACGCGGTCGGCCATCTCGGCGCCGCCCTCGAGCTTGATGGCGTCGCATCCGGCCTCCGCCATGAAGCGGCCGGCGTTGCGGATCGCGGATTCGACCGACGGCTGGTAGCTCATGTACGGCATGTCGCCGACGACGAACGCGGTGGGCGCCCCCCGCCGCACCGCCGCCGCGTGGCGGATCATGTCGTCCATCGTCACCGGCAGGGTGGAGTCGAAGCCCAGCATCGTCATGCCCAGGCTGTCGCCGACGAGGATCATGTCGATCCCGGCCTGCTCCTGGAGGTGGGCGGTCGGGTAGTCGTAGCAGGTCAGCCACGTGATCGGCGTGCCGTCCGCGACCTTCGCGAACAGCGCCGGCAGGGTCACCTTCTTGCGCTCGGGCACGGGCCGGTTCCTCCTGGTCGACGGCCGCGGGGCGGCGTCGTCAGGGCGATCATTCGGGCCGCGACGGAGCGCCGGGAAGTGCCGTTTGGGCACGATGCGCGGGCCGGGCGGTCGGCCGCGGTGCGGGCGGGGGCCCGGGCAACGCGTCGGCTCGGGCGCCGCGCATGGGCTGGGGCTGGGGGCATCGGCTCGGGCGCCGCGTCGGCTCGGGCGCGCAGGGGAGGCGGCGGCTCGTCCGCCGGCTATTCGTCCGCCTTGGCCGGAACTACGACCGGGGCCGGCCGGCGGAGTGCGGCCGGCAGCCGGACGTCGAGGATGAGCAGCAGCGACGCCGAGACGAGCAGCGCGCCGACGAGGAACGTCGGTGAGATCGTCTCGCCGAGGAAGAGCACGCCCCACAGCGTGCCGAAGACCGGGTTGAGGAACGTCACGGTGCTCGTCGCCATCGGGCCCACCTCCCGGTTGACGCGGAACAGGATCGGCCAGGCGATCGCGGTCGAGAAGAGTCCCAGGCCCACGATGGCGAGCACGCTCTCGGCGCTCGGCTCGGCGTCGCCCACCGAGAGCAGCGCCAGAGGCGCCAGGAGCAGGGAGGCGGCGATCAGCTGGCCGAGGGCGAGCTGGATCGGTGGCTGGGGCGCCATCCGGCGGCGCATGTAGGTCAGGGCCAGGCCGTAGGAAGCGGCGCCCGTGACCGCCGCGGCGGCCCCGGCGAGCGCGTCGGGTGATAGCTGGATGCCCTCGAGCCCGACGATGATCCCGACGCCCAGGAATCCCACGGCGATCGCCGCCAGCCGCCGTGGCGTCGGGGCGTCGCGCATCCAGGCGGCCAGGATGATCGCCGTCCAGAGCGGCGTGGTGGCATTGATGATCGAGCCCAGCCCGGCGGTCAGCGACCGCTCGGCGTATGCGAAGAGGGCGAACGGCAGGGCGGCCATGAAGAACCCGACGAACAGGTACTGGCGAGCGAAGCCACGCAGGGCGGCGATCCGGTCCCGCCCCGCCACCGGCAGGAGGATCACCACCGCGATGGCCACGCGCCCGAAGGCGACGAGCAGGGCGGGCATCTCCGGCGCAGCGAGGCGCATGAACAGGAAGGCCCCGCCGAACGCGGCGCCGCAGTAGACGAGGGAGGCGAGGACGCTCGGGCTCAGGATCGCTCTCCGTGCGGAGGACGGCGTCACGGTAGCCCGGTCCCCCAGTTCCGTCCACCGGCGCCCGCTACGATGCGGCCACCACCGTTGGAGGATGCCATGACACAACCGCGGGTCGGCGTGGCCGGGCTCGGCACGATGGGCGGCGCGATGGCCGCCAACCTGGCGCGTGCCGGGTTCCCTCTTGCCGTCTGGAACCGGACGGCCGGGCGGTCGCACGAGCTCGAGGAGCTCGGCGCGACGGTCGCCGAGACGCCGGCAGCGCTGGCCGCCGCGGTCGACGTCGTCCTCGTGTGCGTCTCGGACACCCCCGACGTGGAGGCGGTCCTCTTCGGCACCGAGGGGGTGGCCGCGGGCGCAGCGCGCGGCACGCTCGTGATCGACTGCTCGACGATCGACCCCACGGCGACCCGGGACTACGCGGCGCGCCTCGCCGGGCACGGGATCGCCTTCGTCGACGCACCCGTGACGGGCGGCAGCGAGGGCGCGCGGAACGCGACGCTCGCGATCCTCGTCGGCGGCGACCCGGCGGACGTCGAGCGGGCGCGGCCGGTGCTGGCGGCGATCGGGCGCGCGATCACGCACCTCGGCCCCGTGGGCGCCGGCCAGGCCGCCAAGGCCGTCAACCAGGTGATCCTGGCCGGAACGTACCTCGGGGTCGCTGAGGGCCTCGTGTTGGCGCTCAAGGCCGGGCTCGACCCCGAGCAGGTGGTGGCCGCGCTCTCGACCGGGGCGGCCCAGAGCTGGGTTCTCGCCAACCGGAGCGGGCGCATGCTCGCGAACGACTACCCGCTCGGGTTCCGCGTGGCGCTCCATCTCAAGGACCTGGGGATCGCCCTCGACCTCGCGCGGGAGCGGGGTGCCGTGCTGCCGGTCGCGGCGCTGGCGGCGCAGCTCGAGGCCGGCCTGGTCGCGATGGGCCATGCCGACGACGACATGTCGGCACTGGCGCGGGCCATCCGGGGGCTGTCCGGGCTCGACGCCTGATCGCCGCGGCTGGTCTCACCGCGGCGCCGTGGGCCGGGGCCTCGTCGATCCGCGACGTCATCGGGCCGGGGCCTCGTCGAGCCGCGGCTCCGTGCGTTCGCCGAACGGCGTAGCCGGCGCAGCCCGGCGGCGCTACGCTGGCGGCATGCACTACGAGCTCTTCATGGGCGCCGCCCTCGGCGAGGCCCGGGCCGCCCTGGACCGCGGCGAGCGTCCCCGCGGCGCCGCCGCGGTTCTCGGCGACGCGCTCGTCGCCAGTGGCCACGAGGAGGTCGCGGAGCGCATGGATCCGACGGCTCATGCGGTGATGGTCACCCTCCGCGAGGCCGCCCAGCGCCTCGGGACCCGCTCCCTCGCCGGCGCGACGATCTTCGCCACCGTCGAGCCCTGCCCGATGTGCGTCGGGGCGATGCTCGAGGCCGACGTCGACTGCCTCGTCTACGCCCTGCCGGACCCGGTCTCGGGGGCGGCAGGCTCGGTGGTCCAGCTGGCCAACCACCCGGCGCTGCCGCGGCGCGTGGACCTGATCAGCGGAATCCTGCGCGCCGACGCCGCCGAGCTCCTCGAGGCCGCCGAAGCCAGGGCCTGAGGGGCCACCGCCCCGGGCCCGGTGCCGGCTCGGAGGCGCGCGCATGTTGGCTCGCGCGTATGCGCCCGGTCCCGTGCCCCTGCGCCTCGGCCACGCGCACTCTCGCCCGCGGGACCCGCCGCGGATACCCGATCCGGCGCCGCTTTGCTATCCTCCCCGGCGGAGAGGTGTCCGAGTGGTTGATGGTGCCGCTCTCGAAAAGCGGTGTGCGCAAGCACCGTGGGTTCGAATCCCACCCTCTCCGCCACTCCGATCCCGTCGTGTCGGCCCAGGTCGCGCACCGGCCTGGGCCGCGGCATCTCGCCCGCGGAGAGGTCGCCTAGAGGCCTAGGGCGCCGCACTGGAAATGCGGTATGGGGCAACCCATCGAGGGTTCGAATCCCTCCCTCTCCGCCATCCCTCCCGGCCCCCGGACCCCCTCCCGGCCCCGGGCCGGACCCCCTGCTATCATCCGCGTGCCGTGCTAGGCGGGGAACTAGCGGTGCCCTGTACCTGCAATCCGCTCCAGCAGGGCTGAATTCCCACCCGAGGTCTCCGTCTTCGAATGCCGCCGGCCCGGACGGCGCCGAGGACCGGGTCCCGCGCAGCGGCGACACGTGAACCGCGTCAGGTCCGGAAGGAAGCAGCGCTAAGCGAGGTTCGCCGGGTGCCGCGGCACGGCCTGGTCTGAGCCGTCCCTCTCGGAGGGCGCGGGGACGGGAGGATCGACGGTGGGTGCACGGCGCTTCACCTCCGCGCGCCCCAGAGGAGCCTCGTGAGCTCGACCCCCTCCCACCTGGCGCTCTACCGCCGCTGGCGCTCTCAGCGCTTCGGCGAGGTCGTCGGCCAGGAGGCCGTGGTCGCCACGCTGCGCAACGCCATCCGGAGCGGCCGCTCGGCGCACGCGTACCTCTTCGTCGGGCCGCGGGGGACGGGCAAGACGTCGCTCGCCCGGATCGTCGCCAAGGCCGTCAACTGCCCGAACGTCGTCGACGGCGAGCCGTGCGACGCCTGCCCCAGCTGCGACGCGATCCGCGAGGGCCGGGCGCTCGACGTCGTCGAGCTCGACGCGGCCTCCAACAACCGGGTCGATGACATCCGCGAGCTCCTTCCGCGGATCTACACGGCGCCGGCCGACCTGCCGACGAAGGTCTTCATCGTCGACGAGGTCCAGCGGATCACCCAGGGCTGGGACGTCCTCCTCAAGACCCTCGAGGAGCCGCCGCCGCACGTCCTGTTCATCTTCTGCACCACCGACAGCAGCCAGATCCGGCCCGCGGTCATCTCGCGCGTCCAGCGCTTCGACTTCCGGCCGCTCCCCCTGCCGCTCATCGAGGGCAAGCTGCGCCGGATCCTCGAGGGCGACGGGCGGACGGCCGAGCCTGCCGCGGTCGAGCTGGTCGCGCGGCTCGCGAACGGCGGCATGCGCGACGCCGAGTCGATCCTCGACCAGCTCCTGTCGGCGGGCGGCGACGAGCTGACGGCCGACGGCGTCCGCGACCTCCTGGGGCTCGCCGACGAGGAGACCGTCGTCGGATACGGCCGGGCCCTCGTGGTCGGCGACCCCGCCGCCGGGATCGCGGTGCTCGACGCGCTCGAGGACCGGGGTCGCGACCTGCGCAGCTTCGCCGAGCAGGTCGTCGAGGCGCTCCGCGCGGCCCTGCACGGGGCCCTCGCCGGCCGGCCGTCCGGCGACCCGCTGGCCGCCTTCGGCGCGGGCCCCCTGGCCGCCGGTGCCCGCCGCCTGGCCGCCATCGACCCTGCCCGCCCGGGCCCGGGCGGCCTTCGTCTCGCGCTCGAGCTTGCACTGTTCGAGGCGGCGACGGCCACACCGATCGCGACGGGGCTCGCCCTGCCGGCCGCCGTCGCCGAACCGGTCCCGACGCTCCGCGCCGCGGCGACGCCGGGACGTGACGTGGCCGCGACTCCCGCGGTCGCCGCCCCGGCGGCGCCCGCTGTGGTCGCCACGTCGCCCACCCCTGTCGAAGCGTCGCCCGCCCCGGTCGCCACGCCTGTCCCGCCCGAGCCGGTCCAAGCGCCCGCACCGGTCGCCACGCCGCCCCCGGCCGCTCCCGAATCCCCCGCCGACCTGCCCGACGCCGCGCGGGCGGTGGCGGGGGACGACGACCTCGCCGACCTGCGCCGTCGCTGGCCCGAGGTCGTCGCCCACATCAGCCGGCATCCGCCGACCAAGCCCCTCATCGAGGCCTGCCGGCCGATCGCGGTGGACGGCGCCGTCGTGACCCTCGGCTTCCCCGAGAGCCAGCTCTTCCTGCGCGACGTCGCCGACCGCCGGCGGGCAACCCTCGAGGACGGCCTCGGGCGAGTCCTGGGCCGCCCGGTGTCCGTGCGCTGCGTCGCCACCAACCTCGAGCCGGAGCCGCTCCCCACCGCCGACCCCGAGGCCGCGGCCGTGCTGCGCGCCGCTCGTGACGTGTGGGGCGACGACCTGGTCGAGGCGCCGGAAGTTCGCTGACCCGCACGCCGCTGCGGGCCGGCGTCGGATGTTCCAGACTTCGCCCAACGTGACGATCCCCGGGGCGCGTGCCCGGAAGCGAGGAGGCAACCCACCCGATGAGCTTCGGCAACCTCCAGAAGATGGCCATGCAGATGCAGCGCGACATGGCGCGCGTCGAGGCAGAGCTGCTCGAGGCGCGGCTCGAGGGCTCCGCCGGCGGCGGCGTCGTGCGCGCCGTCGTGAGCGGCAAGCAGGAGCTCGTCGAGCTCCACATCGACCCGGACGCGGTCGACCCCGCCGACGTCGAGATGCTCCAGGACCTCGTGGTGGCCGCTGTGAACGACGCCGTCCGGGCGTCCCGCGACCTCGAGAAGTCGAAGATGGCCGCCATCACCGGCGGCCTGCGCCTCCCGGGCATGTGACCGGCCGCCCCGGAACCGCGGCATGTCGACGCCCCTGATCGAGCCCGTCGCGCGCCTCATCGAGGCCTTTGCGCGGCTGCCCGGCATCGGGCCCAAGACCGCGCAGCGGCTGACGTACCACCTCCTCCGCGTCCCCGACGCGGAGGCCCGGCAGCTGGCCGCCGCCCTCGTCGCCGTCCGCGACGAGGTCGTCTTCTGCGAGACCTGCTTCAACTTCAGCGACGCGCCCGAATGCCCGGTCTGCCGCGACCCGGGCCGCGACCAGGGCCGCCTGTGCGTGGTCGAGGAGCCGCTCGACGTCCTGGCGATCGAGCGGACGGGCGAGTGGAAGGGTCGCTACCACGTGCTCCATGGGGCCATCAGCCCCATGGACGGGATCGGCCCCGACCGCCTCCGCATCCGCGAGCTCCTGGGGCGGGCCCTCGAGGCCGAGCAGGCGGGCGAACCCCTGGGCGAGGTCATCCTGGCGACGAACCCGTCGCTGGAGGGCGACGCGACCGCGATGTACCTTGCCGAACGGCTGGCCGGGCACGTCGGCTCGATCACCCGGATCGCCCGCGGGCTGCCCGTCGGCGGCGACCTGGAGTACGCCGACGAGGTCACCCTGATCCGGGCGCTCCAGGGCCGGCGCGCCTTCGAGGAGGTCCGGTGAGCAACCTGGTGTTCGAGATCCTGCTCCGCCTGGCGAAGGCGGCCGCCGCGCTCCTCGTCGGCCTCCTCGTGTGGGTCGTGCTGGTCGGCCCCCTGGGAGTGCCGGCCACCCCCGAGCTGTTCCTCCTGACCTGGCTCTCCGGCGCGGCCTTCATCCTCCTCGTGGAGTCGAGCCCGATCTGACCCTGCGAGCCGTCAGGACGCGGTGGACGCCATCGCGGGCGCCGCGGCGGCGAGGAAGGCACGCAGCTCGGGCAGGAGGACGTCCGACCGGAGGAACGCGCCCAGGTGGTCCTCGCCCGGCACCACCACCAGGCGTGCGTGCCCGGGGATGAGCGCGGCCTCGCCGCCCCGGAGCTCGCGCTCGCCCCACGCGAAGAGGAGCGGCATCGGCAGGTCGTGGACCCCACGCGGCGTCGCCTCGAGCCGCCCCCAGCCGCGATCGCAGGCGGCCATCGCGATGGGGTCGGCGCGCCCCACCATCCGTGCCCACTCCGGGCGCCCCTCGCACTGAAGGTCCGCCGCCACCCAGGCCATCCCCTCGTGCTCGAAGCGCGAGGCCCAGCCGTCCTCGTCGTCCTCGTCCTCGGCCGGGGACGGCACGTCGGGAAAGCCGACCGCCTCCAGGGGCGCCCCCAGGGCCGCCACCGCGACCGCCCGTCCCGGAGCGCAGGCCGCGATGCGCAGTGCGGTGGCGGCGCCCATCGACCAGCCGCAGAGCGCCGCGGACGGGAGCCCGAGCTCGTCGAGCACCGCCAGGACGTCGGCGGCATGACAGTGCAGGCCGTAGGCGGCCGGATCGGTCGGCCGTCCGCTGCGGCCGTGACCGCGCGCGTCGACGAGGACGATGCGATGGTCGTCCCGCAGCCCGTCGACGTACCCTTCCATGCGCCACGCGTCGGAGCGGCCCATCATGCCGTGGAGGAGAACCAGGGGAGGACCCTCGCCCTCGGCCTCGTACCAGATCGCGACCCCGGATCCTCGCGTGATCGCCATGGCGGCACCCTCGCTGTCGGCACGTCACGGGACGCGGCGCCAGCGTGCACGCGGGGCGCCGATGGGGCCAGTGCCGGAGGGCACGCTCGCGGCGTCGTTCGCTCGTCCGTCTCGTGCGACCCACGGCGGAGGTCCCGCGCGAGACTCCGAGGCGCGTCAGGCGCGTCTGACGGCGCGTTTGACACCGCCGGGGGGCGCCGCTACCATTCCGCCTCGCTGCCCCGCACCCGGGTTGAGGCCGTTCGATCGGTCGTGCCCGCGGCGCGGCGGGGGCGTTTGACACCACGGACGCGGCACTCCACAATGAGTGGTCGCGCCACCCGGGGGGACCCCTCCGCGGGCAGTCGTGGGCGGCACCTTAACAACTGAAGAGTGGCAGGAGATCCGGAAAGTAATGTGCGAGCGGTCAAACCCTGCGATGTGAGTCACGGCGCAAGCCGTGCAATTTCATTCGGAGAGTTTGATCCTGGCTCAGGATTAACGCTGGCGGCGTGCATGAGACATGCAAGTCGAACGGACGAGCGGGGCTTGCCTTGCTCGTTAGTGGCGGACGGCTGAGTAACGCGTGGGTGACCTGCCCCGAAGTGGGGAATAACTGCCCGAAAGGGTGGCTAATACCGCATGTGGAGCCTGGTTCGTTCCAGTCTCCAAAGCCGCAAGGCGCTTCGGGAGGGGCCTGCGTCCGATTAGCTCGTTGGTGGGGTAACGGCTCAC
>CAWHRD010000002.1:0-20000 GCA_963831745.1 uncultured Chloroflexia bacterium | reverse complement strand
GGGAAAGGTGAAAAGCACCCCGGAAGGGGAGTGAAATAGTACCTGAAACCTCGTGCCTACAAGCAGTCAGAGGGTGTTGCCGGTGTAACAGCCGGTAGCCTGATGGCGTGCCTTTTGAAGAATGAGCCGACGAGTTACGTGCACGTGGCGAGGTTAAGTCCGAGAAGGACGGAGCCGGAGCGAAAGCGAGTCTGAACAGGGCGTTGAGTCGCGTGCAGTAGACCCGAAACCGAGTGACCTATCCATGGGCAGGCTGAAGCGGAAGTAACGTTCCGTGGAGGGCCGAACTCACTAGCGTTGAAAAGCTAGGGGATGACCTGTGGATAGAGGTGAAATGCCAATCGAACTCGGAGATAGCTGGTTCTCCCCGAAATGCCTTTAGGGGCAGCCTCGGGTGGTCAATCGCGGGGGTAGAGCGCTGGATGGGCTAGGGGGCTTCCCGCTTACCAACCCCAACCAAACTCCGAATCCCGCGATTTATACAGCCCGGGAGTGAGACTGCGAGGGCTAAGCTTCGTGGTCTAAAGGAAAACAGTCCGGACCGTCAGCTAAGGTCCCTAAATCCAAGCTAAGTGGCAAAGGATGTGGAATCGCACAGACAACCAGGATGTTGGCTCAGAAGCAGCCATCATTGAAAGAGTGCGTAACAGCTCACTGGTCAAGTGGTTCCGCGCCGAAAATGTAACGGGGCTCAAGCTTGGTACCGAAGCTACGGATCGGCCGCCCGGTTCGCCTGGTGGCCGATGGTAGGGGAGCGTTCTGTTCGCAGCGAAGGTCGACCGTGAGGACGGCTGGAGCGGACGGAAGTGCGAATGTCGGCATGAGTAGCGAGATGTGGGTGAGAATCCCACACGCCGTAAGCCTAAGGTTTCCTGAGGAAGGCTTGTCCGCTCAGGGTTAGTCGGGCCTAAGCCGAGGACGAACGTCGTAGGCGATGGACATCCGGTTGATATTCCGGAACCACCAGAGATCGTTTGCACCGCAAGGTGCCGCCCGGAGAACGCGAACGGAGGTTGGCCGACATTGGTCGGTCGAGTCCGCGAGCTGATCCCGGGTGAGAGCAAGGGCATGACACGGCACGGTAGCTCGAGCGCCTTATTGGATTGGCGTCCAAGCCGGTAGGGGGAGGAGACAGGTAAATCCGTCACCTCGTTAACCCCGAGCAGCGATGGTAAGCGGCATCTGCCGCAATTCGAGTGAGCCGAGCTGGCGAGAAAAGTGTCTAGCGAGATCAAAGGTGTCCGTACCGCAATCCGACACAGGTAGGCGGGTAGAGAATACCAAGGCGATCGGGAGAACCCTCGTTAAGGAACTCGGCAAAATGGCCCCGTAACTTCGGGAGAAGGGGCGCTCCGCATGTCGGAGCCGCAGTGAAATGGCCCAGGCGACTGTTTAGCAAAAACACAGGTCTCTGCTAAAGCGAAAGCTGACGTATAGGGGCTGACGCCTGCCCAGTGCCGGAAGGTTAAGAGGAGGGGTGCAAGCTCTGAATCGAAGCCCCGGTAAACGGCGGCTGTAACTATAACAGTCCTAAGGTAGCGAAATTCCTTGTCGGGTAAGTTCCGACCCGCACGAATGGCGTAACGATCTGGGCGCTGTCTCAACGAGGGATCCGGCGAAATTGAAGTACGAGTGAAGATGCTCGTTACCCGCGATAGGACAAAAAGACCCCGTGGAGCTTTACTGCACCCTGATATTGGATTGGGGTTCAGCTTGTGTAGGATAGGTGGGAGGCTGGGAAGCTGGGGCGCTAGCCTCGGTGGAGCCGACGTTGAAATACCACCCTTGTTGGATTTCGGTTCTAACCGCGACCCGTAAGCCGGGCGCAGGACAGTGTCAGGCGGGCAGTTTGACTGGGGCGGTCGCCTCCTAAAGTGTAACGGAGGCGCCCAAAGGTTCCCTCAGCCTGAATGGAAACCAGGCGAAGAGTGCAAAGGCATAAGGGAGCTTGACTGCGAGACCTACAAGTCGAGCAGAGACGAAAGTCGGGCTTAGTGATCTGGTACCTCCGAGTGGAAGGGGTATCACTCAACGGATAAAAGCTACCCCGGGGATAACAGGCTGATGGTGCCCAAGAGTTCACATCGACGGCACCGTTTGGCACCTCGATGTCGGCCCGTGGCATCCTGGGGCGGAAGTACGTCCCAAGGGTTCGGCTGTTCGCCGATTAAAGCCGCACGCGAGCTGGGTTCAGAACGTCGTGAGACAGTTCGGTCTCTATCCATCGTGGGCGTAGGGAACTTGAGAGGAGCTGCTCCTAGTACGAGAGGACCGGAGTGGACGAACCGCTGGTGTGCCAGTTGTCCCGCCAGGGGCATTGCTGGGTAGCTATGTTCGGTTGGGATAAGCGCTGAAAGCATCTAAGTGCGAAGCTCGCCTCGAGATGAGGTTCCCCACCGGGTCAACCGGGTAAGACCGCAGGGAGACCACCTGTTTGATAGGCGGCGCGTGGAAGTCCGGCGACGGATGAAGCTAAGCCGTACTAATGGTCGAGGGCTTGACCTCTTCCGCGACTGACCAAGGGTCAGCTCCGCGAAAGGTTCGTGGTACACCCGGCGCAGGGCGCCCGAACCTCGCGACATTGAAGATCCCGGCGCCTCCCGCGCGCACGCCGCGCGGTGGAGCCGCTGCCGACCGCACTCGATCAGACGCACGAAATCCTGGTGACTCTAGCGGAGAGGCCACACCCGTTCCCATCCCGAACACGGAAGTTAAGCTCTCCAGCGCCGAAGATACTGAGAGGGCAGCCTTTCGGGAAAATAGGTCGTCGCCAGGATTTCTGCGTTTCCGGCCCGAGAGCCGCCGCCCGCGGCCGCGGGCGGCGACCGTTCCGGTCAGGGCGGGCACGGCGGACGCCGCCGCGGGCTATCCTGCCCGCATGACCGAGCGGCTCGATGCGGTTCCCGCGGTGGACGCCGCCACAACGGCGCTGGCGGCGTGCCCGAGCCTGGTCTCGGTCGACGGGCCCTGGCACGGCGTGACGCCGTCGCGGGCGCACCGCTGTCGTCTCCTCGCCGAGGGGCGACCCACCCTCGAGCGCCAACGCGACCACTGCCTCGTCGCGGCGCACGTGGAGTGCCCGACGTGGCTCGAGGTGCACGGCACATCGAGCCCACCCGGCCGGCCCGGCCCGTTCGTCCCGACGACGCCGGTCGTCCTCGAGGGCCCCGGCATGGGCATGCCCGCCCAGGGAAGCCTCCGCCGCCTGGCGGCTCCGGCGACCGTGGTCGTGGTGGGCGCGGCGTTGGGTGCCCTGCTGCTGTCCCGGGGTCCGCTGGCGCCGGGCACGTCCGGGGCCGGCGACGACGGCCCCTCGAGCATGCCGTCCGCATCGGCCGCCCCGGCGAGCGTCGCTCCGAGCGCGGCCCCCACCGCCGCGCCGACGCCGGGGCCGACGCCGCCCGCGTCGCCGGCACCCTCGGCGGCACCGCGAACGTACAGGATCAAGGCGGGCGACACGCTCAGCGGGATCGCCGCGGCGTTCGGGACCACCGTGAAGAAGATCGCCGTCCTCAACGGCATCACCAACCCGTCCCTGATCCGGGTCGGCCAGGTCATCAAGATCCCCTGAGCGCGGGGCGGGCCCTGCGCGGCCGATCTCAGCCCTGGCAGCTTCGGCACCAGGACGTTGCCTCCCGGCCGCCGACCTGGCTGATCGTGGAGCCGCAGCGCGGGCACGCCTGGCCACCCCGCAGGTGGACGCGCAGGTGGTCGCGGACCTGCTTCTCGAAGACTGGCGGCACGCGCGCGCGCAGGACCTCGATCGCCGCGGCCAGCGTGGACCGCGTCGCCGCGTGGAGGGCGGCCGTCTCCTCGGGCGCCAGCGAGGCGCGCCGCCGGAACGGGCTGAGGCGCGCCTCCCACAGGATCTCGTCGCTGTAGGCGTTGCCGAGGCCCGCGACGAACGCCTGGTTGCGGAGCAGCGACTTGAGCTCCCCCGGGTGGCGGCGGATCCGCGCCTGCCACTCCTCGAGCCCGAGCGCCGGATCGTCGGCGTCCGGCCCCATCTCCGCCATCCCGGGGATGCCGTGCGGGTCGCCGGCCGGGGTGACGTACAGCTTGCCCATGCGGGTCGGGTCGAGGTAGCGCAGCTCGACGACGCGGTCGTCCGCCGGCAGCCACGCCGCTCCTGCCACCCAGGCTGCCGTCCTTCGGCCGGTCCTGCGCCCCGCCGCGGCCGCGCGGGTGCCGAAGGCGAAGGTCACCGCCGCCCGGGGCTTCGCGGCCCCCGGGACGGCGAGCCCGAACCGCCCGCTGAGCATGGGCGCGGCCCACAGGTCGTGCTCGCCGAGGCGGAACACGAGGAGCTTGCCGCGGCGCCCGACGCCCTCCAGGGGGTGGCCGACGAGGCCCGCCGCTTCGCCCGGCGTCGCCCGGAGCACGAGCGGGTCGGTGACCGTGACGGCCGTCACGGGGCGACCGCGGAGGGCCGCGTCGAACGCGTCGGCGAGGATCGCCAAGTCGGGCAGCTCGGGCACCGGCGGATTGTACCGGCCATTCCCCCTGTGCTAGACTCTCGCGGCCCCAGCGGGGCGACAGCCGAAGAGCCCACCCGACCGACGCGACCGGAGGGACGGACCGCACGCACCGCGCACGGACCGCGAGCCTGGAACCCGACGACGGCACGAGCAGGGCTCGGCCGTCGTTCTCGTTCCGGGGCGGAATCCAGACCAGGAGCAGGAACCCTTGACGGAAGAGCAGCAGCAGACGACCACCCCGGAAGCCGCGGCGCAGGACGCGCCGGTCGAGGCGGCCGAGGCAGTGGCGACGGCCGATCCGGCAGTCGCAGTGGTCGAGGAGACGGCGGCGGCCGAGGCCGCCGTGGAGCTCGCGGACGAGGCGATCGTGGCGGACGCCGTGGCCGAGGGGCTCGTCGTGGAAGCGGTCGAGGCCGAGGCGGCCTCCGACGAGCTGGCGGACGAGGCGATCGTGGCGGACGCCGTGGCCGAGGAGCTCGTCGCCGAGGCGGTCGTCGCCGAGGAGGCATCCGAGGAGCTGGCCGACGAAGCCGAGGCCGCAATGGCCGCCGGCGACGCCGAAGCCGCCGAGGAGCTGGCCGCCGAGTCCTTCGCCGCCGACGAGGAGGCCGGGGAGCTCGTCGCCGACGCGGTCGTCGCCCAGGACGCCGCCGAGGAGCTGGCCGCCGAGTCCTTCGCCGCCGACGAGGTGGCCGGGGAGCTCGTCGCCGAGGCCGTGGTCGTCGAGGCTGCCGCCGGGGAGCTGGCCGAGGAGGCCGTCGCCGCCCAGGCCGTCGCCGACGACCTGGCCGCCGAGCTCGCCCACGCCCCCGCGGCGGAGCCGGTCGAGCCGCTGGGCCCCGAGCCGTCCACGATGGCCGAGCTGCTCGCCGAGCAGGACGCCGACATCCGGAGCTTCAAGCACGGCGACGTCGTCGAGGGCACCGTCGTGCGCATCGATCGCGACGAGATCCTCGTCGACATCGGCGCCAAGAGCGAGGGTGTCGTCAGCAACCGCGAGCTGTACGGTCGCAACGCCGAGTCGGCGCCGACGCTCGCGATCGGCGACACGGTCCTGGTCTACGTGCTCCAGCCCGAGTCGCCCGAGGGCCATGTCGTCCTCTCGCTGCGGCGCGCCGGCCTGGAGCGCAAGTGGCGCTCGATGCAGGAGCAGTTCGAGGCGGGCGTCATCATCGAGGCGCCGGTCATCGACCACAACAAGGGCGGCCTCATCGTCGACTGCGGGATCCGCGGCTTCGTGCCCATCAGCCAGATCGTCGACTTCCCGCGCCGACCGCAGAACGAGCAGCCGCGCGACGCCGCGCAGGAGATCGCCGAGAAGCTGCAGCCGTACGTCGGCCGCCGGCTCCGCCTCAAGATCCTGGAGGTCAACCGCAAGGCGAACCGCCTGATCCTCTCGGAGAAGGTGGCCCTCTACGAGGAGCGGCGCGAGAAGCGGGACGAGCTCTTCAGCAGCCTGCAGGTCGGCCAGAAGGTCACCGGCTCGGTGCGCTCCATCGCCCCGTTCGGCGTCTTCATCGACTTGGGCGGCATCGACGGCCTGGTCCACAAGAGCGAGCTCAGCTGGAACAAGGTCAACAACCCCGAAGCCGGCTACAAGGTCGGCGACGAGGTCGAGGCCGAGGTCATCGACATCAACCACGAGCGCGGCCGGATCAGCCTCTCGATCCGCCGCCTCCAGCCCGACCCGTGGCACTCCACGGTCGCCGACTTCCGGGTCGGGGACGTCATCGAGGGCACCGTCACGAAGCTCGTGAACTTCGGCGCCTTCGTCCGGGTCCGCGACGGCCTCGAGGGCCTCATCCACATCAGCGAGCTCAGCCACCAGCGGGTGGCCCACCCGGGCGACGTCGTCCGCGAGGGCCAGACGCTCAAGCTGAAGATCATCTCCCTCGATTCCGAGCGGCATCGCCTGGGCCTGAGCCTCAAGCAGGCCGAGGAGCCGCCGGCCCGCCCGGCGCCCGAGGCGCGCCCGCGCCGCGATCGCCCCGAGCGCGGCTACTCGGTCTCGGACGCGGTCCAGGAGCCCGAGGGCGGGATCGACAACACGCTGGCCGCCGCCTTCGCGCAGGTGCGCCAGCAGCTCCAGGCCGCCGAGGCCGCTGAGACGGTCGAGCCGGCCACGGTCGAGCCCGCCGCCGAGCCCGCCGCGGTCGAGGCCCCGGAGCCGGAGCCCGTCGTGGAGGCCGTCGCCAAGGCGGCCGTGGTCGAGGCCGTCCTCGCCGAGGACGCCGCCGAGGAGGCCGTCGCCGAGGCCGAGGAGGCCGAAGCGGTCGCCGAGGAGGCCGTGGTCGAAGCCGTCCTCGCGGAGGACGCCGCCGAGGAGGCCGTCGCCGAGGCCGAGGAGGCCGAAGCGGTCGCCGAAGCGGTCATGGCCGACGCCGCCGCCGACGACGTCGCGGCGGACGCCGTCGCCGACGCCGTGCTCGCCGAGGAGGCCGCCGAGGAGGCCGTCGCCGAGGCTGCCGAGGCCGACGCGGTCGCGGACGAGGCCGTCGCCGAAGCCGTGCTCGCGGAGGAGGCCGCCGAAGAGGCCGTCGCCGAGGCTGCCGAGGCCGACGCGGTCGCGGACGAGGCCGTTGCGGAGGCCGACAAGGCCTGACCCACCGAAGGTCGTTCGAGGCGTCTCACCGTCGGGTGGGGCGCCTCGTTCTGTTTTCTCAACCTCGCATCCGCCGGCCGACGACGGGCGAAGGAGGGGATGACGGGAGATCGCGCGGGCCTCCCCTCCCGTCCGTGTCGTCTCGGGCTGCCGTGCTAGCATGACCCGACCGGCGGCACGGCCCGCCCGCAGAGATCCCACCCCCATGGACCGGTTCGACAAGTTCACCGACCGCGCGCGCAAGGTCCTGACGTTGGCGCAGGACGAGGCGCAGCGGTTCAACCACAACTACATCGGCACCGAGCACCTGCTCCTCGGCCTCGTGCGCGAGGGCGAGGGCGTGGCCGCGCGCGTGCTGGAGAACATGAACGTCGAGCTGGCCAAGGTGCGCACGGCGGTCGAGTTCATCATCGGGCGCGGCGACCGCCCGGTCGTCGGCGAGGTCGGCCTGACGCCGCGGGCGAAGCGCGTGATCGAGCTCGCCATCGACGAGGCGCGGCGCCTGGGGCACAACTACATCGGCACGGAGCACCTGCTCCTGGGGCTCGTCCGCGAAGGGGAGGGGATCGCCGCCGGCGTCCTGGAGTCGCTGGGCGTCAACCTGGACAAGGTGCGCCACGAGGTGATCCGGGTCCTCTCGCAGAGCTCGTCCGCGGGACCGGCCCCGGAGACGAAGCGGACCAGCAAGACGCCCACGGTCGACCAGCTGGGGATCAACCTCACCGAGGCGGCGCGGGCCGGCAAGCTGGACCCCGTGATCGGCCGGGAGAAGGAGATCGAGCGGGTCATCCAGATCCTGGGCCGCAAGACGAAGAACAACCCGGCCCTGATCGGGGAGCCCGGTGTCGGCAAGACCGCGATCGCCGAGGGCCTGGCGCACCGGATCGTCGCCAACGACGTCCCGGAGATGCTGCTCAACAAGCGCGTCCTGACCCTCGACATCGGCTCGCTGGTCGCCGGGACGAAGTACCGCGGCGAGTTCGAGGAGCGCCTCAAGAAGATCATCGAGGAGCTGCGGGCCACCAACGACGCGATCCTCTTCATCGACGAGCTCCACACCCTCGTCGGGGCCGGCGCGGCCGAGGGCGCGATCGACGCGGCCAACATCCTCAAGCCGCCGCTGTCGCGGGGCGAGCTGCAGTGCATCGGCGCGACGACGCTCGACGAGTACCGCAAGTACATCGAGCGCGACGCGGCGCTGGAGCGCCGCTTCCAGCCCGTCATGGTCGAGGAGCCGACGCTCGAGCAGACCATCGAGATCCTCTTCGGCATCCGCGAGCGCTACGAGCAGCACCACAAGGTCACGATCGGCGACGACGCCGTTCGGGCCGCGGCCGACCTCTCGATCCGCTACATCACGGACCGCCACCTCCCCGACAAGGCGATCGACCTGATCGACGAGGCCGCCAGCCGCGTGCGGCTGCGGTACGCGTCGGCGCCGCCGGAGCTGCGCGAGGCGCAGAAGGACCTGGAGCGCCTGGGCCGCGACAAGGATGCGGCCGTCAATGCCCAGGAGTACGACGAGGCGTCGCGGCTGCGCGAGCTCGAGAGCGGCGCCAAGGACAAGGTCGACGCGCTGCGCGGCGAGTGGCAGGCGCAGGTGGCCGGCGACAAGCCCACCGTCGACGAGGAGGAGATCGCCCAGGTCGTGGCGATGTGGACCGGCATCCCGGTCACGCGCATCGCCCAGGAGGAATCGAAGCGGCTGCTCGAGATGGAGGATCACATCCACAAGCGGGTGATCGGCCAGCAGGAGGCGATCGCCACGATCTCGCGCGCCGTGCGCCGCGCGCGCGCGGGCCTCAAGGACCCCAAGCGGCCCATCGGCTCGTTCATCTTCCTCGGCCCGACGGGCGTCGGCAAGACCGAGCTCGCCAAGGCCCTCGCGGAGTTCATGTTCGGCAGCGAGGACGCGCTCATCAAGGTCGACATGAGCGAGTTCATGGAGCGCCACAACGTGAGCCGCCTGGTCGGCGCCCCGCCGGGCTACGTCGGCTTCGACGAGGGCGGCCAGCTGACCGAGGCCGTGCGCCGCAAGAGCTACGCGGTGGTGCTGCTCGACGAGATCGAGAAGGCGCACCCGGAGGTATTCAACATCCTCCTCCAGATCCTCGAGGACGGGCACCTCTCGGACGCGAAGGGCCGCCGCGTCGACTTCCGCAACACGATCATCATCATGACCTCCAACCTGGGGGCGCGGCAGCTGCAGACGAACTCGTCGCTCGGCTTCCGACCACTCGGCGAGACGGAGGACGCTCGTGCCGAGGCCTCCTACGAGCTGATGCGCGAGAAGGTCCAGGTCGAGCTGAAGGCCGCCTTCCGGCCCGAGTTCCTCAACCGCATCGACGCGACGATCGTGTTCCGCTCGCTCACCCAGGACGAGATCCGCGAGATCGTCGACCTGATGCTGGCCCGCGTGCGCGACCAGCTCCGGGCCCAGCAGATGTCCCTGGAGGTCACGCAGGCCGCCAAGGACCACATCATCAAGATCGGGTACGACGTCGCCTACGGCGCCCGGCCGCTCCGCCGCGTCATCCAGAACATGATCGAGGACGTCCTTGCAGAGCACCTCCTGCTCGGGCGGTACAAGCCGGGGACCACGATCGTGGTCGACAAGGGCGAGGAAGCCGGCCTCTCGATCGAGGCTGCCGACGAGAAGACGCCAGCCGTCGTCGAGGCCGTCTAGCCGCCGTGGCGCGGCCCCAGAGCCGCTACGTCTGCCAGTCCTGCGGCGAGGCCTTCCTCCGCTGGGAGGGGCAGTGCCGCGCCTGCGGCGCCTGGAACTCCCTCGTCGAGACCGTCGTGCGGGCGGCCCCGCCCGCCGGCCGCGCCCGGCCCGGCGCCGTCGCGGCGCCGGAGCCGGTCTCGCTCGCGGCGCTCGCCGACGAGGAGGTGCCACGCCTGCCGGTCGGCCTCGGCGAGCTCGACCGCGTCCTGGGCGGCGGCCTGGTGCCGGGATCGCTGGTCCTCGTCGGCGGCGAGCCGGGGATCGGCAAGTCGACGCTCCTCCTGCAGGCCGCCGCCGGCCTCGCCGCCGGCGGCGGCCGCGTCCTGTATGCCACCGGCGAGGAGTCGGGCGGCCAGGTACGGCTCCGGGCGGCCCGCCTCGGCCTGCTGGCGGGGCCCGCCGCCGAGGGCGTGCGGATCCTGGTCGAGCACGACGTCGCCCGGATCGTGGAGGCGGCGCGCGCCCATCGCCCCGTCGTCGTCGTGGTCGACTCGATCCAGACCGCGACGCTCGACGAGCTCGACGGCCCGGCCGGGAGCGTCGGGCAGGTGCGCGAGGCGGCACTCCGCCTGATGGAGCTCGCCAAGGGGGAGGGGATCGCCGTCATCCTGGTCGGCCACGTCACCAAGGAGGGCAGCATCGCGGGGCCCAAGACGCTGGAGCACCTGGTCGACGCCGTGATCTCCATCGAGGGCGAGCGCGGCGGCACGCTGCGCCTGGTGCGCGCCTCCAAGAACCGGTACGGGGCGACCGACGAGGTCGGCGTCATGGAGATGGCCGAGGCCGGCCTCCGGGAGGTCGCCGACCCGGCCCGCGCCTTCCTCGTCGAGCACGAGACGCCGGCGCCCGGCAGCGTCGTCGCCGCCACCCTGGAGGGGAGCCGGGCGCTCCTCGTGGAGGTCCAGGCGCTCGTCGCGCCGACAGGCTACGGGACGCCCCGCCGGACGGCGATCGGGCTCGACCCGAACCGGCTCGCCCTGCTCGTGGCGGTGCTCGGCCGGCGCGCGGGCGTGGGCCTCGGCTCGCACGACGTGTACGCGAACCTCGCCGGGGGGATCTCGGTCGCCGACCCGGGCCTGGACCTGCCGGTGGCGATCGCCCTCGCGTCGACGCTCCGCGACCGGGCGGTGCGCCCCGGCACCGCGGCGTTCGGCGAGGTCGGCCTCCTCGGGGAGCTCCGGGCCGTCGGAGGGACGGAGCGCCGGTTGCGCGAGGCGGCCCGCCTCGGGTTCGGCCGCATGATCGTGCCGCGAGCGCGCGCGGCCGCGGCGCCGGTCGCCGGGCTCGAGCTGGTGGCCGTCGGCACCGTGCGCGACGCCCTTGTCGCGGCGCTCGACGGCACCGGGCCGGGGTGACGGCGCGCGGCTCGGCGTCCGGGGGGCCTGACGGCGCCCGCGGGCGGTGCTAGGCTCACGGCCCGTGATCCGCGTGATTCGCCTGCTCGGCGCCGCCCTGGGCCTCCTGGTGGGCCTCTCCTTCGTGGCGGGCAGCAGCGGGATCTTCGGCCAGGGCGCCTACGCCGGGGCCCTCATCGCGGCCTGGCTCGTCGCCTGGCTCGTCGTGGGCTTCGCGGTGCTGCCGTACCTCACCGTCGTCCCGGCGGCATGGCTCGTCCGGTGGGTCCAGGACCTCTCGACCGCGGAGTTCGTGACCGCCGTCTTCGGCCTGCTCCTGGGCCTGCTGATGGGCCTCCTCCTGGGCTTCCCGCTGTCCGGCTTCCCGGCCCCGCTCGGGACGTGGCTGCCGCTCGGCGTCTCGGTGACGCTCGGGCTCGGGATGGCCGGCCTGACCGTGGCTAAGCGCCACGACCTGATCATCGCGGCCGAGGCGCTCGGGATCCTGCGGGACCGGCGCGAGGAGCCGGTGGGCACGCTCGCGGGCGAGCCGCGCGTGGTGGTCGACACGAGCGCGATCATCGACGGGCGGATCGCCGACATCGCGGAGGCCGGCTTCCTCCAGGGCACCCTGGTCGTCCCGCGGGTCGTCCTCGAGGAGCTCCAGCGGATCGCCGACAGCCCGGACACGATGCGACGGGCGCGGGGCCGCCGCGGCCTCGAGATCGTGGCGCGGCTCCAGAAGGAGGACCGGGTGCCCGTCGAGATCATCGACGACACGTTCCCGGAGATCGCCGAGGTCGACGCCAAGCTCGTGGCGATGGCGCGGGCCCGCAGCGGCATCATCCTGACGAACGACTTCAACCTCAACCGCGTCGCCGAGATCTCCGGGCTGCACGTCATGAACGTCAACTCGCTGGCCAACGCCCTGAAGCCGGCCGTCCTGCCGGGCGAGGAGCTGCGTGTGCGGGTCATCCAGGAGGGCAAGGAGGCCGGCCAGGGCGTCGGCTTCCTCGACGACGGGACGATGATCGTCGTGGAGGGCGGCGCGCGCCTGCTCGATCGCGAGGTCGGCGTCACGGTCACCCGCGTCCTGCAGACGGTCGCCGGCCGCATGATCTTCGCCCAGCCGCGACCCGAGTGAGCGCCGTCGACGTCGTCGTCGTCGCGGCCGGCGCGAGCGCCCGGATGGCCGGCCTCGACAAGTTGCGGGCACCCATCGGCGACCGGCCGCTCCTCGCCTGGACGCTCGACGCGATGGCAGCCATCCCGTCCGTCCGGCGGATCGTGGTCGTCACCGCCGCGGACCGGGTCGCCGAGGTCGCCGGCGCGACGTGGCTCCCGTCGCGCGTCGCAGCCGTCGTCGCGGGCGGCGCGCGACGCCAGGACTCCGTGGCGGCCGGGGTCGCCGCGCTGGGGGAGGGGGCCCCGGACGACGTCGTCCTGGTCCACGACGGGGCGCGACCCCTCGTGTCGGCCGCACTCGTCGAGCGCGTGGCGGCCGCGGCCGCCACGCACGGGGCCGCGATCCCGGTCGTGCCGGTCGCGGAAACGCTCAAGCGCGTCGACGGCGAGCGCGTCGCAGCCACCGTGGACCGCACCGCGCTGGCCGTCGCCCAGACGCCGCAGGGCGTCCGTCGCGACATCCTGGCCCGTGCCTGGGCCGAGGTGCCGCCCGGCGGCGCCGCGACCTGGACCGACGAGGCCGCCCTGCTCGAGGCCTGTAGAATCGCGGTCCATGCGGTCCCCGGCGAGTCGACGAACCTCAAGGTGACGCTGCCCGACGACCTTGCCCGGGTCGAGGCGGCGCTGGCGGCGCGCGGCGAACTCGCCCCGGCGGCCGCCACCCTGCGCGTCGGCTTCGGCGACGACGGTCACCCGTTCGGGCCGGGAAGACCGCTGGCCCTCGCCGGCCTCGTCTTCGAGGACGCGCCGGCGCTCCACGGCCACTCGGACGGCGACGTCGCGCTCCACGCGGTGTGCGACGCGCTCCTCGGCGCGGCGGGCCTCGGCGACCTCGGCCGCCTCTTCCCGGCCGGGCCCGCGACGCCCTCGGGGATCGCGAGCCGGGAGCTGCTGGCGGCCTGCGCCGAGCGTGTCCGGGCCGCGGGCTTCGCGCCCGTGTCGCTGGACCTGACGGTCATCGGGGCCCGGCCGCGGCTCGCCGGGCGCCTCGACGCGATGGCGGCCTCGGTGGCGGCGATCGCCGGGCTCCCCGCCGAGCGCGTCAACGTGAAGGCGTCCACCGGCAACCTCGCCGGCTTCGAGGGAGCCGGGAGAGGGATCAGCGCCCGCGCGGTGGCCGTGGTCGTCGCCCGGCCGGACCGGGGGGCCCGCGCATGACGATCCAGCTCCACGACACCCTGCGGGGATCCGTCGCGGCTCTCGACCCCATCGAGCCCGGCCACGTGCGGGTCTACTCGTGCGGCCCGACGGTCTACGGGCCGGCCCACGTCGGCAACTTCCGGTCGTTCCTCTTCGCCGACCTCCTCGTGCGCCACCTGCGCTGGCGCGGCCTCCGGGTCACGTGGGTGATGAACCTCACCGACGTGGACGACAAGATCATCCGCGGCGCCGCCGCGGAGGGGGTCGGCATCGCCGCCCTCGCCGACCGGTGGATCGAGCGCTTCCTGGAGGACGCCGCGACGCTCCGGCTGACCCGCCCCGACGTCCTGCCCCGGGCGACCGAGCACATCCCCGAGATGGTGGCCCTCGTCGAGCGCCTGCTCGAGGCAGGCCATGCGTACCGCACCGACGACGGCTCGATCTTCTTCCGGATCGCGAGCTGGCCGGCGTACGGGCGGCTCGCCCGGCTCGACCCCGGGCAGCTGCGCGTCGGCGAGCGTGTCGCCGCCGACGAGTACTCGAAGGACGACGTCCGCGACTTCGTGCTGTGGAAGGCGCCGAAGGAGGGCGAGCCCGCGTGGGACACGGCGATCGGGCCGGGCCGGCCCGGCTGGCACCTCGAGTGCTCCGCGATGTCGATGCGCTACCTCGGCGAGACGTTCGACATCCACACCGGCGGCGTCGACCTCGTCTTCCCGCACCACGAGGACGAGATCGCCCAGTCGGAGGCGGCGACGGGGCAGCCGTTCGTGCGCACCTGGCTGCACTGCGCGCACCTCCAGATGGGCGGCCGCAAGATGGCCAAGTCGGAGGGCAACATCGCCCGCGTCACGGACCTCGTCGCGGAGGGCGTCTCGCCGCGCGCCCTGCGCTACGCGCTCCTGGCCGCCCACTACCGCACGGGGCTGAGCTTCAGCGACGAGTCGCTCGCGGCGGCCGGGGCGGCCGTCGAGCGGCTGGACGCGCTGGTCGCGGCCCTCGACGCCTACCGCTCGGACGCGCCCGACGACCCGGTGCTCCCGGGCGTCCTCGCTGCCGCGAGGGAGGCGTTCGGGTCCGCGCTGGACGACGACCTTGCCATCTCGCCCGCCCTGGCGGCCCTGTTCGACCTCGTCCGCGACCTCAACCGCCGGCTTGCCGAGCGAGCCCTCTCGACGGCGGACGCCGGCCGCGCCCTGGCCGCGGTGCGGGACCTCGACCAGGTGCTTGGGATCCTCCCGGACCGGGCCGACGTGCTGCCGACCGGGCTGGCCGCGCTGCTCGACGCCCGGGCCGCGGCTCGGGCCGCGCGCGACTGGGCGGCATCCGACCGCCTCCGCGACGAGCTTGCCGCCGCCGGCGTGATCGTCGAGGACACGCGCGACGGCCAGCGCTGGCGGCGGGTCGGGAGTCCCGCCGGTGTCTGACGGCCCGCGCCCACCCCGCCGACACCCGGCCGACGACCGCGAGCCCCGCGGCCCCGGCCGCCAGTCGCCGGGCGACCCGGGACGCCCGGGCGTCCCGCCGGAGCCCCGCGACCGCGCTCCGGGGAGCAAGGGTCCGGGCCGCGCCCGCGGCCCGGCGTCGCACGGCCCTGGCGCCCACGGCGCGAAGCCGTTCCCTGCGGGCGCCCAGGGCGCGAAGGGGAACCGCCCGGGCGCCCACGGCGCGAAGCCGTTCGACGCGGGCGCACCCGGGGCAAAGGGGCACCGCCCGGGCTCCCGGGACCCGAACGGCCCCGGCCCGGGGCGCGCGACGGGCCTGGACCCTCGCGGCGAGAACCAGCGGCCGCCCGGCCCGGATGCCGAGCGGCCGTGGGCGACGGAGCATCGGGCCGGTCCGCGGCCGGTGGGGCCGCGGCCGTCCGGCTACCGGCCGCCCGGCTACCGGCCGCCGGGTGCCCGCCCGCCCGGCTACCGCCCGTCCGGCTACCGGCCGCCGGGGCCTCGACCGCCGGCGCGCGGCACGTGGCCGGGCGAGGCACGCCCCGGTGAGCCGCGCCACGGGACGTACCGTCCGGGCGGTCCGCGCCCTGCGTACCGCGGCCCGAACCCCGGTGCCCCGCGACCGCGACCGCCCCTCGAGCAGCCGTCCGCGCGCCCGGGGATGCGCATGGGCCCGGGGTGGGTCCCGGACCGCGACGCCGCCCCGCCGTCCGCCGCGCCCGGCGAGCACCGCCCCGGACCGCCCCCGGCCGACCGGCGGCCGTGGACCGGCGCGCCACCGGCCGACCACCGGTCGCGGACCGGGCCGCCCCCCGTGCAGCATCCCGACCGGCCCCGGGGGCCGTACCCCGGACGGTCTCCCGTCCCGCCGCCCTCGCGGGCGTGGGTGCCGCCGCCACGGGCCTGGGTGCCGCCGCCTACGCGACCTCCCGCCCCCGCGCCGCCGCCGGAGGCGGTCCTCGCCGAGGGCGAGGAGATCGTCGCCGGGCGTCACCCCGTGGAGGAGGCGTTCGTGGCCGGCCGACCGGCGCTCCGGCTCCTCGTCACGCCCGGCCGCCGCGATGCGCTGGAGCGGATCGTCCTCCACGCCACGACGCTGCGGATCCCGGTCGTCGAGATCGAAGGCGGCTCCCTCACCGCCGTGACGGGCTTCGACGGGCACCAGGGCGTGGCGCTCGTGGTCGGCGCCCGGCCGGCAGCCGGGATGGCCGACATCCTGGCCAGGTCGATCGAGCGACGCGAGCCGGCGCTCGTCCTCGCGCTCGACTCGCTCGAGGATCCCCAGAACGTCGGCACGCTGCTGCGCAGCGCCGAGGCGGCGGGCGTGCACGGCGTCGTCTTCCCGACCCGCCGCCAGGCGCCCCTCTCGCCCGCGGCGATCAAGGCGTCGGCCGGCGCGACCGAGCACCTGCTCCTGGCTCCCGTCGACGACCTGCCCGGGACGCTCGCCGATCTCCACGTGCGGGGACTCCGGATCGTCGGGACGGACGCGGAGGCGACGCTCACCTATCGCGACGCCGACCTCCGGGGTCCGCTCGTCCTGGTCGTGGGCAGCGAGGGGAAGGGGCTCGCGCCGGCGGTGCGACGGCGCTGCGACCTGCTGGTCCGCATCCCGATGCGGGGGCGGATCGAGTCCTTGAACGCGGCCGTGGCCGGCTCGGTCCTCGTCTTCGAGGCCGCCGCCCAGCGCGGCCTGCCGGAACGGTCCGGTGCGCCCGCACGCGAACCTCTGCGGCCCGCCGAGCCGACGCCCGAGCCGGGTCAGCTCCCCGAGCCGGACCCCGCAAGCGAGCCCGCGCGGCCCGTTGAACCGGACCAGCTGCCCGAGCCGGACCAGCTGCCCGAGCCGGGGCGCCCTGCCGAGCCGACGCCCGAGCCGGGTCCGCCGGCCGACGACCCGATCGACGGCGACGTCCCGCCCGCCGACGGCCGGATCGAGCGCGCTTGACCGTCCTCCGCCTCCCCGAATATGATCCCCGTTGCGCCTCGGAGACGACTGCGGTGTTCTCCTGCGCCCGCCGACGTAGCTCAATTGGTAGAGCAGCGGTTTTGTAAACCGCCGGTTCCGGGTTCGAGTCCCGTCGTCGGCTCCAACTGAACACTGTCATCGCCCGGGCGCAACCACGGTGCCGCAGCCACGCCCGGTCGTCCGTCTCCGTGGGTAGGTTGAGCAGGTGGTGAGCTCAGCTGACTGTAAATCAGCCGTCTTCGACTGTAGAGGTTCGATTCCTCTCCTGCCCACCACCATCAATCCCGGCAACGCACGGGCCCAGATAGCTCAGCTGGCAGAGCACATCCTTGGTAAGGATGAGGTCATGGGTTCAAGTCCCATTCTGGGCTCCACCACCCCGGTCGGCCCCCACACGTAGCAGGTAGACGCGCACGTGGCGAAGAAGAAGTTCGAGCGGACCAAGCCGCACGTCAACATCGGCACGATCGGTCACATCGACCACGGGAAGACGTCGCTCACCGCGGCGATCACGAAGTACCTCGCCCTCAAGGGCGAGGCCGAGTACCGTGCCTTCGACTCGATCGACAACGCCCCCGAGGAGCGCGAGCGCGGCATCACGATCGCGATCGCCCACGTCGAGTACCAGACCGACGCCCGCCACTACGCGCACGTCGACTGCCCCGGGCACGCCGACTACATCAAGAACATGATCACCGGCGCCGCCCAGATGGACGGCGCGATCCTCGTCGTCGCCGCGACCGACGGCCCGATGCCCCAGACCCGGGAGCACATCCTCCTGGCCCGCCAGGTCGAGGTCCCCTACATGGTCGTCTTCCTCAACAAGGTCGACGCCGTGGACGACCCCGAGCTCCTCGACCTCGTCGAGCTCGAGGTCCGCGAGCTGCTGTCCAAGTACAACTTCCCGGGCGACGACATCCCCGTCATCCGCGGCTCCGCCCTCAAAGCCCTCGAGGCCGGCGACGACGTCAACGACCCGGCCTACGCCTGCATCCAGGAGCTGATGGACGCGGTCGACGCCTACATCCCGACCCCCGAGCGGGCCGTCGACAAGCCCTTCCTGATGCCCGTCGAGGACGTCTTCGGGATCAAGGGCCGGGGCACCGTCGCCACCGGGCGCATCGAGCGCGGCATCGTCAAGGTCGGCGACGAGGTCGAGATCGTCGGCATCCGCCCGACCCGCAAGATCGTCGTCACCGGCGTCGAGATGTTCAAGAAGCTCCTCGACGAGGGCCGGGCCGGCGACAACGTCGGCTGCCTCCTGCGGGGCATCGAGCGCGACGACATCGAGCGCGGCCAGGTCCTCGCCAAGACGGGCTCCATCAAGCCCCACACCCGGTTCACCGCCCGGGTCTACGTCCTGACGAAGGAGGAGGGCGGCCGGCACACCCCGTTCTACAACGGCTACCGCCCGCAGTTCTACCTCCGCACCACCGACGTGACGGGCGCCATCGGCCTGCCCGAGGGCGCCGAGATGATCATGCCCGGCGACAACGTCGACATGACCGTCGAGCTCATCACCCCGATCGGCCTCGAGGTCGGCCAGCGCTTCGCCATCCGCGAGGGCGGACGGACCGTGGGCGCCGGCGCGATCGTGGCCATCACCGAGTAGGGACGAGATGGCCAAAGCCGCCGAGAACCGCCCGATCGTCCAGCTCGCCTGTACCGAGTGCAAGACACGGACGTATACGACCCGCAAGAACAAGCGTAACGATCCGAACCGGATCGAGCTTCGGAAGTATTGTCCGCGTGAACGCCGCCATACCCTGCATCGTGAGGCGAAGTAGGGAGCGATCCACAGGGGTGTAGCTCAATTGGCAGAGCACCGGTCTCCAAAACCGGCGGTTGTAGGTTCGAGTCCTATCGCCCCTGCCACTCCTCCACGTAGCTAGAGAGCAAGTAGCCGAACCGTGCGTCGCCTCCGTCGCTATCTCCAGGAATCCTGGTCCGAGCTCAAGAAGGTCGCCTGGCCCACGCGGGACCAGGTGCGCAACCTGACGGTGCTCGTCTTCGTGGTCAGCGCCGCCGTGGGCGTCTTCATCGCCTTCTGGGATCTCGTCTTCACCGAGGTCGTCCGGCTCATCACGCCGGCATAGGGGACGATGATGACCGAGAGCGTCCGCGCCCCCGAGAAGCGCTGGTACGTGATCCACACGTATTCCGGCTACGAGAACAAGGTCAAGGCCAACCTCGAGCACCGCATCGAGTCGATGGGCATGGAGGACAAGATCTTCCAGGTCCTCGTCCCGATGGAGGACGAGATCGAGATCAAGCAGGGCCAGCGGCACACCGTCCAGAAAAAGGTGTTCCCGGGCTACGTGCTGGTCGAGATGATCTACGACCCAGAGTCGTGGTACGTCGTCCGCAACACCCCGGGCGTGACGAGCTTCGTCGGCACCGGCAACCTGCCGGGCGCCCGCAGCGAGCCGATCCCGCTCGAGGAGCACGAGGTCAAGGCGATCCTCCGCCAGATGGGCGTGGAGACGCCGAAGTATCGCGTCGCGTTCACGAAGGGCCAGAGCGTCCGGGTCACCGACGGGCCGTTCGCCGAGTTCGTCGGCACGGTCGACGAGGTCGATCCCGAGCGCAACAAGGTCAAGGTCCTCGTGAGCATCTTCGGCCGCGAGACGCCCGTTGAGCTCGACCTCCTGCAGGTCGAGAAGCTCTGAGCGAAAGGAACCCAACCCCACCGTGGCCAAGAAGATCCGAATCGTCCTGACCCTGCAGCTGCCCGCCGGCAAGGCGACCCCGGCGCCGCCCGTCGGCACCGCGCTGGGCCCGCACGGCATCAACATCATCGAGTTCACCAAGTCCTACAACGAGAAGACCGCCGACAAAGCCGGCCAGATCATCCCGGCCCAGATCACGATCTTCGAGGACCGCTCGTTCACCTTCGTCCTCAAGACCCCGCCCGCCGCCGACCTCCTCCGCAAGGCCGCCGGCGTCGAGAAGGGCTCGTCGACGACGGGTCGCGAGCAGGCCGGCACGATCACGCGCGACCAGCTCCGCGAGATCGCGACGATCAAGCTCGCCGACCTCAACGCCAACGACATCGAGGCCGCCATGCGGCAGGTCGAGGGCACCGCCCGCAGCATGGGCATCGAGGTCGCGGGCTAGGC
>CAWHRD010000001.1:0-803377 GCA_963831745.1 uncultured Chloroflexia bacterium | reverse complement strand
CTGGCGTCGATCGACTGCGGGTCACTCGTGGACCTCCGGGAGTCGAGCGCCGCGAGTGTCAGTAGGGCCGGCCACCCTTCGGTTTGGCGCCTCAAGCTGGTCGTCGTGTCGGCCGGCAGCTGCAGGCCCAGCTCGCGGCCCAGCCCGACGGCCTCGCGCTCGTCCATCGCGAGCTCATGGGGACCGATCTCGAGCAATGAGCCATCGGCCTGCCAGCGCGCGAGCGGAGGCGCATCCGTGCGCGCGCCGCCACGACCACCTGCGACCCCGCGGGCAGATGGGTGATCAGCTCCGCGAGGATGTCAAGGCATGCGCGGGAGGTGATCCGGTGCCCGTCGTCGATGGCGATCCGGACAGGCGCAGGGGGCCGGGACATCCCCGCCAACAACCGACCGACCACGGCCAGGTTCGACGCCGCGGCAGACGCGATCGCACCGAAGAGCTCCGGACCGAGAGGCTCGAGGCGGTCGATCGCCGTCGCAAGGTCGGTGAGGAATACGACCGGGTCGCTGTCGCTGTCGTCGGCCGTCAGCCACGCAACCGGCCCGGAGCTTTCCGTTGCCCACTGGACGAGGAGGCTGGTCTTGCCGTAGCCGGGTGGTGCCACGATGGCGACGACGGGGCGGTCCGCGGCGGACCGCAGCTGACGCAGCAGCCTGGTGCGGCGCAGCATCCCCGACGGTCGGCGCGGGATGACGAACTTGGCATCGACAAAGGGGTCGTGGGTGGCCGGCAGGCCCGACCCGCGTGCGAGGTGGGACTGGGCGTTGAGTTCGTTGCCGGAGGAGATGCTTGGAGAGGACATGTGCTCCGCGGGCGCGCGGCCCGGATCAGCGGCCGAGCCTGTCCGTCGATGCGGCCAGCCTAGCAAAGCACGAGGTCGCGGTCCATCAGGGCGACGTCACTCGCGGCGCGGGGCCCTCCACGGTCGGGTCTGGCAGGTCAAGTGGGAGCTCGCGGGACGTCGCGACTCCTAGGGATGGGTCCTTCCTCCGACGGGGAGGATGCGGCCGGCCTCGACGCCGCCTAGCGTGCTGTCGCCCAGGTGGGCTCTCGCGAGGACGCGGAGCCTTGACTCGTCCGCGGCCGCGGCCGGCTTCTCGTCCTGCACGCCAGGCGGCGCGGTCACCTGGACCGAATTGCCCGCGTCGATCGCGGGAGGACATCGAGATGACCGACCAGCAGGCGAGTCCCGCGGCGGCGGCCGAAGGCGCCGACGACACGATCGTCGTGGCCGCACAGGCCACCGATGATCAAGGGGTGCTTGCCGAGGGCGGCGCGGCCGTGCAGGGCTCCCACGCCCTCCTCGTCGCGCGATTCGCGAACGCCACGCGTGCGATGAGCACGTTCGACGATCTTATCGACGCCGAGGTCGCAGGCCTCGTCGAGATCGACGGCGTCCTCATCGTGAATGCCGACGCGAGCGGCAAGTTCCACGTCCAGAAGATGACCGACCACAGCACCCGCAACGGCCTCAAGTGGGGGATCGTCGGCGGCGTGGTCGCCGCAATCTTCCTCCCGGCGACGATCATCGGCGGAGCCGTGGCCCTCGGGATTGCCGGGGCCGCCGCGGGTAAGGCCCGCAACCTCTACCACCGGGTCGAGGTCGAGAAGGAAGCCGCAGGGGGTCATCACCGCCTGGGCACCTCGGGGCTCCTCTGCCTGGTCTCGCTCGGCGATGGACGCCGACGCAGTGGCCCGGAAGATGCCGGAGGCCCAGGAGGTCAGGACCGTTCCCGTCGACGAGGCAACGGCGGATGCCATCAAGGCTGCTGCGGTCGCGGCGGCGTCGCAGGACGCCCTCGCGATCCCAGCCTGAACGCAGGACGGCGGTACCCGTCCGGCGAAGCGACCAACGCTGGACCTCGGGGAGCACGGTCGAAGGAGAGCAGGGACATGGCGGACAAGCACGTGACCGGCCCGATCCAGGTGTTCGTGGTCGGGTTCGACAAGTTCGAGGCGACCGGCCGGATCATGGCCGAGCTGCGCCGGGTGCGGAAGCGCGGCGTCATCCGGATCGTGGACGTGATCTTCGTCCAGAAGGACAAGCACGGCAGCATCGAGAACTCGATGCACCTGACCGACTTGTCCGAGAACGAGCGAATGCGACTCGGGTCGATCGCCGGCGGGCTCCTCGGCCTCCACGCCGGCGGCCTCGAGGGCATGCTCGTCGGCGAGGAGCTCGGGGCGCTCGCGGTCGCCGAGCGCGACGCCGGCCTCTCGGTCGACCGGATGCAGGAGCTCGCAGCGTCGATCCCGGCCGGCGGCGCCGCCGCGATCCTCGTCATCGAGCACCACTGGGCGGCGAGCCTGCGCGACGCGATCGCCGACGCCGGCGGCCGCACCCTGATGCAGGCGATGCTCGCGCCCGACGCGATCGCGATCGTCGGCGACGAGCTGCGGGCAAAGATGGAGGCCGAGGACGCGATCGAGGCCGCCGAAGAGGTCAAGATGGCCGCCGCGATGGAGATCGCCTCGACCCTGGTCGAGGCCGAGCTCATCGAGGAGGCTGCGATCTCGGAGGCCGCCGACGTCGTCGCCACGGCCCTCGCGGTCGAGGACGCCGCGGCCGAGGACGTGATCGACACGCTCTTCGCCGCGGAGCTCATCGAGGAGGCGGCGAGGGAAGAGGCGGAAGACGTCGTCCGCATGTCCCTCGACGTCGAGGAGGCGGCGACCGAGGAGGCCGAGGAGGCCGTGGCCGCAGCCGACGAGATCGAGGCCGCGGCGGCGCTCCGCGCCGTCCGGGCGCTCATCGCGGCCGACCTCATCGAGCGGGAGGCGGCCCAGGAGGCGGTCGACGCGCTCGTCGCCGCCGAGATGATCGAGCAGGAGGCGGCCGAGGAGGCGCTCGCCTCCGTGCTGGCAGCCGAGGAGGTCGAGGCCGAGACAGAGTGAGGTGGAGCGCAGCCGAACGCTGGTTGGTGCAGCAAGGTCAAGAAGGGAGCTTCTCAGGTGAGTGACGAGACGAAGGACGCGGCGGCAACGCCGGATCAGCCGGTCGACGCGGCCGTTGTCGCCGTGGGCGACGACCTCGGTGTCGAGGCGGTTGCCGGGATCGCCGTCCAGGGCAACCAGGCGCTGGTGGTCGCGCAGTTCGCCGACATGGACTCGGCGAAGAACGCCTACTACGCGCTGGTCGACGCCGAGGTCAAGCGGGCGCTCGACATCGACGGCGTACTGGTCGCCAACGCCGACTACCAGGGCAAGGTCAACATCCAGAAGATGACCGACCACAAGACCCGCAACGGGTTCCTGTGGGGCGCCGTCGGCGGCGCGGTCATCGGCCTCATCTTCCCGCCCACGATCCTCGCCGGTGCCGTCTACGCCGGCGTCGCCGGCGCCGCCATCGGCAAGGCGCGCAACGTGATGATGAAGAGCGGAGTGGCCGACGAGCTTGCGGGCGTCATCACCCCGGGCACCTCGGGCATCGTGGCCCTCGTGTCGCTCACCGCGGTCGACGGCGTGAAGGCGACGATCCCGGACGCCAAGGTCGTGAAGTCTGCCCCGGTGGATGACGAAACCGCCAACGCGGTCAAGCAGGCCGCCAAGGAAGCAGGAGACAAGTCGGCCGGCTGAGCCGGCCGGCACCGGCCGGGTGACCGGCGAGAGACACGTGAGGCAGGATCGGTCCGACCGGATCGGTCCTGCCTCGCAGGCAAGCCCCACGTCCCGGCGGCGCAAGTCGGGACGTGCTTCTTCAGGTAGGACACAACCATGTCTAGTCGCCTTCGCCTCATTGTTCCGGTCCTTGCACTCGCGGTCTTTGCTGCGGCCTGCGGAGGCGCGACATCTTCCTCCCCGGGCGCGTCGGGAGCCCCGGCCGCCTCGGCGACCACGGCTGCTTCGCCCGCTGCTTCGGGGTCGTCGGCGCCGGCCTCGAGCCCGGCGGCAATCTGCACCGACGCGGCCGCCTTCCGGGCCTCCGTGACCGCGCTCACCAGCCTCAAGCTCCTCCAGGTCGGCACGGCCGGCGTGCAGTCGGCGGTCACCACCGTCCAGTCGAGCGCGGAGGCGCTGCTCGTCTCGGGCAAGGACCTGATCGTGATGCCCGTAACCGACCTCCTGACCGCCGTGCAGGGGCTGCAGGCCACCCTCACGAGCATGGGCGACCAGCCCGGGCTCGGCGCCAAGATCGGCGCCATCACGACCGCGATCGACCAGATCAAGGCGGCCGCCGCCCAGGTCGAAACCGCGCTCGGGACCGCCTGCCCGGCTCAGTAAGCCGGTCGAGGGGCGAGTGGTCGCACCGAAGAGGCGCCGCGGAGAACCCTAGGCGAGAGCGACGTGGAGATGATGGTGGAACCGCAGTCCGCCGACGCGACGAATGAAGGCGACGTCGATTTCGCCGCCCCCTCGGCCCCCGGAGCGCTCCAGCTGGCCGTTGAAGGCTTGGCGGTCGGTCGAACGCTGGGCGTCCGGGGCGATGACCCGTGGGCAGAGGCAGGTCGCAAGGTCCTCCGCTTCCACCTCGCGCGGATGCTGGCTCACGTGCCGGGCGTGATCGCCGGCGATGACCCCGAAGAGGTCCACGCGATGCGCGTGGCGGCTCGCCGGATGCGCGCCGCCTGGCGGGTCTTCGGCGACGGGTTCGACAGCGAGGTCAGGCGTCACCACCGCGCCGACCTCCGCGAGATCGGGGCTCGGCTCGGCGCCGTCCGGGACCTCGACGTCCAGCTCGGGACTGTGGCTGAATACGCCGTTCGTCGCACTGAGCACGGCCGCGACGGTCTGGCGCCCCTGCGGCGCGCCTGGGACGCCGAGCGAGAGGCGCGGTGGCTCGAGCTGGTCGAGGTCCTCGAGTCCGAAACCTTCGCCCGCTTCGTCGCCGACTGTGAGGTACTAGCGGTGACGAAGGGTCTGGCGGTCGCGTCCATGGCCCCGCACGCCCCCGGGCTCGTCCGGAACCGGATGCCGGCGACGGCCTGGGCTGCCTACGGAACCGTCTGGGCCTTCGAGGAGGGCCTCGCGGGCGCCGACCTCGCCGCCCTCCACGAGCTCCGGATCGCCGCCAAGTGGCTTCGCTACACGCTCGAGTTCATCCGCGAGCCGATCGAGCCGGAAGCCACGCTGCTCATCCGCCCGGTCGTCGCGCTCCAGGACCATCTCGGCGACCAGCACGACCTCCACGTCGCGGCGACGCTGGGGCGCGCGTTCATCGCCCGTTCGGGATCGCCGACAAAGCATGAGCGGAAGTCGATCGAGCGGTTCGTCCGCGACCTTGAGGAGAGCGTCGAGCAGTCCGGGCGCTCATTCGGGCCGATCTGGCGGTCGCTCGTCGCGCCTGCTTATCGACGGCGCCTCGGCCGCGGCCTGGCGCGGCTTTGAGACGCGCGGTCCAGCCAGAGGCAGCTGCTACCAGATGACCTTGGGCGATCGCCCGGGCAACGGTGGCCGGATGGACGCGAAGACCGGAGGCGGAACGACAACGATGAGGCGTCGCGTCGCGCCGACAGCACCGCCGACCAAGCCTGACCGGCGCCGGCAAAGCGTTCATAGGAGATGCCGAGCAATGCCCGCCTGGCCGCCCATCTCGGCACGCGGTGCTGCGGTCGCAGTTGCCCTACTCGGAGTCGCTGCGTGCTCGAATGGGGCCGCTACATCGCCGCGCCCGACGGTGGCACCGGCCAAGGTGTGCACCGACGCCGCTGCGTTCGGCTCCGCCTTCGATGCCCTCGCCTCGCTCGATCCGATCGCGGGCGGCATGAACACGCTCAGGCCGGCCGTCGGCCGCGTCTCGACGGGGGCAAGTGCCCTGCAGGCCTCGGCCCCGGCGAAGCTGGCGCCCGCCGTGACGGCACTTGAGGGGGAGATCGAGGTGCTCAACACCACGCTTGACGAGATCGGCGCAGGGTCGATCGAATCGAACCTCGCGGCGGTCGAGGCGGGCATCGCGGCCGTCTCCAGCTCCTGGTCAATGCTCGACGGGAAGCTGGCCGCAGAGTGTGGCCGTTGAGACATGCACTGGAGTCGCGGGTTCGGTGATGCCAAGGCCGCGGATACGCACATGAGAGGTGCGGTGGCGAGGGCCAACTCGCTTTGCGCGGGGTGGGACGCCTAAGTTCGGGGTTTCTCGAGCAGTCGTCCTCCGATGCGGAGCGTTCCGTCGCCCCCTGGACGAGGAGGCTCGAATTGCCGTAGGCATCCGAGGCGTCATCCCGCAACGGAGCGCGCGCTCAGGCACCCGAGAGCTGTTCTGCCACCGTCGTCTGAGCAGGCGCTACCGAGTCTGCGGCCGGCGCCGGGTCCCTGAACAGCGCGAGGTATGGGCTATAGCGGAACACACGATTCCGCCGGAAGCCGGTGGCCTCGTCGAGAATCCCGCGTTCTGCGAACGCGTGCGCCAGCTTGTTCGCTGTCGGCCACGAGACCCGCAACGCCGTCCCGACCGCGTTCACATTCACGAGAGGTTGCGCAAAGAGGTAGTCGAGGAGCTGGATACCGTTCGCGCCGAGATCACCCGCGAGCGCTCGGTGATGGTCACGGAGTGCCACGATCGCCCCCGCGGTGCTTGTGGCCTCATTGGCTGTTTCGGCCACTCCCCGCAGAAAGAATCCGAGCCAGCTCTCCCAGTCGCCTTCTTGCCGAACCGCCATCAGTCGGTCGTAGTACTCGCTGCGATGCCGCTTCAGGAAGTAACTCAAGTAGAGCAGCGGCCGGTGGAGCACTCCTCCGTGGACCAGCAGGAAGGTGATCAGAAGGCGGCCAACCCGCCCGTTGCCGTCCAGGAATGGGTGAATCGTCTCGAATTGGGCGTGCGCCAAGCCGGCATGCACGAGCCGGGGTAGACCTCCCGGCTCATGAAGGAACCTCTCGAGATCCCCCATGGCGGTCTCCATTTCGTGAACCGGCGGCGGAACAAACGCTGCTTCACGAAGGCTGCCTCCGCTCGGCCCGATCCAGTTCTGGGTTCGTCGGAACTCGCCCGGGCCCCGTTCCGCCCCACGCACGTCCTTCATCAGTCGCTCGTGGATCTCTTTGATGAGTCGATTGGACAACGGGAGTGTTTCGAGGCGGCGGAGGCCGTAGTTCATTGCTGCGACGTGGTTCACCACCTCGCCAACGTCCCCCGGCAGCTGTCTTCGATTGGCGTCGAGCTCGTAGGCCAGCACGTCGTCCAGCGTGCTCTGCGTCCCTTCGATCTGGGAGCTGAGGACGGCCTCCCGCCGGACGTACATCGCCACGAACAGATCTGGATTCGGAAGGGTGAGGCCGACTCCGTCGAGTCGACCGATTGCCTGGTCGGCCGACGAGAGCAGAGGCACGAGTCGGCCGAGATCGATCGACGGGTCCGGTGGCAATGCCGCCGGTACGAACGCCGTGTAGCCGGCTGGCTGGCGAATCAGGCGTCCAGCGCGAACGGCATAGGACGGCACGGCGGGGTCACGCATGATGCCTTATTCAAGCACATGACCCGTTCCTTTGACAAGGGAACCCTGGAGCGCACCTTGCGGAACTGGGCGTTGCCATGGCTGGGGCGGGCACTGGCCAATCCAAGAGAACGCCGGAAGCCTTTGATATGCCCGGAGTCCGGCCACCTTATCCAAGTGGACTGACAAATTGCTCTCGCCCGAGCCGGCCACCAAGTCGTCGACGACCAGACGAGCCCGCGCCTTGCCCCTATCGCAGGATAATCGGCGCCCTCACCGCTGGCCGGGTCGTGCTCAGGGCCGCCCAGCCTTCACCGCATAGGCCCTTGGGGCTCCCAAAGCACGTGCGCTACCACTGCGCTACACCCCGGCCGGTTCGTGCTCGCGAAACGCCTGTGCGTCCCGAGCGACGCCCTGAAGACTAGCCTACAGCGCTCGAACCGCACGATGCCTGCTCGCCCGAGGGCCCGGACTTCGCCGGGAGCGACGGGACCAAGAGCCCGCACCAGCCGACCAGGAGGTAGCTGAAGCCGCCGAGGATCCCGGCGGCCTGCGGCCACGAGCGCGGGGGAGCAGCCATCCATCGGATTATCGGCCCGACGCACGAGTAGCGGAGATCTACGACCCTGCGTCGGCTGGACCGGCGCTCCCGGCGATGCCCGCCCAGAAGTCCACCGCGGCGCGCTCGTAGAGCAGGCCCATCCGCACGGTCTCCCCGTGCCAGCGCTCGGCGGTGCGATGTCCTGCGCCCGCATCGCGAGATCCTCGCTCGACGCGCTGATCTTCTTCGTACTCACCAAGCTTCGCGCGATGGATCGCCAGCTGCTCGGCGGCGATCGCGCGTCGTGCCTCGGGAGGTCCGAGATCCGCGAAGAAGAGCTGCAGCAGCCCGGGGTCGCGCAGCTCCGTCGCCTCCCGTGACGGCTGGACGAGCCACGCGCGGAGCGCAGCGAGTCCGGCCGGCGTGATCGTGAAGATGCGGCGTCGACGCCCGCCCTCCTCGCGCTCCTCGCTGAGCAGCCCGAGACCTGCCAGGCGGGCGGGCTCGCCGTACAGGAGGGTGTGCGGGAACGACCAGAAGTGGCCCAGCGTGGCCGCCACGTGGCGCTTCAGCTCATACGGGGTGGACGGGCCCTCGCGCGCCACCAGGCCCAGGACGAGGCACGCGGTGGGAGTCAGTTGTTCGGTTGACATACTTCTTAATGTACCATACGCTATGCATGGTTCAAGACAAACGATTCGCCAGTCTGACGAGCCTTGTCGGCTGAGCCCGGAAGGCAGCCTCGTGGGCATGAACACCTGGGCAATTGACTCCGCGCACTCCGCGGCGAGCTTCTCGCTGAAGCACATGATGGTCGCCACCGTCCGCGGCCAGCTCTCCGGGATCGTGGGCGCGATCGACTTCGACGAGGCCTCGCCCGAGCAATCCTCGGTCGAGGTGCGCATCCCGATTGCCACCCTCACCACGGGCATGGACGCGCGCGACCAGCACCTTCGCTCCGGCGACTTCTTCGCCGCGGAGGAGTTCCCGTTCATGGTCTTCAAGAGCACCGAGATCGAGCCCGACGGCGATGCCTTCAAGGTCCACGGCGACCTGACGATTCGCGACGTCACCCACCCCGTCGTGCTCGAGACGACCCTCGATGGGATCGTGCCCGGGATGCGGGGCGGCCGCCTCGCTGCGTTCGAGGCGCACACCAGGATCAAGCGCGCCGACTGGGGCCTGAACTGGAACAAGGCCATCGAGACGGGCGGCTGGGTGGTCGGCGACGAGATCAAGATCGACCTGGACCTCGAAGCCACCGAAACGCCGAAGGTCGCTGCTCCAGCCTGACGGCGCGGGCCGAAACGGGGGGTCGGGTCGATGACCCGAACAGCGCCAAATGCGAGAGATGTCGGTTCAGCCCGCGGCGGCAGAACCGAAGGAGATGATCGAATGACTCTCATGTTTCGCGATCCGTTCGCGGATACCGTCCCGCTGCGCCAGGCGATGGATCGGCTCTTCGAGGAGAGCCTCCCCCGGCCGAGCCGCCACTGGCTGGCGGTCGATGTCTACGAGACCGCCGGCGCGCTCGTCATCAAGGCGGCGCTGCCGGGAATGAAGCCTGACGGGGTCGACATCGCGATCGATGGCGACACCCTGACGATCACCGGCGAGTTGAAGGCCGACGAGGAGTCGGTGGACCGCGAATACCACCGGCGCGAGCTGCATGTCGGCTCGTTCGAACGGGCCTTGCGGCTGCCCGAGCGCTTCGAGGCTGAGAAGACGGATGCGGTCTTCGAGAACGGCATCCTGACCCTCACGATCCCCAAGGCCGAGCAGGCCGAGGTCAAGCACATCAAGGTCCAGCCGGTGACGATCGAGGCGACCGCGGTCGCAATCGAGCGCTGACGCCGCCAGGCGGAAGGCGCCGCCGGGACGAGCCGGAACGGCACGCCTCGACTGCGCGAGGAGACACCATGACGGCCTCGACGATCCTCCCCTTCGCGAGCATCCCCGGCAAAGGAGCGGCCACCACGACCCCGGCCGGACCAAAGGCCCTCCCGTACACCCTTGGCGGTGCGGTCGTCCCCAACGGACTAGGAGGATCGGCGACGCCATCGGAGGCGCCGCCCCCGCCCGTGGGCCGCTCCACGATGCGCCGGCTCCAGACGCTTGGCGCGGCGTCCCCGGTCACGCGGGAGGAAGGTGTCACCTGGTTTGGCTGACGCCACCTCGATTGGGGCATCGTCGATTCGATCGTTCGCCGCGGACCTGTCGCACGTAGCGGAGTCCGGGCCGGCAACAGACCTTCAGGAGGAACCATCCGTGGCCACCGCCACCAGAGCCAAGCCCATCCGCGCCCCGAAGTCGACCCGGCGCGCCACCGCCCCCCCGATCACGAAGAAGCTCCGCCCGCTGGGCGACAAGGTGGTCGTCCAGCCGAGCCTCCGCGAAGAGACGACGAAGAGCGGCATCGTGATCCCGGACACCGCGAAGGAGAAGCCTCAGGAGGGGAAGGTCCTGGCCGTCGGCCCGGGTCGCGTCCTCGAGGACGGCACGCGCGAACACATGGACCTCGTGCCGGGCGACATGGTCCTCTACGCGAAGTACGCGGGGACCGAGTTCAAGCTTGACGGCGAGGACCTGCTGATCATCAGCGCCAAGGACATCCTCGCGGTGGTCGAGCCCTGACCCCGGGGTCAGGGTCCGACTCCCAGCACCCACAACGCCCGAGAGCCTCCGCAGGCCCCGAAAGGACCGCACACGCCATGGCCAAGCAACTCCTCTTTGACGACATGGCCCGACGCGGCCTCAAGCGCGGCATCGACCATCTCGCCGACGCCGTCCGCGTCACGCTCGGGCCGAAGGGACGCAACGTCGTCCTCGACAAGAAGTACGGCTCCCCCACGATCACCAACGACGGGGTGACCATCGCGAGGGAGATCGATCTCGAGGACCCGTTCGAGAACATGGGTGCCCAGCTCCTCAAGGAAGTCGCCACCAAGACCGACGACGTGGCCGGCGACGGCACGACGACCGCAATCGTCCTCGGTCAGGCGATCGTGGCCGAGGGCCTCCAGAACGTCACCGCCGGGGCCAACCCGATCGCCATCAGGCGCGGCATCGAGAAGGGCGTCGAGGCGATCGTCGCCGATCTCGGGCGCCAGTCGCGCCCGGTCGACAAGCGCGAGCAGATCGCCGCGGTGGCTTCGATCAGCGCCGCCGATCCGGAGGTCGGCGAGATCATCGCCGAGGTGATGGACAAGGTCGGCAAGGACGGCGTCATCACCGTCGAGGAGGGCCAGTCCCTCGGCCTCGAGACCGACTACACCGAGGGCATGCAGTTCGACCGCGGCTACCTCTCGCCCTACTTCGTCACCAACGTCGACCACATGGAAGCCGTTCTCGAGAACCCGCTCATCCTGATCACCGACAAGAGGATCTCCAGCGTCAAGGACATGCTCCCGGCGCTCGAGAAGGCCGTCGGACAGGGCAAGCCGATGCTGGTCATCGCCGAGGATGTCGACGGCGAGGCCCTCGCGACCCTCGTCGTCAACAAGCTCCGCGGCACCGTATCCGTGCTCGGCGTGAAGGCCCCGGGGTTTGGCGATCGGCGCAAGGAGACCCTCCGCGACATTGCCGTCCTCACCGGCGGCACGGTCATCAGCGAGGAGATCGGGCGCAAGCTCGACTCGGTCGTGGCCGAAGATTTCGGCCAGGCCCGCCGCGTGGTGGCGACCAAGGACGACACCACGATCGTGGACGGCGCGGGCTCGCCGGAGCAGCTCAAGGCTCGGATGAGCCAGATCAAGGCCCAGATCGAGGACAGCACCAGCGACTACGACAAGGAGAAGCTCCAGGAGCGCCTGGCCAAGCTCGCCGGAGGCGTCGCCGTCATCAAGGTCGGCGCGGCCACCGAGGTCGAGCTCAAGGAGAAGAAGCACCGGATCGAGGACGCGGTGTCCACCACCCGCGCGGCGGTCGAGGAGGGCCTCGTCGCGGGCGGCGGCGTCGCCCTGCTGCAGGCCATCCCGGCGCTCGACCTGGTCGAGCTCGTGGGCGACGAGGCGGTGGGCCTCGGCATCCTGCGTCGCGCGCTCGAAGGGCCCATTCGCCAGATCGCCGACAACGCCGGCGCGCACGGCGAAGTCGTCGTCGAGCACGTCAAGACGCTGCCCGCCGGTCACGGCTTCGACGCCCTCAAGGGCGACTACGGGGACATGTTCGAGAAGGGCATCGTGGATGCCGCGAAAGTTACGCGATCGGCGCTCCAGAACGCCGCGTCCATCGCCGCGATGGTCCTGACGACGGAGACGCTTGTTACGGACATCCCGGAAGAGAAGCAGCCCATGCCCGCCGGCGGCGGGTACGGCGGGGACATGGACTACTAGCGAAGGCCGACAGCGTCCGCGGGACTCGCCCCAGCGGGTTCCACGCTCAGGGCGCAAGAGGAGCCGGGCCTCCGTCCGCGGATGCCCGGCTCCTCGTCTGGCAATGGCGGTGCGCAGGTTTCCATGGGCGGGATCGACGCGATCCGCCGCCCGGGGAGGGCGTGGTTGGGTGCCCCCTGGCTCGGAGGCCGGACGACGAAATGCCCGGAGGAACCGGCTGTCCGCCAACTGGCGCACCGGCAACCGCGATTGCTCGTGATCGTCGATCCGCCGCCGGGTCCGTTGCCGGCGGCCTTGCGGTCGTCGGTCCGGTCTCCCGGGACCTCCCCGGGGATTGCTCCCCACGTCGGTTCGGCAGTGAATGTCGGCCCCTTCGGGCAAGATTTAGAATAGATGTTCGACCCCTCTACCGCAAGGGGCTTATCCACCAACGTGCGGTCTGCCGGCCGGACTTGTCCACGTTCGTGCGGGCGCCGGGGCAGAGTGTGGAGAAGTCCCGTTCAGCCGGTTGGCGAGCTCAGGCAGGGCCAAGGGGGCGGCCGCGATCAAACCCGCCGGCGAATGACGACGCCGCCGGCCGATGCGAGGGGCCGTTCGCCTCTCGCCAAGTGCCTCGCCCGGGCCTACGGTGGCCGCTTGGCGGGGGGCTCTGACGCGCGGCCCACACCCAGGCCGCCGGGACCGCGCCGAGCCACTGGCGAGACCGACCCGCGGGATGATTCCCAGGAGGGCATCTCCGTGGCCGAGTATGGGTTGTTCATCGGCTGGGGCTCGCCGCGCGCGGGCCGAGAGACAGCGAGTGCCAAGGTGTTCGGGGAGGCGGTCGCGTACTGGAACGGCCTCAAGCAGGCGGGCGAGATCGAGAGCGTCGAGCTGGTGATCCTCTCCGCGCATGGTGGTGACCTGACCGGCTTCGCGCTCCTGCGCGGTGACCCCGAGAAGCTGGGCCGGCTCAGCATGGCGCCGGAGTTCCAGCGGCTGATCGTCCGCGCAGGCGTCTGCGTCCATGGGCTCGGCGTCATCAGCGCCGTCGTCGACGCCGGGGTCATGCGGTGGATGGGCGAGTGGCAAGGAGGGATCGCCGACCTCGTCTGACACCGCCGCCCACGCCTGCATGCACTCGCATCGGAGTGTCGCCATGGGCGAGTACCTCGACATGCAGGCCGAGATCGGCATCAGCAAGCACCAGGGCGGCCTCCCGGCGACGAGGCAGCTCCTGGACCTGTGCCAAATCGAGGGCGCCAGCGAGGTGCTCGACGTGGGCTGCGGCATCGGTGTCGGCCCCGCCTACATCGCGCGGTCCCACGCCTGCCACGTCGTAGCGATGGATCTCTCGCCTCGGATGATCGAGTGGGCGCGACGCCGGGTTCGGCAGGAAGGTGTCGAGGACCGGGTCGACCTCGTGGTTGCCGACGTCCTCGACCTGCCGTTCGAAGACGACCGGTTCGACGTCGTCGTGGCGGAGTCGGTGCTCGCCTTCGTCGGCGACAAGGCGCGAGCGCTCCACGAGCTCGTCCGGGTCACGAAGCCCGGTGGATACGTGGGACTGAACGAGTTCGTGTGGCTCGGGGAGATGCCCGAGGACGTCGTGCAGCTGGCGCACGATCTCGGCACCGAGCTGCTCAGTGCGCGCGGCTGGCGAGCGGCAATGGCCGGCTCGGGCCTCACGGACCTGGTGGTGGGGATCCGGCGACTGGACGCCGCGGTGGAGGTCAGGAGCCGGCTCCGGTGGATCGGCCTTCCGTGGTTCGCCAGGGCCATGGGCCGTTCCGTGTACCTCCTCGCCACGAAGCCGGAGATCAGGCGCGCGTACGGGATCGTCGCCTCCGGCGCGGGGAAGGCGTTCGACTCCTCGGGCTACGGGCTGTTCGTCGGCCGGAAGCCCGACGCGCTCCGCCGCCAGAACACCCTTCAGGGCCGCCACGCATCCACGGGTACCGGAAGCGCGCGGCACCTCACCTGACGATCACGGTGCCCTTCATCGAGGGGTGGATCGCGCAGTGGTAGGCGAACGTGCCGGGCGAGGCGAAGGCCTGGCTGAACGCCGCGCCGCTCGCGAGCGTGTCGCTCGTGAACGCGCCGTCGTCCGCGGTCACCGTGTGGCTGGCGCTGTCGTCGTTGGTCCAGGTGACGGTCGTCCCGGCGGTGACCGTGATCGTGGCCGGCGCGAAGGCGAAGCCTGCGATCGAGACGGCGTCCCCGGTGGCGGCCGAGGGCGCCGGGACGGGCGTCGGGACTGGAGTCGGAACGGGCGTCGGGACTGGAGTCGGGACGGGCGCCGGAAGCTTGAAGGTGGCGCACCGTGCGCCCACACAGATGGCCATCGGCAGCCGCACCAGCCGGGCCTGTGTCGTGCTGAGCGTGAGCGTGGAGCTGATCGCGCCGTATCTCGATGTCATCATCCGCCTGCCCAGGATCAGGGCGCCTGACGACGAGCAGCTGCCGCGCCGAAGCGATACCGCATAGGTCGTTCGCGCACGGTAGTTCCGCGCCGCGATGGTGAGGCGCGTCGAGGTCCCCTTGACGACCGTGGCGGAGCCGTAGGACGTACCGATCCTGGCCGTCCAGGTCGTCGCGGCCTGAACCGGCGGCACCGCCGTGGCCAGGACAAGACAGGCGACCACGGCAGCAGCCAGGGCAATCGACTTCACCTGCGTCACCTCCCCTACCGACGGTGGTTCCCTTCCTCCGCCCGGCGTGACTCCGCCATCGGCTCATCCGCCACGGGTCGAGGGCCGTGTCGACGGCGATGCTCCAGGCGATCGTCGCGTCCGTCCGATCCCGCTCATGTCGATGAACTCCCGGCGGAGATCCGTCTGCTCGACGGACGTCTCTCGATGCGCCGTCGTCCGGGTCATCGGATCGCGCTCGCGGACGCCGCGCATCGGGGTGCGCAGGTAACGCGCCTCGAGGGCACCGAGGCCGGCTCCCGCATCCCAAGGCCCGTGGCACCTGCGCCCCGACATCGCGGCCCGGCAGCACGCTACAATGGTTGCGTTCAGCGCACCAGGGGTTCACTGAGTGAAACATGGTGACCCGCACCCTGCATCGTGGGCTCGACGTCCTGGAGACGCTGGCGCGTGCGAACGAGCATGAGCTCGGACCCTCTGCGATCGGCCAGCGGGTGGGCCTCGACAAGGCGACCGTCATGCGCCTGCTCCGGACCCTCGTTGAGGCCGGATACGTTGCCAGGGACGAGACGACGCGCCGCTATCGACTGACCGGCAAGATCGTGTGGCTGGCCCACCGGGCAACGGTCCGCCTCGATCTTCGGAGCGTCGCCCGACCGCACCTGGCGGCACTGCGCGACGAGCTCGGCGAGACCGTCCACCTGGGAGTCATGGATGGCCTGGGGGTCGTCTACGTCGACAAGCTGGAGGCCGACAACAGCATCCAGCTCGTTTCCGCCATCGGCCAGACGATGCCGCTCCACTCGACCTCGCTCGGCAAGGCCCTGCTTGCCGCGTTGCCGGACGAGGAGCGCGAGGGCATCTATCGGCGGATGGACTTCGAGCCGCGGACCGACAGGACGATCCGGGACCTGGCCTCGTTCCGAGAGGCGATCCGCGTGACGCAGGTCCGCGGCTACTCGACGGACGACCGCGAGAACGAGCCGCACGGGGCGTGCGTCGGGGCGGCAATCGTCGGGGCCGACGGCCGGCCGGTCGGAGCGCTCAGCATCTCCGGACCCCACTTCCGGATCCACGATCGACTCCCGTTCTTCGGCGAACGGGTGCGCGCCGAGGCCGAGGCGATCGCCCGGGAGCTGGGGTCCGACAGGGGCGTCCCGACCGGTGGCCGCGGCCCAGGCCCAGGCACGGGCACGGAGACCTGATGCTCGTTCAGGAGGCCAACTCGAAGCTCGCCTGCGTCTTCGCGCCGATCTGCACGCCGTTTGCCGCGAACGAGGATGTCGACCACGGCGCGCTGCGGTTCAACCTCGCGCGGTACGCGGAGAGCGGGATCCTCGGCTACCTGGCGCTCGGCTCCAACGGCGAGAACCGGAGCCTGGCGGAGGACGAGAAGCTGCGCGTCCTCGACGATGTCGTGCGGCACAAGGGACCGCGCCAGGTGGTGCTGGCCGGTGCCGCGTACGACGGACAGCGCGAGGCCGAACGCTTCCTCGCGGCTGCGGCGGACCTCGGGGCCGACTTCGCCCTCGTCCTGTCGCCGGGCTACTTCCGGGCGCAGATGACGGACCAGGTCCTGTACCGCTATTTCACCTCGCTGGCCGACCGGGCGCGGATCCCGCTCCTGCTGTACAACGCGCCGGGCTTCTGCGGCATCACGCTGACCCCGGACCTGGTCGGGCGGCTGGCCGCCCATCCGAACATCGTGGGCCTCAAGGACAGCGCCTCGAACGGCATCGAGAACTTCCTTCCCTTCCAGGGCCCCTCGTTCCATGTCCTGGCGGGCTCGGCCAACTTCCTCCTCCGGGCCATGCTGGGCGGCGCTCCGGGCGGCACGGTGTCGCTCGCCAACTCCTTCCCGCAGCTTGCCCTCGAGCTCTTCGGCCACGGGCACGCTCGCGACGAAGGGAACGGCGTCCCGCTGCAGGACCGTGTCAGCCGCATCAACGCGGCCATCTCCGGGGCTCACGGGGTGGCGGGCGTCAAGGCGGCCATGACCCTCGCCGGATTCCGGGGCGGCATCCCGCGGCGCCCCCTGCTCCCGCTAGAGCCGGCGCAGGTCCAGGCGCTGAGGGCGTTCCTGGTCGCGGAGGGTCTCCTGCCGTGAGCGGCGACATCCTCGCCGTCGACGTCGGGACGAGCGCGCTCAAGGTCGGGGTCTTCAGCGCCGGCCTGGAGAAGCGAAGCGAGGCGCGGCGCACCTACGCGCCGCACGTCTACGACCGGGGCAAGGCAGACATCGATCCCGAGGCCTGGTGGGAGGCGCTGCGCACATGCTGCGCGGAGGCGGCGGCCAGCCTCGCCGGGGTCCGCGTCGTCTCGCTGTCCGTCACCACGCCGGGACTCACGCCCATGGCCTCCGACGGCACGGCGCTCGCGCCTGCCGTGCTGTTCCTCGACGGACGTTCCCGTGCGCAATCGGCCGCCATTCGCGAGCTTGTTGGAGAGAGGAGGTTCCTCGCCGAGACGTGCAACCTGCCCGTGTCGGGCGGCTCGTCGCTGTCGTCCATCCTCTGGTTCCGGGACGAGGCGCCCGAGGTCTGGGCGGCAGCCGCGAAGTTCGGCCACACCAACACCTATCTCGTCAAGCGGATGACGGGCCGTTGGGCGATCGATCCGTCGACCACGTCGATCACCGGTCTCTACAACACGGCCCGCAACGACCTTACCTGGAACCGGGAGATCCTCGGCCTCGCCGGGATCTCCGAAGACAAGCTGCCACCCCTCAGGCAGTCCCACGAGCCGGTTGGTCGGCTGCTGCCCGCGGTCGCCGATGAGCTCGGTCTCCCTCGCGACTGCTCGGTGCTCTGCGGTGGCAACGACGCCGTGCTCGCGGCGCTGTCGGGAGGCCTGACCGAGCCCGGCGACATCAACATCATCAGCGGGACCTGCGACATCGCGAACGTCTGCACGGACCGTCCGATCGCCTCGCCCACCTTCAACGTCCGGTGCCACGTCGTCCCCGGCCGCTGGCTCACCTTCTTCGTCCTCAATGCCGGCGGCGAGGCGCTCGACTGGTTCCGTCGGATCGCCTGCCGCGAGCTGGGCGACGACGAGTTCTACACCGAGTACGTCCCACGCGTGCTCGACGAGTTCTTCGGGGATCCGGACCCGGATGCCCGCGAAGCCGAGCTGCCCGAGTACGTGCCGTACCTCGGCGGCAGCCGGTACTCCCTCCAGCGGCTCAAGGCGGGCCTCGACGGCCTGACGCTCGAGACCACGCGCGAGGACCTGTTGCTCAGCCTCGTGCGCGGAAACGCCGCGTACCTCGGCGGGCACCTCCGGGAGGTCGCCGAGCTCGTGCCCGTCGGCCGCCGGGTGGCGATCTCCGGCGGCGGGGCGAGGATCCGCGGAATGCTCGAAGCCCGGCGCCGCTGGACCGGCGACTTCGAGTACGTCTTCCAGGACCAGTCCTCGCTGCTCGGCGCGGCGATCCTCGGCCAGATCAGTCAGTCGGGACGACTGCCCGGTTCCGGGCAGGTCCCATCCGCAATCACCCAGGAGGCAGTCTCATGAGCGCAATCGGCACTGCCAGCACGACGTCCACCGATGCGAAGGTGGCGGCCGCCGAGCTGGTCGAGCGGGCGAAGGCGGGGCTCGAGGGTTCGCCGACGCTGGCCATCCTGTTCGCGACCACGCAGTACGACACGGAGAGCCTCGTGGCCGGTGTGTCGGCGCTGCTCGGCGACGTGCCCCTGTGGGGCGGATCGTCGTCCACCGGCGTCTTCCAGGACGACGGCTGGGTCACCGGCGACGGAGGCGCGGCCAGCCTGATGCTGATCGCCGACCGGCCGGCTGGGGTCGGCGTCGCGGCCGTGGGCGAGGGCGACGGGTTCGCGGCCGGCAAGGAGGCGGCCCGGGCGGCTCTCGAGCAGCTCGGCGGAGAGCCCGGCGCACTGCTGACGATCGCCTTCATGGGACCCGAAGAGGAGATCCTGCGGGGGATCGCGGAGGTCGCCCCGGGCGTGCCGGTGGTCGGCGGGACGGCGTCGGACCACTCTCCCGACGGCAAGTTCCAGCAGTTCGCGAACGGCCACGCCTACAAGAACCACTTCGCCATCGCGGCCCTCGGCGGGCCGATCGGCTACGCCTTCACGAACGGCTACCGACCGACCGGCAAGAAGGCCGCCGTCACGAAGGCCACGGGGCGCACAGTGTTCGAGCTCGGCGGCCGCCGGGCCATGGATGTCTACTCGGAATGGGTCGCCAAGCCCGAATCCGAGATCGGCGGCGGCGCGCTCGTGTCCTTCAGCGTCCAGTACCCGCTGCTCTTCCACAAGGACGGGATCACGTACTCCGCCCACCCGGTCAACAGCAACCCGGACGGCTCGATGGACTTCGGGGCGGCGATGAGCCCCGGCATGCTGCTGGAGCTCGGCGAGGCCTCCGTGAACGGGCTGATCGCCGAGGCGGGCAACGTCGTGTACAAGGCGGTCCAGGACGTGGGCCATCCGAAGGCCATCCTGCTCGCCCATTGCGGCGGTCGCGCCATCGCCCTCGGCGACCGGATCAGGGAGATCCCCGCCGAGGTCGAGCACGCCGTCGGCCACATGCCGTTGATCGGCTACCTCGCGTTCGGTGAGCAGGGCGTCTCGGTGGAGGGCATTCCCACGCATGCCGACCTGAGCCTGTCTGCGCTCGTCCTGGGCTAGGTGCCGGTGTCCATGGTGTCGTTGGCGGACGCGGAGCCGGTCGGCGGCTGACCGGCGGCTCTGCGCCCCGCCACCCAAGGTCCGGCCGCCCCAGGGGCGCGACCGGTCAACCGGAGGATCACGATGGCTGTCGCAACTCGCCGCTACCAGAACTACGTGAACGGTCGGTTCGTCGACGCGCAGGGTGGCAAGACCCTGGCGGTCGAGAACCCGGCAACCGGCGCCGCGGTGTCGGACGTCCCCGATTCGTCCGTCGAGGACACGCGGGAGGCGATCGAGCTCGCCGACCGGGCCCAGCGCCAGTGGGCGAAGCTGGCCCCGATCGAGCGAGCCGGCTACCTGCACCGGATCGCCGATGGGATCCGGAAGGATGCGGAGCATCTCGCCCGGGTGCTCTCCGAGGAGCAGGGCAAGCCCCTCGACCAGGCGCGGGGCGAGGTCAACGGCACGGCCGGCTACTTCGACTACACCGCGGAGTGGGCTCGCCGCGTCGAAGGCGAGGTCATCCCGAGCGACCGGCCGAACGAGATGGAGCTGCTGCTCCGGCAGCCGATCGGGGTCATCGGCGGGATCGTGCCCTGGAACTTCCCGCTCTACGTCATGGCCCGCAAGGTGGCGCCCGCGCTCCTGACGGGCAACGCGATCGTCGTCAAGCCGAGCGAGATCACCCCCAACAGCACGCTCGAGCTCGGCCGCATCTTCGACGAAGCCGAAGTGCCGGCCGGGGTCGTCAACCTGGTGTGCGGCTACGGGCCGATCGTCGGCGAGGAGCTCGCCTCGAACCCGCTCATCGGCATGGTGAGCGTCACGGGCAGCATCAGGACGGGCTCGCGCGTCATGGAGCTGGCCGCCCAGAACATCACGAAGGTGAGCCTCGAGCTCGGCGGCAGCGCCCCGGTCATCATCATGCCCGATGCCGACATCGACCTGGCGGTCAAGTCCATCAAGGCCTGCCGTCTCCTGAACACCGGCCAGGTGTGCGGCGCGGCCGACCGCACGTACGTCCACAAGGGCGTGGGCGACGAGTTCATCGATCGGCTGGCCACCGCGATGGGCGAGGCGACCTACGGGAACGCCCTCCTCGACGACGGCCGCGACCTGGGTCCCCTGGTCAGCGCCCGGCAGCTCGAAGCCGTCAGCGGACGCGTCGACCGTGCCGTCGCCGAGGGCGGCCAGATCGTGGTCGGCGGGAAGCGGGCCGAGGACATGCCCGAGGGCAACTACTACCCGGCCACGGTCATCGCCAACTGTCGCCAGGACATGGCGATCGTCCGGGAGGAGATCTTCGGGCCGGTCATGCCGGTGGTCACGTTCAACGACCTCGACGAGGCGATCGCCTGGGCGAACGACTCGATCTACGGTCTCGCGTCGTCGATCTTCACGAAGAGCGTCGACGTGGCCCTGCGGGCCGCCAACGAGCTCCGCTTCGGGGAGACGTACGTCAACCGCGAGAACATGGAGAACATGCAGGGCTTCCACGCCGGCTGGCGCAAGTCCGGGATCGGCGGCGCCGACGGCAAGCACGGGGTCCTCGAGTACACGCAGACCCACGTCGTCTACCTGCAGTACGACCTGGCGGCCGGCCGGCCGTAACCCCCCGGAACCCGGCGGCCGGGACTGCCGGGAAGCACCTGTCCGCCGCTGCGGCCTACGCGGGTCGACGACGGACGCCGGCGAGACGCCCCGGGTCACGCCCCGGGGCGTCCACGGCACCTACGATGAGCGCGGCATGATGTCCACTGGCGCCGCCCGTCCGACGATGGTCGACTCCGCCCCCGCGGCGACCACTCCGGACGGGTTGCGCACCTCGGGACTGACGGCGGCCGAGGCCGCCGCTCGCCTGGGGGAGGATGGGCCGAATGCCATCGGCGGGGGCGGCCGGCGGACGCTCGCCGCGATCCTCGTCGCGCAGGTCGCGAGTCCGCTCGTCCTGATCCTGGTCGCGGCGAGCCTCGTCAGCCTCGTGGTCGGGGACGCCGTCACCACCGCGATCATCCTCGCGATCGTGGCCATGAGCGCGACCCTGGGGTTCGTCCAGGAGGCTCGCTCGGAAACGGCAGTCGCCGCCCTCCAGGCCCGCCTGACCCTCCAGGCGACCGTCGTGCGCGACGGCGCGCCCGGCGACGTGCCCATTCACGACGTGGTGCGCGACGATCTCGTCGTCCTCGGCGCCGGGGACATCGTGCCGGCCGACGGCCGCGTCATCGAGGCCGATCACCTGTACGTCGACGAGGCGTCGCTGACGGGAGAGTCGGCTCCGTCGTTGAAGGCACCCCGCGACGGCGAGCTCGACCCGGCCTCCGACGACGATCGCGACGGCCTCGTCTTCTTCGGGACGAGCGTCGTCAGCGGGACCGGCCGGGCGGTCATCACGGCGACCGGCCCGCGAACCAGCTACGGCGAGATCGCGCAGCGCCTCGGGGAGCGCGCACCCGAGAACGACTTCCAGCGGGGCGTGCGGGCCTTCGGCGGCCTGATCTTCCGGGTCACGACGGTGCTCGTGATCGCCGTCCTCGCGATCAACCTCGCCCTTCAACGCCCGCTCCTCGACTCGCTCCTCTTCGCGATCGCCCTCGCGGTGGGGCTGACGCCCGAGCTGCTGCCGGCGATCGTCACCCTCAACCTCACCCAGGGGGCGCGGGCGCTCAGCCGGCATGGCGTGCTCGTGAAGCGCCTGCCCGCGATCCAGAACCTCGGCTCGGTGACCGTGCTCTGCACCGACAAGACCGGAACCCTCACCGATGGCCGCCTCCAGCTCGTCCGCTCGGTGGGAATCGATCGCGACGACGCGACGGAGGCGGCCCGCGCCCTGGAGCTCGCCTACCTCAACAGCCACTTCGAGACCGGCTTCGCCAACCCGCTCGACGCCGCCATCCTCGCCGGGACCCCGGAGCCGGCCGACCTCGCCACCTACCGGAAGATCGCGGAGCTCCCCTACGACTTCACGCGGCGGCTGCTGAGCGTGGTGGTCCAGATCGCCGACGAGCACCCGCTCCTCGTGACGAAGGGCGCACCCGAGGCGGTCCTCGCCCGCGCCACCCACGTCCGCGAGGACCACGCGGCACGTCCGATCGACCGGGCCGAGCACCAGCGGCTGGCACGGCTCGTGGACGATGCCTCGGCGGACGGGTTCCGGATGGTGGCCGTCGGCTCGCGGGTCCTGGCGCCGGGTGAGGTCGGCCATCCCGCGGCGGGAGCGACCGCGAGCCTCGAGAACGCGGTCGAGCTCGAGCGCGACCTCGTCTTCGAAGGCGTCATCCTCTTCAGCGACCCGCCCAAGGCGGGCGTCGGCGAGACGCTCGCGGAGCTTGCCGGCGACGGCGTCGCCGTCAAGGTCCTCACCGGCGACCACGAGCTCGTGGCGCGTCACATCGCAGGCCAGGTCGGGCTCACCGTCGAGGGCGCCCTGACCGGCGAGGAGATGCGGGGGCTGACGCATCCCGCCCTCGTCACCCGGGCGAGGCAGACGACCATCTTCGCCCGGCTCGACCCGGACCAGAAGCTGCAGGTGATCCGGGCGCTGCGCGAGTCCGGGGAGGTCGTCGCCTTCCTCGGGGACGGCATCAACGACGCCCCGGCCCTCCACACGGCCGACGTCGGGATCAGCGTGGACAACGCGACCGACGTGGCCCGCTCGGCGGCCGACATCATCCTGCTGGAGCCGAGCCTTGCGTCGATCGGCCTGGGCGTGATCGAGGGCCGGCGCACCTTCGCCAACACGCTCAAGTACATCCGGATGGGGACGAGCTCCAACTTCGGCAACATGCTGAGCATGACCGGAGCGGCGCTGCTGCTGCCTTTCCTGCCGATGACGCCGGGCCAGATCCTGCTCAACAACCTCATCTACGACGCGTCGCAGACGGCGATTCCCACCGACAGCATCGACCCTGCGGTGGCGGCCGTCCCGGCGCACTGGGACGTCCAGGCCATCCAGCGCTTCATGCTGATCTTCGGCCCGATCTCGTCGCTCTTCGATTTCGTGACCTTCGGGCTGCTGCTCCTGGCGCTCGGGGTCAACGAGAAGGCCTTCCACACGGGCTGGTTCGTGGAGTCCCTCTTCACCCAGGTCCTCGTGGTGCTCGTGATCCGGACCCGCCTGAGCCCCTTCTGGCGGAGCCGTCCCAGCCGGCCCCTGGTGGGTGCGATCGTGGGCGCCCTCGCCGCCGCCGTGCTGATCCCACTCAGCCCGCTCGGCCCGATCATCGGCTTCGAAGCCCTGCCACCGGTCTTCTGGCTGGTGCTGGCGGTGCTCGTCGTCGCCTACCTGGCGCTCGTGGAGCTCGTCAAGCGCCGGTTCGTGCAGCTCCTGTAGGGAGGCGCTCGAGGCCGCCGGAGGCGGAACGCAGACGACGGAGAGAGCATCCCGGTGGGCGACCGGGGCCATTCGCCTCTCGCCAAGCCTCCCCGACACGGTCATCGTGACCCCTGAGCGAGACGCAGACGGCGGCGAGGTCCCAAGGAATGCCTGACGAACCGTACGCACAGCTGGCAGAAGCCCTGGATCGCCTCCCGAACGGCTTCCCGAGGACGGACTCCGGGCTGGAGATCCAGATCCTGAGGAAGATCTGCTCACCCGGGGAGGCCGCCCTGGCCGGGCTCCTGACCGGGACGCCCCAACCGGTGGGGCCAATCGCCTCCAGGGCCGGCAAGCCCACGGGGGAGGTCAGGCGGGCGCTGTTCGACCTCGTCCGCCGCGGCATCGCCTGGCCGGAGAAGCAGGATGGGGCGGTCCGCTTCCGGCTGGCGCCCTTCGTGGTCGGCATCTACGAGGCGCAGGCCGAGTCGATGGACCACGAGCTGGCCCACCTGGTGGAGGACTACCTGGCCGGTGGCGGTGCCCTGGGGATCATGAAGCCGCAGCCGGCCCTGCACCGGGTGGTCCCGGCGGGAGGCTCCGTCAAGTCCGAGGCGATCCTGCCGTACGACGACGTGCGTGCCCTCCTCCTCGAGGTGAAGACCTTCACGGTCAACGAGTGCATCTGCCGGCTCCAGCAGGAGCAGCTCGGCGAGAGGTGCGCCTACCCGACCGGGGTCTGCCTCAGCTTCTCCGGGCGCGAACGCGCTCCGCAACCCGGAGATCTCACCCAGGCCGAGGCGCTGGCGCTCCTGGACATGACCGAGCAGGTCGGGCTCGTGCACACCGTCAGCAACGTCGCCGAGGGCGTCGGCTATGTCTGCAACTGCTGCGGGTGCTGCTGCGGCATCCTGCGCGGCATCACCGACTGGGGCATCGCCGACTCGGTGGCCTTCGCGAACTACTTCGCCGTCATCGAGCCGGAGCTCTGCGCCGACTGCGGCACCTGCATCGAGCGCTGCCAGGTGGGCGCCATCTCGGGAGGCGACGGGTTCTCGGTCGTGGACCGGAGCCGCTGCATCGGATGCGGACTGTGCGTGAGCGGCTGCCCCAACGACGCCGCCCGGCTGGAGCGCAAGCAGGAGGCCGAGATCGTCCACCCTCCGAAGACCTTCGCGGAGTGGGAGCACCAGCGGCTGCGCAATCGGGCCCTGGAGCCCGGGACTGGCGCGCCCGCCTGACGGCTCGATCAGGACACTGCGCGAGCCAGCCCCAGGTACGCCGACGTGGTCCCGTACCGGCCGGCCTCGGTGGGCGCAGTGTCCGGGAGCGCCCATCAGCCCGTAGCCCGGCGACCTCGGTCGGCAAGGTGACATCCCCGGCGGAAGTCCGCCGGGGATGCGTACCTCTGGCCCCACGTCCTCTCGTCAGTCGTCGCCACCGAACCGGTACGTCCCGTCCCAGAACCACAGGGACCAGTCGGCGGTTCTGGTGACGGCCACGCTGAGATGGAACCGGGTCAAGCGTCCCCTCCCCGACGTGAAGGTGCAGGTGCCGGCCTTCGAGGAATTGAGGACGGCGGCCAGGATGTCGCAGCGGCCGGTTGCGCTGCCGTTCTTGACCGTGATGGTGGCGACGAGGGCCGTGTAGCCGCCGCTGGTGTCGTAGTCGATCAGGGTTCCCACCGGAATTGCCTTGAAGCTCGAGGACGTGACTTCGCACTGGTTCGCCGTCGGGCTCAGGACGACGCACGTCTTCTCGAGATGGAAGGGCTTCTGCGAGGCCGCCGACACCGAAGGGACGGCGAGGGTGAGGGCGATGATCGTGGCGCCAACCACGACGAGCCTCTGGAGGAAACGCATCTCGGACTCCTTCTCCCCTGGTTCGGAGGTCGAGGCCGATCGACGTGCCTCGCTGTCCCGTGCACTGTCCCGCCGCAGAGGTCGCGGTGGCGAGGGAACAGGTCACGCGGGGAGCGGTACTCCGTCACACCTCGGCCGCCCGGTTCCGGACGCCGAGGTCGGGGCTGTTCGCCGGCGAGATGCCGGACTATGCTCGGGCCGTGGCCGCAGAACCTCCCGTGCCGCGCGCCGCCGAGCCGAACCCCGCCGGTGGGCCGCTGGATGCCGCCTTCGGCGGTGGCCGGCGGCAGCACCTGCGGCAGGGCACGATCCTGTTCAGCGAGGGGGACGTCTCGAACCGCGTGGTCCTCCTCCTGTCGGGACGGGTGAAGGTCTCGTCCGTCTCGGAGGACGGCCACGAGACGGTCCTCGGGTTCCGCGGCGCGGGCGACGTGCTGGGCGAGCTCTCGGCGATCGACGGCGAGGAGCACCTCGCGAGCGTCACGGTCGTCGAGGCGGGCGAGGCGCTCGTCATCGCCGGCGAGCGATTCCGCGCCGCCCTGGCGGAGCAGCCCAGCCTCGCGCTGGTGGTGCTGCGCTCGATCGTCGGCCGGCTGCGCGACGCCGATCGCAAGCGGGCGGAGTTCAGCGGGCTCGACGTGGTGGGACGCGTCGCCCACCGGCTGGTCGAGCTCGCGGAGCGCTACGGCGAGCCCGCCGCCGACGGCATCCTGATCGGCATGCCGATCTCGCAGCGGGAGCTCGCCGGCTGGGTTGGGGCCTCGCGCGAGGCCGTCAACAAGGCCCTCGCACAGCTGGAGCGGCGCGGGCTGATCGCCGCCGAGCGGCGTCACCTCGTCGTGCTCGACCTCGAGGGCCTCCGCGAGCGCGCCCGTTGAGGGAAGGCCGGTGCCCGGCGAAGGCTGCTAACGAGGATCACGGTCACACCCAGTGCGGCAGCTCGGATGTCACCACCATGGGGGACCCGTGGTTGGTGGGCGAGACCGGGGGCCGGCGCAGGAGGCCGATGCAGGCCCGCGGACCAACGACCCGGGTTCGCGACGCGAGCGACAGCCTGGGTGCGACCGGCGAGACCTGCCCCGCAGCGGCCGACGGCCCCGCCTGGGCGCAGGATTTGGAACGGCAGGTCTGACCGGCCGGCATTGACGACCAGAGCAGGCTCGCCGAGATCAGCGCCGCGAGGATCGTCGGCCTCATCTGCATACCCTCCCTCGGCTCCTCGACCTCGGCGGATGTCCCGCCGACGACGGCACTGTGAGACCCGAGGGAGCATGGCCGCGAGGGTCGCGGTCACACCGGGGGCGGTACTTGATCACCGGCCGGAGGCCCGGCTCCGGCGCCGTGCGAGAGCAGACTGACCGGTGACCCGGAGAATATCGCGCCGGCCGGGGTCGCGCCGGCCGGGTCGCGCCGACCGGGTCAGGACGATGGCCCCGCGAGCGCCGACTCCACGGCCTGATCCACGGTCAGCCGACGGCCGTCCGCCCAGGCAGCCTCGACCGCCTCGAGATCCGTCTCCTGCCGCAGGCGAGCCACGGCCGCGTCGTGGTCCTCGAGCTCGCTGCCCATCACCTGCATCGGCGTGCCGGCGACCTCGCGGAGCGCCTCCGCGGCGCCCAGGAGGCGTGCGCCACGGCGTCCGTCGCCCCGTGCCACGGCCAGGTACGCGAAGCACTCGAGCTGGTTGGCGAGCGCGCCGCGGTTGCCGAGATGGTGCCACTCGGGGAGCGTCCGGCGGTAGACGGCCTCGGCCTCGTCGAGGGCGCCGTCGCGGCGCAGCGCGTGGGCGAGCCCGCTCAGGGCGATGACCTCGAAACGGCGATCACCGATGGCCCGGTACTGGGCGATGGCCCGGTCGAACCAGGGACGCGCCTCGGCGAGGCTGCCGACAAAGCTCGTGATCTCTCCACGGGCGAGCGCCGCGAACCCGATCGTAGCGGGGTTGCCGGAGCGTTGCGCTGCGTCGGTCGCCGATTCGACCCGCGCCCTCGCGAGCGCCGGGTCTGCATGCCGGGCGATCTCCGCGCCGACCCATTGCACGTAGACGAAGGACCACCAGTCGCCGTGCCTGGTTGCCACGTCGCCCAGCGCTCCGGCCGCCCGGTCCAGCGCGTCGAGCTGGCCCGAGAAGGCCGACACGAGGAAGACCGCTGCAAGGGCGAGGTCCAGGGCGCCCTCGTCGCCCGTCCGGCGCGCGACGACCAGTGCCTCGTCGGCCCAGTCCCGCGCGACGATCGCGTCGGCCCACAGCGCATGTGCCTGGGCTGCCGCCGCCAGGGTCCGGGAGAGCACGATCGAACGCTCCAGCGCCCCCGGGGTCCCGTCGTCGAGCAGGCGCGAACGCGCGAGGTCGACCGCCTGGTCCAGGCGTTCGACCCCCTCGGACCCGACGGAACGCAGGCGCCAGTAGGACCTCATGGAGACGCTCATCTCGACCGCCGCCTCCGCGTCCGCCTCGAACGCCCAGGCCAGTGCCGCCCGGAGGTTGTCTGCCTCAGGGTCGAGTCGCTGGAGCCAGGCGACCATGTCGGGGCCCTGGAGCGCGGAATCCGCCTGGGCCGCCAGCGCCCGGTAGAAGGCCAGGTGGCGCCCGCGATAGGCGTCGACCTCGCCACTCGCGTCGAGCCTGGCGGCGGCGTATTGGCGGATCGTCTCGAGCATCAGGTAGCGCGTCGGCCCTGCCCGGTCCACGACGACGAGGGAGCGGGCCACGAGCCTCTCGATGCCGTCGAGCATCTCGATCGGGTCGCCGCTGCCGGTCACGACGGCGGCTGCTTCGAGCGTCCAGCCGCCGGCGAAGACGGAGAGGCGGCGGAGCAGCGCGCGGTCGGTCTCGACCAGCAGATCCCAGCTCCAGTCGATGGCCGCCTGCAGGGTCTGCTGGCGCGGCACGGCGGTGCGATGGCCGCCTGTCAGCAACCGGAATCGATCGCCGAGTCGGTCGGCGATCTCCTGGACCGACAGGACCGGGACGCGCGCTGCGGCGAGCTCCAGCGCCAGCGGGATGCCGTCGAGCCTGCGGCAGATCTCGACGACCGCGGCGACGTTCGCCGCGTCGAGCCTGAACGCCGGGACCACGGCGCCGGCGCGATCGACGAAGAGGCGCACGGCCTCGGTCTCCGCGATCTGCGCGAGCCCGGGCGCGTCGACCGCCTCGCCCGGGTCGAGGGCACCCGGCAGGTCGAGCGATGGCACCGGGTAGACCGCCTCGCCGCCGACGCCGAGCGCCTCGCGACTGGATGCGAGCAACCGCAGCGTCGGGCAAGCCGCGAGCAGCCGCTCGGCCAGCTCGGCCACGACGCCGACGACGTGCTCGCAGTTGTCCAGGAGGAGGAGCAGGTCCTTCGCCCGGAGGAAGTCGTCGACCGTGTCCGCGAGCTCCTGGCCGGGTTGCTGCTGGATGCCGAGCGCCCGGGCGACCTCCTGCTCGACGCGGCCCAGATCGCCGATCGGTGCGAGCTCGACGAAGAACGCACCGTGGCGGTGCAGCCCGGCAGCGGGCACGGCCGCCTGGATCATCAGCCGGGTCTTGCCGATCCCGCCGGTGCCGACGAGCGTCACCAGTCGGTCGGCCCGGAGCATGGCCGTGATCTCCTCGAGCTCGCGCTCCCGCCCGACGAAGGTGGTCGGGGCGACGGGAAGCATCGTGCGTGGCGTCGTGCTCGATCGGAGCGGCGGGAAGTCGGACTTGAGCCCGTCGATCAGCAGCTGGTGGATGCGCTCCGGCTCCGCGACTCCCCTCAGGTCGTGGAGCCCGAGATCTCGCACGCCGACGCCGGGCGGCAGATCCCGGGCGGTCGCCGCCCGGCTGGCCTCCGACATCAGGACCTGCCCGCCGTGCGCCGCGGAGGCGACGCGCGCCGCCCGGTGGATGTCGAGGCCGACATACCCGTCGCCGCCGGCGATCCCCTGCCCCGTGTGAAGGCCCATGCGCACGCGAACCTCGGCGCCGGCGGGCCACGTTGCGACGGCCAGGGCGCGCTGCGCGTCGACCGCGGCCGCGACCGCGGACGCCGCGTCGCGGAAGACGACGAGGAATGAATCGCCCGCCGTGCCAGCGTCCACCCCGGCGTGGGCCGCCACGGCGCCCCGGATCAGGCGGTTGTGCTGCTCGAGGAGATCGCTGAAGGGCGCTGGCCCGATCTTCGCGACCAGTTGCGTCGATCCCTCGATGTCCGTGAACAGGAACGTCACGGTACCCAGGGGCAGGCCGGGCTTCGAATCGCGCATTCCGGATGAACCTTACTGCGCCGGTCGAGGCGGTCCCCTGGCTGCCGCCGTCGCGTGCGTCCGCGCACCACATCCTGTGGTCGGATGCCGCCGAACGTGTGGCAATTCCCGCGGGCCGGTGTACCGTCGTCGCACAACCGAAGATGGATCGTCGCCGCAGGCGCGGACGACAGGCCTCGCACTCATCGATCTTCATCGCTCGTTCGTTCCGTTCCGCGCCGGCCAGCCCCTCGCGGGCGCCCGCGCCGTGGCGCCATCCCTTCGGCTCGTGCGTGAGCGGGCGTGCGTGCCCGCCCGCGTGTCAACGTCATCCGACAAGCACGGGCCTGGACCATGAACCGAGACCGCAACCGGCGATCCCTCGTCGGCGCCGACCGCGCTCGACGCCGCCAGCCGATGCGCGCCGCGACGCCGCTCCGACGCGCCGTCCGTCGTCCACCGGCGCTCCCCGCAACCGAGGAGGCGGCGCTCGCCTTCCTGTCCGACATCCTCGTCGGCGACAGCGCCTGGACCATGGACGAGGTCCAGCGGCTGATCTCGATGCGCGAGGTCGCCGAGCTCGGTCGCTGAGGCTCAGTTCCGGCGGAGCGGCGGCGCGTCCGAGACGCTGATCCAGCTCTTCTTGAGCGCGTACAGGACGGCCTGGGTGCGGCCGTTGACGGCGAGCTTGCGCAGGATGCTGGACACGTGGTTCTTGACGGTCCGCTCACTGATCGAGAGCGCCTCGGCGGCGGCCTTGTTCGTCAGGCCCTGCGCGATCGCCTCCAGGACCTCCGTCTCGCGCGGCGACAGCGGGGCGAAGGCGGTCGCCGCGAGGTCGCCCGGCGCCACCTCGCCGAGGAGCGACGCGTCCCGGAAGGCCTCCAGCACGCGGCGCGCGACGACCGGCCGGGCCGCCACGGCGGCGTCGATCAGGTACTCCCCCTCGGCCACCGCCCGGATCGTCCGAAGGAGCTCGCTCGGCCGCGCGTCGTCGAGCACATGGGCCGCCGCCCCTGCCTGGAGCGCCGCGAAGAGATCGTCGTCGCTGCGTCGATGGCCCAGGAGGACGACGGGCGAGCCCGGGCACTCGCGCTTCAGGCGCTGGATCGCCGGGACCACCAGGGCAATCGGGACCTCCACGTCGACGAGAACGACATCCGGCGTCTCCTCCCGGATGATCGCGATCGCCGAGTCGACGTCCGCAACCTCGGCGACGATGTCGATGTCGGGCTGGCTCCCGACGATCTCCCGGAGCAGCGCCCGCACGAGGGCGTACTGCTCGACGAGAACCACCCGGATGACGTGTGACCGGGTTGCCGTGCGGCTGGAACGCTGGTTCGGCACTCTCGCCCCCCTCGGCTGCATAGCCGGGTCCACCGTAGCGTGCCGGGAAGGCGATGCCCAGATGACCACTGGTCGTTGTGACGGGACCAACAAGTACTGCCCGCGGGGTCTCGTGCTGCGTGATCCCGGCCGTCGGCGGTGGTCGGGCGCATGGACGAACGGAGCCCCGACCCAACGGCCGGGGCTCGGTGCCGGCGACAGGCTCAGTACGCCTTCGCGTCGGCCTCGTCGACGATCCAGACCTGCGGCGCGCCGTCGACGCCGCCGCGCTCCATCGCCGCGGGCAGCGACGGGTCCTGGCTGAAGGCGCGGGCGCCCTCGACCGTCGCGAAGTCGTTGACGATCACGATCGTGTTCGGGTCCGCCACCGAGCGGTTCACCGAGTGGCCCGTCGCACCGTGCGACTGGCGGACGGCCTGGTGCTCCGTGAACACCGGGAACCAGCGGTCGTAGTCGACCACGTGGTGCTGGACGATCACCTTCGCCATCGCGGAACCCCCCTTTTCGGTAGGACCGGGCCGAGTCGGTCGGTCATTAGGGCCCTTACTATATGGTTAGGCACCGTATTGTCAATACACGTATTATGTGGGCGCGATGAAGATTTGGATGCCTGACGACTTCTACGACCAGACGCCCGACGGGAGCGTCGCGGCGACCGAGGCGGTCATGAACACGATCCGGACGGCCGACATGCTGTTCGACCGGATCGGCCGCCTCCTGCGTCCGCTCGGGGTGAGCGCAGCGGGCGGCCTGGTGCTCGGGCAGCTCCGCGACCACGGGCCGATGTCACCGTCCGAGCTCGGCGAGCGCCTGATCGTCACCCGGGCCACCGTGACGGGCGTGGTGGATTCGCTCGAGCGACGTGGGCTCGTCCGCCGCACCCCGAACCCGGCCGACCGCCGGAGCCTGCTGATCGAGATCACCCGGGAGGGGCTGCTCGTGGTGCAGCAGCTTCGGACGCTCGTCCATCGACAGGAGCGCGACTGGATGGCGTTCCTGTCCGAGGCTGAGCTGCGCGCCTACATCGACGTGCTGCACCGGCTGCAGGATCGCCTCGCGACCTGAGCGACGGGTCGACCCGACTGGGCGATCCGTCTGGGCGACCCGTCGCGGGCGGGCGCGACCGTTCGCGATCCGGATGGCGGCCGTTGCCCGGGCCGGGGGCCGTTCGACTCTCGACGGGTCGCGGCGCCCCGCGCATCGTGGCCGGCGGCCGGAGGCTCAGACGCGCGCCACGCGGCGGCGATTTTGCGTGGCGCATGTAACAGCTGGCCTCCCGCGCGGCCTCTCTGTGGCATGACGGGTCTCACGACGACCGGGCTGATGACGGCGGCGCTGGCGCAGGCCGTCGCGGGGGACGAGACTGCGTTCGCCCGAATCGTCGCCGCGTATCACCCGGACATGGTCCGCGTGGCGTACGGCATCTGCGGCGACGCGGACCTGGCCCTCGACGCCGTCCAGGCGGCCTGGCTGATCGCGTGGCGCAAGCTGCGCAGCGTGCGGGAGCCCGACCACCTCCGGTCGTGGCTCGTCGCCGTCGCGGCGAACGAGGCCCGCCATGTCGTCCGTCGCCGGCGGTCGGGGCGCGTGGTCGAGCTGGAGGTCGACCCGGCCGGCCCAGGGGCGGTCGACTCGCCCGCCGAGATCCGGCGCCTCGACCTGGTCAACGCCCTCCGGCGCCTCTCGCCCGACGAGCGGGCGCTCGTGGCGATGCGCTACGGCGCCGAGCTCGACTCCTCGGAGATCGCGCCGCTGCTGGGGATCTCGGCGTCCGGCGTGCGCGCCCGTCTCATGCGGGTGATGGGCCGCCTCCGGAAGGAGCTCGACGATGGCTGACCTCGACCGCTTCGAGCGGCGCTTCGCGGCGGCCTACCGGCACTACCTCGACGAGGTGCCGGTGGCGGTCGACGCGGCGGCCGTCGCCCGCGCCGCCGTCGCGGCGCATCCAGCGCGCCGCACCGGGTGGGCGTGGGAGCTCCGCCCCGCCCGGGCCCTGTCGATGCTCGTGCTCCTCGGCCTGCTGCTCCTTGCCCTCGTCGCCGCTCTCTTCGTCGGCGCGCAGCGCCTGCCGCGCCACCTCGCCGCCCTTGCGCCGACCGGGATCGACGTGCTGACGCCCGACCCGGGCGCCTACGGGCGGATGGTCGCGGACGGCTCGGGGATCCTGTGGACGCGCCAGGACGGCGGACGCCTCGTGCGCCTCGATCCAGCGACCGGGTCCGGGCGGGCCTGGACGGTCGGCGACGACGCGGCGTTCGAGACGGTCGACATCGCCCCGGCCGCCGGCGGCGGCGTCTGGCTCCTGAACGGGTGGACCCTGCGCTGGTTCGACGGGACCGACTTCCGCGACGTGGTCCAGGCACCGGCGGCGATCACGGCCGCCGCGGAGGCGCCGGATGGGACGCTGTGGGCGGCGACCCAGGACGGCCTGGTGCTCCACTGGAGCGGGTCGTCGTGGACGACGTTCGACCCCGGCCGGCCGGACCCCGCGGCCGTGATCGGCGCGATCGCCGTCGACAGGGAGGGGCGGCCATGGGTGGGCTGGAATGCGCAGGCTTCCGACGAATACATCGGATCGGTCTCGCGGTACGAGGGGCAGCACTGGACGACCTTTGACGGGAGCGCGACGTCCCTGCTGGGCCGTGACGTCCTGTCGATCCTTCCCCTCCCGAACGGCGACGTGTGGGTCGCCACCGTCGGCGGCGTGGCCCGGTTCGACGGCACCGCCTGGACCGACGAGACGACCGGCCTGCTGGCCGGGTCGCATGCGGTGGCCGCGGGCCCGGACGGCACGGTCTGGGCGACCGATGGCAGGACCATCGGCGCGGTCGCGCGCTTCGACGGGCAGTCGTGGGCCTACCACGGGCCCCCCGACGAGCTGCCCGGCGGGGGCGCCCAGGGGATCGGGGGTGCCCAGTGGGTGGCGCCCACGAAGGACGGGGTGTTCGTGGCGACCAGCGGCGGCATCTTCCGGCTCGCGGACGAGCGCTGGGAGCGGGCCTGGCCGCAGGTGGCGGCGCCGAAGCCGAGGCTGCTCCTCGCGGTCTCGCGCGACGAGCTGTGGGCGCGCGAGGACGCGTGGACCTGGCCGGCGCACAAGGCCAGCGGGCTGCTGCACTACCGCGACGGCGCCTGGGCGAACGAGCCGATGAGCCCCGATCTCCCGACGTACGGACCCGACGTCATGACCTTGGCGCCCGATGGGGCGATCTGGGCGGCCGGCGCGGCCGGGGTCGCCTACCTCCGCGACGGGAGGTGGACGGTCGTCGACACCGCCGGCAGCGACCGCCTGGAGGAGGGGGTCGAGCTGCTCGCGAGCGCCATCGCGGTCGATGCACGGGGGACCGTGTGGGTGGCCGGCGCGGAGATCTGGAACGGCGGCTGGAGTCGGGCGCCAGGACTGTGGAGACTGCGCTTCGACGGGACCTCGTGGGTGAAGCAGAGGATCCAGGGGTGCCCGGTCGACGCGAGGTCGCTCGCCGTCGACGCGTCGGGCGCGCTGTGGGCGGGCAGCAGCTGGTTCGGGGAGACGCTTCGGCCAGCCTCGCGCGCTTCGACGGGCGGGGCTGGCAGACGGTGCGCGAGGTCGACGGCTCGGCGTTCGACGGCGCGACCGTCCTCGGGACGGCGCCGGACGGCGCCGTGTGGGTCGCGGTCGTCGACCGGTCGACCGACGGGCAGGCGGAGGCCGCCCGGGTGGCTCGCTTCGACGGGACGGCCTGGACGCTCGTCGAGCTGCCCTCCGACTTCGTCGGCGGCACGTCCGGGGGTAACCTCGTCCTCGCCCCGGACGGAACGCTCTGGGCATCCACCTACCGGGGCCCAGCGCGCTACGACGGCCTGGCGTGGTCGTTCCCGTACGCGGACGTCGTCCCGTCGGCCGTGGCCTGGGGCGCCCCGACATACGCGGTCGCCACCGACGGCACGGTCTTCGGCCAGACGCCCACGGGAATCGCCCGCATGCCGGCCGTCCCTCGACCCTGATCGAACCGAGCGGAGGTATCGAGAGTGGATGCGCGGCTTCCCACGAGACGGCTCCTCGCCGGCCTGGCGATCATGGCCCTGTTGGCCGGCTGCGCCGGTGGCGCCGCGGTCGCCCCGTCGCCGACACCGGCCGCCACGACGTCACCGGCTGCGCCAACCGCGGCCTCCACCGCGAGCCCCGCAGCATCGCCGACGCCCGCGGCGACCCCGGCCACCACCTCGGTCATCGGCACGGCGACCTGCCCCACCGTCGACGTCGGGGTCGTCACGAGCGGGTCCGGCGGCGTCCGGCACATCTGGGGCAACACCATCTCGTGCACGGTGACAACCACCGACCCGCGCGTCACCGGGACCGAGAGGATGTCCCCCTGGAACGTCGACCAGTGGGGAACGGCATCGCCCCTGGGCATCGGCGGCCTCTGGGGGTCGGGGGACAGCGGCGCGCGCGTCCAATGGGGCTCCGTGCGCCTGGACAACGCCGGCGGGGCGTGGGAGGGCACGGGATCCGGCGTCTCCTCGTCGGATCGCGGGGACATCCTCGTCAGCTGGTACAAGGGGACCGGCGGCTACGCTGGCCTCGGCTACTTCGAGCTGCGGACGGGCAAGGCGCCCCACACCATCCGAGGCCTGATCTTCCCCGGCGACCCGCCGGACCTCACGGGCGAGGCGTCCGTCACGGGGCCCGTCCTGTCGCCGAACGTCCCCGCCCCGGGCAGTCCCACGCCCGCGCCCGCCCCGACCGCCTCGGCGATCGCGTACGGCCCGGTGAGCGTGACCGAGGGCACCTCGGAGTACACCTACGTCGACATCGGGACGGGCACCTACGCGGGCAGCGAGGCGGTCAACGATCCGCGCGTCAGCGGCACGTTCTTCGCACCGAACTGGATCCTGGACACCTGGGGCGCCACGAGCGACTCCCTCGGCGCCGGGACGCAATGGGGCGGCTCCCGCCTCGAGACCGCCGGCGGAACGTGGACCGGCGTCGCCTCGGGGATCCTCGACGAGGGCGGGGACGTCATCGCGATCTGGAACAAGGGCTCGGGGGCCTACGCCGGCCTGACCTACTTCGAGCTCCTCGCGCGGCCCGACCTCTTCGGCACTCTGCCCGGGGCCACGACGTCGGGCGTGTTCGGCCAGGTCTTCCCCGGCGACCCCCCGACGCCCTGAGCGCACGGTGCTCCAGTAAGAGCAGTGCACGGCCGATCGGTCGTGCAATCGTTCTGGCCACGGCCGCGCTCAAACCAGGGCCGGAACCAGCGAACCTGCCCGCCGTCTACGCGTGGCCGGCGCCAATCCGCGCGCGGACCGATCAGAGCTCCAGTGTCACTCGGCCCAAAGCACCGCATCTCGGCTGCACTCCGCCCTGAGAGCGAACGCGAAGCGGCCCGCGTCGCGACGCTCGCGACGCGGGCCGCCAGCGGGGCGATGGAGGTCGCCCGGCGGACGATCCTAGTGGCTCGTATCGGCGAACGTCCCCGCAACATCGTCCTCGGGCGTGAGGGATTCCGTGCGTTCGCCAGCGGCGAAGTCACCGTGGAGGCCCTCTTCCAGCACCTCTTCGGGTGTCGGGGTTTCGGTTCGCTCGTTGGCGGCGAAGTCGCCTTGGAGTGCCCCCTCCCGCGCTTCTTCCGGAGTCGGGGTGTCGGTTCGCTCTCCGGCCGCAAAGTCGCCGGGCAGCTCTGGCGTCGGTGGCTTGTCGTCGATCATCTGTCTCTCCTTCTCGATGAACCGCCATGTGCGGTTGGCGCAATGCGGGCGACGTTGGCTCGGCCCATCGCCGCTCCTGGCGCGTGGGCCGCCCTTCGGCGGTCTCGGGAGCGCACTCCGGCGTTCCGGCGGCACGGTCGAGTGTCCGCCCGCGAAGCGTCCGCGTCATGACGGGGCGTAATGCGGCGTGAGCGCCCCTGGTGCCCGACGGTCCGAGCCGAGCTCAGGTGGCGCTCGCCGCCTGCGCCGCCGCCACGAGCACGGCCGGGAGGACGATGAGGATCAGGAGCGTCGCGATCGCGATGAGGGCGAAGCTGCGCAGCGCCATCGACGCGGTCAGTCGGAGAGCGGTACCGACGAGCCCGACAGCCTCGTCGTCGCTCGGGGCGAGGATCGATGGGCGAGACGTCCCGGGAGCGTGGATCGCGGCCATGCGGTGCCTCCGCGAGTGACGTCGTGGGCACGACGCTGGACACGGGCGTCCGCGGCGAACGGCCGCCCGTTCCCCTTGGCTCGCCCGACCAAGGCCGGGCAAGGAGCGCTATCCCTGGAGGTGCGCTTCGAGGAAGTAGAGGTACTTGTCGGCGCAGCGGCTGATCTCGGTGAAGAGATCGGCGGTGTCGGCATCTCCGAGCTTGTCGGTCTCGTCGATGGCGCCGCGTGCCGAGTTGGTGAACGCGGAGAGGCGCGCGGCGACGGCCTTGACGTAGGCCATGCCGTCGCTGATGTCGGTCGGGAGCTCCGGCAGCGTGCTGGAGGCGGCGGCCATGCGCACCGTCCCGGTGGCGTAGCCACCGAGTGCGGTGACGCGCTCGGCAATGCTCGTCGACCCACCCTTCGGCCTCTTCGGCGACCTCGTCGAACAGCTTGTGGAGCTGCCAGAAGTTCGGGCCCTTGACGTTCCAGTGCGCCTGCTTGACCTGGCTCACGAGGTCGAAGGAATCAGCCAGGTGCTGGTTGAGGATCTTGATGATCCTGGCGCGGCGATCGGCCGGAATGTCGACACTCGTCGAGAACGAGCGCACGCGTGCCCGTTGGGCGGCCATGGCGGTCTCCTCTGTTGTCGTCGGGTTCGCCGACCTCCGCGGCGACGTGACGCCGGTCGGTCTGCGCAGGTCGGCGGATCAGGCCTCTGTCCTTGTCCTTGTCCTTCGGCCCACGGACGGCATCCTGGATGTCGCCCAGGGCCTCCTGCCCGGACGCCCTGGACCTGCTTGACCTTGCCGTGGAGCTCCTGCTCCTTGTTGCCGGTCAGCTTGCCGAGCCCTTCCTCGACCTTGCCGGTGGTCTTGCTGATGGCACCCTTGGTGTGCTCATCCGGTCATGACGAACGTCCTTCGGCTGTCTGACGTCGCCGTGGACGGTGAAGGGTCAGACCGTCATTCCGGCTGCCCGCCGAGACCCAGCAGGCCCGCGACGAAGACGACGATGATCGCGCCGATCACGGCCACGACGATCGTCTCGATGTTGAAGCCGGTCGGATCCTTGAGGTTGAGCAGGGCCCCGGCGAGGAAGCCGCCGACGAGCGCTCCCACGATGCCCAGGATGATCGTCATCACGATGCCCTCGCGGGTCCCCGTGATGAGCGTGGCGACGAAGCCGGCGATCGCGCCGACCACGATCCAGGCGATGATTCCCATGGGGCCCTTCGCATCCCGGCTTCCGCCGGCGCGTGGCCTGCTCGGCCGACGTTCAGCCGAACACCCCCGGCGGAGGGTCGAGGCGACTGCCAGTGTCCCGTGGCAGACCCGCCATGTCATGACGGGTGCGTCATGACGCGGCGCAGGTTCGACGGGACCGAGTCGCGCCCCCGGCGACGGAGGCGACCCGACGACGCTCAGTTGCGCGCCGCTCGGGCGGCTCGCCCCTCCGGCTCGCCCCCGCCGTCCCAGCCCGGGTTCGAGAAGGTGGGGACGAAGCGATAGCCCTGGCCGGGGACCGTGGCGATGAAGCGCGGATGCCGGTAGTCGTTCTGCAGCTTGATGCGCAGGCTCCGGATGTGGCGATCCACGATGTTGCTCTCGGTCACGAAGTCGGTGCCCCAGATCGCATCGAGGATCTCGTCCCGCGTCACGACGCGTCCGCCGCGGCTGGCGAGCAGGTACAGCAGGCTCTGCTCGATGCCGGAGAGGTGGACGACCGAGTCGCCGGCGCGCACCTGGCGACTGACGATGTCGATCTCGATCTCGCCGAGCCTGATCGTGGGCACGATCGGCCGATCGGTCCCCGTCGCACGACGGGTGATGACGATGGACCGGGCGAGCAGCTCCTCGGGCGAGAAGGGCACCGTCAGGATGTCGTCGACCCCGAGATCGAAGGCCCGCAGCTTCGTCTTGAGGTCGCCGCGTCGGGTGAGGCCCAGGACCGGCGTCACGCTCCGCGTCAGGGTGTTCGAGGCGCCGAGCCGCTGGAGCAGCGCGGTGCTGTCGTCGTGGTCCATGTCGACCACGGCCAGGTGCGGGCGCCACTCGGCCAGGATCGCCTCGGCCTCGGCCAGGCTGCGCGCGGCCCGAACGACGAAGAGGCCGTGGTTCAGCGTCAGCTCGATGAGGTCCACGACCAGCGGGCGATCGTGGAGCACGAGCGCGCGGCGCGCCTCGACCTCCGGGTTGCTCACGTGACCGAGAGTCATGGCTCGTCCTCCCGCGCTGGAAGACGTTGGACGAACAGTTGCGTCCTGAGGCGGCCGGTATCCGTTCGACCGCAACACCGCGATTCTACCTCGCGAATGTCACGCTCTGGCCTGCCGACCGAGGCCGACGCGCCTGATGCCACGCCCGTAGCCACACCCACGTCGCATCTCCGTCGCCGCGCCAGGCTCCCCCCTCGCGGGGCCCCCGGGCCCGCGGAGCCTGGCGCGCGGCGATCCCGTCGCACCCGGGCACGAAGGCGGCGGGACCGTCGTGGATCCCAACCTACCTTCCCTTCCCGCGCCAGCAATGTCAAAGTTCACATGCGAGTCGGAACCCAGGCTCGGCGTACGATCGGCCGTACGCGAAGAGGACCTCCATGGGTGCGATCGAATCGGTCGGTGACCATGTCGCACGGCTGCTGCCGGGCGCCGACGCCGGCACGCTGCGCCGCCTGGAACAGGGGGCTCGCCGACAGACCTTCTCCCGCCGCGACCTGTTGCACGCGAGGGGGATGCACCTGCCCCCCTTCGTCGTGCTCGATGGGCACGTCATGAACCGCCGCGTCGTGGAGACGGGACAGGTGTACGCCGCGCTGATCGCCGGGCCCGGCTATTTCGGCGGCCTTCGCTCGATCAGCGACCCGGACGCCGACGCGCTCTACGAGCTGGTCGCCCTGAGCGACGGGACATGGGCGACATGGGATCCGCCATTCATGCGCGAGCTCGCGCTCCAGGACGCCGGGCTGGCCGTGGGCCTCCTTGACCTGTCATCGGATTTCGCGGTGATCCTCAACGTGCGGCTCGATGAGCGGTCCTTCGAGAGTGCGCGCCAGCGGATGGCCGCCATCCTCCTCCGGTACGGGAACGTGATCTTCGACACGCCCCATCCGGTTGCGCAGCGAGCCGACCTGGCAGCCATGATCGGCACGAGCCGCGTGATGATGTACCGGACCCTGCGCGGGCTGGAAGCCGACGGTCTCGTGGAACGCCAGCACGGCGGCGGCATCAACGTCCTGGACAAGGAGGGGCTTGCCCGACTGGTCACCGTCGCGGCCCCGGACGGCGCTCCGGCCCTCTGAACCTGGGCCGTCGGCGACCCCGCGTGGTGGTCGGAGCGACGTTGCACCCCTCCCCCAAGTCCCGACCGGCGACATGGCCGGTGCCTTGAGGCACCGCCCGGCGCGATCGGCGGACGGGATTAGGACAAGTGGTATATCCCTAGGTCGAATCACCTAGTACGTTCGGCTGGCGTTCCTCCGACCAGGTGGCACCTGGTCCCCGTGACGTCCCAAGGGAGAGCCGGCCGCGAGTGCCCACGCGGTGGCCGCGCACCCGTGCCGCCGAGCAGACGCCGGCGACTACGGCACCTGAGGTCCCGGACCGACGCGATCCGCTGACCGAGCGTCTGTCCACAAGGGACTCTGCTCGAGATTTCGGGAGCAGAGACGCACGCACTCATCTCGGAAGGTTCTTCGTCTTCCAGGCCCAGACCTACAAGCTCCATGCCTCCGCTGAGCGTCGGATCGGCCTGACGTCGCGGAATGGCACCCCGGCCCCGGCACCGGCGGCACATCACCGGCCGCCTCGGGACGGCCTGCGCGTCGGGGCGATGCATCACGGTGAGAAGGGAGTCGCGTTGACACGCCGTCGACTCGTTGACGTGATGCTTCTCGTGGCGGGCGTGGCGGTCCTTGCCGCCGGGATCGGCTTCCGGGTGGCCGACTTCCACGTCCGGACGGTGGTGTCCGGCTCGATGCGACCCATCGTGTCGCCCGGCGACTTGGCGATCACCCAGGGCGTTCCGACGGGTTCGCTGCGCGTGGGCGACGTCATCGTCTTCACCCCACCAAACGAGGCGCAACCGGTGCTGCACCGGATCGCGTCGCGCAAGGGCGACGTCGTCACGACGAAGGGCGACGCGAACGGTGTCGCCGACCCATGGAGCATCACGCTGCAGGGAGCAACCGGCTATCGGCTGGTCTTCGTCGTGCCCTACCTCGGCTGGCTGACCGAGCTGCGAAGTGCGGCGTTCATCGCCGCCGGCCTGATCGTGGCCCTGCTGCTCCTCCTCGAGATTCGAAGGGGGTGGGCCTCCGAAAAGCCCGAGCCGCGTCCTGAGATCTGCGCTAGTGCCCAGAGCGCGTCCCCAGAAAGCAGGAACAATGTCTCTACGGAAGGTCGCCGGACTCCTCGTGGTGTCTGGCCTCGTGCTCGGCCTCATCGGAGGCGGCGTCGGCGCCCAGTTCACGGGTACCCTCTTGGCCACCGAGAACATCGACGTTGGCACGTTCTCGTGCAGGATCATCAACCCGAGTGACGGCACGGTTGCGGGCGATCTCCAGTCCGTGACCTACACAGCTCCCACGATCATGAGCTCCGCTGCCGGGAGTGCCCCGTTCTCCTTCACGGTGCAGAACAATGGTTCCATCAACCAGCAGCTCACGATCACCGCGAGCGCTGTGGGCGGGACACTCAATTCGTCCAAGTTCTCGGCCATGACGGTGACGCCGGCTAGCCCCGTGGCGCTGGCCGCCGGTGCGAGCCAGGCCATCAGCACCGGCATTCAGTGGACTCTGCTCGACAACACCGACCTCGGCGACAGCGGGTGGGTCACGTGGACCGTGAACTGCGGCGAGGTGCCCGCGACCAGGCACTGGAGTGAGGGGATTGCCGGGCACATCGGAACGCCGAATGTCGACCCGAGCACGAACGCGATCAACCAGAGCAACGGCTGGCCCTATGTGACCGTCAACGACTCCACGATCACGTTCCAGAGCGTGCGACTGTTCACCGACGCCCTTGGTGGCAGTTGCATCGAGTACCGCTTCAATAACAACGTGCCCGACCAGATTCGACACACCGTGAACGGCGGCAACAACTGGAACACGCTCGTCACGGACGGCCTGTGGCCGACGAAGTGCATCGCTTCCGACCTGAATCCGATCCAGACGATCACGATCCCGGCCGGTGTCACGACGTTCGAGGTCCGCAGCGCGTTCGGCGCCGAGGGCGACGAGCGGTTCGACTGGACCCGCTTCAACCTCCTGCCGTAACGGCATCAATCCGAGCGGCGTAGGGGACGCCGCTGGTGGACAGACCGTCCACAGAAAAGCCCCCAGCCCGGCGTGCGTTCACGGCGGGCTGGGTGACCTCTTCGGTTCTGGGTCGTCGACTCGACCGACGTCGGAACGACCCGCCAGCGTGATCAATCCCATGAGAGGCCGGAGCCGATGAGCGGAACCCGGGTCCCGACGCGCTTGCGCGGCGCGACCGAGGCCGCCCGCGATCAGCCCGGAGACGCCGCCTGCACGACATGCTCGTGTCGGGCGGCTTGTCGGTGCCATGGCGGAAGTGGCGCTCATCGCCGCGGTGGCGCTCACCGTCTTCATCGGTGCCGGGATCCTCGGCAACCCCTGGTACCACATCGTCGCCATCAAGGGCGGGAGCATGGAGCCCACCATCATGCGGGGCGATCTGATCATCGTCACGCCACCTCCCGAGACCATCGAGCCGGGGATGATCCTCGTCATGGGCGTGGGCGACCGGATGGTGACGCACCGGGTCGTCGCGGTTCGCCCGGATGGCTCTCTTGTCACGCAAGGCGACGCGAACCGCATCGCCGACGACTGGCAGGGCATGCCCATCACGATCTTCGGCCGGTACCAGTTCGCGATCCCCGCCCTCGGCCGCTGTGCTGCCGACCAGCAATGCCTCCGGAGCCTGGTTCTCGGATGAGGGGACGGCCGCGATGACGATCACCGTCGGCACCTTCGAGATCCCGAACGCCACCACCCACCCCGCCCGAGTGCACCGACATGGACGCTTCGCCCAGGTCATCGTCGGCACGTCGGGCGACGACCACCTCGTCGCGGGCAACGGCGGCGCGCTCGTCTTCGGGCTCGGCGGCGACGACACGCTCGACGGCGGCAACGGCAAGGACTGCCTCGTCGGCGGCGAGGGCGACGACATCCTGGTCGGCGGCAACGGGAAGGACGTGCTGCTCGGCGGCGAAGGCGACGACACGCTCCACGGCGGCGGCGACAACGACGTGATCGAGGGCGGCAACGGCAAGGACCTCCTCGACGGCGGGGCCGGGAACGATGCCTGCTACGGCACGGCGAAGGACCAGCTTCGAGAACTGCGAGCTACCGTGCCGCAGGGACGGCTCGAGGGCCCCCGGCGAGATGCCGGTCACAACGCCCGATCCGACGCCGGCGCCGGACCCGGAGCAGAACTCGGGGACGGGTCCCGACACGGTCACGCCCCCTCCGTCGCCAGAGGCGACGCCGACGCCCGACCCTGCTTCTGACGCGACCCCATCGCCAGAGGCGACGCGGACGCCCGACCCTGCTTCTGACGCGACCCCATCGCCAGAGGCGACGCCGACGCCCGACCCTGCTTCTGACGCGACCCCATCGCCAGAGGCGACGCCGACGCCTGCGCCGACTGCGGAACCCACGCCGGTGCCGACCGACGAGCCGCAGCCAACTCCAACTCCGGCGCTGACACCGCCGCCTGCGACGTCGGAACCGACGCCAACTCCGAGACCACATCCGACCCCGAAGCCCCATCCGCCGCCGACGCCAGGCCCGACACCCGAGGCGACGCCAGGCCCGACGCCAGGCCCGACGCCGCCGCCGACGCCAGGCCCGACGCCAGGCCCGACACCCGAGGCGACGCCCGCTCCCTGATAGGTCGAGCGAGTGGCGCGGGCGCTCCCGGGTCCTCTCCCGGGAGGACCGTCGTACCGGCATGTCGCCGGCGTCGGTCACACGCCTCCGGACAACTCGGTCGTCCAGCCGGTGGGCAACCGGCCCGGCCGGTTCTCCCCGCTGGCACAGCCTTTTGGCACCAATCGGAAACCCTGCTGTGTCGCGGCATGGCGCAGGCTCGCAGGTGGCCGACGCCGCCCCAAGGGGGGTGGGTGCCCCGTCGGCCACACTTCCGACGCGCCTCCGCGCGACCCGTGCGCACGGGGCGACCCGAGCGACCGGGCGCTCACGCGTCTGCGCGGCCACGCAGCTGAGCGCCCCGGGCGCACCCTCTCATGCGATCGCGCCGCGGTCGGTATGATCGCCGGGTCCCTCGGGCGGAGAACGGGTGGACCGGGTCAGGCCACGCGCTGACGGCGGAAGATGAGATCGAACCAGCCGATCGGAGCCCTGCCCGGTCGCGATCGCGGACGGGCCCGCTCGGACGCCGAGCTCGAAGAGCCGATCCTCGCGGAGCTCTTCAGCGTTGAGCGGCTGGAGCAGCACGCCCAGACCCTGGCCGCCGCGCAGGCGGTTACGGACACGCCCCGCAGGGGACACGACGTCGGCCCTCGAATCGCCGACAACGGCCGCGTCCTCGTGGACGCGTACCGAGTCCTTGCCCGGGCGATCAAGGACGAACGGGCGATCACGCCGGCCGCCGAATGGCTCGTCGACAACTTCCCGATCGTCGACGAGCAGCTCCGCGAGATCCGCGACGACCTGCCCCCGGACTACTACCGCGAGCTCCCCAAGCTGGCCTCCGGACATCTCGAGGGGTACCCGCGGGTCCTGGGCCTTGCCTGGGCCTACATCGCGCACACGGACAGCCGCTTCGACCCGGAGAGCCTGCGGCGGATGGTGGTGGCCTACCAGGCGGTGGAGCCGCTGACGATCGGCGAGCTGTGGGCGATCGCGATCAGCCTGCGGATCCTCCTCGTCGAGAACCTCCGGCGCCTCGCGGAGCAGATCGTGCGCCGGCGGGCGGCTCGCCAGCGGGCCGACGAGCTCGCCGACAGCCTGCTCGGGGTCGGCAGGGACAGCCCGGAGGCCGCGGCGGCATCCCTGCGCCGGCTGTCGCGCACGGCGCTTCCGACGTCGGCCCGCGTCCAGCTGTTCCAGCGCCTGCGCGACCTGGACCCAGCCGTGACCCCCGCCCTCCGCTGGCTCGAGGAGGTCCTCGAGGCCGAGGGGACCACGGCCGAGGAGACGGTCCGGCTCGAGCACCAGCGCCAGGCGAACATGAACGTGACGGTCCGGAACGTCATCACGAGCATGCGCCTCATCTCGTGGTTCGACTGGGCGCAGTTCGTCGAGAGCGTCAGCCCGGTCGACGAGGTCCTGCGCGCGCGAAGCCTGTTCGACGAGATGGACTTCGCGACCCGGGATCGATACCGGCACGCGGTGGAGGAGCTGGCCCGGGGATCCGGCCGCACGGAGGTCGACGTCGCCCGGGAGGCCGTGGAGATGGCGGAGGCCAGGGCGGCGGACGACGCCCCGCCGTCGGATGCGGCCGCGCCACCGGTTGGCACTGCGCCCCCGGCCCGCGATGCTCCGTCGGCCGCCGAGAGGCCGTCGGCCGCCGAGAGGCCGTCGGCCAACGAGGCGCTGCCGGCAGACGCGACCGACCCGGCGGAGGGTCGCGGACGGGATCCCGGCCACTACCTGGTCGGGGACGGCCGACTCGACCTGGAGCGCGCCCTGCAGGTCCGGGTGCCGGCGGGAGATCGGCTGCGGCGCGCCTACGTGCGGGCGGGCGCCCGGGGCTACCTCGGAACTCTCGCCGTCGTCACGGCCCTCGTCCTCGCCGTCCCGCTGCTCCTGTCCGGCGCCGCGGGCGCCGCGGGCATCGGGCTGCTGCTCGTCGCCGTCCTCGCGCTCGGCCCGGCCTCCGATCTCGCGATCGCGCTCGTCAACCGGTCGGTCACCTACGTGCTGGGACCCCGGGCGCTGCCCCGCCTCGACCTGGACGACGGGGTGCCATCGCGGCTGCGGACCCTCGTGGTCGTGCCGATGCTCCTCACCGGCGAGGCCGACGTCGAGGCCCAGGTCAGCGGCCTGGAGGTCCACTACCTGGGGAACCGCGAGGGCGACCTCCGGTTCGCCCTGCTGACCGACTGGCTCGACGCACCCTCCGAGAACGTCCCGGGCGACGAAGAGCTCCTGGCGGCGGCCACCGCCGCCATCGACCGGCTCAACGAGCGCCACGGCGAGGCCCCGGGCGGAGGCGCCCGGTTCCTGCTCTTCCATCGGGCTCGCACGTGGAACGCGGCCGAGGGCACCTGGATGGGCTGGGAGCGCAAGCGCGGCAAGCTGCACGAGCTGAACGAGCTGCTGCGCGGCTCGACGACCACCGGCATCCTGACCCCGGACCGGCCGGCGTCGACCCCACCGCGGGACGTGCGCTACGTGGTGACGCTCGATGCCGACACGCGGCTGCCCCGGGGCGCGGTGGGGCGCCTCGTGGGGACGATCGCGCATCCCCTGAACCGGCCGACGTTCGATCCCGGTGCGGGCCGGGTGACCCGGGGTTACGGCGTGCTGCAGCCGCGGATCACCTCGGTTCTCCCGGCCGAGCACGGCGCATCGATCTTCCAGCGGGCGTTCTCGGGGCCGGCGGGGATCGACCCGTACGCCGCCGCCGTGTCCGACGTCTACCAGGACCTGTTCGGCGAGGGCAGCTACACCGGCAAGGGGATCTACGACGTCGATGCGTTCCGGGCGGCGATGGTGGACCGGGTGCCCGAGAACACGCTCCTGAGCCACGATCTCTTTGAGGGCATCTTCGCCAGGGCGGGGCTGGTGACCGACGTCGAGCTCTTCGACGAGTTCCCGTCCAACTACCTGGTCTCCGCGGCGCGCCAGCACCGCTGGGCACGCGGCGACTGGCAGCTCCTCCCGTGGATCCTCGGCCGCGCCCGGGACGCCACCGGCGGCCGCAGTCGGGGCTCCATGCCCGGCATCGCCCGCTGGAAGATGCTCGACAACCTGCGCCGGACATTGTCCGCCCCGCTCACGGTGGCCACCCTCATCGCGGCCTGGACGCTGCCGTCGGTGTCGGCGAGCCTGTGGACCCTCGCCGTCCTCGGCTCGCTCGTCATCCCCGCCGCGCTGCCCGTCATGGCGGGGATTCTCCCGCGGCGGCAGGGCATCTCGAAGCGCAGCCACGCGCGAGCCCTGGGCGCGGACATCGCCGTCGCCGCGGCCCACATCGGCCTCGGCCTCACGCTCCTGACGCACCAGGCGTGGCTGATGCTCGATGCCATCCTGCGGACCCTGGCCCGGATGCTCGTCACGCGCCGCAACCTCCTGGAGTGGATGACGGCGGCGCAGGCAAAGGCCAGCCACGACCTCGAGCTCGCCGGCTTCTACCGACAGATGGCGGGCAGCGTCGTGCTCGCGGCCGTGGTCGCTGCCGCCGTCCTCGTGGCGAAGCCCGGCGCTGCCTGGATCGCGGCGCCGTTCGTCGTCGCCTGGCTGCTGGCGCCCGTCGTCGCCCGCTGGATCAGCCTCCCGCCGGCGGAGTCGGCCGCGGAGCAGCTGCCGGCCGCCGACGTCCAGGCCGTGCGCCTGATCGCGCGGCGGACCTGGCGGTTCTTCGAGACGTTCGTCTCGCCGGATGACCATGGCCTGCCGCCCGACAACTTCCAGGACGAACCCGTGCCGGTCGTCGCCCACCGCACGTCGCCGACGAACATCGGGCTCTACCTCCTGGCGACCGTGACGGCTCGCGACCTCGGCTGGATCGGGACGCTCGAGATGGTGGAGCGCCTGGAGACGACGCTCGCGACGATCGGCAGCCTCGAACGCTACCGCGGGCACCTCTACAACTGGTACGACACGCGCGACCTGCACCGGCTCGACCCGGCGTACGTGTCGACGGTCGACAGCGGCAACCTCGCCGGCCACCTGCTCGTCCTCTCCAGCGCCTGTCGCCAGATGATCGACCAGCCCCTGCCGGTCGAGGCAGCGCTGACCGGGATCGGCGACGCGGTCGCCCTCGCCCGCGACGCCGCGGGGGCGATCGGCGACGACCGGCGAAGCCAGGCCCTGACGCGGCGGCACCTGGAGGAGGCCCTCGACCTGCCCCGCACGGCCGGTCCGGCCCCCGCGGCCCCGGCGGCGTGGGCCGCACTGCTGGCCGAGCTCTCGACGCACGCGGGGACGCTGGTCGACGTGGCGTCGGCCCTGGCCGCCGAGCGCGGGGCGGGCGCCGGGGGCGAGCTCGTGGCGTGGGCCGAGGCGGCTCGACGGGCCGTGGCAAGCCACCGCCGGGATGTCGCGCTGCTCCTACCCCCGGCCCAGGCCGCGGAGCTCCCGACGATCGCCGAGCTCTCCGATCCGCCCGCCGGCGACGACGGCGCGCCCTCGCCGGGCGCCGTGGCCCTCGTGCGACGACTCCAGGCGATCGCCGATCGGGCGCAGGACCTCTTCCGCGAGATGGAGTTCGACTTCCTCTTCGACCCGACGCGCCGGCTCTTCTCGATCGGCTTCAGGGTCCGGGACGGGACCCTCGATCCCAGCTGCTACGACCTCCTCGCCTCGGAGGCCCGCCTTGCCAGCTTCCTCGCGATCGCCAAGGGGGACGTCGCCCCGGATCACTGGTTCCGGCTGGGGCGGGCGCTCACGCCGGTCGGCCGCGGCTCCGCCCTGATCTCGTGGTCGGGATCGATGTTCGAGTACCTGATGCCGGCGCTCGTGATGCGCGCTCCCGCCCTGAGCCTGCTGGACCACACCTACCGGCTGGTCGTCGCCCGCCAGATGAGCTACGCCGCCGAGCTCGGCGTGCCGTGGGGCATGTCCGAGTCGGCCTTCAACGCCCGGGACCTCGAGCAGACCTACCAGTACTCCAGCTTCGGCGTGCCCGGCCTCGGCCTGAAGCGAGGCCTGAGCGAGGACGTCGTGGTGGCGCCGTACGCGACCGCTCTCGGCGCGATGATCCAGCCCGGGGCGGCGGTCCGGAACTTCGGCCGCCTGAGCAGCGCCGGAGCGAGCGGGCCCTACGGCTTCCGGGAGGCGCTCGACTACACCGCGCGCCGCCTCCCCGAGGGCGCCACGGTGGCGATCGTCAAGAGCTACATGGCCCATCACCAGGGCATGGCACTGGTGGCCCTCGGGAACGTGCTCAACGACCGCGTGATGATCGAGCGCTTCCATGCGGATCCGCTGGTCGAGGCGACGGAGCTGCTCCTCCAGGAGCGGATGCCGCGCGACGTGCTCGTGGCGCGGCCGCGGGCCGAGGAGGTGAAGAGCGCCGCGGACGTCCGCGACCTCGTGCCGCCGGTGCCGCGTCGCTTCACGTCGCCCCACGACACGACGCCGCGGACGCACGTCCTCTCGAACGGGCGGTACGCCGTCATGGTGACGGCCGCCGGGTCCGGCTACAGCCGCTGGCGCGACATCGCGGTGACGCGCTGGCGCGAGGACGTGACGCGCGACGCATGGGGCACGTTCCTGTACCTGCGCGACATGCAGACCGGCGCGGTCTGGTCGGCGGGCCACCAGCCCAGCGGGACCGAGGCGGACAGCTACGAGGTGGAGTACGCCGAGGATCACGCCGAGTTCTCCCGTCGCGACGGCTCAATCGAGACGGGCCTGACGGTGGTCGTGTCGACGGAGCACGACGCGGAGATCCGGCGCGTCACGCTGACGAACCTCGGCTCGCGCGCCCGGGAGATCGAGCTGACGTCGTACGCCGAGATCGTCCTGGCGCCCCAGGCGGCCGACGTCGCCCACCCGGCCTTCCAGAACCTGTTCGTGCAGACCGAGTTCGTGGCCGACATCGGGGCCCTCCTGGCGACCCGCCGTCCGCGATCGCGGGACGAGCAGCCGATCTGGGCCGCCCACGTCGCGGTCGTCGAAGGCGAGGCCGTCGGGGTCGTCCAGCACGAGACGGACCGGGCTCGCTTCCTCGGCCGAGGCCGGTCCGTCCGCTCCCCGGCCTCGGTCATCGACGGGCGCCCCCTGTCGGACACGGTGGGTCCCGTGCTGGATCCCATCTTCAGCCTCCGGTGCCGGGTGCGGCTGGCACCCGGCGCGACCGCCCACGCGATCTACTCGACGGTTGTCGCCGAGTCCCGCGAGGAGGTCCTGGACCTGGCCGACAAGTACCGCGACGCGGCCACCTTCGAGCGGGCCGCCACCCTGGCCTGGACCCAGGCCCAGGTGCAGCTCCACCACCTGGGGATCGAGGCCGACGAGGCGCACCTCTTCCAGCGCCTGGCTAACCGGATCATCTACTCGGATCGGTCGCTGCGACCGGCGGCGACCCTGCTGGCGCGGAACGAGCGCGGGGCGCCCGGCCTGTGGGCGTTCGGCATCTCGGGCGACCTGCCGATCGTCCTGGTCCGGATCGACGAGGCCGAGGACCTCGACATCGTCCGGCAGCTGCTCCGCGCCCACGAGTACTGGCGCATGAAGCTCCTCGACGTCGACCTCGTGATCCTCAACGAGCACGGCGCGACCTATGCCCAGGACCTCCACGACAGCCTGGAGGGCCTCGTCCGGACGAGCCAGTCCGCCCTCGCCCGCGATGGGAGCCCGGGCCGCGGGAACGTGCACATCCTGCGCGGGGACCGGCTCTCGACCGAGGATCGCACGCTCCTGATGGCCGCCGCGCGGGCCGTCCTCCTGAGTCGCCGGGGCAGCCTGGCCGACCAGGTCATCCGTCTGGAGCGCCCCGAGAAGCGGGCTCGACCGGCGCCGGCGCCGGTCGCGAGCCGGCCCGGGAGCGAGCCGGCGGCGGCGCGCCCGGAGCTGGAGTTCTTCAACGGGCTCGGCGGCTTCGTGGACGACGGGCGGGAGTACGTCACCATTCTGGGCCCCGGGCAGACCACGCCGGCGCCCTGGCTGAACGTGGTCGCCAACGCCTCGTTCGGCTTCCAGGTCACGGAGTCCGGCTCGGGCTACACGTGGTCGGGGAACAGCCGCGAGAACCAGCTCACGCCATGGTCGAACGACCCGGTCGGCGACCCGGCCGGCGAGGCGATCTACGTCCGGGACGACGATACCGGCGATCTCTGGAGCCCGACCGCCCAGCCGATCCGCTGCGACGAGTCGACGTACGTCGCCCGTCACGCCGCCGGGTACAGCCGCTTCGAGCACGTCCACGGCGGCATCGCGCTCGACCTCGTCCAGTTCGTGCCGCTCGACGAGCGACTCAAGGTCTCGGTGCTGACGATCGAGAACCGATCGGGGCGCTCACGACGCCTCTCGGTGACCGCCTACGCCGAATGGGTGCTGGGCACCTCGCGCGGGGCGAGCGCACCGGGGATCGTCACGGCCCTCGACCCGGCGACCGGCGCGCTCCTGGTGCGCAACCCGTGGAACGTCGAGTTCGGCGGCCGCGCGGCGTTCCTCGACCTGGGCGGGCGCCAGGCGGCGTGGACGGCCGATCGGACGGAGTTCATCGGCCGCAACGGGACCCTCGACCGACCGGCGGGTCTGGACCGCGGGCACCGGCTGCAGGGCGCCGCCGGCGCCGGCCTCGATCCGTGCGCCGCGCTGCAGGCCACCATCGAGCTCGCCGCCGGGGCGCGCACCCAGGTCCTCGTCCTGCTCGGCGAGGCGGACGACGCCGCGGCGGCGAGCGACCTCGTTCGGCGGGCCCGGGCGACCGATCACGCGGGGGCGCTCCGCGAGGTGGCGCGCTACTGGGACGACACGCAGGGCACCGTCCAGGTGCGAACCCCCGATCGCTCGATGGACATCATGCTCAACCGCTGGCTCCCCTACCAGGCCCTCGCGTGCCGGCTGTGGGCGCGGACCGCCTTCTACCAGGCCGGCGGCGCCTACGGCTTCCGCGACCAGCTCCAGGACGTCATCGCCCTGGTGACTCCGAGGCGCGAGCTGGCCCGGGAGCACCTCCTCCGGGCGGCGGCGCACCAGTTCCCCGAGGGCGACGTCCAGCACTGGTGGCATCCGCCGTCGGGACGCGGCGTCCGGACCCGGATCTCGGACGACCGGCTCTGGCTGCCGTACGCCGTCGAGCGTTACCTCGGGGTCACGGGCGACACGTCGGTCCTCGACGAGGTGGTGCCCTACCTCGACGGGCCGTCGCTGCGGCCGGACCAGGCGGACGCCTACTTCCAGCCGGAACGCTCCGCGGAGTCGGCGTCGCTGTACGACCACTGTGCGGCCGCCCTGGACCGGAGCCTCGAGGTGGGCACCCACGGGCTGCCGCTCATCGGGTCGGGCGACTGGAACGACGGCATGAACCGGGTGGGCCCCGAAGGACGCGGCGAGAGCGTCTGGCTGGGCTGGTTCCTCCACATCACCCTGGCGGCCTTCGCCCCCATCGCGGAGGGCCGCGGCGACCATCCCCGGGCGGAGCGCTGGCGGGCCCGCATGAGGACCCTCCGGCGGGCGCTCGAGCGCCACGGATGGGACGGCGACTGGTATCGCCGGGCCTTCTTCGACGACGGGACGCCGCTCGGCTCGGCGCTGAACGCCGAGTGCCGGATCGACTCGATCGCCCAGTCATGGGCGGTCCTGTCGGGCGTCGCCGATCCTTCCCACGCGGAGCGGGCAATGGCCGCCGTCGAGGAGTACCTCGTACGGCGCGGCGACGGCCTGGTGCTGCTGTTCACCCCACCGTTCGACCGGTCCGACGTCGACCCGGGCTACGTCAAGGGGTACCTGCCGGGCGTGCGCGAGAACGGCGGCCAGTACACCCACGGCGCCATCTGGTCGGTCCTCGCCTTCGCGGCCCTGGGCGACGGCGACAAGGCGGGCGAGCTGTTCTCGATCCTGAACCCGGTCAACCACGCCAGCACGCGTGCCGGCGTCCACCGCTACAAGGTCGAGCCGTACGTCATGGCGGCCGACGTCTACACCGAGCCGCCCCACGTCGGCCGCGGCGGCTGGACCTGGTACACCGGGTCGGCGGGCTGGATGTACCAGGCGGGCGTCGAGTGGATCCTGGGCTTCCGCCTGCGCGGGACGACGCTCCTGGTCGAGCCCTGCATCCCCCGCGCCTGGCCCGGTTACGAGATGGACTTCCGCTACCGCTCCGCGCGGTACGAGATCGTCGTGGAGAACCCGCACGGGGTCAGCCGCGGGGTGGCGTCGGCGGAGCTCGACGGGCGAGCGCTCCCGGGGGGCGCCGCGATCCCGCTCGCCGACGACGGCGCCACGCACCAGGTCCGGGTCGTCCTCGGCTGAGAGCCGTGCCGGGCGCGATGCCCGGCCGGCGAACCCGGATCAGGCGCCTTCCTTCTCCTGGTGCTCCGGCTCGCCGATGGCGTCGGTCACGTCGGGCAGCCCCGGCGCCGACCCGTCGGCGGGGTCCTGGATGGGGACGCCGGGCTCGGTCGGGCGCAGCGCGATGGCGGCGCCCATGAGCAGCGCCGGCGCGGCCCCCGCCGCCGTCACCAGCCGCGGTGCGCCCGCGATGCGCAGCCCGGCGGCGAGGCCGACCGAGGTGGCCGCGATCCACCGGAGCGTCGAGTCGGGCAGCCGCTGCAGCGCGGCCGTCGCCTGGTGTCCTGCCGTCCCCGACGCGCGGACCGTTCCGGGCAGTCGCCTGCCGAGGGCGGTGGCGCCCGTGCGGACGGACCGCATGGCGCCGGACGCCCGCTCGACGACGCTCGGCCGGACCTCCTCGAGGTCGTGTGCCGGGTTCGGCGTCCCGGGGATCTGCTCTTCGGGTGCTTCGTTGGTCATGTCGTTCTCCTCGTGCGATCGGGGTTGGAGGGCCGCCCGGCAGGACCGGCCGGCACGGCCGTGGTGCGATCCCGCCGTCAGGCGGCTGGTGGGCCGGCCCATGCCTGGCCGCCGCCGGCCGCGAAGCGGCGGAGGGTGTCGAGACGGCTCCGAGCGTCCTGCGCCGTCGCCGTGGCGGACGACGCGGCGCCGAGACCCAGCCGCTTGTCCTGGAGGATCCGGCTCTCGAGCGTCGAGGTGGCGGCATCGAGCGCATCCCACCCACCGCGGAACCCCGCCCGATCGATCTCTGCTGCGAACGCTCGACCCCGCGGGAACACGGCGTTGGTCCGATCGACCAGCGCCACGCTCTCGGCCAGCCGGGCGGTCACCGGCGGGTCGAGCGGGACATCGTACGGATCGCGCTGGCTCCCCACGAGCGCGAGCATGAGGAGCGGGCGGGACCGAGCCGGCGCGACGACCCGGGCAACGAGCGCAAGAAGGGCCATCAGGATCGCCAGTCCGGCAAGCAGGACGGCATACGGCGGCACCGACGCCACCCCGCCGAGCCCCGACGAGGCCGCGGCCGGGGGGATCAGGAGACCGAGCGCGATCGGCGGCAGGACGACGAAGGCGAGGAGGAACAGCAGCCTGCGCTTGCCCTCGGGGAGCGGCGTCCGCCGCAGGTGCACCCGCACCAGGCGCGTCGCCGCGAGGACGACCATCGCGACGACCGCGAGGAGGAGCAGGTTCTGGAACGACATCGCGAGGACCTTTCGCTCAGGGCGAGCGATCCGGCGACGTCACCCTGCGCAGCAGGGCCTCACGACCACGGCAGGGCGACGCTCTGGCCGCTGCCGTGCTTGCAGTAGACCACGCGATGGTGGTACTGTCAACTGTAGTTATCGTAATCTCCTGTAGGATCGGAGCGGCGGTGGCGCCATCGATCGGGGCCCTGCTGAGACAGGCGCGCCAGGTTCGCAAGCTGTCGGCCGTCGACGTGGCGCGCGCCGCGGAGATCTCGCCCGCGTACCTCAACAAGCTCGAGAACGGGGCCGTCAAGCACCCCTCGCCGCGCGTCCTCCACCAGCTCGGACGGGCGCTCGCGGTGCCGTACGCGGAGCTGATGCGCCTCTCCGGCTACCACGTCCCCGGCGAGTCGGGTGTGAGCCCCGCCGAGGCCGTCGGAGCGGCGCTCTTCTCCGACCTGACGGACGACGAGCGGGACGAGCTCGTCGAGTACCTCGCCTGGTATCGCGCCCGGCGGCGGAACGGGCGCGGCGCGAACGGCGCCGGCGACGAGCGCGGCGCGAACGGCGGCAGCGGCCAGGACTGACCCGCCGTCGACTGGGACACGTCGTCGCGTCGGCACGAGATCCCACCGCGAGCGCACCCCGAGCTCGGCTCGACCCGCCTCGATCCGCTTGCCACCGCTGGTAGATTGCCGCTCAACGGGGCGCGAGGGGCGCGAGGAGCGCGGAGGGCGCGATGCTGACGGGTGGCGCGCGGCCCACGCCGGGGGTCGTGGTCGCGGGGAGGTACCGGATCCCGCCCGGCAAGGTCGACGGCTGGCGGGCGGCGGTCCGCGAGATGGCCGACTTTGTCGAGGCGAACCTGCCGGACGTGATCGCCTTCGACGCGTACCTCGGCGACGACGATACCGAGGCCACGAGCATCCACCTCCACCGCGACGCGGCTTCGTTCGAGTGCTACCTCGAGACGATGGCCTCGCGGATCGGGCGCGGGGCGCAGATGGTCGAGGTGCTCCGGATCGACCTGTACGGCGAGCCGAGCGAGGCGATCGTCGAGCGGATGCGGCGCATGGGCACCTGGCCCGTCGCGGTGTGGCCGCACGTGCACGGGTTCGGCCGGTACGGCTCCGCATGAGCCAGGAACCGAACGACCCCGCCGGCCCCCCGGAGACGGAGCCGGGCTGGAGCCTGGGGATGCGCCCGGCTGGTTCGCCCCACATGGAAGATCGGTGGCGGCGGATCCTGCTCGACCCGTCATCGCGGCGTCGAAAGCGGCGGATCCACGGCCGGATCCCGAGCGCCCCGCGCTGCAAGATGTGCGCCGCGCCGTTCGCCGGGATCGGCGGCGTGTTCATGCCGCTGCTCGGCCACCCGCGCTGGCCGAAGAACCCCAAGTACTGCGCGGGCTGTTTCCGCATGCTCAGCGCGAACCACGGCGGCGCGGAGGTCGACTGCTCGCTCCTCTTCGCCGACGTCCGCGGCTCGACCCCGCTCGCGGAGGCGATGAGCCCGCGCGACTTCAACCGCCTCATGGGCCGCTTCTACGACACCGCCTTCGAGATCCTCGTCAACCACGACGCGTTCGTGGACAAGTTCGTCGGCGACGAGGTGATCGGGATCTTCGTGCCGTCGATGGCCGGGGCGACCCACGCCGCGCGCGCCGTCGACGCGGCGACCGCGTTGCTTCGGGCCACCGGTCACCTCGACGCCCGCGGCCCGTGGGTCCCCGTCGGGGCGGGCGTCGGTTCGGGGATCGCCTATGTCGGCTCGATCGGCGAGGGCCCGGACACGGAGTTGACGGCCATGGGCGATCTCGTCAACACGACCGCTCGCCTCGCCTCCGTCGCGGCCGCGGGAGAGACCCTCGTGACCGCCGCTGCGGCGACGGCGGCCGGGCTTCCCGTCGGGCTGGAGCGTCGGTCCCTTCACCTGAAGGGCAAGACCGAGCCGACCGAGGTGGTCGTCCACGCGCTCTAGGCCCGAAGCAACGCCCCCGGCGCGCCGCGATCGACACCAGCCGGGCTCGGCAACCGCCCCCGCTGGGCTACTCCTGCGCCGAGAGGACCTCGACCGGCAGCGGCAGTACCGGCCAGCCGGCGTCCGTCGTGATCAGGCGGTGGGCGCCCACGACGAGGGCCGTCGCCACGACAAGGGCGTCGGGAAGCCGGAGCGCACCGGCGTGGCGTGCCCGCAGGTCCGCGGCCGCGCTGGCGATCGCACGCGAGGCCGGCTCATGAGTCAAGGTTACGAGACCGGGCCAACACCGGCCCGGTCCGTGACCCGCTGGCGCACCGGCGCCTCCCCGGGTCGCGGGACGTGATGACCGCAGGCCCCCATGGATCGAGGCCATCGGCACCTATCCGCCGCTGGGCCGGAGCCTACGCTGACGTCTCCGGCCCGCGAGGCCATGGCCCGCCGCCCCACGGAGTCACGTCGCATGAGGTTCGTCGATGGATCGTGAGCTGCAGCACGACGTGGTGATCCTCGGCGCCGGGCTGGCCGGGCTGCGGGCGGCGGTCGAGATCTCCCGCCGGCTCGGCGGCAAGGTCGACATCGGCATCGTCTCCAAGGTCCAGCTCATGCGCGCCCACTCCGTCTGCGCCGAGGGCGGCACGGCGGCGGTCCTGCGCGAGGACCTGGGCGACTCGCAGGAGCTGCACGCCTGGGACACGGTCAAGGGCTCGGACTTCCTGGCCGACCAGGACGTGGTGCGGACCTTCGTCGAGACGATTCCCAGGGAGATCCGCCAGCTCGACCATTGGGGCATCCCGTGGACGCGAGACCCCGACGGCTGCATCTCGCAGCGCCCGTTCGGCGGCCACAGCTACCCGCGGGCGACGCTGGCCGCCGACAAGACCGGCTTCTTCGAGATGCAGACGCTGTACGACCAGCTCCAGCGCTACCCGACCTTCACCCGGTACGACGAGCTCTTCGTCACCGACATCCTGGTGAACGGCGGCGCCTTCGCCGGCCTCGTCGGCCTCGACACGGGCAGCGGCGAGACCGTCGCGATCCGCGGCAAGGCGCTCCTCATCGCGTCGGGCGGCGGCGGCTGCCTGTACGGATTCACGACCTACTCCCAGACCGTCACGGGCGACGGCATGGCGATGGCCTACCGGGCCGGCCTGCCGCTCGAGGACATGGAGTTCCTGCAGTTCCACCCGACCGGCCTGGTGCCGAACGGGATCCTGATGACGGAGGCGTGCCGCGGCGAGGGCGGCTACCTGAAGAACAGGCTCGGCGAACGGTTCATGGCGAATTACGCTCCGAAGCTCATGGAGCTGGCGCCGCGCGACATGGTCTCCCGTGCCGAGACCGAGGAGATCCTCGCCGGGCGGGGCTTCACGACACCCGACGGGCAGGACTACCTCGAGCTCGACCTCACCCACCTCGGCGCCGATCGGATCAATACCCGGCTGCCGCTGATCCGGGAGGTGACCATCAAGTTCCTCGGGCTCGACCCGATCGAGAAGCCGATCCCGATCCGCCCGGTGGCGCACTACTCGATGGGCGGCATCGAGACGGACATCACCGGCCGGACGCGCGTGGCGGGGATCTGGGCGGCCGGCGAGGCCGCCTGCGTCTCGCTGCACGGCGCCAACCGGCTCGGCTCGAACTCGACGGCCGAGTGCCTGGTGTGGGGCGGGATCGCCGGGCGGGAGATCGCGGCGGCGCTGCCCGGGATCGACGCGGCCGCGGCGCTGCCGGCCGCGCAGGCCGAGGAGGCGGAGGGGCGCGTCCGGGGGGTGCTGGCGCGGGATGGCGACGAGAACCTCTACGCCCTGCGCCGCGACCTGCGCGAGACGATGGACTCGAAGGTGGGCGTGTTCCGCAACGGCGACGACCTCGCGAAGGCGCTGGCCCAGGTCCGCGAGATCCGCGGGCGTGCGCAGCGGGCGCCGGTCGCCGACAAGTCACGGGTCTACAACTCGAACCTCATCCACGCCCTCGAGCTCGACAACCTCGTCGAACTCGCCGAGGTGACCGTCGCGGGGGCGCTGGCCCGCGAGGAGTCGCGAGGCGCGCACGCCCGGCGCGATTTCCCGACGCGCGACGACGAGAGCTGGCTCAGGCACACCCTGGCATTCCGCGCCGTCGACGGTCCCCGGTTCGAGCACAAGCCGGTGACGATCGACATGTGGAAGCCGGTCGAGCGCAAGTACTAGCCCCGGAGGACGGCCATGGAATCCCGCACACATCCGAATCGCCTGGGCATCCGGGGCTGGGTCGGCGGCGGCCGCTGGGGCTTCGAGCGCTACCTCTACACGCTCCACCGCCTGACCGGCCTCGGCCTGCTGGCCTACTTCGCGATGCACATCTTCGTCACCTCGACCCGCGCCCTGGGACCCGAGAGCTGGGACCAGGCCATGGGGGTCGTCTCGGGCCCCCTCTTCACGGTCGGTGAGTACCTGGTCTTCGCGGCCTTCGCCTTCCATGCCGTCAACGGGATCCGCCTCGCGATCATCGAGCTCGGCTTCGCGGTCGGGCGGCCGATCGAGCCCATCTACCCCTACGCGACGTCCGTCGGCCGGCAGCGACGGTTGGCGCGGGCCGTGCTGATGATCGCCGCCGTGATCGCCCTGTGGGGCGGCCTCGACTTCTTCGTGCTGGCGTAGGAGCCCGACATGCGCGATCGAACGCTCTGGACCTGGCACATCGGCGCAGGCGTGGTGATCCTCGTCCTGCTCGGCCTGCACATGGCGATCATGCATCTCAACCAGACCCTCGGGATCTCCGGGGCGGAGCCCGTGGAGTGGGCGAGCGTCGCCGAGCGCGCGACGAGCGCCTTCTTCACGGTGACGTACATCCTCCTGCTCGGGGCTGCGCTGTACCACGGGCTGTACGGCCTGCGGAACATCCTGCTGGAGCTCAACCCCGGGGCCGGGCTGCGCACGGCGGTCAACTACTCGCTCGTCCTCGTCGGGCTGGCGCTCTTCGCCCTCGGGACCTGGGCCGCCCTTGCCGCGCCCGGCGCGGCGACGATGGCGGGAGGCTGACGTGGTCGACGCGATCGCGAGGACCGTCACCTTCCACGTCCGCCGGTTCGAGCCCGGCGTGGACCGCGAGCCGCACTGGGAGGACTACCGCATCGACGTCCTGCCCGGCATGACCGTGCTGGACGGCCTCTGGAAGGTGAAGGAGCAGAGCGCCCCGAGCCTCGCCTGGCGCTCGTCGTGCCGCATGGGGATCTGCGGGTCGTGCGGGATGTTGATCAACGGGCGTCCGCGCCTCGCCTGCAACACGCAGATCGGCGAGCTGAACAGCGACGTCGTGGCGGTCGGGCCGCTCCCCAACTTCGGCATCATCAAGGACCTGGTCCCGGACCTCCACTCGATGTTCGCGACCCACCGCGAGCTGCTGCCGTACCTGATCCGCGACGACGCGGAGGAGCAGGAGAACCCGACCGGCGAGTACTGGCAGACGCCGCACGAGCTGGAGCACTACCTGCAGTTCAGCTACTGCATCAAGTGCGGCTGCTGCATGGCGGCCTGTCCCACGGTGGCCACCGACCCGCAGTACGCCGGGCCGATGCCGCTCGGCCAGGCCCACCGCTACAACAGCGACTCGCGCGACGGCGGCTTCGCCGCGCGGCGGGAGGTGCTCGCGGGCGGCAGCGGGCCCTGGCGCTGCCACTTCGCCGGCGAGTGCTCGCAGGTCTGCCCGAAGGGCGTCGACCCGGCGAAGGCGATCCAGCTCATGAAGCGCGAGATGGTGCGCGACCTCCTGCGCCTGCGCAGGTCCCGGCCGCCGGCCCCGGTGGCCGAGGCGCCCCACGCCGCGCGGCTCGAGGAGATCCCGGCCGCTCCGCCGCGGACCGCGACGCCGGACTAAAGGCGCGCCCCGAACGCGGGAGGCCCCAAAGCGGAAGGGGGCCGGGCCGCCTCGCGCCCGCTCGAGAGAGTAGGCTACCAACGGTCCGATCCTGCGACGTGGGTACAGGTCGCAGGACTACAGCGGTCGACCCGTGGGTGGGCCTCCATGGCCACCTCCGGAGACCGACGAGAGAAAGGCACGGTGTCTATGTCTATAGTGAAACTCACCGCGGCGCGTCGATGGCGCCTCCTTGCGGGCTCGCTGGGCCTCCTGTTGCTCGTGGCCCTCGCCGTCCCGATGGTCGCGCTGGCCATCCGCACCCCCGTCTCCGCGACCGTGAACGGATCGAGCAGCGTGACCGTCGCCCCGGGTGCCTCGATCACCGCCGTCTTCACCGTGGACGTCAGCGGGCAAACGGGTTGGGACTCGACGGGGTGGCGGATCAGCACGACCCCTCCGGGCGGCGTGACCTGCGTGAACCATGCGAACCACAACCCCACTGCGCGCTACTCGGAAACCTTCACCATCACGGCCCCGGGGACGCCAGGCACCTACAACGCGTACTTCGTCGCGTACAGCAATGACGGCTGCTCTTCGGGCGATTCGCAGCTGACGCTGGCGGGTGCCGTCGTCGTCAAGACCCCCCAGACGATCACCTTCGACGCGCTCACGGGCAAGACCTACGGTGACGCCGACTTCACGGTCAGCGCGACCGCCTCGTCGGGCCTCACGGTGGCGTTTAGCTCGAACACCACTCCTGTCTGCACCGTGTCGGGCACGGATGTCCACATCGTCGCCGCCGGCACGTGCGAGATCCAGGCCGACCAGGCCGGGAACGGCACGTACCTCCCCGCGCCTCCGGTGACCCGGAGCTTCGAGGTCGCCAAGGCCGACGCGACCATCGACGTCACCGGCTACACCGGCGTCTATGACGGCGCGCCCCACGGCGCGACTGGAACGGCGACCGGTGTCTTCGACGAGGACCTGAGCGGCGACCTCGACCTCGGGGCTACCTTCACGAGCATCCCGGGTGGCACCGCAGACTGGACCTTCACCGACTCCACCGGCAACTACAACAACGACTCCGGTTCGGTCGGTATCGTGCTCGCAGGTGGCACGTATGTCTCGCTCACACCGGCCCGCCTCCTCGACACGCGGGACGGCACGGGCCTGACGGGCACCTTCGCCTCCGGCGTCGCCCGGACCTTCACGGTGGCCGGCGTCGGCGACATCCCGGCCAACGCCGTCGCCGTGACGGGCATCCTAACCGTGACCAACCAGACGAGCGCCGGCTTCGTCGCGCTCACCCCCGACCCGGTCAATGACCCCACCACCAGCTCGCTCAACTTCCCGGTCGGGGACAACCGGGCCAACGGGGTGACCGTCGCGCTGAGCGCCACCGGCTCCATGTCGGCGACGTATGTTGGCGAGGCAGGACCGACGGCCACGACCGATGTGCTCTTCGATGTGACCGGCTACTTCGTGCCGGATACCGCCGGCGCCACGTATGTCTCGCTCACCCCGGACCGCCTCCTCGACACGCGGGACGGCACCGGACTCACGGGCACCTTCGCCTCCGGCGTCGCCCGGACCTTCACCGTGGCCGGCCTCAGCGGGGTCCCGGCCGACGCCGTCGCCGTGACCGGCACCCTCACCGTTACGAACCAGACCAGCCGGGGCTTCATTTCGCTCACCCCGGACCCGGTCAATGACCCCACCACCAGCTCGCTCAACTTCCCGGTCGGGGACAACCGGGCCAACGGGGTGACCGTTGCGCTCAGCGCCACCGGCACCCTGTCGGCAACGTACCGGGCCGAGGCCGGACCGACGGCTACGACCGACGTGCTCTTCGACGTGACCGGCTACTTCGTCCCTGATGCGACCGGCGCCACGTACGTCTGGCTCACACCGGCCCGCCTCCTCGACACGCGGGATGGCACCGGACTCACGGGCACCTTCGCTTCCGGCGTCGCCCGGACGTTCACCGTGGCCGATGGCGTCGTGGTCCCGTCCAACGCGGCCGCGGTGACCGGCAACCTCACCGCCACGAACCAGACGAGCCCGGGCTTCGTCTCGCTTACCCCGAACCCGGTCAATGACCCCACCACCAGCACGCTCAACTTCCCCGTCGGGGACAACCGTGCTGTCGGTGTGACCGGCGACCTCTCCGGGACCGGCACCCTGTCGGCAACGTACCGGGGCCAGGCAGGACCGACGGCCACGACCGACCTGGTCTTCGACGTGACCGGCTACTTCGTGCCATAGCGGGTTTGGACACCCTGTGCGAAACCGCGCACGGTGTCCCGAAGCCCTACCGGACCGCGCGGCGTGGCACTTCCCCCCGCGGAACGTCCCATGGGGCGACAGGAACCTGGCAATACGCCGCCACCGCCGTCAAGGAGGTGGCGGCGTATTGCGTCCGACCCTCGACCGTCGGCAGCAAGTGGGGCGGTGACAGATCGCCGTGACGGACCGGCGGTGATCCTCAGGGCCCGGCGGCGAGCCCGGGCAGCGCGTCGCCCAGGAGGCCGGCGAGGGCCGACGCGAAGGGCCCCGCGAGGTGGTGCTCGTCGCGGAACACCATGAAGTTGCCGATGACCGCCGGGCAAGGACCGGACGGGCGAGGCCGGAGCCCGGGGGCCCGAGGGCCCTACCGGATCTCGACCTGCGTCTCGGGCGTCAGGGCCGGGCTCTCGGGGGCGCCCTCGAGCTGGAGGATGGCCGGCTCCCACCGGTACGTGCCGGGGGTCACCACGCGGACGCGGTACGTCTCCGAGGGATGCTTCCGGTCGAGGCAGAAGGCGACCCGCTGCCCGCCGGAGCCGACCTCCGCGAGACCCGAGGGCAGCACGTCCGTCACCTCGTAGCACCCGTCGACCGCCTGCGCGCCGAACGTTGCCGAGAGGGTCACGTCGACGATCCGGTCCGCCGGGATGGTCGACCCGGCCACGATGGTGCGCCTGAGCGTGAGCGATGGGTCCGGCGCGAGCGACGCCGGGGCGACGGGGGCGTCCCAGGAGACCGCCACCCCGACTCGGCCGGACGCCGTCCGAGCCGCGAACGCGGCCCACTGCGCGGGCGTGAGCCGGAGGCCGAGCGCGTCCCCGGCAGCGATGTCGACCGTCCGTTCGACCCCGTCGAGCGTGTACGCGACGCGGGCCGCCTCGGCGGGCGTGCGATCGATGACCCGCGCGATGTAGCCGGCCTGCTGGAGGCTGAAGAGGTCGTCCGCGGCGCGGTTCGCCTCGACGTACGCCTCGGCCGCCTCGGCGGCAGGGTCGCCGACGGTCGCGCCGATGAGCGCCACGAGGGCGGTCGCCTCGATCGTGTCGTCGAGGGAGCTCCCGAGCCGCAGGCGCAGCCACGGCCCGAGGCGCTCGCCGTTCGTCGCGAGGAGGTCGCGCTCGACGCCGAGCGCCGTCGCGTGGTCGCCGAGGGCGGCCGCCCCCAGCGCGAGGTAGAGCCGCTCGCGGATCGTGAGGTCCGGGTCGCCCAGCGCGGCCCGGATGTCGGCGATGACCCCGTCACCGAGCCCGGCGAGGCCGGCCAGGGCGATGTTCCGGGTCTCGCGCGTGGACGCCGGCGGCGGCGTGCTCTCGAACTCGGGGTCGTCGGCGGCGGCGCGAACCCAGCGGAAGTACCTCCCCAGCGCTTCGGCGTCGAGCCGGGTGCCGGCGACGAGGGCGGCCCGGGCGGAGAGCGCGACGTCGGGCGACGCGTACGGCAGGAGGGCGATGCCGCTGATCGACGTCGCGGTGTCGTCGTTCTGCCCGACCTCGACCATGTATCGAGACGGGTCGAACGAGGCCGACGCGAAGCGGGCCGGATCGACCCCGAAGGTCCCGACGAGCAGGTCCCGCGCGATCGCCGCGGCCAGGGCCTGGTCAAGGCGCGCCCCGTCGTCGGTCGCGAGAGCCTCCAGGTTGCCGACGTGGCGCGCCCGGCCCGCGTCCGTGAAGACGATCCCGAGCAGGCCGGTGCCGCCGGCCTGCGGCAGCCCGTCGGCAAGGTCGCCCCAGGCGGTCCGCCGCTGGGTGAAGCGAGTGTCGACGACGTGGATCGTGCGCACGAGGCGGTCGCCGGCGGCTCCTGTCCCGCTGCCGGCCGAGGCCTCGATCGTCACCTCGTGGTCGCCTGTCCGCAGGGCCGGGAGCGGGATCTCGACGGCGGCGAAGGCCTCGCCGACGACGGTCGTCGCGGACATCCCGAGCGACGGGGCAGAGACGGTGAAGCTGACCCGGTCGCCGGCCGCGAGGGCCTCGCCATAGGCCCGGACCCGGAGGACCGGGCGGTCGCCGGCGAGGTAGTCGGGCGCCAGCGGCGCCTCGACGAAGAGCGGCAGCCCGACCGGGACCTGGAGCGTCGCCCGGCCGACCTCGCGGCGGGCGCTGATGGCGGCAGCCGAGACGCGCCACGAGGTGAGGTCGTCGGAGAGGTCGAACGTGACGCTCGCCCGCCCGTCGGCACCCGTGGTCACGCGCTGGAACAGGAGCGTGTCCCGGAAGTCGTCGCGGGTCGCGATGTCGTCGCGGCCGAAGGCGCCGGGACCGCACGTCTCGCCGGTGAACGGCACGTACACCGGCACGGGATGCGTCGTGGCGACGGAGGCGATGCCGTCCTCGCCGGGCATCCACCAGTACAGCTCCTCGAGGGCGTCGCCCTCGAGCGCGCCGCCGAGCGCGTACAGCTTCTCGTCGATCGCGCGGAGGACGACGTCGGCGGCGACCGGGCGGCCGGACGGGTCGCTCGTGCGCACGTCGACCGTCACCGTCTCGCCGGGCCGGTGGCGGGCGGCGTCGGCGGCCAGCTCGACGACGATGGGCCGCGTCGAGGCGTCGAAGCGGGCCTCGACCGTGGCAAGCGTCGCGCCGCAGCCCCAGTCGACGCTCGTCACGCCGCCGTTGGCGCCGTCGAACCAGGCCGCGCCGATCGACAGGCTGGGGACGTCGGCCTCGGTGAACGTCGTGCGGAAGCGCGGGCTCGCCTGGATGCGTGCGCCGAGCAGGCCGGGTCGCGCGGTGAAGAAGAGGTACCGGCGGTTCCCGCCGGTCGCCATCGCCGTGCCGCCCGCCGTGCGGACGGTCGCCTGGACGGCGTCGCCGACCGCGTACCCGGCCTCCTGCCCCCAGCTGCCCGGCCCGTCGAGGGTGAGGGTCGGCGGCCCGCCGCCGCGCTGGCTCACGCCTGCGACCTGGTCCGCCCAGAGGGTGAGCTCGGCCGTCCGGCCGTCGGCGTCGGCTGCCGACAGGGTGACCTCGTAGGCGTGCCCGGCGACCGGCACCGCCACCCGCAGGACGAAGCGGCCCGCGTCATCCGTCGTCACCCGCCGGGTCGCCACGGTCCTCGAGCGCTCCCGGTAGTCGTAGGTCGGGACCACCTTCTTGGCGATGAAGTCGTAGACCTGGCCGGTGCGGACGCCGACCTGCCAGCGCTCCACGATCCGGGCGCTGACGTTGGCGCCGGCGACGACCGGCCCGGGCTGCCGGAGGTCGGGGTCCGTTCCCGCCCGCAGCTCGCGCTCGAGCCGCTCCAGGTCGACCCCATGGAGGGCGCCGTCGATGCGGAGGCTCGTTCCGTCGAGGGTGGCCTGCCCGTCGAGGACCACGCCGCTGCCGAAGACGAGCACCTGCGTCGATGCCGAGATCGTCCCCTCCTCCGGCCCGGCGGGGCGGGCAGCGATCTCCTGCCAGTCCCACTGGCTGCCGGTACGCTCGAGAACGACGTCGAGGTGGCCGGTGCCGTCCGCGCCGGTCGTGGTCGAGCCGACCGGCTCGGCCTCGTCGTAGCGCATGCTCGCGACCGAGATCTCGGCGCCCGGCACGCGCGTCCCGTCGAAGAACGCCGCGGTGATGGTCGCCGCGACCCGGCCGCCGGCGATGCCCACCCGGCGGTCGGTGGTGACGTCGAGCTGGTAGGCCGGTTTGCGGATGATGCCGACCGAGAGGCTGGTGGCGGCGACGCGATGCTCGCCGACCCAGAGCCCGAGCTCGTACTCGCCGGTCGGGAGCCCGGCGATCGGCACGCTCGCGGTGAAGACGCCCGTGTCGGACTTCGGCGAGATCGGGACGCTGACGATCGCGGTCGGCGCGCAGGTCGCGTCGCCCTCGTAGCAGACGCCAGCGCCGAGCCGGAGCTCGGCCGCCGGGATCGCGCTCGCGTCGCGCGGCTGGAGGAGCCCCCAGGCCTCGATGGTGTCGGAGGTGCGGAAGAGCGAGCGGTCGGTGTACAGCAGGCGCCAGAAGCGGTCCTGGAACGGGATGTCGGCGCTCCACGCGGCCACGGGCACGAAGGTCGTCCGGCCGGGCGCGTCGGCCGCGGCGCCGGGAGCACGCACGACGGCGATGGCGGCACGCGGGTCGGTCGCGACGTCCGCCGCGAGCACGCCGGCGGGCGTGGTCCCGAGCAGGAGGCCGTTCGCGTCGGTCCGCCCGATCAGCGTCCCCTCGAGGACCCGCACGGTCGCGCCGGGGAGCGGGCCGCCGGTCGCCAGGTCGTGGGCCCAGACGAGCGTCCGGCCGGATGCCGCGATCGTCGTCGCCTGCACGTCGGTCACCTGGAGGACGACCTGGACGTCCCGACCGCTGCGGGGCATGGTCACGAGGTACCAGCCCGCCGGGAGCGCGGCCGGGAAGCGGATCCAGCCGCTGCGTTCGCCGCCGCTCGTGGGCCACCGGCCGAGGGTCGCGGTGAAGCGCGCGACGCGGGGGAGGCCCTTCGTGGCCACGAGGCCGGTGTCGGAACGGTCGGCCCAGTCGGGAGCGTCACGCAGGGCGAGGTGCGCGTCGACGGCGGCCTCGAGGCCGGCCAGCCGATAGACCCGGACGTCGACCCGGCGCAGACCCTCGTCGGCGTTGAGCTCCAGGACCGGCCGTTCGCCGACGCGCGTCTCGACGAGCGTCTCGGCGGCCGCCAGCCAGCGCGGGCTCGGCACCGTGGCACCGGTCTTCGCCGCCGTCTCGAACCGGAACGTCACGTCCTCCTCGAGGGCCAGCTCCGATCCGGCCATCGTCACGCCGCGCCGGATCGTGACCGTGTATGCCGTCAGCGGCTGGAGCCGCTCCGGGACGAACACCGCCGTCCGCCCGTGGCGCTCGAACCGGCCGGCGACCCGCGGCGAGATCGAGAAGAACGGGCCGACGTCGCCGACACCGTCCTGGTCGAACGTGACCTCGATCCCGGTGTCGAGCGGGACGTTCGTCGTCTCGTCGCCCGGCAGGGTGCCGGCGACCCGGGGCGCGCTACCGGTCCGGAACACCCACGAGCCGCCGAGCGAGCCGTCGTCGCGACGGAGCACGACGCGGTAGGTCGTGCCCTGCGCGAGGGGCTCGGCCGGCGTGAGCACGACCGTCGCGGGCGTCGTGCCGGGCGCGACGGCCAGCCGGACCGGAGGGGTAACCTGGATCCCCCCGGCGAGGTCCGCGGCCGCGCCGGCGCGGCTGGTCAGGGCGAAGGCGGTGTCGATGGCGGTTCCGCTGGGGCCCGTCCGGGTCGCCGCGAGCTCGGCGATCGGCTCGTAGGGCGGCAGGTCCACGGCGGCCCAGCCCGTCGGGTCGAGGGTGGGCGCGGGGGTCGCGCGGGGCGTCGCACCGGGAAGCTGCGAGCCGGCCGGGCCGTCCGTGGCCGCTGCGCTGGGCGGGGCCGCTGCGCTGGGCGGGGTCGGTCCGCCGGGCGGGGTCGCGAGGGTGGCGCCCGGGCCGCTCGACGCCTGCCCGGCGGGCGGAGTGGTCGGCACGGCACCGGCGTCGGGCAGGGCGAGCGCCACGCCGACGAGGACGGCGGCGGCGACTGCGAGGCCGGCGAGGAGCGCCCCTTGGCGCCGGGTCGGAGCCGAGCGGCCTCGTCGAACGGGGGCAATCTGCGGTGGAGGCGCCGTGTCGTCGTGGCTGGGTGCGGCGCCGTCGGGTCCGACCGGATCGTTGCCGTTCATCGTGGCACCTGTGCTCACCCCGACCTGGGTCGTCCGGGACGCCTGCACCGGTGGGACGCGTCGGCCTGCCGCGCTGTTACTGGGAGAACGTGGGTGCGGCGCCACCACTGTCAGCACGCCGGCCGGGCCGAGCGAGGCCGCCGGCGTGCCCCGGGGGTCGAACCCGGCCTATCGCTGGGCCACGACCTCCGTCAGGGCGTCGCCCAGGAGCCCCGCCAGGGCCGACGCGAAGGGCGGCGCGAGGTGGTGCTCGTCACGGAACACCATGAAGTTGCCGATGACCGCCGGGCAGGGACCGGACGGGCAGACCCAGCGGGTCGGATCGACGAAGCCGACCCCGGCGCTCGCGGCCGCGGCCTTCTCCTCCGCCAGCCAGGCCGGGCTGAAGGCCCGCTCGACCGGGGTCGCGCAGGCCAGCGTGTCGTCGCGGTGCTCGGACAGGCAGACCGGCACGTCGACGATCGAGCGCGGCGTGTCGGCGATGAGGACCACCTTGGCGGCGACCGCCGCGATCCGGTCGAGCGTGCGGGCGACGCCGGCCCGCCAGGCGGCCGTCCGGGCAGGGCCCTCGAGGAGCGCGCCGTCCGGCCCGACCGCGGAGAACGACCGGCTGTTCGTGACGAGGACGAGAGCCGGCCGCTCGGCCGCGATGCGCCGCAGGGCGCTCGCACGCCACGCGTCGCACTCGGTGTACACGCGCTTCAGGTTGGCGTTCCACTGGCTGACGTCGACCGACGAGCAGGCCGATTTCGTGAGGTTGACGAACCGCCAGCCCTGTTCCTTCGCCAGCCGGTCGACGGCCGGGAACCAGCTCAGGGCGTGGCTGTCGCCGAACACGACGACGGTCCGGGTGCCGGCCGGGTCGCCGTACGTGCAGGCCGGAGATTCGGTTCCCTCCGCGGACACCTGGCAGCCGTCCACGTAGGGCGCGGGAAGATCGTCCCGCGCCTCGGCCAGCGAGGGGCGCAGGCCCGCCGGGAGCGGGCCGCCGATGGTCGCCGGGAGGACACCCGCGACGGGCGCGGGCGTGGGTGCCCCCGTGGAGGACGGCGCGCCCGTCGACCCGGGCGTCGTGGAGGCCCCGGGTGCCACGGCTGAGGCCGTCGGGCCCGGCGGCGTCGAGGCGGGGAGCGTAGCCCCCGGCGGCGTCGAGGCGAGGCCGCCGAGGATCGCGTCGAGCTGCTGCTCGTCGGCGGTGGCATCGGACGAGGCGGTGCCCGCGAGGGCGCTCGTCGCCCGGGCGCCCACGCCGAGCGAGGTGACGGCCACGACCAGCGTGAGGGCGCCCGCCATGGCGAGGTTCCGTCGCGGAACGGTCCCGATCCCGCGCCCGCGGCGGAGGGGATCCTCCACCCACCGCTGGGTGGCCGCGGCGAGGCCGATCGCGACCGCCACGAGGGCGCCGCGCGCCCACCACGGGAGCGGCGTGCCCAGCGCCGCGGCCGGCAGGACGAGCAGCGGCCAGTGCCACAGGTAGAGGGAGTACGAGATCCGGCCCAGGAAGCGCGGGATCGACATCGAGAGCCAGCGTCCCGGCGCCAGGGGGCTCCGGGCGAAGCCCCCGGCGATCACGAGGGCGCTGCCCACGGTCGGGAGCAGCGCGGCGACGCCCGGGAAGGGCGTGGCCGTGTCCAGGGCCACCCCCGCCAGGGCCACCATGCCGAGGCCGACCCACGCGGCGAACGCGGCGGGCCGCGCGGGGATGCGGGCCAGGCGGGCCGCTCCGATCGCGAGGAAGGCCCCGAGGCCGAGCTCCCAGGCCCGCGTGGGCAGCGAGAAGAAGGCCCACGGCTGGTTCGCCACGGTTAGCCCCACGGCAAGCCCGAAGGACAGGACCGCGATGAGCCCCGTGGCGATCGCGATGCGCCGGCCGACGTCGCCGCCGGCCCGGGCGAGCAGGAGGATGATCGCCGGCCAGAAGAGATAGAACTGCTCCTCGACGCTCAGCGACCAGAAGTGCAGGATCGGCGACGGGGCGAGCTCGGCCTGCAGGTAGTCGGTCGCCTGGAAGGCGAACCGAAGGTTCGAGACGTAGAGGGACGCGGAGGCGGCGTCGCGCGCCACGTCCGGCACGCGCAGGGGCGGCAGCATGACGGCCGAGGCGGCGACCGTGACCAGCAGCACCAGCGCCGACGCCGGGAGCAGGCGCCGGAGCCGTCGCGCATAGAAGCCCGACAGGGAGATGGTCCCCGTGCGGCGCACCTCGCGCAGCAGGAGCCCCGTGATCAGGAACCCGGAGAGGACGAAGAAGACGTCGACCCCCACGTAGCCGCCGGCGAGGCCGGGGACGCCAGCGTGGTACAGCAGGACGAGGACGATCGCGACGGCGCGCAGGCCCTCGATGTCCGGCCGGAAGCCGTCGGTGGCGCCCGCGGCGGGCCGGACGTGGGAGGCGGTCACGGGCTGGGCGAGACTCCGGTGCACGGCACTCGAGCCGCCGGCGCACGCGGCGGCACGGCCGGCGTCGAGTGTAGCCGAGCGCGATCAGAAGCCCTCGCGTGCGAGGTGGGGCGCCATCCGACGGGCAGCACGAGCCCGGTGCGAGACGGCCTGCTTGCGCTCCGGTGACCACTCCCCGACCGTGGCGCCGCCCGGCGGCTCGGCCGCCGGCTCGAAGATGGGGTCGTAGCCGAAGCCGCTCGTGCCGCGCGGGTGCGTGCCGATCCGGCCCTCGAACGTGCCGCGCGCCAGCCTCACCGGGAGCCCGCCGCGCGGGCCGGCGCGCCCGGGGATCGCGAGCGCGAGGACGCAGCGATACCGCGCTCCGCGCCGCTCCAGCGGCAGGTCCCCGAGCGCGGCCAGGAGCTTCGTGTTGTTGTCGCCGTCGGTGGCGTGCTCGCCCGCGTAACGCCGCGTGCGGACCCCCGGGCCGCCGCCGAGCGCGTCCACCTCCAGGCCGGAGTCGTCCGCCAGCGTCGGAAGGCCGGAGCGGCGGGCGTAGAAGCGGGCCTTGAGGGCGGCGTTCGCGGCGAACGTGGCACCCGTCTCGTCCACCTCGTCGGCGATCCCGACATCGTCGAGGTCGACCAGCTCGGCATGCTCCAGGTGGAGCAGGTCGCGCAGCTCCGAGAGCTTGTGGCGCGATCGCGTCGCGACGAGGAGGCGGCGGGTCCCCGCCGACGCGGAGCCCGGCGACGAGGTGGGGCGGTCGGCCGTCACCGCTTGACGGTGGCGAGGGCGGCCGCCTGGGCCTCGAAGAGGCGCGCCAGCCCGGTGCCCGCGAGGTCCAGGAGCAGGCCCAGGTCGTCGCGCGAGAATGCCTTGCCCTCGGCCGTGCCCTGCAGCTCGACGTACCGCCCCGCGTCCGTCCCGACGACGTTGAAGTCGACCTCCGCGACCTTGTCCTCCGCGTAGTCGAGGTCCAGGACGGCGACCCCGTCGTGGATCCCGACCGAAACGGCCGCCACCTTCCCGACGAGCAGGCGCTCCATGCCGTAGGTGGTGAGCGCCGCGGCGAGAGCGACGTAGCCGCCGGTGATGCTGGCGGTGCGCGTGCCGCCGTCGGCCTGGAGGACGTCGCAGTCGACGGTCACCGTCCGCTCACCGAGCCGGCCGAGGTCGACGACGCCGCGCAGGGAGCGCCCGATGAGGCGCTGGATCTCGTGGGTCCGCCCGCCGACCTTGCCGGCGGTCGCCTCCCGCTGGGTCCGCTCGGCGGTGGAGCGCGGCAGCATCGAATACTCCGCGGTGACCCAGCCGCTCCCCTTGCCGCGCAGGTGCGGCGGGACGCGGTCCTCGATCGTGGCGGCGCACAGGACCTCGGTGTCGCCGACGCGGATCCGGCAGGAGCCCTCGGCCCACTTCTGCACGCCGAGGGTCATCGTCACGGGCCGCAGCTCGTCCGGCCGGCGGCCCGACGGGCGCAGCTGCGCACGGTTGCCGATCGTCATCACGGCACCTCCTGGGGTCCATTGTCGCCGCCGGGCGCCGTCGGCGCGGCGGGCGCCGTCGGCGCGGCGGGCGCGTTCGGCGCCGGCGACACGACGGCCGCACGCGGCCCCGGTGGCGCATTCTGCGCCGCGGGCGCGGCGGCGCCCGGGAGCGCGGCGGCGGCGATCTCGGCCTTGGCCGCGTCCCACAGCTCGTCGAGCTGCTCGAACGACAGGTCGCGGAGCGCGACGCCGCGCTCCGCGGCCAGCCGCTCCACGATGCCGAAGCGCCGCCGGAACTTGTCGTTGGCCGCTCGCAGCGCGGCCTCGGCCTCGACACCGTGGTGGCGGGCCAGGTTGACGACGACCATCAGCAGGTCGCCGAGCTCCTCCGCGCGCGCGGCCGAGCCTTCCGCGGCGGCGAGCTCCCCGAGCTCCTCGGCCACCTTCTCCAGGATCCCGTCGATCGACGGCCAGTCGTACCCCAGGTGGGCGGCGCGCTCCTGCATCTCCTGGCTGGCGGCGAGGGCCGGCATCGCGCGGCTGACGCCGTCGAGAGCGCTCCCGGGCGGGGTGGGGGGCGTGCTGTCGCTCGCCGAGCCGGCCGAGGCGGCGGCGGCCTCGGCCCGCTCCGCCTGCTTGATCCGCTCCCACTGGCGGTTGACATCCGTCGCCGTGCGCACCTCCGCGTCGCCGAAGACGTGCGGGTGGCGCCGCACGATCTTGCTGGCGATCGCCGCCTGGACGTCGGCCAGGTCGAAGACCCCTGCCTCCGCCGCCAGCTGCGCGTGGAGCACGACCTGAAGCCAGAGGTCGCCGAGCTCGGAGGCCAGCTCGGGCGTGGCGCCGTCTGCCAGCGCGTCGTACACCTCGTACGCCTCCTCGAGGAGGTGATTGCGCAGCGACTCGTGGGTCTGTTCGCGGTCCCACGGGCAGCCATCCGGGGCCCGGAGCCGGTTCGAGATCCAGGGCATCCCCCACGGCGACGCACCCGCGAGCTCGGGCGCCACCGGCGGGAGGTAGAGCGGGGCCGCCAGGTCGCCCGCGCCCAGGTCGCCGATGGTCGTCCCCTCCGCGATCCCCAGTCGCCCGACCGGGTGATCGGGCGGGTAGAGGCGACGCAGCACGGCGAGGGCGTCGCGGCCGCCCGGGCCGTGGCGGCCGGGGAGCGGGACGGGCGCCTCGGCCGGTGTGTCGGTTCGCAGCACGGCCAGCGGCACGACCAGCGCCGGCCGCGCCGGCTCCAGGGGCGCGGCGATCAGCCGCTCGGCGGGCACGATCGCCAGGCCGTCCGCCGGGTCGAGCCCCCAGCGAAGCCGCGCTTCGGCGAGCAGGGTATCGAGCACGCGCGGCTCGCTCAGGCGGCCGAGATGAGGCGCTCGATGGTCGTCTGGGCGGGATCGTTCTTGATCCCCTGGTACCAGTTGCTGAAGGCGTCGGAATCGAGCGTCGCCGCCTGGACCGGGTCAGGCAGCCGGGTCGCGATCTCGTTCACCGTGTAGAAGACCAGGCCGGTGCTGCCGGCCACCGGCTGGGTGAAGCCCTTCGCCTGGGCGGCGAAGATCGGCTCCTCGACGTCGCGCGCCAGCTGGTAGCGGGCGATCCAGCCCATGTCGCCGCCGTCGACGGCGGACGCGGCGATGGAGCTCTCCGCGGCGAGCGCCGCGAAGTCGGCACCGGGCTTGGAGGCGTCGGCGATCAGCTTCTGGGCGCGGACCTCCGGGCTGTCCGTCGTGACGAACTCGATCACGTGCCAGCCGAAGGCGCTCTTCACCGGCTCCAGGAGCTGCCCCGGCTGGAGGCCGTCCGCGAAGACCGCCGCCGCGAAGGCGGGATCGAGCTGGGCGTTCGGGTCGCCCTTGGCGAAGTACGGCAGGAAGCCGTTCGCCGCCGCCGACGTGGCGTCGTCGCTGCCGGGCGCCAGGTCGACGAAGCGCGTCGTCCCGGCCCGGAGGTCCTCGTACGCCTTGCGCGCCTCGGCCTCCGCCGCCTTCCAAGCCGGGTCGTCGGCGGCGAGCTTGGCGGCGCCCTCTGGATCGTTGTTGGGCGCGTAGAGCAGGTGCTTCACGAGCACGGCGCCGGGGGCGACCGGGTCGCCGCCGTTGTTCTCGAGGGCGATCTCGCCGGTGCGCCGTTGCTCGGACGGCTTGTCGACGACCTCGGCCAGGAGGCCCGCCTTGATCTTGTCGACCGCCACCACCGCCTCCGCGGAGCGGCGGTAGGAGGCCTCGTCGACGCCGGCGTCGGCCGCGCGCTTGAGGTAGTTCGGGTCGACCACGGCCGCCGCGACCTCGGTCATCCGGCCGATCCGGAAGACGCCGTCGGAGCCCTCGATCACCGCGGTGTAGCCGGGCGCCGCGAGGGCGAAGATCGCGTCCACGAAGGCCTTGTCGGGCGACGTCGAGCGCTGGTCGATGAAGTAAAGGTCGCCGTTCGTGTCGGCCGCGTCGGCGTCGCCGGACGCCTTGACGACGTCCTCCCAGGTCTTGCCGCCCTTGAGATCGGCGAGAAGCCCCTCGGCCTTCGTCCGCGCCGCCGCCTTCTGCTCGTCGGTCGGCTTCGTGGCGCCGGTGCTGACCTCGGGCTTGACCTGGATCTGGTAGGTGTGGCGGCTCTCGGGGGTCGTGGCGTCCTCGGTCACCTGGGCGTCGATCTCGGCCGCCGTCACCTCGACGCCCTGCTTGGGCGCCAGCTGGAGGAGCAGCGTCGTGTCGATGTCGCGCTCGTAGGCCACGCTCGAGACCTGCTGCTTCTGCTGGGTGATGTAGTTGAGCAGCTGCTGGCCCTGCGCCGACGACATGCGCCCGGCGTTGGTCTTCTCCCGCGTGCGCGACTCCAGCGTGTCGAGCCGGAACGTCTCGAGGGCGACCGCGGTCCGCAGGCCGTCCTTCGTGATCGTCTCGCCGTTCACCCTGGCGACCGGGGCGAGGTGCTCGTCGTACCAGCTCGCGCCGGCCGCGCCGACGAGCAGGAGCACGGCGATGAGGACGACGGCGCCGAAGCCGATGTTGAAGTAGAGGTTCCGCCGAGACTCGGACTCGTAGCCGCTGCGGCGGCCGGTCCGCGTCGTCGGGCGAGCGCGGAAGGTCATGGTCCCTCTTGTCGGTGGATGTGTGGGTGCTCGTGGGCGCGACGCCGCTGCGCCGGGCCCGGCGCATCGTACCGCACCACGGGCCCCGGGCCGGGTGGCGAGCCGGTGTGGTCCGGATGAAGATGCGACAACCCGGGCGGCGGGCGGCCTGGCGAGCGCGAGGGCCGGGCGGCGCCGGACCCGGGTCCGGGTCCGCCCCGGGCGGCCGCGAGTCAGCCGACCGCGTCGCGCAGCGCCTCCACCACGCGGTCCTGGTCGCCGGGAGCCAGCGACGACGACGAGGGCAGGCTGATCGCCGCGGCGAAGATGCGCTCGGCGACCGCCCCGCCGAGGCGGGGGGCGGAGGCGTACGGCGCCAGGGCGTGGATCGGCGTCCAGATCGGCCGGGCCTCGACTCCGCGCGACGCGAGGAGATCCAGCACCCGGTCGCGGGCGGCCGGGTCCGCGGCGGCCAGGCGGGCGGTGTAGAGCCAGAAGCTCGGGTCCGCCCAGGGCGCCCGGGGAGCGAGCCGCAGGCCCGGCATCGCGGCGAGCGCCGCGTCGTACCGCGCGGCCACGATCCGCCGGGCGGCGAGGAGGGCCGGGAGCATCTCGAGCTGCGCTACGCCGAGCGCGGCAGCGAGGTTCGTGAGGCGGTAGTTGTGGCCGACCTCGTCGTGGTCGTAGGCCCGACCGGGAACGCGCGCCTGCGTCGAGAGGTGGCGCGCCCGCCGGGCGAGGGCCTCGTCGTCGGTCGTCACCATCCCGCCGCCGCCGGTCGTGATCAGCTTGTTGCCGTTGAAGCTGAAGCACCCGACCCGTCCCAGCGTGCCCACGGACCGCCCGTCGAGGCTGCCCCCGCGGTAGCTCGCCCCGAGGGCCTCCGAGGCGTCCTCGATCACGGGCACACCGTGACGGTCGGCGGCCTCCAGCAGGGGCGCGATGTCCGCGGGGTGGCCGACGAGATGGACCACCTCGACGGCCGCGGGCTGCCGCCGGCCGAGGCGCGCCCGCCGGTCGAGCTCGTCGGCGACGATGCCGGGGTCCAGGTTGAGGGTCTCCTCCTCGACGTCGACGAGGACGGGCGTCGCGCGCTCGTAGCGGATCGGGTTGGCGGAGGCGACGAAGGTCAGGGTCGGGACGAACACCTCGTCCCCGGGCCCGACGTCCAGGACCCGCATCGCGAGGTGGAGGGCCGCCGTGCCGGACGAGCACGCGACGGCGAAGCGGCTGCCGACCGCCGCCGCGAACTCGCGCTCGAAGCGCTCGACGAACGGCCCCACCGAGGAGACGTAGTTCGAGGCGAGGCACTCGCGGAGGTAGCGCTCGGCGTTCCCGCCCAGCGTCGGCTCGGAGAGCGGGATCCGCCGGCGGGGGTCAGAGCTGGACACGGTCCACGTCGCCGGGCTCCGGGTGGGCGCGCAGCCAGGCGATGGTCGCCCGGAGGCCCTCGTCCAGGCCCGTCGTCGGGGACCAGCCGAGCAGCTCGCGCGCGCGGGCCGGATCCGACTGCAGGACGAGGACCTCGCTGGCGTCCGGGCGCAGGCGTTCGGCGTCCTCGACCGCGACCGCCTCGGCGCCGAGCAGGCGGCAGGCCCGGGCGAACAGGTCCCCGATCGACTCGCTCCGGCCGGTGCCCAGCTGGATCGTCGCGCCGTCGATCCCGGGCGCCGTCGCCGCGCGGACGAACCCGTCGACCGTGTCGGCCACGTACGTCAGGTCGCGCCGCGGGTCCAGGCGCCCGAGGCGGACCTCGGTGCGGCCCGCGAGGAGCTGGCGGAGCATCGTGGGCAGGACGGCCCGGGCGGATTGGCGCGGGCCGTAGGTGTTGAACGGGCGGAGGACGACGGCCGGCGTCCCGTAGCTGCGCTGATAGGCGAGCGCCAGCTGGTCGGCTGCCACCTTGGTTGCCGCGTACGGGGACTGCGCGTTGAGGGGGTGCGCCTCGGTGATCGGGAGGGTCTCGGGCGTGCCGTAGACCTCGCTCGTGCTGGTGACGATGACGCGTCGCACCGCCGTCCGTCGGGCCGCCTCGAGGACGTTCAGGGTGCCCCGCACGTTGGTGTCCACGAACGACTCGGGCGCCGTGTACGAGTACGGGATCGCGATGAGCGCCGCCAGGTGGAAGACGACCTCGACCCCGTCGGTCGCCTCGGCCACGAAGCGGGCGTCGCGGATGTCCCCGAGCCGCACGTCGAGCGCCGCGCGCACCTCCGGCGGGGCCTCGTCGAGCCAGCCCCAGCTCCCGCGGGAGGTGTAGAGGCAGAACGCGCGCACCCGGGCGCCCTCGGCGACCAGGCGCTCGGCGAGGTGGCTGCCGATGAAGCCGTCCGCGCCGGTGACCAGGACGGGCGCGTCCCGGAGCGTCATGCCTCGCCACCTCCGCGGGCCCGGTCGAGCTGCTCGCGCTGCCCGACGTCGATCCAGTCGTCCTCGATCTCGAAGGCGCCGACGGGCTCGCCGCGCACGAGGGCGTCGGCGATGAGGTCGGGCATGCCGATCGCTCGCCCCCGCTGGACCCGCTCGACGAGCCGGGGAGCGAGGGCGTAGATGCCGGTGTTCACCTCCCGGGTGAGCGTCGGCTTCTCCTCGAGCCCCACGACGCGGTCCCCGGAGCGCTCGACACAGCCGAAGGGCACCGCATGGACGTAGCGTCGGACGCCGATCGTCGCGACGTCGCCACGCGCCGCGTGCGCGTCGAGCAGGGCGCCCAGGTCCGCCTGGGTGACGAGGTCGCCGTTCATGACGAGGACCGGCTCGCGGGGCGCCTCGGGCAGGAGGCCCAGGGCGCCGCCCGTGCCCAGCGGCTCCACCTCGCGGATGTACGAGATCTGGGCCCCGAAGCGGCTGCCGTCGCCGAAGTGCTCCTCGATCATGCCCCCCAGGTAGCCGATGGCGAGGTGGATCCGGGTGATCCCGTGGCCGACGAGGTGCAGGACGATCCGCTCGAGGATCGGCCGGCCGGCGACGCGGAGCATCGGCTTGGGGACGGTCTCGGTGAGAGGCCGGAGGCGCGCGCCGCGGCCGCCGGCCATCACGACGGCCCAGGTGGTCCGCTCGGCGGGCGCCAGCGCCTCGTCGAGGAGGTGGAGCGCCACCGGGCGGCCGGCGTCGTCGAGGACCGGGACGGCCCCGATGTGCCGGGCCCGCATGAGGTCGATCACGTCGGCCCGGCCGTCGCGCGGCGTGACCGCGGTGAACGAGCGGGTGAGGTGCGGGCCGACGGGGTCGTCGAGACCGGCACCGGCGAGGAGGGCGCGCCGGACGTCGCCGTCGGTGGTCACCCCCACCAGCCGGCCGTCGGCGTCGACCACGAGGGCGATGCGCAGGGCCGCCAGGTCGAGCGCGCGCATGGCGTCGCGGAGCGAACCGGTCGCAGGGACGAGCGCGGGGGTGATCCGGTCGCTCACCCGGACGCCTCCAGGGGCCTGGCCGGAACGCCGGCGACGACGACGTCGGCCGGCACGTCCGACACGGCCGCCGCGCCCATCCCCACGGTCGCCCCGCGACCAACCGTCACGTGGTCGCGCACGAGCGCGCCCATCCCGACCTGGGCGTCGGCCTCGACCACCGCGGCGCCGCCGACGACCGCGCGTGGCCCCAGCTGGGCGAACGCGCCGAGGATCGCGTCGTGCTCGAGGACCGCGCCGGTGTTGACGACCGCGTGGGCCCCCACGCTGGCGCCGGCGTTGACCACGGCACCCGCGAGGACGACCGCTCCCGGCGCGAGTGCTGCCGACGGCGCGACCCAGGCCGCGCCGTGGACGATCGTGGCCCAGGCGACGCGGCCCTCGTAGCGGGCGGCCAGGGCGCGCCGCGCCCCGGGATCCCCCATCGCGCCGAGCCCCAGGACGAGGTGGGGCCGCTCGGCGGGGGGCGTGGCATCGAGGGCGGCCGCGAACGCGTCGTCATCGCCCAGGTGCCTGACCGCGAGGAGCTCGCGGGTCCGCTCTGCGGCCCCGGGATCCACGATCCCGACGACCTCCCAGGCGGGCTGTGCCGTTCGCGCCGCGTCGATCACGACGCGGGCGTGCTCCCCGGCTCCAAGGACCACGAGCCGCCGCGGCATCAGCGGGCCACCGAGATCGGCGCCTTGCGCGGCGGTCGGGAGGGCTCCCATGCCGAGATGATACGGGCGGCGCGCTCGCCGGCCAGGCCGTCCACCAGCGGCGGGCGTGCAGCCCGGACGGCGGCCCGGAACGCGGGGTCCAACGCCCGCCGCACGGCCCGCTCGACGGCGTCCGCGTCGGCGGGCGCGTGGATCACGTTGGCCTCGCGGCGGCGGCCCTCCTGGCGGTCGCCGACGTCCACGGCCGGGAGGTCGACCGCCGGAGCCTCGACGATCGCGCTCGAGCTGTTGCCGAGCATCGCGTCGGCGATGCGCAGGAGCCCCCAGTAACGCCGCTCGCCGAGGGCCGCGGCGAGCGCCATGCCGCCGGGGTTGGCCCGCGGCGCGCCATCCGCCCGCAGCGCGGCGGCGTGCGCTCGCAGCGCGGCACGGATCGCGTCGCCGCCGGGATCGCTGTTCGGCAATGTCACGACGTACGTCGCGGCGACCGCGCGCATCGCCGCCAGGACCGGGGCGACGACCGCGGCGGGGTCGGGGTCCAGCGTCGCCGGGTGCACGGTGACGAGGACGACCGGCGGCTCGAGGGCGATCCCGAGGTCGGCCTCCAGCTCCTCACGGCCGGGCAGGTCGGGGCGGGCGAGGGCGTCGAGGCCCGGCGGGCCGATCACGTGCACGGTGGCCGGGTCCTCGCCGAGGGCGATGACCCGCCGCGCGTGCTCCGCGTGGCTCACGAGGTGGAGGTGCGCCAGCTTCGTGATCGCGTGGCGCAGCGCGTCGTCGAAGGCGCCGCCCGTTTGCTCGCCGCCGTGAAGGTGGACGAGAGGGATGCGCCCGACGGTCGCGGCAAGTGCCGCGGCGGCGGTCTCCAGGCGATCCCCGGCCAGGACGAGCGCGTCGGGCGCCAGGCGGGCCAGGGCGTCCCCGACGGCGACCAGCGCCTCGCTCGCCTGGCGGTGAGCCGGCGGGTCGTCGTCAGCGCCGGTCGGGAGCCAGGGCATCTCGACGGCCGGCTCGAAGCCGTCGCTGCGCACCTCGGCGATCGGCAGGCCGTGGCGCGGGCTCAGGTGCATCCCGCCGGCGAGGACGAGGACCTCCACGCCGTCAACGTCGCGGAGCGCCACGCACGTGGAGCGGAGGAGCCCCCAGTCCTGCCGGCCGGTGGTGAGGACCGCGACCCGGCGCGTCACGCGGGAGCCTCCGGGCCGCCGGCCATGTCGGCGGGGTCGGCGGCTTCAGATCGGTCGGCCACATCGGCGCGGTCCGCGGTCTCCGCGGACCGCGCGCAGTGCGCGGCGTCGTCGACGTCGCCGGGCAGGACCATCCCGCCGGCCGCGACCGGGCGCAGCGTCCGGCGCCCGACGAGGCCGTCGCGCTGGCCGGGCCGCAGCCCCGTCCCGGGCCGAAGGGCGATGAGATCCACCTGCGTGACGACCGCCTCGGCGGGGAGCGCCCGGGCCCAGTGCAGGCTCTTGCGCGCCACCGCCGCCACGGCGAGCTCCGCCGCGGACGGCGCCTTCTCGCCGTCGCCGCGGGCTGCCTCGACGGTGCGCACCGCCCGGACGAGGGCCGCCATCTCGTCGGGCTCGAGCGAGGCGCGGTGGTCGGGGCCGGGCATCGAGCGGTCGAGGGTCAGGTGCTTCTCGAGCAGGTCGGCGCCCAGGGCGGCGGCAGCCGTGGGCAGCTCGATCCCCGGCGTGTGGTCGGACCAGCCGGCCGGGCGGCCGAAGGCGGCCCGCAGGGTGGCGATCGAGCGCAGGTTCGCCTCGGCCGGATCGGCCGGGTAGGCCGAGACACAGTGGAGCAAGGCGACCGGCGGATCGCCGCTTCCGGCGATCGCGTCGAGGGCGTCCGCGACCTCGACCATCGTCGCCATCCCCGTTGACACGAGCAGTGGCCGGCCCACCGCGGCCAGCCGCTCGAGGAACGGGAGGTTCGTGAGCTCGCCCGAGCCCACCTTGAACGCGGGGACCCCGAGCGCCTCGAGGAGGTCCGCCGACGGCCCGTCGAACGGGCTCGACAGGAAGACCAGGCCGCGGTCGCGGGCGTGGTCCCGCAGGCCGGGCCACGCGTCGGCCGCGAGGGCGAGACGGGCCAGCATGGCCCGCTGGTCGGGCGCGGTCTCGCCCGACGCCCGCTGGTAGTCGGCCATCGGGGCGCCGGCGGCGGCAAGGAGCGCGGGGTCGAACGTCTGGAACTTCACCGCCTCGGCGCCGGCGTCCGCGGCGGCGTCGACGAGCCGATGGGCGAGCGCCGGGTCGCCCTCGTGGTTGACGCCGGCCTCGGCGATGACGAAGCAGCGGCCGTCGCCGATCGACCGCCCGGCGAGCGCGACCGCGGGCACCGGGCGCGCTGCCGCGAGCGCGCGGGCGACGGCGAGATCGTCCTCCGTGTCGACGTCGACGGCGGTCGAAGTGTCGACCTCCAGCCCACGCGTGCGGCCCGGGACGACGAAGGCGCGGGCCGATTCGAGCTCACGCGGGGCGATGGCGTAGAACGCCCCGGCCAGGAGGCGCGGCGCGTCCGCGTCGACGGGTCGGAGAAGCCGACCGGTGTCGAGCGCGACGTGCCAGGCGGCCGGGTGCGTCGCAACGATGCTCGTCACCGGCGCCCCGTCGGCATCGAGCGCGGCGACCGCCGCGACAATGTCGGCCGGGTCTGCCAGCGGCGACGTCGGCTGGACGAGCACGACGGCGCGGAACCGGCGGCCGCGGGACGCGAGCTCGTGGAGGGCGTGGAGCGCGACGTCGACCGAGGATGCCTCGGGCCCCGCGAGCTCGGCCGGGCGCTCGAAGGGGACCTCGGCGTGCCACTCCCGGGCGACGCCCGCGATGGCGGGGTCGTCGGTGCTGCAGACGACCGCGTGGGGGCCCCCGGGGGTCCGGGCGGCAGCGGCGCGGGCGACCCGCACGCCGTGCGCCACGAGGGGGATCCCCGCGACGGTCCGCAGGTTCTTGCCGGGCACGCGCACGCTCCCGCCGCGAGCCGGGACCAGGAACAGCACGGGCAGCGTCATCCGGCGCCTTCCCGCCCGGGCTGCGTCGCGGCGAGCACCGCGGTCGCGATGCGGGCCGCCCCGTCGCCGGGGGCGAAGTGGTCGTCGAGGAAGGCCCGGCGCGCGACCGGGTCCGGCGCCGGCGGTGCGGCGAGCGCACCAACCAGGTCCGCGTGGCTCCGGACCGGCGTCGCCACGCCCGCCGCGACGTAGTCGAGGAGGTCGGCCCGCGTCTGGGTGACGGCCACGAGGTTCGGGGTGCCCGCCAGCACCGCGTCGGTGAGCACGGTCGAGTACAGCCCGAGGTGGGCGTCGGCCGCCCGCAGCAGCCGGTACAGGTCCACGTCCCGCACGACGGAGACCGGCGGGGACGGATGGCCTCCCGCCCGGGCCAGCCCCGCCACGAGAGCCTCGCAGTCGCCCGGGTCCAACTCGGCCGGGTGCTGCTTGAAGACGAGGTGCACGCCGGGCAGCGGCCCGTCGAGGAGCCTGGCGAGGGCGTGGTTCTGGTGGAAGCGCCGGAGGTCCGGGTCGCGCGTCGTGGAGATCACGAGCAGGCGATCGCCGTCGGCGACACCGAGCTCGCGCCGCACCGCCGTCCGCTCGCGCGACCGCGCGTCGGCGTCGACCGGCACGGCGGCGGGCGGGGCGGGGGCGGCGTCCGCGGTCGGGTCAGCGTCCGCGGTCGGGGCGGCGTCCGCGGTCGGAGCGGCGTCCGCGGTCGATTCCCCGGCGACCGCCCGAGGCGAGCCCGTCACGAGGACCTCCCCCGGAGCGTAGCCGCCGTGGTCGCGCAGGACGCCCGCCTCGTAGCGGCCGAAGACGCAGGTGAGGGCCGGGAGGACGAGCCCGGGGTAGCGGGCGTGGCGGTAGCCGACGTGACCCGGGACGATGATGCCGTGCTGGACGGCGATGACGGGGACGTCGGCCCAGCGCGCTCCGGCCAGCCAGTCGCGTCGACCGTACTCGTTGTAGAGGAGCAGGCCGGCGGGCCGGAGCTCGCGCAGGAGCCGCTCGAACCGGAGCGCCTTTCGGATGCGCGCCGGCAGCAGGATCCGTGCGTCGCGGCGCACCTCGTCGAGCAGCCCGGCGCCGAGGCCGTCGAGGTCGGCCCTGCCCGCGTCGGCGGGCGTGATCGCGTCGAGCGCCCGGCTGATGGTCGCTGCGGCCTCCGCCGCGACGGCGTCGTCGTCGCGGTTCGCCCACTGGGCCGGCAGGAACGCCTCCGCCAGCAGGCGCTCGTCCGCCTCGATCGCCGGCCAGGCCGCGTCGTCGGAGCGGTCGAGCCCGAGGGCCATCGTGATCGGGTCGATCCGCGTACCCAGGAGCCGCTCGACGACGGGGCCCAGGAACGGATCGACGAGCGGGGCGTCGCGTCCTCCGATCCGCTGGTGGACCCGCGGGACCGTGATGACGAGGAGGCGCCCCCCGCCCGCCGCCGCGAGCCGCTCGGCGCGCGCGGCGAGGAACGCCGCCCGTCGGTCGAGCTCGCGCTTGCGGAGCTGGCGCGGGTGCCGGCCGAGGCGCCATCGGATGCGGTCGCCGACGCTGAACGCAGGCGCGGCGTCGGCGACCCGGTCGGCGGCGGCCGCGGGGTGGGCATCCCGGTCGGCGGCCGAGATGGCCGGAGCCGCGCCGATCCCGCCGTGGAGGCCTGTCCCGTTCGATCCGTCGGGCGCGTCCCCGTCCCGGCCGTCGCCGGGAGCCGTGGTGACGCGCAGGCCCCGCTCCGCGCCGAGCGCCGCCGCGGCGCGGCCGAGCGCCTCGTCCCCGGGCGGGATCACGAGCTCGCCGACCGCCCCTACCGAGCCCGTGGTGGCGCCGAGCAGCTCGTCGAGGATCGCGCGCCACTGGAGGGTCCCCACGACCCACTTCCACGCCTCGCGGCGAGGCCACCAGCTGACGCCCCGGAAGGTCGACCGCTCGGGCAGCTCGAGGCGCGCCGCCCAGGTGTCGACGAGGTCGATCGACCGGTCGATCGCGTCCTCCCGCTCGAGCGCCGCCGCGACGGCCGGCCGGAGCGGAACCAGGTCGGCCCGGTCACCCGCTCCCGGCGTCCACGCGGTGTCGAGGACGACGAACCGCGTGTCCGGCGCCGGGCGCGGAACCGCCTCGTCCGCGGCGACCAGGACGAGGCGCGAGGCCATCGTCAGGTGCTCCACCCCGCGCCCAGGCGCAGGACCTGGCGAGGGCGGACCGGGTGGCCGCGCGACGAGTTGACCGTGTCGAGGACGAGGTCGGCGTTCGCGTAGACGGCCGGCCAGTCGACGGCGGCGTGGGGTGTGACGACGACGACGAGCTCGGCCCACGCGAGCAGCTCGCCGAGGGGCACCGAGGTCGCGGCGGTGCGGGCGGCGTCCGTGAAGCGCTCCACGTGCGGGTCGTGGTAGCGGACGTCGGCCCCGCGCTCGCGGAGCCCGGACAGGATGTCCGCTGCCGGCGATTCGCGGGCGTCGCCCACGTTGGGCTTGAAGGCCACGCCGATCACGCCCACCCGGGCATCCCGCAGCGCGCGCGAGCGGTCGTTCAGCGCCTCGGCGGCCAGGTCGACGACGTGCCGCGGCATGCCGACGTTGACGTCGGCCGCCAGCTCGACGAAGCGGTCGTTGAAGTCGAACTCGCGGGCGCGCCACGCCAGGTAGTACGGGTCGACCGGGATGCAATGTCCACCGACCCCGGGGCCCGGCAGGAACTTCATGAACCCGAAGGGCTTCGTGGCCGCCGCGTCGATGATCTCCCAGACGTCGAGGCCCATCCGCTCGCACAGGAGAGCCAGCTCGTTGACGAGGGCGATGTTGACGTTCCGGAAGACGTTCTCGTGGAGCTTCGCGAGCTCGGCGGCGTCGGGCGACGAGAGCTCGACCACGCGGTCGTTGATCCGGCGCAGGAGCGCCGCGGCCCGGGCCGTGGCGGACGGCGTGAGGCCGCCGACCAGGCGCGGCACGGCCTTCCCCGAGCTGGCCGGGTCACCGGGGTTGACGCGTTCGGGGGCGAAGGCGAGGTCGAAGTCGGTCCCCGCGACCAGGCCGGTCTCGCGTTCGAGGGCGGCGCGAAAGGCGCCCGTGGTCGTGCCCGGGAAGGTCGTGGACTGCAGGGTGACCAGGTGACCCGCCCGCAGGCCCTCCCGCACGAGCTCCGCCGCTGCCAGCACCGGGCCCAGGTCCGGGTCCTTGGTCGACGTCACCGGTGTCGGGACGCAGACGAAGATCGCGTCCGCGGTGGCGATCTCGCTGCTCTCCGGCCCCAGCGGTCGAAAGCCCGCCGCGAGGGCGGCCGCGAGCCGCTCGTCGGAGATGTCCTCGATCGGCGAGTGCCCGGCGACCAGCTCGGCCACGCGGGCGGGGTTGGCGTCGAGCCCGGCCACGGCGGCGCCGGACTCCACGAACGCGAGCGCCAGCGGCAGGCCGACGTACCCGAGCCCGACGACGGCGATGTGCCGATCCGGCCTGGCTGCTTCCTGGATCACCTGACCTCCCGTGGCGGGCCGCTCGGGGCCGAGGGCGCCGCCGGTGCTGTGCCGTCCCGCGCCACGGCCGGCGCGTCCCGGGACGACGCCGGGCGGACCGGCCGGCGAGCTGTTGCCGATCGAACTCGCATTCTGGCGCCTCGCGCGTCGTCCCGGGCAGCCTGGCGGTCGCCGCTCACGGACGGTCGCTGCTCACCGGCGCTCGCCGGCTCTCGCGGTGAGACGCTCCACGAGCGCCAGGTACCGCGCGGCCTGCCGGTCCCAGGAGAGCTCAGCGGCCCGCGCGGCGGTGGCCGCCCGGCCCGCGTCCCGGGCGGCCGGGTCGTCGACGAGGGCCAGGACGGCCCGCGCGAGATCGGCCGCGTCACCCGGGACGTAGTGGGCCACCGTCCCCTCCGGGAAGTACCGGTCGACCGTCGGCAGGTCGCTGGCGACGACCGGCTTGCCCATCGCCGCGTACTCGAAGAGCTTGGTGGAGAGCGACATGTCGGTAAAGGGCGTCCGCGCGGTGGGCGCCAATCCCACGTCCGCGGCCGCGATGGCGGCCGGCACGTCCTCGAGCGGGATGCGGCCGTGGAGGCGGACGAGGTCGCCGAGCCCGAGGGCGCGCACCTGCTCCGCCAGGGCGGCCTCGCTGTCGCCCCGGCCGTAGAGGTCGAGGCTGACCCGGAGATCGGGGCGGAGCCGGACGAGGCGCTGCACGGCGTCGACGACCACGTCGAGCTCGTAGGTGGGCGTGAGCGCGCCGGCGTACACGAGGCGGAGCGCGCCGTCCTCCATGAACGGGCGGGCGGCGTGGGCGGCGGCGTCGAACCGGCGCAGGTCGGGCGCGTTGAGGATCACGGTGATCTTGGCCGGCCGCACCCCCAGCTCCACCAGCCGCTCGACGAGCGCGTCGTTGACGGTCACGACCGCGGCCGCGATGGCGATCGAGGCGCGCTCCTGCAGCAGCAGCGCGGCGTGGGCGAGGCGCGAGGCGCGGGCCGGGAAGCGCGCGCGGAAGAACTCGGGCATCGCCTCGTGGAGGTCCAGCAGGATCGGGACGCCCGCGGCGAGCCGCACCGGGAGGCCGGCGAAGGCCAGGAAATCCGGCAGCGTGTTGGCGTGGACGAGACCGTACCGCCGGCGCCGATGGCTGGCGCTGATCGCGAACGTGGCCCGCACGAAGAACGCGAGGTACTCCGCCATGTAGGTCGGGATGCCGGCCCCCTGGTGGCGGCGGACGTCGAGCCGGTGGAGCCTGACGCCCTCGACGGTCGCCTCGGGCGTGTCGTCGGGCCGGCGCAGGGCGAACACGTCCACCGGGTACCCCGCCAGGGCCAGGGTCTCGGCCGCCCGCCGGACCCGGGCATCCTCTTCGTAGTACGAGTGGGTGACCATGCAGACCGGCCGGGCGCCGGCGCCGTGCGAGCGCATCGCCCGAATGCTACCCGGCGGTCGGTGAGAGCGCGTGCTACCCTTCCGCCGCCCATGTCCGCGTCCGCCACCCAGCCGATCACCGTCCAGAACTCCGCCGTCCGGCCCGGCACCCCCGGGCTCGTCGTCGAGGGGATCCGGGAGGCGCTCGCGCGCCGGCAGCTCGTCCGCTACCTGGTCCAGGCGGACCTGCGCAAGAAGGGCGCCGACACGGTGCTCGGCAACGTCTGGTGGGTGCTGGATCCCCTGCTCCAGATGGCCGTCTACGTGGTCCTCGTGTCGGTGATCTTCGACCGCAAGCAGCCGGACTACCCGCTCTTCATCTTCTCGGCGATCCTGCCCTGGAAGTGGTTCACCAGCAGCGTGGGCGACTCGATCACCTCCGTCGTGAGCCAGGGCAGCCTCATCCGCCAGCTCCAGTTCCCGAAGATCGTCCTGCCCGTGGCCGGGATCTTCGCCGGCGTCGTGAACTTCGCGTTCGGGATGATCCCGCTGATGGCCCTCCTGCTCCTGCTCTACCGCGATCGCCTCAGCCTGACCCTCCTCCTGATCCCCATCATCGCGGTGGTGCAGCTCGTGTTCACCCTCGCGGTCGGCCTGGTGCTGGCCGCGATGAACGTGTTCGTTCGCGACGTCGGCAACATCGCGCGACATGCGCTCCGGCTCTGGTTCTACCTGTCGCCCGGCCTCTACTCGATCGCGCTGCTGGAGCAGAGCGACGTGCTGGCGAGGCACCCGGCCGTCCTCACGCTGCTCAAGATGAACCCCTTCGCGATCCTCTTCACCGCGTATCGCGACGTGATCTACGGGACGCCGGAAGGCGGGCCGCTCCTGCCCGACTGGGCCGCCCTGGGCGCCCTGTTCGCCGTGTCCGTCGTCCTCGTGCTCCTCGCCATCGCGGTCTTCAAGCGCCTCGAGCCGTCGTTCGCGAAGGTGCTGTGATGCCGGAGCTGGCGCCGAGCCGCGAGGTGCCGGCGATCGTCGAGGACCCCGCGGACATCACCCGTCACGACCACGACGCGGCCCCGGCGTGGGCCGCCGGCGGAACGCCGGCGATCGACGTCAGCAAGCTGGGCGTCCGGTACAACCTCCGCTTCACCCGCAAGACGACCCTGCGCGAGACCTTCGCCCACTTCGCGCGGCGCGACGGCTCGCGGGCCCGGGAGTTCTGGGCGCTCCGCGACGTCTCGTTCCGCCTCACCAACGGCGAATCCCTCGCGGTCATCGGGCCAAACGGGGCGGGCAAGAGCACGCTGCTCCAGGCGCTGGCCGGGATCCTGATGCCCTCCGAGGGCTCGATCATCGTCCACGGTCGGATGTCGAGCCTCCTGACCCTGGGCGCCGGCTTCGACCAGGAGCTGACGGGGCGCGAGAACGTCCGGCTCGCGGGCGCCTTCCTGGGCATGACGCGGGCAGAGGTCGAGGACCGCCTCGAGCCGATCGTCGCCTTCGCCGACCTCGGCGAGTTCATCGACGCCCCCATCAAGACGTACTCGTCGGGGATGCGGGCGCGGCTCGGCTTCGCGATCGCGACCTCGGTCGACCCGGACGTCCTGCTGCTCGACGAGGTCCTCGCCACCGGCGACCAGGTCTTCCGCGCGAAGTCGAAGGCTCGCGTGCTGGAGCTGGTCCGCTCCGCGAAGGCGATCGTCCTCGTCACCCACGACATGCAGTGGGTGACCGAGTACTGCAACCGGGCGATCATGCTGGAGCACGGGCGGATCGCCGCGGAGGGCGATCCCGCCGACGTCGTCGCCATCCACCAGGAGCACTCGGCGCGCGAGCGCGCCGAGAAGGCGGCCCAGATCGCGCGCTACGGCGGGACGATCAAGCGCTGACCGGCAATCGGGCGCCCATCATCGGTCGACACGCTCGGGCACGGGAGCGCCGGCGAGCCGGCCGACGAGGTCGAGGTACGGGACCACGGCGGACTCCCAGTTGTAGCGCTCGCGGGAGACCCGGAGGCAGCGCGCCCGCATCGCGGCGCGGACGTCCGGCTCCCGGTCCAGGATCTCGCGCAGGGCTCGGGCGAGATCCTCGGGGTCCGCGGGGTCGGCGGTGCGCCCGAGGTCGTCCGCCTCGAGGATCGCCCGCATCACCTCGAGGTCCCGCCCCAGGACGATCGGGGTGCCGGCGGCCAGCGACTCCCAGAGCTTGTTCGGTGTCGACAGGCGCTGGTTCAGCGAGTTCGCGGGGACGGCGATCACCGAGACGTCGGCCGACGCCGTCCAGGCGGGCACGGCGTCGGGGTGGACGGGGGGCAGCGTGAAGTGGCGCCCGGCGAAGCGCGGGTCGCGGTCCCGCTCACGGAGCTGATCGGCCCACGGGCCCCAGCCGAGCATGACGAGCGCGGCGTCGTCCAGCCGCAGGACCGCCTCGGCGGCCTCGTCGAGCCCGCGCTCGCGACCCAGGCGGCCGAGCCACAGAACGATCCTCCGCTCCGGCGGGATGCCCGTCGCCGCCCGGATGAGGTCGGGCCACGGCTCGGGCGGCGTCCAGCGGGGCTGGCAGTTCAGGAGGACCGTCGGCGGCGTCCGCAGCGACCAGGCCCGCTCCAGGTGCCGTGCGATGGGCTCGTTCACCGTGACAATGGCGTGGGCCCGGCGGACCCAGCGCCGTTCGCGCCAGCGGTACCAGGCGAGGATCGGGCGCGGCACGGCGCCGTAGTTGTTGGACTCGAGGATCACGTCGATGACGTCGTACACGACGCGGCCGGCGAACCCGCGCGCGCGCGCTCGGGCCGCCAGGCGGTTCGCGACGTCGATCGTCAGGATCCCGAACGCGTGATACAGGTCGGCCGGCGGCAGCTCGGTCTCGAGCGCGTCCCACCAACCCCGGACGTGCACCGGCCAGAAGGCGATCTTCGCGATCGACTCCGGCGTCGGCGCCGGGAACCGGCGCAGCGGCGGGAGGACCCGCCCCAGCGCGCGGTGGGCCCGGATGATCCACCGTCGCATGCCGGTGGCGGGTCCGACAGGGGGCCTCGCGCGCCGGATCCAGGGGCCGCGCGGCGCGTAGCGCCGGACGAGGACGCCGCCGTCGACCTCCTCCCGCGGGTGGTCGCCCTCGGCGACGGCGGCGATCTCGACGTCGTACCCAGCGGCGGCCAGGCTCCGCGCGACGCGCAGCCCGCGGGAGTAGGGCGCGGCCGCGTTGGCCACGAGGAGCACGGCGCGGGGACGGGGGGGGACGGGGGCCGACGTCGCGGCGCCGGGGCGTGGAGCCGGCGTCGTCACAGGAGCAGGGGCGGGCCCGGGCACGAGCCTGGGCGGCGTCGCACCGGTCATCACCAGGGCCTCCCGGTCAGGCGACCGTACTCCGCGAGCAGGGGGGCCATCTGCGTCTCCCAGTTGTAGGTCTCGTGGGCAGCGGCGAGCGCCCGGCGGCGATAGGCGTCGAGGTTGGCCGGCGACGCCTCGAGGAGTTCGCGGAGCGCCGCGGCGATCGCGGCCGGGTCGGTCGGGTCGCACACGAGCCCACACCCCGTCTCGCGGACGATCGGCGCCATCCCGGGCAGGTTCGAGGCGACGACGGGCACGCCGGCGGCCATCGCCTCGAACAGCTTGTTGGGGGTCGTGAGGCGATGGTTCAGCGTCGTCGGCTGGATCGGCATGGCCACGACGTCGGCCGAGGCGACCCAGGTCAGGAGCTCGGTGGGAGCGACGGCCGGGAGGACGTGGACGCGGCCGAGGGATGCCGCCGCGATCGCCCGGAGCTCGCTCGTCGAGCACGCCGTAGCCCAGCAGCGCGAGGACGGCTCCCGGGATGCTGGGGACCGCCGCGATGAGCTCCTCGATGCCGCGGTCGCGGCTGAAGCCCCCCTGGTAGAGGACGACGCGGGTGGCGGCGTCGAGGCCGAGCGCCTCGTGGAAGCGACGCGGGCGAGGCTCCGGCGGGACAAAGCGGTAGCTGCAGTTGAGCACGATGAGCGGCAGCGGAACGTCGAAGCGCTCTGCCATCACGTCCGCGTAGGGCCGGTTGACGGTGACGACGCGGTCGGCGGCGCGCGCCCAGCCGCGCTCCGAGCGAGCGAGGAACGTCCGCATCGGGCCCGTCATCCGGGCGAGGTTGGCGGCGTCGAGGTAGATGTCGCGGGCGTCGTAGACGACCGGTGCGCGATCGCGCCTCGCAAGCCCGAGGGCGATCGGGATCCCCATGTACGCCATGCCGTGGTACAGGTCGGCCGGCGGGGCGACGGCGCGCGACCAGCGCCCCTGGGAGCGGATCGTGAGCGGGATCGCGAGGCGCCGGACGAGGCCGGCGGCGGCCCGCCGGGGCAGGGAGGCGCGACGGGCGGCCGGCGCCGCAAGCGACGGGGCGGGCGCGGGCAACGGCGCGGGCGCGTCTGGCACGGGCGGGGACGCCGGACGGGTGGGCGCGGACGCGGGCGGCGGCGCGGGGGCCGCCACGTGGCCGGGTGCCGTCGGGGGTCGGTACGGCGATCCCGTCCTCCAGGCGTGAAGCCGGCGGACCGCGACCCGCGTTCCGTAGACCAGCCTCGGCAGCGGCAGCCCGTCGATCGCAGCGAACGGCACCCGCAGGATCGTGTACCCCGCCGGGTGCCGCTCTTCGGCGGGCAGGCCGGGCCTCCGTCGGGCGAGGACCGTGACGGCGTGGCCGCGGGCGGCCGCCGCGCTCGCGATCCGGTAGGTGCGGGAGTCGTACTCGGCCGTCGACGGCAGCACGAGGGTGAGCCGCTGCGGCACCGGCGCCGGGTCGGCGAGCGGCACGGACGTCGCGGCGTCGGAGACCGGAGTCGAGATGGCGCCCGCGAGCTGCCCCGCCACGGCCCCGGCGCTCGGCCCGGGCACGGCGCCGGCGACCGGCACGGGCGCGCCCTCGGTGGCGCCCGTGGTCACGCGACCGGCTCCTCGAGCGCCCACGTGATCGCCTCGGCGGCGCCGGACGGCGCCAGGTCGAGCGAACGCGCCCGCTCGCGGGCCAGGCCCGGAGCCTCGGCGGCGGGCGCGAGCCTCGCCAGCTCGGCGATCGACCGCTCCCGGTCCAGGCCGACCACGACCATCCGCCCGCCGGATTCCGCGACCGCCTCGACCCACTCGGTCGTGCCACGCAGGACGAGGCAAGGCACGCCGAGCCACGCCGCCTCGCGCTGGACGCCGCCCGAATCGGTCAGCACGGCCGCGGCGTGGAGCTGCAGCGCGAGCGTCGTCCGGTAGCCCTGGGGCGCGACCACCCGTACGTCGCGCGGCAGGCCCACGCCCGCGTCAGCGAGGGCGGCCGCCGTCCCGGGATGGAGCGCCAGGACGACCGGTCGGTCGGGCCCGGCGGCGTCGCCGAGGAGCGCCGCCCACGCCGCGAGCGCCGCGGGCTCGCGGTTCTCGGCCCGGTGGACCGTGGCGACGAGGTAGCCGCCGGGGGCGAGGTCGACGCCGAGGGCCTGCCCGATCGCGACCAGGACGGTCGGGTCGCGCACCTCTCCGCTGACGCGCGCGGCGAGGTCCTGCATGAGGTCGCCGACCTCGACGACGCCGTCCCGGATGCCCTCCGAGGCGAGGTTGGCCACGGCGGCGGGCGTCGGCGCGAAGCACCAGCGCGCCAGGTGGTCGGCGACGACGCGGTTGATCTCCTCCGGCATCCGCCGGTCGAAGCTGCGCAGGCCCGCCTCGACGTGGGCGACGGGGATCCCCAGCTTGGCGGCCGCCAGCGCACCGACGAGGGTGGAGTTCGTGTCGCCGTAGACCAGGACGGCATCGGGACGCTCAGCGACCAGCACCGGCTCGAGCGCGACGAGCATGCGGGCCGTCTGCTCCGCGTGGCCTCCCCCGCCGACGCCGAGGGCGTGGTCCGGCCGCGGCAGGTCGAGCTCGGCGAAGAACGTGCCTGCCATCGCGTCGTCCCAGTGCTGCCCGGTGTCGACGAAGACCTCCGTGTGGCGCTGCCGGAGCACGGGAGCCAGGGCCGCGGCCTTGATGAGCTGGGGGCGGGTGCCGACGACGCTGACGATGCGCATGGAGGGCAGGCTCGGTCGCGACGCCCGCGTCAGGCGGCGCCGGGGCCCCCGCGCGTCCCCGCCTGGACCCCGACGCCGAGGTACGCCACGCCGTCGGGGAGCGCCAGGGAGCGCAGGCTGTTGCGTCCGTCGAAGAGGACCCGCAGGTCGGGGAACCAGGCCGGGTCGAGGTCGAGGAACCGGCGGTCGCCGGTCTGCGAGATCACCGCGCGGAACGCGCCGCCCTGGCCCCAGCGCCACGGGCGCGCGCCGAGGGCGGCGACCTCCGTGTCGGAGAGGAGCGGGTCGTACGCGTGAACCTCGGCGCCGGCCGCCGCCAGCGCCGGGATCAGCCGCAGGGCGACCGAGTACGCGAGCTCCTTGACCCCCTCGCGGTACGTCAGGCCGAGCACGAGGACGGGCACGCCGGCGAGGCCGGCGAGCGCCTCGGCCACCGCGGCGACGGCGGCGTCGACCTGCGCGTCGTTGACCCGCCGGGCGGCCTCGACGAGGTCGAGGCCCGGCGCGCGCGCCAGCAGGAGGTGCGGGTAGACCGGGATGCAGTGTCCGCCGACGCCGACGCCCGGCTGGTGGATGTGGCTGTAGGGCTGGCTGTTCGCCGCCGCGATGACCTCCTGCACGTCGATGCCGTGCCGGTCGGCGGCCCGGGCGAACTCGTTGGCCAGCGCGATGTTCACGTCGCGGTAGGTCGTGTCGGCGAGCTTGCTGAACTCCGCGGCCTCCGAGCTGCTCATCGCCACGACCTCGGCGTCGAGGACCGACGCGTAGAACCGCGCGGCTCGATCGGTTGACGCGGCCCCGATCCCCCCGACGAGCTTGGGGTACGCCGCCAGGTTCTCCAGCACGGCGCCCGAGAAGAGCCGCTCGGGCGAGAAGGCCACGAAGAAGTCGCGGTCGGCCTCCAGGCCCGAGGCGGCCTCCAGGGCCGGCGCGAACCGGTTGCGCGTGTCGCCGATGGGGAGCGTCGTCTCGAAGACGATCGTGCTGCCGGCGTGCACGCCGGGCGCGATCGACGCTACCGCCGGGTCCATGTACCGGTAGTCCGGGCGGTGCTCGGCGTCGAGCATCACCGGCACGATCAGCACCACGACGTCCGCCTCGCGGGCCGCCTGCGCGGCGTCGAGCGTCGCCCGGAGGCGGCCCTCGCCGTGGACCCGGGCGACGAGGGCGGCGAGGCCGGGCTCCTCGTCGACGTGAGAGCGCCCGGCGTTGACGGCCTCGACGACGGCCGGGTTGATGTCGACCGCGACGACATCCCAGCCGTGGCCCGCGAACTGCGCAGCGAGGGGCAGGCCCATCTTGCCGGCCCCGACCACGGCCACCGTGCCGGCCGTCCCGTCCTCGCCGGTCCACGGCGACGTGCGACGCGCGGGCGGATGGACGCAGGGGCTGGTGGCCAGGCGAATCGAGCCCCCCAGCATGGAGGCGCCCACGGAGGGGCGGCGGACGATGGTCATGCGAGGCTCGGCTCCACGGGAAGATCGTCGAGGAGGATCGGGTGGCCCTCCGCCGCTGCACGCAGGAGCGAGGTGGCGATCATCACCGCCCAGGCTCCGTCCTCGCCGTCGACGTAGGGCCGCTCGCCGGTCCGCACCGCGCGGACGAAGGCATCCAGCTGGGCCTTGAGCGGCTCGTGGGTCGCGACCGGCATCTCGGCGACGTCGCCCGCGAAGGTCGGCGCGTAGCCACCGATGAGCTCGGGGTGGGCGAGGTCCGACTTCGTGAACGTCAGGCGCTGGGTCAGGTAGTCGAGCTCGAACATCCCCTCCTCGCCCACCACCGTGAGCTGCCGCCGCTTGGCGGGCGTCAGCCAGTTGACGTCGAGCATGCCGGTGGCGCCGGACGGGAAGTGGAGGAGGCCGAACAGGAGGTCCTCGTGGCTGGCATGGATCCGCTGCGCCAGCTCGGCGTAGACGCGGACCGGCCGCTCGCCGGCGATCCAGCTCAGCATGTCGGCGTCGTGCGTGGCGAGATCCACGGTGACGCCAACGTCGCGGATGCGGGCCGGGAACGGCCCCGCGCGGCGGGAGACGATGGCGTAGATCGTGGTCAGCCAGCGGTCGCGCAGCAGGCGCCCGAGCTCCAGCACCGCCGGGTTGTAGCGCTCCACGTGGCCCACCTGGACCGGCACGCCGCGGGCCCGGCCGGCGGCCACGATGGCGACGGCCTCGGCCGGCGTCGCCGCCAGCGGCTTCTCGACGAGGACGGGGATCCCCCGGCCGATCACGAGGTGCGCGAGGTCCGGGTGCGCCGTGGTCGGCGCCGCGATGACGACGGCGTCGACGTCGGCGCTGGCTGCCATCTCGAGGGCGTCCGCGTAGCCGGCGGCGCCCGTCTGGGCGACGGCCGCGGCGAGCGCGTCGGGATCGGGGTCCGCGACCGCGGCGAGGATCGTGTCGGGATGGCCGGAGATCACCCGCAGGTGGTTCCGGCCCATCGAGCCCAGCCCGGCCAGGCCGAAGCGGAGCGGGGCGGCCATCAGGCGCGCCCTGCGGCGGCCGCGGCGGCCGCATCCGCCGGCGTGGCGACGTCGCGGATGGCCGCCACGATCGCGGCGAGGTCGTCCGACGACAGCTTCGGGTGGACCGGGATCGCCAGGACCTCGTCCGCGAGACGGTTCGTCACGGGCAGGTCGAGGTCGGCTGCGCCGGGGAGGTACGCCTGGAGGTAGGCCTGCTTGTGGATCGGCACCGGGTAGTAGATCAGGGTGCCGATCCCGCGCGCCGCCAGGCCGTCGATGACCTGCTGGCGCTCCCCCGGAAAACGCATGACGTACTGGTGCCAGACGTGGCCGCGACCCTCCGGCACGACCGGCGTCAGGTAGCCGGCAAGCTGCTCGGTCAGGTAGGCGGCGTTGCGCCGGCGGGTCTCGGTGCGCTCGTCGAGCCGCTCGAGCTGGGCAAGCCCGATGGCGGCCACGAGGTCGCTGGGCTTGTAGTTCGTCCCGAGCTCGTCGTGGTGGTAGCGCACGCGCATCCCGTGGTTGCGGAAGAGGCGCAGGCGGTCGGCGACGCCGTCGTCGTCCGTCGTGGCGAAGCCGCCCTCGCCGGTCATGAGGTTCTTGGTCGCGTAGAGGCTGAACATCGAGGGGCCGAACCGGCCGGCCCGGCGCCCGCGGTACGTGGCGCCGTGGGCCTGCGCCGCGTCCTCGATGATCACCAGGCCGTGGCGCTCCGCGATCGCGACGAGCGGGTCCATGTCGGCCATGAGGCCGTACAGGTGGACCGGCATGATCGCCCTGGTCCGCGGCGTGATGGCCGCCTCCACCTGGTCCGGGTCCATGCAGAAGTCGTCGGCGCGGATGTCCACCAGGACCGGCGTGGCACCGGCCCGCAGGATCACGCTGACGGTCGCGTTGAAGCTGAACGAGACGGTGATCACCTCGTCGCCGGGCCCGATCCCGAGGGCGTGCAGCACCGCCTCCTGGGCCACCGTCCCGTTGCTCATGAGGACGGCGTGCTTCACGCCGCAGTAGGCCGCCCAGGCCGCCTCGAAGGCAGCCGTCCGCGGGCCCATCGCGAGCATGCCGGAGCGCAGGACCTCGAGGACCGCGGCCTCCTCGGCCGGGCCGATGTCGGGCTTCGAGATGGGGATCACGCGGAAGCCTCCGTTGGGCGGGCGACGCAGCGGTCGCCGTCGACGTCGTAGCGGGCACCGCAGGCGGCGCAGCCGGAAGGGCCGCGGTGGGTGCCGGGAACGGGCGCTCCCGCCTCGTCCTGCAGGCGGCGGCCGCAGGCGCAGACCCAGCCCAGGCGACGGGCCGGGTTTCCGACGACGAGGGCGTGGTCGGGCACGTCGCGGGTGACGACCGCGCCGGCGCCCACGGTCGCGAAGCGCCCGACGGTCCGCCCGGCCACGACCACAGCGCCCGCCCCGATCGAGCTGCCGGTGCGCAGCAGGATGGGGCTGACGACCCAGTCGTCCGCTCGGGCCAGCTCCCCCGTGGCGGTGATGGCGCGCGGGAAGCGGTCGTTGGTGAGGATCGCGTTCGGGCCGATGAAGACGCCGTCCTCCACGGTCACGCCGTGGTACACGAGGGCCGCGTTCTGGATCTTGACGCGGCTGCCGATCGCGACGTCCGTGTCGATGAAGGCGTCCCGGCCGACGACGCACTCCGCGCCGATGGACGCCCCCGACCGGACCTGCGCCCGCTGCCAGATGCTCGTCCCGGGACCGACGGAGACGCCGGCCTCGAGGTCGGCGGACGGGTGCACGCGCGCGGTGGGATCGATCACGGTGGGGTCGGCAACTCCTGGTCGGCCGCGCCGGACACGATCCGAACGCGGAGCTCGCGCGGCCCGCTGGGCCCGATTATAGGTGCGGGCTAGCGGCCCCGCCGCCGTCCGACCCAGGCCAGGGCGCCCAGGACGCCGACGGAGGCGCCGATGGCCAGCGCGCCGCGCCAGTCCAGCAGCACCTTCGCCTGGCCGTCGATCCGGCGGGCGACGGCGACGAGGATCGCGGTCGAGGGTCCCGTCTCCACGCGGTTGGCGACGACGGACCGGACGAACGCCTGCTCGACGCGCACGTTCTGGGCGGTGACGCCGCGCACGTAGCTCTGCTGGACGGTCGCCTCTCGCGCCAGGATGCCGCCGACGACCCCCATGGCGACCGAAGCGTCGCTCGCCGCAATCCCGCCGACGACGGCCTGCCGGGCCGCCACCTCGCCGGCCCGCACGCCCCCGATCGCCCTGCGCTCGAACGCCAGGGTGTCGTCCGCGACGGCGTTGACCGTGCGGGTGGTGGTGGTGGCGAGCGGAGCCCCGTCGGGGCCCGGGACGTCCACGGCCGAGTCCGGCATGCCGCCGTCCTCCCCGGCGATGGCCGGCTCGACGGCCGCAGGCTCGGCCGAGACAGGCTGCTCGGCCGGGACGGATCGCTCGGCGGCGACAAGCTGCTCGGCGCCGACAGGCGGCTCGGCCGCCGGCTCGACCGGGGCCGGTCCCGAGGCCGAGCCGGGTCGCTCGGCCGCCGCCTCGCCGGGGGGTGCCGTGCGTCGCGCGCGGCGCCGCCGCGGGGCGGGCGTGGGCTCGGGTAGTGTCGGGTCGGTCATCACGTTCCCCTTGGGGTCGGCGCGAGGGCGGCGGAGGGCGGGCCGCGCTCGGGTCGACGGGCGTCGTCGACGTCCAGCCTACCTCGCCCGGGCCACGCCTGCGTCGGGCGCCGCGGGCGCTTCGAGCCGGCGAACGCGTCACCGTCGCCCGGAGTATCCTCCGCGCGGCATGCACGCTCCCGACCCGTCCGTGACGCCCGTGGCCCACCGCCATCGCCACCGCCGGCCGCCGATCGTCGTGGCACGGTTCCTCGCCGCGGCGCTGGGCGCGCCCTTCCTCGTCGCCGCCTGTGGCACCGCCACGACCCCCGTCCCGTCGCCATCTGGGACCGCCACGGCGATTCGCCCGGCGGGCACGGCCGCGAGCGCGGCATCTCCGTCGGCCGCCCCGACTCCCACGCCCGCGCCGACCGCGTCCCCCACGCCAGCCCCCACCCCCACGCCGGTCCCGACACCGGCCCTGGTCGAGGCTCCCCTGACCGGACGCCTCGTGACGCCGGCGCTCGCCGCCCGCCACCCGATCGCCGTCATGGTGGACGACCATTGGGACGCCCGGCCCCAGAGCGGCTTCACCGAGGCGTCGGTGGTCTGGCAGGCGCCCGCCGAGGGTGGCATCCCGCGCTACATGCTGGTCTTCGCCGAGGGCAGCCCGACGTCGGTCGGCCCGGTCCGGAGCGCCCGGGTCTACTTCGTCCAGTGGGCGTCGGAGTGGAACGCCGTCTACGTCCACGTCGGCGGCAGCCCCCAGGCGATGGCGCTCCTCCGGGCGAAGGGGCGCGGCCAGCTCGTCTACGACGCCGACGAGTTCCGCTGGGGCGGCATCTACCTGTGGCGCTCGACCGACCGGTTCGCGCCGCACAACGTGTACACGGACGCCAAGCACCTTCGGGCGATGGGTGCGCGCGTGGGCGCCGGGCCCGTGTCGGCTGAGCCCGCCTGGAGCTTTGGCGACGACGCGCCCCTCGACCTCCGCCCGAAGGGAGCCCGGATCGACGTGGGCTACCAGTACGGGAAGATCGGGTACCGCTACGACCGGGCGTCGAACACCTGGCGCCGGTACGTCGACGGCAAGGTCCAGCGCGACCGGGCCACCGACAAGGTCGTGGCCCCCAGGAACGTGGTGGTCATGCAGGTCGCCTTCGGCGATCTCGGGCCCGGCCAGAAGGGCCGCCTCGAGGCCGCCAATGTCGGCACCGGCCGGGCCTGGATCGCCACCAACGGGACGACGATCCGGGGCTCCTGGCGCAAGGATTCCGTCGCGGACCCGACGCGCTTCTACGACGCGGCGGGGCGCCCCGTGACGCTGACCCGGGGCCAGACGTTCGTCCAGGTGATCCCGCCCGGGATGGCCCTGAAGTTCGTCGACGGCACGCGGATCTTCGACGCGGGCGAGGCGGCCGAACGCGGCATCCGCTAGCTCGCGCGCGGCGAGGGCTCGACGCGGAGCCTGGGCTCGAAGCGGAACCGGCGGGGCGCGGTGCTGGATCGCCCGCGGCTCAGGGCGCCGCGGGCTCCCCGCGGCGGGCCACCGCCGCGTAGACGGCGCGCGTGTCGCGGGCCACGTCCGCCCACCGCCGCCGGTCGTCGCCCGCATGGGCCGCCGCCGCGTTCGCGATCCCGCGGTGCACCCGGTCGTCCGCCCATGCGGCACGGAGCGCATGGGCCAGGCGGTCCGGGTCACGCGGCTCCACCAGGAGGCCCGCCGGCCCGACGATCTCGGGCAGGGCGCCGACGGCACTCGCCACCACGGGGGTGCCGGCGGCAAGGGCATCGAGCACCGCAAGCCCGGCGGCGTCGCTGACGGCCGGGTGGACGACGCCCCGCGCGCCCGCGACGAGGCCGGCGAGCTGCGCCGGCGGCAGCGCCGGCGCGTAGTGGATCAGCTCCCCGACGCCGGCCGCCGCGGCGGCCATCGCCACGGCCGCCCGATCGTCGGGGGTCGTGCCGACGAGGAGGATCCGGGGCGGCCACGGAACGGCCTTCGCCAGCCTGGTGGGCCGTCCGGCGGCCGCGAGCAGCGCCAGGCCGTCGAGGAGCGTCGCGAGGTCGTGCCGCGCGTCGTGCCGCCCGGTGTAGACGAAGTACCGCTCGGGGACGCCGAACCGCTCGCGGGAGGCGGCGACCTCGGCTCGCTGGGCATCGCCGACCTCGGTGCCCTCCATCGAGAACGGGGCGAACGCATCGCCGCCGGCGAAGGGCACGATCCGCAGTCGCGCCGGGCGAACCCGCAGGAGACGCGTGACCGTCCGCGCAACGGCGGCGCTGCCGATGATGACGGCGTCGGCATCCCGCAGGAGCTGGGCCCGGAAGCGCTGGCCGAACCGCGCCGCCGGCGATCGCTGGTAGCTCTCGGGCAGCTCCCAGGGCGCGAGGTCGAGGAGCGTCGCCACGACCGGCAGGCCGGGCCCGATCGGCAGCGCACCCCCCGCGACATGCGCCACGACCGGTGCGCTCCCGGGGGTCCTCGCCGCACCCCGGGCGCTGCCCAGGGCGGCGCCGCGCACGAGAAACGGGTCGAGCGTCAGCGCACCCGAACGGAACAGGCGCGTGATGGGCAGGCGGCGCTTACCGACAACGGCAAGGCCCGGGAACGCGTCGGCGGGGTCGTCTGCCCCGAGATCGAGCAGGAGGACGAACGACTCGCCGGGCACCGGATCAGCCGCGTACGCCCCGAGGAGGCCACGCAGGTACGCGGCCGTGACCGGGCCCCGCGCATCCTGCAGCGAGCGTACGTCGACGAGGACGCGCACGGCCTCCGATGCGGGAGGCGCGGCGGTTGCCTCTCCGAGCCTCACGCCGGGCGCCGCGGTCCGCGGCCGCGAAGCTCCTCCCAGCGAAGCTGGAGGACCACCGCGAGCGCCTCCACGATGATCCGGCGGCTCATCTTGCTCTGGCCGACGCGCCGGTCGCGGAAGGTGATCGGCGCCTCGCGGATGCGGGCGCCGCCCCGCTCCGCCCGGTAGGTCATCTCCACCTGGAAGACGTATCCCCCGGCGTGGACGCCCGCGAAGTCGAGGGCGGCCAGGGTCGACGCCCGCCAGGCCTTGAAGCCGCCCGTGAGGTCGCTCGCAGGCAGGCCGAGGACGATCCGGGCGAAGAGGCTGCCGCCGCGGCTGACGAATCTGCGCGCGATCCCCCAGTCCACGACGCGCCCGCCCTTCGTGTAGCGCGAGCCGATCACGAGGTCGGCGACACCGGCGTCGATCGGGGCCAGCAGCGAGGGCGTCGCGGCGGGGTCGTGGGACCAGTCGGCGTCCATCTGGACGACCCGCGCGGCGCCACCGTCGAGGGCCGCCGCGAACCCCGCGAGGTAGGCCCGTCCGAGGCCGGCCTTGGCGGCTCGGTGCAGGACGCGGACGCGCGGGTCGGCCGCGGCCAGCCGGTCGGCGATGTCGCCGGTCCCGTCCGGCGACCCGTCGTCGACGACGAGAAGGACGGCGCCCGGGAGGCTGGCCCGGATGGCGGCCGCGATCGCCTCGAGGTTCTCGGCCTCGTTGTACGTCGGGAGCACGACCCAGGCGCCGTCACCCCGGTCCTCGGTGGGGCCGGGAGACCCGGCGGCCGCGTCCGGCAGGGTCGCGCCCGTGGCGACCATGGCGCCCGAAGGCGTGGCATCCGCGGCGCTCGTGGCGCCGGACGACGTGGCGGTCATGGCGGCGAGTGTAGCCGCCCGCCGCTACGGGACGGTGACCGTCACCGCACCCCGGTTCGTCCCGCCCCGCGTGTCGCGACCGGTGAGCACGACCGCCGCCGGCCCGGGTGCCCCGGCAGCGACGATCGCCAACGCCCGGTACGACCCGTTGGCCAGCCGTGTGACCGTCATCGCCACCGCGGCACGGCCGGCCTGGCGGAAGGAGGCCGACGGCCTTGCGGCAAGCGGCTCGACGCTCCAGAAGGTGACGCTCAGACGGCTCCCGACGGGCGGAGCCGCCGTCGACGGCGCGGCGCGGAACGCGTCGGCCACGATGGGCCGGCGCAAGACGGTGGTCCCGTACCGGCCGACGGCCGTCAGCTCGGCGACGTACACGCCCGGCGGCGCCCAGGACCGCGCGCCCGTGCGCCCGTCCCAGCGCCAGGAGGCGGAGCCGGCCGCACTCTGCCGGTTGCTCCATGCGCGACGGACCTCCGCGCCCGCGGCGTCGACGATCCGGAGGCTGAGGGTCGCCGCCCGCGCCAGGCGGACGGAGACCGTGGCCGAGGCGGCGAGACGGTCGCCGTCCTGCGGGTAGAACCCGGTCGCGTCCCAGCGGAGCCACCCGACGGTGCGGTCGAGGACGAGCGGAGCCGTCGCGACCTGCGTGTTCGCCAGGGCATCCGCGGCGCCCAGGCTGACCGCCAGGCGCCCGTCGGCCACCAGTCGCCCGGCCGCGTCGCGGCCGTTCCACGTGACGCCCCCCGCGACACCCGAGATCGCCCAGCTCCGCACGACCCGGGTTCCCCGGAGGATCCGGAGCGTGCCCCTGGCGGCCTCCCCGCTGGACCAGCGGATGCGGGTCGACTCGGCGACCCCGTCGCCGTTCGGCGAGAGCCCGGCGGGCGTCGCCGACACCGCGAGGACCGGCGGCGTCGCGTCGACCACCACCTGCCACGTCCGGATGGCGGCGTTGCCGGCGAGGTCGAAGACGCGGGCCTCGACGACGTAGGCGCCGTCGGGCACGCGCGTGCCGTCGTCGGCAGTCCCGTTCCAGGCGACCGTCGCGGCGTTCGCGGCTCCCGCCATGCGGCGCACCGCCTGGCCGGCACCCGCCCCGGCGGCCGGTCGCACGAGCAGCTCCCAGCCGACGGCGTCGGCGGCGGCCTTCAGCGTGATCGTCGAGGTGTCATACCGGCCGTCCCCGTTGGGGGAGATGCGGGAGCCGGCGAGCGTGCCGCTGACGAACGCCGGCGCCACCCGGTCGACGGTCACCCCCACCTGGGCGGTGAGACCGTCCGCGGTCGGCGTCGCGGCGGGCCAGGTGTAGGTGACGCCGCCGACGGAGCCCACGAGCTGCAGCACGTACCGACCGTCGGGGAGGGCGGCCCCGCCGACCGTGCCGTCCCAGGCCGTCTCCTGCCGGCCCGCCGCGGTCGTCCCGAGCGCATTCGCGCCGGCGAGCGACCCGTCCTCGCGGAAGACCTGCATCGCGAAGGTGTCGAAGGCGAGGCGGTTGTTCCAGCGGACGGCCAGCGTGTCGCGCGACCCGTCGCCGTTGGGCGAGAGGCTGCGGATGCCGCTCGCGGCTCCGCTCGCGCCGAGGCCGGCGGCGCCGGACCCCGCGAACTCGACGCCCCGGATCCCGGCGGTGACAAGCGTCGCGTTGGGAGCGGATGCGGCCACGGCGTTCGTCGCTCCCGACCCGGCCACGGCGATCCAGGCGTTCGACTGGACGAAGTCGACGGACGCCCACGTCGCGAGCGGGCCGCTGACCTCGTACCAGGTGTACCCGTCGGCCGCAACCGGCCCTGCGGTGACGGCGAAGAGGTCGCCGCTCGACGCCGTCGCCAGACGCGTCGCCGTGATCGTCGGGCCCGCGCGGACGTTGAGCGTCTCGGCGACGATCCGGGCGAAGCCACCCGGGCCGAGCGTCGGCGTCGCGACGTGGACGCTGGCCACGTCCCACGCCGAGAGGTTGCCCTTGCCGTCGCGGGCTCGGACGCGGAACGCGTAGCCCGTGTCGTCGGTCCCGAGGTACGTGGCGCTCGTCGCCTTCGTCCCGGTCAGCCAGCCGGTCCATGCGCCGCCGGCGGTGGACACCTGCAGGTCGTAGCCGGCGATCCCGCTCCAGTCGTCCGCTGCGGTCCAGCGCACGCTGAACCCCTCGTCGCGCTGGCCGGTCGCGGGGAACACCACGACCCCGGCGAGCGGTGGGGTCGTGTCGTTGAGGAACTTGTCGGCGAGCGCCTGGTAGAGCTCGCGGCGCGTGCCGTCGTAGCCCAGGGCCCAGATGCCGGTCCCCCGCAGGCCGGCCCGGTTCACGAGGTCGTAGCGCGCCTTGAGGGTGGCCGCGTCGTCGTAGTAGATCTGGCGCCACGTCGTCACGCAGCCGTAGGCCGTGGTGCAGTTCTGCTTGCGGTAGGCGACCCACGCCGAGATCTCGCGGCCGTCGTAGCGGCGGCCGTACTGGGCGGCGTAGTCGACCGCGATCGAGTAGTTGACCGCGTTCGAGGCGCCGAACTTGGTGCCGGTCTGCGTGCGAGCGTTGACCGCGTCGGAGACCGTCGACCAGGCCCGTCCGTAGTAGGGGATTCCGAGGATGACGCGCGAGGCGGCCACGCGCGCCGTGTACGCCCGGACGGTGTCGGTGAGGTCGTAGGCGGGGCCGGAGAGCGGGTCGATCGAGCCGGCGTAGCCCGAGCCGGCCGTCCGGTAGTCGTACCCCATCACGAAGACGGCATCTGCGCCGCCGGCGGCGAGCGCCCCCTCGAGCGGGTAGTTGCCCGGGCGGCCCAGCGTGTCGAACGAGAGGTGATAGCCCGGAGCGACGGCGTGGAGCTCGGCCCGGATCGTCCGCACGAGCGCCACGAACTCGTCCTCGTAGCCGGTGACGAGGGGCTCGAAGTCGAGGTTGATGCCGTCGGCGCCCCGGTCGCGGACCGCGGCCACGGCCTGCCGGGCCAGGTTGTCGCGGGCCGCGGGGCTCCCGAGGAGCGCCTTCTGGACGGCGGCCTGGCTGGAGGTCCAGGCGAAGACGGAGAGCGTGAGCGTCACCCGGCTGCGCTTCTGGTGGGCCGCGTTGATGATCGAGGTCATCTGCGAGCTGGTCCAGCCGGCCCAGCCGGTCGTGAGCGTGCCGTCGCTGTTGAGCTTCCGGAGGTTGCCGGCGGCGTCCGCGCCGACCGAGAAGTAGGCGAGGTGGGTGATGATGCTGAAGTCGACCCGCGTGTTCGGGTCGGAGACCTGCCAGTACGGCAGGAAGCCGTGGACCTCGCGCCGCATGCCGACGGCGGCCGGCGTGAGCCCGGCGTCGGTCCCGGGCGGGACGAACGCGGCGCCCTCGGCGGGGATCGGCGACGGGTCCGGCGCGGGGGCCGGTGTCGGAGTGGGCGTCGCGTCCGGCGCGGGGGCGGGCGTCGCAGTCGGCGTCGCGTCCGGCGCGGGGGCCGGCGTCGGAGCGAGCGGCGGGGCGGGCGTCGGCACCGGCGCGGGCGTGGGCGTGGGTGCGAGGGTCTGCGTGGGCGGGGAGTCCGTCGGGGTCGCCGGCGTGGAGGCCGTCGGCGCCGGCGACGGCTCCGCCATCGTCGAGCCCGAGACAAGGCCGGCAGGAAGGTCGCGCGGGGCATGGCCGTCGACCGGCCACCGGTCGTCGGCTCGCGGGTGGAAGCCCACCGTCACGCGCCCGCCGGGGACGAAGTCGAACGACCGCCGCTCGTTGGCGACCGCGTCGAGGTACATCTGGCTCGGGGCGTCGCCGGGCAGGACGCGATACGCCTGCAGGTCGGGCGCAGGCCCGGCAGCCGCCGGGGGACCCTCGGGCGGCTCCGGCGACGGCGACCCGGGAGCGGCGGGCGGCGCCGGCGACGGCGACCCGGGAGCGGCGGGCGGCTCTGGCCCGGCGCCAAGGCCCGGGGTGGCAGCCGGGTCCTGGGCCACCGCCGGGCCGGCCGGCGCAGCCGCCGGCCCCGCCGTCGCAGCCGCCGGATCCGGCGTCGCGGCGGGATTCAGGGTCGCGACAGGGTCCAGGGTCGCGGCCGGATCCGCGGCGATGGGGGGCGGCACGCCGGCCCCGGGGTCCTGCGCGGAGGCGCCCGGAGGCAGGCCAGCCAGCATGGCGATCGCAAGGGCGGCGACGAGGACGCGACGGGCCCGCCCGGGGCCGCCGGTGGATCGGCTGCTCATGGGACCGCCTACCCTACGCCCTTCGCCGCCCAAAGGCCACCGCCCGATGGTCCTGCCGGTGGGTGGTACGGACCGGTGTGGTGGGGTCTGGTGCGGTCGCCGGACCCCGCCACGCCGGCGCGCCGCGCCGGGGAGCGGCACGGCAGGCGCTCATGCCGGAAGCGCCCGAGGCCCTATTCCATGGGGACCGTCAGGCGTGTTGCGTTGTACCCCCGGCCGACGTCGTAGCCGGCGACGCGGAGGGCCAGCGGCCCGGCCGGGCCGCCGGCGTCGAGGCGGAAGGTCACGCGGTAGCCATAGGTGGACGTTCGCACGGTCGAGAGCGTCACCGGGGAACGGCCCGGCTGTGTGCGGGTCAGCTTCGGGTTGGCGCGGAGCGGCTCCGTCGAGACGATGGTGGCGGTGACCAGCTGGCCGCGCGCGGGCGTCGGGTCCGACAGGGTGACGCGGAACGCGTCGACCACGACGGTTCGCGCCTGGGCGATCGCCGTGACGCCGTCGGTCGCGACGACCCGGCTGCGATACACGCCCGGCGGCGCCCAGGCGCCCGACGGCACCTTCCCGTTCCACGACCACGCGTACGCCCCGGCGCCCAGCGCCTGGCCGGCAAGCCGGGTCACGACCGGGACGCCCGCGGCGTTCTCCAGCGTCCACGTCACGGTCGCCGGCGCCCCCAGGCGGAACGAGAGCCGCGTGGACGCGGCGAAGCGGTCGCCGTCGCGGGCGTGGATGGCGGCCGCCGACGAGGCGACGAACCCGAGCGCGCCGTACGCGACCACGCTCGTGGCCGACCCGGCCCCGCGGTTGCCGGCCGCGTCCACCGGCTCCAGCGTCAGCTCGTAGGTGCCGTCCGGCACGAAGACGCCGGACGGCGTGCGACCGTCCCAGGCCGCGCTGCCGGGACCGGCGACCATCGCCGTATCGAACGTCGCGACCACGGCGCCCGTGGCGTCGCGGACGGTCGCGACCAGGGTCCCCGGCTCGCTCGACGCGTAGGCCAGCCCGACGCTGTCGCGGAACCCGTCGCCGTTCGGCGCGAAGACCGGCGCCGTCGCAGCCTGGACCTGCACCTGCTCGAGCACCGGCGCGACCGTGTCGACGACGACGCTCGTCGTGGCCGACGCCGGCTCGTTGCCCCACGGGTCGGTCGCGGTGACCGTGACCAGGTAGGTCCCGTCGGGAACCGCCCGCCGATCCCGCATCCCGTTCCAGGTCGTGTCGAGGCTTTCGCCCGTCGCCTGCGCGCTCGCGACGCGCGACCCCCCGCCGTCGACGATCTCGAGCCGCCACGCCACCGCCTCGGAGGCGCGGGCCGAGAGCACGATCGCGTCGCCGCCGCCGTCGCCGTTCGGGCTGAAGGCGCCCGTGCCGGCGTCGATCGTCCAGATCCTCGGTGCGGCGCTGTCGCGCGGGGCGATACCGGTCGCGACGACGAACCCGCTGACGGACCCGTCGAGGTTCGTGACCTCGTAGATCGCCACGCCGTCGGCGGTGGTCCCGGCGGCGGCACGCACCCGGAGCCGCGTCGCCGGCGCGAGGGTCGCCGGGGCGAGGCCGGTCGCCGGGTCGGGCGCGAGGGTGGCGTCGGTGAAGAGGCCGGCGCCCTCCGGGGCCACGACCTCGGCGGCGCCCGGCACCACCATGGAGCCCGGGGTGACGTCCGTTCGGGCGTAGCGGGCGCCGGTGACCTGGTCGGCGGTCAGCGTCGGCTTCGCGACGAGCGACCGGTAGAACCCGGCGTACGTCGAGCCCGACCGGCTGTCCGGGTCCGAGAAGGCCGTGTAGCCGGTGCTGCGCAGGCTGGGGAAGGTGAACACGTTGCCGTTCGGCCGGGGGCCCGCGCGCCAGATCTCCTCGATCGTCCGGTGGGTCGTGAACAGCTGCTCGACGTAGTAGGAGGGGTCGCCGTGGCCCTCGGCGATCACCGCGCGGGCTCCCGCCGCCACGAACCCCGCGGCGAAGTTGTCGAGACGGGCCTTGGCCACGCCGAGCGTGGGAGCGGCCTTGCCGGGCTCGGAGTTGCCCGACGCGTAGCACAGGTGGCCCAGGATGACCACGGCGTTGGGGGCCAGGCTCACCTCGCCGGAGAGGTACCGCTCGCCGAAGTACTTGGTGTTCGAGTCCCCGGCCCCGGCGGCCAGGTTCAGGCCCAGGCCGTCCTGCGTCGCCGGGTTGAGGGTCGACGAGTACGGGCTGGGGAAGCCGTTGCCGTGGCCCATGTAGACCACGATGCTCGCGCCCTGCAGCGCGGCGCGCGCGGCCGCCCAGGTGGCGTTCGGGCTGTAGACCTTCACCACGTTCCGGGTGTAGCGCGCCGCGGTGGCGGCCACGCCGTCCATCCACGACCGGTACGCGGACGTGGCGTCGTGGGTCGCGCCCACGATCAGCACGACCTTCGGGTCGGCGGGGACGGCGGCGGCGACAGGGGTCGGAACGCTCGACCAGCCGAGCGCGAGGACGAGCAGGCCGGCCGGGACGCCGGCTGCGGCGCGACGCACGATGCGGGGCCTCCGGAAGGGGGCGCGGATGAGTACCGGCTCACCGTGGCGGCCCAGAGGGCGCGGCTCAATCGCGCCTTCGGCGGTACCCCGATGGCTCCGAAGGGCTATCCCGCCGGACGCCGCGGATCGGTCCGGTGCGCTCGCGGGAGGATTGGTGCCCGCGGGGGGCGGCCCGGGGCGGCGGCGCCGGTGCCTGGCGGCACCGTCCGCGCGGTGCAGGGCGACACCCGTCCGGCGCGCCGCTCCGTCCGTGCGCTGCGGGTCCGACACCCGACGTGGGCTTGTCAGCCCGCCCGCCCGGTGCTGGTCAGCCCGCCCGCCGGTGCCGGTCAGCCCGCCCTTACGCGCCCCACGAGCTCCGACAACGAGGGGTTCGAGCGGTCACGCTCGGAGAGGATCGGCCGCCCGTCGGGCGTGCCGGGGACCGCCGGCCACGGCACCGCCGCCAGCGGATCGTCCCACGCGAAGCCGAGTTCGTCGCTGCCGTCGTACTCGTTCGTCACGAGGTAGACGAGCTCGAGCGGCTCGAGAGCCAGGAACCCGTGCGCGACGCCCGTGGGGATCGTGACCGTCCCGTCGGCCGCGAGCACGCGCAGCTCGACGAGCGGCCGATCGGCCGTCCCGGCCACCAGGGGCCGCACGTCGACGAGCGCGACCAGGGCGCGCCCCGAGGCGACGACCCAGTGATCCAGTTGGCGCCGGTGGAAGTGGAGCCCGCGCAGGACACCGGGCGCCGACGTCGAGAGGTTCGCCTGCACGAACGCCGCCCCGGCGAGGCCCGTGCGCCCGGCGTCGAGGGAGCCAAACGCGCTGGCCCGCCACAGCTCGCGGAAGCTGCCGCGGACGTCGCCGTGCCGCGCGACGGCGCCCCAGTCGACGCCCGGGATCGCGGACGGAGCGCCGGCTCCGGGCGGGCCGTTCATCGGCGCGATCCGGGGGCCCGTCCGCGCAGGAGCTGGGGGACGTACTCGGCGAAGGCGGCCCGCCACGGTCGCAGCGGCTCGCCCGACGGGAGCGGCGTCGGGGCGAGGACACCCCAGGGCGGGACGGCGGATTGTCGAACCCAGGTGCTGAGCGGCACGTCGCTCACCTCGACCGCCAGGCCGGCCGCCGCGACGACAACTCTCGCCCAGTCGGCGCGCGACGCCGCACCCGTGTTGACGACGTGGTGGACGCCCGCGAACGAGCCGGCCCCCAGCAGCTCGACGATCGCGTCGGCGAGATCGCCCGCGTAGGTGGGCGACCCGACCTCGTCGCCGACGACCCGGAGCCGTTCGCCGGTTGCGGCGGCGCGATCGGCGGCCGCGAGGATCTTCGCCGGGAAGTCGTTGCCCGGGGGGCCGTAGAGCCACGCCGTCCGGACGATCGCGAGCTGCGGGCCGGCCGGTGCGGCGACGCCCGGCTCCGCCGCGACGACGCCGCCGTGGGCCTGGAAGGCCTCGCGCGCCGCGACCTCCCCGGCGTGCTTGCTCTCGCCGTACGGGTTGATCGGGCGGGGCTCGTCGTCCGGGCCGTACCCGCGACCGTCCGTTCGCCGCCCGTCGAAGACCTCGTTCGTCGAGACGTAGACGAGGTCGGCCCCGGCGCGCACGCAGGCCTCGGCGAGCTCGCCGACGGCGGTCCCGTTCCGGCGGAGCGCGAGCTCGGGATCCCCGGCGCAGCCGTCCACGTCGGTCCACGCCGCCGTGTGGACCACGGCGTCGGGGCGAGCGCGCCGAACGAGGCGCCCCGAGCTCGCCGGATCGTCCAGGTCGTGGTCGGGCAGGTCCCAGGCGATGGGGCCGAGCGGCCCGGTGAAGGGCGCCTCCTCGAGAGCGGCGACCAGCGCGCGCCCGAGGCGGCCGCCTGCGCCGGTCACGGCGACGCGCATCAGCCGCCCCCGGCGGTCCGGTCGGGGGGCGGGCCGGCGGGACCGGCGGCGGCCCGGCCAGCGGAACCTGCGGCGGCCGGGGCGGTGGCCGGCGACGACGCGGCGATCCGCTCGGCGTACTGGCGGGCGTAGTAGGCGTCCCAGTCGCCGCTGCGGGCCGACCTCCACCAGTCCGGGTGGTCGCGGAACCAGTCAACGGTGCCGGCCAGGCCCTCGTCGAAGCCGACCCGGTTGGTCCACCCGAGGGCGCGAAGCCGCGAGCCGTCCATCGCGTAGCGGCGGTCGTGGCCGGGCCGGTCCGCCACCGACCGCACGAGCGACCACGGCTTCCCGAGCAGCGTCAGCAGCCGCGCCACCACCTCCCGGTTGGTCAGCTCGGCCTCGCCGGGGATGTTGTAGACCTCGCCCGGCGCCCCGTGCACCAGCACGTGCGCGATCGCCCCCGCGTGGTCGCTCACGTGGAGCCAGTCGCGGCGCTGCAGGCCGTCGCCGTACAGCGGCAGCGGCTGGTCGTCGAGCGCGTTCGTCACGAAGAGCGGGATCAGCTTCTCGGGGTGGTGGTACGGGCCGTACGTGTTCGAGCCGCGGGTGACGACGACGTCCAGCCCGTAGGTCACGTGGTAGGCCCGGGCGAGCAGCTCCCCGGAGGCCTTGGCGGCGGCGTACGGCGACCGGGGGGCGAGGGGATCCGTCTCGACGGAGCTGCCCGTCTCGATGGAGCCGTACACCTCGTCGGTGGAGACCTGGAGCATCCGCGGCGCCGCCCGCTCCCCGGCACGCGCCCGCGCGGCCTCGCCGCGCACGGCCTCCAGGAGGACGTAGACGCCGTCGACGCCCGTTCGCAGGAACGCCGCGGGCTCCAGGATCGACCGGTCGACGTGGCTCTCGGCGGCGAAGTTGACCACTGCGTCGGCCTCCGCGACGAGAGGGCCGACGACGGCGGGATCGGCGATGTCGCCGCGGACGAAGACGAAGCGCGAGGCCATCTCGGGGTCGGCCTCGACGTCCGCGAGGTTCGCCCGGTTGCCGGCGTAGGTCAGCTTGTCGAGCACGGTGATCCGGGTCCCGTCGCGCCGCCCCAGGACGTCGCGCACGAAGCAGCTCCCGATGAAGCCGGCACCGCCGGCGACGAGGAGACGCGTGGGGAACCCGGGGGCCGTCACGAGGTCGGACGCTGGGGCGGAGGCTGGAGGTTGCCCTCCGTCTCGGAGGCGGCGGCGAGCTCGGCCGCCCGCAGGAGCGACGGCACGGTGCCGGCGTCCGTCCAGTGGCCCTCGTAGCGCGGGGCGTACAGGCCCCCACCCGGCACGTAGTGGTTCAGCACGTCGGTGATCTCGAGCTCGCCGCGGCCCGAGGGGGCCAGCGCGTCGATGACGTCGAAGGCGTCGGGCCGCAGGAAGTAGACGCCGATCGGGATCAGGTTGCTCTTCGGGCGCGCCGGCTTCTCCTCGAACCCGACGACGCCGCCCGCCGCGTCGAGCTCGGCCACGCCGAAGCGCTCCGGGTCGGCCACCTCGTAGAGCAGCGTGCCGCCGCCCCAGGCGCCCTGCTCGAACGTGCGTGCCTCCGTCTCGAGCGACGACCCGCGCAGGATGTTGTCGCCGAGCACGACGCAGAAGGCATCGCGGCCCACGAACTCGCGCGCCAGGCCGATGGCATGCGCGATCCCGAGGGCGCCGCGCTGGTAGCGATAGGTCAGGCTGAGGCCGAAGTGCGCCCCGTCGCCGAGGAGCTCGACGACGTCGCCGACGCTCTTGCCGCCGACGATCACGAGGACCTCCCGGATCCCCATCCCCGCGAGCGTCTCGAGCGGGTAGTAGATCATCGGCCGGTCGTAGATCGGCAGCAGATGCTTGTTCGTGACGATCGTGAGCGGGAACAGCCGCGTCGCCGTCCCGCCGGCAAGGATGAGGCCCTTCATCGAGGCGCGATCGTACCAGCCGGCGTCACGGGCGCGGGGACGTTCCCGGGCGCGGCGAGGGGGCCTGGGTCGCGAAGGGCTGCTCCGAGTCCGGCAGCGTCCCATCCGGGTTGAGCTGGTCGGTCGGCATGAGGTCGGTGCCCGGGATGCCGCCCTCGTAGTCGGTGATGACGAGCACGGCCTCGAGACGCTCGAGGTCGACGGCCGGCTCGACGAACGCGGTCTGCACGACGGCGTTCGGATCGCGGGTGACGTCGATGATCCGGCCGATCACCAGGCCCTTGGGGTACGGGGAGCGGACGGCCTCGCCGAGGCTGATCCCCGCCGTGACGACCTCGTCGCCGATCGCGGCCTGCTGGGTCGCGTCGATCTTGCCCATGACGAGGGTGCCGCCGAGGTCGCCGACAACCTCGCCGGTCACCCGGCTGGCGACGATCTCGCCGATCACCGTGGAGGCCGGGTCGTTGATCAGGGTCACGCGCGAGGCACCGGCGCCGAGCTCGGTCACCCGACCCACCAGGGCGCCGCCTGCGCCGATCACCACGTCGCCGATCTTGAGCCCATCCTCGCTGCCGGCGTCGATCATCACGACGCGGCTCACGTCCGCCAGCTCGCGGACGATGACCCGCGCCGCGACGGTCGAATAGTCGAGGGAGCTGCGGATGGCGAGCAGGCCCGTCAGCTGATCGTTCTCGACAGCCACCCCCTCGAGCGTCCGGTTCCGCTGCCCGAGGCGCTCGTTGTCCGAGCGCAGCGTGGCGTTCTCGCGGCGCAGCCCGTCGATCTCGGCAACGGCGTCGACGACGGATCGGACCTGGGTGCCCACGCCGTTCACCGCCTCCGTGAAGGGCGCCAGCGCGAAGGCGAGGCCGCGCTGCAACTCCGCCACCGGCGCGGTGGCGCTGGCGATCATGAGGATCATCGAGATCCCGAGGAGGACCGAGAAGACGATCGCGCGGCGACGGGCGATCCGCGGGGCGCGATGCCCGTAGCCGGCGAGACGACCGGTGATCACGGCGGGCCTAGCGGAGCGGCCGCGCGTAGGTGTCGGCGACGAGCACGCGGCCCATCCGGTCGAGCTCCTGGAGGACGACCCCCGTGCCCCGCGCGACGCAGGTCAGCGGGTCGTCGGCGATGTGGACCGGCATCTGGGTTGCCTCGGCGACGCGGCGGTCGAGGCCCAGGAGGAGCGCCCCGCCACCGGCGAGGACGATCCCCTGGTCCATGATGTCGGCCACGAGCTCCGGCGGCGTCTCCTCGATCGTGTCCTTGATCGTGTCAACGATCTGCTGCACGGACGGCTCGATCGCCTCGCGCACCTGGTCGGCGCCGACCTCGACGCTGCGCGGCAGGCCGGTGAGCAGGTCGCGGCCCCGGAGCATCACGCGCTGGGCGTCCCAGTCGCCGGGGTTCGCCGAACCGATCGCGATCTTGATGTCCTCGGCGGTGCGCTCGCCGAGCAGCAGGTTGTACTCGCGGCGGGCGAACGCGACGATGTCCATGTCCATCTCGTCCCCGCCGATCCGGATGCTGCGGCTGACGACGATGCCGCCGAGGCTGATCACGGCGACCTCGGTCGTCCCGCCGCCGATGTCGACGATGAGGGAGCCCGTCGGCTCGGAGACGGGGAGCCCGGCGCCGATCGCCGCCGCCATCGGCTCCTCGATGAGGCGGGCCCAGCGGGCGCCCGCGTTGAGCGCGGCGTCGCGGACGGCGCGCTTCTCCACCTCCGTCACGCCGGACGGGATTCCGAGGACCATCCGGGGTCGCGGGATGAGCCCGATCCGGTCGTGGACCCGGTGGACGAAGTACTTGATCATCTGCTCGGTGACGTCGAAGTCGCTGATCACGCCGTCGCGCAGCGGCCGGATCGCGATGATGTTCGCCGGCGTCCGGCCGACCATCCGCTTCGCCTCGGCGCCGATCGCCAGCACCTTCTTGGTCTTGGCGTCGATGGCCACGACGCTCGGCTCGCTGATCACGATCCCGCGGTCACGAACGTGGACCAGCGTGTTGGCCGTGCCGAGGTCGATGCCGATGTCGCGGGAGAAGAGACCGAGGAGCGCGTCGAACATGGTGCGGGCGGGGTGTCCTTCGTGTGGATCGCCTGGGGGTCGCCCGCGGCGGGCGCCCCGTCGTCTCGAGGGCGCGCGGCGGCGCGTGCGGCCGTTCCCGGTCGCCGCCGGAGTATACCCGGTCGCCGCCGGACAACCCGCCGAGCTCGCCGGCGACCGGGACCCGCTCGCCGCCCGGGCGGGCCTCGGCCGGGCGCGCGCCCGCCCCCCCCCCACCCTGGACCCCCGCGGTCGAAGGCGATGCCCCGGTCGCGCAGCGACACGAAGGCATCGTGGCCGATGACAACGTGGTCCAGCAGCTCGATGTCGAGGAGGCGGCCCGCCGCGAGGGCCTCCGCCGTGAGGTGAAGGTCGTCCGGTGAGGGCGTGGGATCCCCGCTCGGATGGTTGTGGACCAGGATCGCGCCCGCGGCGCTGATCCGGACGGCGTCGCGGAAGAGCTCGCCCACCCGGACGAGGCTCGCGCTGACGTTCCCCTGGTAGACCGTCACGACCTTCAGCACCGCGTTCTTCGCGTTGAGGAGGACGACGCGCAGCTCCTCGCGCTCGAGGTGGCCCATCTGCGGCGTCAACCGCTCGGCCACGTCGCGCGGCGTCCGCACCGTCCACCGCCCCGCGGGCCAGTCGGCGAGGAGGCGCCGCCCGAGCTCGAACGCCGCGGTCAGCTGGGCGGCCTTCACCGTCCCGACGCCCGGGAGGTCGAGCAGCTCGAGGTCGCTGGCGCGGGCGAGCCCCGCGAGGCCGTCATGGCGGGCGAGCGCCTCCTCCGCCAGGTCGACCGCGCCGAGGCCGCGCGCCCCCGAGCCCCAGACGAGGGCGATCAGCTCGGCCGTGGTGAGGCCGGCGACTCCGCGGGCGGCGAGGCGCTCACGGGGCCGCTCGGGCGCCGGGATCTCGCGGACACGGCGTGCCGGGCGCCGCGTGACGGGTGTCGCGTCGAGGAGCGAGCCGGGACCGGCCACGGGCCACCTCCGGAGGCGAGTGCGGCGGCTGGATCCCCGGGCCCGGATGACGGAGCCCGCCGATTCCCCCGCCATCCGAACCCGAGGACGCCTCGCATCCTAGTGAGGGACGCTCACCGGGCACTCACCTGCGGCTTGGCCGGGAATGCACCCGTCGGCACCGGTCGAGTCGGCGGACGCGGGCCGCCATCCGGCCACGCAGCGCCTTCTTCCCGACCCGGGCCCCGGCGACGGCGACCTCAGGAGCCCGTCGCCCCGGCCCCGAGGGCCACGAGCAGGACGGGGATCGCGTTGTACGTGGCATGCAGGGCGATGGGGGCGACCAGCGAGCGCCGCCGGACGAAGACCCACCCGAGGACCAGCCCGACCGGCAGCCGGACCGCGAACGCGATGAGCGCCGTGCGCAGCGCCGTCCCGAAGTCCCCGCCGGCGAGCGTGACCACATGGATCAGCGCGAAGAAGAGCGCGCCCCGGACGATCGCCGCGCGTGGGCCGGCTGCGCGCGCCCACGCCGTCGTCGCGAAGCCGCGGAAGAACGCCTCCTCCCAGAGCGGCGCGATGATCGCGGCGGCAAGCAGGCTGACGAGCACTCCGGCCGGGTCGCGGGCGGGGGGCAGCGGCGATTCAGGGGCCACGCCGAGGATCGCCACCAGCGCCGCGGCGAGTAGGGCCGCGCCGAAGAGCGTCGGCACCGCGAGCGCGACGCCCCACGCGACGTCTACGCCGGCCGATCCCTCGCCCGGGCCGGGGAGGCGGAAGCCCATCTCGCGCCAGGACAGCGAGCCGGGCGAAATGACGACGAGGGCGAGGAGCCCGAACGAGATGCCGGCGGAGATCAGCACCGACGCGAGAACGGCGGCGGGGCCGTCGGGCACGACCCCGAGCGCGTCGAGGACGAAGCCGGCGACCAGGGTGAGCGAGAAGGCGGCCCCGAAGACCAGGACGGGCGAGGGTCCCGCGTATGCCGCGCCGTCGGCGCGCCGCTGGAGGGCCTGGGCGCCGGCCCCGGCGGTCATCCCGAGGCCGAGCGCCGCGATCCCGAGGACGAACGCGACGGCGGTTCCGCTGCCTCCGCCGCCGGCGATGGCAATGAAGATCGCCCCGAGCCCCAGGACGGCGAGCGCCCAGGCAGCCAGGTACAGGCCCGGCGCGGCCCGGCCCTGCAGCTCGAACGTCGCGCGGCGCCGCGGGCGTGTCGGGGGGACGCCGTCCGCGATCGACTGGGCCTCGGTCACGGGCGCCGGCGTCCCGTCCTCCGGAAGGAGGCGGGCGGGCCGGGCGCCGGCGGCCGGGCCGTCGGGTGTCTCGGGCATGTCGTCAGCCGCGCGGCGGAGCGCCGGGGCCGTCCTGTGTCGTGGCTCAGCCCTGCGTTGTGGAGCTCGTCACCGACCCGCCGGCCGGGCGCGGCGCCGTCGGCGAGGCGCCGGCCGCGGACGCCCGGACGGCCCGCGTCGTGCGGGCGGTGGTGACGGCCGCGGCGACCGGCTCCGCGACGGGGGCCGGGCCGGGCTCCGGCGCCGCATCCCGGAGCGGACGCACCGGGACGCTCCCCACCGACGCCAGCGCCTCGCGGCGCTCGAAGTCGCGCCCGCACCACGCGCAGAGCGACCAGTCGAGCCCGACGAGCTTGGAGCAGTGCGGGCAGACCCGCTTGAGGCGCGTCCGGCACGTCGGGCAGATGATCCAGTCCTCGTCGACCTTGCGGCCGCAGGTCGCGCAGTGCTCGATCTGCTCGATCTCCGCGATGAGGGCCTCCTCGGCCAGGCTGCGCTCGTAGGCCTCGCCGAGGCGCTCCTGCGGCCGGACGATCCGGTAGACGATGATGCCGAAAAGGAAGAAGACCGGCGTGAAGCCGATCACGAGCGCCGCCGCCAGGTACGGCAGGACCGGGTTCGCGGTGCGGCCCTGCATGTCGCGGAAGGCCCAGTAGGCCGACGCGAGCCAGATCGCGACGATGTAGACGCCGATCGCCTGGATGCCCACCTGGACGAGCGGGCTGTCGAAGAAGGCGGTGATCGCGTCGCCGATCCCCGAGAGGAAGCTCAGATCCATGCGGTGGGCTCACCCACCTCCGTGCGGGGGGCTCCGTCATGCTCCGCCGGCTGCCTGCTCGCGGGGCACGCCGCGCAGTGTAGCAGGGCCCCGACGGTGAACCGCCGGGCGCTCATCGGACGGGTGGTCCCGTCGCCGCGTGACGCGCCCCGCCGGACGGAGCGGACGGGTCCGCTGGCGATCGGGTCCCGGGGAGGCGCCCGCGACGCAGAAGCTCGGCCGTCACGAGGGTCGCGCGGCCCGCGGCCGCGATCCCGGCCAGGACCAGCGCGACGGCCCAGGCCGCCGCGAGCGCGACGGCGACGGCCAGCGCGGCGAGCGCGTCGACCTCGCCGACGAGCACACGCCGCGCCGCTTCCCAGGCGGCGCCCACCGCCCAGGCCGCCGGTGCCAGGATGACGGCGCTGAGCAGCAGCGCGACGGCGACCGTCAGCGCGGTACCCGCCGGAGCGCGCAGCGTGTCGCCGGCCCCTCCGGCCAGCGACCGGAGCAGGGATGCGTCGAGGAGGGCCGCGCGTCGCGTCGCGAAGCCGCCGACCACCTCGGCGGCGAGCCACACCAGGAGGATCGCGCCGCTCGCGACGGGTGCCCCGGCCACGACCCGCAGCCCCAGCGGGACGGCGACGTCGCTCGGCAGCGTCAGCTCCCGGTAGCCCGCGGTGATCCAGGCGGGGATCGCAACGGCCGTCGCGATCGCGACGGGCGCGAGCAGCAGGAGGCGCAGGCCGGCGACCCGGGCGACCGCGCGGCGGAGGCTGCCCCGCGGCTCGAGGGCCATGAAGCCCGGACCGGCTCGCTGGTCGAGGGCCGGGAGCCCCGGAGCGGCGTCGCGGGAGCCGGACGGGTCCGGCGCGACCGTCGCCCGGTGCAGGGCGGTCTCGGCGGCCGCCGCGACGAGGGTGCCCACCAGCACGAGCGCCCCGACGGCGGCGACGCCGGCGGCGATCAGCGCGACGAGGCGTGGGCTGGGGCCGGCCGCTGAGACCGACGCCGGGCCCACGACGTTGGCGATGCCGATGAACGTGGGCAGCACCACGATCGGCAGGGCGAGCACCACGACGCCGCCCCGCGCGAGAAACGCCACGAGGGCGTAGGCCCACAGGCGCGGACGTCCCGCCACCACGACCGCGGCCGCGGCCGCCGCGCGGCGCCACGGGACGGATCGGGGCGCCGGGACCGCTGCCGCCGCCCCGATCGGCGTGCCATCCAGCTCCTCGAGCATGCCCCCTGGTGCCAGGCCGATCGGCGGCGACCCCGAGGGAGCGTCGGACCCGCTCACGGCGCGGGCGTCGGGCTCCCCGTGAGGACCTCCAGCTGGCGCAGCGTCTTCTGGACCTCGTCCATCTCGGCGCCGTAGGTCGCGAAGTCGCCCTGGGCCAGCGCGCGCTGGGCCGCCTCGAAGCGCTGGTTCGCGTAGCGGATCAGCGCCTGGACGTCGTCGGGCTGCGGCGTGACGTTGGGGCCGGGGGTCGCGGTCGGCGACGGGGAGCCGCCCGGCGTCGGGCTCGGACCCGGCGTCGGGGAGGGACCGGGCGTCGGCGCGGGGCCGCCGGCGAGCAGGAGGTTCAGGGCCTCCTCCAGCGAGTCGCCCCAGACGACCTTCGTGGGGCTGGCCACGACGATCTTCGTGAACTCGGGGATCGCCGAGCCGGTCGACTGGAGGTAGATCGGCTCGAGGTAGATGATCGAGTCCTGGACGGGGACCACGATCAGGTTGCCGCGGACTACCTCGCTCCCGGCCTGGCTCCAGAGCGTGACCTGCGAGCTGATGACCGGATCCTGGTCGATGCGGGCCTCGATCTGGACCGGCCCGAAGATTGACGTGTCGCGCGGGAAGCGGTAGACCCGCACCTTGCCGTACTCCGCGCCGTCGTTGCGGGCGGCCACCCAGGCGATCATGTTCGGCCGGGTCGCCGGCACCATCGGCTGGAGCAACAGGAACTCTGGGTGGTCCTCGCCGGGCATCCGCATCTGCACGTAGTAGGCCTCGAGCGGCAGCTGGCCCGACTGGACGGTCGGGTTCTGCGGCACGGTCCACAGGTCGTCGCCCTGGTAGAACGTCAGCGGGTCCGTGACGTGGTAGCGGGCGAAGACACGCGTCTGGACGTTGAATAGCTCCTCGGGCACCCGCAGGTGGGCCCGGAGGTCCTCGGGCAGGTCGGTCAGCGGGCGGAACAGCGTCGGGAAGACGCCCTGCCACGCGCGGATCAGCGGGTCGGTCTCGTCGGCGACGTAGAACGTCATGCGGCCGTCGTAGGCGTCCATGACGATCTTGACGCTGTTCCGGATGTAGTTGAAGGTGCGGCCGGCCAGGCCGCTCCCCTCGCCCAGCGAGGAGCCGCTGAACTCCTGCGCGTTCGGGTAGCGGTCGGTCAGCGTGTAGGCGTCCTGGATCCACACCATCCTGCCCGAGCCGTCGACGACGATGTACGGGTCCTTGTCGTAGGCCAGGAACGGGGCGATCCGGCCGAGCCGGTCGCCGAGGCTGCGGTGCATGAGCAGCTGGCTCGACGAGGTGACCTGGTCGGAGATCAGCAGGTTCAGGTCGCGGAACCGCGCCGCGAACAGGAGCCGGCTCAGGATGCTGTCGAGCTTGATCCCGGTGGTGCCCGTCCAGCGCGTCTCGACCTGGTTCCCGGCGCCGTCGGTGCCGTCGCCGGAGCCCAGCGGGTAGTCGAACTCGGCCTGGCGGGCGCCGACCACGACCCAGTCGCTCGGCCGCTCCCCGAAGTAGATCCGCGGCTGCGTCACGGTCGGCGCGCCGGCGGTCGACTGGGGCGGCATGTCGCGAATCCAGAGCTGGGGCAGGCCCTGCTGGTCGACCTCGTTGACGGGGACCATCGCCATCCCGAACCCATGGGTGAAGACGATCCGCTGGTTGACCCACGAGCCCCCCTGCGGGTTGCGCTCGGGGGCCAGCTCCCGGGCCGACAGCATCACCTGGCGGGCCTCGCCTTCGACCTGGTAGCGGTCGACGTCGACGTCGACGAAGTCGTAGTACTGGCGCAGCGTCTGGATCTGGTCGAGGGTCGTCTGCAGGGGCCGGTAGTCCCAGAGGCGCGCGTTCTTGAACGTCGGCGCCTCGTCGATGAGGTCCTGGCGCGTCAGGGGAGCGTCGCCCGCGTAGCTCCGGTCCTCCCAGGTGTCCACCTGGAAGCTGCCCCGGGTGATGTCCAGGTTGTTGACGATGTACGGCTGCTCCTGGGCGAACTGGTTCGGCTCGACCGTGAAGCGCTGGATGACCTCCGGGTAGACCTGGCCGAGGAGGATGGAGAGGCCGAACCAGACCGCGACGGCAGCCCCCAGCGGCCAGATCCAGCGGGTGAAGGCGCCCCCGACGAGGAGCGCCGCGACGACACCCGCCACGATCGTGAGGGCGTCGAACGCGAAGAAGCGGGCGGCCTGGTCGGTGTAGCCGACGCCGGTGAAGATCCCGCTGGAGCTGCTGTAGACGAGCTCGAGCTTGTCGAGCTGGTAGCCGGCGGCCACCGTGAGCAGGTACAGGCCGCCCAGGACCCCGAGGTGGACGCGCACGGGTGTCGGGAAGCCGCCGCCGCGGGCCGCCGCCAGGATGTAGCGCCCGCCGGCGACGACGAGGCCGGCGAGCAGGAGCCCGCCGAGGGCCGACTGGACGAGGCGCAGGAACGGGAGCTCGAAGAGGTAGTACGACGCGTCGCGACCGAAGATCGGGTCGACCACGGCGGCCACCCCGGCAACCGCGAAGGGCACGCGGTTCTGCCACAGCAGCACGGTGTCCCAGCTGCCCGCGACGGCGCCGGCGGCGCCCAGCGCCGCGAGGATCGCGAGCAGCACCAGCCCGGCGATCGCGAGCGGCGACAGGTCGGGGATCTCCTCCGCCTCGAAGGAGATCGTCGGCCGCGCCGGCCCGTCGTCCGGCCGGCGCGGTTCCCCGCGACGCGGGCCGCCGAACGGATCGCCGCGTCCCCACGGACCCTCGGTCGACGAGCGCGCGGCGTCGCCGAGGCGGCCCACGAGGCCGCGCATCCGCTGGCTCGCCGCGTCGCTCGGCGGCGGTGCGAGGCGCCCGGCCAGCCAGAGGTTGCCGAGGAGGAACACGAGCGCGACCACGAGCACGCCGAGGAAGAGGCCCACCTGGGCTCCGAGACGGGTCCAGAAGACCGGGTCGAAGCCGACGCTCTGGTACCAGATGGCGTCGGTCGCGAGGTCCAGGCCGGCGCCGACGAGGAAGACGGCCGCGAAGAGGACCAGGCCCACGACGATGAGGAGGATCTGCGGGCCGAGCGGGCCGACCCGCCGGCGCAGCGAGCCGCCGTCGTTCGGGCCCCCCACGGGGCGCCGGGGCGGGCGACGGCCGCCGCCACCACGGCGAGACCCGCGCCGCGCGGACGAGATGACGATGGGCTCCTCGGCCGGTACGTCCGCGCCGGGCCCGTCGGGCTGGCCCGGCTCGGCCGACTCGCCCTGCTCCCCTGCCGCGGGCGCCTCCGCGTCGGTGCTCGCGCCTCCCCCGGCGTCGGCCTCGGCGTCGGGCTCGGCGTCCCCGTCTCCCGCGTCCCCGTCGTCGGGCGTGTCGTCGCCGCCGGCGGGTGGATCGCCGTGCCCGGGATCGCGGCCGCCCGCGGCCTTGGCCTGGCGCTCGTTGAGCTCACGGAGGAAGTCGTCGAACAGGTCACGCATCGCGCCCTACTCTACCCGTCGCCTTCGTCGGGCGCGCGGCGCCGCCCGCGGGCGGCGTGCGGCGCACGGCAGCGGCCCGCGGCGATCGCCGGGGCGCCCGGTCCGGCGGCAGGCCGGGGCACCACGACGGAGGCGCGGGTCAGGGCCGGTGGACGGCCTCGACGGCGCGCCGGAACGCCGCCAGCGCGACGTCCGCCAGCTTGCCCGGGGTCATCGCGGCTGCCCGTGCCGGCTCCCACCGGACGGCCAGCTGGACCACGAGCGGGGCGCTCCAGGGGTGGCCCTCCTCGACCGGCGGGACCGGGAGCCGGAGCCGGAGCTGCTGGCGTCCGCCATCCTCGAGGACGAAGCCGGACAGCCCGCCCGACAGGAGGGGCCCGAGCCGCGCGTGCGGCGGATCCGGCGGCGGGCCCGACGTGGGCGCCACGTCCCGGCACGAGACGATCCCCTCCTCGTCGGCAACCCACAGGACGGCGAGCCACCAGCCCTCGATCTCCGTCGGGCGGTCGATCCCGGCGCGGAGCCGGCGATCGCCGAGGTCGACCTCGTGCTCGCGGATGAACGAGGCTGCGGGAGGCGGGAGGCGGGTCGACATCGGCGACAGGATACGGGGCGACTCCGGGCGGGTATCGGGGTGTCGGGCGCGATCGCGGCGGCGGGCGGCCGGCGAAACACGCCGCAGGACGCCCGGTGGGCCCCGAGGCGCGCTACTCCGGACCGTGGTCCTCGGACGACGGCTCCCGGTTCGGCTCGAGGGACGACGCCTCCGGGGCGTCCGGGCGGAGCCCATCCTCGGCCTCGATCGCCTTCACCTCCGCCTGCAACGAGGCCAGGCGGGCGTCGAGCTCGAGCCGGAGCATCTCGCGCCGCACGTCGGCGTCCGGCGGCGCGAGCGCCGGGAGCTCTGCCTCGGAGGGGGGCGCGATCTCGTTGTCGTCGCCCACGAGCAGCGAGCCGAAGGTGCGCTTGACCTTGCGCGGCGCGGCCGCCGACGCCAGGAGGCCGGGGTAGACCGTGGTCACGCCCGGGATCTCGACGCCCTGCTCGTCGACCAGATGGGCGTCGCAGCTGGGGCAGACGGGCGCGTCGGGAGCGGGCAGGACGGCCGAGCACCAGGGGCAGATCGCCGGCCCCCGGGTCGCGTCGGGCGCGCTCTGGTGCGGGGCGTCGTCGGCCATGCGCGCATGCTACGCGCACCGACGTTGCAGGTCACCTTTCCGGCGCACGCAGCCGGTGCGCGCAGGCAGCAGCCGGGCGGGCAGCGGGCGCTCGAACCGGCACCGGCGCCGGCGGCACCGGCGCCGCGACCGGCCTACTCCCACTCGATCGTGGCCGGCGGCTTGCTGCTGATGTCGTAGACGACGCGGTTGACCCCCGGCACCTCGTTGACGATGCGGGCCGAGATCCTGCCCAGCACGTCGTAGGGGAGCTTCGCCCAGTCCGCGGTCATCCCGTCCTCCGAGGTGACGGCGCGGATCGCGCAGACGTTCGCGTAGGTCCGCCCGTCGCCCATGACCCCCACGCTGCGGAGCGGCGTCAGGATCGCGAAGGACTGCCAGAGCGTCCGGTAGAGGCCGGCCGCCTTGATCTCGTCGATGACGATCCAGTCGGCGTCGCGCAGCGTCTCGAGCCGCTCGGCCGTCACCTCGCCGATGATCCGGATCGCGAGGCCCGGGCCCGGGAAGGGCTGGCGCAGGACCATCGCCTCCGGGAGCCCCAGCTCCTGGCCCACGAGCCGCACTTCGTCCTTGAAGAGGTAGCGCAGCGGCTCGATGAGGGTGAACCGGAGGTCCTCCGGCAGGCCGCCGACGTTGTGGTGGGTCTTGATCTTCTGGGCGGCCTTCGTCTCGGGCGCCGTCGACTCGATGACGTCGGGATACAGCGTTCCCTGGGTCAGGAAGTCGATCCTCCCGATCTTGGCGGCCTCCTCCTCGAAGACCCGGATGAATTCGTCGCCGATGATCCTCCGCTTCTGCTCGGGGTCGGTGACGCCGGCCAGGCGGGCGAGGAATCGCTCGCGGGCGTCGACCATCACGAGGTTCATGCCGAGGTTCCGCTCGAAGGTGGCCCGCAGGAGCTCCGACTCCTTCTTGCGCATGAGGCCGTGGTCGACGTAGATGCAGGTGAGGCGGTCGCCGACCGCGCGGTGGACGAGGGCCGCGGCGACGGCCGAATCCACACCGCCCGACAGCGCGCAGATCACCTTGCCGTCACCGCCCGTCGCGTGGGCGTGCGCGTCCACCCGCGAGCGGATCTCGGTGACCGTCGACTCCACGAAGTTGGCCGGCGTCCAGGTCGGGCGCGCGCCTGCGATCTCGACGACGAAGTTGCGGAGCACGTCCCGGCCGTGCGGCGTGTGAACGACCTCGGGGTGGAACTGGATGCCGTAGAGACGGCGATCGCGGTCCACGAGGCCCGCATAGGGCGTCGACGGCGTCTGGGCGGTCGCCGCGAAGCCGGCCGGCAGCCGCGTGATCGAATCGCCGTGGCTCATCCAGACCGCCTGGTCGCGGTCGAGGCCGGCGAAGAGCGGGTCGTCGGCGGTGATCGTCACGGTCGCCGGGCCGTACTCGCGCTGCGCTGCCGGCAGGACGTCGCCGCCCAGCTCGAGCGCCATGAGCTGGGCTCCGTAGCAGATCCCGAGGACCGGGATCCGGCCGTTCCAGATCGCGGGGTCGGGCCGTGGAGCACCCTCGTCGTAGACGGAGTTCGGCCCGCCCGACAGGATGATCGCGCGGGGCCGGCGCCGCTTCAGCTCGGCATAGGGCGTGTCGTGGGGTAGCAGCTCGGAGTAGACGTGGAGCTCGCGGACGCGGCGCGCGATCAGCTGGGCGAACTGGCTGCCGAAGTCGAGGACCACCACGGTGTCGGGCTCCGCGCCGCTGGCCTCGCCGCGGCCCACGGCACCACCCGGGACGTCCGGGCGCGCACGGTCGGGGGGCGGGGCGTCGAGGGCGACCTGGAGGTAGGCCTCCACCTCGGCGTCGTCCGGGGCGAGAACGCGATGGCCGGCGTTGGCTGGCTCGCCGTGGACCGTCCTGCCGCGCTGGGCGGCGGGTCGCTCGTGGTCGTCGGCCGCGCGCGCGCCGGCCTCCGAGACGAGCCGGGGCGCGTCGCCGGCACGAGGCGCGTCGCCGGGCGCCGGATGCGGCGCGTCCTCCGGTGCGGCCAACGATCCCTCCCATCGAGCTGCGGGTGTCCGCCAAGTCTACCGGGCGCGGCAGTGCCCGCCGAGGCAACCGGGGGCGGTCCGGCCGCGGCGGGCGGGCGGGGCCGCCGGCGGAGCTCGCGGGCCCGTTGCGATCGACGGTCGTGGCGGCCGTGTGACGCGGATGCTCCAGTAGGGCGTCGGCGGAGGCGGGGGCGTCGGCCGGCCGAAGAGCCGGACGAAGACGGCCGCGAGAGAGGTCATGCCCACGAGCGGGGCGGCCATGAGGAACATCGGATCGAGTGCGGCCATCTGGTTCACCTCCTTCCCGGTTCTGTTCGCCACGGGTGGCGTCGGGTGGCTGCGCCCAGCCTCGCGCGAACCGCGCCGCGTGCCATCGGCGGGACGTACGCGCCGCGAGGCGGCAGATGCCGCGAACCGCGGCTGGACGGATGACGAGGCGCGGCCCGGGACGGCGCTCGAGGCCAATGGTCCCTCCGCTACCCCGTCGAGGGGGACCGGGCCGAACCGCTGGCGCCGGGCGATCCTGCCACTGGGACTCCCGTTCGGCTCCGGATCCGTCGAAGGTCGTATGGTGAGCCGCGTCGAGGGCGCCAGAATCGCCGGGAGGGGACGCACGAGCACGGGACGGCTCCGGAGGACGGCGATGCGCGGATTCAGTCGACGGCTCGTGGCCGCGGGCCTGACGTCGCTCCTGGCAGTGAGCGGCCTCTCCCCCGCAGGTGCCCTCGCGGCGGGCGCGGCGACACACCTCGCCTTCCTCGTTCAGCCCTCGACCACGGTGGCCGGCGCGCTGATCGCCGACGTGACCGTCGAGGTCCTCGACGCGGACGGCTCCGTAGTCGACACCGACGGCAGCGCGATCACCCTCTCGATCTCGGCGAACCCCGGCGGCGGCACCCTCTCGGGCACCTCCACCGTCGCTGCGACGTCGGGCGTCGCGACGTTCACCGGCCTGACGATCGACAGGGCGGGCGCCGGTTACACGCTCGTCGCCTCCAACGGCCAGGTTGCGGACGCGACCAGCGACGCCTTCGACATCCTTCCCGGACCTGCGTCGCCGGCGATGTCAACGATCACCGCCACTCCCGCCTCGGTTGTCGCCGACGGCGTCTCGGCGTCGACCATCACGGTGCGGCTCAGGGACGCCCTCGGGAACGACCTCACCGCGAGCGGCGGCACCGTCACGCTGGCCGCGAGCGGCCCGGGCTCGCTCGGCGACGTGACCGACCACGCCGACGGCACGTACAGCGCCACCTTCACGAGCGGGATCTCCGTCGGCACCACGACGATCACGGGCGCGCTCGACGGAGCAGACCTCGCGGACGCCGCCACGATCGCCCTGACGCCCGGCGCAGCGACGCACTTCGTCGTGACCGCCGCCTCGCCGCAGGTCGCCGGGACGGCGTTCTCGTTCACGGTCACCGCGCGGGACGCCAACGACAACATCGCGACCGGATATGCGGGCACCGTCGCCTTCGCCTCGACCGACCCCGGCGTCATTACGCTTCCGGACCCCCACGCGTTCGACACGGCCGACAACGGCAGCCACGCGTTCACGAGTGGCGCGACACTCGTCACGGCCGGGACGTGGACGATCACCGCCACGGAGACGCCGACCGGCTCGATCGCCGGTACGAGCGGCCCGCTCGACGTCGGCCCCGGCAGCCCGGCGAAGCTGGCCTTCACGACCCAGCCCGGCAGCGCCGCCGCGACCGCGCCCCTGGACCCTCAGCCCGTCGTCGAGATCCGCGACACTCACGGCAACCGGACGAACGCGACGAGCGGCGTCACGCTCACCATCTCGCACAACCCGGGCGGCGGGACGCTCACGGGGACGACGACCGTCGCCGCGGTGGCCGGCCGCGCGACGTTCACCGACCTGGCCATCAGCCGGGCGGCTGCCGGCTACGTCCTGCACGCCAGCGACGGATCCCTCGCAGACGCGGATTCGCTGGCGTTCGGGATCACGGGCGGTCTCGGGCAGGCGATCGCCTTCGGGGCCCTTCCCGGCAGGACCTACGGGGACGCGACCTTCGGCTTGTCGGCCACGGCAAGCTCCGGGCTCGCGGTCGCGTTCGGATCCACGACGCCGACGGTGTGCGCCGTCAGCGGCGACGTCGTCACCATCGTCGCCTCGGGCACGTGCACGATCCAGGCTGACCAGCCGGGCGACTCCACGTACGCCGCCGCCACCCCCGTAGTGCGGACCTTCGCCGTGGCCCGGCGAGGCATCACGGTCACCGCGGTCGCCGACAGCCGGCCCTACGACGGTTCGACGACGTCGAGCGCGATCCCGACCGTGACGGCCGGGGCGCTCGCGCCGGGCGACAGCGGCAGCTTCCGCCAGGCCTTCGACTCGCCGGCCGTCGGCGCGGGCAAGACGCTCACGCCGACCGGGACGGTGAGGCGCGGGCTCGCCGACGTCACTGCCGACTACGCCATCATGTTCGTGCCGGTCACGACCGGCGTCATCACTGGCGGGCTCGCCCAGGCAGTGGCCTTCGACCTCGCCTCCCTGCCGGCGAAGACGTACGGGGACCCGGCGTTCGACATCGGCCGGTACGCCCTCGCCAGCTCCGGGCTCCCGGTGGCCTTCGACTCCGCGACCCCGGACGCCTGCCTGGTGACCGGCAGCGCCGTGACGGCCGTGGGCGCGGGGACGTGCACGATCGCGGCGACGCAGACCGGCAACGCCGTGTACGGATCGGCGGCGCCGGTGTCCCGATCGTTCTCGATCGCGAAGGCACTGCCCGCCGTCGGCCTGGTCGGTGCCCCCGCCGGGGGCGCCGGCATCTTCGAGGCCGGCGTGCCCGTGGTGTACGCCGCCACGCTGCGGGCCGTCCGTGGGGGTGCCACCCCGACGGGGACCGTCACGTTCCGGCTGACGGGTCTCGCGGACGGCACCGCGACGCTGACGGCCGGCGTGGCAACGCACGAGGCGATCTTCGCGACCGTCGGGACGAAGCTGGTCACGGTCGAGTTCGTCGGCGACCGGAATTACCTGCCCGGGACGGCCTCGATGTCCCCGACCGTGATCGCCAACTCGGTCGCCGCCTCGGCGGTCGGCGTGAGCGCGACATCGATCTACCCGTACCGCGACGGATGGCGCGACACCGTCGGGGTGCGCGGGACGCGGCTGGAGCCGGCGTCCGTGTCGGTCGCCGTCTTCTCCCCGACCGGCAGGAAGGTGCGCAACACGGCGTTCGGACGGGCGGCGGGGACGTACGTGTTTGCCTGGAACGGGCGGGCGTCCGGCGGCACGGCACTCCCGGCGGGGAGGTATCGCGTCGTCCAGGTGCTCGTCGACGCCTTCGGCGCCCGCCGCACCGTCACCTCGTACGTGGCGCTCTCCACGAAGCGGATGGCCTGGTACACGAAGACGCTGTCCGTGTCGCGCGGCCCGCGAAACTGGCAGTTCGGCTCCAGCCGGGTGGCAAGCGAGCTCTCGCCCGCCAGCTCCACCAGCACGGCGCCGCTCCTGATGGCTGGCACGGGCGGCGTGGCCTGGAGAGCCGCCGGCTACGAGTTCTCGCTGCCCGCCGCGACCACGTACCGCTCGCTGTCGTTCCAGGTCCGGGGCTCGTGGACCGGGGCGACGGCCCCGAAGATCGGGTTGCTCCCCTGGTCCGGCGGTAGCTGGTCGGCCGCGGTCTACGACTACGCCAGGGCCCGGACGCCGATGGGCCCCGGCGCCAGCGTGTACCACGCCCAGACGGTCACGAGCCCCAGCGGGATCGTCGCCGGGCGAAAGGTTCGCGCCGCCATCGACTCCTTCGCGGCACCCGCGGGCTATGGTCCCGGGCCATTCCGCTATTCGATCACCTCGGCGCGGTTGGTCGTGCGCTACGGGATCCTGAAGTAGCCCCGGCTCGCTCGCCGGCCGCAGGCGTGGCCCCGGCCGCCGACCGGCGCGCCCCGTGCTCCCCGAGGCCGCCCGTCCCGTGGCGGTCAGTCGGTCGGGTGCAGGCGGAAGGCGGGCCCCGCGCCCAGGCTCTCGGCCGGCGTCCCGTACTTGAGGATGAGCTCGCGGATCGCGCGCGCCCGGTCGGGGCCCTCGATCTCCTCGGCCCGGTAGGCGCGGTGGACGTCGCCGATCGTGCCCCGGCAGGCGGGGTCGGCCAGGAGGTTCGCGGCCCACGCTGCCTGCGGGCTGCCGGCGGCGACCAGGAGGCTGCCGTCGGGCTCCTCGGCGAACCCGACCGCGGTGCGGATCGTGCGGCCCGTGACGCGCCCCGTCAGCTCGAGCATCACGACCTTGCCCCAGGCGGCCAGCTGCTCGCCGTGCTGGTCGGGCATCAGCCGGCCTCCCGGGTGTCGTGCGCGGACGGGTCCTTCGTCCGGCGATCGCGAAACAGCGGGTCTGTCGTCCGGGGGTCTCGGAACCGCGGGTCTGTCGTCCGTCGGACGCGGAACAGCGCGATCGCCGAGGCGACGTTGCGGAGCGCCACGGGACCCACCGGCTCGAAGACCAGGTCGGGGAGGGGCTCCTCCTCGCCGACCGCCGCCACGACGTCCGCCGTGACGAGGATCTCGCCGGGGCCAGCCCGGCCGGCGACCCGTGCCGCCACGTTGACGGTGTGGCCGAAGTAGTCGCCGTCGCGAGCGATCACGCGTCCGGCGCCGATCCCGGCGTGGGCGTCCGGCAGGTCCGCGGATCGAAGGGAGTCGAGGAGCTCGAGCGCCGCCATCACCGCCGCGCGGGCCGAGGCGAAGTGGAGCATCGCCCCGTCCCCCAGCAGCTTGACCACCTCGCCGCCCGCGGCGCGCGCCGCAGCGTCGGCCGCGCGTGCGAGGTTCGCCGCCGAGCGGGCCGCCAGCTCGTCGCCGGCCGCCTCGGTGAGGCGCGTGTACCCGATGAGGTCGACGAAGACGATCGCCGGGGGATGCGGGGTGCGGGCCGGCAGCAGGCCGAGCTGGGCCGCCACGGCCTCGAGGGCGTCGACGTTGAGGGCGTCGATCGCGCGCTCGAGGTGGCGGTCGAGGAGCCACCCGACGAGGGGCCGTGCGACGCCGGCGATCCGCGCCGACGGCTCGACCACGCTCCCGACGAGCTCGTCGACGACTCGCGGCTCGCCGGTCGGCGGGCCCGTGACGTACTCGGTCACGAGTCCGGCCCAGCCGTCGGTCATCCTGCGGACCCCCTCGCCGACGATCCGCGCCGCGCGGGCGACGGCCTCTTCCGAGTCGACGTCGTCCGGGCCGACGTCCCAGGCCTCGAGGAACCGCTCGACCACCGCCTCGTCGTCGCGCCGGGTCGGCCGCGCCGGGTCCGGGCGCGGGAGGCCGAACGACGCGTACACCGTGTCGAGGTGGCGGGCCCGCGGACCCAGGGACGCGGCGAACTCGGCGTGGGTGCGGCCGCTGAGCGGGCTGACGGGCGGCAGGATCCGGTCGATGTAGTCGAAGGTCGTCAGGCGCCGCTCCAGCCCGACGCGCAGGACGTCGAGCGAGATGCCGCCGGCCTCGAACGCGGCGATCGTGCGCACCCGGACGATGTCGCCGGGCCTGAACGAGGCATCCGGGCCCGGGCGCAGGGCACCGATCGAGACCAGCTCGCGGATCCGCTCGACGGTCGCCTCCGCCTGGTCGGCGAGCTCCCCTTCGGTGAGCCGCCCGCCGGGCGCCGCGCTGGCCGGTCCGGGGTCACGACGGCCGGGCGCCGCGCCGGCCGGTCCGGGGTCACGGCCGCCACGTTCGGCGCCGGCGGGCCCGGGGTCACGGCCGACCGGGCGTTCCACGACGGCCGGGCGTTCCACGACGGCCGGCCTCGTCCGGGCGCCCGGCTCCGGGCTCAACGGCCGCGGAGCTGCCAGGACTTCCCCTCGGTGGCGATGGCCGGGGCGTAGACGATCTCGACCCCCTGCATCTCGCGGATCGAGCGCGCCCCGAGGGCGGCCATCGACTGGCGCAGGGCGCCCACGAGGTTCTCCGTCCCGTCGGTGACCCGCGACGGGCCGAACAGGATCCGCTCCAGCGTCCCGATCGTCCCGACCCGGATGCGGGTGCCGCGCGGGAGGACCGGCGACGGTGCCGCCATGCCCCAGTTCGTGCCGCGGCCGGGGGCCTCCTCGGCCCGGGCCAGCGGGCTGCCGAGCATCACCGCGTCGGCGCCGGCCGCGATGGCCTTGGCGATGTCGCCACCCTTCTTCATCCCGCCATCCGCGACGACGGGGATCCAGCGCCCGGTCTCGGCGAAGAAGGCATCGCGCGCGGCGGCAACGTCGCTGATCGCGGTGACCTGGGGGATGCCGATGCCGAGCACCTCGCGGGTCGTGCAGGCGGCGCCGGGTCCCACGCCGACGAGCACCGCGGCCGCCCCCTGCTCCATCAGGGCCAAAGCGGCCTCGGGATGGGTGGTGTTGCCGACCGCCACGGGGATCGGCATCCGGCGGGTGAACTCGACGAGACTCAGCGGCTCGTACTCCGACGCGAGGTGGCGGGCGCTGCTCACCTGGCTCTGGACGAGGAACAGGTCGGCGCCGTGCTCCGCGCACAGCGGGCCGAGGCGGCGCGCCGCGCCCGGCGTGGCAGCCACCGCGGCCTTCGAGCCGGCGGCGTGGATCTCGGCGATCCGTCGCGCGATCAGGTCGTCGCGGATCGGGGCCGCGTATGCCTCGGCCAGCACGGCCTGGACCTCCGCGTCGGGCGCGGTCGCGATGCGCTCGAGAACCGGCGTGGGATCCTCGTAGCGGGCCTGGACGCCCTCGAGGTTGAGGACCGCGAGCCCGCCGAGGCCGGCCAGGACGCCCGCAGTGCGCGGGTCGACGACGGCGTCCATCGCGGCTGCGAGCACGGGGATCCGGAGGGCGATGCCCGCGATCTCCTGCGCCAGGTCGACGTCGTTCGGCTCCACCGTCTCGGTCCCGGGTGCGAGCGAGACGTCGTCGAAGCCGTACGTCGGCCGGATGGAGTCCAGCTTCGAGCGGAAGTGGCGCCGCACTGCGGCCTCGGTCGTCTGCATCGTCGATCCGATCCTCCACGCCTGGCGTCGTCCATGCGGGGACGCCGGGCCACGGCCCGTGGCGCCGACCCTCGTCGCGCCGAACCGCGTCGCGGTGCCGGCCGCCTCGCGGCGTCGGCCTCTTCGCGGTGCAGGCCACGTCGCGGTGCCGTCCTCGTCCCCGCCGGCCGGGGCGGTTCGCGGATTGTACGGCCGATGCCGGCCGGACGGACGGGTGGCGCGACCCGCGCCCGGTCCCCGGGCATCGCGGGCATCCGCGCGATCCGCGGCCATCCGCGCCAGCGCCACGCCAGCGCCACGCCACCGCCGCGCCCATCTCAGCGCATGGGCCCGCGCCCAGCGCAGCCGGACGTAAGGCCGCGCTGAGCGCCCTTGCCTACTCTCTCCGGCAATGGATGGTTCCAAGATCGGACGAGGCGTCCGCGCGATCCGCATCCGGGCGAGCTTCACGCAGAAGCAGGTCGCCGAGGCATCCGGCGTGCCGCGCGGCGTGATCGCCTGCGTGGAACGAGGCGACCTCGCGCGTGTTCGCGTGGGGCAGCTTCTGGCCATCGTCGTGGCGCTGCGGGCAGACCTCGACATGATCCTGCGCTGGAACGGCACCGAGCTCGACCGCCTCCTGAACGCCGGACACTCGAGAATGCACGAGCTCGTCGTCGGCATCCTCACCGGCGCCGGGTGGGAGGTGGTCCCGGTGCGTTCGTTCTCGATCTGGGGTGAGCGTGGGGTGGTCGATCTCCTTGGCTGGCACGCGGCGTCCCGAACGCTGCTCGTGGTCGAGCTGAAGACCGAGATCGTCGAAGTTCAGCGGCTGATCGGGACGGTCGACCGCTACCGGCGACTTGCGCCGGAGATCGTGCGGGACCTCGGCTGGGAACCGCTCGGCGTGGGGGTGTGGGTCGTCGTCGCCGACAGCCCGACGAACCGTCGCCGGCTGGGCGAGCACGCGGGCGTCCTCCGCGCGGCGTTCCCGACGGACGGGCGCACCGTCTCGGGCTGGCTCCGGCGGCCGGCCCGCCCGCTCCGGGCGCTCTCCTTTCTATCAGATGCTCGCGTGGCGAGCCGTACGGCGGCTCGGTCGTCGCGCCGACGAGTCCGGGTAGCCTCCCGGCCGGGCGGGGTGCCCGCTGGGGCGGTTCGACCTGCTCACAGGTCGTCCGTGACGAGCACGTGACAGGATCGGCGGCTTCCCCGGGCGCTCCGGGTGGCCACAGGTGGTGGCCGAGCCAGCATACGGTTCCGCACGCGCGCATTCGAGAGGATCCGCGTGCGCGTGGGCGGCGGGCGGGAGTACAGGGCGCGCCCCGCGCGCGGCGCGGGGGCCGGGCATGGAGCCGTGCAGCGCGGGAACGGGGGCCGTGGCGCGGCGCGTCCACGGGGGCGCCGGCACCGGGCGCCGGCACGGGGGGCACGTCCGGACCTCGCCCGTTTGGAGCAGGTGCGCGTCGACGCGTCCGGGGCCGTCGGCCCGGATCGGGGTCTCAGCGTGCGAGCCGCCGGCCGTCGAGGTCGAGGCGGAACCAGCGCTCCGCGTCGGGATCGAGCAGCTTGCCGAGGATCCGGTCGATCGTGTCGCGGTAGGTGGGCCAGACCGCGAGGCGGAGAGCTTCCTCGCGGCTCGCCCAGCGCGCGCCGTCGTGCTCGTGAGAGAGCGTCGGCACGGCGTCGGGGCGCACGCGCAGGGCGAAGATCGCACCAGCCACGATCGCGTCCGGGCCTTCGTCGTAGAAGTGGGTGACCTGGTCCAGGTCGTAGAACGCCTCGATCTCGGCCGCTCCGAAGCCGACCTCCTCGCGCACCTCCCGCAGGGCGGTCATCGGCACCCGCTCGCCGGGCTCGAGACCCCCGGTCACGCACTGCCAGAGGCCCGGGAAGATGCGCCCGGGCGCCCGGCGAATGAGGAGGAACTCGGGCGCGCCCGCGGACGGAACCCGGAAGACCCAGCACTCGACAAGATCGGGACGGGAGGGGCTCATCACCCGATGCTACGCCAAGTCCTCCGTCGCCCGGCGGCGTCCGATCCGCCGACAGTTGTCGAATCTTCACCGCTCCCCCGACCGCCCGCATGCAGATCTGGGGCACGATAGGCTGGGGGTGACGGCCATGCGCCTGCTGCTGATGGAAGACGATGCCCGGCTCGCGGGACTCCTGCGCCGCGGCCTGCAGGCCGAAGGCCATGCGGTCGACCTCGCGGCAAGCGTCCAGGACGGGCGCTGGCTTGCGACCGAGAACCCGTACGACGCCCTCGTCTTCGACGTGATGCTGCCCGACGGCGACGGCTTCGCCCTCTGCGCCGACATCCGGCGGGCGGGGATCTGGACGCCGGTCCTGATGCTCACCGCCCGGGACGCCGTGAGCGACCGCGTGCGCGGGCTCGACGTCGGGGCCGACGACTACCTGGTCAAGCCGTTCGCCTTCGCCGAGCTGACCGCGCGCCTGCGGGCGCTGGCCCGGCGAGGAGCCCCCGAGCGGCCCACGACCCTGGCGGCCGGAACGCTCACGATCGATCCGGCCTCGCGAGCGGTCGAGGTCGACGGGCGGCCGGTGAGCCTGTCGGCGCGCGAGTACGCCCTCCTGGAGCTCTTCGTCCGCCGCGCGGGCGACGTGCTGACCCGCACCGAGATCATCGAGCGCGTCTGGGACTGGGCCTACGACGGCACCTCCAACGTCGTCGACGTGTACGTCAGGTACCTGCGCGCGAAGCTCGCCCCGCATCCTTCGGCACCCCGGATCGAGACGGCGCGGGGCGTGGGCTACGTGCTGCGGGTCCCGGATCGGGGTCGGCCTTCCCGGCGGCGGCCACGGCGCGGCGCCGGCGACGTTGACGTTGACGACGATGACGTCGGCAGTGACGCGCCCCGCTCCGCGGATGCGCCGTGACGCTCCGCCTCCGCCTCACGGCGTGGTACTCCCTCGTCTTCCTGTCGACCCTCCTGGTCGTCGCGGTGGTCGTCTGGTGGCAATATGCGGCCGCGCTCCGGGCCAGCCTCGACGAGGTGCTCCAGGCGACGGCCGGCGAGACGGTGGACCTGCTGGAGGCCGATCCCGCCGCGTCGCCGGACCCCGGCACGCTGCCCCGCGGCGTCTTCGTCATCGTCCTCGACGCGACCGGACGGCAGGTGTTCGCGAGCGCGGGCGCCCCGGCCATCGCGACGCCCTCGACCGGCAGCTCGACCGTCCCGACGGGCGGCGGCGCGAGCGATGCCGTCTACGCGACGCCGGCTGCCGGCGGCCGGACGGTCGTCGCCGGCAGCACCCTCGCGGGGATCGACCGCGACCTCGGCAACCTCGGTGGGACGATGGCGCTCGTCGGGGGCGCCGAGATCCTCCTGTCGGTGCTCGGGGGCTGGTTCCTCGCCGGGCGGGCGCTGGCGCCCGTCTCGCGCCTCGCGCGCGAGGCGGACGCGATCGGGAGCAGCGAGCTCGACCGCCGGCTGGCGGAGATGGAAGGCGACGACGAGCTGGGCACGCTGGCCCGGACGCTCAATCGCATGCTGGCCCGGGTCGAGGAGTCCGTCCGCCGCCAGCGCGCGTTCGTGATGGGAGCGTCCCACGATCTCCGGACGCCGCTGGCGGCCCTGCGGACGGAGCTCGAGCTGGCGCTCCTCCACCCGACCGACGGGCCGGGCCTCCGCGCAGCGGTGGAGGCCGCCCATGCCGACGCGGTGCGCCTGAGCGAGCTCGCCAACGGGCTCCTGCGCCTGGCCGCGGCAGAGCCGGACGGCCGGCGCCTGGACCGGGAGCCGATCGCCCTGGCCCGGCTCGTCCAGTCGGGCATCGACCTGGCGGCCGCGGCCACCGCTGAAGGAGACGCGAAGGTCGACGTCCGGGCGCCTGACGTCGTCGTCAACGTCGACCGGGCGCGCCTGGTGCAGGCCATCGCCAACCTCCTGGCCAACGCCCTGCGGGTTGCCCCGCCCACGTCGCCCGTCGAGCTGGAGGCCGCGCTCGACGAGGACGTGGCGCCACCGGTCCTCCGGGTCGCCGTGCTCGACCGCGGACCGGGAGTGCCCCCGGGCGTCCGCAGCGAGCTGTTCGAGCCGTTCGCCGTCGCGCGACCCGCCGGATCCTCGGGCACCGGGCTGGGGCTGGCGACGGCTGCCGCGGCGGTGCACGCGCACGGCGGGGCCATCGGCTACCAGGATCGCCCCGGCGGGGGCGCCCGCTTCTGGTTCTGGGTGCCCGCCTGAGGCTCTCACCGACTTCTCATCCGGGCTTCGGCATGATCACGGTCCTCCGCCGTCCCGGAAGCACCGGTCGGACGGCCGAGCGCTTCCGAGGTGGCCGCGATGACCATGGCACGACCGACCCCGCCGATCCCAGCGAGCCGCCCCCAGGTCGCGGTCTCCGACGACATCCGGACCCGGGTCTGGCAGGAGGGCCGGCGCGCCCAGCTCGAGGAGGTCCTCCACGCCGTCGTCATTGACGCGCTCGGCCCAGGCGCCGTCGTCACCATGGCCGGGGAGGAGTGGGTCGGCGTCGAGGATGCGATCCGCAGCCCCGTCGCGGCGGCAACGAGCGCCTGCCTCGAGCGGCTCGCGGCCGATCTCGCGGCGGCGCTCCCCCGGTCGCAGCCGGTGCTGGTGCGCAGTCTGGGCGACGAGCGCCTGCGAGCGGAGCTCGGCTATGACTGAGCGGGCCGGAGCCTGGAGCGTCCCGACCTCCCGACCACCGACGGCGCCGACCGCGCCGGCGGGGCCGATCGCCCCGATGGGGCCCGCGCCGACGAGACCCGTGCTGACCGGGCTCGGGCCGACGGGGCTCGGGCCGACCGCGCCGACGCCGCGCGGCCTCGAGACGCCGATCCGCTGGCGGGTCGACGAGGCCTCGGTGCCCCCGGGCGAGGCCGCCCGGGCGTGCCGTCGGCGAGCCCTCCTGCTGTGGCCACGCCTCGACACGTCGCGGCTCGCTCGGACGCGGGGCGATCCGTGGCGCATCGCGCGGCTGGTGGCGGAGCGGACGCCTCGTCCGCTCGACGAGATCGTGGGGATGCTGACCAGCGCGACGCCGGCCTGCCCGGTGGTGCCGGCCCGTTCGCGGCGGCCCGCGGTCGCGGTGGCCCGGATGTCGCCGCCAAGGTGACGATCGGAGGCACCGGCAGGCGCGAGAGAGCTCGACCGGTCGCCCGCGCGCCATGAACGAAGATGCGACCGCCCCGGCGGCGGACCGGGGCGGTCGCGCGGGGAGGGAGGTCGCCCCGCGAGGAGAGGGGGATGGAACGTGTCAACCGTTCCGACTTCCTTTCGCGGGCATCGCCCCGGCGGATTGCGCGGGGTGGTGCGGGGGCGCGGGCAGATTGCGCGGGCCGCGGGGCCGCCGCTGACTGCGCAGCGCGGCACGGACCGCGGGGCCGCCATGCACCGGCCGCGGCCTGTTCGGGCGGTCCGTGGCGGCTATCGTGGGGGCCGCAAAGGAGGCCCCGACGTGTCATTCGCCGAGCTGGTCCGCGCGCGGTACGCCGTGCGCGCCTATCGCCCCGACCCCGTGCCCGACGAGCTGCTGGCGCAGGTGCTGGAGGCCGGCCGGCTGGCCCCGACGGCCGCGAACCGGCAGCCGATCCGGATCCTCGTCGTTCACACGGCCGGCCGCCGCGCGGAGCTCGCCCGGATCTACCACCGCGACTGGTTCACCGCCGCTCCGATCATCCTCGGCGTCTGCGCGGTCCCGGCAGAGGCGTGGACGCGCGAGCGCTTCGACGGACGGAGCTACGCGGACGTGGACGCGGCCATCGTGATGGACCACCTCGTCCTGGCGGCCACCGACCTCGGCCTGGGCACGTGCTGGGTCGCGGCGTTCGACCCCGCGGTGGCGCGCGAGGTCCTGGGCCTGCCCTCCGACGTCGAGCCCCTGGTCTTCACGCCGCTCGGCTTCCCGGCGGACGAGCCCCACGAGAAGCAGCGCCGGCCGCTGGCGGAGCTGGTCCACCACGAGCGCTGGTGACCCTCGCCGCTGCGAACAGGGCACACGCCCCGCGCCCACGGGACACGCCCCGCGCACAGCGACACGGCTGCTGGGGGCGCCGCCGCGACACGGCTGCTGGGGGCGCCGCCGCCAGCCTCCGCTACAGTCGCTCGAGGCGCTCCACCGGCAGGACGAAGACCGTGGCCCCGCCGACGTCGACCTCGAGCGGGTAGGGAAGGAAGAACTCGCCCGGCTCGAGGATCGGCGGCATCGGGTTCACGAGCTGCGTCCGGGAGTGACACGTGTCGCGGATGACCTCGAGCACCTCCTCGATCGCGTCGTCGTCGACGCCCAGGATCACGGTCGCGTTCGACTGCTTGAGGAAGCCGCCCGAGCTGTGGAGGCGCGTCGCGCGGAACTCGTGGTCGAGCAGGGCGTCCACGAGCGGACCGGCGTCATCGGGGTTGACGATGGCGAGGACGAGCTTCACGGGGCGAGTATAGGGCGATGCGAGCGGCGATCCGGGTGCGCGGGCGCCGCCCGGCCCCGTGCCCACCCGCGGCGCCGCGTATGATCCCGGCATCCCGGCCCAGGACGCCTGTCGTGGGGCCACGTCGGGGAGGCACTCCGTGTCCGAGCATACCGAGCCCGCAGACCTGGCGGAGCTGCTCGCCCGGGCCGCCGCCGCCCTCGCCGGGAGGAGCAACCCCGACGCGGCCGTCCTGCAGCTCCTCGAGGGAGCCGCGGGCCTGACGGGAGCACGCCTGGCGGCCATCTTCACGCGCGAGCCCGACGCCGGGGATCTGCGGCTCGGCGTGACCGTCGGGCTTGCGCCGGAGGCCCGCGTCGCCCTGGCCGCCGAGGTTGGCGGCGATCCCGATCACCCGATCGCGGTCGCGGCCCGCGAGGGCCGCCCTGCCCTCGGCCGCGTCGGCACCGGCCAGGACGGCGGCGCGACGACCGGGGTCGACCTGCCGCTCGTCGTCACGCGGGAGGGGATCGACCTCGGCCTCGGCGTGGTCTCGTTCGGCTGGTCGGGCGAGCGCGAGATCGACGAGCGCACCCTCGCGACCCTCCGCGCGGCCGCCGACCTGGCCGCCGTCGCCATCGACCGCGATCGCCTGGTGTCGCTCCACGAGGAGCGCTCCGAGTGGCAGGACAGGCTCGCCGGCCTCGACCTCCTGACCGGCCTCGCGAACCGGCGCACGCTCGACCGCGTCCTCGAGCTCGAGATCGAGCGGGCCAAGCGCCAGCAGACCGATGTCTCGCTGGCCGTGTTCGACGTGGACGACTTCCGCGCCGTCAACGAGCGCGACGGCACGCACATCGGCGACGACGTGCTGCGCACCGTCGCCGCCGTGCTCGCCGAGCAGGTCCGCCTGGTCGACACCGTCGCCCGCGTCGGCGGCGACGAGTTCGTCGTCGTGGCGCCCGGGAGCGGAGGCGTCGTCGTCGCGGACCGCGTCATGCGGGCCATCGACGCGCTGGCCCCGGTGCACGGCGTGCCGGTCACGGTCTCGGCGGGCGTGGCGCGCTTCCCGGTCGACGGCACGTCCGCCGATGAGCTCATGGAGGCCGCCCTGTCGGCGCTCCAGGGCGCCCGCGAGTCGGGGGCGGGCGCGCTCGCGGAGGTTCGTGGCGACTGACGGTCAGCGGTGACCGACGCTCGCCGCGCGGCACGGCTCGGCGGCGGCCCCCCGCGATCCGCGGACGGCTCAGGTCGCGGGAGGGTCGCCTTCGAGGAAGCCGAGAATCGCGGCCCGGGCGGCGGCGAGCACGTCGGCCTGCGGCGCGGAGGCATCGACGACGATCCACCGGCCCGGCTCGGCGGCCGCCAGCGCGAGGTAGCCCGCGCGCACGCGCTCGTGGTAGGCGCGGTCGAAGTGGGCCTCGAAGCGGGTCGTCTCGGCGGCGCTCTTGCGGGCGAGCCCGACGTCGACCGGGAGGTCGAAAAGGATCGTGAGGTCCGGGCGGAGGCCCCCGGTCGCGAACTGCCCGACGGGCCGGAGCTCCTCGACCCCCAGCTGGCCCCCGAAGCCCTGGTAGGCAAGCGTGGAGTCGAGGTAGCGATCGGAGAGGACGACGGCGCCGCGCTCGAGCGCCGGGCGGATCACCGTCTCGACGAGCTGGGCGCGGGCGGCCATGAAGAGGAGCGCGTCGGCGCGCTGGGTGAGCAGGATCGACGACTCGTCCCGGTCCATGAGGATGGCCCGGATCCGCTCCCCCGCCGGCGTGCCGCCGGGCTCCCGCACGAGGAGCGTCTCGCGGCCGGTGCCCGCGACCGCGGCCCGGAGCTGCTCGGCCTGGACGGTCTTCCCGCTCCCGTCCGGGCCCTCGAGGGTGATGAAGGACCCGCGCGGGACCGTCGTCGTCATGGCGCCAGAGTAGCGAGCCGGCCGGCCTCGCGAGCCGGCCTCGCGGGACGGTCGATCACTCGCCCGCGGAGAGAGCCGGTGACTCCGACGCGGGACGGCCGATCACTCTGCCGCGGGGACGGCCGACCACTCCGCCGCGGGCGCCCCGTCCTCGGCCTGCCAGGCGGCGAGGTGCGCCGCGATGGCACCGACGAGCCCGGGCACCGCCTCATCGACGACCGGCGACAGGTCCGTCCCCAGCGTGATCGCCGCCGGCTGGATGCCCACGACACGGACCCGCCGGGGGACGGCATCCATGAAGAGCAGCGCTCCGAGCAGCTCCTCGGCCCCCAGGTCGTGGACGCCCATCACCGGCTCGTGGGCCATGACGGAGGCGCCGTCGAGGTCGACGAGCGTGCCGGGGTCCAGGCCCGCCTCGATGACGTCGACCACCAGCAGGCCGTCGAGCCCGACCAGGTACGGCACGAGCCCGAGGCCGACGGTGCCGCCGTCGATGAGCTCGACGGTGTCGGGCATCGGCAGCCGGCCGAGCGCCTCCGGCCGCTCCTGGAGGAGCGCCACGATGCGCCCGCCCAGGGCCTCGTCGCCCTGGATGAGGTTGCCCAGGCCGAGCACAGCGTAGCGGCGCGGCGCGGCGGCCGCCGGGAGGGGGGAGGTCCCGGCGGCCGCCGCGGCGCCCATCACCATGCGGCGGAGACTTCCACCTCCGGGCCGGCGGCCCGGGGCAGTGGCCAGCCGCAGGCATCGCAGAACGGATGCCGCGGCTCGGGGCGGTTGGCGGCGCCGCAGCCGGCGCACGCGACTTCGACGGAGGTGATCTCGAGCGGCACGTCGGCGAGGTCCTGTTCGCGGAGGACGACCTCCGCGTAGAGGCGCGCCGCGTCGGCGGACACGTGGACCGGGTCCTTGACGAGGACCCGGATGGCCCGGGGGCGGGCGACCGCCCCCGGGTCCCCCCCGGGTGGGCCGGTGCGCAGGGCGGCGCCGACGGCGTCCGCGATGATCCCGGCTTCGTGCATCAGCGGGTCGTCCCCGTCGCGTCGGCTCGGTGTTCCTCCTCCTCCTCCTCCTCCTCCTCCGCGCGCTGGTACTCCTCGGGGGCGCCGCGGCCGGCGACGCCGAGCGCCTCGAGGGTGCGGCCCGGCTTGATGTTCTTCCAGCCGGAGAAGATCGACGACATCGTGCCGCTGCGCTCCTCGTAGTCGACGAGGATCGCGGAGTAGACATGGTGGATCGCGAAGGCCACGAAGAGGAACGTCAGGAGGTAGTGGAGCATCCGGACGGTCTGGATCCCGCCGGGGAACGTGCTTCCCCAGCCGAAGAACGTCGTGACCGGGGGGATCCCCAGGACCCATGCCGTGAGGAGGAGGCCGGTCAGGATCTGGCCGACCATCCCGATCGAGACGATGGTGTAGGTGGCGCCCGCCAGGAAGTTGTGGCCGGTGACCGGCACCGGGTCGCGGCGCAGGAACAGGTAGTACTTGGCCATCTCGCGGCCCCAGTAGAACTGCTCGCGGGTGTGCGGGATGATCGCCCGCCAGCTCGAGAAGCTGTTGCCCACGAAGCCCCAGTAGAAGCGGACCGCGAACGCGCACATGAACACGATGGCGGACAGCGCGTGGACAAAGCGGACCGACGCCATCTGGGCCGCCGCCTCCGAGCTGGTCGGCGTCGCCAGGAACGGCCCGTGGATGTAGAAGCCGGTGACCGACAGGACCACGATCGAGGCGACGATCAGCCAGTGCGTGATCCGGACCGGGACCTCCCAGACGTAGATGGCGCCCGAACCGATCGCACCGAATTCGCGCTCGAAGGACTCGTGGGTCAGCCTGACGACCGGCGCGCCGCTGTCGTCGAGGACGACCGGCTCCGCGACGGCCGGCGGGGACCCGATCGCGGGGGTCTGGGCCGCCATGTCAGCGCACCTCCACGCGCACCCGCTCGCGCCCGGTCGCATCGACGACGTGGACCGCGCAGGCAAGGCACGGATCGAAGGAGTGGACCGTCCGCAGGATCTCCAGCGGCTGCTCCGGGTCGGCGACCGGGGTGTCGACGAGCGACGCCTCGTACGGTCCGGTCACGCCCTGCTCGTCCCGCGGCCCGGCATTCCAGGTCGAGGGGACGACCGCCTGGTAGTTCTGGATCTTGCCGTCCTTGATCGTGACCCAATGGCCGAGGGAGCCGCGCGGCGCCTCGTGGAAGCCCCATCCCTGGAGCTCCGTGCCCTGCGGCCAGGAGGCCGGGTCCCACTTCGTCGTGTCGGCGATCCGGAGGTCGCCGTTCTGCATGTTCGCGGACAGGTCCGCCAGCCAGGTGTCCATGAGGTCGAGCAGGTAGACCGTCTCGAGGGCCCGGGCCGCCACGCGACCCAGCGTCGAGAAGAGCGCTGCCGGCTCGAGCTTCAGCTCGGTGAGGGCGCCGTTGACCAGCTCCTGCACGCGCTTGTTGCCGGCGCCGTAGGCGACGAGCATGCGGGCCAGCGGGCCGACCTCCATCGGCTTGCCGTCGTAGCGGGGGGACTTGAGCCAGCTGTACTTGCTGTCGACGTTGAGGGCCGTGTACGGCGGCGTCGGGCCCGTGTAGTTCGGGCTCGTCTCGCCGGCCCACGGGTGGAGCGTGGCCTGGTCGCCGCCGGCATAGTCGTAGTAGCTGCGGGCGATCGACTCGGTGATCTTGGTCTGGTCGACGGGGTGCACCGTCCCGAGGTCGCCGTCGAGGATGATCCCGCGCGGGAACGTGAAGGCCGACTCGTCCGTCCGGTTGCCCTGCTGGAGGGCGCCGTAGGACATGTAGTTCTTGTGCCCCGCCCCCAGGGACCACCACTCCGGGTAGAAGCTCGCGACTGCCTTCACGTCGGGCACGTAGACCTGCTCCACGAACTGGCGCATCGTCCGGATGCGTTCCGCCATGAAGGCGATCCGCTCCAGGTTGATCACGTTCGGGGAGTTCGGGTCGACGGCGCTGGCCATGCCGCCCACCAGGTACGTCTGGGGGTGGGGGTTCTTGCCGCCGAGGACCGCGTGGACGCGGATGACGTCCCGCTGCCACTCCAGGGCCTCGAGGTAGTGGGCGACGGCGAGGAGGTTCACCTCCGGCGGCAGCTTGTAGGCCGGGTGGCCCCAGTAGCCGCTGGCCATGAGGCTGAGCTGCCCGGAGTCGACCAGCTTCGTGAGCCGGTCCTTGATCCCCTGGAAGTAGACGGCCGACGACTTCGGCCACGAGGAGATGCCCTGGGCCAGGGCCGCGGTGCCGCCCGGGCTGGCCCGCAGTGCCGAGGTCACGTCCACCCAGTCGAGCGCATGCAGGTGGTAGAAGTGGATGACGTGGTCCTGGATGTGCTGGGCGCCCGCGATGAGGTTGCGCACGAGCCGGGCGTTCGGCGGGATCTCGATCCCCAGGGCGTCCTCGACCGCGAAGACGGACGCGTGGGCGTGGACGGTGGTGCAGACGCCGCAGATCCGCTGCGCCCAGAGCCAGGCCTCGCGGGGGTCCTTCCCCTTGAGGATGAGCTCCATGCCGCGGAACATGGTCCCCGACGAGAAGGCCTCGGTGACCTTCCCGCCGTCGACCTGGGCCTCGATGCGGAGGTGGCCCTCGATCCGGGTGACCGGGTCGATGACGATGTTCGGCATCGTTCGCTCCCTCAGGCCTGGTCGGCCGGGTTGGACCCGGACGCGTCAGGGGCGGTGGTTCCGCCGGCCGGTGGCTGCGCCTCGGCGGTCGGCTGGAGCTGGGCCGGCGGGGGCGAGCCGTCGCCCGGCGGCTCGGGCGGGGCGTCCGCCAGCACGACCGTCCCGTCGGCCGCCACCTCGGCGTTCTTGCGGACGTTGCGGGCGACGGCGCCGACGGCGTGGATCCCGGTTGCGACGGCGACGCCGCCGATCGCGATCAGGCCGATCGTCTGGGCGGTCGTGTCGACGCCGAACATCTTCACGTCCGGCAGCCGGCCGTAGAAGGGGCTCATCGTGTCCCAGAAGCGCGGGGAGGCACACGCGACGCACCCGTGGCCGGCGCCGATCGGCCAGCCCGTCCCGTCGTTCCAGCGCACGATCGGGCAGTTGTAGGTCGCGGCGGGGCCCTTGCAGCCCATCTTGTAGAGGCACCAGCCGTTGCGGTGCCCCTGGTCGCCCCACTCCTGCACGTAGCGGCCGGCGTCGAAGTGCGCGCGGCGCTCGCACTGGTCGTGGATGAGGTGGCCGTAGGCGAAGAGCGGGCGCTTGAACTGGTCGAGCTGGGGCGCCGAGCCGAACGTGAGGTAGTGGACCAGGGCCGCCGCGGTATTGACGCTGTTGTGGGGGCAGCCGCCCAGGTTCACGAGCACCTTGGGGTTGACCGCGGCCTGCACGCCCTTGGCGCCGGTCGGGCCCTGGGTGACGAAGCCGCCGTCCCAGGCGCAGGCGCCGACCGCGAGGACGAGCGCGGCGTCGGCGGTCATCTCCTGGGCGATCTGGAGCGCGGTGCGGCCGCCGATCGTGCAGTAGACGCCGCCGTCGGCGGTGGGGATCGCACCCTCGATGACGCAGATGTACTCGCCCTTGTGCTCGGTCCGCACCCGCTCCAGGACGGCCTCGGCGCGTGCGCCGGAACCGGCCATGATCGTCTCGTGGTACTCCAGCGAGAGGACGTCCAGCACCACGTCCTCGATGGAGGGATGGGAGGAGCGGAGCATCGATTCGGTGTTGCCGGCGCAGTCCTGGAACTCGAGCCAGACCATGACCGGCTTCTTGCCGGTCTCGAGGGCCTGGGCGACACGAGGGGCGTACGCCGCCGGCAGCGCCATCGCCGCCGTCATCGCGGAGCACCACTGGAGGAAGCGGCGGCGGGAGATGCCCTTGGCGGCCAGCGCCTTGACGAGCCAGCCGGGCGAGCCGTCGTCGGGGGGCAGGACGGCGAGGGGGTCCGGGACCAGGTCCGGGATCGAGGCGTGACCCATCGTGCTCCTCCACGCTGGCCGGCGGCACGCGCCCACTGGCAACCGCCGGGCTGACCAGCGGCCCGGTCCCGGGGGACGCTGCGCCGCCCCGGACTCACGTGCGTGGCTGCGCATGGGACGATGGGTCGTTGTTGGGGCGAGTCTCCCCGCCGGGCGGACCTGCGCCACAGGGCCGGACGGCAGGACGGCCCGGGCCGAATGGCAGGGGTATGGCACACGGGCGAGCCGGCGGCGGCGCTTCCCACGGCGGGTCGGCCCGGCGCCCCGTTGCCGGCCTGCGGCGTCCCGGGATGGCCGCCTTCGCGGCCGGTCCACGCCCCCGGCCGGGCGCCGGTACGCTGGATCCATGCACGAGGTCACCGGGCGGGCGCTGGACACGGCCCGCGTTCGCGGCGCGTCCTACGCCGACGTCCGGGTCGTCCGCCGGCAGGAGGAGTCGATCGACGTCAGGAGCGGCCGCCTCGCCGGGGTCCTCTCGCACGAGACCGAGGGCTTCGGCGTCCGCGTCCTCGTGGACGGGGCCTGGGGCTTCGCCTCGTCGCACCGGCTGACCGCGACCGAGGCCGACCGCGTCGCGGCGGAGGCAGTCCGGATCGCCCGGGCCAGCGCCACCGCGCTGCGCAACCGCGTCGTCCTCGACGACCGGCCGCCGGCCCGCGGGCACTTCGAGACCCCGCTCGTCGAAGATCCCTTCGCCATCCCGCTGGAGCAGAAGATCGGCGACCTGCTGGCCGCCGACCAGGCGATGAACCGGGTGCCGGGGATCGCGTTCACCGACTCCACCTACGGCGCCCAGCGCGAGTGGAAGACGTTCGCGGCCAGCGACGGCAGCCTGACCGAGCAGGTCATCACGCACACGGGAGCGGCCATCGAGGCCAATGCCGTCGAGGGCGACGAGCACCAGCGCCGGAGCTACCCCGACGCCGGCGGGGCCTGGCAGGGCGCGGGTTACGAGCATGTCCGCTCGATGGACCTGTCCGGGACTGCCGAGCGCATCGCCGGGGAGGCGGTGGAGCTGCTCACGGCGCCCCAGCTGCCGCCCGGCCGGCGCACGATCGTCCTCCACCCGTCGCAGCTGTACATGCAGGTCCACGAGAGCTGCGGGCACCCCACCGAGCTGGACCGAGTCTTCGGGACCGAGGCGAGCTATGCCGGCACGAGCTTCCTGACCACGGGAAAGCTCGACGCCGGGTTCCGGTACGGCTCGGAGATCGTGGACATCGTGGCCGACGCGACGGCTCCCCACGGGATGGGGACGTTCGGCTGGGACGACGAGGGCGTGGCCGCCCAGGCGGTGCCGCTCGTGGAGGGCGGCATCCTCGTGGGCTACCTCTCCAGCCGCGAGACCGCGCCGCGGATCGGGCGCCGCTCGGGCGGCGCGATGCGGGCCGACGGCTGGAACCGGATCCCGCTCATCCGCATGACGAACGTCAACCTGCTGCCGAAGCCCGGCATGAGCCTCGACGACATCGTGGCCGACACCGACGACGGCCTCTTCCTCGTCGCGAACCGGAGCTGGTCGATCGACGACCGGCGCCTCAACTTCCAGTTCGCCACGGAGCTCGCCTACGAGATCCGGGGCGGGAAGCTGGGCCGCCTGTACCGCAACGCGACGTACACCGGGATCACGCCCGAGTTCTGGGGCAGCTGCGACGCGATCGGCGACGCCTCGAGCTACGTGATGCTGGGCACCCACAACTGCGGCAAGGGCGAGCCGGTCCAGGGCGGCCACGTGGGGCACGGCTGCTCGGGGGCCCGCTTCCGGAACGTCCAGGTGGGGGTGATGGCGTGAGGTCCCGGGACGCTGCCCGGCCGGGCGCGCCGGGCGACGCCGGACGTGGCGCGGGCGGTGACGCCGGGCGCTCCGCGTCCGAGGAGGCCCTGGTGCTCGCCGAGGCCGTGCTGCAGCTGGCCGAGGCGGAGGGGGCGACCGAGGCCGAGGTCATGGTGGCGGCCGGCGACGAGGCCCTCACCCGCTTCGCCAACTCGGAGATCCACCAGAACGTCGCCGAGTCCGACGTGCGGATCAACTTGCGCTTCGTCCGCGGGAAGCGCGTCGGCGTTGCGTCCTCCGGCAGAACCGACCCGGAGGCCCTGCGCCGCCTGGCCGTGATGGCGGGACGGATCGCCGCCGTCGCCGAGGAGACACCGGACTGGGCCGGCCTGCCCGTGGCCGGGCCGGCCGAGCCGGTGGCGGGGGCATACGCGGCCGGCACGGCCCACGCGTCGCCGGAGATGCGGGCCGCCGGCGTGCGTGCCCTCATCGAGGCCGCGGATCGCGCCGGCGTGATCGCCTACGGCTCGTTCTCCACGGGCGTGGAGTCGGTCGCGATCGCCACAACGACCGGCATCCGGGCGGCCGAGTCGCGCACGAGCGCCCGGCTCCTCGTGGTCACGATGGGGCCCGACGACGGGACCGGGTACGCCGAGGCCGCCGCGGTCGACGCCGGCCGGATCGACGCGGCGGCCGTCGGACGCGAGGCGGCCGAGCGCGCCCGCCGCTCGGCGCGGCCCGTGGACCTGCCGCCCGGCGAGTACCCGGTCCTGCTCGAGGAGTATGCCGTCGCCGACATCCTCGACCACCTCGGGTTCGTCGGCTTCTCCGGCCTCGCCGTCGAGCAGGGCCGCTCGTTCTTCGAGGCCGGGCGACGCGTCGCGAACGACCTCGTGACGATCGTGGACGACGCCCGCGATCCGGCTGGCATGCCGGCCTCGTTCGACTACGAGGGCATCCCGACCCGGCGCGTCGTGATGCTCGAGGCCGGCATCTGCCGCGAGGTCGTCCACGATGCCGCCACGGCGGCACGGGCGGGCGTCCCGTCGACCGGCCACGGCCTGCCCGCGCCGAACCCCTGGGGCCCGTTCCCGCTCCACGCGGCGATGGCGGCCGGAGCGACACCCCGGGCACGGGTGGTCGCCAGCCTGCGCGACGGCCTCCTGGTCACGCGCTTCAACTACACGAACGTGGTGCACCCGAAGCTGGCCGTCGTCACGGGCATGACCCGCGATGGCACGTTCCTCGTCCGCGACGGCGAGATCGTCGGGCCGGTGCGGAACCTGCGGTTCACGCAGTCGTACCTCGACGCGCTGGCCGCCGTGGAGGCCGTGTCGGCGGAGCGGCGCCTCCTCCGCGGCGACCTGGGGGCCATCCTCGTGCCGGCGGTCCGGATCGCGTCGTGGCGCTTCACGGGAGCGACGGCGGCCGGCTGACCGGCAGGACGGCCCAGCGCCCTGACGTTCGTCCATGCCGATCGCCGGCATCGGTCCGCTCCCGCGAGGCGTGGCCCGACCGACGATGACGCCCCGGATCGCGCCGCCGGACGGCCGACCGGTTCACAGGGGGTTCCGATGCCGCTCCTCACCGTCGCCATCACCGCCGTGCTGCCGCCCATCGCAGCAGCGGTGTCCGTGCTCCTGGTCTTCGGCGGAGCCCTCGCCGCCGTCGTCCTGCTCCAGGCGCTCGCCGCGCTCGGCGACGCCTCGCATCCGTAACGCCGCCGTAGCGCACGAGGTGCGAAGCGCCCTGGTCCGGACGCTGGAGCCGCGCCACGTCGCGATCTGGCTTCGGCCGGACGGGCACGCCGCCCGCCATCCGGGAGCCGCTACCAGGCGCTGAGCTACCAGGCGCTGAGCTTCCAGATCTCGGGCTGGAGCTCTCCGGGCCTGCCGCCGACCTCGGCGAACAGCGCGACCGCGCGCAGCTGGTGCTCGCGCGATTCGCCGTCGCGGCCCGCCGCGTGGAGGACGTCGGCGAGGTTGCTCTCGACGGCGGCCTCGAGGTGGAGATCGCCCGTGCGCCGCGCCTCGGCGAGGGCAGCGGTGCCGTGCGCGAGGGCGGCGGGCGTGTCACCCGTGGCCGCCGCGACGAGCGCCAGCGCGTTGTGGGCCGCGATCACGAGTCCCGGGTCGTCCGCCCGGCGGGCCAGCGCCAGGGACGCGAGGAGGGATGCCTCCGCATCGTCGCGCCGTGACTCGGCGGTCGCGAGGAGCGCGAGGACGCGGTGCGCGTGGGCCGCCGCGACCGGGTCGTCGCCGCCCCCGGCGAGGACGCTCGCGGCGCGCTCGCGCGCCGCGTCGAGGTCGCCGGCGCCGAGTGCCACCACGGCCTGCTCCGCGACGAGTCGCGACCGGGCCGCATCCCCGGGCTCGAGGAGCGCGAGCGCAGCGAGGAGGTGGCTCGCCGCGGCACCGTGGTCGCCGAGCCGCTGGTGCGCCAGCGCCAGGCGCCGCTCGATCGCGGCGAGGCGATCCCGGGCGGCGGCCGTGGCGGCTGCCCGCTCGAGCGACGAGACGGCGGCGGCGTAGTCTCCCGTTCGCGTCCGCAGCTCGCCCAGCGCCTCGTGGATTGCGGCGGCGTCCTCGTGGCCGAGGGCCAGCGCCGCCTCGAAGTGATCGATGGCCTCCCGGTTGGCGAAGAGGCTGCGGGCCAGCTCGCCGGCATCCCGGTGGGCCAGCGCCGCCTCGCGGTCGCGTCCCGCGGCGCGCTCGTGGGCCGCGATGCGGGCGAGGCGTGCCAGGTCGAGACCGCGGGTCGGCCCAGTCCGCAGCGTGACCGCCGCCCGGCGGTGCAGCAGGCGGCGGCGCGCAAGGCTGGTTCGATCGAGGATGACGTCGCGAAGCACGGCGTGGGCCAGGTCGAACGCGGGCTCGCCCTCGCCGATCGTCGTCTCGCGAACCAGGCCCCGCCCCAGGAGCTCCTCGAGCGCGGGGACGGTCTCGTCCTCGGAGCGGCCGCTCGTCCCGCGGATGAGCGCGACGTCGGCGTCACGGCCCAGCACCGCGGCCGCGACCAGCACCTGCGCAGCGACCTCGCCGACGCCGTCGAGCCGCTCCTCGAGCAGCGCCCGGACGCCGGCCGGCGGCACGCCCGCCGTGCGCGGCTCGGCGAGCGCCTCCACGACGAACAGCGGCAGACCTTCCGACTCGACGGCGAGGGCGGCCGCGTCCAGCGTGCCGCCGGCTGCCGCCACCAGCTCGGCGACCGCCGCCTGGTCCAGCCCGGCCAGGCGCACGACGAGGGTGTCGCGCCCCCGCTCGAGCGAACCGACGGCGAGGCGTCCGGGCTCGTCGAGGTCCTCGCGGCGGATCGCGAGGACCAGCAGGAGCGAACGGCCGGCCAGCCGCCGGGCGAGATAGCCGATGGCCTCGACCGTGGAGCGGTCCGCCCACTGGAGGTCGTCGACGAACAGGAGCCCGGGCGCCGGGCCGGCGACGAGCGCGGCCATGCACGTCGCCAGGGCGTCCAGCAGGCGCGCCTTCGCCCCCGGGTCGTCGGCGGCCGGCGGGGTGGGGGCGCCCTCGGGGAGCAGCGCCGGCACGAGCCGGGCGGCCTCCCGGCGGGACGCCTCCGGGATCGAGGCGAGGCGTCCGGTGGCCCCGGGCCGCGACAGGCCGTCGCGCAGGAGGTCGGCGATCCCCTGGAAGGCGATGCCCGCCTCGCCGCGGTAGCAGGTCGCGACCAGGTCGACGCCGCCGGCCGCCCGCACCGCGCCGACGAGCTCCGCCGCCAGCCGGGTCTTGCCGATCCCCGGCGCGCCTTCGAGGATCGCGAGGCGGCCGTCGGGCGCGGCCGCGCGGTGGGCGATGACGAGCGTGGCCAGCTCGGCGTCGCGCCCGACGAAGGGCAGCCGCGACGGAGCGTTCGCCCGTGCCGACACGCCGGCTGGAGCGCCGGCCCCGACGGCATCCGGGGTGGCCGGGGCACCCGGGGTGGCCGGAGCGGCGAAGGTGCCGTCGCGGATCGCCTCGTAGAGCGCGGCGGTCTCGGCCAGGGGCGCGACGCCCAGCTCGCGATCGAGGGCGGCGACCGCGTCGCGGTACTGGCGAATTGCGGCCCCCGTCTCCCCGGCCCCGGCCAGGGCGCCGATCAGGAGGCGCTGGGCAGGTTCGTGCAGGGCGTCGAGGGCCACCCACCGGCGCGCGGCGTCGATCGCGGCCGCATGATCGCCCCCGGCCACCCGCATCCGGGCCAGCCGCTCCAGCGCCCCGGCCAGGTCGCGCCGGTGCGCCTCCGTCTCCGCGAGCTGCCAGGCGTCCCACTCCTCGCTGTCCCGGAGCGAGAAGCCCGCCATGAACTCCCCGCGGTCGAGGGCCGCGGCCTCGTCGAGCGCGGCGAGGCAGGCCCGGCACGCCTCGTCCGGCCCGTGCCGGTGGCCGCGGGCGCGCCCGAGCGCGGCTCGGAAGCGGTGGACGTCGACCTCCGCGGCGGGCGCGTCGAGCGCGACCGTCCGGCGATCGATGCGCAGGCCGACCGCACCCAGCCCCGAGTGGAGCACGGACAGCGTGCGCCGGAACGCGCCCCGGGCCTCGACCCCGCCTGCCTCCGGCCAGAGCAGGGCCGCCAGCCCGTCCCGATCGACCGGTCGGGCCACCACCGCGAGGTACGCCAGGAGCGCCACCGCCTTCCGGGTGTCGACCGCCAGCGGGGCGCCCGCGACCAGCACCTCGACGGGGCCGAGGAGCCGGATCGTGATCGCTCGACGTGGAGTCCGGGGCATGCGGACGTAACGGTAGTCGGAATCGGATCGATGCCGTAACGTTCCGCGAACGTCTCCCCGCGAGGATGGGTCCCATGACCAAGGCACGATGGCAACGAATGCCGCGCCGCGCGGCGTCCTCGCCGAGGCCCAGAGCCACCGATCGTTCCCGGGGCGAGCGTCGGGGGGCGCCCGCCCCTTCCCTCTCTGCCGGGCTGCTCCCGCCTCAGGGGTGCTCGTGGCGGTGTTCGCGGCGGTCGTCGCCGCGCTGCAGGCCGCCCTTGCCAGCGTCATCCAGGGTCGTGGACGGCAGGCGCGCCACCGCCGAGGCGACCGTGCGCCCGGTCAACGCCGCCGTGGGGCTCCGCGCGGCGCGGGAGGCCGGCCGGTGACCGGGGTCGCGCGCGAGCGCCGCGGTTCGAAAGTCGAGGCCGCTGGGGCTGCCCCGCACCAGCTCGGCCTGCCGGGCCGCCTGCTGCTGGGCGTCCTCCTGATCGCCGGCGTGATCGTCGCCGCGCCGAGCGGCTTCGGCCTGTACTTCTTCATCCCTTATGCCGGCGTCGGCGCCCTGCTGGTGATCCGACGGCCCCGGACGTCGATTGGCTGGATCCTGTTGGCGCTGGGCTGCGGCTTCGTGCTCGTCACCCTCCCCATCGACGCGACCGCGGAGCAGTTCGTCGACGGGAGCCTGGCTCCCATCACCGCCATCCTCGCGGTTGTCTCGGCGGCCGGCGGCGCCGCGCTCTTCTTCCTGTTCGCCCTGCTCGCGATCGTCTTTCCGTCGGGGCGGCTTCCAGGTGGACGCAGGGGCGTCGCTGCTCGACTCGGGATCGGGGTGGGTCTCGCCTTCGTCGCTGCCGGCGCGATCATGCCGACGATCTCGGTGGGCCTCTGGGGAGCCACGTCGGCCGCCACGGTTCCGAACCCGGCAGCGATCCTGCCCGGCCTGCCGATCTGGAGCGTCGTCACGCCGGACGCGGCGATCCTGCCCGTCGCCGGGCTGATGGTCGCGGCCGCAATCTCGCTGGTGGTCCGCTACCGTCGTGCCCGCGGCGTCGAACGCCAGCAGCTTCGCTGGGTGGTCGCCGCCCTCGCCTTCGTCGTGACTGCGGTCGTGGGCGGCTTCCTGGTGGGCGACCTGATCCCGGCCATCGGGGACTCTGGTCTCCAGTGGCTCGGGGCCATCGTGGCCTTCCCCTGCGTCCCCATCGCGATCGGCATCGCGGTCCTGCGGTACCGGCTCTTCGAGATCGACCGGATCGTCAGCCGCACGATCGGCTGGATTGCCGTGACGGCCATCCTCGCTGCCGTGTTCGCGGCGGTCGTCGTCGGGCTGCAGGTCCTGCTCGAGCCCGTGACCGAGAACAACACGCTCGCGGTCGCCGCATCCACGCTGGTGGTGGCGGCCATGTTCCAGCCACTTCGCGGGCGCGTCCAGCGGGCCGTGGACCGGCGCTTCAACCGCTCCCGGACGGATGCCGAGCGGGCGATTGGCACGTTCGCCGCGCGAGTCCGAGACGAGGTGATCCTCGACGAGCTGCGGACGGCGCTCGTGGAGACCGCCGACGAGGCGGTGCGCCCGGTGGTGGCGACGGTCTGGCTGCGGGGCGGGGAGGGCGCGCGATGACGGCGCGGGTGGCGGCGAGGCGGGGCCGCGTCGCCTGGGGAGTCGCCAGCATGGACATCGTGCTCTTCCTGGGCGCCAGCATGCTCGGCGCTGGCGGCGACGTTGGCGCTGCCGTCCTCTACGTGATCGGGATCGCGTCATTCGCGGGGGTGGGCGCGCTCCTGTGCACCCGGGTTCCCGGGAACCCCATCGGCATCTTGCTGCTGGCCGCCTCGACCCTGCTGGTCACCGCGATCGTCATCGGGACGTATGCCGACCTCGGGGCGCTCCAGGTCCCCCCGTGGCCTGGATCGAGCGTTGCCCGGCGCCTCGGTGACGCCATGTTCATGTACCCCTTCGTGGTCGCCATCATCGGCGTCCCGCTCGTCTTCCCCGACGGACGACTGCCGTCGCCCCGCTTCCGCTGGGTGGTTCGAATCACGATCGCCAACATGGTTGCGTGGACCCTTCTCGGGACGTTGCTCGACCAGGAGGCGCGCAAGGCGGATCCGGCCCTCGCGGCCCTCGCTCCGCTGTTCGGGGCCGTCGAGATGTTCGTCCTCGTGGCGACGCTCGTCAGCTTCGGCGCTGCCGTGGTCGCCGTCTGGCTTCGATACCGGCGCGGCGATCCGGTGGAGCGCCAGCAGGTCAAGTGGCTGGCGGCAGTCGTCGGCCTGGGGGCGATCGTCCTTCCGCTGGCGCTCGTCCTCAACGAAGTGAACCCCGAGCTGTCCAACACCCTGAGCAGCATCGCGATCCTCGCGATGTTCGCCCTCCCCGTCGTGATCGGGATCGCCATCCTGCGCTACCGGCTCTTCGAGATCGACCGCATCATCAGCCGCACCATCGGCTGGACGCTCGTCACCGGCGCCCTGGTCGCCGTGTTCGTGGTGCTCATGGTCGGGCTGCAGCTGGTGATCCAGCCGGCAACCGGCAACAGCACGCTCGCCGTGGCCGCATCCACGCTGGTGGCGGCAGCCCTGTTCCAGCCCCTGCGAGGGCGCGTCCAGCGGGCGGTCGACCGGCGCTTCAACCGCGCCACGTACAACGCCGAACGGACCGCTGCCGCCTTCGCCGGGCGCATGAGGGACCAGGTGGACCTGGGAGGGCTCGAGGCGGACATCACCGACACGATCGGTGCGGCACTCCGGCCCATCTCCGCAGGTGTCTGGATCCGGGAGGCCGTTCCCGCAGTGCCGAAGTCGCGAACTCCGTAACGATGTCCGGACGCCCGACCGGGAGGATGACGCCGATGGCTGCACTGACCCGCCCTTTCCGCCGCTTCGCCGGCCACCCTGCGCCAGGGGAACGTCCCGCGGCCGCGGCCTCGGCCGACCGTGCGGACGCTGCCGCCCCGGCCGGCGCCACCCCGGCGGAGCAACCCGGCGTGGCCGTCGAGATCCCCGAGATCGACCCCCTCTTCGCCTACCTGCAGTCCGCGCCCGGGCCGGTCGACCTTGCGAGGCTCGACCTGACCTCCACGGCGCTCGAGCAGCTGCGGGACGCCGGCGTCGCGCTCGTGGTCCCGCTCGTGACCCAGGGCGAGCTCATCGGCACCCTGAACCTCGGGCCGCGCCTGTCCGAGCAGGAGTACTCGTCGGACGACCGGCGGCTGCTCGGGACGCTCGCGGCGCAGGCGGCCCCTGCGATCCGGGTGGCCCAGCTGGTTCGTGAGCAGGCTGCCGAGGCCGCCGAGCGCGAGCGGATCGACCAGGAGCTGCGCCTGGCCACGATGATCCAGCAGCAGTTCCTGCCCAAGGAGCTGCCGGCGCTCCGTGACTGGCAGGTTGCCGCCTACTACGGCCCCGCCCGCGCCGTCGGCGGCGACTTCTACGACGTGATCTCCCTGGCCGACGGCCGCGTCGGCGTCGTCGTCGGCGACGTCACGGACAAGGGCGTCCCCGCGGCGCTGGTCATGGCCCGCACGCAGTCGACGATCCGCGGCGAAGCTGCGCGGTACGACGACCCCGGGGCGCTCCTGGAGCGCGTCAACGAGCTCCTGGTGCCGGAGATGCCGTCGAAGATGTTCGTGACGTGCCTCTACGGGATCCTCGAGCCGGCGACCGGCCGCTTCGTGTTCGCGAACGCGGGGCACAACCTCCCGTACCTCCGGTCCAGCGGCGACGTCACCGAGGTGCGGGCGACCGGCCTCCCGCTCGGCCTGATGCCCGGCATGCGTTACGAGACCGCCGAGATGACCGTGCCGGCCGGCGCCGATGTCCTCCTCTACTCGGACGGCTTCGTCGAGGCGCACGGCCCGGACGGCTCGATGTTCGGCTTCCCCGGCCTGCGCCAGGCGTTCGCCGGCGGACGGAGCGGCAACGACCTGGTGGACGACCTGGTCGGGGGGCTGTGGCGCTTCACCGGGCGTGACTGGGACCAGGAGGACGACCTCACGATCGTGACGCTGCGCCGCACCGCGTCCGCCGGACGCAGCGAGCTGGCGGAGGCGCCGGCGGCGGCCGGGACGGACGCCGACAAGCCACCTGCGATCGCGGCGGTCGCGGGGGCCGACGAGCGAACCCTGGCGACGTTCTCGATCCCGGGGGAGATCGGGACCGAGCGCGAGGTCGCCGAGCGCGTGGCGACGGCCGTCGAGGGCCTCGCCATCCCGCCGGCCAGCCTGGAGCGCCTCAAGACGGCCGTCAGCGAGGCGGCCATGAACGCGATCGAGTACGGGAGCGCCGGGCGCCCGGACGTGCCCGTGGCCGTCGCCGTGACCGCCACCGATCTCGAGGTGCTGGTCCGGATCACCGACCGCGCGCTCTCCGGGCCGATCTCCGACGCGGAGGAGCCCGACATCGAGGCGAAGCTCGCCGGGCTGCAGAAGCCGCGCGGCTGGGGCCTCTTCCTGATCCGCCACATGGTGGATCGCATGGACGTGACGCAGCACGCGGACGGGCAGACGGTGACGCTCGCGCTCACCCGCGGGGAGGGACCGGCATGAGCGGCGAACGGCTGACGGCGCGCGTGGAGCCCGCGACCGACGGGGCGCGGATCGTCCTGGCCGGCGACCTGAACGGGTCGGCCGACGCCATCCTGGCCGGGGCGTACACGGAGGCCGTGACCGGCATCGGCGCCGACGGCGGCGAGATCGTCCTCGACTTCGAGAGCACGGGCTACATCAACAGCACGGGCATCGCCCTCGTGGTGCGCCTCCTGGCGGAGGCGCGCCGAGAGCGGCGCGGAGTGCGGGCGGTCGGCCTCTCCGACCACTACCGGGAGATCTTCAGGATCACCCGCCTGTCGGACTTCATGACGATCGAGGAGCCGGCGACCACGCCGGGGCGCTAGGAGGGGAGCATGGCAGCGACGACGTTCGAGGTGGAGCGCGCCGGGTCGGCCGGCGTGGTCCGCATCCACGGCGACGTCACGGCGGCGAGCGAGCCGGGACTCATGGACGCCTACCAGCAGGCGTCCGAGGGGGGCGTCCGGACGATCCTGCTGGACTTCGGCGGCCTCGAGTACATGAACAGCGGCGGCATCGGCCTGCTGGTGACGCTTCTGGTCCGGGTCCAGCGGGCCGGCCAGCGGCTGCTCGCGACGGGCCTCGACGAGCACTACCGCCAGATCCTGTCGCTGACCCGGCTGGACGAGGCGATCGACATCCACGCGGACGAGTCGTCCGCGCTCGCGGCGGCATCCGCCTGAGCGGCGGACCAGGGGGGACGATCCCATGACCAGCGATGAGACCATCACCCAGGCACGGCGCGATCCGACGGTCACCTGGTCGGGGCCTGTCGACCGGCTCACCCTCGGCTCGGTGCCGGCCGATGCGGTCAACCTCAACGTGACCGGCAAGCGGCTGTCCGGGCCGTTGCAGGGCTTCGGCCAGCTCTGGCAGAAGACATACCGGATCCGGCTCGAGGGCGCCGCGGCGATGCCGCAGGAGGTCGTCGCGACCTGGAAGCGCGAGTTCGGCTCCTTCTGGCCGAAGGGCGCCCACTTCTACGCCCCGTTCGCCGAGATCGCGCCCGGCGAGGTCGGCCTGATCAACAACGACGTCCCGGGGCGACAGGTCCTCTCGACGGGCGTCCTAGTGATCTACGCGGACGACGAGTCGTTCACGTTCATGACGCCCGAGGGCCACATCTTCGCGGCCTGGATCACGTTCAGCGCCGAGCGGGACGGCGACGAGGGCGCGACCGTCGCCCAGGTGCGCGCGCTCCTGCGGGCCAGCGATCCCCTCTTCGAGGCGATGCTGATGGCCGGCGGGCACGCCCAGGAGAACCGCCACTGGGAGACGACCCTCCTCAACCTCGCGGCGCGCTTCGGCGCGACGGGCACGGCCACGACCGAACAGGTCTGCGTCGACCGGAAGCGTCAGTGGCGCCAGGCGGGCAACATCCGCCACAACGCCGCCATCCGGTCGGGGCTCTGGACGATGACCCACCCGCGGTCGATGCTCCGGCGGCGCGAGGGCTGACGGGCGATCCGGCGCCGGCGCGCGGACGGGTGGCCGGCGGGCGCGGGCCCGGGCGCAGAAGGTCAGCCTCGCGCGGACCCGGCAGGCGGCGCGGACCCGGCAGGCGGCGCGTGTCGACGCCGACGACCGCGCGACGGGGGCGTTGCCGCGCGACGGGGGCATTGCCGCGCGACGGGGGCATCGCCGCGCGGTCGGGGCATCGCCGGGCGACGGGGCATCGCCGGGCGACGGGGGCATCGCCGCGCGGGTGCACGTCGGATGTTCATTTCCGCCGGTTCGCGCCCGTCTGCGTCGCCGCGGGGCAGCCGACGAGCGCCTTGCGGGCTCCCTGGAGCGGGCGCTGCACGAGCCATGTGCACGAGGCGGCACTGCGAGCCGCCGGCGCACCCGGTCAGCCGCCCTGGACCCCGTGAAGCGTCGGAATGAACACCCAGCGTGCACGGCCCGAGCGGGCCGCCGTCGCGAGCCATGAGCCGCAGCGCAACGGCGGGCGGCGGCGCGGGCGGCGGGCGGCGGCGCGGGCGGCGGGCGGCGGCGCGGGCGGCGGGCGGCGGCGCGGGCGGCGAGAATGACACCATGACGACCCTCCCCGACAGCGCGCTCGACGCGATCGTCGTCGGCTCGGGCCCGAACGGGCTCGCGGCGGCGATCACCCTCGCCCGCGCCGGGCTCGCCGTACGGGTGTACGAGGCTGCGTCCACCGCGGGCGGGGGGCTCCGGTCGGCGCAGCTCACCCTTCCGGGCTTCGTCCACGACCCCTGCGCGACGGTCGTCGCGACCGCGCTCGTCTCGCCGTTCTTCCGCTCGCTGGACCTCGCCTCGCTCGGCGTGGAGCTGGCGCACCCGCAGGTGCCGGCGGCCGTCGTCCCCTCCACCGACCGGGCCGTCCTGCTCCACCGCTCGGTGGCCGAGACCGCGGCCGGGCTCGGGCGCGACGGGTCGGCGTGGCGGCGCCTTGTCGGCCCGCTCGCGAAGGACGCGGCGCGGCTGATGCCCTGGATCCTGGGGCCCGTCCCGCGCCCCACGCGCCACGTGATCACGGCCGCCCGGTTCGGCCCGGCGGCCCTGCTGCCGGCGGCCGGGCTGGCCCGCCTCGCGTTCCGCGACGAGCCCGCGCGGGCGCTGCTCGGCGCGCTGGCCGCCCACGCGATCGTCCCCCTCGAGTCAGCGGGGAGCGCCGCCCCCGGCCTGGTGCTGGCGACCGCCGCGCACGCCGTCGGCTGGCCCGTGGTCGTCGGCGGGTCGCAGCGCCTCGCCGACGCGCTGGTGGGTGAGCTCCGCCGAGTCGGCGGGGAGGTGATCACGGACGCCCCGGTTCGTGACCTCGCCGCCCTGCCGCCGGCACGCGCGGTCCTCCTCGACGTCACCCCGCGGCAGCTGGTCGCGATGGCGGGCAATGCCGCGCCCGCCGCCTACGCCCGGCGCCTGGGCCGCTTCCGCTACGGTCCGGGGGTCTGCAAGGTGGACTGGGCGCTCGACGGGCCGGTCCCGTGGCGCGATCCGGACCTGGCTCGCGCCGGCACCGTCCACCTGGCCGGCGACCTCGGGCGCCTGGCGGCCTCGGAGCGTGCCGTCGCAGCCGGGCGAATCCCGCGCCGGCCCTTCGTGATCCTCGTCCAGGGCACCGTCATGGACCCGTCCCGTGCCCCGGCCGGCCGGCACACGGCCTGGGCGTACGCCCACGTCCCGGCCGGCTCGGACGTCGACGTGACCGAGCTGATCGAGGCCGAGGTCGAGCGGACCGCCCCCGGCTTCCGCGACCGCGTGCTCGCGCGCCACGCGCGCACGGCGGCGGCCCACGAGGCCTACAACTCGAACTACGTCGGCGGGGACATCGGCGGCGGGCTCGCGTCGCTGCCCCAGGTGCTGGCGCGCCCGACGGCGGCCTGGGATCCCTACCGGACGCCGCTCCCAGGCGTCTACCTGTGCTCCTCCTCGACGCCTCCCGGGGGCGGGGTGCACGGGATGTCCGGCCACCGGGCGGCGCTGAGCGCGCTCCGCCACGAGTTCGGGATCCGCGCCTGAGGGCACCCGCGGTCGCTGTCTCGATCGAGGCGGACGAGGGTCTCGGTCTCGATCGAGGCGGTCGCGGGCCGCGGGCCGCGGGCCGCGTACACTCCGACCGATGCGCATCGCCGGGCGCCCGTTCGGGATCCTCGCGCTGGCCGCCCTCATGGTGATCGGCGCGCTGTGGTCGCTCGCGGGCGTTGCCGGCCTGCGCGCGGTGCCCGAGTTCTCGATCAAGGGCCTCGAGATCGCGCCCGACATCGTGCGCCTGGTCGTCGCGGCCTGGTCCGCGGCGATGATCGCTGGGGCCGTGCTCCTCGTGGCGCTCCGGCGCGAGGGCTGGCTGATCCTGATGATCGGCGTCGGGCTCGCGCTGCTGGCCTCGCTCTGGCAGTGGTTCCTGGGGAACCCGGAGCCGATCCGCCTGGCTCTGCTGGTCGTGAGCGCGTTCTACCTCAACGGCCGCCAGGCGCGCGAACTCCTCCTGGAGAGCACCCGGCGGGCCGACGTCGCGCCGCTGGCGCCGCCGGAAGGCGGAACCCGGTGAGCGGCGAGGATCGCCCGTCCGCGGCCGGAGGGCGGAACGCGGTGAGCGGCGAGGCGCCCGTCGCTCCGGCCGACCCCCTCGCTCCGGCCGACCACGCCCCCCTCGCCCCCGCCGACCTGGCCCTCCTCGCCCCCGCCGACCTGGCCCTCCTCGCCCCCGCCGACCTGGCGCTCCTCCGCGCCTACGAGCCGGTGCTCCGGTTCAACCGCGGCGAGCTGTTCTACCCGATGGCCGTCGACGGCTACCTCGCCGAGTGCGACGTGCTGGCCGGAACGGGCGAGAAGGATCGCCGCGTGCTGGTGCCGCGCGGCAAGGTGACGCCGGAGCGGCTGGCAGCCGCCTCGGCCGCCCCCGGGGAATCGCTCTACCTCCGCTTCGTCCAGGAGCCGCTCGGGCGGCTCGAGCTGGCCCGCTGGCGGCTGCGCCCGGACCGGGTCATCTTCCGGACCCCGGGTCGCCTGGCCCGCGTCGGGCTCTTCGCGCGCCTGGTCGACGCCGGCTTCACGGCCTCGCTGCTCGCCCGCGGCACGGTTCCCGGGGGCACGGCGGCCGCGGCCTCCGTGAAGTACGAGGCGATCCGCGCCCGCGACGAGCGCTACGTCTACCACGCCCGGGTCCTGCGCCGGGACGGCTGGGTCGTCCTCCACTACGTCTTCTTCTACGCCATGAACGACTGGCGCTCGACGTTCGCGGGGGCGAACGACCACGAGGCGGACTGGGAGCAGCTGTTCGTCTTCCTCGACGACGCCCCCGGCGGGCCGGTGCCGGCGTGGGTGGCCTGCGCCGCCCACGACTACGAGGGCGACGACCTCCGCCGGCGCTGGGACGACCCGACCCTGGAGAAGGAGGGCGCGCACCCGCTCATCAACCCGGGCGGCGGGTCCCATGCGGCGTACTTCGAGCGCGGCGACTACCTCACGGCGGCGCCCATCCCCGGGGTCTCGCGGCTCCGCGGCCCGCTGGCCCTGCTGCGCAACGTCTGGCACAACACGCTCCGCCAGCCGGATCCGGGCGACCTCGCGGCGAAGCTCGAAGGCTCGCTCAACGTGGGCTTCATCGACTACGGGCGCGGCAACGGGCTGGTGATCGGCCCGGGCGGCGACGCGGAGTGGACGCCGGTCCCGATCGACGACGGTGTGGCCTGGGTCGATGGCTACCGCGGCCTCTTCGGGCTGGACACGTACGACCGGTTCGCGGGCGAGCGCGCCCCGGCCGGCCCGAAGTACACCCGCACCGGCACGGCCCGCCAGACGTGGCACGACCCGCTCGGGTGGGCCGGCCTCGACAAGGTTGCCCCGCCCAGTCGGGCCGCCGCCGCGCTCGAGGCCCGGATCGACCAGATCGGCGCGGAGGAGGCGGCGCTCGCCGCGGAGGTCGAGACCGCCGGCGAGGCCCTGCGGACGCAGGAGCTCGAGGTCCGCGCGCTGGCCGACGAGCCGTCGCTCGCCGGGCTTCGCACACGGGAGGCCGCGGCGCTCGCCGAGGCCGAGCACGCCCAGGCGGCGCGCCGTCGGCGGAAGGTGGACCTGGAGGAGAGCGCCCGGGCCGGCCGCGCGGAGCTGGCCCGGATCCGCGCAGGCGACTGGGGCGACCCGCGGGTCCACCTGCGGCACGAGCACCACCCGATCCCGCCCGAGGAGACGCGCTACGGCCGCTTCGTCGAGCTCTGGTCGGCCGTCAGCGTGAGCCTCGTGCTGATGGCGACGGTCGTCCTCATCTACCTAGGAATCGTCCAGGCGTGGGCGGCCCTCGTCATCGTGGTCGCCGCCTATGCCTTCGTGGAAGCCGCCTTCCAGCGCCGCCTGACGAGACTCCTTCTCCAGCTGACGCTCATCCTCGCGACGGTCGGGGCGATCGTCCTTGCCGTCACGTACGCCACCCAGATCCTCGTCGCGGCGCTGATCGGGCTCGCCGCCCTCATCTTCTTCGACAACGTCCGGGAGCTGCGCGGCAGCTGAAGGGTTCCGGGCCCAGGCCGGTCCGGGGTGCTGGGGACCCAGTCCACGGTGCTGGGGACCCATTCCGCGGTGCTGGGGACCCGCGCCGGCGGTGCGCTCGATCTGCGCGGCGGCGATGCGCTCGATCCGCGCCGCGGGCGTGCACCCGATCAGAGGCTCGGCTGATGAGCCGTATTACACCCCGGAGGGGCGATCCACCCACGGCCGAGGGCCTGCGGCGTCCGGCGTGAGCACGACTCGGGTGCTGGCGACCGGCGACGCAAGCCGTTCGAGACCGTCGACCCTGCATACGGTTCACGTGGCGCGCATTCGACAGGATGCAGGAGCACGCGACCCCACGCCACAAGCCACGCCGCCTCGTTCGCTCGTGGGCCACCGTCGAGCAGGCTCCCACTCTCAGCGCACGCGGACGCCGATGACCGGGAGCTGCGGCGTCAGCAGAAGATGCCAAGCAGATGGGCGGCGCCGCCTGCCCCGGCCACGATCACCCGGATCCCGCGCCCCGCCGCCCCGCCCTCCAGCGCGATGCTCACGGGCACGCCGGCCGCTCCACCAGCCTCGACTTACTGTCCCTGCGCCTTCGTGAAGCCGTCCGCACCCGCGAAGACGTGGAGCTTCTCGATGTGCGTCCAGGCGAACCGCTCTCCCACCCGCAGGACGAGGGCCGCCACGTCCGCGTCCGAGACGCCGGTGCCCGGCTCGCGCGCCACGAAGCGCGCCCGCAGCAGGCCCACCGAGTCCGGCTTGAGCCCCGTCTCCGGATAGACCATCGTCCCGCGGCTGGAGATCATCTGGAGCGTCAGCGCCTCGCCGGCCAGCGCCTCCAGCGCCCGGCCGGCCGCGCCGGCGTCGTCCCACGTCTCGAGGAAGAGGTCCACGCCGACCGTCGCGCGGGGCACGGCCGCCGAGACGTCGGCCCCATAAGTCCACGACGGCTTCGGGGCCGCCGCGCCCGACGGCCGCTCGGATCCTGCGCGCGGCGGGACGGTCGTCGGCTGCTTCCCGAGGCTGGCGATGATCGCGTCCGTGAAGCCGCTCGTGGATGCCGCCTGCTCGACGTCGCCGCCCGTCTGGCGGGCCAGGTCCTGGGTGACCGCCCTGCCCTCCTCGAGCGTGACGAGCACGGCGTCCTCGATCGTGTCGGCCGCCGCCGACTCGCCGACGTGGCGGAGCATCATCAGGGAGGACAGGATCAGCGCCGTCGGGTTGATGACGTCTCTGCCGGCGTACTTGGGCGCCGAGCCGTGGACGGCCTCGAAGATCGCCGCGTCGTCGCCGTAGTTGCCCGACGGCGCGAAGCCCAGGCCGCCGACCAGGCCCGAGGCGAGGTCGCTGATGATGTCGCCGTTGAGGTTCGTGGTGACGACGACGTCGAACTGGGCCGGGTTCTTGGCCATCTGGTGGGCCACGTTGTCGATGATCAGGTGCTCGGGCGTGATCTCCGGGTACTCGCCCGCGAGCTCCTCGAAGGTCCGCTTGAAGAGGCCCTCGGTGAGCTTCATGATGTTGGCCTTGGTCGCGCAGGTGACCTTCCGGCGCCCCTCGCGGCGGGCCAGCTCGAAGGCGTAGCGGATGATCTTCTCGCTGCCCTTGCGGCTGATGATCTTCAGGCACTGCGCGACGTCCTGCGTCTGCATGTGCTCGATGCCGGCGTACAGGTCCTCGATGTTCTCGCGGACGATGATCATGTCCACGCCCTCGCCCGCGTAGCGGGTGGGCACGCCGGGGAGCTCGCGGGCCGGGCGGACGTTGGCGTAGGTCTCGAAGAGCTTGCGCAGCGTGACGTTGGCGCTCTTCTCCCCGAACCCGACGGGCGTCTCGAGTGGGCCCTTCAGGACGACCCGGGTCCGCTCGATCGAATCCCGGGTCTCGCGCGGGACGCCCGAGGTGTCGCCCCGCTTGAAGACCTCGGCGCCGGCCTCGGCCTCCTCCCAGTCGATGGCGACGCCCGCCGCGGCGATGATCCGCTGCGCAGACCGGACGACCTCCGGACCGACCCCGTCGCCGGGGATGACGGTGATCCGGTGCGGCTGGGGAGTCATCGGCGGGGTCTCCTGGGTCAGGGCGGGCTCGGGTGGCGGCAAACGCGGGAGGCGGGCGACGGTCGCGACGTCGCCTGATTCTGCCCCATCCGCGGCCCGGCGGGTCGGCCGCCCGCTCGCCTCCCGCCCGCTCGGCAGGGGATGCGCGCTAGTAGGGGACGCGGTCCGGCGTGGCCAGCCACTCCGCGAAGACCAGCGCCGCCTCGTCGCGCAGGAGGTGGTCCGTGGGCAGCGAACGGTCCCCGGGCGGCAGCGGCACCTGGTCGTAGATGAAGGCGTCGTCGAAGCCGGCGACCGCGGCGTCGTCGCGCGTGGCCGCGTAGACGAGGCGGTCCACGCGCGCCCAGTACGCTGCGGCGAGGCACATCGGGCACGGCTCGCAGCTGGTGTAGAGGACGCAGCCCGCCAGGCTGAAGCTCCCCAGCTTCCGGCAGGCGCGGCGAATGGCGACGACCTCCGCGTGGGCGGTCGGATCGAGAGATGACGTCACGGCGTTCCAGCCGCGGGCGACGATCGATCGGTCGCGAACGACGACCGCGCCGAACGGCCCGCCGCGGCCCTGGCGCATCCGGGTCCGGGAGAGCCGGATCGCCTCGCGGAGGAACGGGGTGTCGAGATCGGTGGTCTCGTCCTCGTGCGTCATGCGCTCACCTCGCGGCGACCGTAGCGCCCCCGTCGAAGGAGCGTGTAGGGCCGAACCGCAGGTTCGTGCCCGCCGCGCGGCCCGCGTCGGGGCGGCTCGGCGGGCCCGCGAGGCGGACCCGGGACGTGGCAGGGCACGCCGCCCGGTGAGCGCGGGGCGTGCCTCGGTCGGTCGACCGTCGGGACGGCGCGGGCGAGCGGCGACCGCTCGCCCGCGCCCGACGGGTCGGTCAGTCGTCGTCCTCCGGCGAGGGCGTCGGGGCGCCGTCGCCGGGCGTCGGGGCGCCGTCGCCTGGCGACGGCGTCGGGTCCGCGTGGTCGTGCTCGCGGTCCGGGGAGCCGGAGGTGCCCGACGGGCACGAGCCGCCGTCCTCGGTGCTCCCACCGCCGTCGCAGCTCCGGTGGCGCCGGCGAGCCTGCGCGTCCCTCGAGCCGGCGCCCGTCCGCGGGCGGCTCGTTGGATCGGCACCGGCGTCCGGCGTCGTCGTCGCCCTCGACGAGTCGCGATGGCCGGCCGTCCCGCTCCGGTCTGCGGCTCCCCCGTCAGACGAGGACCTGGCGTCGGGCGTCGGCGCGGCCGACCCGGCATCGGCCACCCGCGCCCACGCGGCAGCCATGGCGAACGGCGGGATGCTGGCGGCGGGCGGGTCGACCAGGGACGCGATGCCGCGGTGGTCGGTGGTGGAGAGGTCCGGCCGGTCCCGGATCTGCTCCGCTGCCACCCCCACGATCATCAGCGGGGCGAGCAGCGCGACGGAGATGGCGCCGGTGAAGGTCAGCGCCGTGGGCAGTCCGTGGGGCAGGCTGCCCAGCCGGCGGCGCACGCCGGAGAACCGCGGTCGGGAAGGGAGGTGTCGAGTCATCGTCGGGTACCTCGATGGGGACGCGGGCGCCGGCGGGTCAACCCGCTGCGCGCACCAGGGAGAAGAGGATCGCGCCAAGGAGCGCGATCAGCTCGATGGCGCCGGCCATCCAGCGGGTTTCGTCGGACTTCATCGGTCAGACCTCCACGAATCGTTCGGCGTGCACGCGCTCGCCGGGGATGCCGACGGCCTCGAGGGCCTCCATCGCCCCGTCGACGAACGGCCCGGGGCCGCAGACGAGGACCTGCCAGCCCCGCAGGTCGGCGGGCAGATGCCGATCCAGGAGGCTCCTGTCGATCCGGCCGCGCTCCCCGGTCCAGTCGGGCGGCGGTGCCGACAGCACCCGCACTACGTCGAGGTCGAGCCGGGAGCGCAGCGCCTCCAGCTCGTCCGAGAACGTCAGCGCGTCGGGGGTGCGGGCGGCGAACACGAGAACGTGCGGGCGTCGATCGCCGCGGTCCGCCGCGGTCCGCAGGACGCTCATGGACGGGGTGATCCCGATGCCGCCGGCGACCAGCAGCAACCCGGCTGCCGCCGCGCGAGGCCGGAAGGCGCCGTGCGGGCCGTCGACGAGGAGCGCGGTCCCCGGCGCGAACTCCGCGGCCGCCGCCGTGAACCCGCCACGCGTCTTCATCGTGAAGGCCGGACGCGACGGCGACTCGGCGGACGAGACGTAGGAGAAGGGGTGCTCCGCCAGCAGCGTCCGCACGCCGGGCGGCTTGAGCCAGGCGAACTGCCCGGGGATGAACTGCTGGCCCCGGTGTCCGTCGGCGCGAAGGTGGACGGTGATCGCCCCTCCGCCCTCGTCCACGACCCGCTCGACGCGGTACGGACGAACCGAGCCCCGCCGGATCCAGTGGCTTCGCAGGGCCAGGAGCCCCCCGATGCCGGCGACGGTCAGCGCCAGGAGCGACCACTCGGCCGCCCCGCGCACGAGGTACCGGTTGACGCCCACGGTGTGGATGACCGCCAGCACCAGCGCGCCGATCGCCAGGACGAGGTGGATCCCGCGCCAGCCGGCGTAGGACAGATGCAGGCGGCGGCGGAGGACGGACGTCCCGGCGAGGGCAGCCAGGGCAACCACGGAGGCGATGGCGGCCTGCGCGCGCCACGGCTCGCCGAAGAACCGGAGGAGCTCGAGCCGCGCCGGGTCGGCCACCATCACCGCCGCGATGTGGGCCGCGACCACCGCGATCAGCACGTCGGCCAGGCGCCGGTGGAGGCGCACGGCGACCTCGGCGCCGATCGATGCGAGCAGCGGCAGGCGGGCGGGAAGCACGAGCTGCAGGGCCAGCAGGCTCAGCGCCGCGATCCCGAGGGCCGAGCCGAACTCGGCCACGAAGGGGCGCGGCTCGGCCTCGTCCTGGAGGAGCACCAGCGCCATCGGGCCGAGGACGGCCGCCACGTACACGGCCAGGAGCACGGCCTTCGGAACGATCCGCGCGCCGTGATCGGGCATCCGCACCTCGATCGTGGCCTCACCGGACCGCGGAACCACCGGCGCCAGGCCGCCCGGCGGCCGCGGCAGGTCGACGGCCGCCGCGTCGGGCGTCGGCCCGGGCAGGGCGACCGGCGCCGGGCCAGGCGGGCCGAGCGACCCGGTCCTCGGCAGGGCTTCGAGCGCCGGCAGGGCTCCGGCAGCCTGCAGGGCAGCGCCGGTGGACGACGGCTCGGGGCTGCGGCCGGGCGAGGGCCCGGACCGGCCCGGCCCACCGGCGGCCCGCTCTCCGTCGCCGCCGCGGCGGAACGGGCGCAGGAAGCTCGTGGAGATCATGGCGAGCGCCCACCGGAGCCACGGCCTCGAGATCCGCACGGTCGACGGGGCGCCACGGGGTGCCACGCCCGGACGCGCGGGCGCGAGCCCGTCGGATGTCCTGGTCGTCATCGTTCCCCCTCCCGCCGCCCGGCAGCCGACGGATCGCCGGACGGCACGCATGGTCCGCCCGGGAACGATCGGGGAGAGCGCGGCACAGCAATGCACGGATGGCAAGCCGGCGCGGATGCGGCAGGCCAGGCGTGTCGAGCCACGACGGGCCCGCCCTCGAACGCCAGGCGGCGTGTGCACTGCGCGACGGGAGACCGTTGGACGGTCGCGGCTGGGGCCGGCCCATCACGCTGTGGCCCAGATGGATGCGGGCATGCGCATACTAGACCAGGGCGCCGGGTCCGGCAACCCGCGCCGGACGGTGTGCCGAGAGCGGATGGGACGCGTGGGTCGGACATGAGCAAGCGGCTGCCGCGCCTCGCGTTCGTCGCCCTCGCGCCGGCGCTCGTGGCGCTCATCGTGGCCTGCGGGCTGGGGTATGTCGTCGTCCAGCAGGCCCTCCGAGCCGGGGCAAACGACCCCCAGGTCCAGCTCGCCGAGGACGGCGCCCGGGCGCTCGACGCCGGGGCGACGCCGGCCTCGCTCGTCGGGGCGGGCAGCGCGGTCGCAGGGCTCGCGGGACCAGGGCTCGTGGACATCTCGGTGAGCCTGGCCCCGTTCGTCGTGGTGTACGACGTGGCGGGCGCCCCGCTGGCGGCCAACGCCACGTTCGCCGGCGGCACGCCGAAGCCGCCGGACGGGGTGCTGGCAGCCGCGAGGTCGGCCGGCGTCGACAAGGTCACCTGGCAGCCCGGCCCCGGCGTGCGGATCGCGGCGATCGTCGTCCCGTGGGGCGGCGGCACGATCCTGGCCGGTCGATCGCTCCGGCTCGTGGAGGAGCAGGAGGACCGGACGTTGCTGCTGGCCGCCGCGGCATGGGTCGCCGGGACGGCGCTCCTGGTCGCCGTGGCGCTCGGCGCGGCCTGGGCCGTCACGCGCGGGAAGGGCGACGCTCCCGCCTAGACGGGCAGCCCGGCGTCGGCGACGCCCGCGCGACGGTGAGGGGCCATCCGCGCTGGCCGCTGCGGACGAATGTCAAGGTGTGGAGGCGACGAGCATTCGCTGCCTTGCCGCCGAGAGCAGGGGCGCCTCGCGCATCGAGGCGCCCGGAACGAGAGGTCCGGAGCCACCGGGTGACACCCATGATCGAGCCGATCTACTGGATCGCTTTCCTCACCTTTGTCGGCCTCCTCCTCTTCCTCGACCTGTTCGTCTTCCACCGGACCGCGCACGTCGTCCGGGTCCGCGAGGCGGCGCTGTTCTCCGCCTTCTGGATCGGCCTCGGCGTCGCGTTCGGCGTCCTCGTCGTCGCCTGGCTCGGCCCCACGAAGGGCATCGAGTACTTCACCGGCTACCTGATCGAGAAGAGCCTCTCGGTCGACAACGTCTTCGTCTTCGCCCTGATCTTCGGCGCCTTCGCCGTGCCTGCCCAGTACCAGCACCGGGTGCTCTTCTGGGGCGTGGTCGGCGCGCTGGCGATGCGCCTCTTGATGATCGTGGCCGGCGCGGCGCTCATCGAGACGTACCAGTGGATCCTCTACGTCTTCGGCGCGTTCCTGGTCGTCACCGGGGTCCGGATGGGCATCTCGCACGGGAGGCCGGAGAAGGATCCCAGCCAGAGCTCGGTGGTCCGCTTTGCCCGTCGTCGGCTGCCCTTCAGCGACGCCTACGACGGCCAGCGGTTCTTCACCCGCGCTAACGCCCGGCGGGTCGCCACCCCGCTTCTCCTGGTCCTCATCTCGGTCGAGATCACGGACCTGATCTTCGCGGTCGACTCGATCCCGGCGATCTTCGCCGTGACGACCGACCCGTTCATCGTGTACACGTCGAACGCGTTCGCGATCCTCGGGCTCCGGGCGCTCTACTTCCTCCTCGCCGACCTGAAGAACCGCTTCCGCTACCTGAGGCTGGGCCTCGCGGCCATCCTCGTCTTCGTCGGGGTCAAGCTCATGCTCGTGAACCTCGGGCTCAAGATCGACCCCGTCCTTTCGCTGGTCGTGGTCGGCGCCATCCTGGCCGTCTCGATCGTCGCGTCCTGGCGGCGACCGGAGACCCCCGAGGTGGAGGGGCACCCGGATCTGCACTGGCCGACCGACGAGCCGAGCGACGAGCCGACCGACCAACCGGGCGGAGGGCCGGGCGCCGGGGCCGCGTCGGGCGCCGGGACGGGCCCTCGCGGGGCGCTTGCTGGCCCCGGCTGACGCCCGCGCCGGTCGATCCCGGTCCCAGCCCGTAGAATCGCATCCCCATGACATCGACCATCGAGCCGGTCTTCTGGGTCGGCTTCCTCGCCTTCATCGGCGCCATGCTCGCCCTCGACCTGTTCGTCTTCCACCGGAAGCCGGGCCAGGTCACGATGCGCTCGGCCGCCCTCACGTCGGCGTTCTGGATCAGCCTGGGCCTGGGGTTCGGGATCGTCGTGTGGCAGTGGCTCGGCCCCGGGAAGGCCGTCGAGTACTTCAGCGGCTACCTGATCGAGGAGTCGCTGTCGGTCGACAACGTCTTCGTCTTCAGCCTCGTCTTCACGGCCTTCGCGATCCCGGGACATCTCCAGTACCGGGTGCTCTTCTGGGGCGTGATCGGGGCCCTGGCGATGCGCCTGGTCATGATCCTCATCGGCGCCGCCCTGATCGAGCAGTTCGAGTGGATCCTCCTGGTCTTCGGCGGGTTCCTCGTGTTCACGGGCGTCCGGATGTGGCTCTCGACCCGGAACGAGGAGGAGCCCGACCCGGCCGACAACCCGATCGTCAAGTTCGCGCGGCGCCGCTTTCCCTTCACCGACCGCCTCGACGGGCAGAGGTTCTTCACCACCGTCGGCGCGAAGCGCATGGCCACGCCGCTCCTCCTGGCGCTCGTCGTCGTCGAGATCAGCGACCTCGTGTTCGCCGTCGACTCGATCCCGGCCGTCTTCGCGGTCACCACGGACCCCTTCATCGTCTACACGTCGAACGCGTTCGCGATCCTGGGGCTGCGCTCGCTCTACTTCTTCCTCGCCGACCTCAAAGACCGCTTCCGGTTCCTGACCCACGGCCTCTCCATCGTCCTGGTGTTCGTGGGCGTGAAGCTCCTGGCGAGCCCCTGGATCCACCTGCCGCCGTGGGTCTCGCTCGTCGTTATCGCCGGCGTCCTGGGGGGCGCGGTCGCCTTCTCGCTGGCGCACGCGCGGCGCCAGGGGCGGATGGCGGCGGCCGCCGGAGACTGAGGGGCGCGCAGGTGGTGCCCCGCCACCTCGTCTTGGTCGGGCTCATGGGCGCCGGCAAGACGACGGTCGGCGCCCGGGTGGCGGCCCGGCTGGGACTGGCGTTCGTGGATGGCGACCGGCGCCTCGAACGCGCGACCGGGCGGACCGCGGCGGAGCTGCGGGACGACCACGGGGTCGAGGCGCTCCACCGGGCCGAATCCGAAGCCTTCCGCGATGCCCTCGCCTCCGACGTACCATCGGTGATCGCCGCCGCCGCGGCCGTGGTGGACGACCCGGCCTGCCGCGCCGCGCTGCGCTCCCCCGGCGTGGCCGTGGCCTGGCTGCGTGCCGACCCTGCGGTCCTCGGCCGACGCTTCGAGGCAGGGGCCGGCGGCGAGGGGGCGCACCGACCCGCGTACGGAGCACGAGCGGAGACATTCGTCGCGGCGCAGGGCCGCCTCCGTGCCGCTCGCTTTGCGGCGTGCCGGCCGTTCGTCGTCGTGGACACCGGGCGGCTGGACCCGACAGCCGCCGTCGAGCGGATCGTCGCCGCCCTGGCCGCGCTGCAGGGCCAGGGGGCGCGCTAGCATCCCGGTCATGACCGAGCCCACCGGCCAGCCGCTCCGCCCCCGCATCCCGCTCCTTCTCGACGTCGACACCGGGATCGACGACAGCCTGGCCCTCCTCTACGCCTGCGGCTCGCCCGAGGCGGAGCTCGTTGCGGTGACCTGCGTGGCCGGCAATGTCGAGGCCCGGCAGGTGGCCGAGAACAGCCGAGCCGTCCTCGAGCTGGCCGGCCGCGACGACGTCGAGGTCGCCCTCGGGCGCGAGACGCCGCTCGTCCGACCCCTGATCACCACGCCCGAGACGCACGGTCCGAAGGGGATCGGCTATGCCGAGCTGCCGCCGCCGCGCCGGGCGCTGTCCGAGCGTCACGCGGCCGACCTCATCATCGAGGAAGCCCGCCGGCGGCCCGGCGAGATCACCCTCGTGACGCTCGGCCCGGCCACCAACCTTGCCGTCGCGGTGCTGCGCGAGCCGCAGCTGCCCCTGATGCTCCGGCGCTGGGTCCTGATGGGCGGCAGCTACCGCTCCCCGGGGAACACGGCACCGACGACCGAGTGGAACGTCTCGGTCGACCCGGACGCGATGAAGGTGGCGCTCGCGGCCTTCTCGGAGCCGTCGATCGTGGATCGGCGCATCGCCGCGGGGCTCGCGGCGCTGCCGCTGGCGCTGGGCCTGGACGTGACGGAGCGGGCGAGGCTCGTGCCCGAGCACATGGCGGCCCTGGCGCGGCGGGCCGGCTCGCGGACGGACCCGGCACGGGACGCCGCCGCGGGGAGCGCGGCCACGCACGCGGTCATCCGGTACGTCGAGGACGCCCTCCGCTTCTACATGGAGTTCCACTCCCGCTACGACGGCTTCTACGGCGCCTTCATCCACGACCCGCTGGCGGTTGCCGCGGCGCTCGACCCCGAGCTGGTGCGGACCGAGGAGCTTGCCGTCGATGTCGAGCTGGGCGGGACGCTCACCACCGGCGAGACGGTGACGGACTGGCGACGAGTCTGGGGCCGGCCGGCGACGCTGGCGATCGCCGTGGAGGCGGACGCGGCGGCATTCTTCGACCGCTTCGTCGAGCGGGTCGGCGGCCTGGCAGCACGCATCGGAGCCGGGTGACGCTGCGCGGCCTCGCTCCCCCGCCGCGAGCAGCGCGGCGGCTCACGCCCTCCCGGCGACGCGCGACCGCGCTCCCGGGGGCGCCCCGGGTCGACCGGTGATCGAACCCGGCCTCGGCCGGCCGCCAGGACCGCTGGCGGACGCGGGCGCCAACGGGGGATACTGAGCACGCGTCCCGGGAGGGGGGCCGTCCGTCGCGGCGGCCGATCGACGAGGGTGGCGGGGCCCGCCCGGGCAACGAGGGGAGGCACCGTTCCATGGACCTGTCGTGGCTCCAGGTCTGCGCCGAGGGCCAGGCCGAGGGCTGCATTCCCGCGGACCAGCTCGCCTACCTTGCGATCATCGTCGCGGGGGTCGTCCTGCTGGCGATGATCGCCCTACGCGCCCGGGACCTCTCCACCGCGACCCTGGCCCTGATGGTCGTCGCAATCGGCATCAACATTTCGGTCGGCGCGATCGTCGTCGCCCTGCGCCTGCCGATCTACCTCGACTCGATCGGCACGGTGCTCGTCGGGGTCATGGCCGGCCCGTGGGCGGGGGCCCTGACCGGCCTCCTGGCGAACCTGATCTGGGCCATCCTGCCGGTTCCCGGCGGCGCCGGCCCGACGGTCGCGTTCTTCGCCCCGGTGGCCGCCGTCATCGGCCTGATGGCCGGCTTCTGGGCCGGTCGCGGGGCGTTCCGACTGCGGGCCGACGACGAGCGGGTCGGGGGGTTCCTGGCCCTCGCGTCCGGCGTCGCCGCCTCGGCGATCGCGATGCTCCTGGCCCAGCAGACCGTGGGCCTCTCGTTCGACGGGGAGAACCTCAATTCGCAGATGCGCTTCGTGATCCTGGGCCTCGCCATCGTCGCGATCGGCGTGGCGGTGGCCTGGGCCTCCGGGCGCACGATCTTCCGGCTCCGGGCGGGAGACCCGCGGATCTCCCGGTACCTCTCGGTCGCCACCGGGATCTCGGCCGCGGCGCTCGCCTTCTTCGTGCTGCGACTCCTCTTCGCGCCCGACGGCTACTTCTCGCTGATCGACGGCCTGAAGGACGACGGGACGCCGGACTCGCTTCCTATCATCGGCGCTGCGAACCTCAGCGGGCTCGCGCTGCCCGATCCGGCAGGGCTGATCGCCGTGCTGATCGTCGCCGTCGTCATCGGGCTCCTGCTCTGGAACTGGGCCCGGCAGGGCGATCGCGCCCGCATGTTCCCGGTCTGGGTGGGCGGCCTCACCACGGGCCTCGTGGCAGCGACGATCTCTGCTCCGATTGCCGCCTTCGTCTTCGGCGGCGTGACCGGCTCCGGCACCGACGCCCTCGTGGCCCTCTTCCGGACGCTCGGCCTGAACGTCTTCCAGTCGGCCTTCGCGCAGGGCCTCACGAGCGACCCGCTCGACAAGACGATCTCGTACACGGTCGTCTTCCTGGTCCTCGCCGCCCTCCCGCTGAGCGTCCGCACGATGTTCAGCCGGGGCGAATCGACGATCGTCGACTGACCGGGCGCGGACGACCGGATCGCGTGCAGGCGGCGAGCGGCTACTACCGCCCCGGTGGCAGCTGGCTCCACCGGCGCAACCCGGTAACCAAGCTGCTGGGCCTCGCCTGGGTCGTCCTGGCGGCGTTCCTCCTGCCCCCGGTCGCCCTCCCGGTCCTCGCCGTGGCGTGCCTGGCCCTCGCCGCCGCGAACGGCCTCGGCAGGTCGGTGGTCCGGGCCCTGCGAATCCCGGCGGTCCTCATCGCCTCGATCCTGGTCGTCAACGCGCTGTTCTTCCCGGGCGCGGTCGACGTCATCGCCCGGCTGGGCCCGGTGGCGCTGACGTGGGAGGGCATCGGGTTCGGCCTCGTGACCGCCGGCCGGGTGCTCGTCGCCTTCGTTGCCTCGATCGCGTTCCTCCAGGCGACGCTCCCCGACGACCTGCTCGAGGCGCTCGTCGCCCGCGGCGCGAGCCACCGGTTCGCGTGGGTCGTCCTCTCCGCGGTCCAGATGGTGCCGCGGCTCCAGGAGAGCGCGGCGACGATCCTGGAGGCCCAGCAGGCGCGTGGCCTGGAGATCCGCGGCTCGCTCTCCGGCCGGGTGCGCGCGCTCGTCCCGCTCGTCGGGCCGGTGCTGCTGGGCGCGCTCATCGACGTCCGGGAGCGCACGTTCGCCCTCGAGGCGCGCGGCTTCGGGGCAGGCGGCACGCGGACGGCCTACCGCGTCGTCGGCGACCCGCCCGGAGATCGCTGGCTGCGGGCCGCCACGCTGCTGGCGATCGTCGCGGTGGTGGCCTGGCCGTTCGCGGCGCCGGCGCTGGGGATCCGGTGAGCCGGGAGGAGCAGCAGGCGCCGGCTGTGCCCGAGCCCGGGGTGCCGGCGCCTGGCCCGGTGCCCGCCCGCGAGGTGCCCGCCCCAGAGCCCGCGCTCCCGCCGGGGGTGCCCGCTCCCACGCCGGGGGTGCCCGCTCCCACGCCGGGGGTGCCCGCTCCCGCGCCGGGGGTGCCCGCGCTCGCGATCGACGGGCTCGACGTCCGCTACCACGGCCGCCCATCGCCGGCGCTCTCGTCGGTCGACCTCGCGATCGCCCCCGGCGAGATGGTGGGCGTGGCCGGCCGGAACGGCGCCGGCAAGTCCACCCTGGCGCTCGCCGCCGCCGCGTTCATCCCGCGCGTGGTCAAGGCCAGGATCGGCGGCCGCGTCGCCATCGCCGGCCGCCCGGTCGCCGAGACGCCGCTGCGCGACCTCCTGGGAGAGGTCGGGATCGTCTTCTCGACGCCGTCGAACCAGCTCTCGGGCTCCAAGCTCAGCGTCCGGGAGGAGCTGGCGTTCGGGCTGGAGAACCTCGGGGTCGCCCGCGGGGAGATGGACGGGCGGATCGACCGGACCCTCGACGCGCTGGGGATCGCCCACCTCGCCGAGCGGCTGCCGACGGCGCTCTCCGGCGGGGAGCAGCAGCGGGTCGCCATCGCGGCGATCCTGTGCATGGGCCCGCGCCTGCTCGTCCTCGACGAACCGACGGCACAGCTCGACCCGGCCGGGACACGAGCCGTGGCCGACCTGCTGGCCGGTCGCGCCGCGGCCGGCACCGCCGTCCTGGTGACGGAGCACCGGTCGGCCGTCCTGGGATCCGCCCGGCGGTGCGTCGTCCTCGACACCGGACGGGTGGCGGGCATCGAGGCGCCGGGGGCGGCCCTAGGGCCCGGCCTCGGCGGGCGGGCCGGGGTCGGGGTGCCGGTCGTGGCGCTGCTTGCGGCGGCGCTCGGGCTCCCCACCGAGGCGGCGCTGGACCTGGACGCCGTCGCGGCGGCCATCCGGGCGGCCGACCCGGACCGGCTGGCGATCGCGCGGACGCGCCTCGCGGCAGCGGGTGCGGGGATGGCCGGGGCGGCGGGGACGGCGGGCCCCACGACGGCGGCGGCCGAACGCGTCGCGCCCTGGGAGCCCGTCCGCGACCAGCCGGCGGCGGCGATCGAGATCGCCGGCCTGCGCCACGCCTATCCGGGCGGCACCGAGGCGCTCCGCGGCATCGACCTCGAGATCGCGCCGGGGGAGGCGGTCGCCATCGTCGGCCAGAACGGCTCGGGCAAGACGACGCTGGCGAAGCACCTGCTCCGGATCCTCGCGCCGGACTCCGGGTCGGTGCGCATCGCGGGCCGCGACCTGGCCGGCCGGTCGATCGCCGACGTGGCCCGGACCGTGGGCTTCGTCTTCCAGGACCCGGACCGCCAGCTCTTCAGCCGTTCGGTGGAGCGCGAGGTCGCGTTCGGCCCACGCAACCTCGGGCTCGCGGACGCCGACACGGCGCAGCTGGTCGCACAGGCACTGGCCGCGGCCGGCCTGGCCGATCGCGCGGCGGAGAACCCGTACGACCTCGGGCTCTCGGACCGCAAGCTGGTCGCGCTGGCGAGCGTGCTGGCGATGGATCCGGCGATCCTCGTCCTCGACGAGCCGACGACCGGCCAGGACGGGCCGGGAATGGAGCGGATCGGCGCGCTGGTCGAGGCGTGGACGGCGGACCGGCGGACGGTGGTCGCCGTCACCCACGACATGGAGTTCGCGGCCCGGCACTTCGTGCGGGTCGTGGTCATGCGGGACGGCCTGGTGGTCGCGGACGGACCGCCGGCGACGGTGCTTGCGGCCGCGAACGATGCCCTCCTGGCCTCGACGGGACTGGAGCCGCCGCCCCTCGCGCTCCTGGCGGCGCAACTCGACATCGGCGGCGTGCCGCAGCACCCGGAGGACCTGCTGGCGGGGGGCCGCTGACGGTCGTCGTGCGGGCCGCCTGCGCGGCCGGCAGGTCCGGCGCCGACGGACACGCGCGCGGCCAGGGACGCCCGGGCGGCCGGCGGCTCACCGTCAGGCGGGGAGCGAGACCTGGTCGAGACGATCGGCCGCCACCGCGCGGTTGCGACCGAGGCGTTTTGCCCGGTACAGCGCCTCGTCGGCCGCCGCCAGCGAGGTCGCGGCCGAGACCGCGCCCGCCGGATGGTGGAGGATCCAGCCGGCGCTCGCGGTGACGACCTGCCAGGGGCGGTTCTCCGGATGCGGGATCTCGAGCGCATGGATGTTCATGAGGATCCGGCCGACGATGCCGTCAGCCGCCGCCTCGTCGACGCCGACCAGGATCGCCAGGAGCTCCTCGCCGCCGTATCGGTAGATGCGGTCGGCGGCGCGGGTCGACTCGCCGAGCGCGTCGGCGACGCGCCGGAGGACCCAGTCGCCCGCCGGGTGGCCGTGCCGGTCGTTGTACGGCTTGAAGCGGTCCAGGTCGATGAGCACGAAGGCGACGCCGCCGCCCGCGGGCTCGCCCTCGGCCTCCAGCTCGAGCAGGTCCTCTCCGAGCGCGAGGCGGTTCCCGATCCCGGTCAGGGGGTCCAGGCGGGCGCTGGACGCGAGCTCGCGGTTCGCGTCGCGCAGGCGCCGTCCGGCATCACGGGCCCGGCGGTGGAGCGAGCGGATCTGCACGAGCTGTCGGTAGGCGTCGATCCGCTCCGCTCGGCGATTGACCTGGCCGGCCACGCTGATCGCGCCGGTGACCATCGCGGTCAGGACGATCGGGCTGATCGGGTCGACGCCCGAGCGCTGGAGCGCGAAGCTGAGCAGCAGCGCCGCGACCGTCGTCCAGGCGACCGCGATCAGGTGGGCCCTGGTGGTCCACGGCATGAACAGCGCGTAGATCAGCGGGATCGCCGGCATGATCATGGCCGAGTTGCGCAGCTGGAGCGGGGACGTGAGCCCGGCCACGAGCAGGTCGGCCGCCATGAGCATCCCCCACAGGTAGGCGATGGCGGCGACGTGGCGCCGGGCGCGACCCTGGACCAGCCAGGCCAGCACGAGGGTGAGCGCAGCGGCGGCGCTATTGAGCGCGAGGAGCTCCCAGCCGACCAGGGGGTCCATCGCGGTCGACACGGCCGCTCCGAGGACGAGGATGGCCGCGACGAGGGCGGACGAGCGGGCGAGCGCCCGGCGCATGGCGATGCGCTCCGTGGCGCGATACCGGGGCGAGCCTGCCAGCGCGTCCCGCGCGCGCCACGACGCGAGGCGCGCGCGCAGGTGCGTGCGGAGGCGGGTCCGGACGTCCATCCCTCGCGATGGTCGCGCGGGGTCGAGGGCGGCGCGATGGCCCGATGGTGCCGGTGCGCCCAATCCATCCGGTGCGTCCGGGGCCTCACCCTCTCCGGGCCACGGCGAGGCGCCCCAGGTCTCGTCGTCGGCTCAGTCGCGGCCGCCCACCCGGCGGGTGCCCAGGACCAGGAGGAGGAACGTCGTCTCGAGCACGTCGATGGCGGCGATCACGAGCGCAACGATCAGCGGCAGCGGGTGGCCGAGCAGCGAGCCGGAGGCGGCCGACAGGCCTGCGATCCCGAGGAACAGGAACCGGACGCCGCGGATCAGCGCCGCGGGCCCTCCCGTCGCGGGGTCGCGGCCCTCGGAGATGCGCACGATCCCCCGGCGGAAGGCCCACAGGGCGAAGAGCACGGCGCCCCCCACGAGGGCGGCCCGGACGAGAGGTGGAGGCGTCACGATCGTGTCGACGAGGCCCGCGCTCCAGCCCATCGCGGTCCCCAGCACGAGGGCGACCGCGCCACCGGCCAGCGCCAGCAAGGTGCCGACGGGCGATCCGCCGCCGCCTTCGCGCGGCCCGTCGCCGCGTTCGTGTGGCTCGTCGCCGGACGGTCCGGCCGCCGGCCGAGGATCGCTGCGCGGCTCGACCGCGCTCACCCGAGGAGCTCGTCCGCGAGCAGCTCCATGAGCAGGCCGTCCACCCAGGTGCCATCGGGCGCCTTCTGGTACGAGCGCAGCCGGCCGACCGGCCGGAACCCGAGCGACGTGTAGGCCCGGATGGCGCGCTCGTTGTCGGCGGCAGGATCGATCGTCAGGCGGTGGTGTCCGCGCACGTCGATGAGCCAGCGGGCGACGGCCCGGACGGCGCTCGGACCCAGCCGGCGACCCTGCGCGGCGGTCGCGACGAAGAGGTCGATGCCGGCGTGGCGGTACTCCTCGTTCGGCTCCTCCCACGCCTGGATCGCCCCGATGACCTCCGGGCCGGCTGCGGCATCCAGCCGCGCCTCGATCACCCAGACAGCGGTCTCGGCGTCCGCCGTGAGGAGCTCCTCCTCGACGCGGGCAGCGTCGTAGCCCGGCCACCACCGGGTCACGGAGGGCTCGGCCAGGATCGCCGCCAGCACCGGGACGTCCTCGGGAAGCACCGGCCGCAGGCGGACCCCGGGACCCGCGAGCGGCGGGGCGGGGATTCCTCCCGGGGGAAGCAGGCGGTCGCGCGTGTCCATCCGCGCATGATCGCGCGAATGGGCGGGCTGGGCTTCCGGGCGTGTCGCCGAGGCGGACCCCACCCGGTCGGCGGGCGTGCCGCCTCCGGACTGATCAGGATCCGAGCGCACCCCACAGGGCGCTACCTCTCCGGCCCGCTACCCGCCGTGGGATGCCGTCCGGCAGCGGCGGCGCGAGTCGCGCCCACGGGGCTTGACAAGTGACCCGTTGGTCACATATCGTCCCGGCATGGACGACGAGGTCTTCAGGGCGCTGGGCGATTCGAGCCGGCGGACGCTGCTGGACCGGCTCTTCGAGCGTGATGGCCAGACGCTGGGAGAGCTGGAGGCGGCGCTCCCGGGGATGACGCGCTTCGGGGTCATGAAGCACCTGCGGGTCCTGGAGGCGGCCGATCTCGTGACCAGCCGCAAGGTGGGCCGGGAACGGCACCACTACCTCAACCCCGGTCCGATCGGGCGCATCCACGACCGATGGCTTGACCGCTTCCGGATCCGGGCCGCCGACCTCCTCGACGACCTACGCGCCAACCTGGAGACCGAACCGATGACCTCTACCGAAGCTACCACCACGAACGACGCCGCGGCGGCGCACCCGCAGCACGTCTTCGCCACGTTCATCCGCGCGACGCCCGACGCGATCTGGCGCGCGCTCACCGAGTCCGAGTTCACGACCCGGTACTGGTACGGGAGCTCGATCCATTCCGACTGGGCCGTCGGGTCCCCGTACGAGCTGCGCACCAACGGCAATACCGCGATCGCGGGCGAGGTGCTCGAAGCCGATCCGCCACGCAGGCTCGTCGTGACCTACAAGAGCCCGTGGGACGGCGCGCCGGACGAGCAGCCGTCGCGCGTGACGTTCGAGATCGACGATGCCGGGCAGGGCGTGTCGCGGCTCACCGTCGTCCACGAGGCGGCTGGATCGACCCGGATCGCCGAAGCGGCCGCCGGCTGGCCGTTCATCATCGCCGGGCTCAAGACCCTGCTCGAGACGGGCGAGCCCCTCTCCGCCGGCTGATCTCGGCGTGTGCCGCAGCCGCTGAACGCATGGCGTTCCCAGCAGTGGCTGCCCATGCCAGGACCGGCGATCCGCACGCCGGGCGTTCCATCCGGACCCGCTACCGGTCCCCGGAACCCCCGGCGTTCCTGCTCTCCGCCGCTGGGGAAGACCCGCGGTCAGCCGGCGGGTTCGACCTCCAGCGCCACCTCGAAGACGGCCCCATCCAGGATCCGCCACGCCCGGATGCGTTCGTGGCTCGTGACGGGGTCGGCCTCGGCCAGCGAGACGATCACGTGGAGCGCCTCCGGGTAGAGGGCGCGGCCCACGTCGGTCGGCGACGGGCGGGCCGGGGAACGCACGTGGCTGTGCACGATCCCCCAGATCACCTGGTCGGCGTCGTCGATGGCGAGGGTCACCCGGAGGAGGTCCTCCGGGTCGATCTCGTAGCGCAGCGGTGACGCGGCCCGGTTGCGCGTCGCATGCCACGTCGTCGCGGTGCCGCCCTTCGCTGCCGGCGCGGTCCCGGCGATCAGCCCGCATGCCTCGTTGGGCTGCTCCGCAAGGGCGTGCGCGATGATCGCGTCGCGGATCGCCGTGGTGAGGGTCGCGCGTCCGTCCGGGCCCGGCCCGGACGCGGCGCGGGCCGGGCTCACGCCGGGACGTCGCGTGTCGGCGGCGGGAACGGGAAGCGGAGCGCCTCGGTGGCGGGCGGGGTCCCGAGGGGCATTCCAGACGGCGCCACGCCCGGGGCCTCCAGCGGCCGCCCGGCCGCCCGCGCCGCCACGGCCGCATCCGAGCAGGCCGGGCAGGCCGGGTCGCGGCGCAGCGTCAGCTGGGTGAACGTCGCATCGAGCGCGTCGAACAGCAGCAGCCGGCCGGCGAGCGTGTCCCCGATTCCGAGCAGGACCTTGAGCGCCTCGTTCGCCTGGAGGAGGCCCATGATTCCGGGGACCACGCCCAGCACCCCCACCACGGAGCAGCCGGGCGCGAGCTCCGGCGGGGGCGGGGTCGGGTACAGGCAGCGGTAGCAGGGCCCGGCGAAGGGGATGAACGTGGTCAGCTGGCCCTCGAAGCGGAAGACCGAGGCGTGGATCACCGGCGTCCCGGCCGCGACCGCCGCGTCGTTGAGCGTGTAGCGCGTCTCGAACGTGTCGGTGCCGTCCACGATCACGTCGTAGCCGGCGATGAGCGCCTCCACGTTCGCGGGCCCCAGGGCCTCCTCGTGGGTCACCACCTCGACGTCGGGGTTCAGGGCCTTGATCGCGGTCGCCGCCGAGACCACCTTCTTCTCCCCCACCCGGTCGGTCGTGTGGAGGACCTGGCGCTGCAGGTTCGACAGGTCGACCACGTCGAAGTCGACGATCCCGATCGTCCCGACGCCGGCCGCCGCGAGGTAGAGGGCGGCCGGCGAGCCGAGCCCGCCCGCACCGACGATGAGCACCCGCGAGGCGAGGAGCCGTGCCTGGCCCTCGGCCCCGACCTCCGGGATGAGGAGGTGGCGCGAGTAGCGCTGCCGCTGGGCGTCCGAGAGGAGCGTCGGCTGGGTCCACGGGAGCCCGAGCGACTTCCACTCGTCGAAGCCGCCCGACATCGAGGCGACGTCGTGGTAGCCCATCGCGCGGAGGGCCTGGCCGGCGAACAGCGAGCGCACACCCCCGGCGCAGTAGAGCACGATGGGGGTCGAGCGGTCGGGCACGGCGGCCTCGATCTGTTGCTCGAGGTAGCTCTTCGCCACGTGGCGGGCGCCCGGGACGTGGCCCTGCTCCCACTCGCGGTCCTCGCGGACGTCGACGAGCACGGCACCGGCGTCGGCCCGGAGCCGGTCGGTCTCCCGCGGGGTGACCTCGCGGATCTCCGCGCGGGCCTCGCGCATCAGGTCGGCGTAGGTCTTCGGCATTCGATCGCTCGAGAGTGCTCCGGTGGTCGACGGGCCGCGCGGTCCGGGCCCGCGGATGGAGGGCGGGTCAGGCCTCGGGCGCGACGGCGGCGCCGGCGCCGGGCACGGCCGCCCCGTCCTTCGCCCGCTCCTCGAGGGCGTGGCTGACCGTGTCGAGCGAGAGGAGCGCGCACTTGAGGCGCGCCGGGCTGATCTCGATGCCCAGGAGGTCGAGGACGTCGTCGGGGGTCAGCTTCGCGACCTCTTCGACCGGCTTGCCCTTGATCTCGTCGGTGAGCAGGCTGGCGGACGCCTGGCTGATCGCGCAGCCGCGCCCGGTGAAGGCGACCTCGCTGACCACACCATCGCGGATGCCGAGCATCATCGTGATCCGGTCGCCGCAGAGCGGGTTGGCGCCCTCGTAGCGGGCGTCGGGGTCCTCCAGGATCCCGAAGTTGTGGGGCCGCCGGTAGTGCTCGAGGATGTAGTCGCGGTAGAGGTCGTCCATCGGGAGGGGAGTGTAGCGCGAGCCCGCAACCGGCGCCGCGGAAACCCGAGTGACCGGGTCGGGATTGGCCGTGCGGCACCCGGCGCCAGCGCCGAGACACGGCGGATCGCCTGCGCGACACTCAGGCCCGACAACGTGGTCAGGCGCGTCGCGCGAGGAGGATTCCGTGTTCGTTCCCCTCTCAGTGCTCGAGTTCCGCGACCGGGCCGCGACCTACTTCGGGGACAAGGTCGGCGTCGTGGACGGCGACCGCGAGTTCACCTACCGCGCCTGGGCCGAGCGCACCCACCGGCTGGCGAACGCGCTCCACGACCTGGGCGTCGAGCCCGGCGACCGGGTCTCGTTCATCACCTACAACACGCACCATCTCCTCGAGGCCTACTACGGCGTCCTCGAGGCCGGCGCGGTGCTGAACCCGGTCAACATCCGGCTGACACCCCACGAGATCGCCTACATCCTCGAGCACGCGGGGTCGAAGGTCGTCTTCTTCCACGCGGACTTCGCGCCCCTCGTCGAGCAGCTCGCCGCGCACCTGACGATGCGGCCGCGCTTCGTGGTCATGGAGGGCGAGGCGGGTGGGCTCGCGACCGACGAGTACGAGGCCCTGATCGCCGGCGGGTCGCGGGACCCGCGCCACCCGCAGGTCGACGAGAACGCGATCGCCGAGCTGTTCTACACGAGCGGCACGACCGGCCTGCCGAAGGGCGTCGCGCTGAGCCAGCGCAACCTCTACCTCCACGCCATGGACGCCCAGGTGGCCCTCGGCTGGCGCGAGGACGACGTCGCCCTCCACGTGGTGCCGCTCTTCCACGTGAACGGCTGGGGCGTCCCGCACTTCCTCACGATGATCGGCGGGCGCCACGTCATGCTCCGGAAGTTCGAGCCGACGGCGCTCATGGAGGCCGTCCAGCGCCATCGCGTGACCCGGCTCCTCGGCGTTCCGGCGATCTTCAACGCGCTCGTCCATCACGGCGCCCGGGCCAGCTACGACCTCTCGAGCCTCCGCCAGGTCGTCATCGGCGGCTCGGCTGCCTCGCCGGCGCTCGTCCGTGCGCTCGAGGACGGCCTCGGCGTCGAAGCCGTCTGCGGCTACGGGCTCTCGGAGACGACGCCGATCGTGACGATCGCCCTGCCGCGCGACGTGCTGGCCCAGGCCGAGCCGCCGGAGCGCGCCGCGGAACGCCGGGCGATGACCGGCTGGCCGATCCCCGGGGTCGACGTGCGGGTCGTGGACTCGGCGGGGCACGACGTCCGGCCGGACGGCGAGCAGATCGGCGAGATCGTCGTGCGGGGCAACACCGTGATGATCGGCTACTACCGCGATCCCGACGGGACGGCGCAGACGGTCCGCGAGGGATGGCTCCACACGGGCGACATGGCCACCCTCGACGAGGAGGGCTACGTCGTCATCAAGGACCGCTCGAAGGACGTGATCATCCGCGGCGGCGAGAACATCTCGTCGGTCGACGTCGAGAACGCGATCTCGGCGCACCCGGCGATCCTGGAGTGCGCCGTGGTGGCCGCGCCGGACGAGCGGTTCGGGGAGGTGCCGGTGGCGCTCGTGGTGCTCAAGCCGGGGGCGACGGCGACGGCGGCGGAGCTGAAGGCGCACTGCCGTGCCCACCTGGCCCGTTTCAAGGTGCCCCACGAGTTCCACTTCCGGGACTCGCTCCCCAAGGGCGGCACCGGCAAAATCCTCAAGACGGAGCTGCGCGAGCCGTTCTGGAAGGGCTTCGAGGCGCGGGTGCACTGAGCGACGCCTCAGGCGGCGCTCCCGTGGAGCACCGGCCGGCCGGACCTAGGCCCGGCGAGCCCCGTCAGGCGCGGGGGCCGGGCTGCCAAACGTGCACGTGGCCGTTCGAGTCGGGCAGGGGGATGACCGCAGAGCCCTCGTCCGCGGCAGTGTCGATGAGGGATCCGTCGGCCGTTGCCAGCGCCTCACCGCGGCTGATCGCGGTCGCCAGGGCGAGGCAGTCCGCGAGCGACAGGGGCCGAGTTCGCGCGTGGTAGTGGCGTGCGCGAAGCGAGCCTGCGAGCGCACCGATCGCGTGATCGACGGCGACGATCTCGAGGCCGCCGAGGACCAGCCAGCCAAGCCGCTCGTCGATGACTTCGAGGGGGACGCTCCGAAGGCGCGCCAGGATGTCCACCACCTCCGCGACGTTGGCCGCGGAGACGAGCGGGATTCCATCGGCGCCGCGGAGGAGCTCGGTGACCTCGCCAGCTGCCGGCTCACCGAGGAAGGCAGCGACGATTGCGTGGGCGTCGAGGACGCTCACGGGCCGGAGCGGCGGGGTGGCGAGTCGGCGACTCGCCGCTGATCGGTCGCGGCCTCCTCGCCGCGGAGCGTCGCGCGCATCTCGTCGCTGGACGGTCCGGGGCCCGCCAGCGAGCCGACGGCCGCTCCGATGGGATCGGCCGGGACCGGGCGGAGCACGAGCCGGTCGCCGAGATCATCGATGACGACGCGGTGCGCCCGCCAGCGTTTGCGTACCTCGGCCGGGATCGAAACCTGGCCTCCTGTCGTGATCGGCGCCGTCTTCATGACGACTACTTTATCTCATGAATGCTCCAGCCGCGCACGAAGCGGGCCGGCCGAGACTCTCCGTCAGGGCAGGAACGTCTTCAGCTGCTCCCCGGGTGCAGCGGCAACGGGCGCCGCAGTCGCGACCGTCAACAGGACAGCAGACGTGATCGCGGCGGCGACTTGACGTAACGCCGAGAGATGGTGATTCGGACGCGCGAACACGATGCACCTCCTCAGGTGATGTCGTGCGACCGACATGGCGATCCCGGGGTGCGGCCGACCGTCCACCTACGGCCAAACGGACCCTTCACGAGCGGGAGCCACGACCGGCCCCCGCAGCACTACCCGCCGAAGACCCGCTGGACCTCCCGCAGGCCGGCGGCGAGGGCGTCGATGTCGTCGGTCGTCGTGAAGACGGAGAAGCTGGCCCGGCCCGTGGCCGCCAGGTCGAGGCGCTCGTGGAGCGGCATCGTGCAGTGATGGCCGGCCCGGATGCAGATCCCCTCGCGGTCGAGGATCTGGGCCACGTCGTGCGGGTGGATGCCGGGCAGGTTGAAGGGCACGACCCCGCCGCGCACATCGGCCGGCGGCCCGTAGAGGGCGATCCCCGGGACCTCGCGCGCGAGCGTCTCCAGCGCGTAGGCCACGAGGGCACGCTCGTGCTCCCGGACCCGGTCCATCCCGAGCTCGCGCAGGTAGTCGGCGGCCACGCCGAGGCCGATCGCGGCGCTGATGTCCGGCGTCCCGGCCTCGAACTTCCAGGGGACGTCGTTGAACTCCGAGCGGCGCAGCTTGACCTCGCGGATCATGTCGCCGCCGGCGAGGAACGGAGGCATCGCGTCGAGGAGCTCGCGGCGGCCCCAGAGGACGCCGGAACCCGTCGGGCCCAGCATCTTGTGGCCGGAGAAGACGTAGAAGTCGGCCCCGATCTCCTGGACGTCGACCGGCAGGTGCGGCACGGCCTGCGCGCCGTCGACCAGGACGAGCGCTCCGGCCGCGTGGGCCATCTCGACCATCTCGCGGACCGGGTTGATGGTGCCCAGCGTGTTCGACACGTGCGTGAACGCGACCAGCTTCGGATGCAGGCGCAGGAGCACCTCGAAGACGTCGAGGCGGAGGATGCCGTCGTCGGTGATCGGGATGAACTCCAGGTCGCCGTCGACCTCCTGGGCCAAGATCTGCCACGGCACGAGGTTCGCGTGGTGCTCCATCTCGGTGAGCACGATCGCGTCGCCCTGGCCGAGATGGCGGCGGCCCCAGCTGTAGGCCACGAGGTTGATCGCCTCCGTCGCGTTGCGCGTCCAGACGATCTCCTGGGCCGACGGCGCGTTGATGAAGCGCGCGACCTGGGCGCGGGCACCCTCGTAGGCCGCGGTCGCCTTCTCGCTGATCTCGTAGATCCCGCGATGGACGTTGGCGTTGTAGCCGCGGTAGTAGCGGTCCATCGCCTCGATCACGGCCAGCGGCTTCTGGCTCGTCGCGGCCGAGTCGAGGTAGACGAGCGGCTTCCCGTGGGGCCGCTCGCCGAGGATCGGGAAGTCGGCGCGCAGCGCGTGCGGGTCGAACTCAGGCGCTGGCGCGGCCGGTGCGGCCGGGGCGGGAATGTCCGCGGCTGGCGCGGGAGTCTCCGGGGCGACGGCCGGAGCCTTCGCTCGGGCGGGGGCGGCGAGGTCGGTCATCCCATCGCTCCTGCTGGCGCGGCCGTCAGCCGGCCTCCACGGTCTCGGGGACGCGCGTGGCGTAGGCCACGTCGGACTCGTCGGCGTCGAAGCCGGCGGCGCGGAGGATCGGCGCGTAGCCGTGCTCCTCCAGCTCGAGGGCCAGCTCGCTCCCGCCCGAGGTGATGATCCGGCCGCGCGCGAGCACGTGGACCCGGTCGGGCTTGATGTAGTTGAGCAGGCGCTGGTAGTGCGTGATGAGCAGCACGCCGAGGTTGGGGCTGAGCATGGCGTTGACGCCCTCGGCGACGATCCGGAGCGCGTCGATGTCGAGGCCGGAGTCGGTCTCGTCGAGGATCGCCATCTCGGGCTCGAGGACCGCCATCTGGAGCATCTCGAGGCGCTTCTTCTCGCCGCCCGAGAAGCCCTCGTTGACGTAGCGGGCGGCGAAGCCCTCGTCCATCTTGAGGAGGGCCATCTTGGCCCGCATGAGCCGGCGGAAGTCTCCCATCGAGATCCCGCCACGGGTGGGGTCGCTGGGGTCGATGTTCGGGTCCTTCTGCAGGCCCTGGCGGCGGGCGTTGAGGGCGGTCCGCAGGAAGGACGCCACGGACAGCCCCGGGATCGCGGTCGGGTACTGGAACGCGAGGAACATCCCGAGCCGGGCCCGCTTGTCGGGCGACAGCGCCAGGATGTTCATGTCCTTCCAGATCACCTCGCCCTGGGTGACCACGTAGGCCGGGTGGCCCATCAGCGCGTAGGCGAGGGTGGTCTTGCCGGAGCCGTTGGGGCCCATGATCGCGTGGACCTCGCCCTTGCCGACGACGAGGTCGATCCCCTGGAGGATATGGCGCTCGGGGTCGGCCACGGGGGCGACGTGAAGGTTCCGGATCTCGAGATGTTGGTCGCTCACGGGGTGGTTCGGCTCCTGTGGGTGGGTCGGGCCGGCGGACGGCCGGCGGGTGGTCGACGGGATCAGACGGGGAGTGGCTCGCGGTCCGGCGCGGCGGATCCGGGATCGGGCGCTGTCGGCGCGCCGAGTGCCGGCCGCGACTCCAGGTCGACGGGACGCGGCCGCGGGACGAGGTCGGCCAGGGTCGTGCCGTCGAGGACGCCGCTGATCGCCTCGCGGACCTTGACCCACAGGCCGTTGACCGAGCACGCGCCCAGCCGCAGGCAGGCGTGCGACTCGGCGGGATCCTCGCTCGCGCAGATCATCGGGGCCAGCGGGCCCTCGAGCGCGCGGAGCGCGTCGGCCAGCGTGATCTCCGCGGGCGGCCTCGCCAGGGCGTAGCCGCCCCGGGCGCCGCGCGTGGAGTGAACGATCCCCGCCTCGCGGAGGGGGATCGCCAGCTGCTCGAGGTAAGCGCGGGGCAAGTCCTCGTCGGCCGCGACGTCGGCGAGGCTCACCGGGACGGTCGCGTCGCCGGCCCAGCGGCGGGCCAGCTGCACGAGCATCCGGACGCCGTACTCGCCCTTCGTGCTGAAGGAGATGGCGCCGGTGGCGTGGAAGGTTCGGACGCTCAGGGCGGGATCCTCGTTGACTGCTGCCGGTGCGATCCGGATCGGGTGCTGGGCGGAAAGGGCGGAAGGGGACGCGCCGGGCGACGGCGAGCCGCCGCAATTCCGACCTTTCCGCTCGGAAATCCTACACCGCCGCGCCGGGGGCGGTCAACGCGGGCGAGCGAAGCTAGCGTGCGGTGGGCGCCCGCAGGGGATCGGCGCCCGCGGGGATCGGCGTCGACCCCGCTCCCATCAGCCGTCGAGCCGGTGCAGTCCGAGGCGCTCATCGACCTCGCGCGCATCGTGCAGCTCGGCCGGCGTCGGGCGGCGGTCGAGCGGCGGGTGCTCCTCCGCCCGGTGGCACGGCCGGTACTGGGCCATGAGGTTCAGGTACGTGTCCGGTGAGAGCTCGGAGGCGACGAAGGTGAGGACCTCCTCGGTCCCGGCCAGGTCTCCGGGCAGGACGAGGTGGCGGACGAGGAGCCCGCGGACCGCGATGCCGCGCTCGTCGAGGACCAGGTCGCCGACCTGGCGGTGCATCTCGCGCACGGCGCGGTGGTTGACCTCGACGTAGTCGGGGACGTGAGAGTACCGCCGCGCGACCTCGCTGGATCCGTACTTCAGGTCCGGCATGTAGATGTCGATGACGCCGTCGAGGAGCGCCAGCGCCTCGGGGCTGTCGTAGCCGCCGGTGTTGTAGACGAGGGGGATCCGGAGGCCCGCCTCGGCCGCGATCGCGACCGCCTCCAGCACCTGGGCCACGACATGGCTCGGCGTCACGAGGTTGACGTTGTGACAGCCGGCCGCCTGGAGCTCGAGCATCATGGCGGCGAGGTCCTCGGCCCCCACCTCGAGCCCCTCGCCGGCCTGGCTGATCTCCCAGTTCTGGCAGAAGACGCAGCGCAGGCTGCACCAGGCGAAGAAGATCGTCCCCGAGCCGCGCCAGCCGCTGAGCGGCCGCTCCTCGCCGTGGTGCGGCCCGTAGCTGGCGACCCGGGCCCACCGGCCGGTCCGGCAGACGGCGCCTCGCGTGCCCGCGAGCCGGTCGACGCGGCAGTAGCGCGCGCAGAGTTCGCAGCTCGCCAGGCGGTTCAGCGCAAGCCTGGCGCGCACGGCCAGCTCGCCGCTCCGGTGGAGGGCCAGGTATGCGGGCTCGGGGGTCATGGTCGTCGTCACCGTCGACCCCCATCCTCCGGCGGGTCGCCGACCGCCGTGGCCCGCACTCGCGTGACGAGGCGCTGCATGCGCGCGTGGTGGGATCCCTTCCAGTAGACCGCGTCGCAGCCGGGGCAGCGGCGGAAGTCGTCGTAGTAGATGCGCGTGAGCGGCTGGAGGCGGTCGAGGACCTCTTCGCGGGCGGCGACGACCAGCTCAGCGTTGCAGCGCAGGCATCGGCCGAACGGGTTCCAGCGGTCGACCAGGCCGAAGCGCCGCGCCACCTCTACCAGCTGCTCGACGGGCCGGTCCGAGCGCACGAAGGCGCCGCGCCGCACGACACTCCGCTTGAGGAGGCCGCGGTCGCGGGTCAGGAGGATCCGTCGTTCCGTCGCGGCAACGGCCGCGAGCCGGTCGTCGTCGGCATCGGTGCGGTACCAGGTGTCGAAGCCGAGCATCCGCAGGTAGGCAGCAAGGCGCCCGAGGTGGCCGTCGACGACGAAGCGCGGGTCGGCCGCGTCCTCCGGGGCCGCGTGGAGGGCGAGCGGGATCCCCAGCCGGGCGGCCTCGGCGACCGGCCATGCTTCGACCCGGTCGCCGTCGTGCAACTGATTGCCGAAGCGGGCGGGGACGCCGTTCACGGCCAGGGCCGCGATCTCGGGGTGGGGCACGCCGAGAGCCTCCAGGACGTCCTTGACCGCTGGGTGCCCGACGAACGAGCGCTCGAGGACGGCCGGGTTCTCGCTCCGCTGCCACGCAGGCAGAAAGTCGACGAGGTCACCGTGCAGCGTCGCGGTCGCCCGCCTGGCGTCTCTCACGGGTTGGGGGCGTCCGCGGCGGCGACCGACGCCACCCCGCCGGTCGGGGCGCCCGTCCCACCGGCGAGCACGGCGTCGAGGCGGTCGAGGTAGACCTTCGCCCGGACGCGCTCGAAGACCGCGCGAGCCTCCTCGGCAGCCGCTCGCGCTTTCGGCACCTCGGGGCCGACGGCCCACGCGAAGTCGAGGGCCGCCGATGCCGCCTCGAAGTCGTACCCGACGTCACTCCAGCCCCCGATCGCCTCCAGGTAGTTGTTCACGGCCTCCCTGGTCCGGCCCTCGAGCGCCGCCACCCCGCCCCGGGTAGCGGCATGCAGCGCCTTCCAGACGGGGGTGCTGTCGGCGTGCGCGGTCAGGCCCTCAGCCAGCTCTCGCACCGCGGAGAGGTCTCGCATCCACAGGGCGCTCCGGAACGCCCCGATCAGGTGCCCGGGGTCTCCGGCCAGCTCGGCCGCCCGCCGGGCGGCGTCGATGGCGACCCGGAAGTCGCCCCGGCACCATGCCCACTCCGCCCGGGTGCCTTCGAGCTGTGCGCGAGGCTGGGGATCGTCCAGCCCCAGAAGCAGCGCCTCGTGCGCCGCGAACCGGTCGGTGTCGAGCTCCCCGCGCGCGGCGAGGATCGCCATGAGCGGCTCTTCGACGTCGAACCGGTCCTGGTGCTCGAGGTCCATCGCCAGCGACTCCAGGTTGGCGACGGCGCCGTCCCAGTCGGACGCCGAGGATCGCTGCGCGTCCGCGATCCACGCCGTGAGAAGGACGATGAAGACGCGGTTGCCGAACTTCGTCGCGAGCTCGAGCGCCTCTCGCCACATCGCCAGGCCGGCATGGACGTCGCGCGCCCCGACGGACTGCCCGACGTTGCTGCGAGCCCGGATCTGCGACCAGGCCGCGCCCGATGCGTCCGCAAGACGGATGGCCTCCCGTCCGCCTTCCATGGCCTCGCCATCGCGCCCGAGCATCCCGAGGGCGCTGGATCTGTTGATCAGCGCCTCGGCGCGAAGGTCATCGAGGCCCAGCCGCCCCGCCACGACCAGCGCGCGATCAGCCGTCTCGATGGCGCGGTCGGGGAGGTAGCTCCGCATGTAGGCACGCGACAGGTGCGTCAGGGCGGCTGCCTCCGCAGCGGGATCCGAGCCGGCGGGCAGGTTCGCAAGGGCCTCTTCGAGCACCGCCACGGCTCGGGGGATCTGGCCGTTGCCGATGAGGATCCCGGACAGGAGCGCCGCCGATCGAGCCTTCGCCCCCGGGTCGCCCGCGGCCTCGCGGCACGCCAGCGCCCGTTCTGCGTACCGGAGGGCAACCGCACGATGGACGGACAGATTGGCGCTCTGCGCCGCGATCTCGAGCAGCGAGGCCTCATCCGCAGCCTCCGATGGAAGAGTCAGCGCTGCCTCACCGAAGGTCAGGGCCTGGTCGGGTGCGCCGACGACGAGGGCCCGCTTGGCGGCGAGCCGAAGCGCGTCGCGCGTGGAGGCGGCGATCTCGTCGGCCTCAGGGCCCGCCTTGCTGGCCCGGTGGGCGGCTAGGTAGTGGGCAGCCACCGTGCCGGCGGCATCAGGGTCGTCGAGCGACGCGAAGTGGCGCGCGGCCCGGAGATGGCGCGCCCGGCGGTCGGCGCGTGCGAGCGTCGCGTAGGCGACCTCCCTAACCAGCGGGTGGACGAAGGCGGCGGAAAGAACGGCCGCCGCCCCCGGGCCTCCGATCCGGACGAGGAACTCCCGCTCGACGAGGTCGGCCAGGCGCACCTCAACCACCTCGGGATCGAGCGCGCTCACGGCAGCGAGAGCCGCCGGGTCGAAGCGGACGCCGAGCACTGCGGCATCCTCCAGGAGAGCGCGGTCGGCGGGCCCCGCGGCGTCGAGACGAGCGGCGATCAGCTCGCGGAGGGTGGCTGGGACGTCGATCCCGGTGAGCTCCGAGGACGGCCGCCAGCCACTCTCGTCGCGGACGAGGAGGCCCTCCCCGGCGAGCATCCGGAGGGTCTCCACGGCGTAAAGCGGAATGCCGTCGGCCCGCTCCACGACGGTCCGCGCGAGGGACGCCGGGAGGCGCGGCACGACGCCGGCCAGCAACTGGCTGACCGCCGCCGGGTCAAGGGGCTCGAGTCGCACGGTGGTCGTCGACACCCGCTGATCCCCCCAGACAGGTCGGTGCCGCAGCAGCTCGGGCCGGGCGAGGCCGAGGGCGAGGATCGGGAAGCCCTTCGCCCAGCGGACGACGTGGTCGAGGAAGTCGAGAAGATCCGGCGGCGCGCCGTGGAGGTCGTCGAAGGCGAGGACGAGCGGGCCCCGGGCGGCGGCGAGGCGCTCCAGGTAGATCCGCCAGCCGGCGAGCAGGACGTCGCGACCGCCGGGAGGTGGCGGGGCGAGCCCGAGCAGGGCGAGGAGCGCCGGCTCGACCCAGCGGCGGTCGGCGTCGTCGAGGTCGAGGGCGTCGAGGGACGAACTCACCGCGAGGTGGGCCTTCGCGTCGTCGTCTCCCTCCCTCACCCCGACCGCGGCCCGCGCGATCTCAGCCCAGGCCGCGAAGGGTCCACCGGTGCCGTCGGCCGGGACGTGCCCGGTCGAACCAGGCGGGCGGCCGGTGCCCGACTCCAGCCGGCGCCGCAACTCCCGGGCGAGCCGGGTCTTGCCGACCCCGGCCTCGCCGAGGAGCAAGACCAGCCGGGGCCGCCGCTCCGCGGCCACGGAGGCGACGAGAGTCGGCGAGCCGGTCGAGCTCCGGGCCGCGACCCACAAGGTCGGGCACCATCGCTCCGGGGCGGTCGCGCTCCCGGGGCCCGGCGATCGCGCCAATCGCCCGCCAGGCCGGGACGGGGGCTTCGAGCCCCTTCAGCTCGAGGTCGCCGGCGGGCTCGAATGCGACCCGGGCCGAGGCGGCCAGCATCGTCGCGGAGCCGACGAGCACGGTCGCGGGATCGGCGGCCGCCTGCAGCCGCGACGCCATGTTCACCACCTCGCCGGCGACCATCCCCTCGCCCACGGCGCCGACGGTGACGGCCACCTCGCCGGTGGTGACGGCCGCCCGCGCCTCGATCCCTTCGCCCAGCTCGCGCACGCCAGCCACGACGTCGAGGGCGGCGAGGACCGCCCGCTCGGCGTCGTCCTCGCCCGCGATCGGGGCGCCCCAAGCGGCCATGACAGCATCCCCGATGAACTTCTCGACCGTCCCGCCGCGCCGTTCGATCCGCTCCCGGGCGAGGACGAACCAGCTCGAAAGGAGGTCGCGGACGTCCTCCGGGTCGCGCCCGGCCGACCAGGCGGTGAAGCCGACGAGATCGGCGAACAGCACGCTGACGAGCCGCCGCTCGACGATCGGTGGGGCGGCGAGCGAGTCTCCGGCCATGGGGCGTCCTCGTGCCGTCAGCCCGCCGGTGGGGCCGCGACGACCAGCGCTGTGGTCGATCCCCGACCCGGCGCTGCTGCGTCGGCGGAGAAGGTGCCGGCGAGCAACGCGTCGAGCCGATCCAGGTAGACCCTCGCGCGGACCCGCTCGAAGACCGCGCGGGCCTCCTCGGCAGCGGCTCGCGCCTCGGGCACCTCGGGGCCGATGAGGAACGTGAAGTCCAGCGCAACCTGTGCGGCTGCAAGCCCGAAGCCACCCTCGCGGAGGAGCCGGATCGCCCGCTGGTACTCGCCCACCGACACGTCCGTTCGTCCTTCCAGGCCGGCTAGGGCACCGCGCGCTGCCGCGCGTGCGGCCCTGGCGTAGCGCGAGCAGTCGGCGTCCGCGTCCAGTCGTTCGATCACCGACCGGATGGTGGCTTCGTCATGCAGCCAGACTGCACCCCGCATCGACTCGAAGACACTCTCGACCGCCAGCCCCGGGAAGTCCGCCGCGGTCATGCCTGCCCTGATGGCCGCCGGGAAGTCGCCCCAGCACCACTCGACGCGGGCGCGAGTCAGCTCGAGGAGGGCTCCTTCCTGCGGGTCGGCCGTGCTGGCAACGAGCCGCGCGTGGGCCGCGAAGCGCTCGTCGTCAAGCTCGCCGCGCGCCGCGAGGATCTCGAGGGCCGGATACCCCAGCTCGATCCGATCGAGCGCCTCACCATCGGGGTCGTCCAGTTCGCCGACGAGGAGGAGCGGCTCGTCCCAGTCCGACGCTGCGTGGATCAGTGAGTAGGCGAGGTTGCCCGCATGGAAGGCGATGCTGGATCGTCGTCCGAGGCGGCGCCACAGGTCCACGCACTGCCGGTGGGTGACCACGCACCCGGAAAGATCCTCTCCCTCGAGCAGGAGGGCGAGGTTGTTGAGCGCTCTGCCATCGGCATCGACGTTGCCGACGGCTCGCGCCGAGCCGACAACGCCCCGCAGCAGGAACTCCGCCTCACGGCGCCGACCCTGCACGCGATACGCCCCGGCCTTCGAGACGAGCGTGTCGGCGACGAGGTCGTCGAGCGCCAGCCGCTCGGCGATCGGCAATGCCCGCTCAGCTGCCGACAGGACCTGCTCAGGTAGGGCGCCGACGTTGTATCGAGCGCGTGCCAGGGCGGCAAGCAGAACGGCGTCGGCCTCGTCGGCGCTGCTCGGGGACCGGCGTGCGAGCGCTCCCTCGAGCATCGGGATCGCGTCGCGCACGCGCCCTGCTGCCTGCAGCTGCCGCTCGACCAGCTCCATGGCCCGGGCGATCGCGATGGCATCTCCCTCGGCCTCGCGACGAGCCAGGGCGCGCCACGCGTAGTCGACGCCGGCGGCGAGATGCCCGGCCCGACCGGCACCCCGTGACGCGACGTCGAGCAGCATCGCCTCCTCGCCCGGGGACATCGGCAGCGACAGGGCCTGCTCGACGCAGGCGACGGCCTGGTCGTGGGCGCCGACGTCGAGGGCGCGGCGGGCGGCGCCGGCCAGGGTGATCCGGGCCTGGGTCGCGAGGGCGTCGGCCTCCGGGCCGGTGCGGAGTCGCGGTGGGCGGCGAGGTAGTGGGCGGCGAGGGCCCCGGCGACCTCGTCGCTGCCGAGCGCCTCCAGGTGGCGGGCAGCCGCGAGGTGGCGGGCCCGCGCGGTCGGCTCGGGCGAGCGTGGCGTACGCGACCTCGCGGACGAGCGCCTGGACGAACGCGTACTGGCCGCGCTCGGGCGAGCGCGGGTCGACCTCGAGGCATCAGGAGCTCGCGGCGAACGAGGCCCCGCAGGCGCGGCTCCAGCGCGTCGGCCGGAACGCCGCTGACCGCCGCAAGCGCGTCGAGGCTGAAGCTGCCGCCGAGGACCGCGGAAACCTCGAGCAGACTCCGGTCGGCGGGGTCGAGGGCGTCGAGGCGAGCGGCGACGAGCGAGCGAAGTGTCTCCGGCACGGCGAGGTCGGCGATCTCTCCGGCCGGGCGCCAGGCCCCGTCCGTCCGCTCGAGCCTCCCGTCCACGACGAGCATCCGGAGCGTCTCGACGGCGTACAGGGGGATCCCGGCGGCGCGCTCGACGATCGTCGCCAGCGGCCGCTCGGGCAGCTCGGGCACCAGCCCCCGGATCAGGGCCTGCATCTCGGCCGGCGCGAGCGGCTCGAGGCCAAGCGACGTCGCTGCCCGCGTCCGGGCGCCCCAGCCGGGCCGCAGGTCGAGCAGCTCGGGCCGGGCGAGGGTGACCACGAGGATCGGGAGCGTCCTTCGCCCACTCGAGGAGGTGCTCGATGAAGTCGAGGAGGCCGTCGTCCGCCCACTGGAGATCCTCGAACACGAGGACCGTCGTGCCGCGGGCCGCGATCTGCTCGAAGAGGATCCGCCAGCCGGCGAAGAGGACGTCGCGTCCGCCGGACGGCGGCGGGCTCGAGACCGAACAGGGTCAGGAGGGCCGGCTCGACCCAGCGGCGGTCCTCGGCGCCGGGGACCCACTCGGCGACGAGCAGGTCGAGAGCCGCCCGCGTCGTCGGCTCGTCGTCGCCCTCGGCCAGGCCGGCGCGCCGGCGGACCATCTCGCCGAGGGCCCAGACAGCGACGCCCTCGCCGTGGGCCAGCGAGCGCCCGGCGTGCCAGTAGACCCGCTCGACGAGGCCGTCGACGTACTTCTCGAGCTCCCAGGCGAGACGGCTCTTGCCGATCCCGGCGGGACCCGTGACCGACACCAGTCGGGGGCGCCGGTCGCGCTCGGTGGCGTGCAGGGCCTCCTTGAGGGCCCGCAACTCCTCGGCGCGGCCGACGAAGGGCGGCTCGAGGACGTCGGGGCGTCCGCGCCCGCGACGCTCGGCGACGACGGGGCCGGCACGCCAGGCGGGGACCGGCGCCGCCTTGCCCCGGAGGACCTGGTCGCCGGCCGGCTCGAAGGCGATCGCCCGCGAGGCCGCCCGCATCGTCGCCTCGCCGACGAGGACGGTGCCGGGGGGAGCGACGGACTGGAGACGGGATGCAGTCGTGACGAGGTCACCGGCGACCATGCCCTGGCCCGCCGCCCCGAGGGTCACCGCCGCCTCCCCGGTAAGGACGCCGGCCCGGGCGGCCATCCCGGCGCCGAGTCCCGGGATCGCGTCGACGAAGCTCGAGCCCGGCCCGCACCGCGCGCTCGGCGTCGTCCTCGTGGGCGATCGGGGCGCCCCAGATCGCCATCACCGCGTCGCCGATGAACTTCTCGACCGTCCCACCGTGGCGGCTGATCACCCCCGAGGCGAGCTCGAAATACCGGGTCAGGGTCTCGCGGACCTCCTCTGCGTCCCGCTCCTCGGCGAACGGCGTGAAGCCGACGAGGTCGGCGAAGAGGACGGTCACGAGGCGGCGCTCGGCGACGGGGGCGGGTCCCGAGCCGGTGATGGCCGACTCGAACGCCTGACCCTCGGCCGGCTGTTGCGCGCCCGCGGCACCTTCGCCGGACCCGAGCGGGACGCCACACTCCCCGCAGAAGCCGGCCTCCGGCTCGTTGACGGCGGCGCACGCGGGGCACGTCACGGCCAGCGCGTGGCCGCACCGCAGGCAGAACTTCCGGCTCGATCGATTCTCGCTGCCGCAGTCCGGGCAGACCATGGGCCTCGCCCTCGAGCTCCAGTGGGCGGAGCCTACGCCCGCGCCCGCGTTCGCAACAGGGCAGAACGTCATCCCGCGTGCCGCCGTGACCGGGCGGTCGTGGATCCCGCCGTGAGATGCCGACGATAGGCCGACCACCCTGCATGAGATGCGCCGGGGGTTTCGCTGCACCTCGCGTCGCAGTACCGTTGCGGGCGGGAGCGGCGGGGCAACAGGAGCCTTCGATGACCTTCAGGCGGGACAGCCAGCTCGACACGTCGCAGGTCGAGGACCTCCGGGGCCGACGCGTGGGGACCAGGGGCATGGCCGTCGGCGGCGGTGGCGCCGCCACGATCATCGTGCTCCTGATCGCCATGTTCCTGGGCGGCGGGCAGGGCGGCGATCTCGGGGGCCTGATCGACCAGACGATCGGCCAGGGCGCCGGCGCCGGCGGGCCGGCGCCGAGCTCCGGGATCACGGACTGCCAGACCGGGGCGGACGCCAACCAGCGCGACGACTGCCGGATCGTCGGCTACGTCGATAGCATCCAGGCCTGGTGGACGTCGGCCTTCTCGGACGCCGGCCAGACCTACGAGCCCTCGAAGACGCGCTTCTACAGCGGCGTGATCGACACGGGCTGCGGCCAGGCGAGCTCGCAGGTCGGGCCCTTCTACTGCCCGGCCGACCGGTACGTCTACATCGACCTGGGCTTCTTCGACGAGCTGAAGTCGAAGTTCGGCGCGACGGGCGGCCCGTTCGCGCAGGCGTACGTCATCGCCCACGAGTACGGCCACCACGTGCAGGACCTGCTCGGCCTCCTCTCGCCGGGCGGCGGCGGGCAGGGAGCGAACAGTCAGTCCGTGCGCACCGAGCTCCAGGCCGACTGCCTCGCCGGCGTGTGGGCGTACCACGCGGTGGACACGGGGTACCTCGAGCCGCTGACGGACCAGCAGATCGCCGACGCGCTCGACGCGGCGGCCGCGGTCGGTGACGACCGGATCCAGGCGGAGTTCCAGGGCCGGGTCAACCCGGAGTCCTGGACCCACGGCTCCTCGGCCCAGCGCCAGCAGTCGTTCACGGCCGGCTGGCGGTCGGGCGACGTGAACAGCTGCGACGCGTCGGGCGGCTGACCCCGGACGGACCGGGGGCAGCTGACCCCGCACATCCCCGGTGGGCTGCAGGTCCACCCGCTCGACACGCGGCGGCCCATCGAGTGAAATGGGCGGCGTCGCGACCGACCCGCGTGGGTGTGGGGCCCGGCGGCGCGGCCGCGCGACGGCAAGGAGGGGGCGATGCAGGAACAGATGCCGTCCGGCGTCGAGATGCCGATCCGGGCCGGCGGTGAGCCGTACGGCGTCGAGCCGGCCGCGAGACTCACCGACCCCCGGGCGCTCCAGATCCTGTCGACCGAGCACTGGAGCCTGCTGGCGACGCGGTCGCTCTCCTACAACGAGGCGTTCACCCGGGCCAGCATGTTCCTCACCTTCCTCGGGGCGTCGCTCGTCGCCCTCGGCCTGATCTCCGCGGGCACCGGCTTCACGCCGCAGCTCGCCCTGGTGGCGGCCGTCATCCTGGCGACCGACCTGTTCATCGGCCTGGCGACCCTCGGCCGCACCCTCGACGCGGGCCAGGAGGAGATGGCCTGCGTGGCGGGGATGAACCGGATCCGGCACGCCTACCTCGAGATGGTGCCCGGCCTGGAGCCCTACTTCGTGACGCCGTTCCACGACGACGGCGCCAGCGTCCTGGCCGCCTACGGCGCGGCACCCACGGGGACCCGGGGCAACCTCGTGCACGGTGTCACCACCACGCCCGCGCTCATCGGGGTCGTCGACGCCGTCATCGCCGGCGCGCTCGCGAGCGTGGTGGTGCTCGGTTTCGGCGCGTCCCTGGAGGTCGGGCTGGCCGCCGGCGCCGTCGGCTTCGCGATCGTCTTCGCCCTCGGGTTCCGGCTCGGCTACGTCCACGCCTTCCGGGCGCAGGGCCGACGGATCGCCCGGTTCCCGGCGCCGCCACCGCCGCCGTCGGGCTGACCATCGCGGCGGCGAGCTCCCGGAAGCGCCCCCCGGCGCGGCGACCTGCCGGGGTTCAGCCGCCGGCGAGGTGTCGCAGCGCGACCCTGGCGTAGACCGCGGCGCCGGCCGCCATGGCCGGCTCGTGGTGCTTCACGCGGTTCGAGTGGTTCTGGGGGGCCGTGGCCGGATCCTCCTCCGGCGGCCGGGCGCCGACGAAGAACATCGCGCCGGGCACGCGCTGGAGGACGTACGAGAAGTCCTCGGCGCCCATGATCGGGTTGGGCAGCTCGGCGACGGCCTCGGGGCCGACCACTTCGCGCGCGACCCCCGCGGCGAAGGCGGTGAAGCCGGGGTCGTTGAGCGTCACCGGGTAGCCCGGGATGATCTCCAGCTCGGCCGTCGTGTCGTGCGCGGCGCAGATCCCCTCGACGACCCGCCGGATGCCGGCGTGGACGGCGGCCCGGTTCTCCTCGGACGTCGTCCGGATCGTCCCCCCGAGGAAGGCCGTCTCCGGGATGATGTTGGTCGTCGTGCCGGCCACGACGTGGGCGATGGTGACGACGGTCGGGTCGAAGACGTCGACCCGCCGGGTCACGAGCGCCTGCAGAGCGAGGATGACCTCCGCCGCGACCGGGATCGGGTCGATCGCCTGGTGCGGCGCCGAGGCGTGCCCGCCGCGCCCGCGGATGGTCAGCTTGATGAAGTCGGCGGCGACGAGCATCGGGCCTGCCCGCTGGTTGATCGTCCCGCTCGGGTACTCCGTCGAGATGTGCAGCGCGAAGGCGCCCGTGACCTCCTCGCCGACCGGTCGCTCGAGGAGGCCCTCCTCGAGCATGAAGCGGGCGCCGTGCTGGCCCTCCTCGCCCGGCTGGAACATCAGGAGGACGCTCCCCGCGAGTCGGTCACGCCGCGCCACGAGCAGGCGGGCGGCGCCGAGGAGCATCGTCATGTGCGTGTCGTGGCCGCAGGCGTGCATCGTGCCCGGCGTCTCCGACGCGAACTCGAGGCCGGTCTCCTCGAGGAGCGGCAGGCCGTCCATGTCGGCGCGGAGCAGGATCGTCGGGCCGGGCCGGGCGCCCTCGATGACCGCCGTGACCGACGTGGTCGACGTGCCGGGCCGGGGCTCGAGCCCGAGGGCCCGGAGCTCCTCGAGGACGACGACCTGCGTCGCCGGCAGCTGCAGGCCGACCTCGGGGATCCGGTGCAGGCGCCGCCGGAGGGCGACCAGGTCGGGCAGGATCGCCTGCGCGGCGGCGAGGAGCTCGGAGAGCGGCGCGGGGACGGGGGCGGGCTCGGGGACGGGAGCTGCGGTCGTCGGATCCATGGGCGAAGTATCGCCGCCCCACGGATCCAGCGGATCGCCGCTTCGAGCGTCGCGGCGCACAATGGCTCCATGCCCGCCCTCCCGGACCCGATCGCCACGCTGCCCGGCGCCACCTGGCGCCCGCTGGACCTCGACGACGTCGACGCCTTCGTGCGCCTTCAGGAGGCCGCCCGGGTGGCCGACGGCGGCGAGGAGGTGATGACGGCGGAGGTCGCCCGCCACGAGCTGACGGACCCGAACTGTCCCGTCGCGACGAACACCCTGGCCCTGGCCCTGCCGGGCGGCTCGCTGGCGGCCTCGATCATGGTCCACGAGCGCCTCCAGGGCCTCGAATTGCGGCGCGCCTTCCTGTGGGGGACCACCCATCCCGACCACCGCCGCAAGGTGATCGGGAGCGCGATCCTCGGCTGGGGGGTGGCCCGGGCCGACGAGATCCTCGCGTTCGAGCCGGACACCCTGCTGCGGGTCGTCGAGGCCTTCAAGGACGAGCGCCTGGCCGACGCGGTCGCGCTCCACGAGGCCGCCGGGTTCCGGGCCGCGCGCTGGTACTTCGACATGCGCCGCGACCTGCATGAGCCGATCCCGCACGAGCCCGACCCGCGCGGCATCCGCATCGAGGGCTACCGGCCGGCGATCGGCGATCGGCTGCGCCTCGCCCACAACGAGGCGTTCGCCGACCACTGGGGCTCGGAGCCGCTCACGGCCGAGATCTGGACCCGCGACTTCGTCGGCGACCCGTACTTCCGCGGCGACCTGTCCTTCGTCGCCTTCGAGGGCGACGACATCGTGGGCTACACCGTGAACTACGTCGCCGAGGCGGACTGGGAGGCGACCGGCATCCGCGAGGGCTGGGTCGGCCAGCTCGGCGTGCGCCGGCCGTGGCGCCGGCGCGGCCTCGCCACCGCCCTGCTCGTCCGGTCGATGCGGGCGTTCCGCGACGCCGGCATGCAGGCCGCGATCCTGGGCGTGGACGCCGAGAACCCGACCGGCGCCCTCGGCGTCTACGAGCACGTGGGCTTCGTCCCGGTCCGGCGCAGCGTCCGCCTGCAGCGGCCCTACGGCGGCCGGTAGCGCACCCCCGTCCGCCGCGGCCCTGAACGGTCACCGACCGGTCACCCCAGGTCCAGGACGAACCCCATGAGCAGGAACCCCGGGAAGACCCAGTCGCGCTCGGGGACGCAACGGAAGCCGAACCTGGCGTAGATCCGCTGGGCGCCCGTCATGACCGGCAGCGAGTGGAGGAAGACGGCCCGACGCCCGTCGGCCCGGGCGCGGTCGAGGCAGGCCCCGATGAGCGCGGTGCCGACGCCCCGGCCCTGCGCCGCCGGATCGACGGCCAGCATCCGGATCCCCGCCTCGCCGTCGCGGAGGTGCTCGGCCCACGGGCTCGACGCGTCCGGGACATACGTCACGCACCCCAACATGGCACCGCTCGCCGTGTCGACGGCGGCGAGCACCACGGCGTCGGTCACGCGGCCGGCGACGTCGCGCAGCTCGGGGACGTACTCGTCGTCGCCCTCGAGCGCCCCGATGGCCTCGTAGGCGGCGACGACGATCTCGCCGAGGCGCTCCAGCTCCCCCGGCGCGAGCGCCCCCGGCAGCACCTCGCGGATCTCCACGGCCATCCTCGGATTCTGCCCCACCGGCGCCTGCGCGAACCGGCCGGACCCGCGTAGTACGCACGGGCTATCGCCGGGCCGGACCGCGCCCGGTAGGTTCCGGGTGCGCCGCGGCACCGTCCCGGCGCGGTCGTCGGGGGCGACCGGGCCCCAGTACATGGAGCACGATGGCGGTCGGTTCGCTGGAACAGGGTGAACCCAACGGCCTCCCGGCCGGCGGTCCCGCGCGACCGCCGACGGCCCGCGTCGACGACTCCCGCCCTCCTGCCGCCCTCGACCGAACCTTCGAGGACGTCCTCGACCACGCGATGGCCCTGTTCGGGGCGGACAAGGCCGGCCTGTGGGTCCTCGAGGACGGCGAGCGCCCGTTCCACCTGGCCGCTCACCGAGGGCTCGGGGACGACTTCCTCGGCATGGTCGCGGAGGGCCGCAGGGGCGACGCGGCGGCGGGCTGGCGGGCGATCGAGCAGCGCAGGACCGTGGTCCTGCAGGCGCCCTGGGGCCGGGCAGCGAGCCCGGCGCTGGCCGTCGCCTACGAGCGCGAGGGCTTCAAGACGATCTGCCTCGTGCCGCTCGTCTACGCCGACGAGTCGCTCGGCGTCCTGGGGCTCTACCACCTCGCCGCCCGCCCGTGGACCGCGGGCGACCTCGACCTTGTCGAGAGCTTCGCCGACCAGGTGGCGATCGCCGTCCAGAACGCCCGGCTGTACGCCAGCGTCCACGACTTCGCCGCCCGGCTGGACGCCATCCAGGACCTCGCCGGGCGCCTGAACCGGCTCCACGACCCGGTCGAGATCGGGCAGGCGATCGTCGCAGAGGTGCGCGGCCTCTTCGCCTCCGACACGGCCCGGGTCTACCGCGTGGACCACGCGGCCGGGATGTGCGAGCCGATCGCCTTCGGCGGCACGTTCCTCGGGACGAGCGACCCCGCGGCCGAGGTGCTCCGGGTCCCGATCGGCACCGGCCTGACCGGCTGGGTCGCGGCCAACAACGCGGCCGTCCGCGTCGCCGACACGCGGACCGACCCCCGGCGGCTCGTCGTCGGGCCGGACGAGGCGTCCGAGTCGATGCTCCTCGCCCCGATGTCCTTCGACGACGTCGTGCGGGGCGTGGTCGTGGTCAGCAAGAAGGGCGCCGACCGGTACGTCGAGGACGACCTCGCGACCCTCCGGATCTTCGCGGGCTTCGCGGCCCAGGCGCTCGTCAACGCCGAGAACATCGGCCGCCTGCACGACCAGCAGGCCGAGCTGGAGCACCGCCTGGCGTCCCAGCGGGCCCTGCTCGACGTCAACGAGACGCTCCTCGCCGCCGGGGACCCCACCGCCGTCCTGGAGCGGATCGCCGACGGGCTCCGCAGCGTCGTCCGGTACGACAACCTGACGATCTACCGGATCGACCGCGCCCGCGGCCTCCGGACCGCCGTTCTCGCCCGCGACCGGTACGCCGAGGTCATCCTGGCCGAGGAGATCCCGATCGGCAGCGGGCTGACGGGATGGGCGACCGAGCACGGCGAGCCGCTCCTCGCGAACGACGCCCACCTCGACCCGCGCGCCATGAACATCCCGGGGACTCCCGTCGAGGCCGAGTCCCTCGTCGTGGTCCCGCTCCGCGTCGGCGGCGAGGTCATCGGCACGCTGAACGCCGGGCGGATGGGCGAGGCCGGGGCCCACTTCTCGGCCGACGAGTTCGAGCTGATCAAGCTCTTCGCCGGCCAGGCCTCGATCGCGCTCCAGACGGCAGAGGCGCTGCAGGCCGCGGCCCTGCGCGCGGAGCGCGACGCGCTGACCGGGCTCCGCAACCACGGCGCCTTCCAGGCGGACCTCGCGGCGCTGCTCGCGGGCGGGGAGGGCGGCGGCCCGGTCCCGTTCGCGCTCCTGATGCTCGATCTCGACGGCTTCAAGGCCTACAACGACGGCCGCGGGCATCCCGCCGGCGACCGGCTGCTGCGGCGCGTGGCGGACGCGCTGCCGCGGCACGTCCGATCCCAGGACATCGTCTTCCGGTACGGCGGCGACGAGTTCGTGGCCCTCCTCCCGGGCGTGACGCGCCACGAGGCCCGGGTGATCGCGGATCGGCTGGCGGCGGCCGTCGACGAGCTGGGCTCGGACGAAGACGGCCCGCACGTCACCGTCAGCATCGGCGTCGCCGCCTGTCCGGCCGACGGGACCACGAAGGACGAGCTCGTGATGCTCGCGGACGCCGAGCTGTACCTGGAGAAGGCGGCGCGCCGCAAGGCCCGGGCGGGGACTGGCGGGCCGAGCGCCGGCCAGGGCGCCGAGTACCTGGCCGCCATCCACGAGACGACCTCCGCGCTCATGGGCCGCCACGACCCGAACGAGCTCCTGGAGACGATCGTCGCCCGGTCCGCCTCGCTCGCCGGGACGCCGAACGGCTACCTCTACCTGGTCGACCCGGGGGCCGGCGTGCTGCGGCTCGCGGTCGGCCTGGGCATCTTCCGGGGCGTCGACGGCCTCGAGATCGCCCGCGGCCAGGGCGTGGGCGGCCGCGTCTGGGAGACGGGCGAGCCCGTCTCCGTCGCGGACTACGACGCGTGGGCGAACCGCGCGCCCGGCCTGGACGGCGTCGGCCGGATCGGGTCGGTCGTCGGGATCCCGCTCACCGCCGGCGCCGAGACCATCGGGGTGATCGGCCTGGCGTCCGGCGAGTCCGGCCGCGTCTTCGACGACGCCGACGTCGCCGGCCTCAGCCGCTTCGCGCAGCTCGCCTCCGTCGCCCTCGAGAACGCGCGCCTCCACGCGACCGCGCGCGCGGAGCTCGCCGCGCGCACCCAGTCGGAGGAGGAGCTCCGGGCGAGCACGGACCGCCTCCGCCGCCTCGCCGACGCCTCCTTCGAAGCGCTGGTGATCCACCGCGGCGGGCGCGTCCTAGAGGTCAACGCCGCGTTCGTCGGGCTGTTCGGCAGGGCGCCCGACGAGGTCATCGGGGTGCCCGTCCTCGATCTCTTCCCCGAGGCGGTGCGGACGGCCCTCGCGCTCCAGCTCGGGGTCGACAACGAGACCCCCTACGAGACCCTCGCCCTCCTCGCGGACGGCTCCGAGGCCGCGGTCGAGCTGATCGGCCGGGCGATCCCCTACCCCGACGAGGTGCCGGCGCGGGCGACCGCCATCCGGGACATCCGGGAGCGCCGGGCGATCCAGGAGCGCCTCGCCCGCCAGTCGTTCTACGACACCCTGACCGGCCTGCCCAACCGCTCGCTGTTCATGGACCGCGTGACCCACGCGCTTGGCTGGGCGCGCCCGGACGACGCCACGCCGCTGGCCGTGCTCATCCTCGACCTCGACCGCTTCAAGGTCATCAACGAGAGCCTCGGCCACGCGGTCGGCGACCAGCTCCTGGCCGCCGTCGGCCGCCGCCTCGCCGACGCGCTGCGACCGGCCGACACGCTGGCTCGCCTCGGGGGCGACGAGTTCGCGGTGCTCGTTGACGGCCTGGCCGGCGAGGCGGCCGCCGAGGGCCTGGCCCGGCGGCTGGTCGAGGCCCTGGCGACGCCGTTCCCCGTGGAGGGGCGCGAGGCCTTCGTGGGGGCCAGCGTGGGCGTGGCCCTCTCGCGCGCCGGCGCCCAGGGCGCCGCCGACCTCCTGCGCGAGGCGGAGATCGCCCTCTACCGGGCCAAGGCCGACGCCGGCGACCGCGTCTCGATCTTCCACCCGCGGATGAGCGCCGCGTCGATGGACCGCCTGGAGCTGGAGCTCGACCTCCGGCGCGCGGTCGATCGCGGCGAGCTGCGCGTCCACTACCAGCCGCTCGTGGACCTGCGGACCGGGCGGACCATGGGCCACGAGGCGCTGGTGCGGTGGCAGCACCCGTGCCGCGGCCTCCTCGCGCCGCTCTCGTTCATCCCGCTCGCCGAGGAGACGGGGCTCATCCTCGCCATCGGGGACGTGGTGCTCAGCGAGGCCTGCCGCCAGGCGCGCACGTGGCAGCTCGCCGACCCCGGGCTGGCCGACCTCGTGGTGAGCGTGAACCTCTCGGCGCGGCAGTTCGCCCGGCCCGACCTCGCGGCCCGGATCGCCGCCGTCGTCGCCGAGACGGGCCTGCCGCCGGAGACGCTGGAGCTGGAGATCACCGAATCCCTGGCGATGAGCGACGCCGCGGCCACCGGCGTGACGCTCCGGGCGCTCCACGAGCTGGGCGTCCGGGTCGTGCTCGACGACTTCGGGACAGGCTACTCGTCCCTGGCCTACCTCTCGCAGCTGCCGCTCGACGTCATCAAGGTCGATCGCTCGTTCGTGGCGGGCCTCCACGAGTCGCCGGCGAACCTCGCGATCGTGCGCGCCGTCGTCGGCCTGGCGCAGGGCCTCGGGATCGTCGTCACGGCGGAAGGGATCGAGCGCGAGGACCAGCTGCAGGCGCTCCGGGAGCTGGGCTGCGACCGCGGCCAGGGGTTCCTGTTCGCGCGTCCGTGCCCGGCCGAGGAAGCCGGCCGGGCCCTGCTGCGCGGCGATGTGGCGGCCTTGCCGGCCGCCCTGCCGTTCGACGGCGCGGCCGCCTGACGGCCCGCCCGCCGACCCCGGACGCGGGGCCGCGCGCTCCTACCCCCGGTTGCCGAACAGGCGCAGGAGCATGAAGAACAGGTTGATGAAGTCGAGGTAGAGCATGAAGGCGCCCATGACCGCGCCCTTCTCCATCGACTGCGTCCAGGCGGCGACGTCGCCGCGCTGGATCTTCTGGACGTCGTATGCCGTGAGGGCCGTGAAGATCACGACGCCCGCGACCGAGATCACGAACGACAGCGTGTCCCACCCGATGAACAGGTTGACGACGCTCGCGACGATGATCCCGATCAGGCCCATGAACAGGTAGGGTCCGAGGCCGACGAGGCTCCGCTTCGTGACCGCGCCGTAGACGGCGGCGGCGCCGAAGACGGCGGCGGCCGACGAGCCGGCGGCGAGGACGCTGCCGAGCTCGTAGGTGATGAGGATGAACCCGAGGGTGATCCCGGTGATGGCCGCGTAGACGAAGAACAGCAGCAGCCCGACCGTGGCCGAGATCTTGCGGATCGCCAGGGACAGGCCGAAGGCGACGCCCAGCTGGAGGATGATCAGCGGGAGCGCCAGCCCGTAGTACTTGGCCAGCGTCTCGGGCGGCACGGAGGCGATCATGACCCCGACGCCGGTCGTGACCAGCAGGCCGAGGAACATCCAGAAGAACGACTGGGTGAGGAACGCCTGGGCGAGCCTGGCGTCGGGCCGGACCCCGACCTGGCTCGGGGCGGCGTACTGCCCGTAGGGATTCGGTGTCATCGTGCGTTGCTCTCCAAGGTAAGGTCGGGGGCGCGACCCCGGCTGCTCCAGAGTATGCCGAAGTGTCGGCGGAACGTCTGCCGGCCCACCCGGTCAGTCCGCCACGGGGCCGTCCGGCACGCGGGATCGCGCCGCGGTCGGCGTTCGGGATTCCGCCTGCTCCGCCGCCCGGGCCAGGACCCACAGCAGGTCGGCGAGGCGGTTGAGGTACGGCAGCAGGTATGCCCCGGGGACGAGGCCGGCGCGCTCCAGGGTCACGGCGCGGCGCTCGGCACGGCGCAGGATCGTGCGGGCCAGCTCCAGCGCGGCGCTGGTCCGCGTCTCTCCCGGCACGACGAACTCGCTCGGGAACTCCAGGCGGGACTCGTAGTCGGCGAGGAGCGCGTCGATCCCCGCGACCATCTCCCGGGAGACGCGGGTGACGCCGTCGCGGAGCCGGTCCCACGCGGCGGGGTTCGCGGCGAGCTCGGCACCGGCGACGAACAGCTCGCGCTGGATCCGCAGGACGAGCGGCTCGATCTCGGCGAGGGCCGGCGGGAGGACGTCGAGGCGGCGCCGGACGTCGAGCTCGGCCCGCGCCAGGCCGAGGGCCGCGACCGCCTCGTCGAGCGTGCCGTAGGCCTCGGTCCGGAGGTCGTCCTTGGGGATGCGGTCGCCGCCGAAGAGGAGGCCGGTCGTGCCGTCGTCGCCCCGGCCGGTCGCGACCGCCGAGGTGCGCGGGGGGTTCGGGACGCTGTCGGGGGTCGGCGAGGGGTCGTCGCTCACCACATGAGGCCCGCGTCGCGCGGGTCCCACCGCTCGGCCAGGAGGGTGACCTTGACCGGGTGGTCGAGGACCGATTCGGCCTGCTCGCGGACCTGCGCGATCATCGAGCCGGCGTACGGGCAGAAGGGCGTCGTGAGGATCATCTTGACCTCCGACTCCGTCTCGCCGAGCAGGATCTGCTTGATCAGCGCCAGCTCCACGACGTTCATCCCGATCTCGGGATCCACGACGTTGCGGAGCGCGTCGAGGATCGCGAGCTCCTTGGCCCGTCGCTCGGGATCGAACGCGGGGGCGGCGTCGGCGGCCGCGGTGGTGGTCGGCTGGTCGGTCATGCGAGGAGGCTTCCGTGTGCGGATTCGTCTGGCTCGAAGGGTATCACCACTGCCCGTAAAGTCGAGCGCGTTACTCGGAATTGACGGGGCGGCGGGCTCAGGCCGAGGTCGGGGCGCCGGCGCCGAGCACCACGCCGGGTCGGCGGAGTTCGTCCGGGAGCGCCGCCGCTTCCTCGTCCGTGTACCCGGGCCCGAGCAGGCTCCCGTCGGCCGCGAAGAACGCCGCGTAGCGCTCCCGGTGGTCGGCCGCGTAGCAGAAGGCGGTGGCGATCCCGAGCCGGCGCAGCTCGGGATGGTCCGTCAGGATCCGGGTGAGGTCGTAGCCGCCGGCGCGCATCTCGAGCAGCTGCCGGACGGTGACCCGGCTGCCGTAGCAGAACGGCTCGCCGTTCATCACCAGCGGGTCCACCTGGACCCATTTGATCGTCATCGCGCCGACCTCGCTCAGCCGCCCTTGTAGATCGCGGCCAGGACGCGGTTGCGCTTGCGGGCGTCGCCGGCGAGGCCGCGGTATCGGCGGAACGTCAGGATGGCCTGGTCCAGGGCGGCATCCGCGGACACCTGCTCCTCGGGCGAGAGGGTCGTCGCGAGCGCCTTGCGGAGGCCCTCGCTGAGCGTCACGAGGTCGTCCATCGGGACCTTCCGGCGCCGGTAGACGGGCGCCACCCAGTCGGCCCACTCGCGCGCCTGGCCCGGATCGGCCGAGGCGATCGCACGGGCGATCCGCTCGAGGTAGACCTCGGTGTCGCGCAGGAGGGCCCGCAGGCCGGTCTCGCCGAGCCGGTCGCGCAGGGTCGGATCGAGCTGCAGCGCCACCTCGAGGGCCCGCGCGCCGAGGCGCGCCTGGGCCGCGCGGATGCGCCCGGCGGCGTCGGGGAACCCGGCACGCATGTCGGTCGGGGGCAGGCCGAGGGCGTAGTGGCTCACGAAAGGGAGTCTACCCGCTCCGTCGGTCGGGATGGGCGACGTCGCGGGGCGCGTCGGGATCGGCGGTGGGAGTCGAGCTCCCGGCGCCGGCGAGGTCCCGGGTCTCGGGGAGCCGCGGGCGGACGATGCGATTGCGGAGGTCGCGGGCGCGGGCGGCCCCGCGGAGCGCGAGCATCAGCTCGAAGTCGGCGTCGGGTCGCACGCGGGCGGCGCCGCCTCGCCGGGGCGTCGCGGGCGTCGCCGCGCCGGGGTCGCCGGCCGGTCCGCGGTCGCCGGCCGGGCCGCGGTCGCCGGCCGATCCGGGGTCGCCGGCCGGGCCGGCCGCGTCGTGGGGCGGGGTCGTGGATGCGCTCATGTCACCCTGCTATTCGCCGTCGGCGGGCCGCGGGATTTCCGCCATCGGGTGCCGATCCGCGCAGCTCGGCGGCGGTCGCAGCGATCCGTGGCATCCCGGCGCTCGCGTAGGATGGGATCCCATGACAGATCCCTCCACGGACCGAGCCGCGCCCGTGCGCCGCCCGGCCGAGCCCGGAGCCGCCGTGCGCGAGGTCCCCGGGGATCGGCCGCCGAAGCGCCTGCTCAAGCAGGCGCCGTCGGAGCGGCTGGCAGGGCGCGGGGACGGCAGCGGTGCGTCGGGGACGTCGCGGGCGTCGGCCGCCACGCGTGACGGGTCGGCAGGTCGGGCCGCAGCCTTCGGCCTCGTCGCCGCGGCGGCGGGAACGCTCGCTCATCTCGTCGCCGCCACGTACCTGCTTTGGACGGGCGGCCTGCTGGTCGTGGCCGTCACGATCGGGATCGGCGTGGGCCTGGCGGTCGCCCTCGGGGCGGGGAGCGCGATGCGCGCCCGGGCGCGGCGGTCGCTCGCCGTCGTGCTCGCGTTGGGCGCCATCGGACTCGCGATCGGTGCCAACTGGGCCACCTCGGGGATGTATCTCGGCCCGCTCGACTACGTCGTCCAGGTCTACGGTCTGCTCGTGCCGGCACAGCTCGCGCTGGCGGCCGCCGGTGCCGTCGCCGGCTCGCGCTGAAGGAGGCCCGATGCCCGACTTCCCCGACCTCGACCACTGGCTCCCGCAGGTGCCCCCGGCGCCGCGCCGGCCGGCGCCACCCTACGACGTGCGTCAACCGGCCGAGGCCGACGTCGCCGGCCTCGACGCGCGCCTCCGCGACTGGCGCGAGGGCCGCACGGACCGCGGCGGCCCTGGCCGCACGTGGATCCGGCACTTCGGCGCGACGTCCCTGCTCGCCGAGGCGTCGCGCGACCGGCGCCCGCTCGGGCTGCTGCTCGGCTTCCGCTCGGCGGATCGCCCGGACGAGGCGGTCATCCACGCCCTGGCGGTGGACCCGGAGTTTCGGCGGCGCGGGATCGGCCGCGATCTCGTCGAGCGCTTCGCCGCCGCCCTCGCGGGCGCCGGCGCGACGCGCGTGACCGCGGCCTGTCGGCCCGACGAGCGCATCGCCCTCGCCTTCTTCGGCGCGCTGGGCTTCGAGCCGGACGCCGGCCCCGGAAGCACGCGGATCTACGGCGTGCCGGCCTACGCCGACTGGGACGGCGCCGGCGAGGACCGGGTCCTCCTGGTGCGCGGCATCGCCCGCTGAGGCCACCGGCCGCGGCGGAAGGGCGGCGCCGCGCTCATCCGCCGGGTGCCGTCGGCCCGGCGCCGGCTCGGGCCGGTTTCGCCTGATCCCCGCCGTCGATCTCCTCGACGATCGCCGAGGGCGTCAGCTGCTCGACCAGGAGGCGGCGGAACCGGGCGGGCTGACGGGACGGGGGCTCCATCTCGAGCCAGCGCCGCAGCAGCCGCTCGCCCTCGAAGTAGACGAAGACGTAGGTGCGCCAGAGCGGGTGGGTGATGAACTCGAGGCGCTTGGCCGCGCGCTCGGGCGTCACGAGCAGCCGTCGCTCGAGGTAGGCGAGCACCTCGTCCCGCGGCGCGCCGTCGGCGTGGAGCAGCAGGGCCGCGTTGCCGGCCACGCCCCGCACGGCGGCCAGGGCGCGCGAGATGTCGACCTGGCGCGCGGCCGCGTCGCGGGCGGCGGCCGCGTCGGCGGCGATCGGAAGTCCGGCGAGGCGGTACACCTCGACCAGGAGATCGGCCTCGGCCTCGGGCGGGACCGCGAGGCGCTTGCCGAGGTCGGCCAGGCCCTCCGAGAGCAGGCACTCCGGGGCGTTGATGCAGAGGACGCTGGCCTCGGTGCGGCCCAGGCCGTCGACCAGGTGCGCTTCGTGCCACGCGTGCTCGAGGTGGTGCCCCGGGTACGTCTCGTGGGGCAGGACGGAGAGGAGGTCCGCCGCCCGGATCGGCAGGTCGGTGTTGAGATCGACCCGGCTGCGCCGCCGGCCGTCGTACCAGTTGTAGCCGCTCCACGGCTGGTCGCGCACCAGCGTGACGGCCAGGTCCTCGCCGGCCGGCAGCCCGAAGAGCGCCGCCGCACCGCGCCGGAAGCCGGGCAGGAGGGCGTCCACGACGCCCCGCACCCGGTCGACTGGGACGGTGAAGCGCTCGTCCCACGCGGCGATCCGGGCGGGGAGCGGCGCGTCCCCGGGGAGCAGCCCCTCGAGCGCGGCGGCGGCGCCGTCGAAGACCACCTCCGGCGTCCGCTCGGGCCGGAAGTCGAAGCAGGCGGCGACGTGCTCGAGGTACGGGAGGCCCTCGCCCCCGAGCGCGCGGGCCTGTGCTTCGAGCGCGACGAGCTGGGCGTCGATCCACCGCCGTCGATCCGGCGCTTCGACCTCGCGCGGGAGGCGGTCCCGGAGCGCTGCAGCGTCGTCCGCGAGGTGGGCCGCGGTCCGGGGCTCCTCGAGGTCGACCTGCGCCCGCAGGGCCGGCGGCCCGAAGTAGCCGTCGACGAGCCCGGGGATCTGCCGGTCGAGCCGCAGGGCGAGGAGCAGGTAGTCGCGGGCGACCGGGTCGGGCGTCGGGACCTCCCGGGCGTCGGCGGCGGGCGGGCCGGACGAGGTCATGTCCCGCGCTCCGCGCGGGTCATCGCTGCATCTTCTCCGGCCGCGGGGCGCGCAGGCGGTGCGCGTCGGCGTCGTGCCGGGCTGCCTCCTCGCGGGCCCGGCGCACGGCGGCGGCCAGCTCGTCCGCCTCGGGCGGGACGTCGAAGCGGGCGCGGCCGCCGACCGCGGCGGCGGGCAGCTCGCCCATCCCCTGCCCGGCGCCGACGCCCCCGGTCTCGCCGCGGAACGGCATCCCCTGGCGCTCGGCCGCGTCGAGGCTCATCCGGAGCGCGGCCGTCTTCTGGCTCGCCACCTCCCGGACGTAGGCCGCCTCCTCGTCCGGGGTCATGGGCCGGCCGCGAACGATGCCCCTCGGCTTGCCGACCGAGAGCCACGCGAGGTGGTAGCGGTCCATGCTCCCCCAGGCCTCTGCCAGCGTGTCGTCCGACAGCTGCAGCCACAGGCGGAGGGCCCCCATGGACGGCGCCTCCTGGAGCCGCTCACCCTCGGCGATGAGGCGCCTCGTCTGCTCGATCAGCTCGTCACGGGTCACGCCCGGAAGTGTAGGCCGACGCGTCCCGGCGTCGCGCCTGCCGGCCGGACGACCACCCGCGCAGGCACACCGATCCCCGGAATCGGGCCCGGCCCCGGGAACCCTCCTCCTATCCGCCGGACCGGGCCACGATCCAGGCCTCGCGCGCCGCGCGCAGCCGGGCGGCCCACGGGCCGGGCACCGCTCCGGCAACCGGTGAGCCATCCAGCGCGACGAGCGGCTGAAAGCCCGCCACGGACGAGCACAGGAGCGCCTCGTCGGCCGCGACGAGCTCCTCGGGCGTGAACCACGCCTCGGCGGCCGCGAGGCCGAGGGCCGCGGCGCCCTCCGGCCGCAGCAGCCAGTCCCGGGTGGTGCCCGCAAGGATTCCCGCGGCGAGCGGCGGTGTAAGCACACGCTGACCGAGCACGATCGCCACGTTGGCGGTCGTCGCCTCGGCCACGTGCCCGTCGAGCGTGAGCGTGATCGCATCGTCGGCGCCCGCACGCTCGGCCTCGAGCCTGGCGTGGACGTGATCGGCGCGCGACGTCGTCTTGACCGACGCCAGCGGGAACGCCGGGTCGCGCCGCCCGGAGGCGGTAACCGCCCGGGCGCCCCGCGCCAGCGCCTCCGGCGAGGGCGGCACATGCGGCCAGGCCTGGATCACGACCGTCGGTCGCAGCTCCTGCCATCCAGCCGGGAGCAGGCCCCGCCCGCGCGGTGCGCCACGGCTTACCGTTATCCGCACAGCGGCGTCGTCGGGCGCATTGGCCTCGACGACCGCGATGATCGACGCCGCCAGGTCGCCGTCGCTCCAGGGCATCGGGATCGCCAGGATCGCCAGGCCCTCGCGCAGGCGGGCGAGGTGCAGTTCGCGCTCGATGGCGATGCCGCGCCGCACGCGCAGCGTCTCGAACAGGCCGTCCCCGAGCTGGAAGGCGCGGTCGGCGACGAGCAGCATCGGCTCGTCGGCCGCGGCGAGCCGCCCGTCGACCCACACTCGATCGCTCATTCGCACTCCTCCCCGTCGACCACGGCCCCGATCGCCCGCAGCGGGCCGCGCGCCTTCGTGCGGGTCTCCTCCCATTCGCCGGCGGGGTCGCTGCGCCAGGTGATGCCGCCGCCGACGTGGAGCGTCAGCTGACGACCGTCCGCGACGAAGGTCCGGATGAGGACCGACGAGCCCATCGCCCCGCCGGCATCCACCCAGAGCGCCGCGCCGCAGTATGGACCGCGGCGGACCGGCTCCATCGCTTCCAGGAGCTCCATGGCCCGGATCTTGGGCGCGCCGGTGATCGACCCACCCGGAAAGGCGGCCGCCAGGAGGTCGAAGGCGTCGCGCCCGGGGGCCAGGCGGCCGGTCACCGTCGAGACCAGGTGCTGGACCGACGGGGTCCGCTCGAGGCGCCGGAGCCGCGGCACGCGGACGCTCCCCGGCAGGCAGACGCGCCCCAGGTCGTTGCGAAGGACGTCGACGATCATCGTGTTCTCGGCCCGGTCCTTCTCGGAGCCGAGAAGCTCCGCGGCGAGCGCCCGGTCCTCCCCGCGGCTGGCGCCCCGCGGCCGGGTCCCCTTCACCGGGTCGGTCTGGACGTGGCCCGACGCGTCCACGGCCAGGAAGGGCTCCGGGGAGGCCGAGACGATTGCCCGACGCGTCGCCACCGCCGGGTGCCGCCCCAGGTCGAGGTAGGCCGTGAACGCCGCCGGCTCGCCCGCGCGCAGGCGGCGGAAGATCGCCCACGGGTCGCCCTCGAACGGCGTGACGAGCCGCCGCGTGAGGTTCGCCTGGTAGAGTTCTCCCGCCGCGATCGCCCCGCGAAGCTCCTCGACCCGCGACATCCAGGCATCCCGGGACGTCTCGGAGCGGAAGACGAGGCCGGGGAGCGCCGGCGCTCCGCGCAGCGGCACGCGGACGGAGGCCTCCGCGCGCACCCGGACGCTCGCCAGGGCGCGAGCGAGGGCGGCCACGTCGCCGTCGATCGCCCGACCAACCAGCCAGGCTCGCCCGTCGCGCCCGTCCCAGGCGATCGTCCAGGCGTGGAGGCCGAGCCGCAGGTCGGGCAGCCCCTGGTCGTCGATGGCCCGGGAGGGGAGCCGCTCGAGGCGGCAGCCGAGGTCGTAGCCGAGGTGCCCGACGAGCCCGCCGCCGAACGGCGGGCCGCCCGCGGGCAATGGCGACGGGTCCATCCGGCCAAGCGCGGCTCGCGCACCGGCGAACGCGTCCGCGCCTGGCGAGGAACCCTCCACCATGGCGACCGGCTCCGCCACGAGGAACGACCAGCGCCCCGCGCGCCCGGATCGCGCGCTCTCGAGCAGCGCCAGGCCGGGCAGGTCGCGGAAGCCGTCGGCGGCGTCGGCCGGCGCGATCCCGTCGAGCGCGGGCAGCCGCTCGACGAGCACGCCGGCGGGACGGGCGACGGTCAACGGCGCATACCTCGACACCTTGGCCCTGGCGGGGACGCCGCCGAGAGTACGGCTTGCGACGCCAGGGCGGCACGTTCACCATGCGGCCCATCGGATCGACGTGGGGCGGGAGGGCTCATGCGCGCACGGGACCACGGCATCACGCTCGGGCAGCTCGCGCCGGGGCCCCTCAACGCGATCACGGACGTCGCCGGCGTGCGCGTCGGCCACACGACGCTCATCCGCGGCGAGGGGCCGAGGGTCGTCGGCGAGGGGCCCGTCCGCACGGGCGTCACGGTGGTCGTCCCCCACGACGGCGAGCCGTTCATCGAGCCGGTCTTCGCGGGGTGCCACCGCCTCAACGGCAACGGCGAGCTGACGGGCCTCGAGTGGGTCCGCGAATTGGGCCTCCTGACCTCCCCGATCGCCATCACGAACACCCACTCGATCGGCGTCGTCCACGATGCCCTCCTCGCCCACGCGATGCGCGCGCACGGGCCGCACGCCGACTTCTGGTCGCTCCCGGTCGTGGGTGAGACGTACGACGGGGTCCTCAACGACATGAACGGGTTCCACGTGAAACCCGAGCACCTCGACGCGGCGCTCGCGGCGGCCGCCGGCGGACCGGTCGCCGAGGGCGGCGTCGGCGGCGGGACCGGGATGATCTGCCACGAGTTCAAGGGTGGGATCGGCACGGCGTCGCGCGTCGTCCCTGCCGAGGCCGGCGCCTTCACGGTGGGCGCCCTCGTCCAGGCGAACTACGGCGCGCGGCCGCTCCTGCGGATCGACGGCGTGCCGATCGGCGAGGCAATCCCGACGAGCGAGGTTCCCAGCCCATGGGATGCCGCCGAGGCGCTCGTGCGGGCGCGCACCGGCGGGGAACGTCCGGCCCTCGAGCCCGGCTCCGGCTCGATCATCGTCGTCCTCGCCACGGACGCGCCGCTGCTCCCGCACCAGTGCGAGCGGCTCGCCCAGCGGGCCGGCCTCGGGATCGCCCGGATGGGCGGCATCGCCTCCACCGGGTCGGGGGACATCTTCATCGCGTTCGCGACGGGCAATCGTGGGCTCCCAGGCCCCGAGGCCTCACCGGCTCCCGGCTCTCCGGTCGCCCACGTGGTCCGGATGCTCGACGACACCCGGATCACGCCCCTGTTCCAGGCGGCCGTCGAGGCCGTGGAGGAGGCCGTCGTCAATGCCCTGCTCGTGGCCGTCACGATGACCGGCGCCGACGGAATCACGGCGCACGGCCTCGACGGCGAGCGGGTGGTCGACATCATGGCCCGCTACGGGCGGGGCCCGCGGGCGCGACCGGCGTAGCCCAGGTCGCATGCGACCGTCGCGTCGAGCCGGCGTCGCGAGGCCGGCAAGGTGGACTCGGCCCGGCATCGCGGCGAGCCGGCCTCCCGGGATCGGCGAGGTAGACTCGGCCCGATCGGAGGTACCCATGCCCGGGCCAGCCGCGACGTTTGCCGGCTTCACGCCGGCGGCGATCCAGTTCCTCGCCGACCTCGCCGCCCACAACGACCGGGCCTGGTTCGAGCCTCGGAAGGCCGACTACGAGCGCCTCCTGAAGGAGCCCCTCGCGCAGCTCTGCGTCACCCTCGCCCAGGAGCTCGCGGCACGCGGCGTGCCGCTCCTGGTGGACCCGAGGAAGTCTCCGTTTCGGATCTACCGCGACACCCGGTTCAGCCGCGACAAGTCCCCGTACAAGACCAACGTGGCCGCGTCGTTCCCGTGGATCGAAGCCGCCACCGAAGCCGGCCCGGCCGCAGGCGACGCGGCGATCGGCGCTGAGGAGCGCCACGGGGTCGGCGGCTACGTGAGCATCCGGCCCGGCGAGATGTACGCGGGCGGCGGGATGTATCAGCCGCCCCGACCGCGGCTCGAGGCGTTTCGGCGGACCCTCCTGGCCGATCCGGAGCGCGTCCGGGCGGCCCTCGAGGACCCCGCATTCGTGGCCTGGTTCGGCGGCGCGCACCCGCACGAGACCCTCAAGCGGGTGCCGCCCGGCTACCCGGCCGACCACCCGCAGGCGGACCTGCTGCGCTGGAAGGACGTGATCTTCACGCGCCGGCTCGCCGACGAGGAGGTGTGCTCGCCCAACCTGCCGGGCCGGCTCGCGGACGGCTTCGCGGCGGCCGTGCCGGTGTTTCGCCTGCTCGGCACCCTGGAGCAGGCCGGCCCGCGGCGGCAAGACTCCCGCCCGTCCGATGGACGCACGCGCGGAGGGCAACCGCCCAGCGGCGTCGGCCCTGAGTGATGGCGACGGCGCCGGAGTGATGGCGTCGGCGGCGAGCAGGGGCGATGACGGCGGGCAGGGGCGTCGGCCCAGGGCGAGCGTCAGCCGAGCAGGTTCGTCCCGTCGCGCCTGGCGAACTCCGCGAGCCGCTCGCGGCAGGCCGCGGCCTCGCGGAGGGCCTGGCGGACGATCCACGGATCGACCCGGGACGAGTCCTCCAGGGTGACCGTCGGGCCGTACGGGCCGTCGTCGAGAACGATCCCCGAGGCGTTGCGGTAGTCGGCCATCCAGTTCGCCTGCAGGGCAACGAGCGCGTCGACGACGACGGCGCGGTCGAAGATCCAGGCAAGGTTGCGGGCGTTGAGCGCGTCGACCAGGTCGTCGAGCCGGATCGGCCGCCCCCGCTCGACCCTCGCGAGCAGGTCCACGATCCGCAGCGCCGCGAAAGGATCGCCGCTCTCCGCGACGACCGGCGGCTCGAGATCCGCGGCAGGCAGGCCGTCCGGGGCGGGGCGGAGCCGCAGGGCTCCGGGCGCGGCTGCGAGGGCCGCGCCGGCGCCTGCGATCTCGCGCGCAGCTCCGGGCGCGGCTGCCGGGGCGGCGCCGCCCGCGGTCACGGCGGGCGGGCCGGCGGCGGGGCGATCGGTCACGAGGATTGGCTCCTGCCATTCGACGCGGGATGGGCGGCGGGACGATAGCACAGGGGCGTGCCGGAGCCGGAACACGCCCGAGCCGGAGCGCCCCGTGCCGGAGCGCTCGGTGCCGGCCGAGGCCACGGCCCGCCGCGAGCCCGACCATGCCGGTCGAGGCCGCCCTCGCGGGGGGCCGTTCGGTCCCGCCCGTTCGCGGACCTCCGGCACTCGCGGACGACGGGCCTGCCCGACCAGAATCCACGAGGGCCGCGGCGGCGCGTGGTGGCCGGCCGCAGGTCGGCCGGCGAGCCCGGTTGGAGGTGTTGCGATGTCGGACGAGGTCCTCGTCGCCTACGCGACGCGCCACGAATCGACGCGTGGGATCGCGGCCGCGATCGCCGACGTGCTGACCGGGGCGGGGATCCGGGTGCGCCTCGAGGCGATCGAGGCCATCGGCGACCTGCGGGCGTTCCGCGCCGCCGTCATCGGCTGCACCATCTTCGCCGGGGAGTGGATGCCGGGCGCACGAGCGTTCCTCGTGGCGCACGAGCGCCAGCTCGAGTCGATGCCCGTCTGGCTCTTCGCCTCCGGCCCGGCGGAGCCGCTGCCGGCGGGCGCCAAGGTCGACGTCCCGGCCGACCTGGTGGCGGTGATCGAGCGCATCGCGCCGCGCGACGTGGCCCTGTTCGCCGGCGCCCTGCAGCCGCACCACATCGGCGCGGGCCTCCGGATCCTGGCGCGGCTCTCCCGCTCGAGCTTCACGGAGCATCGCGACCGGGCGGCGGTCGAGCGCTGGGCCGAGCACATCGGCGCCGACCTCGCCGCGCCGCCGGCGACCGAGCAGGTGAAGGAAACCTGATCGCGTCCTGATCGCTCCGCCACCCGCTCGGCGGGTGGATGGTGCATGGTTCGTGCACCATGGATGACGACCGCTTCCGCGCGCCCGGCGCGCCCGACACCACCCAACCGGCCGCTCAGCCCGGCTGGAACCCCTCCTCCGCGCCTCCGCCCGATCCCGCGCCCTGGACCGGTCCCGGCGACACCGGCCGGGCCCCGGGCTGGACGGCCTACCCGCCGCCGGGCTGGACGCCCCCTTCGCCCGGACCCGCGCGGGGCCGGCGTGTCCTGGCGGTCGCCGCCGTCGTTCTCGCGGCCGTGGTGGTCTTCTCGCTCGGCGTCTCGATCGGCCAGGTCGGGAGCGCGCTCTCGCCGGCAGCCACGCCGACGTACTCGCCGGCGGTCGGCCGGCCAGACTGGAAGCTCCTCGACGAGGCCTTCGACCTCCTGAACCAGCACTACGTGGACCCGGCCGCGCTGGACTCCTTGGACCTGGAGCGCGGCGCCATCGTCGGGATGACGGAGAGCCTCGACGATCGCGGCCACACCGGCTACCTCACGCCCGACGAGGTCAAGGCCCGGGACGACTCCCTGTCGGGGACGTTTGTCGGGGTCGGGGCCGTGCTGGACCAGCAGGACAACTCCATGTTCATCGTGCGGGTCCTGTCCGGCAGCCCCGCGGAGCGCGCGGGAATGAAGGCCGGCGATGAGCTGGTCTCGGTCGACGGGGTCGGCGTCGCCGGGCTGACGGTCGACGAGGTCGTCAGCCGCGTCCGCGGCCCCGAGGGGAGCCAGGTCACCCTCGAGCTCAAGAGCCCGGCCGGGGTGACCCGGACCCTGACCATCACCCGCGCCAAGCTCGACCTGCCCCTGGTCTCGTGGGCGTTCGCGCCCGGCACGAAGAACGCGGTCATCCGGCTCGAGTCGTTCTCGGCCGGCGCGGCAAAGGCCGTCAAGGCCGCCCTGCAGGAGGCGCTCGACCAGGGTGCGGTCGGCGTGGTCCTCGACCTGCGCGGCAACCCGGGCGGCTACGTCAACGAGCCGGTCGAGACGGCGAGCCTCTTCATGCGGGATGGGGTCGTCTACCGCTCGGTCGATCGCAGCGGGAAGGAGACCGCCCACGATGTGCTCGGCAACCCGATCGTGCCGGACCTGCCGCTGGTGGTCCTCGTCAACGACCAGACCGCCAGCTCCGCGGAGATCCTGACCGGCGCTCTCCAGGACTCGGGCCGGGCGCGGACCGTCGGCACGAAGACGTACGGGACGGGGACCGTCGTTAACACGTTCCCGCTGGCGGACGGCGGCGCTCTCACGATCGGCACCGAGCGCTGGCTCACCCCCAATGGGCACGCGATCTGGCGCGAGGGCCTCGTCCCCGACGAGGTCGTCGACCTGCCGCAGGGCGTGGGCATCGTCGTCCCGAACGACTTCGCGACCCTCGGCGCCGGCGGGATCGCCGGGACCCAGGACGCGCAGCTCAAGGCCGGGCTCGCGGCGCTGGACCGCGTGGAATCCGCCGGGCACGGGGTGCTGGACCGGGCCGCCTGAGGTCGCTACGCTCATCGTCGACAGACAGCCCCCCGGAGGAGAACGATGAGCACGCGGACCGACTACAGCGCCGAGGAATGGGACGCCATCCGGCGAACGCCGGCGGAGGCGGTTGTCGCCATCGAGCAGTCCTCGAAGAGCGGCTTCATGGGTCGTCGCCGCGAGCGGAAGGCCACCGAGAAGAGCTTCAAGGAGGCGATCGCCAACTTCGCCGGCCTCGGGCTCATCGACGCGATCGTCGCCGCCAAGGACGAGGAGGGAGTCCTCCTCGACGCCCTGCGGGCCTCCGACGAGCCGCTGATCGACAAGGTGATCGAGACGGCCACCCACGCGCGGCGCGCCCTCGACGCCAAGGCCACCCGCGAGGAGCGGGAGGCCTACGTCAACACGGTGCTCGAGGCCGCCGAGGCCGCCGCCCTCGCCGCCGGTGACCGCAGCGATGACTCGAAGGTCAGCCGAGCCGAGGCGATCCTCCTCGGCCGCATCGCCGCCGCCCTCGGACGGCCCGGCTACGAGCCGCCGCAGGATGGCTGGACGGCGTTCGACCCGGCCCACCGGGACCAGTAGCGGCCATCGCGGACGGCCGAACGCCCGCGCGCGGGACGACCCGCGTCAGTCGGGCCGGCGTACCGAGCGCAGGACGCGGCGCGCCAGGTGCCGCGTGCCCCGCGCGCTGTCGCGGACGGCCGCCACGCGGCCGGCCGCGCCGGTCCCGTAGAGCGCGCGCAGGGCGGCGACGAAGCCGTCCGCCAGCCCGCGGTCGTACGGGTGCCACCAGGGGGGCCGGTACCAGCCGGGCGCGACCCCGATCGACTTCGGGCGGGTGACCTCCCCCAGCCCGAAGCGTGACCGGGAGACGCCGAAGCCGGACGCCCGGCGACCCGTCCAGCCGACCTGCGTGATCCCGTACGTCGAGAGGTGGTCGTTGACCAGCACCGAGCCGACGTCGAGGCGCGCGGCGAGGCCGGCGGCGCGCTCCTCGTCGAGGCTCCACACCGACGCCGACAGGCCGAACCTCGAGGCGGCGACGCGGCGCACGGCCTCGTCCTCGTCGTCGAAGGCGGCCAGGACGACCACCGGGCCGAAGAGCTCCTCGTGCCACAGCCGGGCCTCGGGCGGCACGTCGGCCAGGATGGTCGCCGGCAGGTGGCCGACCGCGTCCGGCTCTGCGCCCGCGAGGCGCACCGGCGCGGGTCCCCCGGCCACGAGGCGGGCGCCGCGCGCGAGGGCGTCGCTCACCAGCTCGACGACCAGGTCGCGACTCTGGGCGTTGGCCACGGCACCGAGCTGCGTGCTGTGATCCAGCGGGTCGCCGGGCAGCAGGTCGCGAGCCCGCGCGGCCAAGCGCTGCTCGAGCTCGGCGGCGACGCGCCGGTCGACGTGCACCAGCTTGACCGAGCCGCACGTCTGGCCCGCGTGGCCGAACCCGGCCCAGGCGGCGCCGGCCGCCGCGCGATCCACGTCGGCGTCGTGCAGCACGAGCATCGCGTCCTTGCCGCCCAGCTCCAGCACGACGGGCTTCGGGAATTCCTCCGCCGCGGCCGCGAGCGCCATCACCCGGCGCCCGACGGCCTCCGAGCCGGTGAAGAAGACCTTCTCGATCCCGCGGGACTCGACGAGCGCCTCCCCCACCGCCGCACCGCCGTGGACGATCCCGACGACGTCCGGGGGGAACCCCGCGTCGACGAGGAGGTCGCGGAACGCCTGGCCGAGGAGCGGCGTGTGGGAGCTGGGCTTGAAGACGACGGCGTTGCCCGCGGCGAGGCCGAAGAGGATCGGGCCCGACGCGACCGCCAGCGGGTAGTTCCAGGGGGCGATGACGGCCAGCGTCCCATACGGGTCGAGCTGGATCCGGTGCGTCCGACCGAAGAGCAGCACCCGCTGGGGCGTCCCCGGGTCGATGGTCCGGAGGTGGCGCTCGGCGTGCCCCTCGAGCCAGGCGCAGGTGTCCACGACGACGGCAATCTCCATCGGGACGGCCTCGACGATCGTCTTGCCGGTCTCCAGCGCGGCAAGCCGGGCCAGCTCGGGGATCCGCTCCAGCACCAGCTCGCGAACCCGGCGGATCCGGCGCAGCCGCTCCGGGAGGGGCGTCGCGGCCCACGCGGGCCAGGCGGCGACGGCGCGGTCGACCACGCCCTGGACCTCGCCCGGCGGCGTGGCCGGGAGTTGCCCGATGACCCGCCCGAACGCCTTGTCGCGGCTCACCACGAGATGGCCGGTCGCCTCCACGCCGCCGTCGGCCGGCCCGAGGTCGACGACGGAGACGCGCCGCGGCGGCTCGGAGGCCCGGCGACGGCGCCCGGTGGTGGTCATCGCCGGAAGGCTACCCGAACGCGCGCTCCCGCAGCTTGCCGAGGCGGGTAGGCTCTCCACGAGTCCCCCCGCAAGCAGTCGAGGTGCAGATCTCGTGACGAGCGACGACGCTACGGCGGACGCCCTCTCCTGCCGCATCCTCGACGCGACCCTCGGGCTGTTCGACATCGCCACGATCTACATCGGCGAACGACTCGGGCTGTACCGGGCCCTTGGGTCGGCGGGTCCGGTGACCCCCGCCGAGCTGGCCACCGCGACCGAAACCCGCGAGCGCTTCGTCCGCGAATGGTGCGAGCAGCAGGCCGCGGCCGGGATCCTGCGTTGCGTTGATCCGGCTGCCGAGCCGGAGGCGCGGAGGTTCGACCTGCCGGCCGGCCACCGCGAGGTCCTCGCCGAGCGCGACGGCCCGGCCTACGCCGCCGGCGTGACGCCAGGGCTGGTGGCGGCCCTGGCCGGCCTGCGGGATCTGCCGGATCTGGCGCGGGTACGCCCACGACCCCCGCCGATCGACGCGGCCGAGACCGCCGCGCGTGATGGCCGAGGCGAAGCGAACCGGCCGCTGTTCCGCCACCTCCTCTCGGGCTGGTTCGCCGCCGTGCCGGGACTGCACGCCCGCCTTCGAGAGCCCCCGGCGGCGCGCGTCCTCGACGTGGCGTGTGGAGCCGGATGGTCGAGTCTCGCGATCGCCAGGGCGTATCCCGGCGTCAAGATCGACGCCATCGACCGTGACGAGGCCGTGATCGCGCTGGCGCGTCGCCACGCGAACGCTGCCGACGTGACCGATCGCGTCACCTTCCGGGCGGTCGATGCCGCCGAACCCGGCCTCGAGGGTCCCTACGACCTGATCACCTGCTTCGAGGCGCTCCACGACATGACGGACCCAGTCCGCGTCATCGCGACGTGGCGACGCCTGCTGGCTCCGGACGGCGTGTGCCTCGTGGTCGACGTCCGCTCGGAACCGGCCTTCACCGCGCCCGCCGACCGCCTCGAGCGCCTCGCCTACGGCTGGAGCGTGGTTGACTGCCTGCCGGGCACCCTGGTGACGCCCGGCCCGGCGGCAACAGGAGCGGTGATGCGGCCCGCGACGCTGGCCGGGTACGCCCTGGCGGCGGGCTTCACCAGCGTCGAGATCCTGCCGATCGAGGACCCCGGCTGGCGCTTCTACCGGCTCCGACGCTGAGCCGGCCGGCCGGCCCGGCTACAGGAGCTCGTGGTTCGCCGTTCCGGTGGGCGTGCCCTCGGCGGGGCGCGGCTCCTCGCCGGGCCCGTAGGTGGATGCGCCGGCCGTCGCCCCGCCCTCGCCGGCCTGGAGGACCGCCAGCGGCCGGCCGGCCTGGCCTTCGAGCGCCCCCACCCCGTACGGCACCCACTTGGACGGATCCTGGAGGCGATGTGCCTCCTCGTTGCCCCGGGCGTGGGTCTCGAGGAACCCGGCCGGCTCGATCCACATCTTCTTGCCGTCGAGCAGGCCCGTGATCCCCTCCTGGCCCGGCTCCGGCCGCGGGTTCTGGCACCAGCGACAGGACGCGCGGTCGTGGGGCGTGTAGCTCGTCGGCTCCTCGTAGGTCGTGATGTAGCCCTCGTAGTTGCGGAGGACGACCTTGTGGTCGGAGTACGAGACGAGGTAGTTCGGCATGACCGGGATCTTCCCGCCGCCGCCGGGCGCGTCGACGATGTACTGCGGGACCGCGTACCCCGACGTGTGTCCGCGCAGGCCCTCGATGATCTCGAGGCCCTTGCCGACGGGGGTCCGGAAGTGTCCGGCGCCCTCGACGAGGTCGCACTGGTAGATGTAGTAGGGCCGCACCCGGATCTCGACGAGGCGCTGGACGAGGTCTCGCTGGATGTGGACGCAGTCGTTGACGCCGGCCAGCAGCACCGACTGGTTGCCGAGGGGGATCCCCGCCCGGCTCAGCTTGTCGCAGGCGCGCGCCAGCTCGGGGGTCATCTCGTTGGGATGGTTGACGTGGATGTTCAGCCACATCGGGTGGTACTTCGCCAGCATCTCGCAGAGCTCGTCGTCGATGCGCTGCGGCATGAAGACGGGGACCCGGGAGCCGATGCGGATGATCTCCACGTGGGGGATCTCGCGGAGGCCGCGGAGGGCGGATTCGAGGAGCTTCGGCGCGAGGGTGAGCCCGTCGCCGCCCGAGATCAGGACGTCGCGGATCTGCGGCGTCCGCCGGATGTAGTCGAGCTGCGCCTCGAGCTCGCGGCGATTGAAGTTCTGGGTCGGGTCGCCGACGATCCGGCTCCGCGTGCAGTAGCGGCAGTAGCTCGCGCACTGCGTGGTGATCAGCAGGAGCACGCGGTCGGGGTAGCGGTGGACGAGGCCGGGCACAGGGGAGTGGCGGTCCTCGGCCAGGCTGTCCTCCATCATCCCGGTGAACGCGCGGAGCTCCGAGCCGACGGGGATCACCTGGCGCCGGATCGGGTCGTCGGGATCGTCGGGGTCGATGAGCGAGACGAAGTAGGGCGTGATGTCGACCCGGAACTTGTCCGGCGCCGAGAGGCCTTCGCGCTCGTCGTCCGTCAGGTTGAGGACCTGCTCCAAGTCCTCGAGCGTGTTGAGGCGCTTCGAGAGCTGCCAGCGCCAGTCGTTCCACTTCTCGTCCGGGACGTCCTCCCAGATCCGGGCGCGCCGGCTCACGGCCGGCTTCCCGTCGGGCCCGAGCTGACGGGCCGGGTCGCGCCGGTTCACGAATGGGGCCTCGTCGGCCGCCTGCGCGGCGACCGCCGCCTTGATCTCGGTCGCGTCCATCGTCCCGGGGTCCCCTTCCGCGCCTGTCGCCTGCCGGCGGCCGTCGGCTCCATCCGCCCGTCGCCTGCCGGTGGCCGTCTCCGCCTGTCGCCTGCTCGTGCCCGACGGTCGCGCTGCGCGCCGTGGCTGCATAGATCCTATGCAGAGTGCATGGACCGAGATCATAGCGGGCAACGCCGCCCGGGTCCACACCGGCCCCGGGGGGGGCCGGACCGGGCGGCCCCGATCGAGGGTGGGCGTGGATCGGTGATCCGGCGTCTACAATCACGTTCGTGCCGCCCGGCACGGCAAGCCGCACGGGGGACTTCCCAGATGGCCATCGATCGCAGGGCGCTCGCCGCCGCCCTCGCCGCGCTCCTGCTCGTCGCCGCGTGCGGCGGGTCCGCCAGCACCGCACCCGGCGCATCCTCGAGCGCGTCCGCGACGCCCGCGGCCGCCTCCGAGGAGCCGACCGCGACGGCCGAGGCGACCGAAACGCCCGAGGCCACGGACGCCGTCGTCCCGCCGTCGCTGGTCCCCGGCGCCGCCGGCGACCTCGAGGCGATGCTGCCGTCCGAGGCCAACGGCGTGAAGTTCGAGAAGGCGAGCTTCGACGGCGCAACGGTCCCGGGCGGCCTCCCGATCGGCCAGGGCGACGACTTCACGAAGTTCCTGGCGGACAACGGCAAGAAGCTCAGCGACGTGAAGATCGCGGTGGCGACCCCGACCGACACGACGACCGGCAGCAGTCTCGTCATGGCGATCCAGGTGGCGGGCATCCCCTCGGACAAGCTGCTCACCTGGGTGACCAAGGAGACGAGCGACCTCGCGAAGTCCACGGTCGGCGGCAAAGAGGTCTACGGGTCCGACGCCGGCGGCTTCGGCGCCTACTTCTACGTCAAGGACGACACGGTGTTCTACGTGCTCTCGATGGGCGGCGACGCCAAGACCACCGAGGACATCCTCCGCCAGCTTCCCTGACGACCGGCGGGGGGTCGATCGACATGGGCGAGCACGAGGGCGGGGCGGGCGAGCTGCCCGACCACGTCGTGGTCAACCGCACCTACTGGACCGGGGAGGCGGCGTCCTACGTCGAGCCTGGCCGCCGCAACTGGGCCGACCCTGATCCGAGCTGGGGGATCTGGGGAGTCCCCGAGGCCGAGGTCCGACTCCTCCCGGACGTCCGCGGGCTCGACACGATCGAGCTCGGCTGCGGCACCGCGTACGTCTCGGCCTGGCTCGCCCGGCTCGGCGCCCGGCCGGTCGGCGTCGACATCACGCCTGCCCAGCTCGAGACCGCCCGGGCGCTGCAGCGCGAGCACGGGCTCGTGTTCCCGCTGCTCGAGGCGAGCGCCGAGGCGGTGCCCCTGCCCGACGCGTCGTTCGACCTCGCGATCAGCGAGTACGGGGCGGCCATCTGGTGCGATCCGTACCGCTGGATCCCGGAGGCGGCACGCCTCCTTCGCCCCGGCGGACGCCTCGTCTTCCTCGGCGGCTCGACCCTCTCGATGCTCTGCTCCCCGGACAACGACGATGACCCGATCGGCGAGCGGCTCCTCCGCCCCTACTTCGGCGGGCTCGGACGGATCGCCTGGCCGGACGGCAGCTCCGTGGAGTTCCAGCTGGGCCACGGCGACATGATCCGGCTCCTGCGGGCCAGCGGCTTCGAGGTCGAGAACCTCGTCGAGCTGCGGGCACCGGAGGGTGCCACGACCCGCCGGGCCTGGGCCACGCCGGAGTGGGGCCGGCGCTGGCCGTGCGAGGAGGCCTGGATCGCCCGCAAGCGGGGCTGAGCAGCCCGCTGTCAAGCCGCCGTCGCGAGGAGGCGGGGCACGCGGGTGCGTCGTCGAGCGCGACGAGGGAGAGCGCGGCGCGGGTCGCCGCGCGGACACCGGGAGCGGCCGACGATCCGTTTCGCCTACCATCAGGCGCGTCGCCAGGCCCACCCGCGTCCCGCACGAGGAGCCGCACCCCGCATGACCGCCCAGCTCGCCGCCCAGTGGACCGTCCGGATCGCCGGACTCGTCGCCGTCCTGCTCGGGATCTTCCTGTGGATCGGCGGAGGAGGCGGCATCGCCCCGCTCCACATGCTCGTGGGCGTGATCCTGGTCGCCGGGCTGTGGGTGCTGGCCGCCCTCGCGCTCCGCTCCGGCACGCGGCCGGCCCTGCCGGCCGTCGCCTTCGCCTGGGGGCTCGTCGTGATCGTGTTCGGCCTGAACCAGCAGACCATCCTCCCAGGCGACGGGCACGTGGTCGTCCAGGCGGCGCACCTCGTCGTCGGGCTGGTCGCGATCGGGATCGGCGAGGCGCTCGGCGCGCGCACCGGACGCCTCCGCGTCACCGCCTGACGCGTCCAGGGGCAACGGTCCGCGGCGACGGTCGCCGCGACGAGAGTCCTCGGCGGCGGGAATCGACGCCCGGTCGTCCCGGATCGTCCGTCGCGCAAAAGCGCCGCCGGATCTCGCGGCCGGCTACCCGCCGATCACGCTACCCGCCGATCACGCTACTCGCCGATCACGCTCCAGAGCAGCCCCATCATGATGAAGAAGCCGAGGAACAGGGCGATCAGCGCGACGGCCCCGTACGGCGACGCAGCAGTGTTGGGGAACTGCGGGATCAGCAGGCCGAAGCCCACGACCCACGTCACCGCCAGGACGGCGAACAGGTAGCGGGTGCTCGGGCCTGTGATCGCCCGGACCCAGCCGATGGAACCGGCCCGTCGCTCCGGCGACATCGCGGCGCGCAGGAAGATCAAGACGAACACGCTGGCGAGGATGATGGCGATCCCGAACTCGATCGGGTGCTGGATCGCCTTCACGAAGAGTTGCACCGGGTCGGCCTCCTCGCCGAGGGCTGGTCGATGGACGCGCGGATGATAGCAGCGCGGTTCGCGCCGTGGCCACCTGGTTCCGGCGGCCCCGTGGATCTCGGGTCGGCGGCTCGGTGACGCGGCTCGCGGCGATCAGGGGAGCGGCGCGGCCTCGGCGAGCGTGATGCCGGACCCGCCGGCGACCGCGCGCGTGACGGCGTCGACCTCGGCAAGCGGCGCCAGCGCCATGAGCATGCGCCGGCCGGCGGAGACATACGCGGCGTCGTCGGAGAGCGGCGCCGCGAGGCCGCTCGTAGCGCTCGCGGCCGCCGCGGCGTACAGCCTGGCGGCGTCCGCCGCCAGGGCGGTGGCCGGGCTCCACGGCGTGAGGAGGCTCGCGGCCTGACCGCCCGAGCGGGCGTCCGCGGCGATCTTGCGCAGGACGGGTGCGATGTCGCCGGCGCCCGATCGGCGATCGGCCAGCAGGGTCGTCAGAGTCGCGACCGATCGGGCCAGGCGGTCGTTCACCGACGCCACCTGCAGGAGGCCCGCCATGACGCCGCGGGGCAGGCCCGCGTCCGTCACGGCTCCCGCGGGTGCTGACGACGGGGCACCGGCGCCGGCGGGGGCAGATGGCACAGCCGCGGGACTCGTCGCGATCGGCGTCGCAGCGGCGAACGCGGCTGCCTGGGCAGCCTCGGCGGCGGCAAGCCGGGGCCCCATCGCGACGCCCGCGATCACCGCGCCCCCCATCATCCCGACGACGCTTCCGACGAGCACCAGGAACAGGGCGGTGCGGACCAGGACGCCGGCCACGAGGAGCGAGCCGCAGCCCGGACAGCGGCCCTGCCCGAGGACGAGCGGGCGGGTGCACGTCGGGCAGGCGAAGGTTCGATCGGCGGAGGCGCCGATCAGCACCTCGTGCTCCGTGGCTGGCGGGCCGGCCGTGCCGCGGAAGCGGCGCGACAGCCCCGTGAAGGTCATCGTCACGGCGCTCCCGGAAGGGAGGCGGCGAACCGCCGACGGCCACCCGGCCGCCGGGGACATTGTGCGAACCGCGGGTCCGCGAGGGGAACCGGACGATGGTCCCGGTCGACCGGGGGACTCCCACCGGCCGAGGCGAGGGTCGCGGCGGCGCCCGGGTGCTCGACCGCCTGGATCGCGCCGCCGGCGAGGCCGACGCCGCTGGTGCCGGCCGGTGCCGACGCCCTAGGGTGCAGGCGAGGCCGAGGCTCCAGGGGAGGCGGACGCCCCGGGAGCCGCGGACGCCTTCGCGAGCTCCGCCTCGATGATCGGCCGCAGCTTGTCCATGGTCAGCGCCCCGGGCGCCTGCAGGACGCCGTTGACGGCGAGCCACGGCGTCTGGCTGACCCCGGCGGCCCGTCCGACGTCGGTCTCGGCCGTCACCGCGTCGAGCTGGGCGCTGCCGCCCATGCACGACTGGTATGCCTGCATGTCGAGGCCGACCGCCTGGGCGATCTGGTCGAGCCGCTCGCGCCGGAAGCCCCCCTGGTTCTCGCCGTCCTGGTTCTCAAAGAGGTAGTCGTGGAACGGCCAGAACTTGCCCTGCTCGCCCCCGCAGCGCGCGGCGGCCGCAGCCTGGTGCGACTCGCCGTCGCGGTTGGGGGGAGCCCCGGCGCGGGTGTCGATGAAGGCGAAGTCGCGATAGACGAGGCGCACGCTGCCGGGCTTCACGAACTCGTCGACCAGGTCCGGCTCGATCGACTTCGCGAAGAAGCCGCACGCCGGGCACTGGAAGTCGGACCAGACCTCGATCGTGACCGGCGCGCCGGCGGGGCCGATGGCGCGGCTGTTCGCCGGGTCGACCAGCTCGATGGGCGTCGGCCGGATCGGGATGAGCAGGTCGCCGGTCGTGGTGCTGCGACCGCCGAGGACGCCCGACGCGAGCAGCACGACGACCAGGCCGACGGCGACGGCGCCGACCGACAGCAGGAGCATCGGCGACTGCCACGCGGGCCGCGGTGCCGCCGTGCGGGCTTCGGCGAGGCGCCGATCGCGTCGGGCCGCCTCGCGGCGCTCGCGACGGGAAGCGGCAGAGTCGCCGGGGGGCTGGGTCTTGGACATGGATGCTCTCGGCTTTGGGGTTCGGAGGGCCGCGCTGTGGCGGAGGACGCGACGGGAAGCGTACCCGTCCTTACGCCGGGATGCCGGGCCCGGATCAGCCCCCCGTGGCCGGGGCGGCCCCCGAGGGCTCCGTGCGCGACGCCGCCGGGCGCGGAGCCACGGGCCGCAGATAGAGGGTGAGGACGACGACCACGTAGACGGTCCACGTGAGAAGCGTGATCCACTCCGGTGAGGACGAGTAGCCGAAGATCGCCCGCAGGAAGAGGCCGATCCCGGCGTCGTGCGGGAGGACGGCGCTCACGTCGAAGGCGGTCTGCGACCCGATCGAGATCCAGCCGATCTCGACGAGCTCGTGGACGGCGCTCGAGACGAGGCCGGCGGCGATGAAGATGAGGAGGACGCCCGTCCAGCGGAAGAAGCGCGGCAGGTTGAGGACCCGGCTGCCGCGGTAGAAGCCGTAGCCCAGGCCGACCGCGATCGCGAGGCCGACCACGGCCCCCGCCAGGACGGAAGCGGCGCCGGCGTCCCCGGCTCTCCCGCTCGACGCCGCGGTCGCCTGACCGACGAGGAAGAGCGCGGTCTCCAGGCCTTCGCGGATGACCGCGGTGAAGGCCAGCACCGCGAGCCCCCACGCCGTCTTCTCGGTCAGGGCGCGGTCCACCGCCCGCTGGAGCTGGCCCTTCGCGGACGCCGCCTGGCGGCGCATCCAGAAGAGCATCCAGGTCACGACCGCCGCGGCCAGCAGCATCGCCGCGGCCTCGAAGATCTGCTCGTAGGGCTCCTCGAGGGAGCCGAGCGTCACGAAGATCACGCCACCCAGGAGGGCCGACGTGGCCACGGCAGCGCCGACGCCGACCCAGATCTTCCCGAAGTGCCGGGTGCCGCCCGTCTGCGCGAGGTAGGCGCAGACGAGTGCGACGATCAGGGCGGCCTCGACCCCCTCCCGAAGGCCCGTGAGCAGGCCGCTCGCGAAGGCTCCGGCATCGAACATGGGCGCTGGCTCCTGGTGGGACGCTGGGACGCTGGGACGCTGGGACGTGAGCCTGCCGGGCGGGACGCCGGGCCGTCGGGCCGCGATGAGCCGGCCCGGACGGCGCGAGTCTAGCGTCGCCCGCGGCGCCCGGTCAAGGGGCCTTTACTACCGCACGCAGGGCGCCCTGATATCGGTGTCCGCGCCCAGCTACCCCCCGAGGGCCGTCCGGATCGCCGCCCGGATCTCGTTCGAGCCGACGATGACCTCGAAGCTCGCCACGATCCGCCCGTCGGACCCCACGACGAAGACGAAGGGCTCGAAGGGGATGCCGTAGGTCACGCTCCACGACGCGTACCGGAACTTTCCCTCGTCGTATTCCGGCTGGATCCGCCCGCCGATGTTGCGCATGACGTACGGCTCCACGTGGACGAAGGCCATGTCCGGGAACTCGTTCGCGATCTCCTTCATGTACGACAGCAGCGGCCCGCAGGCGGTCGTCGGACAGAACGCCGGCGAGTAGAACGTGAGGACGAACGGGCGACCGGCCGCCAGCAATTCGTCGACCGAGTGCTGGTAGAACCGCTCGTCCGGAAAGACATCGGTCGAGATCAGCTTGAGGTTGCCGTCGACGTCCGCGGCGATCGGCGTCCTGGTGCTCGGTGCGAGGGAGCCGATCTGCGGTGTCGGGCCCTGTTCGCGCACCTTCATCACGAAGTCGGCCGAGCCGATGCGGCCGTCGGCGCCGTCGAGAATGATCGTGCCGGTGTACTGGCCGGCGCGCGGGAGCGTCACCTCGGCGACATAGGCCGCCTTGCCACCCCGCACGACCCAGATGAACGTGCCGGGCACCTCGAGCGGAGCGGCCCCAGGATCATCCGCCGGGCGGAACGAGAAGCCGGCACGGACGTCCGGCTTCGCGAGCTCGCGGTTGGACTGGTCGCTGACGGTGACGACGATCCGGTTCGGGCCGGCACGCACGATGGTCGATTCGAGGCGGACCCGCACGGCCGTCGCCGTGCCCGGCTTCGTCGTCGAGGTCGGCGCCGCGGTCGGCAGGCTTGGCGGGAAGGCCGGGGCGCCCGTGACGGCCGGCGTCGGCGGCCGACCCGTGGGAGCGGCCGTCGGCGCCGGCTCGAGCACCTCGGTCGCCAGCCCGTTGATGCGCGCCGCCATGATCTCCGGGCCGGCGCCGAACCAGATCCGGTGGCGCAAACGACCCTGCGCGTCCACGAGGAACGTGTCGGCGGTGTGCGCCATCGCGTACCCGGCGGCGGCCGTCGACTCGACTTTCGCGTAGCTGACGCCCCACGCATCGGCAACCGCCCGGATCGCATCGTCGGTCCCGGTTAGACCGACGTAGCCGGCCTGGTAGTAGTCGACGTACTGCTTCATCGCCGCGGCGTCGTCGCGGGCGGGGTCGATCGTGACGAAGACGATACCAACCTTCCCGTCGACGAGCTTTATCGCGTCGCGGACGTCGGCGAGGTTCGTCGGACAAACGTCGGGGCAATGCGTGTAGCCGAAGAAGACCAGCACCGGCTCGCCGCGCAGCTGCGCCAGGTCGAACAGCCTTCCGTCCTGGTCCGTGAGCCGGAGGGCCGGCGCGGGAGCAGCCGGGCGGATCGCCGTGTCACGGTCGAGCCCCACCGCGGTCGGCGACGCGGGCCAGATGTACGCGCCGTCGTCGGCGGAGGTCGGTGGCTGGGTGGCCATGGAGAGCCAGGCGACGCTGCCGACCGCGATCCCTGCCAGGGCCGCGAAGCCCAGCACCAGTGCGGTCAGCAGGGCCAGGCGCGTGGGTGCCGCTGGTCGAGGGGACGCAGCCATGGTCGATCGAGTGTCGGATCGGGAGGGCCGCCCCGGGGAGGGCCGTTGGTCCGTCCCCGGGGTGCCGTCCGTCATGGGTGTCAACGCGTCAGCTCTCCCGGACCTCGGCGGTCACCTTGAGGTCGCCGGCCTTCTCGAACGTGAGGGTGATCTCGACCTTGTCGCCGACCTTGAGCTCCTGGGTGAGCCCCATCATCATGATGTGGTAGCCGCCGGGCTTGAGCTCGACGGTGCCACCAGCCGGGATCTCCAGCCTGTCGATCGGCCGCATGCCCATCACCTCGCCGCCCATCGTGCCCGAGGCGGAGGGCATCGGCGAGGCGCCCATCGCGGCCGACGCGGACGGCATGGGGCTCTCGACCACGTAGGTCTCGTGCACCTCGACGGTCGTGGCTGCCGGGCTGGCGGCCCCGGTCAGCGCGTCGGCCGCGGACCCGGTGTTCTCGATCACCATGTACGCGGCGCCGGCGGCGGCCATCGCCGACGACGTGCGCGCCCAGGCGTCGCTGACCTTGATCGAGGCGCCGCCACCGGACGAGCAGCCGGCGAGCAGCGCGGCCGCCAGGGCGAGGGCGGCGAGAAGCCCGCCGAGGCGGGCGAAGCGGGTTGTGCGAGTCATCGGGTTCCTCCTGCGGTGCCTGCGCATCATGCGCTGCCGGCGTCAGCCGGCGATTTCGCGAATCTTCTCGGCGATCAGCTCCGGGCCCGCGCCGAAGAACACGTGGTGACGGACCATCCCCTCGGCATCCACCAGGTAGGTGTCCGTCGAGTGGGCCATGGCGTAGCCGGATGCGGAATCGGACTCGAGCCGCCGGTACGAGACGCCCCAGGCGTCGGCGGCCGCCGAGATCTCTGCCTGGCTGCCGGTGAGGCCGACGAAGCCGGCCTGGTAGTAGTCGACGTAGGTCTTCATCGCGGCCGCGTCGTCGCGGGCGGGGTCGATCGTCACGAAGACGACGCCGACCGGACCGTCCACCAGGCGAAGGGCCTCGCGGATGTCGGCGAGCGTGGTCGGGCAGACGTCGGGACAGTGGGTGTAGCCGAAGTAGACGAGGACCGGTTCGCCCCTGAGGGACGCCAGGTCGAAGGGCCGGCCGTCCTGGTCGGTCAGGCGCAGGGCGGGCGCGGCCCGCGGCGGATCGTAGGCCGTCTCGCGGACCCCGAGGGGCGGCGGGGTGACGGCGGGCACGGTGGTCGGCGACGCGATGCCGGCCCCGGCGGTCCCGCCGCATGCGGCGACGAGCACCGCGACGGCGAGGACGAGCGGGAGCCGCAGGCGAGGTCCCCTCGAACGGGAGTGGTGGGTGGGCATGGGGTGCTCGATCAGGCGCGATGCGGGCGACCGGCGGCGCCAGGCCGGGGACCGCACCGGGAGGCGGCCCTTCAACGGGCCGCGGGGATGTCAGGCGCCGGCTCGAGCCGGCGGAGCCCTCCCGGCGTCGGATCGTCCGAGGATACGGGCGTGGGCGACCGCCGCGGCGATCAGCCGCCAGCGTCGAGCGGGCGCGAGGGCGACCCTCGATCGACGGCGGGCGGCCGCGCGGGCGGCCGCGAGCCGGCCGGCCAGGGTACCGGTCCGCCAGCGCAGCCAGGCGCCGGCGGCGGCGAGCAGGAAGGTTGCCCCGAACAGCACCGGCAACGCCAGGGGGTAGTCCGGCCACGACAGGACCCACAGGCCCGGCAGGACGCGGCCGGCGGAAAGGTGCTCGACGTTCTCCTGGACGAGGAAGGCGAGCGTGACGGCGCCGAACAGGCGGGGCCAGAGACGCAGGAGCTCGCCCGCGTAGCCGGGCGTCCCCACCGGCGGCCGAACCGCCGGCAGGCCCCGCAGGGACCGACGCAGGCGCACGAGGGCCGCCACGGCCGTGGCCAGGCCGAGACCACCGGTCAGGAGAACCAGCACGGTGAAGACCGGCCAGTAGGCATGGACGGAGGCGGCAAGCGTCGGATCGCCGCGTTCCCCGAGCGCGGCCTGCGCCGCGAAGACGGCGTCGTGCGCGAGCAGCACGCCGACCGCGACGAGCGCGCCGAAACGCAGGCGCCGAAGCTGGCGCGCAACCCGCGTGTTCGCTGCGGTCATGACCACCGCGGCATGATACGCGATCGCTCTCGCCCGACAACCGTGGATCCCCCACCGACCCCGAAGCGGTCCCAGCCAGGCAGATATGATACTCGGTCTCGACAAACGGACCTCACCCTGCTACCGTTCCGGGCATGTCCACCGCCACCCCCATCGTCGCCGCGCTCGAGGATGCCGGCTACCGGCTCACCGGGCCGCGGCGCGCCCTCGCCGGCCTGATCGCCGCGCGCGGCGGGAGCACCTTCACCGCCGCCGACCTCGTCGCGGACGTGCGGGCGGCCCGCCTCGGGATCGGCCGGGCGACCGTGTTCCGCGCGATCGACCTCCTCGCGAGCGTCGGCGCGGTCGAGCGGATCGACCTCCAGAGCGGCGAGCACGCCTACGTCGCCTGCGTGGCGACCCACCACCACCACGTGGTCTGCTCGCGGTGCGCGCGTGCCACCGAGATCGGCGACCTGGGCCTCGGGGCCGTCGCTCGCGAGGTGGCGCGGCGGACCGGCTACCGGGTCGACGAGCACCGCCTCGAGCTCTTCGGCCTCTGCCCGGCCTGCCAGCGCGCGACCGGGCCGAGCTGACCGCGCACCCAGGGAGCCCGCCGTGAGCCGCACCCTCCAGCCACGAGCCGGAACGTGAGACTGCGTATCGCCGCCATCGCGGCCGTCGCGATGCTCGTCGCGGCCGCCTGCGGAGGCGCCGGGTCGCCGGCGCCGGCGGGACCGACGGTCGTCGTCACGACGACCGTCCTCGGCTCGGTCGTGACGGATCTGGTCGGTGACCGTGCCGCTGTGGCGGTGCTGATGGGCAACGGCGTCGATCCCCACGACTGGTCGCCGTCGGCCAGGGACATCGAGAAGGTCTCGAAGGCGGACGTGGTGGTCGCGAACGGCCTCGGGCTGGAGGAAGGCCTCGCGAAGACGCTCGACGAGGCGGCCGCGGCGGGCGTCGCGGTCTTCTACGCGACCGACCACATCGCGGTCCGCGGGCTGCAGGGCACGCCGCCGGCGGGCGGCGCGGGCGAGGCCGCCGTGGGCGACCCCCACTTCTGGGTCGACCCCGTCTCGATGCGGGACGTGGTGACAGCGCTGGTCACGGAGCTCGGCACAGCCGGCATCGACGTGGCCGACCGGGGAGCCGACCTGGAGCAGCGGCTCGCCGCGCTCGACGCGGAGGTGCGGGCGACGCTCGCCGTCGTCCCCGAGCCGAACCGCAAGCTCGTCACCGGCCACGAGTCGATGGGCTACTTCGCGGACCGCTACGCGTTCACGCTGGTCGGCACCGTGATCCCCGGCCTGAGCTCGCAGGGGGAGGTATCCGCGGGCGAGCTGGCGGCCCTCAAGGCCGACATCGAGGCCCAGGGCGTCCCGGCGATCTTCACGGAGATCGGCACGCCCGCCGCCGTCGTCGAGGCGATCGCCCGGGAGACCGGGGTCCAGGTCGTGGCGCTGCCGAGCCACACCCTGCCGGACGACGGGTCGTACTTCACGTTCATCCGGCAGATCGCCACGGACGTCGCGGGGGCGCTCCGGTGACCGCCCGTCGCCGCCCGCCCGGTCGCCGCCCAACGCCGGGGCGCCGCCCGCCGCGGACGGGGTCCTGCGCGTGGCCGGACGCCCGGAGTGCCGGGTGATGGGCCCGTTCCTCGACCCGTTCCTGCAGAACGAGTTCCTGGTCCGGGCCCTCCTCGCGGGCGTCCTCGTGTCGATCGCCTGCGCCATCGTGGGGACCTTCGTCGTCCTGCGCGGCCTCGCCTTCATCGGCGACGCGCTCGCGCACGGGGTCCTGCCCGGGATCGCGGGAGCGCTGCTCCTCGGGCTGCCGGGGATCGTGGGGGCCACGGTCGGCGCCCTGGCGATGATCGCGGGGGTGACGGTCGTGACCCACCGCTCGCGCCTCTCGTCGGATACGGCGATCGGGCTGCTCTTCGTGGCGATGCTCGCGCTGGGCGTGGTCATGGTGTCGCGCTCGAGCTCGTTCGCGGGCGACCTGGTCGGGATCCTCTTCGGCCAGATCCTCGGCACCAGCGTCGAGAGCCTCGTCACGCAGGCCCTGGCCACGGCCCTGGTGGCGGGCGTGGCGTTCGTCTGCGCCCGGCCGTTCCTGATGCTCGCCTTCGACCCCCAGCAGGCGGACGTGGCGGGCTTTTCGTCGCGCCGCTACCACGGGATCATGCTGGTGCTCATCGCCCTGACCGTGATCGTCGCGTTCCAGACCGTCGGCACCCTGCTCGTGTTCGGGATGCTGCTGGCTCCGGCGGGGGCCGGGGCCCTGCTGGCCCATCGCATCGAGGCGATGATGGCGGTCGGCGCCCTGATCGGTGCGGTTTCGTCCTACCTCGGCCTCCTGATCAGCTACCACTTCGACGTCGCCGCGGGAGCCACGATCGTCCTCGTGGCGTCCGCGATCTTCTTCGCGGTCCTGGCGGCGACGAACCTCCGCGATCGCCTGACGGCCGAGCAGCGGCAGCCGGACGCCCCGGTGACAGGGCCGACATGAGCGGCCCGCGAACGACGGGCGAGGCGGCCGTCATCGCCGCCCGGGACCTCTCGGTCGGCTACGGGGGCGTGCCCCTCGTGCCGGGGATCGACCTCGGAGTGCCTGCGCGCAGCTCCCTCGCCCTCGTCGGGACGAACGGCTCCGGCAAGTCGACGCTGCTGCGCACCCTGGTGGGCCTGCTGCCGGCCGTGGCCGGCTCGCTCGTGGTCCTGGGGGCCCGGCCCGGCGGGGCGCCCCACCGGCTCGCCTACCTCTCCCAGTTCCACGCGTCCGGCTTCATCCTTCCGCTGCGGGCAGTCGAGGTGGTGCGCATGGCGCGCTACCCGGAGCATGGGCTGCTGGGACGCCTCCGCGCCGAGGACCACGACCTCGTGGAGTGGGCGATGACGACGATGGGCGTGGGCGGCCTGGCCCGCTCGCCGTTGAGCAGCCTCTCGGGCGGCCAGCAGCAGCGCGTCTACCTCGCCCAGGCCCTGGCCCGGCGGGCCGACTTGATCGTCCTCGACGAGCCGACGGCCGGCCTCGACGCCGGCGGGAGGGAGCTCTACCTGCAGGCGTTCGCGGCCGAGGTGGCGCGCGGCGCGACGATCGTCACAGCAACGCACGACATCGCCGAGGCGGTCGAGTACGACCAGGTGCTCCTGCTGGCGCGCCGCGTGGTGGCCCTCGGCCCCGGCTCCGAGGTCCTGACGGCCGATCGCCTGCTCGAGACGTTCGGCATCCTCGTGCGCGACCCCCACGAGGAGCACCGCGGGCGCTTCGTCGTCGCCGAGCGGACGCACGGGGGGCCGCAGGTCGTCGAGGTGGCGCCGGACGTGGGGCCGGAGGTCGCTCCGTAGGTCCGCGTCATGGCGCCGGCCCGCTAGGTCCGCGCCACCGGCGCCGGCGCCCGGGCCCGGTCAGTGCTCGTCGTAGTGGACGTGGTGGCCCGCGTGGCGGTGGTCGCCGTGGACGTAGTCGAGGTGGTCGTCGTGCGGCACGGCGATGTGCCCGCAGGCGTCCCCGTGGACGTGCATGTGACCCGTGTGCGCGACGTGGCGGCCCGCACGGTCGACGGTCCCGTCGACGTCGTCGACGTGGTCCTCGTGGACGTGGTGCACGTGCCCGTCGTGCAGGAAGTCGACGTGGTCGTCGTGAGGCACCGCGGCGTGCCCGCAGTAGCGGTCGTGGACGTGCGGGTGCTGGCGGATCGGCTGGTGGGGCGCGGGTTCGGCCATCGGAACCTCCGGTGACACGGTAGCCGGAACCGGTCGCCGCTGCAGATGGAGGTCATTCGGCCGCAGCCGGAGGCTGTCGCGGCTGGGGCCGGCGGGGTCGCGGCGGCAGCCGGAGGGGTCGCGACTGCGGCCGGAGCTCGCGGTGATGAAACCTTCCGGCCGCGGCCGGCCTCTGACCGGGTACGACGACGACGCGTCGACCACGCCGGGGAGCAGCTCATGATCGATCCGCCTCGCCACCTCCGTGATCCGCAGGGCCGCCGATGCGCCTGAGCGCCCGCGCCTGGGTCGTCCTCGGGGCGGCGCTCGGGATCCTGATCGTCTTCTCGACCGACCAGGTGCTCCCGGCGACGTCGGCGTACCAGGCCCAGATGCGGATCTGGCTGGCCGGTCGGGCAACCGGCATCACGGCCTACCTGCTGCTGACGGTCCTCGTCTCGATCGGGCTGGTGCTGTCGCACCCGACCAACCAGTCCACCTGGAAGCTGTCCCGGCGGCTCTTCCCCTGGCACGAGAGCCTGTTCGTCTTCGTGGTGGCGTTCCTCGCCGCCCACGTCGTGAGCATCGTCCTCGACCCGTGGGCCGGCGTCGGCATCGCCGGCTCGTTCATCCCCGGCCTGTCGGCCTACCGGTCCGCCCCCGTGGCCCTGGGAACCCTGGGCCTGTACGCCGCCCTCGTGTCGGGCGTGACGGGCCGCTGGACCCGCCTCCTGCCGCAGGGCCTGTGGCTGCGGATCCACCGCTTCGCCCTGGTCGCCTGGATCCTGGCGTGGATGCACGGGCTGCTCGCCGGGACCGACAGCGCGGCCCTGCTCCCGGTGTACCTCGCCAGCGGGTTCGCGGTGATCGGCGCCGGCGCCTACCGCTACTGGGTGTCGAAGAGGGCGCGACCGACGTTCGCGACCAGCCTTCCGGACGCCGGGCGTCCGGGACGACCCGCGGATGCCGCCGCGAGGATCCCCGCCGCGGCGAGGATCTCCGACGGCGTCCCCGCCCGCATCCTGGAGGACTCCGCTCGATGAAGACCAGCCTACGGCTCGCCCTGCGACGGGCCGTCGTCGTCGCCGCAGTGGCCGGGAGCCTGCTCCTTGGGGCCGCGACCATCCGTGCGGCGAGCCAGTGGACCGCATCCGAGGCGCCGCTTGCCGCGCCCCCCGTGACGGTCGAGAGCGTGCAGGCGGAGCTCGCCGCCGAGCGCGAGCGCTCCGCCGCCCTGACGGAGCAGCTCGCGGCGATCGCAGGGCAGGCGTCCGACCTCCAGGCGGCGCTCGACACCGCCAACGGGCAGATCGCGACAGACGCCCAGACGGCCAAGGCCCTGCGGGACAGGATCGCCGTCTCCAGGAAGCAGCTCGCGGCGCTCAACAGGAAGATCGCGGCCACGGCACGCCAGGCCGCGCAGGCGGCCGCACAGGCGCGCACGGTCGTGGTGACGCGGACCGCCCCGGCCACGGCGTCGACGACGGCGCCGACCCCGGGGCCCGAGCACGATGACTGAGCGCGTCCTGCGCCTGCCGCCGGGAGCCGGGGGCGCGACGACGGCGCGGACCCAGGCGGTGCCGCACGGCGGCGCCCGGGTGGCCGCCGGGTCCCGGCGCCCGGTCCACGTCGCGATCGCGGTCGGCGTGACCGCGGGCGTCTACGCCATCTCGCTGGCCGGCGTGACCGCCCTCCAGGCCGGCACTGACGCCCGGCTCGCAGCCGAGCGGGCGCCCGCGGGCGCAGCGGTCGACGCGCTCAGGGCGAGCCACGACGCCGCAGAGTCGGATCTCGCCAGGATCTCGGCGGCCTACGCCGACACCGCGGCCACCTACCAGCGGGTGGCCGACGAGATCGCCTCGCACGAGGCCGGCCTCGGCACGCTTGCCGCGTCGGTGGCCACCATCGAAGGCTCCGCCGCCTCGCTGCGGGTGCCGACCGTCGCGCGCCTCCCGTCGGTCTCGACGCGCACGGTCGTCGTTTCCCGCCCGGCGACCCACGCGTGCACGACGGCGTCGGGCAAGGCCTGCTGACGCCGCCCGTCGCGCGCTTCGAGCGGCGGGCGATGGGCTCGCCGCTGCGTCTGACCGTCGTCGGGGTCGCCGAGCCCCGTGCAGCCGACGGCTGGGCGGCGGTGTCGGCCTCGATCGAGGAGGTCGAGCAGGCGCTCTCGCGGTTCCGCCCGACGTCCGACCTGGTCGCCCTCAACCGGCGCGCCGGTGACCCGGCGCCGGTGCCGATCGTCCGTCCGCTGCGGCGTGCCCTCGCGGCCGCCGACCGGGCCCATCGGGTCACCGGCGGCGCGTTCGACCCGCGCGTCCTCGCCGACCTCGAGCGGCTCGGCTATCCGGGCGCTCCCCTCGCCGACCCCGGAGCGGATGGCGGCGGCCGCGAGGCCAGCGGCGGCGAGGCCTCCCGCAGCGCCCGCGCGGCGGGCGAGGCCGGTGGCCCGCGGTTCGCCGACGGGCGCTGGCTGCGGCTCGACCCGCGGCGCGGCACCGCGTCGCTCGCGGCGCCGCTCGACCTCGGCGGGATCGGCAAGGGCCTCGCGATCCGGTGGGCCTTCGCCGTCCTCGACGCCGCCCTGCCGGAGCTCGAGTCGGGAACGGCCGGCGCGCTCCTGGAGGCCGGCGGCGACCTCGTGGCCCGCGGCGCCGCTCCGCAGCCGGGCCCGTGGCTGATCGGGATCGAGAGCCCGCTCACGGGCGACGAGATCGCCGTCCTCGAGATCGCGGCCGGCGCCGTGTGCACCTCGTCGATCGGCGTCCACGCGTGGACCACGGCCGACGGGCGCTCGGTCCATCACCTGCTCGATCCGCGGACCGGCGAGCCCGGCGGCGAGGGGCTCGTCGCGGTGACGGTCGCGGGACCGGACCCGGCCTGGGCCGAGGTCCGGTCGAAGACGCTGTTCCTGGAAGGCGCCCGCGGCGTCGGGCCGCGGGCGCGCGCGCTGGGCCTCGCGGCCTGGTGGATCCGCGACGACGGGGCCCTGGAGATGACGCCGGCGGCCCGGGAGCGGACGACCTGGGTGGCCGCCGAGGCCTGACCCACCGTTACCCGGTGTGGAACTCCCCGCCGTCGACGTTGATGACGTTGCCGTTGATCCAGTCGGAGTCGGTCGATGCGAGCGTCACGATCGCCTCGGCGACGTCGTCGACGGTCGTCAGCCGGCCGTGCGGGTTGCGCAGGAGCGTGTGCTCGATGACGCGCGCTGCCTCGGGGATCTTCCGGAGCGCCGGGGTCTCGGTGACGCCGGCCCGGATGGCGTTGACGGCCACGCCGGCGTCGAGCCGGGCGAGCTCCATGGCGAGCTGGCGGCAGTGCGACTCGAGGGCCGCCTTGGCGGCCGAGACGGCGCCGTACGACGGGATCGTCCGGGCCGAGCCCTCGGAGGTCATCGCGTAGACCTTCGAGCCTCGCTGGAGCAGCCCCGCCGACCACAGGTCCTGGACCCAGTAGACCAGCGAGTTGGCCATGACGTCGAGGGTCATCTCCATCTGCTTCCGGCTGATCGCGCCCTTGGGATCCTCGGCGAGGAACGGCAGGAGCGAGCCGAAGGCCAGCGAGTGCATGACGACCCGCAGGTGCGGCTGTCGTCCCGCCGCCCGCGAGGCCTCGAACCGCTCGACCACCCGGGCGATCGCGTCGGCACGCTTGTGGTCGTCGGCGGCGTTCATGTTGATGTACAGGGCCTCGGACCCGGAGGCCTTGATGGCGTGCCTGATCTCCGTGACGTGGTGGAGGCCGGCCCGGAAGTCCAGGTGGACCCCGACGATCCGGTAGCCCGCGCGTGCGAGCGCCAGCGCGGCCGCCTCGCCCATCCCGCTCGAGGCGCCCAGGATCAGCGCCCAGCGCTCGCGGTCGTCGGTCATCGGTTCCTCCCTCGTGCCCGTCCGGGCGCCCACGTCGTGGGGGCGCGCGGGGCGCTCGTCGTGGCGGCGAGTCTAGCAGCGCGTCCGCCCGGCCTCGCCCGATCCCGTGCAGCCCTGCATGAAACACCGGCTCCAGCGGACCGCGCCGCCCGGCCCCACGGCCGCATACTCGGGCCGTGCGGATGGAGCTGACGAAGCGGGGCGACTACGCCGTGCGAGCGGTGCTCGCGCTCGCCCGCGCGCCGGGCGGGAAGCTGCTCTCGGTGCGCCGGATCGCCGAGGAGATGGCGATCCCCGTGCGGTTCCTGCCCCAGGTCATGGGCGACCTCGCGGCGGCCGGGCTCGTGGAGGCCACCACCGGGCGTGCCGGCGGCTATCGCCTGGCCCGGCCGCCCGAGGCGATCTCGCTCCTCGACGTGGTCGAGGCCGTCGAGGGTGACAGCCGCCGCCGGACGTGCGTCCTGCGGGGCGGCCCCTGCGGCCTCGACGGCCACTGCGACGTCCACGACGTCTTCTTCGCGGCCCAGGACGCGATGCTGAACACGCTCGGCGCCACGCGCCTCGCGGACCTGCCGATGCGCCGCGGCGGGCGACTCCCGGACGAGGGGGCGGTCGCCGGCTGACGGGCCGGTGGTCGGCTTCTCCGCGGGTGGGCGGTCCCTCCGCGGGCCGTCCGCCTCGGCACGGTGGGCGGCCTTCTCGCGGGTCGTCGGCCTCCCGGCGGGCCGCGTTCCCGCGTACGGGCCTGACCGCGGGCCATCGCTTCCCCGGCTCGGCGCTGCGCCCGCGATTGCGGCCGGCCGCGTGCCCGAGGCCGCGCCGCAATCTCCACGCGACCCCGACCGGCAAGTGCCTCACCGCACCTCCGCCCGCCTGCCCTCTTGACAACACTAACTAACTTGGTGATATATTACATGCAGCCCGGACGGAGAGATCGGAAGGCGAAGGCGGCGCGATGCGACTCCAGATCACGAAGCGGACCGACTACGCGATCCGGGCCTGCCTGCACCTCGCGGCGGCGGACGCGTGCCCGATCCCGGGGCGGCGGATCGCGGAGCGGATGGCGATCCCCGACCAGTTCCTGCCGCAGGTGATGGCGGACCTCGGGCGCGCCGGCATCGTGGCCGCCACGAACGGCAAGCACGGCGGCTACTGCCTGCGGCGCGATCCCGCCGCGCTCTCGCTGCTCGACGTGGTCGAGGCCGTCGAGGGCGTCGAGCCCCGTCGGCCGGGGATGGTCCCGGACGCGCCGCACGACGGCGACCCGGCCCGCGCCCTCTACCCCGTCTGGTCGAGGGCGCGGGCCGCCTTCACCGACGTCCTCGCAGGGGCATCGATCGCAGAGCTCGCGGCGCGCCAGCGCGCGGCGGACGAGGACGGGCCCGCGCGCCCGAATGAGGACGGGCCGGCAGGCCCGAACGTGGACGGGCCGACGCGCCCGGAAAGGACCGACCGATGAAGCGAACCCAGGTATGGGCCGGGCTCGCCATCGTGCTGGCCGTCAGCCTCGCTGGCTGCGGCGGCGCGGCGGCACACCAGTGGACGTTTGCCCCCGCCCCCAGCCCGGTGGCGGCCGTCGCCGTGGCCGGCACCGCCGACGCCGGCGCGACGGCTCAGGGGTCGCCGACGCCCGCGCCGGCGGCCGCGGCGACCCCTGCGCCGAGCGAGATGCCGGGGATGGGCACCAGCAACCCGGCGGCCACCCCGGCGCCCGATCCCGCGGCGCCCGCCTACACCCTCTTCGACCCGAAGGCCCCGGCGCTCCTTCCCGGCACCGAGCACGACGTCGACTTCCCGATCATCGAGAAGGACATCACCGTCGCGCCCGGCTATGTCGTCCACGCCTGGACGTTCGGCGGAACGGTCCCCGGCCCGACGATCCGGGTCAAGATCGGCGACACGGTTCGGGTCCACCTGACGAACCAGGGCAAGATGCCCCACTCGATCGACTTCCACGCGAGCCAGACCGCGATGGACCACCAGATGGTCGCGATCGACCCGGGCGCCACGCTCACCTACACCTTCAAGGCCGAATACGCCGGCGTCTGGATGTATCACTGCGGCACCGCGCCGACCCTGCACCACATCGCGAACGGGATGTTCGGCATGGTGATCGTCGAGCCGAACGGCGGCCTCGAGAAGGTCGACCGCGAGTTCGCCTTCGTCCAGAGCGAGTGGTACCTCGGCGGCCAGGGCCAGCCGGTCGACTACACGAAGGCCTCGGCCGGCGCTCCGTCGCCCGACTTCGTCGTCTTCAACGGGGTCGCCGCCCAGTACAAGGACAACCCGATCGAGGTGGCCGCGAAAGACCGGATCCGCGTCTTCGTGCTGGACGCGGGGCCGAACATCGACAGCTCCTTCCATGTCGTCGGGACGATCTTCGACACGGTCGTGAAGGAGGGCGTCGCGCTCGTCCGCGGCAACAAGGGCGGCTGGGGCGCGCAGGCCGTCGACCTGTCGCCGGCGCAGGGGGCAATCGTCGAGTTCAACATCCCCGAGAACGGCAGCTTCGCCTTCGTCACCCACGCCTTCAACTTCGTCGGGCGAGGAGCCGTGGGGCTCTTCAAGGCCGGCAACGGCGACGCCGTGAGCCACTGATTCCGGCCGGCCCGTCCGAGGCCTGCGGGCACGGTCCGCCGGGCCGCGGCCCAGGGGAGTCGAACCCTCGGCGCATCACCCACGCCGGCCTCCAGGATGGTGTCGGCAACCTCGAACCGGGCGTTCCCTTCCCCCGCGGGCGCCCGGTTCGCCTCGTCCGAAGGTCTCAGACGACGCCCTCGCGGCGCAGCCGCCCGACCTCCCGCGGGCCGTAGCCGAGCTCCGCGAGGACGGCGTCCGTCTGCTCGCCGAGCAGCGGCGGCGGCGTCCGCACCGTCGCGGGCGTCGCGTGCAGCGTGAACGGCGGTCCGACCTGGCGGATCGTGCCGAGGACGGGGTGCTCGACATCCGTCAGCAGGCCGCGGGCGGCGACCTGCGGCGAGGCGAACGCCGCCGCGAGGTCGTTGATCGGCCCCGCGGGCACGCCGGCCGCCCGCAGGCCGGCGAGCCAGGCCGCCGACGTCTCCGCCTCGAGCCGCTTCGCGATGAGCTCGCGCAGCGCCTCGCGGTTGACCACCCGGTCGCCGTTCGTCGCGAAACGCGGGTCATCCGTCAGCTCCGGCGCACCGATCGCGACCGCGAACCGAGGCCACTGGCGCTCGCTGCCGACCGCGACGGCGATCGACCCGTCGGCGGTGGCGAACGTCTCGTAGGGAACGATGCTCGGGTGGGCGTTCCCGCGCCGGGGCGGCGCCTCGCCGGTGACGAAGTAGCTCTGCGCCTGGTTCGCGAGCCAGGCGAGCGTCGACTCGAGGAGCGACAGGTCGATCCGCTGGCCTCGGCCGTGGGCGGGCGATCCGGGGCGCTCGCGGCCGGCCAGCGCAGCCAGGATCGCCGTCGCGCCCAGCATCCCCGTCGCGAGGTCCGTCACGGCCACGCCCACCTTCGTCGGGGCGCCGCCGTCGGCATCCGCGAAGCCCGTGATCGACATGAGCCCCGAGACGGCCTGCACGACGACGTCGTAGCCGGGAGCGGCGGCATCGGGCCCCGTCGGCCCGTAGCCCGAGATGGCGAGGTGGACGAGGCGCGGGTTGAGCGCCTCGAGGTCCGCGTCGTCGAAGCCGAGGCGGGCGAAGCCGCCGACCCGCTGGTTCTCCACGAGGACGTCGGCCCGCGCGAGCAGCCGGCGCAGGACCTCGAGCCCGTCCTCCGTGCCCAGGTCGAGGCGCAGGGAGCGCTTGTTGCGGTTCACGGCCAGGTAGTAGGCGGCGGTCCGGCTGGTCCCCTCGCCCACCCACGGCGGCCCCCAGCCGCGGGTGGCGTCGCCCTCGGGTGGCTCGACCTTGACCACGTCGGCGCCAAGATCCGCGAGGAGCATGGTCGCGTAGGGCCCGGCGAGAACCGTGCTGCAGTCGGCGACGAGGATCCCGGCCAGCGGACCGGGGGCGGGGCTCGGGGTCATGGCCCGCGCATCGTACCGAGCGCGAGGAGCGGGCGGCCGCCGTCCTCGGGAGGCAGGTTGACACAGGGCTGCTCAGCCGCCGGTCCCATCGCCGGCTCGACTGGCGGGGGGCCGCCATCGCCACACCTCGCTCGACCGGCTCTCATCGACCGTCGCCGGTGGCATGTTGCGATGACTGGTGGATTCCGCATGCGGGTTGGCCGCATCCGGGAGCACGTCGATCGGCCGGCGCACCGCCCAGCGCGGTACAGGCTCCCGGACCAGCCGCGTCGGCCGGCATCCCAGCGCGGTACGGGTTCCCGGACCAGCCGCGCCGCCCGGCGTACCAGCGCGGCACGGGGGGCGCATGCGCCACCCGTCGGGCAGGCGACTTGGGACAGGGCTGCTCAGCCGGCCGTGATCCGCCGGACCCGCCCGGCGGCATAGTCGAGGACGTAGAGCTCCCCGTTCTCGGCCTCGCCGAACGCGCTGATGCTCATCGTCGTGTCGCGGAGGAGGGCGGGCTTCTGCCGGGAGGCGCCGGCGGCGGCGACCGACCAGATCCGGCCGCTGCAATAGTCGCCGAACAGGTAGCGACCGGCCAGCGCCGGAGAGCGCGTGCCGCGGTAGACATACCCGCCGATCACCGAGCATCCGTTGGCGCCGTGGCTGTAGGCCGCGAGCGGGAAGGTCTTGCCGGCCGAGGTGCAGGGGCCCTCGAAGCAGCTGTACGCCTCGTACTGGTCCCAGCCGAAGTTCGCGCCGCGGCCACCCCCCGCCGATCGGGCTGCCCGGTTGACCTCCTCGTACCGGTTCTGGCCCACGTCGGCGATCCACAGCGAGCCGGTGCCCCGGTCGAAGCTGAAGCGCCACGGGTTGCGCAGGCCGTACGACCAGATCTCGCGACGGAGCGTCGGGCTCTTCGCCCAGGGGTTGGTGGACGGGATCCGGTAGGCGGGCGTCGTGCTCGCCACATTGGGGGCGATCCGCAGGATCTTGCCGAGGAGCGCCCGCCGGTCCTGGCCGTTCTCGTTCGGGTCGCCGCCCCCGCCGCCGTCGCCGGTGCCGATGTACAGGTACCCGTCGGGGCCGAAGGCCAGCTGGCCGCCGTTGTGGTTCGCGTAGCCCGGGTGGGGGATCCGGATGATCCGCCGCTCGGACGTCGAGGCCCGGTTGGCGTTGGCGCTCGAGCGCCGGTGCTCGCCCACGACGAGGGCGCCGTCGGCGTCCGTGTACGCGACGTAGAAGCGCCCGTTCGTCGCGTAGGACGGGTGGAACGCCAACCCGAGGAGCCCTCGCTCGCCGCAGCACGCCACCCGGCGGCGGATGTCCAGGAACGGCGCGGCGAGGAGCGCTCCCGTTCGCGAGATGACCCGGATCGTCCCGGCCTGCTCCACGACGAAGAGGCGGCCGCTCCCGTCCCCGGCATTCGTGAGGGCCACGGGCTTGTCCAGGCCGCTCGCGACGGTGACCAGGCCCAGCGTGAGGGCCGCCTGCGACGGCGCCGGGACCGTGCCGCCCAGGAGGGATGCAGCCGCCACGAGCGCGAGGGCGGAGGCGAGGACGCGGCGACGGAGCATCGAGGGTGTCGGGTCGAACGGCATGGCATCTCCTCCCGCGACGGCACGGCCCGTGACCGGGGCCACGAGCGGAGCGCACATGATGCCCCAGCCGGGAGCCTTCGGCCAACGCCCCAGCCGGGAGCCTTCGGCCAACGCCCCAGCCGGGGGCCTTCGGCCTGTCCAGCGGCCCGTCGGAGTACGATCCATCCATGGCTGCGTCCCGTTCGCCCCGTATCTCCCTCACCCTGATGACGGTTCACGCCCATCCCGACGACGAGACGATCGGGACCGGGGGCGTGATGGCGAAGGCGGTCGCCGCGGGGCACCGCGTCGTCCTCGTGACGTGCACCCGGGGCGAGCTCGGCGAGATCGTCGTGCCCGAGCTCGACACGCCCGACAACCATCGGCGCCTCGCCGAGATCCGCGCCGGCGAGCTCGAGGCCGCCATGGCCGCCCTCGGCGTCGACACGTGGGAGAACCTCGGGTACCGCGACTCCGGGATGATGGACACCCCCGGCAACCGCGATCCCCGCTGCCTCTGGCAGGCCGACCTCGACGAGGCGATCCGGCGACTCGTCTGGCTCGTCCGGGTCCATCGACCCGACGTGATGACCCACTACAACGACTTCGGGGGCTACGGCCACCCCGACCACATCCGGGCCCACCAGGTGGCGATCGGCGCGTACTACCGGGCGGGCGACCCGGAGTGGTACCCCGAGCAGGTGGCGCCCGAGCACGGCGGCTCGGGGCCCGCGGCCGCGGATGGCGGCCTCGAGCCGTGGGCGCCGGCGAAGCTGTACGAGCAGGCGATCGCGCGGTCGCGCCGCGAGGCGATGGCGGCCCGCGCCGAGGAGGCCGGGATGACGTCGTGGTGGTCGCGCCCGACCGAGGCCAGCCCCGAGGACCTGGAGCGCTGGGACGAGTTCATGCGCCGCTCCACGGTCGACGACGCGCAGATCACGACCCGCGTCGACGTCCGGGCCCAGGCCGACCAGCGATGGGCGGCGCTCCTGGCCCACCGCACCCAGATCTCGCTCACGGACAGCCCGCTGATGGCCCTCGGCAGGGACGCGCTGGCCGAGCTGTGGGGCGAGGAGACGTACATCCTGCGGGCCTCCAGGGTGCCGCTGGGCGAGGTGCGCCCCGAGACCGACCTGTTCGCCGGGCTCGCCTGAGCCGACGACCGGGCAGCGGCAGCCCCGCCCGGGCACGCGGCAGCCGGCGGCGGCGCGGGGTACGGGAACGCCCCGCCCGGGCACGCGGCAGCCGGCGGCGGCGCGGGGTACGGGGGTACAGGAACGCCCCGCCGGTGGGCGGGGCGTCGGTGGTGAGCCGGATGGCGGACCCGACCGGATTCGAACCGGCGATCTCCAGCGTGACAGGCTGGCATGTTGGGCCGCTACACCACGGGTCCGCGGCCGGCGGAATCTAGCACGAAGCGGCGGCCCGCGCCACGCGGCCACCGGCGCCACGTGGCGATCGGCGCCGCTCACCGTCGCGCCCGGCACCGCGCGGGCTCTCCCTCATGGGGTGAGACGGACAAGTTCACTGAGCAGTTGTCCCTGCCAGATTCATTGAGCAGGGACACCGCGCGGGCCCTCCCCGGCGTGCCGCGCTATCCTGCCCCGCATGCCCCGGATCGACCTGCGCTCCGACACGGTCACGCACCCGACCCCCGCGATGCGGCGGGCAATGGCTGCGGCCGAGCTCGGCGACGACGTCTTCGGCGACGACCCAACGGTCAACGCCCTCGAGGAGCAGGCCGCCGAGCTGCTCGGCAAGGAGGCCGGGCTCTTCGTGGCGTCCGGGACGATGGGCAACCTCGTCGCACAGATGGCCCACCTGGCCCGCGGGTCGGAGATCGTCGCCGCCGCGACGAGCCACCTCGTGATGGACGAGGCCGCGGGCCACGCGGTCGTCGTGGGCGCATCCGTGCGCACACTCCCGGAGGACGCCGACGGGCAGATCGACCCGGCCGCCATCGACGCCGCGTTCCGCGATCCCGACGACCCGCACGAGCCGCTCACCGGCCTCGTCGCCCTCGAGAACACGCACGCCCACTCCATGGGCCGGCCGCTCCCGGTCGCCTACGAGGAGGCGGTCGCGGACGTGGCGCGGCGCCGCGGCGTGCCCCTCCACCTCGACGGAGCGCGATTCTTCAACGCCGTCGTCGCCCTCGGCGTGCCCCCCGCGGAGCTGGCCTCCCCGGCGGATTCCGTCACCTTCTGCCTTAGCAAGGGCCTCGCGTGCCCCGTCGGGTCGGTCGTGGTCGGCAGCCGCGACTTCGTCCGGCGCGCTCGCCGTGCGCGGAAGCTGCTGGGGGGCGGGATGCGGCAGGCCGGCGTCCTGGCCGCGGCAGGCCTCGTCGCGCTGTCGGACGGCCCGGACGGGACCATCGCACGCCTGGCGGACGACCACGCCAATGCGCGGTACCTGGCCGAGCGACTGGCCGAGCTCGACGGCATCGAGTCGCCCGGCGGGATCGCCCAGCCGGCGCCCGGCCGCCTCGACCCCGAGCGCGCCGTGACCGACTTCGTCATCTTCCGGGTGGCGCGCGACCGCGACGCGTTCCTGGACGCCCTCGAGGCGCGCGGCGTCCTGATGGTCCCGTACACGCACGGTGCGATCCGGGCCGTCACCCACTACGGCGTGGATGCCGGCGACGTCGACGCCACGATCGACGCGGTCCGCGAGGCGCTTGCCGAGACCGCCGGCACGCGTGCGCGCCCGGGTGCCGAGGCCGTCTCCGCCACCGGGGCGTGGTCGACGCCTGCCCACGCCGGCGTCCCCCACGGCTGACGGCCCGAGATCGCGTGCTCGTCATCCCCTCCCTCGACCTGTCCGCCGGCCGCTCGCGGATCGTCTTCTGGCCCGGGGCCGCGACCGGCGTCGGCAGCCCGACCGACCGCCCCGAGGCGATCGCGGCGCGCTTCGTCGAGCAGGGCGCCCGCATGATCCACCTCGTCGACTTCGACGGCGCCCAGCAGGGCCGCCCGGCGAACCTCGACGCGATCGGCCGGATCGCCGCCCGCGTCGCCGTCCCGCTGCAGCTCGCCGGCGGGCTCGACGGCCCGGAGCAGATCCGGCTGGCGTTCGCCGCCGGCGCGACCCGCGCGGTCATCCCGATGGCGATGGCCGACGACCAGGCGACCCTGCGCGCGTGCCTCGCGGTCGCCGGCGACTGGCTGGCCGTGGGCCTCGACCCGCGCCCGGACCGGCTGGCCGCGTTCGCCTGGCACGACGGGCGACGCCGCACGGTCGACGAGGTCGCGTCCGAGCTCGTCGGCCTCGGCGTGCGCCGCCTCTTCCTGTCGCACGGCGGTGCCGAGCCCGACGCCGACCTCATCGGCCGCCTCGCCCGGGACCTCGATCTCGAGGTGCTCGTTGCGGGCGGCGTCATCGACCTCGCCGGGATCCGGCGCCTCCGCGACGCCGGCGCCGCCGGCGTCGTCATTGGCGAGGCGCTCCTGACCGGCCGCATCGAGTATCCCGCCGCCCTGGAGACTGCCGCATGAACCACGCACCCGCTCGCCGCCGCGCCACCCTCGCCGCCGTCGTCGCGGCCGCCGCGCTCACGCTCGCCGCGTGCGGCGGCGGCTCGTCCGCCGCCCCGATCCAGCCGTCGGGCAGCGTGCCCTCGGCGGTGCCCTCCAAGGCGCCCTCGGCGGCGCCGACCGATGCCGGCAGCGGCCAGGCCGCGGCCTGGCTTCCGGCTGGCTGCCCCGCCGGCGCCCCCGCGCCGCTCGCGGCCGACGCAACGGCGACGGTCACCCTCTCCACGGAGAAGGGCGACATCGTCATCGAGGTCAAGGGCGCGCTCGGGCCTACCGCGGCCGCCAACTTCGTGGCGCTCGTCGAGTGCGGCGCGTACGACGGCGTCATCTTCCACCGCATCATGCCGGGCTTCATGGTCCAGGCGGGCGACGTCCAGTACGGCCGCCAGCCGAACGTTGACGAGGCGCTCGTCGGCACGGGCGGCCCCGGGTACACGATCACCGACGACCCCGTGACCACGCCCTACGGCCGCGGGACGGTGGCGATGGCACGGACGCCGCAGCCCAACTCGGCCGGGAGCCAGTTCTTTATCGTCGTGGCCGACACCCCCCTGGACCCCACCTACGCGATCTTCGGCACCGTCCTCTCGGGGATGGAGGTCGCCGACACGATCTCCACGGGCCCGAGCACCGGCGGCCAGGAGAGCAAGGCCCTGCAGCCCGTCGCCATCAAGAAAGCGACCGTCACCCGCCCCTGACCGACCGCCGCGCAGCCCGGCCGATCGGCCGGCGCGAACCGACCGCTTCGTCAACCGTCCCTGACCGACCGCCGGCGCGCAGCCCGGCCCATCCGCAGGAGGTTCCCGTGACCACGGCCACCATCGCGACCACGGCCGGCGACATCGTCGTCGAGCTCGCCAACGCCGACGCCCCGAAGGCGTCCGCCAACTTCGTCAAGCTGGCGAAGGAGGGGTTCTACGACGGCGTCATCTTCCACCGCGTGATCCCGGGCTTCGTCGTCCAGGGGGGCGACGGCGAGTACGGCCGCGTCGACGCGCGCGGCGAGGTCCGCAGCCGTGGGCGCGTCGGCCAGGGTGGCCCGGGCTACAAGTTCGCCGACGAGCCCTTCACGGGCGAGTACGTGCGCGGCGCGCTGGCGATGGCGAACGCGGGCCCGAACACGAACGGCTCGCAGTTCTTCATCTGCCACGCCGACCTGCGCGGCAAGCTGCCGAAGAACTACACCGTCTTTGGCAAGGTGCTTTCGGGGATGGACGTCGTGGACGCGATCGCGACCGCGCCGCGGGACAGCGGCGACTACCCGCATGCTCCGGTGGCGATGACCAAGGTCACCGTCGACGAGGGCTGACCCCGACCAGCGCGACCGATGCCGGCTCGGTTCGCCTTGGCCGGCGCGAGCCGGACGCCCCGCGCCGGCGTCGGCTGGCTTGCCCCGTGCCTTCGCCAATCGGCGTTCCGGGGGGCCTCGCGGGCGGTTCGCGCTCGGGAGAAAGGTTGCGGATTATTAACCACGAAATCCGCGGAAACCCTTGAGTCGCGCTCGCCGGTCGTATACACTCCCGATCAGTCGCGCAAGCGACCGCTGCCCTAGTTACAAGGTCATGGGTAGGTAGGGTCAGGGTAGCCGGTGCAGCCGGCGTGATAGATGCCCTTGCAACGTGGCAGAAGTGGTCCGGCAACGGGCCCGCTTCACCGGGACAGCATCGAGGCGGCTCCTTCGGGGGCCGCTTCGACGTTTCCGGGACACCTCACGGCCCGAGAGTCGCCGTCCCACGGGGCTCCCCGGGGCGAGCGCGGTATGATGCCGGCTGCGCTGCGCCTGTAGCTCAGTGGATAGAGCGTCGGCCTCCGGAGCCGAAGGTCGCAGGTTCGAATCCTGTCGGGCGCGCCATTCAAACCTTCTCGGGCAGCGCCAGCGTCAATCCGTGCGCGTAGGCCGCCGCGGTCAGCCGGACAGCCACGATCTCGGGGCCCGCGACCGTGATCCGTTCGTAGATGGCATGCAACACGTCTGCCTTCTCCTTCGACTTCTCGGGGGCTTGGAGCGACTCACCGAGGGCGCGGAGCCACTCGACCGCACGCTCGGCAGGTAGTCCGGCGGTCGTTCGTTCTACGACCGCGTCCCGCTGCTGGCGGAGTGCCTTCAGCCGGGCGAGGTATGCCTCGTCGCCCATGCTCCCGGCGGCATGCTCCAGCGCGAGCTCGCGCATCTGGCGCTCGATCCGGGCCTTGTCGATCGCGACCGGCTGACGGCTCGATCCGAGGGCGGCGACGACCGACGCGATGGTGTCGTCGTCGAGCGCGATGCCGGCCACCTGGGCCAGCACCGGCGCCTCCCAGGTCTCGTCGCCGAGGCGGGCCCTGCGGCCCCAGGCCTCGCACGGGTCGGGGTGGTGCTTGCGGTGGCGGCCGTCGGCGAACGTCCCGTCGTTGCGGAGCCGCCGACCGCAGACGCACGCGAGCAGGCCGCCGAGGAGGTCCACCCGGTCACGGTCCCTCGGTCCCCCACCACGGGTCCGGGCGCGCCGGACGTCCTCGACGCGAGCCCACAGGTCGTCAGAGACGGGCGGGATCGCCCGCCACGGCGCCGGCTTCAGCGACTCCCGGTCGCTCCGCCGGTGCCGCCGGATCCAGCCGTTGTAGAGCGGGTTCATGAGGATCATCCGGATGCCCGTCGCGGCGAGCCCGGTCTCCGCCTCCAGCTCGAGCGCACTGACGTTGCCCAGGGCGTACCGCTCGAACAGGCCCACTGCGATCGGCATCCGCTCCGGGTCGATCTCGAGGACGTGGGGCGGGTCCGCGGAGCGCCGGAAGCCGAGGCCGGCGTGCCCGCCCGGGTCGTCCTGGCGGTCGAACTTCGCCGCGTAGCCGTCGGTGATCCGCTCGGAGAGGCGCCGGCTGTACTTCTCCGCCCCGGCGGCCTCCGAGATGAGCTCGTCCCAGTCGTGGGGGTCGGACGAGAGGATCCGCCGGTCGCACATGACGAGCGCGACGCCGGTCCCACAGGGCGCGCGCGGCGCGCAGGTGCGGGATGTCGATGACCGGCGACCGGTCGAGCAGCGCGTACACGAGCGCCAGGCGGACGATCTGCGCCTCGGTCCGCGCCGTCATGGCGGCCAGCAGCCCGTACGGTCGCCGCATCGAGAGCTCCAGGTACAGGTCCTCCCAGGCGTCGCGCGCGTCGGCTGACCAGGGCACCTCGCCTGGCGCCTGGGCCGCGGCGATCGCCGAGCCAACGGCGGCGAGGAGCCCCTGGTCGACGCGCTCAACGGGCGAGACCGGGAAGGGCACGAGGCGGGTGCGCCGCACGGCGAGCCAGATGAAGCGGTTGCCGAAGCCGTTCGCGGCGTCGGTGCCTGAGAGCTTCGCTCGCAGCTCGACCGGGGTGATATGGGCCACGACCCCGACGTGGTGGCCGTGGACGATGGCATGCTCCCGCGCGAGGACGCGCCCCATCGGGACGCCGTCCCAGGCGTCGCGGACCACGGGGGAGAGCGTCGAGCCCTCCCGGCCCATGACCGTGAGGAGCCGGCCGAACTCGCTCTCCATGACGAGCGCCCGGTGCTCGCCCAGGGTCTCGTGCGCCTTGAGGTAGCTGACGAGGCCCTCGCCCGAGCCCAGGCCGGCGACGATCAGCGACGCCCAGTCCGGATAGGCGCGGTTCATCACCTCGCGCGCGATCGAGCCCGCGGTGCCCTTGCGCCCGGTGCTGCTGTCGCCGACGAGGACGACGAACAGGTTCGGCGCCTGGGCGCTCCCCTGGTAGATGAAGCGGAGGCCGCCCATGGCGGCGCCGACGGACGCGAGCAGCGTGCCGAGGATCCCGACCGGGTCGGCCTCGGTGTGCGGGGCCACGGCGCGCACGATCTCGCCCAGCGGGCCGTGGTACACCGCGTCGTCGGGGGGCGTCGGCCAGTCCGCCGCGATCGGCTCCGCCGGCGTCCCGGCCGCCGCAGCCATGATCGCGGCATCGGCCTCGGGGTCCGCCATCGGATCGCCCAGGCGCTCCGGCGTGCCTCTCCACGCACGCTCAAAGCGGGACCTGATGCCACCTTCGGTGAGCGGTTCGGCGAAGCGCGGGGCAAGCACGTTGAGCACGCCCGCCTAGATCTCGTCCTTCGACATGCCCCGCATGTAGCGGCTGCCGACGTAGGCCAGGATCGCGTCGTAGCGCGAGCCTGTGTATCCCGGCGTGGGCAGCTCGTAGCCGCCGCTGATCTCGATTGCGTCGTCATCCGCGGGCGCTGGCGAGACGACGGCGGCGGCCCAGGCGGCAGGCAGCTCGGCGATCTCGGTGACCAGCCCTGCCGGCGTGTAGACGGCGCCGGAGGGATGGACCGAGCGCGGGCCGATGACGTATCCGGCGCCCGCGCCCGATCCCCAGCGCGTCACGTAGCCGAACAGCTGGCCGACGGGCCGCGGCAGTCCCTCCGGCCAGCGCAGGAACACGTGCTGCCCGTGGGCGGTGTCCGTCCGCAGCGTCGGCGGCAGCGCCCCCAGGCGCGCCTCGAGCTCGGCGAGCCGCGCGACCCCGTCGCCGTCGACGTCGAGCACGAATACGCCGTCGGGGCACACCAGGCCGTAGTTCGGCTCCGAGCCAGCCGAGAGCAGGGTCCGGATCCGGTCGCGGTCGCGCGTGTGCTCGAGGAACCCCTGGTGGCCGATCGGGTGCTTGCCGGCGCTGCCGCACGCCGCGCGCTTCGCGCACCGGCATGTCCCGTCGGCGTCGGCGCTCCACACGCTGAACACCCCGAACCCCCGGTCCGCGAACCAGGTGGCGGCCCTGATGCGGTCCTCGATCGACGGTCGCGGGCTGGGTGTGGGGGTGGGCATGGCCGGATTGAACGGCCGGCGGGGGCGCCAGGTAAACGAGGGGAAGGCGCCAACAACGCGCCATCAATGCGCCACTTATTCCTCGAGCGGCCAGCCCAGCTCGTGGTCGCGCAGGAAGCGCTGCAGGGAGCGGATGGCCACGTCCAGCCGGGAGGCGAGCTCCGCCTGGGTCGGCCGGTGGCCCCGCTCGGCCAGGAGGGCCCGGTGCGACGCCATGACGGCGGCCACGGTCAGCCGCCCCGAGCCCCTCGGGCGGCCGCGGCCGGGCTCCGTCGCCGCGGGTGCCGGGGGCGGCCGGTGCCTGGCGGGGTAGGCCACGAGCCCGAGCTCGAGGCGGAGGGCGTCGGCCCCGAGGCCGGACACCCGCTCGACGTAGGCCCGGAGCTCGTCGAGGGTCGGCTCGTGGGGCTGCCGCCACCGGAGGCGCCCGCGGAGCGCCCCGACGACCTCCTCGCCGAGATCGGGGTGCTCCGCCGCGACGCGGGCGATGTCGGCCAGGATCGCGAGGCGATCGGGCCGGCTCACGGGTCGGCTGCCCACCGCGGGGGGCGACCGCGGTTGCGGCGGGGCGCGGTCGTCCCGCTGATGGGTTCGAACACGGGGGCGTGGCCCTCCGGAAGTCATTCAGCCGAGTGGCTGGCCGGCGAGCGTTAGCGCTTCGAGCAGTTCAGTCTAGCGGCGGTCTTGATCAGGGTGGACTGGTCCACCTCGATCGGGTCGCCGTCGAGCAGGCGGGCATCCGCCGGCACGATGTCGCCGAGGCGCACGCGGATGACGTCGCCCGGCACGAGCTCACGGGCCGCCGGCGTGGTCCACCTCCCGTCCCGCTTCACCCGCGCCTCGATCGCGAGCTTGGCCTTGGGGGCGGCGATCGCGTTGCCGGCCTGGTGCTCCTCCCAGAACCCGACTACCGCGTTGGCGAGGAGCAGGACGAGAATGATGACGAAGTCCGGCCAGTGCCCGGCCAGCGCCGACAGGACGACGGCCGCTTCGATCATCCAGGGGATGGGGCCCCAGAAGTAGGTGAGGAACTTCAGGAAGGCGTTGGCCTTCTTCTCCTCGATCTCGTTGGGTCCGTACCGGGCCAGCCGCTTCTGCGCCTCGGCCCTGGTGAGGCCGTCCGGCGATGAACCCAGCCGCTTCTCCACCTCTGCCAGGGGCAGCGACTTCAGATCGTCCGTCGCGCTGGGCGGGGACCCCGGCTTGGCGACGGGCTCGTCCGCCTTGCCGACACTCGGCTTCATGGCAACCACCCCGCAGCCTTCCTGCTCCGATCGATACTGCTCGCGAGCCGGGCCGCCGTCACGGTGCGACTGGATCCAATCGAGCTCACCACGGCGGCCCGCCGCCTAACTGATGTTCCTCGGTGCAAATGAGACACCGGGGTACGGTGCCCTCCGAGGAGGGTGCGCATGCCGCTGCGGTCCGACCCGGGGAGACTCCCGAGACGCAACCACTACCAGGAGGGTCCGGGGTTCCTGTTCCTGGCCACCCAGGGTGGCCGGCCGCTCGAGGCTGACGTCGCCGCGGACGTTGCGAGCGTGGTCCGGCTGCGCGCCGCGGCCCTGCGGCGCTGGCACGAGGGAGACCCCGCCACCCATGTCGCCGCGGAGCTCGGCATCGGACGCGCCACGCTGTATCGCTGGCAGGAGCGCTACGAGAGCCAGGGCCTCGCGGGCCTCGTCGATGCGCCGCGGCTGGGCCGCGCGAGCGAGCTCGACCCGGTCCTCGAGCGGGTGATCATCACGGTCCGCCTGCTGACCAACTGGAACAGCCGGCGGATCGCCGCGGAGTTCGGCCGCCGCGATGTCCACGTCGGTCCCGGCCAGGTCGACCGGCTGCTGGCCCGCTATGGAACGCACCGCTCGAGCGCGCCACGCATCCCGGGGCCGCGCTACGAGCGCGGCGCGCCCAACGAGCTGTGGCACATCGACCTCAAGGGTCCGTTCTACCTGCGCCCCGCGACGGGTCCGGTCCGCACCTGCCACTTCGTGGCGCTCGTCGACGACCACAGCCGGTACCTGCTGGGCATCCGGGCGGTCCCGAGCAAGGAGGCGCTCGCGATCCTCGACGTCCTGGGTGAGGCGATCGAGCTGTGCGGCATCCCGCTGGCGCTCATGACCGACAACGGCACGCCCTTCGTGGCCATCGCGCGCTCGATGATGAGCCGCTTCCAGCGCACGCTCGCCGAGCTGTCGGTGCGTCACATCCGCACCCAGATCGACACGCCCTGGACCAACGGCAAGATCGAGGCCTTCTGGGCCATCCTCCAGGCCGAGGTCCTCGACCGCCAGCACCTCGCGGACCTGGCCACGGCGGAGGCCGCCGTGATCGCCTACGCGACGTACTACAACTACCACCGCCTCCACGGCCAGCTGGGCTGGCACACCCCGGCGGAGCGCTACGAAGGCACCCTCTTCACCGACCGGGGGTTCGAGCACGTCCCCGCCCTCACCGGCGTGGCCGACCTCCTCGCGGAACTCCTGGCCACCGCAGCCTGAGGTGTCTCATCTCCACCAGGGAACATCACTAACGCCGAGCGGCTTCAGGGGAGACCTCGACGCGAATGTCGCGGCCCTCCCAGCGGCCGGCCTCCGGCCACCAGAACGTGAAGTCCACGGCCCCGCCGGGCGCCAGCCGGTCCGAGCCGGGGATGTCGGCCAGCCACACGCCGAGGCCCGTGTCCCGGGCGTCGAGGTCGGCCCACGTCTGCCATCGGTCAGTCGAGTACCGGACCCGCGCCGGGGCCATCAGCTCCAGGCGCAGGGCACGCCCGGCGGGCATCGTGGGTCGGGGCGCGGTGAACCGCCATGTCGCCCGCGCAGCCTTCGGGGCGATCCCCCGGTAGCGCCGCCAGGCCGCCTCGGGGCGGTCGATCGAGTGGCCCAGCGCGATCGACCGGACGAGCTTCACGTACTCCGCGTGCGCCCAGGCGAGGGGCATCGCCGAGCCGCTCGGACGGCCTGGGGCCAGGCCCCGTCCCGGAATCGGCGCCGCATCCCAGACCTGCTCGGGCAACATTCCCCCGCCCGATGCCATCCGCCGCATCGCCTCCAGGTACGGCCGCGCGTCGCGCCCGGCGTCGAGCTCGTAGTGCCCGCGCTCGCCGACGAGCAGCGGCCAGCCGCGGCCGACCCCGGTCCCGTCGTAGGCGCTCCCGTCCGCGTGCTCCCCGTACCCGTCCCCCGTGTATCTGTGCCAGACCGGCCCACTGGGCGTGTCCGTCCGCAGCAGGGCATCCGCGACCGCGAGACTCGACACGATCCGCGGGTCATCGGGGAGGCGGAGCCCGAACCGCACGAGCGCCAGGAAGTCCGTCCCGACCATCTCGTCCCCCGCCACCGTCGACGAGCCGGGAGGCTGGTTGCGGAGCGTGACCGGTGTCGAGATGGGCGCTCCCGCGAGCACGTCCGGCGACGCGATCCGGACGTAGTGGCCCTCGACGCCATGCTCCCTGGCGAGCCGCGTGCCGCGGGCGTATGTCCAGTCCTCGATCGAGGCGTTCCAGTCGTCCGCGAGCTCCAGGCAGTAGGCGGCGGCGGGCTCCGGCAGGTGCCCGGCGGCGACCACCAGGGCGGCCACGACCGGTGCCAGCGTGGATGGCGTGAGCCCCGCGGTCTCCTCCCAGCGGTCCTGGCCCGTGGCGGGGCCAGTCCGGGCGATGAACCCGGCGGCCCCGGCGATCATGCGGTCGAGCGCCGCCTGGCTGACCAGGTTCTGGAACGCCTCCTCGTGGGGGCCGGTCCTCCCGTGCATGTGGGCCGCGCCCGTCCGGAGCGCCCCGGCGAGCAGGAGGGGATAGGCGGCCTCGTCGAGCTGCAGGCCGGTCCAGTAGGGGACCCCGTCCACCCACTGGTTCTGGGGCCAGTGGCCGTCCGGCTCCTGCGACGCGACGAGGTAGGCAAGCGTGCGCCTGGCCGTCGCCACCGCGCCGAGGGCGACGAACGCGCCCGCCGACTCGACAAGGTCGCGCGACCAGACCAGGTGGTAGCCGCCGAGGTCGTTGCGGGTGTTGCCCCACGGGATCGACAGGCTGGCGACGGTGGCGCCCGGCAGGGTCCGGTCCTGGTGCGACCGCAGCACGGCCGCCGAGGTCAGGTACAGGTCGCGCTCGTCCTGCGGCAGGTCGGCGGGCGGGTCGACCACGGTCCTGGTGAACCCGTCCCAGTTGCCCAGGTACTCCTGCCAGGCGCTCTGGAAGGGACCGGCCAGCGCGGCGGACGCCTCGAGCCCGGCCTCCTCGGGCCCGGCCCCGAACGCGAGGGCGAGCTGGGCCACGCCGCCGTCGAGCGCGAGCTCCGCCATCCCAGCCACGTTGCCGGGACCGGCCTCCTGGTAGGTCCAGGCCATCCGGCCGTTCGCGGCGAAGTCCTGCCAGCCGTCCGATGCGCCCACGTACCCGACACCCTGCCGCACCGGGGCCGGGTCGGACGCCAGCGCCAGGGCCCACGGACCGTTCTGGGCGAACAGCATCGGGCGGCTCTTGTGGGTGCCGACCCAAACGCGGCCGTGGAGGCCCGTGAACCCGAGGTGCGGCGCCAGCAGCGGATAGAGCCGCAGTGGGCGGGCCGCCGGCCCCGCGCCTGCGGGGTCGCGGAGGTCATCGAGCCGGGCCTCGATCCGGACCACGTCGGCGTGATCGTCGGCGCAGATGCGGAGCGTCAGCCGGTAGCGCGGGTCCACGTGCACGGCGGTGATCGCCGGCACGCCCCGGTCCTCGTGGTGGACCTCGTGTGCCGCATCGCGCTTGACCTCGCTCCAGAACCCCGCATCGTCGGCCACGATGAACCCCAGGTCCCGGACCTGCGGCCGGTCCACGTGCGGCCAGTAGACCTCGTTGAGGATGCCGTGCCCAACCGTGAACCAGACCCGGCTCGAGTAGTGCGACGTCCCGACGGCGTCCTTGTCGCTGCTCGACCAGGTCGGCGGGATGCCCGGCGCCCCCGGCGCGACCGGACCGGTGACCAGCTCGTCGGTGTCGCTCATCGGGCGCCCTCCGGCCCGGCGGACACGCTCGCCTCGCGGACGTCGGGCGTCGCGGCCGGGTCGTGCCACCGGTCGCCGCGCCGGAGCACGTTCGCGGCTTCCGTCGGCCCCCAGGTCCCCGGCTCGTAGACATGCGGCGGGGCCCCATCCTCGAGCACCCCGTCGACGATGCGCCATGCGGCCTCGACCGCGTCCTCGCGGGCGAACAGGGACGGATCGCCGCGCATGGCATCCCCGATCAGGCGCTGGTAGGGCGGCTCCTCGGTCCCGCTCTGGTGCGAGGCGTACAGCTCGACCGCCTCGCCGACCATCGCCTCGCCCGGCTTCTTCGCCCGTGCCCCGAGCGAGATCGACATGTCCGGCGAGAGCCGGAAGCGGAGGTAGTCCGTGTCCCGCGGCTGCACCTCGCCGAAGACGGACTGCGGCGGCCGCCTCATCTCGACCAGGACCTCGGTCGCGCTCACCGGCAGGCACTTGCCGGTCCGGATGTAGAAGGGCACGCCGCTCCATCGCCACGTGTCGACGTACAGCCGCAACGCCGCGAACGTCTCCACGGTGGAGTCGGGCGCAACGCCGGCGACCTCGCGATAGCCCCGGTACTGGCCGCGCACGACATCGAGCGACGCGAGTGGCCGGATCGAGTCCAGCACCTTGAACTGCTCGTTGCGGACCGCCTCGGGCGTGGCGCCCGACGGGGGCTCCATCGCGAGCAGGCTCACGACCTGGAGCAGGTGGTTCTGCACGACGTCGCGGATCGCGCCGGCCTGCTCGTAGAAGGCGCCGCGGTCGGCGACGTCGAACGCCTCGGGCATGTTGACCTGCACGGACGAGACGCGGTCGCGGTTCCAGAGCGGCTCGAGGAACGAGTTGGCGAAACGGAAGTACAGCAGGTTCCGAACCGGCTCCTTGCCGAGGTAGTGGTCGATGCGGAAGACGTCGGCCTCGGCGAAGACCGCGTGGACCGTCTCGTTGAGGACGACCGCGGACGCGAGGTCGTGCCCGAACGGCTTCTCCACGATGATCCGCGCCCCGGCGGCGCAGCCCGACGCCTGGAGGTTGACAACGACCTCGCCGAACAGGGTCGGCGGCACGGCGAGGTAGTGGAGCGGGTGACTTGCGTTCGCGAGCTCGCGACGCAGGGCGTGGAAGGTCTCCACGTCGTCGTCCGAGCCCTTGACGTAGCGCAGACGGTCGGTCAGAGCCCTCGTCGCGGCCTGGTCCTTGAACCCACTGGCCTGGAGGCTCTGTCGGGCGCGCTCCCGTAGGCTGTCGAGGTCGCCGGACCGCGCCACGCCGATGATCGGCAGGTCGAAGCCCTCGTCGCGGATCAGGCCTGCCAGCGCGGGGAAGATCTGCTTGAAGGCCAGGTCGCCGGTCGCCCCGAAGAAGACGAAGGCGTCCGATCGATCATCGAGCCCGTTGCCTGAGCGAACGCCGGCGTGCGCCATCGCCCTCAGCCCTTGCCTTCCTCGTGGCCGCCGAAGCCGAGGCGCATCGCCGAGAGCACCCGGTCCGCGAAGTCGGCCTCGCCCCGGGACGAGAACCGCTCGTAGAGCGCCGTCGTCAGGACCGGCGCCGGCGCGCCGACGTCGATGGCGGCGATGCTGGTCCAGCGTCCCTCGCCGGAGTCCGAGACGCGGCCGGCGAAGTCCGAGAGGTCGCTGCTGCGCGCGAGAGCCCCGGCGGCGAGGTCGAGCAGCCAGGAGGCGACCACGCTGCCCCGGCGCCACACCTCGGCCACCGCCGGGATGTCGAGCTCGTACTGGTACAAGGTCGGATCGCGCAGGGGCGTGACCTCGGCGCTGACCTCGCGCTCGTGGAGACCGGCGTCGGCGTGCTTGAGGATGTTGAGGCCTTCCGCATAGGCGGCCATGAGCCCGTACTCGATGCCGTTGTGCACCATCTTCACGAAGTGCCCGGCACCGCTCGGGCCGCAGTGGAGGTAGCCGTTCTCGGCCGGGGTCGGGTCGCCGGTCCGGCCGGGTGTCCGGGGCGCCGCGTCCACGCCCGGTGCGAGGGCCCGGAAGACCGGGTCGAGCCGCTCCACGGCCTCCGCCGCGCCGCCGATCATCAGGCAGTACCCGCGCTCGAGGCCCGCGACGCCGCCGCTCGTGCCGCAGTCGAGGTAGCTGATCCCCTTCTCGGCCAGCTCGCCGGACCGGCGGATGTCGTCGACGTAGTGGGAGTTGCCGCCGTCCACGACGACATCGCCCCGCGCCAACAGCGGCGCGAGATCGGCGAGGGTGGCGTCGACGGCCGCGGCCGGCACCATCAGCCACACGACCCTCGGAGCGGTCAGCTGGCCCACCAGGCCCTCGAGGGAGCCGGCGCCGGCGGAGATGGCCCCGTCGGCAACCAGCCCGTCGACGGTCTCGGCGTGGCGCGCGTAGCCCACGACCGTGTGGCCGGCAGCCAGCCAGCGGCGCGACATGTTGGCGCCCATCCTGCCGAGACCGACCAATCCGATCTGCATCGTCGTCCCCTTTTCTTCGGGCCGCGTCACGGCACTCCGGCCCGTGGTCCGCAAGCTGCCGACGCGAAGTCCTGGCGGAGGTCGACGCCGCGCCGGGCGATCGTCCCTGTTCGGGCCGTTGGCGGCCGCACCGAATGGCGCCGTGAGCGTGATACCAGCGTCGGGGCACGACACCACGGCGTCATGACGGTGCGTCACCACCGAGGGCCACGACTCGAGCGGACGTCGCTGGCTTCGGGCAGTTCCAGGAACGCGATTCGCCGAGCCGATGGGCTCGCACGCCAAGGGCGGCGTCGGATCGGCTCCCGCGGAGGCCGTGGGCGCCTCGGTGCTCCACCGTTGTTCCGGTGGGCCGGCCATCCGATGTCATGGCGTCGCCCCGTCGCGAGGTGGATGGCCGCCGACGTCGGAGCGACATCAGGTCGACTCGCGCGGCCGGAAGCCCACCAGCGAGAGCTGCTCGACCGCCCGGCGCCGGGCAGCAGGCGTGCCGTCGTAGTGCCAGCCGAGGAGACGGCTGAGCACCGCCCGGACGAGCGGCCCGATGGGCCGGTTGCGGCGCTCGTAGTCGGCGAAGAGCCGCTCGGCCTCGTCCGGCGGGAGGATGCGATAGGCGGGCGCATAGCTGTCCCGGCTGGTCTGCACCTGGTGCGCCAGCCCGGCCTCGACGTTGTGAAGCCAGCCCGTCCGGCGACCCCAGCCCGCGGCCACGACGGACTCGCGCGTGATCGGGTCGTAGCGGACGACCTCGAGGACCGTCTCGCGGTGCATCCCCGTCTTGCGGCCCGTGTGGACCAGGAGCAGGAACCGGTGGCCCAGGAGGATCCCGAGACGGGCGTGATAGAGGTGCACGGGCAGTCCGAGGAGCATGCGGAGCACGCCCCCAGGCGGGGCAGGCTGCCTGACCGCGGGTCGTCCCGCCGGAGGAGGCTCTGCGGACGAGGTGGGTGATTGGGTGCTGGTCATGGCCGGATCTCCGAACTGAGGGCCGGCGGGGTCGCACTCGGCCGGACGGCAACGACCGCCTCGGCGCGGAGGCCCCACAGCGGGATCAACGTCGATCGCGCCTTCTCGAAGCCCGCCGCCTCGAGCGCGAGCCGCCCGTGGATGGGCCGGCAGTCGAGCGTCGCCGGGAAGCGGTCGTGGAGCCGCTCGTAGAGGCGCGTGGGCCAGCGCACCGGGGCAGCCCGCGAGAGGGACACCACGCCGATGCGGCCCCCCGGCCGGAGGACGCGCCTGCACTCGGCCAGCACGAGCGGGATCTCGGGCGTGTCGAACAGCTCGAGCGTGAACGACATGAACACCGCGTCGAAGGACGCGTCGGCGAAGGGGATGACGGTCGCGTCCGCGACGACCAGCTCCGCCCGATCGGCCAGGCCGGCGCGCCGCAGCCGCGACGCAGCCTGGCGGAGCATGCCTGGGGAAAGGTCGAGGCCGACGACGCGACCCGCCGATCCCACCGCGCGCCCCAGGGGGACGAGCGCTCCGCCGGCGCCGCAGCCAAGCTCCAAGACGCCTTCGCCGGGCTGGACCCGGAGGAGCTCGAGGCCGGTCGCCTGGGCCCGCCGCTCGAACGGCTCCTCGAGGCGGCTCCAGCGGCTCGCGCGCTCGTATGCCTGCCGAGCGTCGGTCCGGGATCGCACGACCGGGCGGAGCCCGCGCGCCCAGTCACCCGGTACTTCGTCTGGCGACTGCCTCGCGATCACAGGGACCTCTTCAACGGCTCGGTTGCTCTATATGATAGCCACCTGGCACCTAATCGTCTATCATCGCCTGCGATGAGCACCGACAATCGCACTCGAGCAGCGGGGACGTCCTCCGCCGCCGATGCGCTCGCGGACGACCTGGAGCGGATCGCCGTGGGCTCGGTCGGCCTCACGACCCGTGCCCTCGCGCAGGCGCACACGGGTTTCGAGCTCACCTTCCCCCAGTGGCGCGCACTCCTCGTGCTGGGCGAGGACGCGGACGGGGCACGGGTCGGCGAGGTGGCGACCCGCGTCGGGGTCACGGTGCCGGCGACGAGCCGCCTGCTCCGCCGGCTGGAGCGGCGCGGGTTGACGACGCTCGGGGTCGATGAGGCGGACCGACGCGCCACGCGCGCCCGCCTGACCGAGCGCGGTCGGACTGTCCGCGGGGCGATCCTCGCCTATCGAGTCGCGGCCCTTCGAGAGGTGGCGTCTTCTCTCGATGATCCCGAGCGGCTCGGCCTGAGCGAGGGCCTGGGGGCCATCGCCGCCGAGCTCGAGCGGTTCGCATGACGGCAGTCCGCGCCCGGCGCGTCGATGCCGGGCTTCGCTCGGTCAGGCGCCGCATCCGGGCCGCGAGCTACCTGCGCAAGTGGGTTGTCCTGGGCGCGGGGATCGGCGTCGTCGGCGGTCTCGGGGCGATCGCCTTCTACACGGCGCTCGAGCTGGCGACCCAGTTCTTCCTCGGGTTCCTCGGCGGCTACACGCCGCCGTCGCCGGCCGGGGAGGGCGGCCTCCCGATCACGGGCTTCGCCCGACCCTGGGCGCTCCCGCTCGTGGTCGGGCTAGGCGGCCTCATCTCGGGGGTCATCGTCTGGCGCTTCGCGCCCGAGGCCGAGGGCCACGGCACTGACGCCGCGATCGCGGCGTTCCACCACAACCCGCGCGGGATCCGGGCGCGCATCCCGCTGGTGAAGCTCGTAGCCTCGGCCGTCACCATCGGGTCGGGCGGGTCGGGCGGCCGCGAGGGCCCAACCGCCCAGATCAGCGCAGGCTTCGGATCGTTCCTGGGCCGGACGCTGGACCTCGACGCGCGCGACGCGCGGATCGCGGTCGCTGTCGGCATGGCGGCGGGCATCGGCGCGATTTTCCGCGCACCGCTCGGCGGCGCCGTCCTCGGGGCCGAGCTCCTCTACCGCGACGATGTCGAGTCGGACGCCCTCGTCCCGTCCTTCATCGCGACGATCATCGCCTACTCGATCTTCGGCGCCGTCGAGGGGTTCACCCCGATCTTCGGGGAGCAGGCCTCGTTCGCCTTCAGCAACCCTGCCCAGCTCGCCTGGTATGCGCTGATCGGGCTCGCGTGCGGCCTGGTGGGCCTGCTCTACATCCGCAACTTCTACGGCCTCACCGACTGGTTCCACCGCTGGGCGCCGCCGCGCTGGCTCAAGCCGGCGATCGCGGGGTTTGTGGTCGGCTGCATCGGGCTCGTCATCCCGGGCGTCCTCGGCACCGGCTACGGCTTCGTCCAGGCCGGGCTCGACCGGCAGGCCCTGCTCGCCATCCCGCTCTGGATGGTCCTGGTCCTGCCGTTCGCGAAGATTCTCGCGACCTCCCTCTCGATCGGCTCAGGCGGCTCGGGCGGCATCTTCGGGCCCGGGATGTTCATCGGCGGGATGCTCGGCGCCGGCATCTGGCGGCTCCTCGAGCCCATCGCCCCGGCGATCCCGGTGGACCCGGCACCGTTCGTCATCGTGGCGATGATGGCCCTGTTCGGGAGCGTCGCCCACGCGCCCCTCGCGGTCATGCTCATGGTCGCCGAGATGACCGGCAACCTCTCGATGCTGGCACCGGCTATGGTCGCGGTCGGCCTCGCGACGTTCGTCGTCGGCGGCAAGAGCATCTACCGCAGCCAGCTCGCGACGCGCGCCGACTCGCCGGCCCACCGGTTCCGCTTCGCGATGCCGCTGCTCGCGGCCGTCCCCGTCGGCGACGCCGCCCGGCAGGCGCGCCTGATCGTGAGCGCGGACATCAGCGCGGGGGCCGCCCGTGATCGGATGGTGGCAGGCGGAGTGCCGGGTGCGCCAGTCGTCGGCCGCGGCGGCGCGGTCGTCGGCGTCATCGACCTCGCGTCGCTCGATCCGTCGGCGGGGGACGAGCGGATCCCCGCATCCGCGATCGTCCGCGAGCCCATCCTCGCTGCGAGCGACGGCCTCGACGACGCCCTCGGCGCGCTGGCCGACCACGGGCGGTCCTGGGCCCCCGTGGAGTCCGGCGGGCGGCTCGCCGGCGTCCTCTCGATCAGGGACGCGATGACCGCCTACCGCACGGCCCTCAACGGGAACATCCGCCAGGTGCGCGGGCTCCGGGCCGGTGGCGTGATCATCGAGACGCAGATCGCGGAGGGCTCCGCGCTGGCGGGGCGGCTCGTGTCCGAGGTCACGTGGCCCCGGGAGGCGGTCCTCGTCGCGATCGAGCGAGACGGGGCGCTGCTCGTCCCCCGCGGGGACTTCCCGCTCCTGGCGGGCGACCACGTCTCGATCTTCGCGACGCCTGCGGCCCAATCGCAGGTCGACGACCTCCTCGGTGCACCGGGGAGCGAGCCGGCGGCCGAGCCCGGCGAAACTCTGGCCACGGCGGCGGTGACCGACGGATGAGCGCGCCGGATCCGGTCGTCCGCATCGACGGCCTCGTCAAGCACTACGGCAAGGTCGAGGCGGTCCGCGGGATCGAGCTCGAGGTGCAGCGCGGCGAGGTCTTCGGGTTCCTCGGGCCCAACGGGGCCGGCAAGAGCACGACGATCCGCTGCCTGCTCGGCTTCCTGCGGCCCACGGCCGGGCGCATCGGCGCGTTCGGCCTGGACTCGACCCGCGACGGGGTGGCGCTGCGGCGCCGTGTTGCTTACGTGCCGGGCGAGCTGCGGCTGCCCGAGCGGGTCTCGGCCATCGAGCTCGTGGCGAGCATCGGGCGCCTCCGGGGCGGGTTCGAGGTGAGCCGCCGCGACCAGCTCGCCGAGCGCCTGCGACTGGACCTCCACCGCCCGCTGCGCGACCTCTCGAGTGGCAACCGGCGCAAGGTCGCCCTGCTGCTCGCCTTCCTCGCCGACGCCGAGCTGCTCGTCCTCGACGAGCCGACGGCCGGCCTGGATCCGCTCATGCAGCACGAGTTCCTGGGCCTCGTCAGGGAGGCGCGGGCGGGCGGCACCACGGTCTTCCTCTCGTCGCACAGCCTCTCCGAGGTCCAGCGGGCCGCCGACCGGGTGGCGGTCCTGCGAGCCGGCAAGGTCGTCGCGCTGGGAACGGTCGCCGAGCTGCGTGGCCAGGCCCGACAGCGGATCGAAGTCTGGTTCGTTGGCGAGCCGCCCACGGCCGAGCTCAACGCGCTGCCGGGAGTGGTCGACCAGATCATCGACGACCATCGCCTCACGGCGACCCTTTCGGGCTCGATCGAGCCCCTCCTGGGCGTGCTCGCGCGCCAGCACATCGTCTCGATGCTCGTCGAGGAGCCGGATCTCGAGGAGACCTTCCTCGACCTGTACGGGGACACGGCATGAGCGGGTCGAGCGCGGAGCTCGTGGTCGGGCCTCTCCGGGCGATGTGGCGCCCGATCTTCTGGTGGTCGGTCGGGCTGGGCAGCCTCGTCGCCGTGACGGTCGCCTTCTGGCCGGCGTTCCAGGGCTCGTCGGGGATCAGCCAGGCGTTCGACCAGCTCCCGGCCGGCGTGGTCGCGGCCCTCGGCTTCCAGGATCTCGGGACCCCGGCCGGCTTCCTGCGGGGCAACCTCTACGAGCTGTTCCTGCCCCTGCTCCTCGCCGGGGCCGCGGTGGCGCTCGTGAACGGCCAGACCGCCAGCGACGAGGCGGCGGGTCGTCTCGAGCTCGTCCTGGCCCAGCCGGTCGACCGGCGCGCGGTCTTCCTCGGCCGCGCGGTCGCGGCGCTGGTCGCTCTGCTGGTGGTCACCGGCGTCCTCGCGGTCGTGCAGGTCGCCGTCGACGCTGCCGTGGGCCTCCAGGTCGATGCGGGCCACCTCCTCGCGACCATCGCCCTCTGCGCCCTGCTCGGCGCGCTCTACGGCAGCCTCGCGTTCGCGGTCGCCGGCCTGCGGGCGCGCCCGTCGCTGGTCCTGGGCGCCGGCATCGGCCTCGCGCTCGCCGGGTACCTGGTGGCCGCCCTCTTCCCCCTCAGCAGCGTGCTGGCCCCATGGCGCCACCTCTCGCCCTGGGACTGGGCGTTCGGCGGCGATCCGCTCGTCGGGGCAACCGAGCCCTGGCGCTACTTGGCACTCGCCGTGCCGTCGGTGCTCCTCGTGGCCGTCGGCCTCGGGTCGGTCGCGCGCCGCGACGTCGCGGCCGGCTGATCGACGTTCGGCCGGGCTCCAGACGAGCGCCTGCATCCGCCGGATCGGGCCCCGGCAGCCGCGGGGCCAGGATCCAAACTAGCTGGGTCGTCTCGCCGCCGACCGCGCCGCACCCAATCGACACAGGAGTCGAGCTCTGGGCGCAGCGCGGTGAGGCGACCCGGCAAGTGGATGCGTCCACCGTGTTGTCCGCAGCTGCCACGCAACCTGTGGACATCCGGGCCGGGACCGCCCAAAGTCGTGGATAGAACACCTGTTCGTGCATGGGGGAGTCCCTGCCGGCAACGCGCAGTCCCGGCGAGGCGGTGTTCTCGGGGTCGATCGTGCGCCAGGGCGAGATCGACGCGATGGTCTACGCCACCGGGGCGACCACCTACTTCGGCAAGACCGCGCAGCTGGTGCAGGAGGCGCAGACGGTCAGCCACTTCCAGCGGGCCGTGCTCAAGATCGGCGACTACCTGATCCTGCTCGCGGTCGCGCTCGTTGGCCTGATCATCGCCGTTGCGCTCGTCCGCGGCGACCCGATGCTCACCACGCTGCAGTTCGCCCTGGTGTTGACCGTGGCCGCGATCCCCGTCGCGATGCCCACCGTGCTGTCGGTGACCATGGCGGTCGGCGCGCGCCAGCTCGCGGCGCGGGAGGCGATCGTCACCCGCCTCGCGGCGATCGAGGAGCTCGCGGGCGTGGACGTGCTGTGCGCCGACAAGACCGGCACCCTGACGCAGAACAAGCTGACGCTGGGCGACCCGTTCAGCGTCAAGGGGATCGACGCCGACCAGGTCATCCTGTGCGCGGCGCTGGCCTCGCGCGCGGAGGACAAGGACACCATCGACCTCGCGGTGCTCGGCGGCCTGGAGGACGACCAGGCGCTGGAGGGCTACGAGGTGGTGCACTTCCAGCCGTTCGACCCGGTGCACAAACGGACCGAGGCGACTGTCAAGGGCCCGGGCGGCACGCAGTTCCAGGTGGCCAAGGGCGCGCCGCAGGTGATCCTGGAGATGTCGGCCAACGCGGCGCAGGTGAAGGGGGCCGTCGAGCAGGCGGTCAACGAGTTCGCGGGGCGCGGATTCCGGTCACTCGGCGTGACCCGCGCGGACAAGAAGGGCGCGTGGCAGTTCCTGGGCGTGCTGCCCCTGTTCGACCCGCCCCGGGAGGACGCCAAGGCGACGATCGCGACCGCCGGCCAGATGGGCGTCACGGTCAAGATGGTGACGGGCGACGCCCTGGCCATCGCCCGGGAGACCGCCAAGAAGCTCGGGATGGGCGCGAACATCCTCGGCGCCAGCGGCTTCGGGGACACGAAGCACCACGAGACGGCGCAGCTCGCCGCGTCGATCGAGCACGCGGACGGCTTCGCCCAGGTGTTCCCCGAGCACAAGTTCCACATCGTGGACGTCCTGCAGCAGCGCGGGCACATCGTGGGCATGACAGGCGACGGGGTGAACGACGCCCCGGCGCTCAAGAAGGCCGACTGCGGCATCGCCGTCTCGGGCGCGACGGACGCGGCGCGCGCGGCGGCGTCGATCGTGCTGCTGACGCCCGGCCTGTCAGTGGTCATCGACGCGATGAAGGAGAGCCGCCGCATCTTCCAGCGGATGAACAGCTACGCGATCTACCGCATCGCCGAGACGCTGCGCGTGCTGCTGTTCATGACGCTCTCGATCCTGGCGTTCAACTTCTACCCGGTCACCGCGGTCATGATCGTGATGCTGGCCCTGCTCAACGACGGCGCCATCCTGTCCATCGCCTACGACAACGTCCACTACAAGGACAGGCCAGAGGCCTGGGACATGCGCCTGGTGCTGGGGATCGCCACCGTGCTGGGGGTCATCGGGGTCGTCTCCGCCTTCGGCCTGTTCTACCTCGGCGAGCAGGTCTTCAAGCTCGACCGTGCCCACATCCAGACGCTGATATACCTGAAGCTGTCCGTGGCCGGCCACCTCACGATCTTCCTCACCCGCACGCGCGGCCCGTTCTGGTCGCCGCCGCACCCCGCGCGGATCCTGCTCGTGGCGGTGCTGGGCACGCAGCTGGTGGCGACGCTGATCGCCGTCTACGGGGTGTTCATGACGCCGCTCGGCTGGGGCTGGGCGCTGTTCGTCTGGGGCTACGCCCTGGTGTGGTTCCTCGTGAACGACCGCGTGAAGCTGCTCGCCTACCGGGTGTTCGATCCAACCAGGACGCCGTTGCTCGCGAAGGAAACGGCCCCTGTGGCATCGACCCAACGGGGGCCTCGGCCGTCGTGATCGGGAAGGGAGAGCCGCCATGAATCGATCCGGGCATTCGGCCGCCGGGGAACCGCCCGCTGACGTGGCAGAGGTCGGGGCGCTCGTGGCCGACCTGGCCGACAACGACGGCTCCGTGCGCAAGGCGGCCCGGCTGGCCCTCGTCGGCGTCGGGCACCCCGCGGTGGCGGCGCTCGTGGAGGCGCTCGCGGACGGGCGCCGGCAGGTGCGGTGGGAGTCGGCCATGACGCTGGAGTGGATCGCGGACCCCGACGCTGCGCCGGCACTCGTGGGCGCGCTCAGGGACCGCGACTTCTCGGTCCGCTGGCTGGCGGCCAAGGGGATCGTGGCGCTCGGCCGTGACGGGCTGGTGCCGCTGCTGCAGGCGCTCGTGGAGCACTCGGACTCCTACGCCCTGCGGGAGAGCGCCCAGCACGTGCTGCACGACCTGTGCAACCGAGGCGGGAGGCGCGTCCGGACGCTGCTCCGCCCGCTGCTCGCCGCGCTTGATGGCATCGAGCCGGTCGTGCAGGTGTGCCACCCGCGGCGGCGGCCTTGCTTCAGACCTTGAGCCGGTCAGATCCTGCTGGCAAGGGGTTCTGACGTTGCGCGCCGAGGGGACGGATTGGCGACGTGGCCGTTCGGCCGGGCGCAGCCCGGATCCGACACGCTGAGGCGCGCGCTGTGGTGGCGCTTGGGCCTCGTCTGACAGCAGGCTCGGCCGCGACCGACCAGGGTGGAAGGCCCGTGCCCGGTATGCCGACGTTGGACGAGCCAATTCTGGCGATTCACGAGTCCCGTGGACAAGGCAGGCTTCACGCTGGTCAGAGCCGGGCCCGTCACGGCTCTCGACGAGGCGACAGGCAGCGTCCCGAGGACGGCACCGACGCACGCCGCCCACGCCGTGGCCACGAGGGTGCCGCCCACCGCGTCTGCCACGCGATGCCAACCCAGTGTCAGGGTGGCGACCCCGACCAACCCCACGGGCATCGAGGACGGGGTCGCGATCGGCACGCGCAGGAAGGGAGGAGCCACCAGCAGGAGTCCGACAGCCAGCGATGCGGCCGCCGTGACGTGGCCGGTCCGCCGGTTGACCAGCACCTGCTGGACCCAGCCGACCACATCGAGCGCCCCGGCCAGCGCGTCCTGCTGCGCCTTCGTGTGGATCCGCCAGTTCGCTGGGTTGGCCACGAGCTGGTCAGGCGCCTCCTCGCCGGACCCGGTGATCCGGTTGCGCCACGTCGGGGCCGTGGCCGGCGCGGTGGTCTTGGTGGCCATGCGCGGGCTCACCGAGCCACTCCGGCGCCCTGTGGCGTCCGTGGGCGAGCATGGTCGCGTGCGGCGTCGGCGGGGGCCGGGATAATTCGCGAAACTCGGCCGCGTGCACACGATTGGGAGGCGCGGTCTGGGCGCATCGGCGTCGCCCTGTGGGCTACCCCGCCCCGGTCGGTCGAGGCGCCCAAGTCAAGTTGCAGGAGCGGCACAGCACCGCGCAGCTGCCGATGAACGGCGCACCGCCAGTGGCGAGGGGGACGACGTGATCGACGGTCAGGTCAGTCGCCGGGTGGGCGTCGCGCTGGGAGCCCGGGGCACCAGATCCTGTGCTCGCCACGCCAGGCGCGGAGCACACGGGCGCTGAGACGTTGCCAGGCCCGCGTGCTGTAGAGGGCGTTGTGCCGGCTGCGGTTGGACTGCCGGGCATGCCCAGTGCAGCGGCTACCAGCGCGCGGCTCGTGACGACACCACAGACCGTGCACAGCTTCACCCCCGAATCGTCGGTGGGCGGGCCGGCCCGATCTATACGCTCGCGGTGCTACGCCTGCGCGACCAGCCGTCGGTAATGTCGGCATGGACGACCACCGTGCCGCGGTCGACCGGGATGCCGAGCGCCTTCGATGCCGCGGCGACGAGCTGGGTGACGCTCTCGAACTGGGCGTCGGTGAAGGGCTCGGGTCCTGCGCCCGAGCACTTGATCGACTCGTGCACCCACTCGTTCATGTTCACGCCCGAGGCGACCGCGGCAGCGATCGTCGGGAGCTTGGTGTTGGGATGCGCGACGTCGCCCTGGCTCCAGGCGGCGTACTTCACCGGGTCGATGGCTCGCACGATCGTGCCGTCGCGGTCGACGTAGGCCGTCGCTGACGGCCCCCAGGAGCCCGCCCGGTTGGCGTAGGTGCGCTCCTGCATGGCCGTTGCCTTCGCGTTGGCGGTCTGATGCAGGCAGGCGAGGATCGTCGGCTTCCGGCGCCGCCGCGCGCCGCGGGTCGGGTAGCCGTAGGCCTTGTTGGTCAGCAACGCCGTGACAGTCGTCACCTCACTCCCTTCCACAGAGCCGAGGCCTCGAGCCCCAGGAGCGCGAGGATCGCGCCAAGGAGGGGCAGGAGGATCGCCGGGGAGACGTGGTCGTCGGGGACGACGACGTCGAGGACGAGGAGCACGACCAGGACGATCGTGAGCGCCGCCGCAGCGCCGATCCGGGCCGAGGAGTAGACGTCGGCCCGACGCTGGTTCGCATCGTCACGGCGCTCATCGCCCATGCCGGCGCAGTCGGTCGATCCACGCATCGACGAGGAGCGGGAGCACGAAGCGGTCGAGGGCGCCGCCCATGACCACGCCGGCGAGGAATGCGAGAGCGAGCTCCACCTCGCTCATCGGGTCCCCGCGGGGGTGACGGCGCGGGCGTACCCGGGGTCGCAACAGGCCGGGGGGCCCGGGAGCCGGTGTGGATCGGACCAGCGCGCCGTCATACCCCCAAGCGTGCGGGGGCCGGGCCGCAGTGGCTATTCGGCCGTTTGGGCCATGCCCTCTCGGCGCCGGGGGCTCAGTCCGGGCTCTGAGCCAACGGTTCCTCTAGGGGCTAGCACGACGGGAACCGGGGATCCGCCGCCGTGCACCCGGTTCGACGGCGCGCGGGGCTGCTGCAACGCGTCGCCATCGTGCTTGCCTACGGGTGGATCGCCGCTGTGATGTTGCGTTTCGCCCGGGAGGCGACGTGAGGTCCTTGCGCCGGCGCCGATCAACCGCTGCGCGCCCGTCGGGGCGATCTCGAGCAGAAGCGGAGCCGAGAGAGAACAAGGAGCGGCCGGTCGGCGCTACTTCCGACGGCGATCCGAAGGTCAACTCGGGCACGCCTGCCTGAGCAGGGCCTCGGCGCCTTCGGCGAGCGAACGCGCAAGCTGCGCGGCCGGCACGATGTCGTTGACGAGGACGACGGATTCGCCCGCATACATGGCCATGGCATCGATGTGTCCGCTCACGTCTTCCGTTGGCGGCACCCAGGAGCGGCGCGGCACGGGTAGCAACTCCCCGTCGACGCCCTGCATCGTCCCGACCACGTCGACGTCGATCGCTTCCACAGCGTCGATCGCCGAGACGAGGACGCGCGCCCGCGGCGCCGACGCACACAACGGACAGTTGTTGAACGCGTCGGTGATCCGCGTGCTGTTGGCACCCGCTGCGACGACCGCTGCCTTGTAGTCCGCATGCGCTGCTGATTCTTCCGTGGCAATGAATCGAGTGCCCATCCGCACACCCGATGCCCCCACAGCGATAGCGGCAGCGACGCCGCGGGCATCGGCGATGCCGCCCGCGGCAAGGACGGGCACATCGACGGCGTCCAGCACTTCGCAGAGCAGCGGCAGCAGCGGGCTGTCGCCGCGGCAGTGCCCGCCGGCCTCGACACCCTGAACGCAGACGATGTCGGCGCCGGCTCGAACCGCCGCGAGCGCCTCCTCCCTCGATCCGACCTGCCAGTTGACCAGCGCTCCACCCCGGTGGGCGATGTCGACGAGATCAGGCCGAGGATCGCTCCAGAAGAAGTCGATGATTCGCGCGCGCGCTGCGCCATCCGCGACGGCGTCGATGTCAATGTCGTTGGTGAGGAAGCTGACCGCGAGCACACCGTCGGTCTGCTCACGCATCTCGTCCAGGCGTCGCCGAAGGGTCTCCCGCGACATCGCGAGGGTGTTGATCGAGCCGATGCCGCCGGCCTCGGCGACGGCGACCGCGAGCCGCGGCGAGGAGACCGTGCCCATCGGAGCCTGCTGGATGGGCAGTGTGCATCCGACGAGTTCCGTGAGACGCGTCCGAAACATCTGTCCTTGCCTCCCTCCGCACCCCAGTGCCACACAGCACAAAGGCAGCGTAAGCCGCGAGCGTCGCGGGCGCATCTCCGGGGCGCGACTCGATCTGCGGTCGTTTCTGCCGCTCTTGACGTGGCTGTGCATCGCTCGGCGCACGCGCCCGACAGCACCGTGCGATGGCACACGACGGTCATCGAGCCATAGGCTGACGATACCCGGCGGACGCTCGTTAGTCGTCCGTCTGGACCACGCCCTCGGGCTCGGGCAGGCGCGGGGCGAGGATCCACACCAGTTGCGCCGTCGTGGCTGCGCCCACCTTGGACCGCGCATTCGCCAGGTGGTGCTTCACGGTCGAGTGCGACAAGCCCAGGCGGTGGGCCGCGGCCTTCTCCGACCCGGCGTCCCCTAGTCGGGCGTCGGCGTGTTCGAGGTCGCCGGGATGCCGGCCAGGATCCGGCGGCGCAACCGGGCGAGGTTCTTGCGAGTCTCTGCGCGACCGACCGCGGGGAAGATCGGGTCCAGGAGGTTCAGCGGGAACCGCATGCGGCCCGTCGCGCTGTAGGTGACCCGGCACCGCTCCTCCCCGACAGGGTCAACCGTATAGGTCACGATCGACTCGACGTGAGGACCACCCCGGAGGGCCGCGGTCAGGAAGTGCCCTTCCTCAACGATCCGAACGTCGCCATCGAGGTGCGTGGCCTTGCCTGCGTAAACCCGCCCGGCCGTGAACCGCATCCCGACGAAGAGGGGTCCCTGGTCGATCTGCTTGACGTCCAGGATGCCGTGCTCCCATAGGGGCACCTGCTCGAGAGCGGCGAGGTACGGCCACACGACCGCCGCGGGCCGCTCGATCTCCATGCCCTGGCTGATCTTGAACACTGTCGGGACGCTCCTTCCAATGACCATGCAGGCCGGGCGCCAACTATCGTCCCATCGCATCAGCTGTGCAATGGACCCATTGCGGCAACCAGGTCGACCAAGTGGACGCGTAATCCCAAGCGAAGATCGCCATAGGCGAAGTACTCGGGGGCCGTGGGTCGGAGCCACGATAGGCCTGCGTGGCCAGCGACGCGTCTCGCGCTGAGGCGGAACTCCCGGCGGGGGAGTCACCACCGCCCACGTCCGGATAGTGGAGGTCCAAACCAGGAGCCCAACGACTGCGTCAAGGAGGCTGCTACTCGTCCGCTTCGGCCACACCCTCGGGCTCGGGCAGCCGCGGCGCCAGGATCCACACGAGCTGCGCCGTCGTCTCCGCGCCCACCTTGGACCGCGCGTTCGCCAGGTGGTGCTTCACGGTCGAGGGCGGTTGGGGGCCGGGCGCCGTCCGCCACACGCTGGGGGCCCAGAGGATGGCGGACGGACATGGCCCGAACGAGGTCAGACCAACGAGGTCAGACCAGGGATGCGCACTGACCGATCGCGTGACGGCCGACGACGTTGACGCTGCCGGGGACGAAACCTCCGGATACTCCCGGGGTCAATCCCAAGCAGATGAGGTTCCGCCCGATCGTGTTGCGAACGATGTAGACGCCGGGTGCGCCCGGGTGAACGTCGGTCACCTTCACGCCGATCAACGTCGCGTTCCCACCGATCGTGTTGAAGAGCACGCCGAGCCAATCGGTCGTCTGCCCCCCACCGTGAGGTTGCGGTCGATCGTGTTGTTCTTGATCGACCAGGGGATCGCCGAGCCTCCCCCGATCAGGGTGACGTTCCCCTTGACCGTAATCCCGTTCAACAGAACGGCAGCGGCGTCGGTTGCCGTGACGTTTCCGTTGACGATGATGGTGGAGTGTCCTTCCGGATCGACGGCACACTCATGTGCCGAGTTTCCGGTGAGCGAGGGCGGCTGGCAGCCCAGGCCGAGCAGCGAGCCCGCAGCCGCGGTGACGTTGCGGCCGACGGTGATCGCCGAGGGCGCGCTTTGCGCGTCTAGTTGGGCACCGGCCCTGACGTTCACGTTCCCGACTACGCTGATCACGGCATCGGCCGGTACGGAGCAGGGGCCCGTGACCGTGATGCTGCGGTAGTTGCCTGACGGGATGTCGCCACCGGTGCACGTGTACGCCTGCGCCGTGCTGGACCCGGCAGCCATCGCCGGTCCAGTTGGGAGCGCCAGCGCTGCCGCAACGGCGAGGGATCCCAGAATCCTGAACCGGATTGGCTTCTCCATGAGCACTGACCCTTTCTCTCGCGGCGGGCCTAGGCCATGACGACGGGCGAAATCAGGAGTCGACGCATCGCCGTCGCACCTCGCTCGGGGCTCGAGACAGCGAACGGTCCAAATGGACCGTTGAATACAGGTCATTGTACTCTTGCGAGTCTGAGCGTCAACGGACCCTGGTACACGGGTCACCAACAGTTGAGCGACTCTTGCCGCCGGTCTCGAGAAGTCACCCGTCAGCGGACTCGGGCTGGCGGCGTCTACAACGGCCCCGCGTCGATCTACGACTGGTTCGCGCGGTCCCGGTAGCGCGACCGCGCCTCGAGCAGCCGTCATTCGTCCGTTTGGGCCATGCCCTCCGGCTCCGGCAGGCGCGGGGCAAGGATCCACACGAGCTGCGCCGTCGTCTCCGCCCCCACCTTGGCCCGGGCATTCGCCAGGTGGTGCTTCACGGTCGAGTGCGACAGGCCGAGTCGGTGGGCGGCCGCCTTCTCATTCGGTGGGTCTGCGATGTGGGTGGCCCTCGCCGGTCGGGTTGTGGCGGGCTGGTTCGCTGCGCACTGCTAAGGTCACCACCGTGACGCCCGACCGATCCCCTGCCACGGTCCGTGTCGGGTCGCGTCTCCCGGCTGGTGGGAACGCCAGTCGCCCGGATCCTGCTTGTCGCGGTCGGAGCGGGGCTGGTGATCGGAATCGCCACCTCCGTGGCGCAGGGGTTGCTGCCGGAGGGGATCGCGTCCCTGGGCAACTCGTCGGGATCGTGGTGCCTGTGCGCCTTCGCGCTTGCGCTGCTCGAACGGGATCCACGACGAGCCGCCCTGGTCGGGTTCGCCTCGCTCGTCGCCATGCTCGCCGGCTACGCGCTGGCGACCGAGCTCCGCGGGTACCCGGTCGGGACCTCGATGTTCGTCCGCTGGGGCGCTGCGGCCGTCATCGCCGGGCCCGCCCTCGGCGTCGGGGCTGCATGGCTGAGGGGCCCGGAACCGCGTCGCGCCGCTGCCGGGGTCGCCCCGATCGCCGGCATCCTGCTGGGCGAGGGACTCTACGGGCTCACGGTGGTCGCCGCGACGACATCTGTCGGCTACTGGATCGGCGAGGTCGTTCTCGGCCTCAGCATCGTGGTCCTCGCGGCGATCCGCATTCGAACCTGGCGCGGGATCGCGCTGATGCTGGCGCTCTCGGCCATCGCCACCGTCGTCTTCTACCTCGTGTACACGCTCGCGCTCGGCGCACTGTTCTGATCCTCCGGCGCGACTGGGTTCGGGACCGTCTGTCCTCGGGCAGACGCTACTCGTCCGCCTGCAGCACTCTCGGCCTCCGGCAGCCGCGGCGCCAGGATCCACACGAGCTGCGCCGTCGTCTCGGCGCCCACCTTGGACCGCGCGTTCGCGAGGTGGTGCTTCACGGTCGAGTGCGACAGGCCGAGGCGGTGGGCGGCCGCCTTCTCCGACCCGGCGGGGGGCCCGGGAGCCGGTGTGAATCGGACCAGCGCACCGTCATGCTTGAAGCGTGGGGGCGGCGCGCTCAGGTTTCTACTTGGCCGATTGGGCCATGTGGCGTGTCAGGAGGCGGGTGACGGCATCAGGGCGGCAAGCTCCTGCGTCAGATCCGGCTTCTCGAACGGGTCAGTTTCCACGATCTTGCCATTGGCGAGACGGTAGTAGGTCAGGCCTCAGCCATCGATCTTCTTCCCGTTGATGAGGGTGATCTCGGTCGTGACACGAGCGACCACCGCATCCCCTTCGGCCACCAGGTCCACGATGTGGAGGCGCATGCTGGGAATGACGGCGCCCATCGCGGGCCACACGGCCTTGAAGCCCGCGAGGTCGGTGACCCCCATCGCCGTATTCACGTAGTCCGGGGCAAGCACATCGTCGACGGTGTCGAGATCGCCTCCTCCCAAGACCTCCGTGATGAACCGGCGGACGACGGCCTTGTTCTCTTCAGTCGACATGGCGGACGCTCCTTGGGGGAAGTGGCTGGCCAGCAAGTATGGCCGCGAGGACGCGGACGTACCCGGTGGGGGGCCGCGAGTCGGTGTGGATCGGACCAGCGCGCCGTCATGCCCCCAAGGGTGGGAGCGGCGGGCCGCGATTCCTATTCGGTCGATTGGGCCATGGCCCGGAGCCGTGGGCCCCGCTTGGGCTCCTGAGAGCCCGTGCGGCTCGGCGCGCTACGGCCCGCCCTGGGAGAGCGTAGTCGAGGTAGGCGTCCTCGCCCACCCGCACCCAGATGACGACATCGCACGCGCCGGGCGGCAACGTCGGTGCAGGGGCCGGGAGGACATGACCCGAACGGACCGGGATCCACGGCCACTCCGCCGAACGCGTCACGGGCACCCAACACGGAACAAGTCCCTACGGACTGGGTGTTGCCCTTGACCCGGGCGCCGACGCGTGGATGCTGTCGACCACGGCCGCATGGGGAGATCGTGCCGCGCGGGTTCGCCCTAATGATCGCCACGGCGCTGCTGGCGGCTGGGCAAGATCACGATGGCCATGGGTCAGGTCGACCTTTCCTGCGGCCGGCTCACGATCGGGCTGGGCGACCATCCACCACCCAAGGCGTTCAGGCGTTACCGGCCAGCACCCCCGCGACCTGCTGAAGCCCGAGCCCGAAGCCTGCCGGCAGTGGCTCGTGGAGGGCGTCCAGCGCAGCGGCGAGGCGCCGGCGACGGCGCCCGGCCACATCCTCCCAGAGACGCCGCCCCGCCTCGGTCGGCCGCACGATCGTCGCCCGGCGATCGCGCTCATCGCGAGTGGCGGTCACGAGGCTTCGTCGCTCGAGGCGGCGGACGAGGCGACTCGCCGCGGGCAGGCTGACCCCGATCCGGGCGGCCACCTCGCCCACCCGGCTGCCGTCCGATTGGGCGACCACCACGAGAATCCGCCATTGCGGCAGGGTGAGCTCGCTCGCCACGCCCGCTTCGCCCAGCACGACCGTCGTCAGGCCGACGGCCGCGGTCACGAGCCGTTCCAGGGCCTCCACGACCTGCGCGTCCGCCACCTGCATCCCTCCATGTGCTGCCCCCTTCCCGCCCCGCACAGGATAGCCGGATAATGAATTCATGACAATACTTGACATGAGACAACTAATGCCATAGGGTTCGCAGCACGGGTCGCGGTGGCGCTCCATTTGCCGGGTGAGCCGCGGCCGCACAACGGCAGTCTGAGAGGTCTGACATGACGAAGGAACGCTACCGCGGGAGTTTCGCGGACGGCAACACCAAGCAGCACGTGAAGCAGGGCACCCTGCTGGGTGACTTCGCAGCCGGCCAGGAGACGGAGCCCCGGGTGGGAACCGTGCAGCCGCGCGGCAGCTACGCCGACGGGGTGAGGAACCAGCCGGTCGATCCAGCGGCCCCACGGGGTGATTTCGCCGAGGGAGAGCGGACGCAGCCACGCGACTGATCCCCACCCGCTGATCGGTCGTACGACCGTTCGCCGGGCGGCCGTCTCCCGGCCGCCCGTTTCGCGAGCCGCGTCGCTCCCGTCCCGGGCGGCGCGGCTCTCTCTCTCTGCGCGTTGCACGTTGACCGGGGTGGACGTCCGCCGCTATGCCGCGACGTCACGCCGGAGCCGTCGCTCGGGGCTCACCCGACCCGACAGGCCGCAGACGCTCCGGCGTGGCAACCGACACGGGCACGAGGAGGCACAACGATGGGCCAGGAACCAGCGCGTCTTCGCCGCGCACCGGTCGAGCAATTCGCCGGTACGGAGCACATGTACAACCTCGCCGACATCGCCGCGCAACTGCGCTCGGAGCCGCATCCCGCTTCGGATGGTCATCGCCAGATGACGATCGCCCATCACGGCTCGGTCGCGCTCGTCCTGTTCGATTTCGAGGCCGACGGCCGGCTCGTCGACCACGTTGCCGACGGGCTGGTCACGATCCAGTCCCTGGTCGGTCATGTGGCGGTGCGAACGTCGGAGGGCAATCACGAGCTGGGTGCTGGGAGCCTGCTCGTGCTGTCTCCGGGGGTTGCGCATAACCTCCACGCGAACGTACCGAGCCAGGTCCTGCTCATGGTGCACATGCAACCGAACTCGTAGCGGCTGCATCATCGGATGGCAAACGGGCGGTCCCAGATCGCGAAGGAGCGAACCGTAATGGGTCCCGTGGGGACTCTGCGACAAGGACGAGGAACGGTCGCGGCAGCTCTTCCCCGATGACGCCCTGGGCAGGAACAAGGCCGAGGCGTCGACGCGGGTGGTCGGGGCGAGAGGACTAGAACCCCCCACTGACGAAGGTCCCCCACGGGCAGGGTCCGGGCTCAGCCATCGGTCGCCGTCTGCTCGGGCTCGGGCAGCCGCGGCGCCAGGATCCATACCAGCTGGGCCGTCGTCTCCGCCCCGACCTTGGACCGCGCGTTCGCCAGGTGGTGCTTCACGGTCGAGTGCGACAGGCCGAGGCGGTGGGCGGCCGCCTTCTCGGAGCCTGCGACGAGGACCGCTTCGACCACCCGGACCTCGCGGTCGGTCGCGCGAGCCGCAGAGCCCCGACCCGCCGGAGTACGCGCTCTCATCCCAGGCGCTTGGCAGCCGCGACCCACTCATCGCGACCCTCGATCGGGATCGTGTAGGCTGCTAACGCGCGCCCAACACCTGTCGGGCGCGCCATTCAAACCTTCTCGGGCAGCGCCAGCGTCAATCCGTGCGCGTAGGCCGCCTGGGTCAGCCGGACACCCACGATCTCGGGGCCGGCGACCGTGATCCGGTCGTAGATGGCGTGCATCAGACCTGCCTTCTCCTTCGACACGTCTGCGCTCTGCACTGACTCGCCGAGAGCGCGCAGCCACTCGACAGGGCGTTGTGCCTGCTGCGGTTCGACTGCCGAGCGTGCTCGGTGCAGCGGCTACCCGCGCGGCTCGTGACCACACCACAGACCGTGCACACCTTCACGCCCGAATCGTCGATGGGGTGGCTGGCGCGGTCTATTCGCTCGGGGTGCTACGCCTGCGGGGCCATGACGGCCGGCGGTGCGGGGTTCGCGCGGCTACTTGGTGATGGACGCCGGCCCGAACCACAACGTGAAGGGTTCTGCCCACTCGTCGCCGGCGCCAAGCAGCCGATCGTCGTGCAGCAGGGCCTCTGGTCGTATGCCGCCGACCAGCTCGTCTCGCCGCTCCGCCTGGAGCGCGAGGTCTCGTTCGGGGAATCCTGAGCGAGGGGCCGCTGCTCAGCGTTGTGCCGGCCGGACCAGGACCCAGACCCGCAGCCCCCCGTCAGGCGCGGTTCGGTCGCCCGCGGCCTGGAAGCCCAGGCGCTCGTAGAGGCGGCAGTTCGCTTCGTTCGAGGTTTCGACCGCCGCCGGGAGGCCGGCCTGGTCGCAGGCGGCCAGGCCGGCGCGGATGACAAGCGAGGCCAGGCCCTCGCGCCGGCGGTCCGGTCGCGTGCCGACGGTCGCGAGGTACCAGTGGGGCCCGGCGGGGCGGAGCGGCGCCGTCTCCGCGTCGAGGGCGTCGACCGCCTCGAGCCGGTCACCGAAGAGGGCGGCCGCTTCTTCATTGAGACGGGTGCGAAGGACGTCGCTGATCGGGGTCGGGCCGGGCCTCACCCAGGCGGCGACCGAGCTGATGTCGTCGGTCACCCAGGTGCTGCCCGTCTCGGCGCCGACCAGCCCGGCATAGAGCAGGTGGAGGCCGCGGAGGCGTTCTCGGCGGTTGTCGGCGGGAACGGCCCAGCGAGACCACTCGTAGTCGAGAAACGCGTCGGCGAGCAGGTCGGCGATCGGCCCCGCATCCTCGAGGTTCGCCAACCGAACGGCGGGGCCGGGTGGTGTCATCAGAACGGGCGGATGAACCAGCGCGGCGGGAGCCGGCGCAGGTCGCTGCGGCTCCGTGGTCACCGTGCGCCCGCGGCAGCCAGCGAGGGCCCGATGGCAGGTGCTGTCTCACCGGCAGGTCCTGAGGCGGCCGCCCGCGGAGTGAAGCCCTTGGCGATCAGCCAGGCCGCCATGACCATCTCCTGCACCGCGAGCGGGGCCATGAGGACATCGAGCGAGAGCCCGAACATGCTCCCAAGCGGCGGCGCGATGTAGAGCGCGGCCCCCACGAGCCCCCAGGCAGACAGCCAGCGGGGCACGAGCCGCGACCGGTAGAGCAGGACGTAGAACATCAGCGCGCCGAGAGCGAACGGGACGGCGATCAGCTGGTCCCAGGTCACGGCCACGGTCGTGCGCACGAAGCTGGCGAGCAGTGCCGCATCCGGCTGCGTGCTGAGCGCGATCAGCAGCAGCCACCCGAGCGCGCCGACGAGATAGAGGACCGTCTCGATCGCACCCCGGAAGACGACGTATCCCATGGCCAACGTCTCGTTGTACCGCTTGCCGATCGGCCAGAACACGACGGGGACCATCGCGAGCGCGAAGCCCGCCAGCAGGACCAGCACGGCTCCGATGGCCAGCTGGTTCGGCTGCCCGGCGACCTGGGCCAGGTAGCCGGGACCCGTCAGGACCCCACCCGTGACGACCGCGCTGAGGACCAGGGCGACCGTGCCGATGATGTACAGCACGCCGATCGCGACGGCGGCCTTCCGGTCCGCGCTCAGGCCAGGCCTCCCCGGAGCTGCGGCGATCGTTCGGTTCGTGTTCACGCTCTTCTCCTATTCGGGTCGGGGCGACAGGATGACGACCGCGGTCTCTCGTGAGCGCCGCGCGGCGAAGGCGTCGAGATCCTTGTCGTAGGTGGCCTGCAGGGCCCACAGGCGCGGCCGTTCGTCCTCGTTCGCTGCACGACCGTAGACGGCGCGCGACCCACCGGGCAGGTCGACGGTGACGTCGGGCTGAGCCTGCAGGTTGAGCCACCAGGCGGGCTCGGGGTCGGCCCAGCCGTTCATGGCCATGGTGACCAGGTCGGGACCGTCCTCGAAGTAGCCGAGGATGGCAATGCGCTCCTCGCCGGTGCGGCGCCCGACCGTGTGGAGCCGCATCATGCCCCAGCGGTCCGCCGTGGCGGTCCGGAGGCCGAACCGGCCGCCGGTGACCGAATAGACGGCACGCTGCACCACCCAGAACGAGCGGATGAACCAGCGCGGCGGCAGAGACGCTGTCTTCGTCGACGGTTCGGACATCGTGTGCTCCTGTGACATCGTGGGCTCCTGTTCGGCGTGGGGGTGGTTCTGGCGTCCGGCGGAGGCCGGGGCCGACGGCTGGCTGGTCATCACGGTTCGTCCGAGTACTGGAAGGCCTGGTCGAGCGGCACCCGGAAGACCCGGGCGATGCGGAAGGCCATCTCGAGCGTGGGCGAGTACTTGCCCTGCTCGATGGCGATGATCGTCTGGCGGGTCACGCCGACTCGATCGGCCAGGTCCGCCTGGGTCATCTCGCCGTGGGCGAACCTGAGGGAGCGGATCGAGTTCGTGACGAGGGTCGGCTTCACCATCGCTGGAACGACCCGTGGTAGGCCGCGATCTTGGTGACGGAGCTGAGAAGGGCTCCCGCAATGCCCCCAAGGAAGATCGCGTTGGCGATCCAGAACTGGTCCGCCATGGTCATCGCCAGGATGAGCGCGGCGATCGCGCCGGCGATGATCAGCCAGTTGCCGATCCGCTCACCGAGATGGTCGATCTCCCTGTCGCGCTCGTCGTTCTTCTCCGCCTCGCCAGGGTTCGAGGCAGCGGCCACGACGTTGCCCAGGACGTTTGCCACGATGAAGCCGACGATGGCGAAGATCATCGGCTGGACCCAGGAGATCTCGGCAATCGGCTTGTCGAGCACCTGCGGAACGACCAGGGCCACGTAGATGAGGAGCGTCGGCACCGCGACGACGAGCACGACCCAGTTGCTCTTCTCCAGGAATGTCATCGGCGTCTCCCATGTCAAACATCGTTGACATGGTCAATGTATAGCTCAACCGACACGGTGTCAAGTATTTTAGACATCTCGATTGGCGCTGGGACACGAGGGTCCGGCCCGAAGGCGGGTCCCAGCCTGCGCCGGCGGACGGCTACTACCTGCCGGCCGGGGCGTGCGATGCCCCAGTGACGAGGTGGGCGACGCTCTCGAACTGGGCGTCGGTGAAGGGCTCGGTGCCCGAGCCCGAGCACTCGATCGACTCGTGCACCCACTCGTTCATGTCTATGCCCGAGGCCACCGCGGCGGCGATCGTCGAGATCTTTCGTGTTGGGATGCGCGACGGTCGCCCTGGCTCCAGGCCGCGTACTTCGCCGGGTCGATGGCCCGGACGATCGTGCCGTCGCGGTCGATGTACGCCGTGGCCGAGGGCCCCCAGGACCCGGCCCGGTTGGCGTAGGCGCGCTCCTGCATCGCGGTTGCCTTGGCGGCGGCCGTCTGGTGGAGGCAGGCGAGGATCGTCGGCTTCCGGCGCCGCCGGGCGCCTCGTGTCGGGTAGCCGTAGACCTTGTTGGTCAGCAGGGCCGTGACCGCCCTTACCTCACGCCCCTCCAGAAGGCCGAGGCCTCGAGTCCCAAAAGCGCACAGATCGCGCGCCCGGCTGCCAGCGACTTTCGAGAGCCTACCGCGCGTCGTGGTGGGAGGGGGTCGACCTTGCCTGGCGGCCGCGACGGCTGAGCAGGGACGCCGCAATACGGCTCGCACTGGGCGAGTCCGCCCCGCGTTGCCGTGGCGGCGCCGGACGGTGGAACTGGCGATGCGTTGCTTTCGATACGCGAGGGGGAGGTCGCACGGTTGCTCGCGGATGGCCTGAGCAACAAGGAGATCTGGGCCCGCCTGTTCATCTCCGAGCACACCGTCGATAGCCACGTCCGCAGCATCCTCAACAAGCTGGGGGTCAACTCGCGCGCCCAGATCGCCGCGTGGATGGCGTCGTCGAACCAGTAGCGGACGCCCAGGGGGATCTGGTCGACACCGGCCCTGAGCGAGCGGGCTCGGCCATGGTGAACCGGATGTCACGCACGGCAAGGACGCTGACGCTGACGCCTAGCGACCCGATCACGAATTCCATCGATGCCGGCTCCCGTGTGCCCCCCTAGGCTGGCGAGCATGACCAGGGAACCACCGACACAACGAGTGGAAGTCACCTTCGTCGGCGTGCCTCCGGCCCGGCAGGTCGAGCGGGCATCGGGTGTCAGCGATGTGGAGGTCGACGGGCAGATCCTGCGCTGCCTGGTGTGCGGCAGCTTTCAGCCCTTTCTCGAGGCGCTGCGCGGTCACGAGGTCGTGAGCCTCAGGACCTCACCTGTCGCGGCTCGCGCCCAGGGAACCACCACGGGAGATTCGGAATGAACACGGAAATCGTTCACCTCACACCGGCCAAGGTGGCGAGGATCACGGGTGGCTTCTACCTCGCATACATCCTCGCTTCCGTGCTCGCCAGTGCGCTGGGGCATATCGGGCCGGGTGACGCGCCTCCGGTCTACCAGGCGATCGTCACGAATGGGGGGTCGTTCCGCCTGGGTCTTGTCATCGCGTTGATATCAGGGTTCCTCTTCCTCATGGCCGCCTGGGGTCTCTACGTTCTCCTGCGACCGGTCAACAAGCACCTGGCGTTGCTCTTTCTCCTGCTCAACGCTGTCGGTGTCGCCATCCAGGGCGCGAGCTTCTTGTGGCTGGTATCCGCGATGCTGCAGGGAGACGCGGCCAGCCACATGCAGGCCTATTCGGCGGCACAGCTGGAGGGACTGGCGTACCTGTCCATCAACGTCTACAAGATGGGCTGGGTCACGGCCCAGCTGTTCTTCGGCATGTGGCTCTTCCCGCTCGGGTACCTGGTCTACAAGTCCAAGTCCCTTCCCCGGTTCCTGGGCATCCTCCTGATGCTTGACGGAATCGGCGTCCTGATCTGGTTCCACCAGGCTCTGCTCCTGCCGGACTACCGCGCGATCAGCCTACCCGGGGTCGCCGTGAGCTTCGTCGCCGAGCTCGGGCTGGCATTGTGGCTCCTCGTCAAGGGCGTGGAGGTCGTCGACAGCGGAGCGAAGCTGGCGGGCGCGCAGCGGGGCACGGATCCGCAGGCTGCGGGGGCTCGGGCATGAAGGCCGTCGTCTGCTCCCGGTACGGACCGCGCGTTCAGTGCGACTCGAGGCTCGGAACGACCAACCAGCCACCAGTCCGCCCGGCGTAACAGGGGACGGCCGTGTTGCTGACCACCTTCGAGATCCTCGCCACCATCGTCACGCCCTTGCTCGCGCTGTATCTCCGCGGGCGGTGGCCCCTGCGCACGGTAACGGCGTGTATGTGTGGCATCGCCGTGCTGTGGTATCTGACCTATGCGCCGATCCATGAGCTGAGCCACGCCCTCGGGACGGCTTTGGTCGGCGGCAAGGTCGTGGACATCAAGCTGATCCCCAGCTTCTGGGAGGGCCAGTTCGCGGTCGGCTGGGTGGCGTCCGTCGGACTCGGTCGATCCTGGCCGGTCATGACTGGCGCTCCGTATGTGATCGATGTCGCGTTCGTCGTCGCGAGCTTGATCGTCCTGAGGCGACGCCTCTCCGGGAACGCGCTGGTCGTCGGTCTGCTTCTCATGCTCCTGTGTCTGAGGCCCACGTTCGACCTTGTCTGCGAGACGGTCGGCTTCGTGGGCGGGTTCCACGGCGACCTCTGGCATATGGAGCTGGCCATCGGAAGCGCGGCGCTCTGGTCGTTCCTCCTCGTCTCCCTCGCGCTTTGCCTGCTCAGCGTCGTGGTCATCTTGAGGCGTTACGACGGCTTCCCGGAACCGGGGCTCTGAGCCGGAAGACCCGGAGTTCAGCGCGAGAAGGTGAGGTGCGTGATCCCGCTCGGGGCGACTTCCGACGACAGGCTGTAGCCGTCCTCGAATCCGCGGAGGTCGTCCCAGAGGCGGATGCCGCGGCCGAGCAGGATCGGGACGATCGCGACGTGGAGCCGGTCGACGAGTCCGGCCTTGAGGAACTCGCGGACCACGGTCGGGCCGCCGCCGATCCGCACGTCCTTGCCGCCCGCGGCCTCCAGCGCGAGGTCGAGCGTCTCGCGGGGCGTCGCGGCGAGGAAGTGGAACGTCGTGCCGCCCGCCATCTCGAGCACCGGGCGCGGGCTGTGGGTGAGCACGAACACCGGGACCCGGAACGGGGGCTCGTCGCCCCACCAGCCGCGCCAGTCCGGATCATCCGCGGCGGCGTGGAGCCCGAACATGCCGGCACCCATGATCTCTGCACCGACCTCGGCGAAGTACGCCTGCGCGTACTGATCATCTACGCCGGTCGTTCCCTCGCCGGACGTCTCGTGCAGCACTCGGGCCCGGAACGTGCGGGTCGCGACGTAGGCCTCGACCAGGCGCGCCCAGTCGTGCCCGAACGGGTTCTCGCGCGTCTGGTCGGTCGTTGTCGCGAAACCGTCCAGCGAGATGTTCAGGTCAACACGCACGGCCATCGACGTCCCCCTCAAGTGTCTGCTTGCGCACTCGCTGCAGTATGCCAATCGTCTATGCCCATCGAGCCTGTATTGGAGTCGGATCGGGTTCCCGCTGCGTGATCCCGACGACGCCGGGGTCGTCACCGCTCATCGCGACCCCCGGCGTTGACGGCGCGGACGTACCCGGTGGGGGGACCCTGGAGCCGGTGTGGATCGGACCAGCGCGCCGTCATGCCCTGAGTGGTGCTGGCCGCAGGCCCCGATTCCTATTCGGCCGTTTGGGCCATGCCTGCGGCTGGCGGGCATGGATTGCCTGCGCGGGGAAATGCCGGTGATCGCGCGCGTGACCCGCGCGGTTGCCGGGATGCCGATGACGGGCCGAACGGGTCTGGCAGGAAGATTGCGATCAACCACGGGCCGCTGCGCTGCGTCATGGGGTGCTCCCTACTCGGGTCGGGGCGACAGGATGACGACCGCGGTCTCGCGGGACCGCCGGGCCGCATAGCCGTCGAGATCCTCATCCTTGTTGAACGCGGCCCACCTAGCCCACAGGCGGGGCCGCTCGTCCTCGTTCGCGGCGCGTGCGTGGACGGCGCGCGAACCACCGGGCAGGTCGACGGTGACGTCGGGATGAGCCTGCACGTTGAGCCACTAGGCGGGCTCGGCATCGGCCCAGCCGTTCATGGCGAGGGTGACCAGGTCGGGACCGTCCTCGAAGTAACCGAGGATGGCCGTCCGCTCCTTGCCGCTGCGGCGCCCGACCGTCCGCAGGCGCAGCATTCCCCAGCGGTCGGCCGTGGCCGTCCGGAGGCCGAACCGGCCGCCAGTGACCGAGTAGGCGGCACGCTGCACCGCCCAGAACGAGCGGATGAACCAGCGCGGCGGCAGCGACGGTGACTTCCTCGACGGCTCTGACATGACGTGCTCCCGATCGATGCGCGAATGCCTATCGATTCCGTCGATTGACGGGGCCGGCGGTCGGACGATCACTCCTGTTCCTCGGGGTACTGTGACACCGGTCCGCGCCGGCCACGAGGGTCCCGCTGATGGCCCCGCCCACGAACGAGTGGGTGCTCGTGGCGCTCGCACACCTTCGCGGGCCCGCTCGATCGACAGGCGGTGTGGGAACCGCCGGTCGGGATTGGCCGTCTTTCTCCGGAGAAGACCCATCAGCCCGGTGGTCGGCGCGTCCCGACCGCACGTTCGGTCCCGGCCGCCATTCCTGGAGGCGGCACCATGGCATCTCGAGCATTCCTCGCAACGCTCCTGTGCGCGTCGGCTCTCGCGGCCTGCTCCGCGACGCAGGCCGCCGAGCCCCTCGGCGCGACGTGCGACCAGCTCCAGTCCACCCCGACGATCGAGCAGTCGGGCACGATCGCCGCCGGCAGCGACGTCAGGGTCATCCTGTGCTCAAACCCCTCGACGGGCTTCGCCTGGGACGAGCCGAAGATCGGCGACCCGACCGTGCTCCAGCTGGCCGACCGCACGTACCAGGCGCCGGACGGCGCGTCGCTCCCGATCGTGGGCGCGGCCGGCGGTGAGGTCCTCACCCTCCACGCGGTCACGGCGGGCACGACGACCCTCTCGATCACCTACATCCAGCCGTGGGCCGGCGGCACGAAGGGGGAGTGGACGTACCGGTTGTCGGTCACGGTGCAGTAGGCAACCAGAGGGGGACCTGGCGGACCCCGCGATGATCGTGGGTTTGGCGTGTTCCGACGACTGTCCCTGGATCACGCGCGCTCGATCCGAGGGGCGACAGGATTGTAGTCACGGCGTGGTCGGCATGGATGGTATGATGACCACATGGACGTCGGCATCCGGGACCTCAAGGCTCACCTGTCGGAACACCTCGAGCGCGTCGCCAACGGTGAGGTGATCACCGTGACGAGCCGTGGCCGTCGCGTGGCCCAGATCGTGCCGGTGCCGGGGCGTGACAACCTGGACCGCGGGCTTGCGGAAGGCTGGGTCACCCGCCAGGTCGAGCGCCCGCCGCAGCCCGTGCTGCGCCAACAACCGCTCCGGGGCACGCCGACCACGACCGAGCTGATCAGCCAGGACCGGGGCGCATGACGCTCTACGTCGACAGCAGCGCCCTGATCAAGCGGTACGTCGCGGAGGACGACAGCGACGCAGCCGACGCAATCCTGCTCGCGGACACCGACTGGGTGACGGGGCGGCACACGTTCGTGGAGGTATCCCTCGCAATCAGTCGGCGGCTGGGGGAAGCGGAGCGCCGGGTGGCGTCCGCGGCATTCGACAGTGACTGGCAGCGCACGTTCGTCGTGGCGCTCGACGAGGTTGTCTGCCGCCGGGGGGTGGAACTCGGGATCACGACAGGATCCCGCTCCCTCGACGCCCTGCACCTGGCGGCGGCCGAGCGTGCGGGTGGTCGCTCGGTGGCAATCGTCACCTTCGACGTCCGGCTCGGCCAGGCAGCTCGCTCGCTGGGTTTCGCGGTGGTCGGCGCATAGGCGGCCCTGGCTCTCGGCTGCTCCCCCGTCGAGTTCTCCGGCATCCAGTCGCGCGAACGTGACAAGACCGCCGACGGCGGGGGTTGCGCTGCGGCGCGGCGGTTAGGCGGCGGCGCGGGGTTGCGCTCGCCCCTCACTCCCAGCGGAAGAACCGCGCCGAGATCGCGCCACACAGGACGAGGATGCCGGTCAGCACGGCCACCTCGAGCCCCAGCTCCGACCATGGCTCGCCGACCCACAGTCCCCGCATGAGCCTGACGACGTACGTGAGCGGAAGGAAGTCGGCAATCCGCTGGACCGTCGGAGGCAACAGCTCGTACGGGATCGTCGCCCCGCTCAGGAACATCATCGGGTAGGCCACCACCATCCCGATCGTCTGGGCGACCCGCGCCGATGGGGCGAAGCTCGCGATCACGAACCCGATCGCGAGGAACGCCAGAGTGCTCAGGGTGAAGCCGGCCAGGACGCTCAGGATGTTGCCCTCGAACCGCACGTCGTACGCAAGCTTCCCGACGACGACGAGGGCAACGACACCCGCCAGCGCCATGACCCAGTAGGAGGTCACGTCCGCGACCATGTAGGTCAGGGGGCGCAGTGGGGTGACCCGGTAGCGGCGCAGGATGCCCAGCTCACGGTTGGACGACTGTCTGGATGGGCAGGCCGATGAGGCCCACGGTCACGATGATGATCCCGAGGTAGGCCGGGACGGTGACGTCCATGGACCCGAGACCGCCGAACCTCGCACTTGGCTCGTTGCCGTACATCAGCCCGAACAGGACGAGCAGGAGCGGGGCGAAGAAGATCGTGAAGAAGGTCGCGATCGGCTCGCGGAGGTAGAGCATTCGCCTGCGTCCAGGTGAAGATGGACAGTCCGCGGATCGTCATCGCCGTCGCGCCCTCAGTCCCGCATCTCTCGCCCGGTCAGGGCCAGGAAGACGTCCTCGAGGTTGGGCTGCTCGGTCTGCAGATCGTGGAACGACAGGTGCGCGTCCTGGAGAACCTCCAGGAGCGGCGCGAGGAGCCGGTCGGACTGCCCGTACACCACGACGCGCTCGGCCGACTGCTCGACGTGTTCCACCCCGGGGATCGCCCGCAGCGCCCTGATGACATCGTCGCCGATTCCGTCAGCGCCGAACGCGATCTGCTGCTCCGTGCCAAGAGTGCGAACAAGCGCCGCGGGAGTGTCGAGCGCGACGATCCGCCCGGCGTCGATGATCATGACGCGGTCGCACAGCTGCTCGGCCTCCTCCATGTAATGCGTCGTCAGGAAGACCGTCTTTCCCTCGGCTCGCACGTCGCGGACCAGGTCCCAGGTCGCGTGGCGAGCCTGCGGATCGAGCCCGCTGGTCAGCTCGTCCAGGAAGACCAGCTGCGGATCGCCGACCAGCGCCAGCGCGATCGAGAGGCGCTGCTTCTGGCCGCCGGAGAGATTGGCGTAGGCGACGTTCTCCCTGTCGGCGAGACCCAGCCCCTCGAGGACGACCTCGGGCTTGAGCGGTCGCGCGTAGAAGGACGCGAACAGGCGCATGGCCTCGCCCACCCGCAACCTCGCCGGCAGGGCGCTCTCCTGGAGCTGCGCCCCGATCCGCTGCCTCAGCGCAGCACCGTCGCGGCGCGGGTCGAGTCCGAGGACGCGCACCTGCCCCCCGTCGGGTGCACGCAGCCCCTCGAGGCACTCGATCGTCGTCGTCTTCCCGGCTCCGTTCGGCCCGACGACGCCGAAGATCTCGCCCGCCGCGACCTCGAACGAGATCGCATCCACGGCACGCACGGAGCCGTAGGACTTCTCGAGGGCTTCGACGGCGATGACCGGCTGTGTCATGCGAGAGGCTCCTCCCGCCCTCGATGCCGGCGCCCACGTTGGCCGGTCGGGACGACAGGATGACGACCGCGGTCTCTCGTGACCTAAGGCGGCCTCGGCATCGAGATTCTCATTGTAGACGCCCCAGCTGGCCCACAGACGCGGCCGCGTGAGGATCGTCGGCTGGACCCAGGCGACCTCGGCAACCGGCCTGCTGGGCACCTGCGGCACGACCAGGGCCACGGAGACGAACGGCGTCGGCACCCCGAGCGCTCCAACGCACCGCCACGATGTCGCGCTGGGCGACCGTGGAGTAGTCAGCGACAGCCAGATAGCGCCCGAATTAGGCGGCGAACGAGCGCGATGCCCTCACCTGAGGCTCGCCGTAGGGCCGCCGAGCCTCGTCCCCGAGCGAATCGACGTCACGACGGCGACGATGGCGTCGCTCGCCGCCGTCGCGCCGTTCACGCTCTCGATGAGCGAGTCGTGCGTGAGGTCGGGGAAGACCCGGTGGGACACGTTGGTGGACAGGGTCGCGAGGCGGTCCTGCTGGACCAGCCAGCCGTCCAGGGGCTCCGCTGCGGCCGTCACCACGACGAGCGGCCGGTCGCCCAGGTCCGGGAGGGCGCCCGCCGCGTCGAGGATGCCGTCGAGTCGCAGGAACTCATCAGCGAAGCTCGCCACCCCCTGCGGGGTGACCTCGTCGGCGTGACGGCGGACCTCGACGTCTGACGGCAGCTCGCTCGAGCCGGCCGAGAGCACGAGCCGCGCCAGGCCGACCCGGGCGAGGCCCGGCAGGATCCCCGAGAGGGTGCTGATCGGGTTCTCGGACGACTGTGCCGCGGACTGCACCGTCGTCGCGTGCGGCGCCTGCGCGTCGAGGAGCACGACCCCGGCAACCTCGTCCGGATACGCCGCCGCGAAGAAGCGCACGTACACCCCGCCCGAGGAGTGGCCGGCGAGGATGTACGGGCCGGGATTGCCCGACGCAACGAGGAGCGCGTGCAGGTCACGGGCGATGGCCGCGCCGTCCTGGGAGCCGGTCGCGGGCTCGCTCCGGCCCCGGCCCGCCCGGTCGTAGGCGCACACCCGCGTCGTCGACGCGACCGCCGGGGCGATGCGCGCGAAGTAGGCCGAGCCCTGGCCGAGGCCGCCCTCGAGGACGACGGTCGGGCTCCCCGTGCCACTGCACGAGATGAGGAGCTGGTGCCCGCCGACGTCGACGAGCTGGCCCCCGTCGGCGGATCGACCATTGCCGGTCGCCTCGATGACCGTCTCGACTGCGCCGCCGACCGCGAGCAGCGCGAGGACGCCGATCACCGGGTAGAGGAGCCAGCGCGCACGGCCCTGGACGTCCCGGCGGACGCGCAGAATCAGCCAGATTGCCAGGACGAGGATCGGCACGGGCCAGACCCACGCGAGCTGGTCCATCACAGCGGCGCCGGGCGCGAATGCGATGAGCGCGATCCCGGTCACGCCCAGGATGCCTGCGGGGACGAGCGCCCAGCGCTGCGGCTGGTCGGCGAACCTGATGGACAGGATGGCGATGAGTGCCCAGCCGAAGCCCCAGCCGAGGAGGGTGGCACCGGTCATCCGGCTCTCGCCGCCTCCTGACGCCGGCCCAACGGCAAGGAGGATCGGCAGTAGGAACCCGAGGACCAGCGACGCGGAGGCGACGAGGGGAAGGCGGCGCGACGGCGTCCGTCGCGCGTTCGGGGTGGTCATGCGGTGGCGGTCGCAGCCACGCGAGGCTCGAGCACCACGACCGCGGTCTGCCCCGAGCGCATCGCCGCCCAGGCGTCGTAGTCCTCGCTGAACTGTCGCCACCGCGCCCAGAGACGATCGCGCTCCTCGCCTTCCGCGGCGCGACCGCGGACGGCCCGGAGACCATCCTTCAGCTCGACCGTCGTATCCGGCTGCGCCTGGAGGTTCAGCCACCACGCGGGCTCCGCCTCGCCCCAGCCGTTCATCGCCAACGTCACGAGGTTGGGCCCGTCCTCGTAGTAGCCCACGATCGCGACCCGGGCCTGCCCCGAGCGCCGCCCGACCGTGGAGAGCTTGAGCATCCCGAACGTCTTGCCGGGGGGCCTGAGACCGATCCGGCCCCGCTGAGCCGAAGGAGGGCTCGGTGCAGCACCCAGGCGGTTCGAACGAACACGCGGGGCGGGATCTTGGCAGTCCGCTCCTGCTCGGCGGTCATGCTGCCCCCGCCTGCGGCGCCACGATGGTTCGTGGCGGCAGCGTCGCTGCCAGTCCGGCTACGCTCGCCGCCGCGACCATGAGCGGGGCGGTCCGCTGGAACCCCTTGAAGAGCAGGTACAGGCCCAGGAACGCCTCCCAGATGACCTCCGGGATGGTCGCGATGCCCTGCACCGCGCCGCCCTGCGGGATGAGGCCCAGGAGCACGGCGACCCCGGAGGTGGCGAGCATCGCGCCACCGACGACGCCGACCAGCGCCATGCGGCGTCCCACGAGGCCGGAGCGGTACATCAGCCAGCCCAGGATCATCCCCGTCCCGATGCCGTCGGCGAAGCCGGGGCCGAGCAGGAACGTCCAGCTGTGCATCGCGACGAGCGACTTGCCGATCGGGACGAGCGAGATCGCATTCGCGCTCGCCGTTTCCTGCCGCAGGGTCGCGACCGTCAGGAGGCTGAGGATGCCGACGGCGATGAAGCCGCACTCGACGAGACGGGCCGTGACGTAGCCGAGGGCGAGGCCCTCGTTCTGGCGCTTGAGCAGCGGGAACAGGACGACGGCGCAGCCGATGTTGGTGATGATGAGCAGCAGCTCGAGGAACGCCCCCACGAACACGCGGGTGTCGGGGCCGCGGCCGAGGATGTAGGCGGGATCGCTCAGGATGGATCCGTAGGCCATCACTCCTGCGATCGACGTGATGAAGGTGAGGATGAACAGCACGCCCACGGCGAGCGCGGTTCTTCGCGAAGAGTCCATCGGGGCTCGCTTGGTGGCGGTGGATCGAACGGCGTTGGTCATGTCGGTTTCCTGTCGTCTGTCATGAGGTTGGCTGGGTGCCGGCCGTAGGTCGCACGGCCATCGGTATTGCTGGTTGGGTCGGGTTGCACCGCTGCCGGGAGGCCGACGAGACTGGCGCTGACCTGCCACAGGCGGGCTGCGGCGCCCGCGTCGTACGACGCCGTGTTCGAGCTCTGCGGCCTGCCGTTGGCGAAGTACGTCCCCGTGACGCCCTCGACCTTCGGCGAGGACGCCAGCTCGATCGATGTCGCAGCACCCTGCTGGGGTGTCTTCATGAATGGTCGCCAGAGCGGGACGAGGAGCCTGAAGATCCGCGAGGGATCCTCGGCACCGAACCCGGTGCTGACCAACCTCGTCGAGTTCATCACGGGAACACGCCATGAGGACCGGCTATGACTCCGGGGACGAGTTCGAGTACGGCCTCGAGGTCGTCCTCGACGGCCTCGAGATGGCCAGGCAATCACAGCTCGGCTCCCGCGCCGCCACCTCGAGCCACCCGGAGGCTCGCCCGACGGCCGTCTCGCGCTCGCGCCCGCAGCGGCGAGGAGGTCGTCGCGATGAGTGATGCCGTGGTCGTCGTTGCCGCCGGCGTCTTCATGGGCGTCGCGGGCAGCGCCCTGATGGACGCCTGGAGCTTGGTCCTTCGACGGCGGTTCCACGTCCCGACCCTCGACTACTCGTTGCTGGGGCGCTGGATCGGCCACTTCCCGCGTGGTCGCTTCGTTCATGACCGCATCGCGTCAGCCGAGCCGGTCGGTGGCGAGGCCCTGCTCGGATGGTTCGTCCACTACGCGATCGGCGTCACGTTCGCCCTCCTCCTGCTCGGGATCTGGGGCGTGGAGTGGGCGCGATCGCCGACGATCCTGCCGGCCCTCCTCGTCGGCCTGGGGACCATCGTGGCCCCCTGGTTCGTGATGCAGCCCGCGATGGGTGCCGGGATCGCGGGGTCACGGACACCCAACCCCAACGCCACCCGCCTGCGCAACCTCGGCACCCACGCCGTGTACGGCGTCGGTCTCTACATCTCGGCCGTGGCGCTGTCGACGCTGCTTCGCGGTGGGTGGTCGATGTGACCGCTCAGTGGCCGGGCTCGAGTGCCGGCCGGGCACGACCGGCCGTTCCCCGGATCTCGCTGCGGAGGGCACCGACAAGCCAGGACTCGTAGTCGTCCGGGGACCAGCCGTGGTCTGAGACCAGCTGCTCGTACACCGACGTGAGGGTCAGCGCGTCGAGGAGCGCCTCGACGCGGCGAAGGTCGAGCCCGCTCTCGAGCTCGCCGAGCCGTCGCGCGAGCCGCTCGATCCCGCCGCGCCGCATCGCATTCGTAGCGACGACCTCGGCGCGGATCGCTGGATCCGCCGATGCCGCCGTCACGTTGATCATCACGATGTCGTGGCCGGCCTCCCAGCGCAGGCGGATCGAGCGCGCGAAGGAGCCCAGTGCCTCGTCCACGTCGGTCGCCGCGAGGGCGGCCGCGTAGGCGTCCGCCGCCGCCGGATTGGTGACCACCGACTCGCGAAGGGTGCGGAGGATGTTCGCCTTCGACCCAAAGACCGCGTAGACCGTCTGGACCGCAACGCCGGCCCCGGAAGCGATCTCTCGGAAGGTCGTGGCCGCATACCCGGCGTCGGCGAACCCCCTGCGCGCCGCATCGAGGATCCGGCGCGTCGTGACCGCTGCCTGCTCCGCGCGCAGGCTGCCAGCCGGGCTCTTGACGTCTCTCATCTCGATAGAGTATAACCGCAGATCACTAGAGTATTACTCTATCGAAGCGAAAGGAACGTCCCGACATGAGCGTTGACCAGGAGACCATCGAGCGGAACATCGCGGCGATGCATCGACTCATCGAGGAAGGATTCTCACGCGGCAATGCCGATGTCTGCGACGAGCTCGTGTCGCCCGACGCGATCGAGCACCAACGAGGGCTCAAGGGCGGGATCGACGGGGCGAAGGAGACGATCCGCACGCTGCACGAGTGGTTCAGCGACTTCGAGCTCACCATCGACGACCTCGTCGCGCACGGCGACCAGGTCTGGATCCGTGCGACCGGGCGCGGCATCAACACGGGAAGCATCTTCGGCCGGCCACCCACGGGCCGGCGATCGGAGATCACGGTGTTCGACCAGGCTCGCTTCCGCGATGGGCGGCTCGTCGAGCACTGGGGTGTCCCGGATCAGCTTGGTCTGCTGGTCCAGCTCGGCCTCTTCGGCCGACCCGAACCGGCCACGGTCGGCGGCTGAGCCAGAGCCCAGGCGGTGGTCCCGGTCATCGCGATCAGGGCCCAGTTCGCGTCGGAGGTCCAACCGGGTCCGCTCGCCTGGATGCGTACTGCGGCCGCCCGCCGGGAAGCGGTGGAAGGCACCGCGCGTGGATCCCAGGTTACCACGATTGTGGTAGTGTGAGACCCATGAGGGCCACCATCGATCGAGCCGGCCGATTGGTAATCCCACGCTCCCTGCGCAATCGGATCGGCCTCGCCGGCGGCGGCGAGGTCGAGATCGAGCTCGACGGCGCTGCGATCCGCATCGAACCGGTTGCCGGCACGGAGCTCCGCGACGACGGCGGCCTGCTGTTCATCCCGACGACCGGGACGCCCATCGACAACACGCTGGTGCGCGAGCTGATCGATGCGGACCGCCACGGACGGTGATCAGCGCCCGGTCGCGCTGCTCGACACGAGCGCGGCCGTCGCGCTCATCGTCGAGGACCACGAGGCCCACCTCGCCACGCTCGACTCGGTCCGAGGCCGCCGGCTGGGCCTGGCCGGACACGCCTGGTTCGAGACGTACTCGGTCCTGACGCGGCTTCCGGCCGGCCTTCGTCGTTCGCCGGCCGATGCCCTCCGCGTGCTGGCTCGCAACTTCCCGGCATCCGGGTTTCTCGGCGAGGCGGAGGCGGCCCACCTCTGCGAGGAGCTCGCCCGGCTGGGGATCTCCGGCGGTGCCGTCTACGACGCGCTCGTCGCCGCGGCCGCGCGGCAGCACCGCCTCCCGCTCGTCTCGGCTGACGCGCGGGCGCGACCCGTCTACGAAGCGCTCGGAGTGGAGATCGAACGCATCCCGTAGGTGAGGCGGGGTTGATCCGCGGGAGCGGCTCGTCCTTACCTCCGATCGGGACGGATTGACTCGGTGATACCTGGCGGTATCATCCGCCCATGCCGATGACCCTTCGCCTGACTGCCGCCGAGACCGAGGCGCTGCGTGAGACCGCCCGCCGCGAGCATCGATCCATGCAGGAGGTCGCGCGCACCGCGATCGACGAGTACGTGACACGCCGGACGCGACGTCGCGACGAGCACCTCGCGGCGATCGTGCACGAGGATGCGGAGCTCCTTCGCCGGCTCGGGAGCCTGTGACCGAGCACCTCGACCTTGATGACCTGCTCGCGGCGGCCGCGGCGGCCCTTGGACGACCGCCCGAGGTCCGGGACATCGGGATGTTGGAGGCCGCCGTGGCCAGGACGCGTGCATCCGTCTACGGCGAGGATGCCTATCCAGACCTGGACGCCAAGGCGGCTGCGCTGCTGCACTCGATCGTCACCGGCCACGCCCTGATCGACGGCAACAAGCGGCTCGGCTGGGTCGCGGTCCGCCTGTTCTACCGACTGAACGATCGAGACCTGCGCGCTCCGATCAACGACGCGTTCGACCTGGTGGCCGCGATCGCGGACGGGTCTCTGCGCGATGTCCCGTCGATCGCGGCAAGGCTCCGCGCCTGGTCATCGGAACTCGACGGCCCGGGTCAGGATCGGCTCGGGGCCAGTCGTGACCGGCGGCCCTGACGACCACGAGCTGTCCCACGGGAGGCCCACACCCGCCTGCCTATCCAGACCTAGACGCCAAGGCGGCTGCGCTATGGACGTGCTCGCAGCGTTCGTCACCGCTGGTTTCCTCGACCTCGCGACCGGACTTCTCAACGGAAGCTCTCCACGGTCGGAACCGCCGGCTCGAGACCGCCGACGATGAGCACCCGTCCGTCCGGCCAGTCGAGCCGACGCGGCGGTGGCGCAGGCCAGCGCCGCCTCTCGGATGGCCTTGGGGCGCAGACCCAGCTCCGAACCACCCAGGACGACGCTCGTGACCAGCCGCTTGACGTCCCACTCCCACGGGCCCGGTGCGGCCTCGTCGAAGTCGTTCAGGTCGAAGACCAGGCGCCGCTCCGGCGACGGCCTTCCCGCGGGCGCGCTGCGACGCGGCGGTCTCGATGGGCCGGTGCTGGCCGAGCCCGGTGATGGTCTCCATGCTCGCTCCCCTCAAGTGCTGCGCGACAACGGCCATGCCCGTGGCGCGCCCGCCGCTCTGGGGTCCCTTGGTCAGATCCGGGTGTCCTCGTCCGTGGCCGTCGGCTGCGGTGACGTGGCACCCGGAGCGACGCTCCCGGCGTCGGGATAGGGGGTCTCGTCGTGGGGCCTGAGTCGGGCGATCGTTGCGGCTCGGTGCTTCGTGAGCTCGGCGATGAAGGCCGCGAAGACCCCGAGGCCGACGAGGATGTAGAGCACCGTGAACAGCTTCGCCGGGTCGGTCGTCGGGTGGAGGTCGCCGAACCCCACGGTTGCCAGCGTCACCACGGAGAAGTACAGGGCGTCGACGGGCGACCAGCCCTCGAGCCACGCGTACACCACCGTGCCGAGCAGGATCTGCGCGATCACCCACACCAGGATGATCTTGCCCTCGGGGTCCCGGAGCATCGCCCGCAGCGCAATGAACATCAGGCTGGTGCCCTCCGGCGCGCGAGCGCTTCGGTGAGCCCGAGGACGGCGAAGGCGATGAGAACGCCGAGGACGGTCTCGGCGAGGCGGTCTCCACCGGACTCGGCCGCGTCGGCCCCCAGGATCCGCTGGCTGTACACGACGACCGCGGTGACGAACATGGCGAACAGCGCGTAGTTGACCTCTCGGACGGCCATCATGAGGAAGGCCGACGCGAGGAACAGGACGATCAGGCCGGGCGTGTTCTCCCCGATGACCCCGGCAAGGGCGACCGCGGCGATGACGCCGATACCCGTTCCCAGCGATCGCTGCACGCCCACGACAAGGGCATTCCGTGTCGGCGGCCGCGAGTCGCCATCGTCCCCGCCTCGACGTCATCGGCCCCGGTCCCTTCGTCCGATCCTCTGCGAGCCCGGGCCAATGCCACGCCCGCGCCGACAGCGCCACCAGCCGCGAACGCCACGGCGTACTCGAGCGCCCCGACGCCGGTGTCGTACAGGGTCAGCGCGAGGATGATCCAGAGGGTCGCGATGAGGCCGCGGACCCCGGCCTTCCGGCTGCGGCCACCGTGCATGGTGGCGACGATGCCCACGACGCCCGCGAGGAGTGCGGCCGGGACGGCCTGACCGCCGATCGAGACTGCGACGACGTCAGGACCGCGCCTCCGACAACGAGTGGCAGGAGCGCCGTCGCCCAAGAGCGACCGGCCGGAGGAGGGTCGGTCGCCAGCACGACGAGCGCGCCGATCGCCGCCGCCATCGCGACAGGCCCGACGAGTGCGATGGCCACCCCGAACACCGTCAGGACCGCGAGGCCGAGCAAGCCCGCCCGGAGGTCGAGGCCCTCGCGGTCGACCGTCACCAGTTCCTGCGCGAACGAAGTCATCGCGGGATTGTAGCGACGGCGGTACGCGGCGCAATGCATTCGTCGTGGCTCGAGTCCCCGCCGCGTGTCAATCGGACCGCGGCTCCAGGATGACGACCTGGGTCGGCCGCGATCGCAGGGCGGCGTAGGCATCGAGCTTCCTGTTGTGGACGGCCCACCGGGCCCACAGGCGCGGCCGCTCGTCCTCGTTCGCGGCGCGTCCCCGGACGGGGCGGGATCCGTCGACGAGGTCGACCCGGACGTCCGGGTGCGCGAGGAGGTTGAGCCACCAGGCGGGCTCGGGATCGGCCCAGCCGTTCATCGCCTTGGTGACCAGGTTGGGACCGTCCTCGATGTAGCCGAGGATGGCGATGCGCTCCTCGCCGGTCCGGCGCCCGACCGTCCGCAGGCGCAGCATGCCCCAGCGATCGGCCGTCGGGCTCCGCAGGCCGCGCCGGCCGCGCGTGATCGAGCAGACGGCGCGGTGGCCCGCCCACGCGGCGCGCACGAACCAGCGGGGCGGGAGTGGCGCGGGTCGTCCCGGCTCGGTCATGACAGGGCACCCGCACCGGCCAGCGAGGGCTCGATGGCGGGCACCGCAACGATCGGCCGCGTGCTGAACCCCTTCGTGACCAGCCAGACCGCCAGGACCATCTCCTGCACGGCGATGGGAAGAGCCATGACGAGCTGGGGCGGCGACATCGGCTCGACGAGACCGAGCATGACGAGGAGGCCGGACAGCATGACCGACGTGATGGCGAACAGACCCCACGCCGACAGCCACCGCGGGACGAGTCGCGATTCGTAGAACACCCAGTAGTACATGAGTGCCCCGACGCCGAAGGCCAGCACCGCGACCTGGCCCAGCGAATCACGGGCTGCCATCACGAGCGCGGCCGGGACCTCGTAGGCGGATGGAGCCGGGGCTCCGGCTTCCGCGGACTCCTGGCTCAAGGTCACCAGCATCAGCAGGCAGACGACGATGCCGAGATAGAGCGTGCCCTCGATGAGCCGGAAGCAGACCGAGCCAAAGGCCAGACCCTGGTTCTGCTCCCTCAGGACCGGGTACAGCGCAATGGCAATGCCGGCAGCCGCAAGAGCCCCGACCAGCAGGAAGACCGCTCCCAGCAGGACCTGGCTCTCGTTGGCCGAGATCCTAGCGGCGTAGTCCGGGGCGCCCAGGATCGGCTGCACGAACACGACGCGCGAGACCAGGTCTGCGCTCGTCGCGACGATGAACAGCACTCCCGCGACGACGGCACTCCTTCGGTTCGAGTTCACCTTGTTCCCTCCCGTTCTTGGGGCAGGCCCGCCTGCCCTGGTCCTGCGAGCTGTGTCGAGACATCCCGCGTCATGGTCGCCACGCTAGGACCCCTGGGGCCGCACCGACATCGATGGAATTCGTGATCCGGTAGCTAGTCGACCGGCGTCGGCCGCCAATGCGCGTAGTACCGTGCTGGGCATCATGGCCAGGCCCTCCCGCCGCCCGGGCAACCTGCCGGCTGAAGCGACGAGCTTCATCGGCCGTCGCCGTGAGCTCGGGGAGCTCAGGAAGAAGCTCGCCACGGCCCGCCTGGTCAGCCTCGTCGGCCCGGGCGGTGTCGGCAAGACCCGCCTTGCGATCCGGATCGGGACCGATCTCACCCGCGGCTTCCGCGACGGCGCCTGGCTGGTGGAGCTCGCCGAGGTTCGGGATCCGGCCCTCGTCGGCAACGCGACGCTGGCGGCCCTGGACCTGCGTGACCAGGCCGCGACCGAGCCCCGGGCCCTCCTGCTCTCGTACCTGCGGGACAAGGAGCTGTTGCTCGTGGTGGACAACTGTGAGCACCTGCTCGAGGCGGCCGCGCTGCTCGTGACCGATATCCTCAGGGCCGCGCCCGGCGTGCGAGTCATCGCCACCAGCCGCGAGCCGCTGTCGATTCCGGGTGAGCACGTCCTGCCGATCCCGCCGCTCGAGCTGCCACGAGCCCAGGCCGACGAGACCCTCGACCAGCTCCGCCAGAACGAGTCGGTCGAGCTCTTCACCGAGCGGGCCTCGGCGGCATCGGGCAGGTTCGAGCTGACCGCCTCCAACCAGGGGGCGGTCGTGTATCTATGCCGCCGGCTCGACGGCCTGCCGCTCGCGATCGAGCTCGCGGCGGTCAGGACGCGGGTCCTGTCGGTGGAGCAGATCCTCGATCGCCTGGCCGACCGGTTCGGCTTGCTCACGGGGGGAAGTCGCGCAGCCCTCCCGCGTCACCAGACGCTGCGAACCACCATCGAGTGGAGCCACGACCTTTTGGGGGCCGACGAGCGGACGCTCCTCCGGCGGCTGTGCGTGTTCGCAGGCAGGTTCACGCTCGAAGACGTCGAGTCGGTGTGCACATCCGACGACGTGCCGGCAGCGCGGGCATTGGATGTGCTGTCGTCGCTGGTCGACAAGTCGCTGGTGATGAAGGAGGACACGCGGGGACCCGCCTGCTACCGACTGCACGAGACGATGCGTGAGTTCGCCGGCCTCAAGCTGCGAGAGGCCGGCGAGGAGGACGTCCTCGAGGAGCGATGTACCGAGTACTACGTCTCGACGTGTCGGCGGTCGGCGGAGGGTGCGCGGTACGCGCTCGTCGAATGGCTCACATGGATGGACCTCGAGATCGACAACATCCGGTCGGTCCTGCGGCGATGCCTGGTTCACGTGGACCTCTCGCGCGGAATGGATCTCGCCGCGTCCCTCCGTTGGTTCTGGTACACGCGTGCGACAACCGAAGGCGTTCGGTGGCTGGATGCGCTCCTCGCGACTGGACGTGGTGATCCGGAGCCCCAGGCTCGGGCCGAGTACATGCGTGGGATGCTGGCCGTGTTGCTGATTGATCCCACCGCTGCCACACCCGCCCTCGAACGCGCGGCGGCCGCGAATCGGGAGGCCGGTCGCCTCCGCCCGCTGGCGGAGTCGCTGTGCATGGCCTCGATCGCTGCCAACATGGCCGGCGATCGGGCGTCCGCCAGGCGCCTGCTCGGCGAGGCTCAGGCGGTGGCAACGGGGCTTGATGACGTCGGGGCTTCGCTCGCGGTGCTGCAGGCTCGAGCGTTTGCCGGTCAATTCGAAGGCGACCTCGAGGCTGTCGGATCTGCGTCCTCGGAGGGCGTGCACCTCAGCCGAGAGGTGGGCGACCTCTACGGGCTGAAGACCTGGCTCATGCACCTGGGCACGGTCGCCCTGATCGCCGGTGATCTGGCCGCGGCCAAGCGCCTGCTCGGCGAGGCCTTGCGGATCGCCCACCAGATCGATGACCGGGTGCAGCTGTCGTATCTGCTCGACGCGTTGGGCTGCCATGCCGCCAGGTCCGGGCAAGCACGGCTCGCGGCGCAGCTGCTCGGAGCCGCGGATACCGTCCGAACCGGGGCCGGCAACCGCGTCATGCCATTCCTCGCGCCACAGGTGGCCCAAGCCAAAGCGTCGGCGATCGCAGCGCTTGGCGGATCCAGGTTCGAGGCCGAGTTCACGGCCGGAAGCCGGCTGAGCCGGGACGCCGCCGTGCGGCTCGCGCTCGGCGAGTCCACCCGTGTTGGCGGGGCGGTTCCGGACGGTGGCGGCGGCGACGCCCTGCTCTCGAAGCGCGAGGCGGAGGTCGCGCGGCTGATCGCCGGCGGCCTGAGCAACAAGGAGATCGGGGCCCGCCTGTTCATCTCCGAGCACACCGTCGACAGTCACGTCCGCAACATCCTGAACAAGCTCGGATTCAGCTCACGTGCCCAGGTCGCCGCCTGGATGGCGTCGCCCGACTAGCTACCCGATCACGAATCCCATCGATGTTGGCTCCCGCGTGCCGCCCTAGGCTGGCGAACATGAGCAGGGAGCTACCGACACAACGAGTGGAAGTCAGCTTCGTCGGCGTGCCTCCGGCCCGGCGAATCGAGCGGGCGTCCGGGGTCAGCGAGGTGGAAGTTGACGGACGGATCGTGCGCTGCCTGGTGTGCGGCAGCTTCCAGCCCTTTCTCGAGGCGCTGCGCGGTCACGAGGTCGTGAGTCTCAGCACCGCGCCTGTCGCGGCTCATGCCATCGAGGATGTGCCACGTCGGCGAGGTCCGGAAGCAGATTGACCTGTCTGCCCCAGAACGAGGCACCGGGGCCAGGGCGCGCACCCGGGTCGGCGGCATAGCCGTTCGGACGCGTGCGCAGCATGGGTCGGCGCCTGCCGTCCGGCACTCGACGGCCGGGAGCCGGCAGCGTACGGTCACGGATCGGCGGGAGGCGTCGACGCGCGGCCCACGCTCCGGCCGCCGGGACCGCGCCGAGCCACTGGCGAGACCGACCCGCGGCAGCGTCCCGTGGGGAGGATGGCACCATGCGGCGACGGATCACGTTCGCTGTCATTGCCGGCGGGACGCTGGGCGCCACCGTGGCCGGCGTCGCCCTGGCCCGGTCGCGAGGCGGCCTGCCGGGGATCCCGAAACCGATCACCGGCATGTTCCCCAACGGGATGGCCTACATCCGGTGGGGCACGGGCCCGAAGACCCTGCTCTGGATCGTCGGCGGCCCGGGCATCGGGTTCCCCATCGGGCTCCGCGTCGCGTCGATCCCGCTCGTCCTCCGTCCGTTCGCGCAAGCCGGGTACACATGCTGGCTCGTCAACCGGAAGCGGGACATGCCGGAGGGCTACACGATCGCGGACATGGCCGAGGACTACGCTGCGCTCATCGCCGACGAGCTCGGCGGGAACGTCGACCTCGTGCTGGGCGAGGACTACGGGGGGGCGATCGGCTTCTACCTGGCGGCCCGCCACCCGGACCGCCTCGACTTCCTCGCCAACGCGTCCACGGGATACGCGCTGACAGAGCGCGGCCAGGCCATCGATCGCGACTTCGCGACCCTCGTCGGCGAGGGTCGCCCGACCGACGCCTGGGCGCGGATGCTCGCCACCGTGGCCCCCGACCTCCGGCCGCCGGCGCTCGTCCGGGTCCTCGGTGCGGTCATGGACCGCCTCTTCACCGACCGGTCGCGCCCCGACTTCGTGAGCAACCTGCTGGTGGAGACCGATGCCGAGGCCTTCGACGCGCGGGAGATCCTGCCCGACATCCGCGTGCCGGTCTTGCTGATCGGCGGCGACCAGGGCCCCTTCCTGTCGCGGGAGATCCTGGAGGAGACCGCGCGCCTGATCCCCGACTGCACGCTGCAGCTCCACGAGGGCAAGGGCGACATGGGGGCCGTGTCCACCATGCAGCTCCCCCGCGACGTCCTCGCCTGGATCGAGGAGCGGTCCCGGGTCCGGCCACGATCCGAGCCCCCTCGGCCGGTGCCGATCACCGAGGAGGCGGTCCCCGCCGCCCCGGCGTCCGTTCCGGAGGCGTCACTCGCCGGTGCGGACGCGGGCTGACGGCAGAGCAGCACGAACGGGCGCGGCCACGCACCCAGGTCGCCGCCGGGACCGCGCCGAGCCAGTGGCGGCCTGCGAGGGAGGTGGCGGGACATGCAGGACGCAGATCTGTTCCTTTCGCTGGCCGGGATCGCCGGCGTGTTCGTCGGCTTCGGGGCCCTCATCAGCACCCGGAGCGGCGGCCCGAGCGAGCCGCTCGAGGTCGCGCCGATGCGCGCCGTGGTGGGGATGGGGCTGCTGGCGGTCGTCGCGGCCCTCGCTCCGGTGACGCTCGGTCGCTACGACCTCACCGACCACCAGGTCTGGGCGCTCAGCAGCGCGCTGACCCTCGTCGGCTGGTTCGGCTTCATCGCCTTGAGCGCCCGGACGCCCGAGTACAGGGAGGGCTGGGCGACGAGCGTCACGGAAGCCCGGCTCACGCCCGGCGAGGTCGTCGGAACCGCGGTCTATGTGCTCTACATGATCGTGTCGCTCCTCGCGCCGATCATCATCATGCTGGGAGTGGCCTCGGATCTCGAGGCGGCGCTCTACTTCACGTACGTCGTGCTGATCCTGCTGGGGGCCGGGTGGACCCTTCTCTGGCTCGTCTTCGCGCAGCGACGCCCCGCGAGCGCCTGACGATCATCGCCGCCCGGTCCGCGAGGGACGGGCGACCGGAGCGCCTGCGTGACTGACGCCTCTGGGCAGCGGCGCGACAGCGACCGACACTCCCACGTAGCGGACGACCGCGACATGGTGCGGGAGGTGGCGGGACATGCAGGACGCCGATCTGTTGGTCCAGATGGCCGGGATCGCCGGCGTGTTCGTCGGGTTCGGGGCACTCATCAGCGTCCGGGGCGGCGCCGCGACGGAGGTGAGCGAGATCAACTCCATCCGCTGGGTGGTGACGATCGCGATCTGGGTGGTGATCGTCGCGCTGGCGCCGGTCATCATCAGTCGCTACAACATCGCTGATCACGACCTCTGGCTCGCATGCAGCCTCCTGGCGCTCGCTCTCCTCGCGGTCATGATCGTCGTGTACGGGCGGGCACCCGAGAACCGGGCAGACGTTGCCGCCACCTTCGCCACCATGCCACGGGCGAAGATCGCACTGTTCGCGGTGCTCACGTTCTGGCTGCCCTTCGTGCTCCTCGTCCTCGCACTCGCCCTCCTGGTGCTCGGTCTCTTCCCGGACCAGGCGCAGGCGCTCTACCTCACGGCGGTCGGACTCGGCCTGTACATGGGCGCGATCGGCCTGTTCTACACGGTCTTCTGGCAGGGATACCCATCGGCGGCGTCTGACCGTTCCGGGCCGGCTGAGACAGGCGGCTCGAGCGCCTGACCCAACGCAGAGCGCCTCGACCAGCCCGGGGTTGGCACGTGACCGCTACGGCAGCAGGACCCCGATCGCCTCGAGGGGAACGGGGTTGGCCGCGATGACCACCTCGCCCGCCGCCCGGACCTTCGGCGCGATCGACGCGAGGTATGCCCGCGCGATCGGCTTCTTGTCCTCCGCGACGATCGTGTCGCGCAGCATCAACCAGCCGCCGACGACCCAGATGGCCATCTCGACCAGGTCGACGGCGTAGTAGTCCACCCGGTCGCGCTCGGGCAGCGCCTTGAGCCCGGCCACCGCCTGGTCGAACAGACCGGTCAGCTCGGCCAGGAGAGCCTTCTCGGCGGCCATGTCAGAGGGGTACTCGGCGGCCTGCCACTCCGTGAGCAGCGGATCGAGCGACCGGTTGAGGAGCTTGCCGATGGCCGCCACGACCTGCAGCTGGCTCGTGCCCTCGTAGATGTTGGTGATGCGGACGTCGCGGAAGAGGCGCTCGATGTTGAACTCGCGCATGTAGCCCGCGCCGCCGTGGACCTGCATGGCCTGATAGCAGACCCGGTTGCCCATCTCGGTGGCGCAGTACTTCACCATCGGGGTCAGGGTCTCGGCCAGGGCCTGAGCCTGCTTGTGACGGGCGCGCGTTGCGGGGTCGGTGTCGGACCCGCCCTCTTCCACGGCTCGCTCGTAGACCTTCCAGAGGTCGACCCAGCGACCCGTCTCCGCAAGGAGGGCCCGCGTGGCCTCGAGGTCCACCCTCATCGAGAGCAGCAGCCGGCCCACGGCCGGCAGGCTCCGGATCGGCTTGCCGAACTGGATTTCGCGCGCGGGAGTACTTGTCGGCCTCCCGGTACGCCGCCTCCGCGATCCCGAGAGCCTGCGCGGCCACCGCCAGGCGCGCGCCGTTCATCAGGTTCATGGCGTAGCGCATGAGCCCGAAACGGCGCTTGCCGAGCAGGATAGCCGGGGTGTTGCTGTACTGGATCTCGCACGTCGGCGACGCGTGGATCCCCATCTTGTTCTCGATGCGCCGGATCTTGACGGTGTCGTCGCGCTCGACCAGGAACATGGAGAGGCCGCGCGCGTCGGACGAGCCCTCCTCGCTCCGGGCCAGGACCAGCGACACGTCGGCCAGGCCGTTGGTGATGAAGCGCTTGACACCGTTGAGGTGCCACTGGCCGGTGGCCTCGTCGAGGGTTGCTCGCGTCGCCACGGCGCCCAGGTCCGAGCCGGCGTCCGCCTCGGTCAGGACCATCGCCCCGGAAACCTCGCCGCGCGCGAAGCGGGGCAGGACCCGGGCCTTGGTCTCCGGATCGCCGTGCTCCTCGAGCAGCGAGGCGATCTCCTGGAGGCCGTACACGGTCATGAGGCCGCTCTCCGCCCGGGCCACGATCTCGACCATCATCTGGTAGACGGACTCGGGGAGGTTGAGACCTCCGTACTCGCGCGACAACATGGCCCCGAAGAGCTCGGCCTGGCGCAGGGCCTCGATCGCGTCGAGGGTGGCCGCGGCGTAGGTGACCTCGCCGCCGGCGTAGTGCGCGCCTTCTTCGTCGGCCTCGGCGGCCCGGGGCGCCACGCGCTCGCCGCAGACCTCGCCCAGGACGTCGAGCACGATGCGGTAGGTGTCCTTGGCGTCCGCGTAGCTGCGCGGGGCGGTCGGGTAGAGGTCCGCCTCCGAGTAGCCCTTCTCCTTGAGCTCCAGCACCTCGCGCAGGTCGAGCTGCTCCAGGCGGAACTGCAGGTCGGGGTTGTCGAGGAAGAAGTTCTCGCTCATTCGGCTTCTCCCTCCGCGCCGTCGCCGGCCTCGTCCGCCTCGTCCACGGAGCGCTCGCGCAGGGCCTTGAGGATCATGGGCACGACCTCCCCGACCTCGCCGACGATGCGGTAGTGGGCGATCTGGAACATCGGCGCGTTGGGGTCGGTGTTGATGGCGATGATCTTGGACGACTGGTCCATGCCGGCCCGGTGCTGGATGGCGCCCGAGATGCCGGCGGCGATGTAGAGGCGCGGCCTGACCGTGGTCCCGGTCTGGCCGACCTGGTACTCGCGACCGATCAGCCCCGCGTCCACGGCCGCACGCGACGCGCCGACCTCACCCCCGAGCTGGTTGGCCAGGTCGCGCAGCAGGGCGAACTCGGCGGCGTCGGTGACGCCGGCGCCGCCGGACACGACCACTGCGGCGTCCTTGAGCTTGACGGTGGACGGGCGGACCCGCCGGCTCAGGACCTCGAGGGCGAAGTCGCCCGGCTCGAACTCCGGCGTCACGGCCTCCACGACCCCGGTCCGGCCGGGGTCCGCGGCGGGCATGTGCATGACGCCCTCGCGGACCGTGGCCATCTGGGGTCGCGTGCGCGGGTTGACGATCGTGGCGACCAGGTTGCCGCCGAACGCCGGCCGGATCTGGTACAGGAGGTTCGTGTAGGTCCGGTCCTCGCGCTTGACGTGGTAGTCGCCGATCTGCAGGTCCGTGCAGTCGGCCGTCAGGCCGCAGCGCAGGGCGCTGGCGACGCGCGGGGCGAGGTCGCGGCCGTTGGGGGTGCCGCCGACCAGGAGGATCTCCGGCCGCCGCCTGCGCGCCTCGCTGATGACCACGCGGGCGTGGGGCAGCGTGCGGTACTGGGCCAGCTCCCGGTGGTCGGCCAGGAGGACGCGATCGGCGCCGTGGCGGATGACGTCCCGCGCCAGCTCCTCCACGTGGTGCCCGCACAGCAGGCCCACCACCTCGTAGCCCAGCTGGCCGGCGAGGTCGCGGGCCTTGCCGGTCAGCTCCAGGCTGACGTCGGCGATCCGGCCGTCGGTGTGCTCGATGTAGACCCAGATGCCCTGGGGCTGGCTGACGCTCGTCTGCTCGCTCATGGCCCTACCCGACGATGTACTCGTGGACCAGCTCGGCCACCATGGCCGCGATGGCCTCGGACGTGGGCGGGACCGTCTTGCTCTCGGTGCTCTCGAGGACCACGAAGTTGACCTTGTGGACCTGGGTCGGCGAGCCGGCAAGGCCGATGCTCCCGTCGGCGACCCCGATGTCGTCCGCCGTCCAGACCGGGATCTCGAGGTCGCGGGCGCGCACGTGATCCTCGAGCGCCGCCTGGGTCTCGAACTCGGGCCAGCGCTGCTGGAGCTCCGCGTACTCGCCCGGGGTCGCCGCCAGCTTGCGCGCGATCCGCCGGCGGACCGAGGGCGGGCGGGGCGTATTGGCCGAGCCGACGACGGTCAGCAGGCACGGCATCCGGCAGCGGACGACCTCCGAGCCGGAGTCGAGGGCTCGCTCGACGGTGATCCGGCCGTCGGCGATCTCCAGGACGGATTCCGCGTAGGTGATCTGCGGGATGCCCAGCTTCTCGGCCGTCTGCGGGCCGACCTGGGCCGTGTCGCCGTCGATGGCCTGGCGCCCGGCCAGGACCAGGTCGTACCTGCCGATCTTCTCGATCGCCTTCTGGAGGGCGAAGGAGGTGGCCAGGGTGTCGGCGCCGGCGAACCTGCGGTCGGTCAGCAGGATCACCCTGTCCGCCCCGCGCCAGAGCGATTCGCGAAGGATGTTCGCCGCCTTGGGCGGGCCCATGCTGATCACGGTGACCGTTCCACCGTGGCGCTCCCGGACCTGGAGGGCCATCTCGAGGGCGTTCAGGTCCTCGGGGTTGAAGATCGCCGGCAGGGCGGCCCGGTTCATGGTGCCGTCCCGGGTCATCACGTCGCCGGTGATGTTGTGCGTGTCGGGCACCTGCTTGACCAGGACCACGCTGTCGATCGGTCGGGAGTCGGTCATCCAAGTCTCCGGAGATCGCCGGCCAGCGCCGGCAATGCGTGCCGCGGCCCCCGGGGTCGGACGCGTCGCGGGTGGTAAGAGCGGCCTGAGCGTCCTGCGTGTCCCGGTGAAGGATAGCCGCGGGTGGCTCGCGTCGTCCCTCGCGGCGACCCGCGGTTCGACGACGATCGCCTCACGCCGGGTCGAGCCGGCCGCGCAGGAGGTCGGTGCCGTCCTCGCCCGCCAGGCGGTAGGCCCAGCCGGCGGCGTCGCGCCAGGCGGCCGACACGAGCGCCGCGCCCGGCTCGGCGGGGCGCAGGTACTCCAGGCGGTAGGTGCGGGGCAGGGCCGCGATGGCGACCTCGCCGTCCGGGTCGGCGGCCGCGACCGCCTCGTCGAGCCAGTCGAGGTAGACGCCGTTGTTGGCGTGGTTCATCGGGTCGAGCTCGCGCAGGCGCGGGGAGAAGCGGAGCAGCGCCGCGCCGGGCGGCGTCGGGGGCAGGTCGACCCGGATCGGTGCGAAGGGCCCCGGGCCGTCGATCGGCGCAGCCTCGAACTCGGCCGGGATCCGCACCGGGGCGCGGCCGTCCGTCATCGCCCAGTCGATCAGGACGACGGCGCGGAGCTCGCCGCCCGGACCCACGATGCCGGTCTCCCGGCGCGCCATGACCTTGCGGGATCCGGTGAGCCGGGTCGTGACCGTGACGACCTCGCCGTCCGCGATCGGGCCCAGGATGCGCGCCTCGACCGCCCGCACCAGCCAGGCGAAGCCCTTGCCGACGTACCACGTCCGCGGGTAGCCGAGCGCCTCGGAATGGCGCCAGGCGGCGTCCTGGACGTAGCCGAGCAGCGCCGACCCGCGCAACATGCCTCCCGGGGTGGCCTCGTCGAAGCGGACGCGATACTCGGCCGCGTGGCGCATCGGGAGCGCCCGGTCGACGGGGCGCGGGCTCATCGAGCCGGGCGGGGCCGTGTCGGCCGGGCCCCCGGGTCGACCCAGGGGGTCGCCGCGGCCGAGCGTTCGCCGCGCCCGGGGGGCGCGCTCATCGCGGCTTGGGTCCCGCGGGCGCGCTCATCGCGGCTTGCGTCCCGCGAGCGCGTCGACCGTCTCGAGCGTCACCACGACCGTTCCCTGGCGGGGCGCCGTCTGCTGGGCCAGCCGCACGGCGCAGCTGGTGCGCAGGTCGTAGACCACGAGGCCGACCCGGAGGGCCGTCGCCTCGTCGACGGCGTGGCGCCGCGCGTCGTCGAGCTGGTTCAGGACGTCGGCGTTGATCCCCCGCGCGCCCCACTTGCAGTCCCATGCCTCGGTGCGCCCGGGCAGCTCGACGGTCACGTCGTAGGGGTGGATCTCGGCGGCGACGCCGTCGAACAGGACCCGGCGCTCGCGCCGGACCGCGGCCTCGGCGGGCGGACCCGCGGCCTCTGCGGGCGGACGGGCGGCCGCGAGGCGGCGGCGCACGAGGATCTGGGCCAGCTCCTCGACGAACGCGCCGCGGTACTGGGAGCGCGCCTGCTCGCCCCGCCCGGCGACCTCCAGGCTGGCGGCCAGGATGGCCTCCGCGCGATCGACCTCCATCGCGTCCGGGCCCAGCACACTGGGGAAGATCGTCCGCCAGGTGCCGGCATCGGTGGACTCCCCGTTCATGACGGCCCGGGCCATGAGGCGCTGGGGATAGGTGGCGTCGGCCGCGAGGGCGGCCAACCGGGAGACGAGCGGGTCGGCCTGGATCCCCGCGTAGACGACGGTCCGGGCGTCCCTGGCGGCATCCTGGAAGCGCACGTCTCAGGCGCCCGTCGCCGGGGTGCCGGAGGCGGCCCGGGCGGGAGGCCCGGCCGCCGGCCCGCCCATGGCCAGCTCGACCACGGCCGGGAACGTCGAGAGCCAGTCGATGGCGCGGTGGGGATCCTCGATGCGGGCCGTCTCGGCGCAGGCCGCCGCGATCGCCGCGCCCCGGTCCGCGGCCAGGGCCGCGTCGACATCGGGCCCGGCGGCGGCGCGGAGCCGAGCCCGCCCCGCGTCGGCGAGCGCCGTGACGTAGGACCACTCGTCCTCGATCGTCTCGCCGAGCTCCGCCAGGGCGTCGAGCGCCGCGAGGGCGGCGGACAGCGCCGCGTCGCGCGTCGCGGGCGGTGGAGCGGAGGGGACCGCGGTGGGCTCGGACATCCCGGCTAGCGTAGCGCCGCCCGGCGCCGTCGGCCGGGGGGCCCGGTCTTCCTCTCGGCGCGCGGGCAACGGCCGGTGGATCGGGCGGCGACGGCCGCGGGTGCGGGTATGCGATCCGACCGGGCCGGGGCCCCGGCGGCGCGGGCCGCGGGGTCAGGCGGTGCGGGCCCGCGGGGTCAGGCAGCGCGCCGCGGCGTCAGGCGGCGCGCGGACCGCCCCGGCGCGCCTGCTCGAGCGCGGCCAGCTCGGCCCGGGACGCGATCTCCTCGAGGCGGCGGTGGCTCTTCGCGTTCCAGGCGCCCGAGTAGACCCCGATGGCCCTGCGTCGCAGGCGTGTCGCCTCCGGGCGGCTGCCGCCGCGCTCCAGCGCCTCGACGGCATCGAGGACCCGGCGGTAGACGCGCGGCAGGAGCTCGGCGATGGAGGCGTCCGGGTGCATGGCCGAAGGGTCGCCCGACCCGTCGAGGCACGGCCATCCCCCGATGGTACGGCCCACGGCGGGGTCAGTCGCCGGGGTGCGCTCCCGAGCGGATCTCGAACCGGCCCAGCCCGCCGGCGCCGCGTCCCCAGCGAGGGACGACCCGCTCGACGCGTGCGCCCGACGGCCCGCGGCCGAGCTCGACGAGGAGCGCCTCCAGGTCGCCCCGCGACCCCTCGGCGACGCAGCGAACGGAGCCGTCGGCCTCGTTGGCGACCCAGCCCCGCACCTCGAGGCGGCGCGCCACGTCGAGCACGAACCAGCGGAAGCCGACCCCCTGGACCCGGCCGGTCACCGAGGCGTCGATCCGGGCGAGGTCGCGCCTATCGCCGCCGTCGGGCCCCCCGGGCTGATCGTCGCGACGCCAGGTCATGGGATGGCGCCCGCGGGACGCGGCACCCCCGTGCGTGGCCACGCAAGGACCAGGACGTCCACGAGGAGCTCCGGGTTGGCGTTCATCTCGAGCATCTCGGAGGCCCGCACGAGGCGCCCGACGAAGGCGGCGGCGGCGCCCTCGGGCATCCGGGCCGCGACGGCATCCAGGTCGTCGATGAGGGCCGGGTCGCGCACGGCCGCGCGCGACCCGGCGGCCACGACCGCGAGGTCGCGCGCCACCGCCGTCCAGGTGGCCAGGAGGGCCGCGGCGGCCAGGCGGCGCTCCGCCGGCGTGCCGCGTGCCGGACGCGCCTCGCCGTCCGTCTCGGCCACCGCCGGGCTCGGCGCCTCGGCCGCCGCCGGGCTCGGCGCCTCGGTGGATGCGACGGATGCCACGTCGCCCGACGGTCCGCCGAGGCGGGCGAGGTCCGCCGAGCGGGCGAGCAGGTCGCGGCCGGCGAGCAGCCGCTCGGCCGTCTCGAGCCCCGCGAGGTCCAGCAGCGAGCGGGCGAGCTCCTCCCGCGCCGCGACCGCCTCGCTCGCTCCCGCCAGCGCGAGGGCGAGCCCGGGCCGCCCGTCGGCGAGCCGGGCCAGCCGGGCCGAGCGGGGCGGCTCGACGCCGTGCTCGGCCAGCAGATCCTCCATGGCCCGGATGCCGACCGGGCCGAGGCGCAGCACCGCGGCGCGGGACCGGACCGTGGGTAGGAGGCGCTCGGCGTCGTCGGCGCACAGGATCAGCGTCGCGCCGGACGGCGGCTCCTCGAGGGTCTTGAGGAGCGCGTTCTGGGCATCCTCGTTCAGGCGGTGGGCGCCCTCGATGATCGCCACGCGGCGGGTCCCCTCGATCGGGAGGCGGGCGAGCTCCCGGATCAGGTGACGGACGGTCCCGGGATCGGGGTCCTGGTGGTCACCGATCCGGACCTGGCGACCTGGGCCCTCGGGCGCGAGCCGGTGGAGGTCCTGGTGCTCGCCGGCGTCGATCAGCCGGCACGAGCGGCACGTGCCGCAGGGCCGGGCGGCCGGGTCATCGGCGTGGCAGAGGAGGCCCGCGGCGAGGTCGAGCGCCAGCGTCGCCTTCCCGACGGACGGCGGGCCCACGAGCAGGAGGGCCTGCGGAGCCCCCCGACGGATCATCCGCTCGACGGCGCCGAGGGGCGCCGCCTGGCCGCGGGTCGCGAAGCGGGCGTCGCCGGGCACGCGCACGCGAGGCCCCGGCCGCGAGCGCGGCGGGGCCTCGGCGGCCGGACGGGCGCGGGCGCGCGCTGCCGACATCAGGGCGGGTGGGGGGCCTCGACCCCGAGGTTCAGGCGCCCTCGGCGGGCGCCGGCTTGCGGGTGCGCGGCTTGCGGGCCGGCGCGGACGGTGCCGCGGCCTCGGCGGCCGGCGCGGCCTCCGGGGATGCGGCGGCTGCGGCCGGCTTGCGGGTGCGCGGCTTGCGGGCGGGCGTTGCCGTGTCGGCGGCGGCCTCGGCGGCCGGGGCAGCCTCGGGCGTGGAGCCCGCGGCTGGCTTGCGGGTGCGCGGCTTGCGGGCCGGCGCGGACGGTGCCGCGGCCTCGGCGGCCGGCGCGGCCTCCGGGGATGCGGCGGCTGCGGCCGGCTTGCGGGTGCGCGGCTTGCGGGCGGGCGTTGCCGTGTCGGCGGCGGCCTCGGCGGCCGGGGCAGCCTCGGGCGTGGAGCCCGCGGCCGGCTTGCGGGTGCGCGGTCTGCGGGCCGGCGTGGACGGGGCCGCCGCCTCGGCGGCCGGGGCGGGACCCTCCTGGCGTGCGAGCTTCTGCGCGAGCTGGGCCCGCAGGAGCTGCTCGAGCTCCGGTGGAACCTCGCTCCAGGGCTCGTCCGACGGGCGCCGCTCGGGCACGCGGTCGCGGACGACCGCCTGCGGCGGGCGCGGCGGGCGCTGCCCTCCACGCTGGCCACCGCCCTGCCCGGTGCTTTGGCCGCCGCCCTGCCCGCTGCGCGCGGTCGGCTGCGGGAGACGGCTGCCGCCTCGGCCGCCGTACCGCTCGCGGTCGACGGCGGCGGCGTAGGCGCCGCCCCGACCGCGCTGGCCGCCCCGTTGCCCGGGGCGCTGGCCGGTCCGGGCGCCGCGGCGCTCGGCCAGCAGGTACTCCGGGATCGCCGGCTCGTCGTCGAACTCCTCCTCGTCCAGCGACGCCGCCGAGCGAGGCGCGCTGGGCACCCCGATCTGCGAGTCCCAGACGGACCCGAAGGCAGCCGGGCGTGGTGCGGGCCGGGCCGGCTCGGCGAGCACGATCTCGGCGTCCTCGTCCTCGGCCTCCTCGTCTTGGACGGGCCCTTCCTTGGCGACCGGCTCCCCCTCGACCGCCACCTCGTCCTGGCCCCGGCCCCGGCCGCGGCCGCGACCGCCCCGGCGGCGGCGACGGCGGCGTCGCTCCTCGCCCTCGGCGGCGGTCTCCCCCTCGACCACGTCACCGGCGTCGGCGGCGGCGAGCTCCTCCTCCTGGTCCTCCGGCTCGACGGCGGCGACGCTCGCGGCGACTCGCGCCGCGGCCGCCTTCGAGAGCTTCTCGCCGGGCAGCGCCACGAGGGCCCCGCCCTCGACCGCCGGCGCCTCGGCGGCGACCACGGGCTCCGCCGCGATCCGCCGGCCGCGCCCGCGGCCCCGGCTGGCTGCCGCCGGCTCCGCGGCGACCACCTCGCCCCGCTCGGTGCGACCCCGGCCGCGCCCCCGGCCGCGACCCCGGCCGGTGCCCTCGGACTCCTTGTCGGGGACCTCGGTCATCGAGAGGTCCTCGTCGTCCGTGGCGACACGCCGGCCCGAGACGGTGGAGCCCTTCTCGACCTTCGCGAGCTGCGTGATGTCGGTGAACTTGTCGGCGACCTCCATGAGGTCGGAGCTCGTGTTGCCGCGGAAGCTGATCACCTCGACCCGCACGCCCATCTCCTGGACGGCGCGGATCGCCGGGGCGAAGTCGCCGTCGCCGGAGACGACGACCGCGACGTCCAGGTTGCGGGACGTCTTCATCATGTCGACGACGAGCTCGATGTCGAGGTTCGCCTTCACCTTGCCGTCGCCGTACTTCCGGATGTCCTTGCTGACGACCTTGAAGTTGTTGCGCGCCAGGAAGGAATGGAAGTTGCGCTGGTTCTCGTTGTCCGGGTCGAGGCCCGTGTACGCGTACGCGCGCACGAGGTCCCGGCCGGCGGTGGCTGCCTTCAGGAGGAGGACGTAGTCGATGTCCACCCCGGCCGCCTTCGCCGCATAGAAGATGTTCGCCACGTCCACGAAGACGGCGACGTTCTTGCCCACTGGTACTCCTCAGCTCTTGCTGTCGCAGGCGCCGGCTGCCCGGCGGCCTGCCTGCCGGTCGCGCGAGCCGCGCGTCCCGGCGATCACCCTTTGGCGGCGGAGGCCCGCTCCGCCGTGATTCGACATTCGATGCGCTGGTCCGCCGGTCGGAAACCGTGGCGCTCCCACGCGGCCGGCGCAGGGCCGTCCGCGGGGGGCGTCGCCTCGACGACGGTGCATCCCTTGTTGCGCGCCGACCGGAGGAGCTCCTCCAGCAGCAGACCGGTGACCCGGTCCGCGTCGTGATGGCTGTCGACCACGAGGAGGTCGATCGTCCCGACGTAGCCGCTCGACCGGATCGACGGTCGGAGCGCGAGGACCGCGGCACCAGCCGTCGTGCGGAGCGTCTCCGCGATCAGCACGCTCGCCTGTGGCAGGTAGACGAGCTGCCGGAGCAGGTCCGCGGCGTCGAGGGTCGCGGCGGACGCCGCCGGCGCGGAGCCGGCGACGAGCGCGACGATGCGCTCGACGTCGGTGATCCGTGCCGCCCGAACCTGGTATTCCACTCCGAGGGCTTGACCTCGCACAGGAGGGCGACCCCTGATCCGAGTCGGGAGCTGGCGGTCGGGCTCGACCGGGCTCCGGCGTCTGGCGCCGCACCGGGGCGGGGAGCGCGCACTCGCGCTCGCCCGGCCACGCCGGGGCGCACGACGCCCGTATTGCATTCGGGTCGCCGTCGCCTAATATACGGCATCGCTTCAGCCACGACGCACGGAGCGCCGAACGGCCTCGATCCGCGGACTCGCCTCCCCCACCTGGGGACGGGTCCCGCCCCCCGGGACGAGGAGTCGGAGGCGGCGTCCCGCAGGATCGGTTGGAGGGTCGCGTGGCCTGGGAGGGCCGCGCGGGAGGAACTGAGGAGGAGTCTCTGTTATGCGATACGCGAAGATCGGCGCCCTCGCGGGTGCCGTCGTGCTGGTTGCCGCTGCGTGCGGAGGCGGCAGCACGGCCTCCCCGGCCGCAAGTGCAGCGCCGGGCGGCAGCGCCGCCCCCAGCGCGAGTGCCGCGGCCAGCAAAGGCACCCTGAAGATCGGGGTCACGCTTCCGCTCTCAGGAGGCGCGGCCGCCGACGGGCAGCCGACCCTCAAGGGCGCAGAGCTCGCCGTCCAGCAGGCCAACGCGGCCGGCGGCATCGGCGGTTACATGCTGGAGGTCCTTCCCCTCGACCACGCGGTCAACGGGAAGTACAACGAGCAGCAGGGCGCCCAGGACATGCAGACGTTCGTCGGCGACGCCGCCGTCATCGGCGTGATGGGCCCCTACAACTCGGCCGTCGCCAAGGTCCAGATCCCGATCAGCAACGACGCGGGGCTGGTCCAGTGCAGCCCGGCCAACACGAACACGGGCCTTACTTTGCCCCCCGATGCCCTCGCCTACCGCAAGAACTTCCCGGAGCGGATCAACTACATCCGCGTCGCGGCGACCGACGCGGTCCAGGGTCCGGGCATGGCGACCTACGTCTATGACAAGCTCGGCCTGAAGAACCTGCTCATTGTCGATGACGTGACCACCTTCGGGAAGGGCGTCGCCGACACCTTCCAGGCGAAGTTCGAGGAGCTCGGCGGCACGGTCGCGCAGCGCGTCGGCGCTCCCCCCGACACCACCGACTTCAACGGGATCATCACGTCCGCCAAGGCCAAGAACCCCGACGGCGTCTACTACGGCGGCGTCGTCACCTCTGGGGCGGGCCTGCTCCTCAAGCAGATGCGCCAGCAGGGCCTGAACATCCCGTTCACCGGCCCCGACGGCATCGTCAACGGCCCCGGCGACGCCGAGGGCTCCCTCATCGGGATCGCCGGCAAGGACAACGCAGATGGCTCGTGGGGAACGACGGCCGCGCTCGGCGACTTCCCCGGCAAGGCCGACTTTGATGCAGCGTTCAAGGAGGCGTTCGGGAACGACGCCACTTTCAGCTCACCTGGCGCGTACAGCGGCCCCGCGCATGCCTGCACGACGGTCATCCTGACGTCGCTGGCTGAGTTCCTCAAGACCAGCCCGGACGCCGACATGGCGGCGATCCGCGAGGGTGTCCGCGCCTGGGCGACAGACCCCTCCCACACGTTCGACACGGTCCTCGGGCCGGAGTCGTTCGACGCGAACGGCGACACCGCGGCGCCGTTCCTGTCGTTCTGGGAGGTCGACAAGACCGCCAAGGACGGCGTCGGCGACTGGGTCTTCAAGGAGTTCCTCTCCTTCGGGAAGAAGTAGATCGTGTAGCCCGGAAGCCGGAGGGTCAATGCCCTCCGGCTTCCGTGTCCAGGGAGGGGAGGCCGAGGGGAGGACATGACGACCAACGTGCTCGCTCCCGCGCCGAGCGCGCTCGCGCGGTTCCAGGCGCTCCACCTGGGGCCGTACCTCTTCTCGCTCGGGTTCGCGATCGTCGCGTACTTCGTGATCGGGCCTGCCCAGTTCGTCAACGCGCTGACCATCGGCGCGATCTATGCACTCGTGGCGATCGGCTACACGATGGTCTACGGCATCATCGAGCTCATCAACTTCGCCCACGGTGACGTGTTCATGGTGGGCGCCTTCTGCTCGATGTTCGTCCTGACGGAGGTCCTGGGCCAGGACGGGCCGATCCACGACCCGGTCACCCTGACGGTGGTCCTGTTCATCGACTTCTCCGTGACGATGCTGGTCCTGGGCACCCTCGGGACCGCGATCGAGCGGTTCGCCTATCGCCCGCTGCGCAACGCGCCGCGCCTGGCCCCCCTGATCACGGCCATTGGCGTCTCGTTCATCCTGCAGAACATCATCCAGATCATCTACGGCCCGTCGCCCATCAACACCCCGCAGATCATCGACCCGAACGCCCGCCTGGAGATCCTGGGTGTCAGCATCGGCATCGTGAACGTGTTCGTCATCGCGACGGCGCTCATCCTCATGGTCGCCCTGCAGCTGTTCGTCAGCCGGACGAGGATCGGGCGCGCGATGCGCTCGACGGCGCAGGATCGCCAGGCCGCCCAGCTCATGGGCGTCGACATCAACCGGACGATCGCGATCACGTTCTTCATCGGGTCGGCGCTCGCGGGCGCTGCCGGCGTGGTGCAGGGCCTCTACTTCGGCAACATCCAGTTCACACTGGGCTTCCAGGCCGGCCTGAAGGCATTCACGGCGGCCGTCCTGGGCGGGATCGGCAACATCACCGGCGCGGCGCTCGGCGGCTTCCTCATCGGCTTCGTGGAGGTCACCGCGGCGGCCCTCGGATACTACGTGTGGGGGCAGGCGCTGGTGTTCGGCGTGCTCATCATTACCCTGGTCTTCCGGCCGTCCGGCCTGCTCGGGCAGCAGCTGGGAGAGCGGGCATGAGCGCCGCGCTTCAGCAGCCCACCACACCGGCGGCCGGCGCACCCGGCCTGCGCAGCCGGCTCGCCGACCTCTCCGGGCGCCACCGTTCGATCACCGTCATGGCCGGCATGGCCCTCGTGGCGGTCATCCTGCCCCTGGTCTCGCTCCTGCCGCCGTTCAACAGCTTCAGCGGCATGAACGTCTGGATCGACGGCTTCACGATCGCCGGCATCTTCGTCCTGCTGGCCCTGGGCCTGAACATCGTCGTCGGCCTGTCCGGCCTGCTGGACCTGGGCTACGCGGCGTTCTTCGCGATCGGGGCCTACACATACGCGTTCGCCGCCTCGCCGTTCACCGGCAACGACTTCCCGTTCTGGCCGATGCTGCTCGTGGGCGCCCTGATGGCCGCCACGTTCGGCATCCTGCTGGGCGCGCCGACGCTGCGCCTCCGTGGCGACTACCTGGCCATCGTGACCCTGGGGTTCGGCGAGATCGTACCGATCGTCATCCTGAACTCCAGCAAGTACACCGACGGGCCCAACGGCATCGGGGGGATCTCGCCGCCGAGCCTCGGCGACTTCACCTTCCCCACGACGGGCAACCCGTGGCCCTACTACCTGACGATGATCGCCCTGATCACGGTGTCGATGATCCTGATCTACCGGCTCCAGGATTCACGGCTGGGCCGCGCCTGGATGGCCATCCGCGAGGACGAGCTGGCGGCGGCGGCGAACGGCGTGAACACGGTGACGACGAAGCTCCTGGCGTTCGCCCTCGGCGCTTCGACGGCCGGCCTGGCCGGCGTCTTCATGGCCGCCAAGCTCCAGACCGTGACCCCCAACCTCTTCCGGTTCGACGTCTCCTTTACCGTCCTGGCCATGGTGGTCCTGGGCGGGATGGGCAACGTCTGGGGCGTCGCCGTGGGTGCCTTCATCGTCTTCATGCTCCAGAGCGTGTTCCTCAAGCAGCTGAACATCTTCTTCGACAAGGTGCACGTCCCGATCCTGAGCGACATCGACTTCCTGCAGTACCAGTTCCTTCTCTACGGCATCGTCCTGGTCGCGATGATGCTGCTGCGTCCGGAAGGCCTCTTCCCGAGCCGGCGTCGGCGACGCGAGCTCCACACGGAGGAGGACCAGGTGTTCGCCGAGCAGGGCGATCCGATGGGAGCGGCGCCGGAATGAGCGAGTCGGCAGCCCTCACCACCAATCCGCCGGCGACACCGGCCGACGACTCGACGAGCGCCGAGATCCTGCTCCAGGCACGAGCCGTCACCCGCCGGTTCGGCGGCCTCGTCGCCGTCCGCGACGTCAACCTCGACATCCCGAAGGGGAGCATCGTCAGCATCATCGGGCCCAACGGCGCCGGCAAGACGACCTTCTTCAACGTCGTGGCCGGGATCATCGATCCGACGGCGGGCGTCGTGAGGTTCCGGGACCGGACGCTCATCTCGCGGCCGCATCGCACCTGGCTCGAGCCGATCGTGTGGTTGACACCGGCGATCCTCGTGCTGCTGGTCGCGCTCGCCCTGGGCGTCCAGGGTCTGGGCGAGTCGGCCGTGGCCATCGCCGGCATCGCCGTTGTCGGCATCCTTGCGGCGACGCTGCTCCTCGCGATCGTCCGGCCCGCCTGGTACACCCGGCTCATGTATCGCTTCGGCGTACTGCGCAGCGCCCGCCCCAACGACGTGGTCGCGGCGGGGATCGGCCGGACATTCCAGAACATCCGTCTCTTCCAGAACATGAGCGCCCTCGAGAACGTGCTCGTGGGCATGCACCTCAAGCTGCACTCGAACCTGGTGGACCACATGATCTCCTCGCCGCGCCAGCGACGGGACGAGGCGGCCGCGGCCCGCCGGGCAAGCGAGCTCCTGGCGCTGGTGGGTCTCCGCCGACGGGAGGACGAGCTGGCCAAGAACTTGCCGTACGGCGACCAGCGACGCCTCGAGCTCGCGCGGGCGCTGGGCAACGACCCGGTCCTCCTCCTCCTCGACGAGCCCACCGCCGGCATGAACCCGGCAGAGACCGCGGCGATGACCGCCCTCATCGGCCGCCTTCGGACCGAGCTCGGGCTCACCATCCTCCTCATCGAGCACGACATGCGGGTGGTGATGGGCATCAGCGACCACATCCTCGTCCTCGACCACGGCGAGCGGATCTCCGAGGGCACGCCCGACGAGGTGCGCCGCGATCCGAAGGTCATCGAGGCCTACCTCGGGACCGCGTCGACATGAGCGAGCCGGTCACGATGACGACGATCCCCTCCCCGGCGACTGCGCCCGCGCAGGACAACGTCCTGGAGCTCAACGACGTCCACACGTACTACGGCAAGATCCACGCGCTCCAGGGCATCAGCCTCGAGGTCCGCCGCGGCGAGATCGTCACCCTGATCGGGGCGAACGGCGCGGGCAAGACGACCACCCTCAAGACGATCAGCGGCCTGCTCCACCCAGCCAAGGGCACCGTCCACTTCGACGGCCGCGACGTGAGCCACACGCCGCCCCACCGGATCGTTCGCGACGGCATCGGGCACGCGCCCGAGGGCCGCCGCATCTTCTCGCGGCTGACCGTGCTGGAGAATCTCCAGATGGGCGGTTACACGCGGACGGGCCGCGAGGTCACCGAGAACGTGGAGCACGTCTACAGCCTCTTCCCGCGCCTCGCCGAGCGGGCCGGCCAGAAGGGCGGGACCCTCTCCGGTGGCGAGCAGCAGATGCTCGCCATCGGGCGGGCGCTGATGACTCGACCGAAGGTCCTCCTGCTCGACGAGCCGTCGCTGGGCCTCTCACCGATCCTCATCCAGCAGATCTTCAAGATCATCCGCGAGATCAACGAGAACGGCACCACCGTGCTGCTAGTCGAGCAGAATGCGCTCCAGGCGCTGGAGGTTGCCGACAGGGGGTACGTTCTCCAGACGGGCCGGGTGATCCTGGCCGACACGGCTGCCAACCTGGCGGCGAATGCCGACGTGCGAAAGGCGTACCTCGGCGAGATCTGAGCCGCGGCAGCGCCGCGGGAACGAGGCCGCATGACGGACCGGCTGGGTGGGACGGAGCCGTCGGGGGGCAGGGAGCCGACCGAGGCGCAGCTCGTCGTGCCGCGCAGCAGCAATCGCGGGCTGCTGCTCGGAGCGACCGTCATCGCGGTCGTCCTTGTTCTCGCCGTGCTCAAGCCATGGGGCGCTCCCGGTGGCCCCGGGGAGGCAGCCGTCCCCGGCCTGCCTTCGGCCGGACCGGCCGCCGCAGACTCCTCCCCCGGTCCGACGGCGACGCCGTCGGCCACGTCGCCGGGCCTTGACGAGCCCGGCGGTCAGTGCTTTCCCGGAACCGACTGGCGCCTCTTCGCCATCGAGGTGAACGAAGGCCGCCCCCGGCGGCACTGGCTCAGCATCGAGCCCGGCCTCGCCACGGGCCCTCGCGACCCGGCCGTTCCGTTCGTCTCCGTGGTGACCGACCGCCTGCTGGCCCTCGGGTTCTGCGTCGGGTCTGGGCCCGACGGCCCGCCGCCGCTCACCCGGGTGCAGGCCTGGGCCCCGGCGCCGGCGTCGGCGGGCCAGGACGTCCCGGTCGCCCTCGCGCCGCTCGTCGCCTACATGCCGCACGATCCGGACCTGGGGGCGATCTACCAGCCTCCACCAGAATCGACGGGAGCCGTCAGAACAGTGTGGACGCCCGGGTGCTATGTCTTCGCGGTGCAGCAGGGGCCGCCCGTGGGGGACGAGTGGTGGTTCGGCGTCGAGGTGGTCGCCGCGCCGTCCGCCTCGACCGCCCCCGGACCGTCGGAGGTGCCGGCGGCGTCACCGGTGCCGGGGGCGTCGGCCGCACCCGGAGCCTCGCCGCAGCGGTCGCCGGCGCCCTGAGGGACGAGCGTCGCACGCGTGACCGGCGCAGCCTACTCCCGGCGCTGGCCGTACATGTCGGCGGCGGCGAACAGCAGGCCCAGGACGCCGACCGCCGTGAGCCAGAGGCCCGGCGCGCGATCGGGGAGCATCGCCGCGAGGCCGCCCGCCTCCGAGGCGATGGCGACGACGCGGGCCAGGAGCGCGGCCGCGGCGACGAGGGCGACGGCCCCGTAGGCCCACCAGTGGTCGAGGGCGAAGGGCCGGTCGCCGACGGCGTACGGCAGGGCGACGAGGGCGAGCGTCGCGAGCGCGGACAGAAAGACGAGGATGCCCGGGCCCTCGAAGGCGTTGCCCGTGATCGGCGGGATCCCGTCGCTGCCGCCGGCGCGGAACCAGGGCAGCACCGAGCCGACCAGGATGAGGATGGCGCTGATCGCGGCGACGAGGCGGCCCCGGCCGAGGGGGCGGCGGTGCAGGCTCATTCGGGGCTCGTGTAGACCTCGGGGCGCAGGACGCCGACGAAGCGCAGGTTCCGGTAGCGCTCGCCGTAGTCGAGGCCGTAGCCGATCACGAACTGGTCGGGGATCTCGAAACCCAGGTAGTCGATCGGGATCTCCACGAGGCGGCGCGCCGGCTTGTCGAGGAGGGTGCAGATCCGGAGCGACGCCGGGTTCTTGCCACGCATGTAGCGCATGAGGTAGTTGAGCGTCAGCCCGGTGTCGATGATGTCCTCGACGATGAGCACGTGGCGCCCGTCGATCGACGAGGAGAGGTCCTTGAGGATCCGGACGAGGCCGGAGGACTCGGTCGCCGTGCCGCCGTACGACGAGACCTCCATCAGGTCGATCTGGACCGGGATCGAGATGGACCGCATCAGGTCGGCCATGAAGGGCAGCGAGCCCTTCAGGACGCTCACGAGGGTCAGCTCGCGGCCGGCGTAGTCGGCCGAGATCCGCGCGCCCAGCTCGACGACCTTGGCCTGGATCTGCTCCTCGGACAGGAGGACCTCGGCGACGTCGGCGACGAGGTCGGGGGGGCGGTTCATGTGGTCATCTCCGTGCCGACGGCGGCAATTGCCCGGGCGGCCGCGCGAGCGCGGGCCTCCGCGCGGGTGCGCCGCGCCCGACGGGCCCGGGAGGCGGACGGCGCGGGCGGGGCGGACGGCGCGGACGGGGCGGCGGGCGGGGTGGAGGCCCCGCTCTCCCGCGCCCCGGGGGCGCTCGGGCCCGCGACATGTGCGGCGGCGGCGTGCGCTGCGGCAGCGTGGTGTCCCGGACGTGGCCGGGGCGGCGTCGCCTGGCCCTCGGCGCCGCTGAAGGCGTCGGCCAGGGCGATGCGGCCGTACTTCAACAGGAGCGCCCGGAAGTCGCGGGCGTACAGGAGCTTGATCCGCAGGCCCGGGTAGAGGTCGCGCAGGCGCCGGAGCTTCCGGTTCTTCTTGCGCACCAGGCGCTGCTTGAGCGTCGTGAGCTCGATGTAGAGGTCGAGGTCGGGGAGGTAGAAGTCGGGGCTGAAGCTCTCGAGCACGGCCCCGTCCCGGTCGTAGAGGATCGGGAAGGTATGCGGCTCGTACTCCCAGGCAACCTGGTAGAAGTCCAGGATCCGCGCCAGCTCGGCCTCGCTCGCATGGGCGAAGGCCGGCAGGGGACGGACCGCGGTCACCGGGACGCGGTCTCCGGGAGGAGGCGGCGCAACTCGGCGTCGCCGCGCGCGGCCCGCTCGGGATGGTGTGCCGGGAGGTCCATCGGGCCAAGTCTAGCGGGTCCGTCCGGCGCAGGGGGGGACGCGCCGGCGCGGCGCGGAGGATACCCACCGGGAGTATCATCCGGGCAGCGAAGCCCCTCCGGAGAAGAGCAGGATGACCTTGGGACCCCAGCGCGGGACGCGCGCCGCCGGCCCGGCTGGACCGGCGGGGCCGGCGCGCGGCGAACCGGGCTCCCGCGGCGTCGGGAGCGCGCGAACTGCCGGGGGCGCCCGAGTCGCCGGCATCGCGACCGGCAGCCCGGCCCCCGCCGCCCCCTCGGCCGCGACCGCCGGGATCGCGCCGGCCGGGGAGGGTGCCCGTGATCCGGACTTCCGCCACGGCTACTCCCGTGACCGCGCGCAGCTCCTCCGGCGGCTGAGCCGGATCGAGGGCCAGGTGCGCGGGATCTCCCGGATGATCGAGCGCGAGGAGTACTGCGTCGACATCCTCCAGCAGACCGCGGCCCTGCGCGCCGCAATCGACGCCGTCTCGATCATGGTCCTCGAGGACCACGTCCAGGGCTGCGTTCGGACGGCGGCCGAACGGGGCGAGGCCGACCGGTACGTGGACGAGGTGCTCGACGTGGTCCGCCGCACCCTGGGGCGCCCGATCCGGAGCTCCGGCCGGACATAGCCCGGGCCCTGGAGCCGGGCGCGGCGGCGGACCGGGCCGGGCGCGGCGGCGGACCGGGCCGGGCGCGGCGGCGGACCGGGCCGGGCGCGGCGGCGGACCGGGCCGGGCGCGGCGGCGGACCGGGCCGGGCGCGGTACTTCCGGCAGGTCTCGCGCGACGCTCGGGGGATGGCCCGGGGTGGTGCCAGCGCGCACCCTCCCCGTGCATGGAGCACGACCCCGCCCGCCCGGCGCTGACCCCGATCCCGGCACCCCCGGCGTTCGTGGAGCGGCGGCGCGCGTTCCGGCGGGCCGAGGACATCGTGGTCCACGAGGAGCGCGCCCTCCTCGCCCGCGCCCTGGACGTCCTCGCAGGCCCGGGCGACGCTGCGACGCAGGTCGCCGAGATCCTGCAGCTCGTCGCGCGGGTCGTCGGTGCCGAGAGGGCCGCGGTGCTGATCAGCCGGCCCGTCCGGCACGTGCTCGTCGCGGCAACACCCGGCGAGGACCCGGACGCCGCCCGCGAGCTCGCGGCCTGGCTCGACGCCGACGCGGGTCGGCCGGCGGTGGTCCGCGCAGCCACCGCCCCCGCCGAGGTCATCGTGGTGCGGGCGCCGAGCCGGCGTCTCCCCGACGACCGCGGGCCGGAACCCGGCGGGCGCCTTGCCGACCGCCTCCTGCGCCTGCACCCGCCCGGCGCGGAGGTCCAGCTCGGTCTCGAGCTGCGCCGCGCGGGCGACGCCGCGAGGGCGGCCGCCCGCCTGCCGACCGGCACGTTGCGGCATCTCCTCGCCGCCCTGGCCGCGGCGAGCGGCCGGGCCACCGACGAGGCCGAGCGCCGCGACCTGCGCGCCCGCGAACGCGAGCGGGAGCGCTTCGTGTCGATGGTCGCTCACGAGCTTCGCACTCCCCTGACCGGCCTCGGCGGCTACCTCGACCTGCTCGCCGACGGCGCCGTCGAGGATCCCGAGGTCGGGCGCGAGTTCATCGAGCGCGGGCGCCTGATCGTCGAGCGGATGGCCTCGCTCGTCGGCGACCTGCTGGAGCTGAGCCGCATCGAGGCCGGCAGCCTCGGCCTGGAGATCGAGCCGGTCTCGCTCGCCGAGGCCTGCGAACGAGCTCTCGCGCCACTCGGTCCGATCGCCGGCGCCCGGTCGATCCGGCTGGTGACCGACCTTCCCACGCGGATCCGGACCGTCCGCGCCGACCGGAGGCGCGTCGAGCAGATCGTGACGAACCTCGCAGCAAACGCCTGCAAGTTCGCGCCCGCGGGCGGCCTCGTCGAGGTGCTCGCCCGCGTCGAGGGACCCGTAGCCGTGGTCTCGATCCGCGACGACGGGCCGGGCATCGAGGGCGGCGACCGCGAGCGGGTCTTCCTGCCGTTCGCACGCCTGGACGGCCATGAGCGGATCCCCGGGACGGGCCTGGGCCTCCCGATCAGCCGCGACCTTGCCCGGGCGATGGGAGGGGAGATCGGGGTGGCGTCGGTGCCCGGCAGCGGCTCGGCGTTCGTGGTCGGGCTCCCGGCACTCGCCCACGTGCAGCGGGCGACCGTGGCGCGCGCCGTCGAGGTGGCGGTCGAGCGCCACGAGGTCGCGCTCGAGGAGCGTGCCGTCCTCCGGGCCCTGCGCGTCGGCGGGCAACCGGCCCGCCCGGCGACGGACGGCGAGCGCCAGGAGCCGGTGGCCCGCGACCCGGTCGACGGCGCGATCGACGGCGCGATCACCGGCGTGGACGACGCCGCCTGAGCGCGGCGTACCCCGGCGCCCGGAGGCGCCGCGAACCCGGCTGCAGGAGGCGCCGCGCGACCGCTTCGCGCGCGATCACTCCCGGACGGAGTTTTCCACACGCCGCCGTGCGCGTGCGCCGAATCGTGGATAACCCGGTGGATAAGCCCGTTGACGACTCCGGCGGCCGGGCGAACGATCACGGTCCGCATCGACAGCGGACCCGATGACGGGGGCCGGCGGTCGCGAGGGACCCGGGGAGACCCGGGTCGCCAACCGGACGAACGCCGTGAGACCGTCCTCCCAGGTCCCGGCGGTGCGAGCAGATCATCGGCCGGGAGCGGCGCGGTCCGCGCTCGTGGGGCCCGCACGACGCGACGGAGGGTCCCATGGGCGACCGCGTGGCGCTCCCGGCCGATCCGTCCCTCTGCCCTGCCCTTCCCGACGCCGCGGTCGCCCGCTTCGACGCCGGCTGCGCCGAGCTCGGCCTCGAGCCGCTGGCCGCCCCCGTGCGCGAGGCGATCCTGGGCCACCTTCGCCTCCTTCTGGCGTGGACCGCGGCCATCAACCTGACGTCCATCCGGGACCCGACGGCGGCGGTCACCGGCCATCTCCTCGACAGCCTGGCGGCCATTCCGCTGCTCCGTCGCGCGGGCGTGCGCCGGCTCCTCGACCTCGGGTCGGGCGGGGGTTACCCCGGCCTGCCCCTCGCGCTGGCCCTGCCCGCGGACCGGACCCTCCTCGTCGACTCGATCGCCAAGAAGGCTGCCTTCCTGCGCGTGGCCGCGGCCGCCGCCGGCGCCGCGGAACGGGTCGCCGTCGCGGCCGCCCGCGCCGAGGACCTGGCCGCCGACCGACGCCACCGCGAGCGCTGGCCGGCCGTCACGGTGCGGGCGGTGGCCACACTGCCTGAGCTCGTGGAGCTGGCGTTCCCGCTCATCTCCCCCGGCGGCCTCCTCGTGGCGTGGAAGCGGTCCGACGTGGGCGACGAGACGGCGCGCGCGCTGCCCGCGATCGCCGCCCTGGGCGGCGGCACGTTGGAGGTGGCCCCGTTTCCGGAACCCCCGGCGGGCCTGGAGGACCACGTGCTGGTGGTCGTCCGCAAGGACGGACGGACGAGCGACGGCTGGCCGAGGCCGCCCGCGGAGCGCAAGCGGCACCCCTGGTGATCGTCGGGTCGGCGGCGGTCCGCGGTGTGATCGGGCTCGCGCGGCGGCGGTCCGCGGTGTGATCGGGCTCGCGCGCCGGACGGCACCGCGCTACGCTCCACGGCGATGCGGATCGCCGTCCTGTCGGACATCCACGCCAATCTCCCCGCACTCGACGCCGTCCTGGCGGACCTCGGGGAGGTCGATGCCGTCTGGCACCTCGGCGACGTGGTCGGCTACGGTCCCCACCCGGACGAGGTCGTGGCGCGGCTCCGGGAGGTGGGCGCCGTGGGCGTGCGCGGCAACCACGACGAGGCCGCCCTCGGGGACCTCGACGTCTCCTACTTCAACCCGGCCGCGCGCTGGGCGATCGAGTGGACCGGACGGAGGATCGCGTCGGAGACGCGGACGTGGCTGGAGGCGCTGCCGGAGCGGGCGGAGATCGAGGAGCTGACCCTGGTCCACGGCAGCCCGCGCGACCCCACCTGGGAGTACGTCACGACGACGCCCGTCGCACGGGCCAACCTCCGCGCGTTCAGCACCCCGTACTGCCTCCACGGCCACACCCATGTCCCGGTCGCCTGGCTCGAGGACGACGGCCACGTCGAGCTCGTCCGACCCTCCGACGGCTCCGAGCTCGCGCTCGACGGGCGGCGAGTCCTCCTGAATCCGGGAAGCGTCGGCCAGCCCCGCGACGGCGACCCGCGGGCGAGCGCGCTCGTGATCGACACCGACGCCCGGCGCGTGACGTGGCGCCGGGTCGAGTACCCGATCCGCGCGGTCCAGGCCGACATCCGGGCGGCCGGCCTCCCGGCGTGGCTCGCCGATCGCCTGGCGACCGGAGACTAGCCCGTGATCGGAGGCCGGCGCCCGCTCAGCGGTCGCAAGGTCGGGGACCGGCGGGTCCGCGTCGAGCGCCCGCACAGCGCCTACTTCCGGTACACGGGCCCGGGCCAGCTGACGGCCAAGGCGGCCGCGAGCGCCCCGAAGACGCGGATCGGCCGCGCCTGGGTCCGCGTGAAGGCGGTCGCCATCGGGCGGCCGCTGGCCAGCGAGGAGGAGATCGGCGAGCGCCTCTCGAAGCCGAAGGCACTGGCCGTCTTCAGCTCGGACGCGATCAGCTCCTCCGCGTATGCCTCTGAGGAGATCCTGCGGATCCTCGTCCTCGGCGGTGCCGCGGCCGTCGTCTGGTCGGTTCCCGTGGCACTCGCGATCGCCGTCCTGCTGGTCATCGTCACGACCTCCTACCGCCAGGTATGCCACGCATACCCATCGGGGGGCGGGGCGTACGCGGTAGCCCGGGCGAACCTCGGCGTGCGCGTCGCGCTGCTCGCGGCCGCTGCGCTCCTGTTCGACTACGTGATGACGGTGGCGGTCTCCATCGCGGCGGGCATCGCCGCGATCACCTCCGTCGTCCCGGAGCTCCTGCCGTACCGCGCAGAGCTGGCGATCATCGCCACGGTCCTTCTCGCGGTGGCGAACCTGCGCGGCCTGCGCGAGTCCGGGAACATCTTCGCGATCCCGACGTACGCGTACGTGCTGGGCGCCCTGGCCCTGATCGGGATCGGCATTGCCCGGATCGTCGCCGGCGACCCGTCCGCGACATTCCAGACCCCGACCGTGGTGCCGCCCGCCGGAGGCTTCGAGGCGCTGTCCGTGATCCTCATCGTCCGGGCGTTCGCCTTCGGTTCCGTGGCGCTCAGCGGCACGGAGGCGATCACGAACGGCGTCCCCGCCTTCAAGCCGCCCGAGGCGCGCAATGCCGCCAACACCATGACGGCGATGGGGTTCCTGCTCGGGACGATCTTCGTCGGCGTGTCCGTCCTCGCCTTTGCGTTCGGCATCGTGCCGGACCCGAAGGAGCAGGTCACGCTCATCGCCCAGGTCTCGCAGCATGTCTTCGGAGACGGGCTGGCCTTCGTGGCCTTCCAGGTCGTGACGACGCTCATCCTCGTCCTGGCCGCGAACACCGGCTTCAACGGCGCGCCCCGCCTGGCGCGGATCCTGGCCGTGGACGGGTTCATGCCCCGCCAGTTCGCGATCGTCGGCGATCGTCTCGCGTTCAGCTGGGGGATCGCCATCCTCACCGGCTTTGCCTGCCTGCTCATCTGGCTCTTCGACGCGTCGGTTCCCTCCTTGATCCCCCTCTACTCGATCGGGATCTTCCTCTCGTTCGCCATCTCCCAGGCAGGGATGGTCCGCCACTGGTATGAGGAGCGAGGCGGCGGCTGGAAGTGGAAGCTCGGCCTCAACCTCGTCGGGGCGGTGATCACCGGGACGGTGTTCGTCATCAGCGCCGCGTCCAAGATCCCGAATGGAGCCTGGATCGTCCTGATCACCGTCCCCATCCTCGTCGGCCTGATGGAGTGGGTGCGGGCGCAATACCGCGGCCAGGAGGTCGAGCTGCTCGTCGACACCGACGCCGAGATCCCGCGCCCGCACCGGGTTCAGCGGGTGGTCGTGCCGGTCAACGGGCTCAATCGGGCGGTGGTCCAGGCGGTGAACGTCGGGCGGACCCTCGGCGACGACATCCGCGCCGTCTACATCACCACCGACGCCGACGCCGGCGAGGAGCTGCGCGTGCGGTGGACCCGGCAGCTGCCGGACGTCCCGTTCGTCGTCGTCGAGTCGCCGTATCGTGCCCTGATCGGCCCGTTCGTGGCCTACCTGGACGTCCTGGACCGGACGTGGTCGCCCGAGCGGGAGGCACCGACCACGGTGGTCGTCCTGCCCGAGTACGTCGGGCGCCACTGGTGGGACCGCTTTCTCTACAACCAGACGGCCCGACGCCTGCGCTCCACGCTGGTCGGCCGCGATCGGACCGTGATCCTCGACGTCCCCTACCGCCGGACCGACGGGCCGGATCCCCACGGCGACGGGCCGGCCCCGGCCGGCACCTGACCCGACCGCCGACCAGCACCGCGGGTGGCGGTGCTATCGTTGCGGAAACCCAGATCGTCACCGGGCACCGGGATTCCCTCGGCCCGGATCGCCAGGTCGGCGTTCGACGACCCCCGGAGGACCGCCGCCTCCCGTGCCCGACAAGCCCATCCGACACTTCGCCCGCGCCGTCGTGGCGCTCAGCGGCAGCCCTTCCGACGCGCTGATCCTCCGTCTCGTGCTGGATCTCGCGAAGCCGGTCAAAGCCCAGGTGGTGGCCGTCCACGTCGTGGAGATCGACTGGACCCTGCCGCTCGACGCCAACGTGGCCGGCATGAGCGATGAGGCGCAGCGCGTGCTGGACATGGCCGAGGCCCAGGCGGAGCACGCGAACCTCGAGATCGAGGCTGTGCTCGTGCAGGCCCGCGACGTGGGGGCCGCGATCGTCGACGAGGCCGTGGAGCGCGACGCCGACCTGCTCGTGCTGGGCCTCCCGTACCGCAAACGGTTCGGGGGCGACTTCGCCATCGGCCGTACCGTCCCCTACGTCCTGAAGAACGCGCCGTGCGCCGTCTGGGTGGCGCGCGACCCGATGCCCGAGGAGCACCGAGCATGAGAGTCGTCATCGTTGGCTCGGGACGCGTCGGCGCCGCGATGGCCCGGGCGCTGGATGCCGCGGGCCACGACGTCACCATCGTCGACCTGGTCACGCGTGCCTTCGACCGCCTCCCCGCCACCTTCCGCGGCAACGCGGTCCGCGGCGACGGGACCGACGAGGACACCCTGCGCCGCGTCGGCGCCGAGGGCGCCGACCTCTTCCTGGCCCTGACCGAGGGCGACAACCGCAACATCATGTCCGCGCAGCTGGCCCTCGAGGCGCTCGGGATCCCGCGCGTCTACGCCAAGGTGAACGACCCGGTCCGGGCCAAGGCCTACGCGGAGCTGGGGATCGGGACGATCTGCCGGACGACGATGATGGCCGACGGCCTCCTCGCGGCTCTCGGCGAGGCGACCGGGTCGGAGCCGTCCATCCGCGAGGCCGTGGGGCACGCGCACCCGGGCCTCGTGCTGCGGGGTGCCGCGCCGGTGGCGCCCGCCGCGCCCCCCACGTCCGTCGGCGCGACGCCCGGCGCCCGGGAGGCCTGAGCCATGTTCGTGCTGGTGGTCGGCGGCGGCAAGGTTGGCTACTACCTGACCAAGGAGCTCAGCGAGTCCGGCCACGAGGTCGTCCTCATGGAGAAGGATCGCGGGCGAGCGGACCAGATCGCCGACGAGATCGGGTCGATCGTCGTGGCCAAGGACGGCTGCGAGGGGAGCGCGCTCGCCGAAGCGGGCGCCAACCGGGCCGACGTCGTGGCGGCGGTGACGGGCGACGACGAGGACAACCTCGTCATCTGCCAGATGGCGAAGCACCACTTCGCGGTCCGCAAGACGATCGCCCGGGTCAACAACCCGAAGAACGAGCCGCTCTTCAAGCACCTCGGCGTCGACGAGCTGATCTCGCCGACCCGGATGATCCTCGGCTCGATCGAGCAGGACATCCCGGTCCACGAGCTCCTCCATCTCGCCCCCCTGTCGGGTGACTTCGAGCTGATCGAGGCGCACCTCGACGAGGCCTCGCCGGCGGTCGGGCAGCGGCCGGGGGACATCACCCTCCCCGAAGGCTGCGCGATCGTGGCCATCGTGCGCGACGACGTGGCCCAGGCGATCCGCATGGACACGGTCCTGCGTGCCGGCGACAAGGTGATCGCGACGGGTCGCCCGGAGTGCGAGCCAGCGCTCCACGAGACGCTCATCGGGGCGATCGTCGAGGGCTGACGCCGGGCGGCCGGGGATCAGCCGGGGGCTGGCGAGGGCAGGCCCGCGACGGCCGAGTGCCGGCGGGGGCGGGCCGAGGGCAGGCCGCTGGACGACGGCCGCGACGGCGGCCTGGGCGCCGGTTCGCCTTCCGGCGCGGCGCCCGCCGACGCGAGGACAGGTACATCTCTTGACAACATTATTGTCAGGGTTTCATACTTCCGCTGTGTCCGGAAGCGTCACACCCATCGGCCAGATGCGACGGGTCGGCGACGCGGACAGGCAGCCGGGCACCTCGCGCCGGAGGGCGCGAGCGGTGACACACAGGCACCACGGGAGGTGCAGGACATGACGCTCATTCGCAGGACGAACCCGTTCGACGAGCTCTTCGCCGTCCGCCGCGCGATGGACCGGCTCTTCGACGACGACTTCCTCCGTGCGCGCACCTGGCGGCCGGCCACGCTCGGCGCCGAGCCCGCGCTCGACATCACGACCACGCCGGACGAGCTCATCGTCAAGGCCAGCCTCCCCGGCTGGAAGCCCGAGGACGTCGAGATCACCCTCACCGGCAGCACCCTCGTCATCTCCGGCGAGATGGGCGAGGAGGCCCGCCGCGAGGAGGAGTCGTGGATCCTGAACGAGATCCGCCGGGCGAGCTTCAGCCGCACGATCGAGCTCCCCGAGGGGCTCGTGGGCGATCGCGCGACGGCGGCGTACGAGAACGGCGTGCTCACGCTCCGCATTCCCAAGGCGGAGGAGATCAAGCCACGGCAGATCAAGATCACGGCGACCGGCGATGCGGAGCCCGAGCGCGAGCTCGTCGGGTCCGGCGCGGCCGGCTGACGGCGCCCCGCCCATGTACCGCGTCCGGCTCGATCGGGATCCGACCCGCCCTGTCTACGTCATCTCCGTGGCCGCCCGGATCGTCTCGGTCCACCCGCGGACGCTCCGGATCTACGAGGACGAGGGCCTGATCGAGCCGGCACGCACGCCGACCAACATCCGTCTCTACTCCGACGAGGACATCCGCCGGATCCTGTGGATCCGGCACCTGACCCAGGAGCGCGGCGTGAACCTTGCCGGGATCCGCATCCTCTTCGAGCTCGAGGAGCGTCTCGGCGTGAGGATCCTCGAGGCGCTCTCCAACGAAGGAACAGGTGCGGGCCGCGAGGACGGCGCCGCAACGGCCGACGGGCCGGTCCAGCATGGCTGACCCCGGGCGTCCGGAGACGGACGCCCCCGAGCGGCCGGATGATCCGGAGCGGCCGGAGACCGACGCCCCCGGGCGACCGGAGACCGACGCCCCCGGGCGACCGGCGACGGACGACCCCGGGCGGCCGGCGACGGACGCCCCCGACGACGCGTCCACGCAGCCCGGCCGGGCGACCGGCCGCCGAACCACGAAGTCACGGACCGGGCGGATCCCGCGGACCGCCGCAAGCACCCGGAGGCCCGCAGGGCCCGAGGCCCAGGAGACCAGCATGCCGAAAGCCAAGGCCACCCCCGGCCGGCCGCCCGCCACCATCCGCGAGCTCCCGCTCGTCGCCCTCCGCGAGACGGTCATCTTCCCGGAGATGATCGTGCCGCTCCAGGTCGGGCGGGAGAAGAGCGTCAACGCGCTCAACGCGGCCGTGGCCGCCGAGAGCCTGATCGTCCTCGTGACGCAGCGCGTCGCGGAGCAGGAGGAGATCGAGGACGCGGCCGAGCTTTACGAGATCGGCACGCTGGCCAAGATCGCCCAGGTCGTCCAGCTCCAGGACGGCACCGTCCGGGCCATCGTCCAGGGCCAGAGCCGTCTGCGCCTACACGGGTTCGCCTCGACCAGCCCGTACCTCCTGGCCCGCGTCGAGGAGCTCCCCGACGTCACCCCGACCGGGGTCGAGATCGAGGCCCTGATGAAGACGGTGCAGGGCCAGATCGAGCAGTACGTCCAGTCGGGAGCCCCGGTGCCGCCCGAGGCGGCCGTCGCGGCGCGCAACATCAGCGAGCCCGGTCTCCTCGCCGACATGGTCGCCTACAGCCCCGACATGAGCACCGAGCAGCGCCAGGAGCTGCTCGCCACGATCGACGTCGTCGAGCGCCTGAAGACCTGCTCGGCGTTCCTCGCCCGCCAGGTCGAGGTCCTCGAGCTCAAGGGGAAGATCCAGAGCGAGGTCAAGTCCGAGATGGACAAGACCCAGCGGGAGTACATCCTCCGCGAGCAGCTCAAGGCGATCCAGCGCGAGCTGGGCGAGGAGGACCCGCAGCAGGCGGAGATCAACGAGCTGCGCGAGAAGGTCGAGGCCTCCGGCATGCCCGACGAGGTGCGCACGCGCGCCCTCAAGGAGGTCGACCGGATGAGCCGGATCCCGTCCGCCTCCCCCGAGGTGGGCGTCATCCGGACCTACGTCGACTGGCTCGTCGGGCTCCCCTGGACAACTGCCACGCCCGACAACCTGGACATCCACGAGGCCGCGACGATCCTCGACCAGGACCACTACGGCCTGGAGAAGGTCAAGGAGCGAATCCTCGAGTACCTTGCCGTGCGGGCGCTCGCCGACACGATCCGCAGCCCGATCCTGTGCTTCGTCGGGCCTCCCGGCGTGGGCAAGACCTCGCTCGGCAAGAGCATCGCCCGGGCGATGGGCCGCAAGTTCGTGCGGATGAGCCTGGGCGGCGTCCACGACGAGGCCGAGATCCGGGGTCACCGCCGCACGTACATCGGGGCGCTCCCCGGCCGCGTCGTGCAGAGCATCAAGACGGCTGGCACCAACAACCCGGTCTTCATGCTCGACGAGGTCGACAAGCTCGGGATGGACTTCCGGGGCGACCCGTCGTCGGCCCTCCTCGAGGTGCTCGACCCGGAGCAGAACAACACCTTCCAGGACAACTACCTCGAGGTGCCGTTCGACCTGAGCCGCGTGCTGTTCATCACGACGGCCAACCTCCTCGACCCGATCCCGCCGCCGCTGCGCGACCGGATGGAGGTCATCGGCCTGCCTGGCTACACCCAGCTGGAGAAGATCGAGATCGGGAAGCGCTTCCTGGTGCCGAAGCAGCTATCCAATCACGGCCTCACCGCGAAGCACGTGGAGATCACCGACGAGGCCTTCGTGACGCTCGTCCAGGCCTACACCCACGAGGCCGGGGTCCGGAACCTCGAGCGCGAGATCGCCAACGTCTTCCGGAAGGTGGCCCGGCAGGTGGTCGAGGGCCGCAAGCGGAAGATGATCATCGACACCAAGAGGCTCGTCGAGTTCCTCGGCCCGCCGCGCTTCGAGTACGGCGAGCTGGAGGCCGAGGATCAGACCGGCGCCGCCACCGGGCTCGTGGTTACCGAGGTCGGCGGGGACGTCGTGGCGGTCGAGGTCACCAAGATGGAGGGCCGTGAGGACTTCCTCCTCACCGGCCAGCTCGGCGACGTGATGAAGGAGTCGGCCCGCGCGGCCCTCTCCTGGATCCGCTCGAACGAGAACCGGCTCGGCATCGAGCGCGAGGTCTTCGAGAAGAACACGCTCCACATCCACGTCCCGGCCGGGGCGATCCCCAAGGACGGCCCGTCGGCCGGGATCACGATGGCCACCGCGATGGTGAGCGCGCTCACGGGAATCCCCGTCCGCAAGGACGTGGCGATGACCGGCGAGATCACCCTGCGGGGCCGGGTCCTGCCGATCGGCGGGCTCAAGAGCAAGATCCTGGCGGCGCACCTCTCGGGCGCCCGGATCGTGATCCTTCCCAAGAAGAACGAGAAGGACCTCCGCGACATCCCCGAGGAGATCCGCAAGCAGATCAAGCTGATCCTCGTCGAGTCGATGGACCAGGTCCTCGACGCGGCCCTCCGGCGCAAGCCGAAGGCGCTCGTCATGAAGGCCCCGGGCTCCGGCGGGGCGTCGGCGAAGAAGGAACAGGCGACGGTTCCCGCTCCGCGCCCGGGCTTTCCCGGCGACCAGCCGCCGGCGATCGCGACGGGCCGCTGAGATCGTTCCGATGAGGGGCTCCGTCGCGACCGCCGCGGTCGGGCGGGGCCTCCTCGCGGCCCCGCCGCGTTCCGGCGCGCCCGGCCTGCCCGGCGCGAGCACTTCCGTCTCGTGCGCCGGCCGGCCCGTTCCCAGCGCCGGCCGCCCTGACCTGCCCGGCGGGGAAGGCTGAGACGTGGACTACAAGGACTACTACGCCGTCCTCGGCGTGCCCCGCTCGGCAACCACGGGCGAGATCAAGAAGGCCTACCGCAAGCTCGCCCGCCAGTTCCACCCCGACCGGAACCCCGGCGACGACGCGGCCGAGCGGCGCTTCAAGGAGGTCAACGAGGCCAACGAGGTGCTCGCCGACCCCGCCAAGCGAAAGCAGTACGACGAGCTGGGCGCCCACTGGCAGGAGTACGCCCGCATGGGCGGCCGCCCGGGAAGCGACCCGTTCGCGCCCGGCAGCCCGTTCGCCGGCTTCCGTCCCGCCCCCCGCGCCGGGGCCGGGTCGCCCGGCGCGGGGGGCGTCCGCTTCGAGTTCGCCGGCGACCCGTCCCAGTTCTCGGAATTCTTCCGCACGTTCTTCGCCGGCGGCATGGCCGGCGCCGCCGCCGGGGCCGCCGGGGCCCGCGGCTCGGGGAGCCGCCAGCGAGCCCGCGCCGGCACGCAGGAAGCGGGCGGGGCGAGCCTCGAGGACATCCTGGCCGGGATGGGCGGCATCGACTTCGGCGCGGACGGCGGTCACGCCCACGCACCCGCGGCTCGACGCGGGCGGCGGCCCGCCGTCGAGGCCGCGATCGACGTCTCGCTGGAGGAGGCCTTCGGCGGCGTCAAGCGGCTGATCGAGATCGACGGGCGCCGCCTCGAGGTGACGATCCCGGCCGGCGTCGAGAACGGCAGCCGGATCCGCCTCCGCGGGCAGGGCGGCGGGACGGGCGAGGCGGCCCGCGACCTGGTCCTGGTCGTCGCCGTGAGGCCGCACCCGGTCTTCACCCGCGACGGGGCGAACCTCGCGCGCGAGCTCCCCGTCTCCCTCCGTGAGGCGCTCCTGGGGGCGGAGGTTCCCGTCCGGACGCTCGACGGGCGAAGGCTCCTCCTCAAGGTCCCCGCCGGCACCCAGCCCGGACGCACGATCCGCCTTGCGGGCCAGGGGATGCCTCGCCTCCGGGGCGGCGAGCGCGGCGACCTCGTCGTTCGCGTCCGGGTGGTCCTGCCGACCCTCGACGAGCGCGCGCGGGCGGCCGGCGCCGCCTTCCTCGACACCATCCACCAGCCCGATCCACGGGCCGACACCTGAGCCACCCGCCGGCGCCGACCCGCCGGCCACCGCACCCGGAGCCCGAACCCGCATGAACCTCGACCGCTTCACCCAGAAGGCCCAGGAGGCCATCGCCGGCGCCCAGTCGCTGGCGGAGCGCCTGCAGAGCCCCGTGCTCGACGCCGAGCACCTCCTCGCCGCCCTCGTCGAGGACGAGGAGGGCATCCCCGCCCAGACGCTCCGCCGGGTGGGCGTGGACCTGGCCGCGTTCCGCGGCGAGCTTGCCGCGCTCCTCGCGCGGCGCGCCAAGGTCGCCGGCGGCCAGCTGACGCTGGACGCACGCACGAAGCGCGTGCTGGAGCGGGCGGCCGACGAGGCGCGCCGCCTGGGCGACGAGTTCGTCTCGACGGAGCACTTGCTGCTCGGGATCGTGGAGGTCGGCGGCGACGGCCAGGCGCTCCTGGAGCGCCACGGCGCAGGTCGCGAGCCGTTGCTGGGCGCGCTCGCCGGGATTTGCGGAGGCCAGCGCGTGACGAGCGCCAACCCGGAGAGCACGTACCAGGCGCTGGAGAAGTACGGCCGCGACCTGACCCAGGAGGCCCGCGCCGGGAAGCTCGACCCGGTCGTCGGGCGGGACGACGAGATCCGACGGGTCATCCAGGTCCTCTCGCGCCGCACCAAGAACAACCCGGTCCTCATCGGCGAGCCGGGCGTCGGCAAGACGGCCATCGTCGAGGGCCTCGCCCAGCGGATCGTCCGCGGCGACGTGCCGGAAACCCTCAAGGAGAAGAAGGTCGTCGCCCTCGACCTCGGCGCGATGATCGCCGGCGCCAAGTACCGGGGCGAGTTCGAGGAGCGCCTTAAGGCCGTCCTCAAGGAGATCAAGGACAGCGAGGGGCGGATCGTCCTGTTCATCGACGAGCTGCACACGGTCGTCGGCGCCGGCGCGGCCGAGGGCGCGATGGACGCCTCCAACCTCCTCAAGCCGATGCTCGCCCGCGGGGAGCTCCACACGATCGGCGCGACGACGCTCGACGAGTACCGGAAGCACATCGAGAAGGACGCCGCCCTCGAGCGGCGCTTCCAGCCGGTGGTCGTCGACCAGCCGACCGTCGAGGAGACGATCTCGATCCTGCGCGGCCTCCGGGAGCGCTACGAGGTCCACCACGGCGTCCGGATCACCGACTCCGCGCTCGTCGCGGCGGCGACGCTATCCAACCGCTACATCACGGACCGCTTCCTCCCCGACAAGGCGATCGACCTCGTCGACGAGGCGGCCAGCCGCCTCCGGATGGAGATCGACTCGATGCCCATCGAGATCGACGAGCTGGAGCGCCGGCGGGTCCAGCTCGAGATCGAGCGGGAGGCCCTGCGCAAGGAGAAGGACGATGCCTCGAAGGCCCGGCTCGAGGCGCTCGAGGCCGAGCTCGGCGAGATCGCCGAGCAGGCCGGGGCGATGAAGCAGCGCTGGGAGACGGAGAAGGCGGCGATCGCCGGCCTGCGCGCGACGAAGGAGGAGCTCGAGGGCCTGCAGCTGCGCATCGAGCAGGCCGAGCGCGAGGCCGACTACGGGACGGCCGCGGAGCTCAAGTACGGCACCCTGGTCGCGCTGCAGGAGCGGATGAAGGCCCAGGAGGCGGCCCTCGCCGCCACGGAGGGCACCCCGCGCCTGCTCAAGGAGGAGGTCGACGCGGACGACATCGCCGAGATCGTCGGCGCGTGGACGGGGATCCCCGTCAGCCGCCTCATGGAAGGCGAGATGGCGAAGCTCGTCCGGATGGAGGAGGCGCTCCACGAGCGCGTCGTCGGCCAGGACGAGGCGATCGAGGCCGTCTCGGACGCCGTCCGGCGCGCCCGCGCCGGGCTCGGCGACCCGCGCCGACCCATCGGCTCGTTCCTGTTCCTCGGCCCGACCGGGGTCGGCAAGACGGAGCTGGCCCGCTCGCTGGCGGCGTTCCTGTTCGACGACGAGCACGCGATGGTCCGCCTCGACATGAGCGAGTACATGGAGAAGTTCTCGGTGCAGCGGCTCATCGGCGCCCCGCCGGGCTACGTCGGGTACGAGGAGGGCGGCCAGCTGACGGAGGCGGTCCGGCGCCGGCCCTACCAGGTGATCCTCTTCGACGAGATCGAGAAGGCGCACCCGGACGTCTTCAACGTCCTGCTCCAGGTGCTCGACGACGGCCGCCTGACCGACGGCCAGGGCCGCACGGTCGACTTCAAGAACAGCGTCCTGATCATGACCAGCAACGTCGGAAGCCAGGCGATCGCGGCCTACGCGGGGCGCCCGGCAGCGGGCGACGCCGGCTACGAGGCGATGAAGCGGGAGGTCCTCGGGATGCTCCGCGGCACCTTCCGGCCGGAGTTCCTCAACCGGGTCGACGAGGTCATCGTCTTCCACGCCCTGACCGAGAGCGACCTGGCGCAGATCGTCGATCTGCTCCTGGCCGAGCTGGGCCGGCGCCTCGCCGGCCACGACCTGGCGATCGAGGTGACGCCCGCGGCCCGTGGCGTGATCGCCCGCGAGGGGACGGACCCGACGTACGGCGCGCGGCCGCTGAAGCGGACGATCCAGCGCCTCGTGGAGAATCCGCTGGCGCGGGCGCTCCTCCGCGGTGAGTTCCGGCCGGGGGCGCTGATCCGCGTGGACGCCGACCCGGTCGGCGGGACCCTCCTCTTCACCCAGGAGGGGGCCACGGTGGTCGCCGAGGCGTCGGATCGGCGCGATGCGCGGTCCGGGGCGGCGGGCGAGGACGACGGCGCGGTGGCCTCACGATCCGGACGCGGCTCGATCCCGGACCTGCCCTCGACCGCCCCGCCGAGGAAGAAGTCCGGCGACGGGGAGCGGCTGAACTGACGCGCGGCGGCGGGGAGCGGCTTGCGGGCGCGGGTCGGCGCGGCTGGCGGGCGCGGCCACCGTTCGCCGACGGGATGGCGAGCCGGCGACCTGCAGGTCTTGGGCCGGCGTACCGGCCGGCGCGGTACGGAGACCCTCCTCGAGCTCCGATATGCAGCTAATCCGCGCCTTCGACGCGAACGGGAGCACGATGGACCACCGCGGTACCGCTCCACGCGGTACGTGTCGCACCGCGGCGGCCGGGCGGCGCCCGGTCGTGGTGGCCCGGCCGCGTCAGAACGCTGTTCGCCGGCGCCACGGTTCGGCGGCGGCCGCGCTGCTCGACCCGTAGGATGACCCGATGACGCCAGCCGACGTCCGCGCCCGGTTCGCCGTGCCGCCGCGGCCCCTGCCCTCGCCGCCGGCCTGGCTGCGCCCGGAGCAGTTGCCCGAGGGCACGCCCTTCGAGAGGCCGGCGCCCCCGCCGGACGCCAGGCCCGCGGCGGCGCTGGTCCTGGTCTACCCCGGCCCGGACGGCGAGGCGCAGCTCGTCCTGACGCAGCGAGTCGAGTACGGGGCGGACCACCACTCGGGCGAAGTGTCGCTGCCGGGCGGCAAGGCCGATCCGGGCGATGTCGACGCGATCGCGACCGCCCTGCGCGAGGCCGAGGAGGAGGTCGGGCTCGACCCGGCCGCGGCCGGCGTCGAGGTCGTCGGCCGCCTGGACGCGCTCTGGATCCCGCCCAGCAACTTCCTCGTCACGCCGATCGTGGCGGTCGCCGCGCGCCGGCCTGCGTTCGTGCCGGATCCGCGGGAGGTGGCAGCGATCCTGGAGGCCCGGGTCGCGGCCTTCCTCCCCGACGTGGCCCCGGTGATCATCGACCCCGACCCGCGGGGCCGGCCGCTCCGGTACGGCGCGTACATCGTCGAAGGGCGGATCGTGTGGGGCGCCACGGCGGCGATCCTGGGGCAGCTGGGGGCGGTGCTGGGTCCCGGCTGAGGTCAGGCGAGTCCGGGCCAACGGCGCCGACCGCGCCTCCCTGCGGCGGCTCACCCTCGACGAGGCTGCGCACCTACAGCGGCTCGCCCTCGACGGCGGCCTGCCGCGCGTCGGCGGGCGAGGCGCGGAGCTCCCCGTCGGCCGGGGGCGCGCCCGCGCCGGCGCCGCCGGGGGTGCCGGCAGCTGCCCCATCCCCGGCGCCCAGCGGGAGCGGCCGCACGTCGATGATCCCCCGCAGGTGGGCATCGTCGGCCCCGGCAAGCTCCACGACAAGCGCACGCATCTCGGAGAGCTCCGTCCACGCCCCGTGGAGCAGGTCCGCGGGCCAGAGGACCGCCTCGCCGGCCGCCACCCGCGCTCGTTCGTCGCCGACCTGCACCCAACCGCCGCCCTCGATGACGACGAACCAGGTCGTGTTCGGGTTGGAGTGCGGCTCGATGCTCGCCCGGCGCGCGAACGCCAGCTCCGAGACCACCCCCCGCCCGTCGGAGTGGATCACCTGGCCGGCGATCCCCGTGGTGCCCGGCGGCCCCTCAGGCCGCCGATGGCCGACCCCGAAGCGACGGATCTCCATCGGGCGTCCCTCCCCTGCGGTCCGTCGCGCCGTCGCCGGGGCGGCGCGACGCGGGCTGGTCCCCTTGCCTCAGCGGCGCCGGCGCTGCGAACGGGCCCGCGACCCTCGCGCCGAGCGCTTGGGGCGGATCGTCGCCTCTGGGTGGGCGAACTTCTGCTTCGAGTAGTAGCGCGAGCGGGCCAGCTGCGCTTCGTACGCCGCCAGGTACGGCGGGAAGCGAACGAAGCGGATCCAGAGCAGGATCCCCACCCCGATCGGGATCGACACGACGACGAACAGGAAGTCGAACTTGAAGACCGCGTAGACCAGGATCATGAAGAAGAAGATCACGCCCGCCCACAGGAGCCACTCGTACATGTCGAGGTAGACCTGGTGGCGCCGGAGCTGCCGGGTCCTGACGTTGTACAGGACGACCGTGGCAATCATCCCGACCAGCGAGAAGATCCAGATCGCGTTGAACAGGTCGGGGAAGTTGACGTCGTTGAACGTCGTGAACAGGTATTCCCAGGGCGGGAGCGTCACGGTCGCGGGGCCTCCTCGGAAGCGCGCGGCGCCGGGCCGGCGGGCCGTTCGGCTGGGCAGCCCGGGATCCCCGGACCTGCGCGGTCCCGGGCGGCCACCCGGGACGGCCGCCCGAGTATGCCACGGTCGCGCGCTATACTCGGCCGTCTGAGCGTGAACGCCGCCTGCGTCCCGGGCGGCGCGGATCGGTGCGCGCGGGGCCGCCGGCGTGCCCATACGGAGGTCCCAGCCGGGTGCGAGCCCTCCTCTCGGTCGCCAACCGCCAGGGACTGGCCGACCTCGCCCGCGATCTCCTGGCGCTCGGGGTCGAGGTCTACGCGACCGACGGGACGCGCGAGCACCTCTCCGGCGAGGGCGTCGACGTGCTCCCCGTATCGGCCCTCACGAACGTTCCGCCGCTCCTGGGCGGGATGGTCAAGACCTTCCACCCGGCCGTCTACGCGGGCATCCTGGCCCGCCGCGACCGGCCGGAGCAGCTCGCCGAGCTGGTCGAGAACGGGATCGGCCTGATCGACGTCGTCGTCGTCAACGTCAAGCCGTTCGCGCCGCAGGTCGGCGAGCGCCGGGTCCCGCTCGACGAGGCGATCGAGATGATCGACGTCGGGGGGACGGCGCTCCTGGCGGCGGCCGCGCGCAACCATGCCGGCGTCGCGGCCGTTCCCGGTCCCGCCGCGTATGCGCAGGTCGCGGCCGAGATCCGGGACCGCGGGAGCGTCTCCGCCGAGCTCCGCCAGCGCCTGGCCGCGGAGGCGTTCGCGATCGTCGCCGCCTACCACGCCGAGGTGGCGGCCTACCTGAACCAGGTCACGGGGACCACCTTCCCGCCCCACATCAGCGTCGTGCTGGAGAAGGTGACGGACCTGGCCCACGGCGAGAACCCGCACCAGCGGGCGGCGTTCTACCGGGAGACGACCCATCGCGACGGCACGATGGCGGACGCCACCCGGCTCCAGGGCCGCGAGCCGTCGTTCAACGACCTGCTCGACCTCGACGCCGCGTGGCGGATCGCCGCGGACTTCGCCGCCCCGACGGCCGTAGTGGTGCGCCACACCGACCCGGTCGGGATCGCCTCCGACGACGCCCTCGACGCCGCGTTCCGCCGGGCGCTCGAGACCGACCCGCCGGCATCCTTCGGCGCAATCGTCGGGGTCAACCGCACGCTCGACGAGGCGACGGCGCGCGAGGTCGCCGAGGGGACGTTCGAGGCGGTCGTCGCCCCCGGCTTCGCCGCGGAGGCGCTCCGGGTCCTGTCGACCCGCCCGGAGCTCGAGGTGTTCAGCGTGCCGCCGAACCCGTCCGACGGCCTGCGCGACTACGGGATCGCGGCCCTCGACTTCAAGCGGGTCGACGGCGGCCTCCTCGTCGAGACGCTCGACGGGACGGCGCTCGACCGCGGCCAGCTCCGGGTGGTCACCCAGCGGCGCCCGACCCTCGAGGAGCTGAACGACCTGATGTTCGCCTGGAAGGCGGCCGCCCACGTCCGCTCGAACGCGATCGTCCTGGCCCGCGGCCTGCAGACCGTCGGGATCGGCGGCGGCCAGGTCAGCCGCCAGGTCGCGGTCGAGATCGCGCTGCGCCGGGCCGGCGACCGGGCGCGGACGGCGGTCATGTCGTCCGACGCCTACTTCCCCTTCCCGGACGTCATCGCCCACGCCGCGATCGCCGGCGTGACGGCGATCATCCAGCCGGGCGGCTCGCGGCGCGACGAGATGGCGATCGAGGTTGCCGACCGGCACCACCTGGCGATGGTCTTCACCGGGCGGCGGCACTTCCGGCACTGAGCCGGGGGGCGTCCCGCCCTCCACGGGGGGTACCGACCGATGGAACGCCTGCTCGCACTGGAGCTGATCCGCGTCACCGAGGCCGCCGCGATCGCGTCCGCCCGGCTCATGGGCCGCGGCGACACGATGGACGCCGACCGGGTCGCCGTGGAGGCGATGCGGCGGGTCTTCGACGAGATCCCGATCGACGCCCGGATCGTCATCGGCGAGGGCGAGCGCGACAAGGCCCCGATGCTGTTCATCGGGGAGCGCGTCGGCGATCCGTCCAGTGCCGTCGGCGAGGCGCCCGAGATCGACATCGCGGTCGACCCGCTGGAGGGGACGAACCTCGTCGCCCACGGCCAGGCGGGCTCGATCACGGTGCTGGCCGCCACGGAGCGGGGCGGGCTCCTGAATGCGCCCGACTGCTACATGGACAAGCTCTGCGTGGGCCCGGTCGTCGCCGGCAAGGTCGACATCTCGGCTCCCCCGGCGGAGAATCTGCGCCGGATCGCGTCGGCCCTGGGGCGCGGCATCGGCGACATCACGGTGGTGATCCTCGAGCGTCCGCGCCACGAGGCGCTCATCGCGGAGGTCCGCGCGGCCGGCGCCCGGATCAAGCTCATCGGCGATGGCGACCTGTCCGCCGCGATCTCGTGTGCCGTCTCGGGCACCGGCGTCCACGCCGTGATGGGGATCGGCGGCGCGCCGGAGGGCGTGATCACCGCGGCGGCGTTGCGCTGCCTGGGCGGCGAGATCCAGGCCCGCCTCGTCTTTCGCTCCGACGCCGAGCGCGAGCGCGCACAGGGGATGGGCCATGGCGACGCGACCCGCGTCTACGGGACCGACGAGCTCGCGTCGGGCGAGAACATCGTCTTCGCGGCGACCGGTGTCACGACCGGCGACCTCCTCGACGGGGTCCGCTTCTTCGGCGGCGGCGCCCGGACGCACTCGCTCGTGATGGCCTACCAGACCATGCAGGTGCGCTTCGTCGACACCGTCCACATGCTCGACCGCAGCCGTCCGCCGGCGGTCCGCCTGTAGGCGGCGCTGCGCGGAGGGCGCCGATGTCGGCCGACCAGCTCCTGCTCCTGCTCCTGTTCGGGCCGCTGATCGCGTTCGCCGCGCTCGTCGGCCTCTGGCGCCTGCGCCAGGCCTCGCCACCGGAGGACGATGAAGAGGACGAAGCAGCAGGCCCGCCGGCCGAGGAGGGCCGCGACCCGCGCTGGTAGCGTCGCGTCCCGGCAACCGCCCGACGCGGCGACCGCCACGCCGGGGGGCGTCGGCGACGGGGGGCGTCGGCGACGGCGCGCTGGCGGGGTGCGCTGGCGGGGCCGCGCCCGCAGGGCGGCGCACGCCGAGGGGAGCGAGGGCGCGCCGGCGCGCTGGCGGGGGTCCGCCACGGACGTTCCGCCGGCGCGGCGTCAGTCGACCGGGCTCGCTCGCCAGGCTCCCGACGCCGCGTCCCACGCAGCAAGCGGGCGCACGGCGGCCGGCCCCTCGATCACCTCGGCCCTCCGCCTGGCCGTCGCGACCGTCTCCCCCCAACCTGGCGGGCGCAGGCCGGCTGCCAGGTCGGCGAGCGGCGTAAGGACGAAGAGGCGCTCGCGGGCACTCGGGTGGGGCACCTCGAGCCACTGGACGGCGGGCCTCGCGGGATCGGCGCTGCGGGCCGGCGGCGGACGCACCACGCGCAGGGCGTGGCGGCCGAAGACGAGGAGGTCGAGGTCCAGCTCCCGCGGGCCCCAGCGGCGCCGCTCGCGACGGCCGAAGGCGCGCTCGAGATCCTTGAGCGCGACCAGCAGGGCCAGCGCCCCGGCCTCGGGGTCCGGGCCGGCCGGGACGTCGAGGGCGACGGCGGCGTTGCGGAACTCGGGCTGGTCGACGACACCGACGGGCGCGCTGGCGTACAGGCGCGAGACGCCCGCCAGGCGGACGCCGGGCAGCGCCGCCAGGGCATGGATCCCGGCCTCGAGCGCCGCGGCCGTGTCGCCCAGGTTGGCCCCCAGGCCCACGTACGCCCGCACCCGAGTGCTGCGACGCGCGCGCCTGCCGGCCTTCATGCCCCGAGAATACGCGCGTGGGCGACGTGACGGTCCTGGTCCTCCATCCCCCGCTCCCCGACGGGGCGGGCCCCCTGGTCGCCGCCCTGGACGCGGCGCGACGGGAGCTCGCGGCGCGCCACCGGGCCGCGTTCCGGGCGGCCGGTGCGAACGACGTGCGGGTCGTCGAGGAAGCGGTCGACCAGCCCTTCGGGGCCCGCCTGCGGCGCCTGGCCGGCGGGCTGACCACGCCGGGCCTCATCGTCCTGGGCTCCGGGGCGCTGGCGCTGGCCCGGGGCCCGGATTACCGCGCCTTCGTCGACGCCGCCGCGTCGGCGTCGCCCGGCGCGTTGGCCAACAACCGCTTCTCGGCCGACGCCGTCGCGATCTCGCGGGCGGCCGTCCTGCGGGACCTCCCCGATCTCCCCGCCGACAACGCCCTGCCCCGCTGGCTCGAGGAGGTGGCGGGCTTGATCGTCCAGGACCTGCGGCGGCGCCCGCGCCTGGCGTTCGACCTCGATGCCCCCGGCGACCTGCTCCTCGCCGGCGGGCGCCTTCCCGCCGCCGCGGCAGGCTCGCCGGCCCCGGCCCTCCTGCGGATGCTCCAGTCGGTCCTGGCTAACCGTCGAGCCGAGCTTACGGTGGCCGGAAGGACCTCCGCGGCCACGCTGGCCCTGCTGGAGCGCCGCGCGGCGTGCCGGGTCCGCGCCCTGGTGGAGGAGCGCGGCCTGCGCGCCGCCTCGCGCCTCGCGCAGGCACCGGGCGACGGGGCGAGCGGAGGGGAGCGCGCGCCGCGCCCGCCGGCCTCCGTTCTCGGGCTCCTGCTCGACCGCGACGGCCCGGGCGCGCTGGGCCGCATCCTGTCCCGCCTCGGCGACGCGGCGGTGGTCGACTCGCGGGTGCTGCTGGCCCATCGCCTCGGCCCGGACGAGGCCGCCTGGCCCGACGCCGAGGACCGGTTCGCGTCCGACCTCCTCCTCGCGGATCGCGTGGCGGATCCCTGGCTCCGGGCGGTGACCACCTCGGTCACCGAGGCCTCGATCCCGATCCTGCTCGGCGGCCACACGCTGGTCGGGCCCGGCCTCCGGCTCCTCGTTGGGCGTTCGCGATGACGACGGCTGCCGAGGCCGCGATCCGGCAGGAGATCGCGCGGCGCGGGCCGATCCCGTTCGCCGCCTTCATGGCGCTCGCCCTGGCCCATCCCGCGGGCGGCTACTACGCGGGCGCAACCGCCCGGCCGACTCGCGGCGGCGACTTCCTGACGGCCCCGGAGCTCCACCCGATCTTCGGCGCGGCGCTGGCCCGCCAGGTCGCCGAGGCCTGGGAGCGGCTCGACCGGCCGGAGCCGTTCACCCTCGTGGAGTACGGCGCCGGCGCCGGCACGCTGGCGCTCGCCGTCCTCGCGGGGCTCCGGGGGGACGGATCGCGGCTGGCCGAGGCCCTTCGCTACGCGCCGGTGGAGCTCAACGCGCATCGCCTCGCCGAGCTGCGGGCCCGCGCGTCGGCGGCGGGGCTGGCCCTGGTCGACCCCGCCTCGCTGGACGGCGCCCCGGTCGCCGGCGTCGTCCTGGCCAACGAGTTCCTCGACGCCCTGCCCGTCCACGTGGTGGAGGTGAGCGACGGCCGGCGGCGCGAGGTCCACGTGGCGATCGGCTGCGACGGCGCCTTCGAGGAGGTGCTCGGCGAGCTGTCGGACCCGGCCGTGGGGGATCACCTCGCGGCCCTGGACGCCGCCGGGATCAGCCTGCTCGAGGGCCAGCGCCTCGAGGTCCGGCCGGGGGTCGCGCCGTGGGCGGCCGAGGTGGGCCGGCGCCTGGCGGCCGGCCTCGTCCTGGTCCTCGACTACGGGGCCGCGGCGCCGGACCTGCACGCCCCGCGCCGCCGGGCGGGGACGCTCATGACCTACCGGGGGCACGTCGCCGACGGTGCCCCGGATGCGGCGTTCCACGACGTCGGCGAGCGCGACATCACGGCTCACGTGGACACGACCGCCCTGCGCGCGGCCCTCGGCGCGGCGGGCCTCGACGTGCTCGGCGAGACGAGCCAGGCGGAGCTGCTCGTCGGCTGCGGGCTGGAGGACCTGCTGCGGACCGCCCAGGGCGCGGCGGCCACCGCTGGCGAGGCGCTCGAGCTCCGCTCGGCGGTGATGCGCCTGCTCGACCCGCGCCACCTGGGCGGCTTCCGGGCGGTGCTCGCGGGGCGCGGGATCGCGCGGGAACCGCCGCTGCGGGGCCTGGCCTTCCGGATGACCCGGCGCTCGTAGGCCGCCGGGGACGGCCCGCCGGGGCATCCTAGGTGCCGACCGGCTCTCCGCGCGTGGCCCGTTCGGCGCGCCGACGGCCGACATCCCCTGCTACGATGCCGGGGCACGTCCGGCCCCCCGGGGGTCCGTCCGTGCGTGCGTCTCACCCGAGCTTCCCGCCGGGCCGGCGGAACCAACGCTGGCGGAGCGAACGAACCACCCGCTCCGCCATCGTCCGCCGGCCGCAGAGAGGTGCGATGGAAGGCATCTGGTACGTCGTCGGCTTCGCCTTCGCGGGCGTCACGTTCGTCTTCCTGACGATCGGCGCCTCGTGGCTGATCAGCCACCGCACGAAGGGCACCCCCCTGAAGGGGCTCCCGTACGAGAGCGGCATCCCCACGTACGGCGACACCCACGGCCGGTTCGGCGTCTCGTACTACATCTACGCGCTGCTCTTCGTCGCCTTCGACATCGAGGTGGTCTTCATCTTCCTGTGGGCGCTGGTCGTGCGCGACCCGATCCCGGGCGTCATCACCTCGATGGGGATCTTCATCGGCGTCCTGCTGCTCGGGCTCGCCTACGCCTGGCGCAAGGGGGTGCTGACGTGGCGCTGACCCGCCCGCCGGCCGACGGCCAGCCGTCCGGCGCGCCCGGCAGCCGCCTCCCCGTCCCGGCCACCAACCCCGACGACGCCCTGGCCGAGGCCATCGTCGTGGCGAACGCCCTGTGGACGCCCGAGGACCCGGAGGCCTACGGGGGCGTCCCGGTGGACGAGTCGCCCACCCTGGTCCTGCGGCGCTACGACGAGTCGGGCGAGGGCCGCCGCAACGACGCGCGCTGGGGCGCCCTGGACATCGTCCCGACGAAGGCCGACTTCATCCTCGACCTGATCCGGATGAACAGCCTCATGCCACTCCTGTCGGGCCTGGCCTGCTGCGCGATCGAGATGATGTCGACCGCGACGAGCCGCCACGACATGGACCGCTGGGGGATGTTCCCGTTCCGGGCCAGCCCGCGCCAGGCCGACGTCCTGATCGTCGCCGGCACCCTCACCACCAAGATGGCGGATCCCCTCGTCCGCCTCTGGGAGGAGATGCCCGAGCCGAAGTGGTGCGTGGCGATGGGCGACTGCACGTGCTCCGGCGGCCGCTACAAGCGCAGCTACAGCACGATCCAGGGGATCGACCGGGTCCTGCCGGTCGACGTCTACGTGCCCGGCTGCCCGCCCCGTCCGGAGGGCCTCATCTACGGGATGATGAAGCTCCAGCAGCTCATCAAGGAGCGCCGCGGCCATTGGCCCGAGCGCAGCATCGGCCCCACCGTCCCGGAGGACATCTGACGGTGGACCGCGCGTTCAAGGCGCTCCTCGAGCGCAAGCTCGGCTCGCTGCTCGAGGGACCCGTCCGCCAGCGCCACGACCAGACCGAGATCCGGGTCCGGCCCGGGGACGTCCCGCAGGTGATGCGCACGCTCCACGACGAGCCCGACCTGCGCTTCGAGTACCTCGCCGACCTGGCCGGCGTCGACACCGGGACGACCTTCCAGGTCGTGTACCACCTCTGGAGCGACGTCACCCCGGACTGGCTCCGGGTCATCGCCGATGGGATCCCCCGCGAGGAGCCGCGCGTCCCGTCGATCACCTATCTCTGGAAGGGCGCGGAGTGGATGGAGCGCGAGGCGTACGACATGTTCGGCCTCGTCTTCGAGGGGAACCGCGACCTGCGCCGGATCTACCTGCCCGACGACTTCGTGAGCTTCCCGCTCCGCAAGGACTTCCACCTCGCCGACGACGCCGCGCGCTCGCCCGGCGGCGGCGTCCGCCCGATGGAGCGCGCCGGCGCCCCGAAGGACGCCGACGAGACGACCCTCCGGCGCGCGTCGCCCGGGACCTAGGCGAGACCGCGATGACGACACCGACCCGGCCCAGCCTCGACGACCCGGCGCTCCAGATCCCGGTCGACCACGCGGGCATCTTCGACCCGATCCCGGTCGCCCGCACGGAGCGCCAGCAGGAGTTCTACGCCCTCAAGGACGGCGAGCTGCTCCTGAACATGGGGCCCCAGCACCCGTCGACCCACGGCGTGCTGCGGGTGGTCCTCAAGATCAATGGCGAGCAGGTGATCGACCTCGACCCGGTCCTCGGGTACCTCCACCGCGGCGTCGAGAAGCTCTGCGAGAACGCCGACTACCACCAGGTCATCAGCCAGGTCGACCCCCTCGAGTACATCAGCTCGCTCTTCAACGAGTGGGGCGCGGTGCTCTCCTTCGAGAAGCTCCTCGACATCGAGGTGCCGCGCCGCGCCGAGTACATCCGGGTCCTCTCGGCCGAGCTGAACCGCGTCGCCAGCCACATGCTGTACATGGGCTGGTACGCCCTCGACCTGGGCGGCATCACCCCGATCCTGTGGAGCTTCGCCGAGCGCGACGAGATCATGGAGATGCTCGCCGCCCTCACCGGCCAGAAGCTGCTCTTCAACTATTTCCGGATCGGCGGCGTCAACGGCGACCTGAACCACGAGTTCATGAGCCGCCTGGGCGACTGGATGAGCCGGGCCGGCGCCCAGATGGAGGCCGGCATGGGCCTCCTCAACGAGAACGAGATCTTCGTCCGGCGCGCGCGGGGGCTGGGCGTCGTCGACCGCGAGACGGCCCTCCGGATGTGCGTGACCGGGCCGAACCTGCGGGCGTCCGGCGTGCCGTTCGACCTGCGGCGAGCCCACCCCTACAGCGTCTACCCCGAGCTCGACTTCGACATCCCGACGCGCGGCGAGGGCGATTCGCTGGCCCGCTACCTGCTGCGCATGGACGAGGTCCGGCAGAGCCTCCGGATCATCGACCAGTGCCTTCACCAGATGCCCGACGGCCCGGTGTCCGCGAAGCTGCCGCGCCTCCTGCGGCCGCGCCCGGGGCGGGCCTTCAGCTCGGTGGAGGCGCCGCGCGGCCAGTTCTCGACCTACGTCATCAGCGACGGCACCGACCAGCCGTTCCGGATGCGGATCCACGATCCGAGCTTCCTGCACCTGCAGCTCGTCGGGCTGCTGATGCCGGGCAACCTGATCCCCGACACCATGGCGATCATGGCCTCGCTCGACCCGGTCATGGGCGGCGTGGACAAGTGAGGGGGCCGACGCGATGACCGCCGTGACGGCCTACTGGAACCGCCTCTCGATCCCATCCCGGGTGCTGCTGGTCGCCGTGCCCGTGGTGCTGGTCCTGGGCGCCGTCGCGACGGTGGCCCTGGTCCTGCTCCTCCCGCCGCTCGTCGACTTCCTCGCGGCGAACGAGGGCCTCACCCGCTTCCTGCTCGCCGCGACCCTCGTGATCGTCTTCACGATCCCGACGGCGTTCGTGATCATCTACCTCGAGCTGAAGGTCATCGCGCGGATGAACCTGCGCGTGGGCCCGGACCGCGTCGGGCCCTGGGGCACGGCCCAGTCCCTGGCCCACGGGCTGAAGTTCGTCGGCAAGGAGGACTTCACCCCGCGCGGCGTGGACGTGACCATCTTCACGATCGCCCCAGTCGCGGTCTTCCTCGCGACCGTCATGGCCTTCCTCGTGATCCCGTTCGCCCCCGGGCTCGTGGCGCAGGACTTCAACATCGCCCTGCTCTACTTCTTCGCGATCGGCGGCCTCAACGTGGTCGGGCTGATGATGGCCGGCTGGGCCAGCTTCAACAAGTACAGCCTGATCGGCGCCTTGCGCGCGGCGGCCCAGGCGATCAGCTACGAGATCCCGCTCACGCTGTCCGTGGTCGGCGTGATCATCCTGGCCGGCACGATGAGCCTCAACTCGATCGTCGAGCAGCAGGCCGGCTCCTTCCTCGACTGGAACCTCTGGAAGCAGCCGCTGGCGCTGATCATCTTCTTCATCGCCGCCACGGCGGAGGCCAACCGGACCCCGCTGGACATGACCGAGGCCGACCAGGAGCTCGTGGCCGGGTTCGCCACGGAGTACTCCGGGATGCGCTACGGCTTCTTCTTCTTCGCGGAGTACGTCAACGTCTTCGTCGTCTCGGCCATGCTGGTGGTGCTCTTTTTCGGCGGCTGGAACGCGCCGTTCGACTGGCCGTTCCCGGTGGCCGTCGCCCTCGACCCGGCCAGCCTGGGGCTCGGGCTCCTGTTCGCCGGGGCGCTCGTCCCGGTAATCGGGACCCTCGTCCTGGCCCTGCCGTTCTGGCTGGGCTCGTCGAGGATCTCTGCCCTCCAGGCCCTGGTCCTGGGGTTCATCCTGTTCAACGTCCTCGCCGTCGCGGCGGCCTTCGGCTGGGCGTTCATCAGCGTCGACTGGGTGGCCGGCCTCGTCTGGATGATGGCCAAGACGTACGTCTTCGTGTTCATCTTCGTCCAGATGCGGGCCACCTTCCCGCGCGTCCGGGTCGACCAGCTGATGAGCTTCGCCTGGAAGTGGCTGCTCCCGGCCGCGCTCCTCAACATCTTCGTGACCGCGATCGCGGTCTCGCTGGTGGCAAACCCGTGAGGACCGGCCGATGAGCATGGTTCCCGGCCTCGGCCTCCTGCGGGGCATGGCCCTCACCTTCCGACGGTTCTTCCAGCCGGCCGTCACCATCAAGTACCCCGAGGTGGACGCCGACATCGCGGTCAAGTACCGCGGCCGCCTCCAGCTGCTCCACGACGAGCACGGGACGCTCAAGTGCGAGACCTGCTTCCAGTGCGCCCAGGCCTGCCCCATCGAGTGCATCGACATGGGCGGCACCGACACGAAGGGCCGGTACGCGGTCCACTGGGGCGCCGCCGAGACCTACGGCGAGCGGCGCGAGGAATCGGGGCTCCGGCGCTCGGGACGCGAGGTGCCCGACGACCCGTACACCCGTTTCGACCCGGTCGACCTGGCCGCCGTCGACGCGATCCTCGAGGAGCACGACCACGACCCGCACCGGATGCTCTCGATCCTCGAGGCGGTCCAGGCGGAGTTCGGCCACCTCCCGGTCGCGGCGCTCAAGCGGATCAGCCATCGCACCGGGGCGTGGTACGCGATGATCTACGGCACCGCCAGCTACTACCGGCACCTCCGCTTCGAGCGGACGGTGGAGGAGGTCGCCGTCTGTCGCTGCACGGCCTGCCTCATGGCCGGCGGGGGATCGCTCGCGGCCGCCGTCGGCGCCGGGCTGCGCACCGAGCTCGGCCGGCCGACGCCCAACGGGCGGATCCGGTTCGCCTGGCTGGCCACGCACCTCCCCGGCGCCGCCGCGCCGCTGGTCGCGGTCGACGGCGAGCCGCAGCCCGAGGTGACCGTCGCCAACGCCACCGCCTGGGCCCAGGCGCTCGCCGGGGAGCACCCGGCCACCCGCACCGTCCACTGAGCCGATGACGACCATCCTGCCCACCCCCGCCGGCACGCCCCGCCCGATCCTCGGCGACGCGTCCGCGGCAGCGGCAGCGGCTGCCGCGCCCCCGAATCTTGGCGCGGCAGCCGGGGCAGCGCCCACGGATCTTGCCGCGGCCGTCGCCGGCGGCGCCTTCGCGGCACTGCGCACCGTGGTCGGCGACCTCGGCCCGACCGGCACCCTCGTCACGATCGCCGCCTCGGGGCTCCGGGGGCGGGGAGGGGCGGGCTTCCCCGCCGGGGACAAGTGGCGCGCGGCCGCCTCCGCCGACGACCCCGTCCGCTACGTGGTGGCAAACGGCTACGAGGCCGACCCGGCGCAGGGCACGAACCGCCACCTCATGGAGACGCGGCCCTTCGCGGTCGTGGAGGGCGTCGCCATCGCGGCGCTCGCCGTCGGCGCTCGCGAGGCCGTGATCGCCGTCCGCGCGGAGTACGCGGACGCTGTGCGGGCCCTCGAGTCGGCCGTCTTCGCGGCCGAGGAGGCAGGCTACCTGGGGACCGACGTCCTGGGCTCTGGTCGCGACGTCGCGGTCACCGTGCGCACCGTGCAGGGCGCCTACATGCTGGGCGAGGAGACGGTCCTGCTCAAGGCGCTGGAGGGGACGCGCGGCCAGCCCGAGCAGCGCCCGCCCTACCCGACCGAGCGCGGGCTCTTCGGCCACCCGACCGTCGTCCACAACGTCGTCACGCTCGCCGCGGTCCCGTGGATCGTGGCCCACGGCGCCGACGCCTTCCGGGCGATCGGCGACCCCGACGCCCCCGGCACGTTGCTCGTGCAGGTCTCGGGAGCGGTCGCGACGCCGGGGATCGCGGAGGTCGCGACCGGCACGACGCTGCGCGACATCCTCGACCTCGCCGGCGGCGTCGCGGCGGGCCGGACGCTCAAGGCCGTCCTCGTCGGCGGCCCGACCGGCGGCCTCCTCCCCGGGGAGCTCCTCGACACGCCCTACACGTTCGGCGCCCTGCGCGACGCGGGGGCCCACGTGGGGTCCGGCGCCGTGGTCGTGGCCGACCAGGCCACCTGCATCGTCGACCTGGCCCGCCTCCTCGTCCGCTACTCCGCCGACGAGGCCTGCGGGAAGACGATCCCCTGCCGGATCGGCCTGCGCCGGCTCGCGGAGATCGGGGAGCGCTACGCCGACGGCACCGCGCGCCCCACCGACCCGAAGCTCCTGGTGGACCTCGCCGACGACTGCGCAGCGAGCGCCCTGTGCGACCACGAGCGCCGGGCCCCGAGCCCGCTCCGGACCGCGATGCGATACTTCGGTCCCGAGATCGACGACCACATCCTGCGGGGCACCTGCCCCGCCGGCGTCTGCAGCCCGATCCGGCTCGCGGCCGCCGCCCACGGAACGTAGGGGCACGACCGCGATGGCCGACCTGATCTCCCGCCCCGCCGACCTCGTCCCGGCGAAGCCGCCCGAGCCGGCGACGCCGCCCCAGCCGGTCACCGACAGCCTCGCCGAGCGCTTCTTCCGGACGCAGGCGCCCCAGCGGCCGCAGTCCACGCCCGTCATCCGCCTCGAGGTGGACGGCCGCGTCGTGGAGGGCCGCGAGGGCCAGACGATCCTCGAGGTCTGCCGGGACAACGGCATCGAGATCCCGACCCTGTGCTACGAGCCGAAGCTCCCCGGGTTCGGGGCCTGCCGGATGTGCGTCGTCGAGGTCGAGGGCGAGGAGCACCCGCCGATCTCGTGCTCCCGGGCGGCGGAGGCCGGGATGGTGGTCCGGACCCAGACCGAGGAGGTCCGCCGCCTGCGCCGCACCAACCTCGAGCTGATCTTCTCCGACCACAACGCGTACTGCCTCCCGCCCTGCCAGAACAAGTGCCCGAGCCACATCGACATCCCGGGCTTCCTCAAGGCGAACGCGGAGGGCGAGTTCCGCGAGTCGGCCCGCATCTTCAAGCGGACGATTCCCTTCCCCTCGATCCTGGGCCGGGTCTGCCCCGCGCCGTGCGAGGAGCACTGCCGGCGCGACGAGGTGGATGAGGCGATCGCCATCCGCGACAGCCACCGCTACGCCGGCGACCAGGTCCTGCGCGAGATGCTCGAGCAGGACGTCGACCCGCCCCTGCCCTTCGAGCTCCAGCCGAAGAGCGGCAAGCGGGCTGCCGTGATCGGGTCCGGGCCGGCCGGCGCCTCGGCGGCCTACTACCTCCTCATCGCCGGCCACGACGTCACGATCCTCGAGCGCGACGAGCAGCCCGGCGGGATGCTGCGCTACGGCATCCCCGAGTACCGCCTGCCCAAGGACCGCGTCCTCGGCCCGGAGTACGAGAGCGTCACCCGCCTGGGCGGGCGCTTCGTCTGCGGCCAGGCCCTGGGCCGTGACTTCACCCTCGACGACCTGCAGAACCAGGGCTACGACGCCGTCGTGGTGGCGATCGGCTGCTACGAAACGAACAAGCTGGGGATCCCCAACGAAGAGGCGAGCGGCGTCATCGACGGCCTGGAGTACCTCAAGGTCGCGACCCTCGGCCTCCCGTACCCGGGCCATGCCGGCACGCGGGTCGTCGTGATCGGCGGCGGCTTCACGGCGATGGACTGCTCCCGGACGTCCGTGCGCCAGGGCGCGGCCGAGGTGACCCTCGTCTACCGCCGCGACATGAAGGACATGCCGGCGTCGAGCGAGGTCCACGAGGCGATCGAGGAAGGCGTCACGACGATCTTTCAGGCCGGCCCGACGCGGGTCCTGGTCGACGAGGCGACGGGCACGGTGAGCGGCGTCGAGTTCATCCGGATGCAGCTCGGCGCGCCCGACGCGTCCGGCCGGCGGCGCCCGGAGCCCGCGCCCGGCACCGAGTTCGTCATCGACTGCGACCGCGTCCTGCTGGCGATCGGCCAGGGGCCCGACCTCGCCTGGATCGGCCCGGGCAACGAGGGGCCCCAGGCGACGAAGCAGCGCCGCCTCAAGGTCGACCCCGTCACCTTCGAGACCGGGCGGCCCGGCGTCTTCGGCACGGGCGACGTCCGCAACGGCGCGGCGACCGTGGTCCAGGCGATCGCCGACGGGCGGCGCGCGGCCTACGCGGTCGACGCCTTCCTGCAGGGGATGGACATGGGGGCGATCCGCACGCGCCAGACGCTGGCGGAGCCGCAGCCCGAGTTCCTGTCCATCGTGCCCTTCACCTCCGAGGTGAAGGAGTCGCGCCACCGCCTGCGGAGCATGCCGGCGGAGGAGCGGCGCACCTCGTACGTCGAGTACGAGATCCCGTACAGCCCGGCCGAGGCGGTCGCCGAGAGCACCCGCTGCCTGCAGTGCACGTGCGAGGCGATCGGCTTCTGCGACCTGCGCCGGCTGGGGATCGAGTACGGCACCACGCTGCGGACCCTCGAGCCCCAGAACAACCGGGGGGCGGGCTTCCGGAGCGTCACGGAGAACCGCTTCACCGGCTACAACCACGACTACCTGCGCGACGACAGCCACGCCTTCATCCTCCGCGAGCCGTCCCGCTGCATCGACTGCGGCCGCTGCGCCCAGGTCTGCTCCGAGGTCGTCGGGGCGGCCTGCTACGACTTCATGCGGATCGGCTTCGACACGCTGGTGACGACGCCGCTCGACATGAGCCTCAACGACACGCCCTGCGTCTCGTGCGGCCGCTGCGCCGAGACCTGCCCGACGGGGGCGCTGATGCCCAAGCCGCGGATCCTCGAGAAGTACGACGTGGACGAGAGCCGCTGCATCCTGTGCGGCATCTGCGTCGACGCGTGCCCCTACGACGCCCTGCGGTGCGGCCCCGACTTCGAGCTCGCCCACACGAGTCGCGTGGAGCCGATGATCGACCTCATCGCGATCGCGGCCGTCGACCGCGAGACCGAGATGACCTACATCCGGCGCGAGCGCGACTGGGCCCAGCGGGCCCTCGCGTCGGGCCGCGACATCGGGCCGCGGATGCTGCCCGTCCTCCCGGCGTCGCTCGCGAGCGGCGGGGGGGGCGGAAACGGCCACGCGGCGACGCACGCCAACGGCAACAATGGGCACGCGACCGCCGGCGGCGCCGGCGGGCGCGGACCCCAGACCTAGCCACGCCCGGCGCGGCGCGGAGGGACGCCCCGGCCGAGCGCGGAGAGAACGGCGGAGAGAGGGAACAGGTGCCGATACCGGATAGCGTGCCGGTCCTGGGGATCAGCTGGAGCGACGTGCTCTTCCTGGTCTTCGCGGCGGTGATGCTCGGCAGCGCCCTGCTGGTCGTCACCCTGCGCGACATCATCCGCTGCGGGATCGCGATGGTCGCCTCGTTCGGGGCCCTCGCCGGGATCTACGTCCTCCTCGGCGCGCCGTTCGTGGCCGCGGCCCAGGTCCTCGTCTACATCGGCGCCATCGCCGTCCTGATCCTGTTCGCCGTCATGCTGACCCAGGCGAAGAACGCCCCGGTCCGGCTCGTCTTCCAGACGCAGGCCATCCCTGCGGCGATCGCCGCCGTCGTGCTGGCGGTGATCATCGGGCTGTCGGTGACCGCCACCGACTGGGGCGAGGTGGGGACCCGGATCGCCACCGGGACCCAGGCCCTGGCGCGGCTCCTCTTCAACGAGTTCATCCTGCCGTTCGAGGTGGTGAGCGTCCTCCTGCTCGCCGCAGTGATCGGCGGCGTCTTCCTCGCCAAGCGGGAGGACCGCGACGCATGAGCCAGTCGCTCGACGCCTACCTCGTGCTCGCCGGCATCCTCTTCGCCATCGGCAGCTTCGGCTTCCTGGCCCGGCGCAACGCGATCAGCATGCTGATGTCGATCGAGCTGATGCTCAACGGCGTGAACCTCGCCATCGTCGCCTTCGGCGCGTTCGTGCCGGCGCTCAACGTTCAGGCCTCGGTGATCGCCCTCGTGGTGATGGCGGTCGCCGCGGCGGAGGCGACGGTCGGCCTGGCGATCGTCATGGCGATCTACCGCAACCGCCGGACGCCGCTCGTCGACGAGTACGACGCCATGCGCCAGTAGCCCGCGAGGAGCCCGAGAGACCCGCGTGATCGAACCCCTCATCCCGAGCGCCGCCCACCTGCTCGCCGCCGCCGCGGAGGTCGAGCCGATCTCGGCCACCGCGGCCAGCGTCCTGAACCTCGTCCCCCTGCTGCTCGTGCTGCCGGCCGTCGGGTTCGTCTTCACGGCGTTCTTCGGGCGGCGCATCGGCCGCTTCGCGTTCCTCGTGCCGCTCCTGCTCGTCGTGGCGACCTGGGCGATCGCCATGGTCGTCGTCTACGAGGCGCTGACCGGCGGCTTCGGGGAGCACGGGGCGGGGATCACGCTCTACACGTGGATCCCGGCGGGCGCCTTCCAGGTGGAGATGGGCCTCTTCGTCGACCAGCTCACGGCGTGCCTGCTCATCGTGGTGACGACGATCGGCATGCTGGTCCACCTCTACTCGGTGGGCTACATGGCCCACGATCCCGGGCGCTGGCGCTTCTTCGCCTACCTCAACCTGTTCATGCTCAGCATGCTGCTGCTCGTCCTGGGCGACAGCTGGCTGACCGTCTTCGCGGCCTGGGAGCTGGTGGGCCTCAGCTCGTACCTGCTCATCGGCTTCTGGTACACGCGCTGGTCGGCGGCCCTGGCGGCCAAGAAGGCCTTCATCGTGAACCGCGTCGGCGACGTCGGGTTCGCCCTCGGGATCATGCTGATCTGGGTCAGCACGGGGACGCTGAACATCCGCGACTCGTTCGAGCTCATCAAGGGGCTCGACACGGCGACGATCGCGGCGATCGCGCTCCTCGTCTTCTGCGGCGCCGTCGGCAAGAGCGCCCAGTTCCCGCTCCACGTCTGGCTGCCGGACGCGATGGAGGGCCCGACCCCCGTCTCGGCCCTGATCCACGCGGCGACGATGGTGAACGCCGGCGTCTACCTCGTCGCGCGGGCCAACCCGATCTTCGCCGAGGTGCCGGGCGTGATGGTCGTGGTGGCCGCGATCGGGGTCTTCACCTCGATCCTGGCCGCCTCCATCGCCTTCACCCAGACCGACATCAAGCGCGTCCTGGCCTACTCGACGCTCTCCCAGCTGGGCTACATGTTCGCGGCCCTCGGCGTGGGCGCCTTCGTCGCCGCGATCTTCCACCTGATGGCCCACGGATTCTTCAAGGGCCTCCTGTTCCTCGGCTCGGGCAGCGTGATCCACGCGGTCCACGAGGAGCAGGACATGAACAACATGGGCGGCCTGTGGCGCAAGATCCCGGTCACCCACTGGACGATGTTCGTGGGGTCCCTGGCGATCGCCGGGATCCCGCCCCTGGCCGGCTTCTTCAGCAAGGACGAGATCCTGGGCGAGAGCTTCAAGTTCGGCTTCTACTGGGTCTGGGCGATCGGCTTCGTCGTTGCCGGGATGACCGCCTTCTACATGTGGCGGCTCATGGGCAAGACCTTCTACGGCCAGCCCTCGGCGTACGCGAAGCGGATCTGGGACAGGATCCACGAGTCCACCTGGACGATGACCCTGCCGCTGGTCCTGCTGGCCATTCCCTCGGCCCTGCTGGGCATCTTCCTCGGCACGCCCCTCGGCGACTCCCGGATCGCCCACTGGCTCGAGCCGGTCTTCGCCGCCTCGGAGGAGACGCTCCACCCCGAGTCGAAGCCGTACGAGCTGTTCGGCGTCGACGGGGCCCTCATCCTCATGAGCGTCGGCATCGCGACGATCGGCCTCGTCGTCGGGATCTGGCTGTTCGGCGCCTTCCGGCGGTCCGGCAAGCCGGCACGCGTCGCGGCCATCACGAACTCCAACGGCGCGACCCGCTTCCTGTACCGGGCCTCGCTCAACAAGTGGTGGTTCGACGACCTCAACCACCTGCTCTTCATCGTCATCGGCGGCCGCGTCGCCGCGGCGATCTGGTGGTTCGACCGCGCGGTCGTCGACGGGACGGTCAACGGCGTGGGCCGGCTCACGATCGACGCCGGGCGCGGCCTGCGGCGGGTCCAGACGGGCCGCGTCCAGAACTACGCGCTGGGGATCGCGATCGGGCTGATCGTGATGGCCGGCTCGTACCTCCTCATCGCGGCCAGGTAGGGAGGGGGACGATGAGCGTCGACGCCTTCCCGATCCTGAGCGTCATCACCTTCCTGCCGCTCGTCGGCGCACTGGTGATCGCGGCCATCCCGCGCGGCAACCTGGGCGCGATCCGCGGCACGGCGCTCCTCTTCGCGCTCGCCGCCTGGGTCGCCAGCCTGTGGCTGCTGCTGGGCTATCTCCCGGGCCGCGACACCGCCGGCATGAGCTTCCAGTACGTGGAGCAGCTGGACTGGATCCCCCTCTTCGGCATCCAGTACAAGCTGGGCGTGGACGGGCTCTCGGTGGCGATGGTGGTCCTGACCACGACGCTCACCTGGATCTCCATCCTGGCCAGCTTCGCGCCGATCACGGAGCGGGTGAAGGAGTACATGATCTCCTTCCTCATCCTCGAGGTCGGGATGCTGGGCGTCTTCGTCTCGCTCGACCTCTTCCTGTTCTACATCTTCTGGGAGGTCGTCCTCGTCCCGATGTACCTGATCATCGGGATCTGGGGCGGGGCGAACCGGATCTACGCGACCCTCAAGTTCGTCCTGTACACGCTCGTCGGGTCGCTGCTGATGCTCGTGGCGATCCTCGCCACGGCCTTCACCTACCAGGCGGCGACCGGCAGCTGGAACGGGGCCTTCGACCTCCAGAACCTGGCCGGCCACGGCTTCGACCGGACCTTCCAGCTCTTCGCCTTCGCGGCCTTCGCCCTGGCGTTCGCCATCAAGGTCCCGATGTTCCCGTTCCACACGTGGCTGCCGGACGCCCACGTGGAGGCGCCCACCGCCGGCTCGGTGATCCTCGCCGGGGTCCTCCTCAAGCTCGGCGCGTACGGCTTCATCCGCTTCGCGCTGCCGATCTTCCCCGAGGGGGCGCAGGCCTTCGCCCCCCTGATCATCGTCCTGTCGGTGATCGCGATCATCTACGGCGCGATCGTGGCCCTCGTCCAGCCCGACCTCAAGAAGCTGGTCGCCTACAGCTCGGTCAGCCACATGGGCTTCGTGACCCTGGGGATCTTCATCTTCCAGGAGCAGGGCATGCAGGGCGCCATCCTCCAGATGGTCAACCACGGGCTCATCACGGGCGCCCTCTTCCTCCTGGTCGGGGTCATCTACGAGCGGACCCACGACCGCACGATCGCGAAGATGGGCGGCCTGGGCGGGCCGGTGCCGGTCTACTCGGCGGCGCTCGGCTTCTTCGTCTTCGCCTCCGTCGGCCTGCCGGGCCTGGCTGGTTTCGTCGGCGAGTTCCTCGTCTTCGTGGGAGCTTTCTCCTTCAGCCCGTTGGTCGCGTCCGTGATCGCCTTCGTGATGATCTTCGCGGCCGCCTACCTCCTGTGGATGCAGCAGCGTGTCCTGTTCGGCCCGCTGTCAGACTTCCTGCGGGGGCTCGGGCACCACCTCACGGACATGCGGCCCGTCGAGATTCTGACCCTGGCGCCGCTCGGCGCCCTCACGGTGATCTTCGGCCTCTATCCGGGCCTGCTCCTCGACCTCGTCTCGGGGTCGGTGAAGGCCGTCCTCGCCGCCGTCGACCCGTCGCTCGCGACGGCGATCGGGCGCTGACGGGAGCGCCGCTGATGTCCCTTGCCGACCTCACCGTCATCGCCCCCCTCGTCGCCGCGGTCCTCGTGGCGGCGGCGATCATCGTGGCCGACCTCGTGAAGCCCGGCGCCACGACCGTGGCGGCCGGCGTCGGCCTCCTCGGCCTCGGGATCGTGGCGGCGCTCGTCCTGTGGGTCGGCGCCACGCCGGGCAGCGCGTTCGGCGGCTCCTACCAGGTCGACGCCCTGGCGACGTTCCTCGACCTCATCTTCGTGGCGATCGTCGCGCTGACGATCCTGTTCGGGCCGGACTACCTCGTCCCCCGCGGCCTGCCCGTCGCCGAGTTCGCGACGATCCTCGTCTTCGCCCTGTCGGGGGCGATGCTGATCGCCGGCTCGGCCGACCTGCTGGTCCTGTTCCTGGGCCTCGAGCTCATGGTCATCCCGGGCTACCTGCTGGCCGGCTTCCACAAGCGCGACGCGCTCTCCACCGAGGGCGCCATCAAGTACTTCCTGCTGGGCTCGTTCTCCAGCGCGATCTTCCTGTTCGGCCTCGCCTTCGTGTGGGGGCTGACCGGCACCACGCGGATCGCCGACGTCGCGGGCCACCTCGCGGAGATCGTGCAGGGCCAGGCGGCGCTCTCGCCGGGGCTGGCGATGGGCCTGGCCTTCCTGACCACGGGCGTGGCCTTCAAGATCGCCGCCGTCCCGTTCCACTACTGGACGCCGGACGCCTACCAGGGCTCGCCGACGCCGATCACCGGCTACCTGTCGGTCGGGCCCAAGATCGGCGCCTTCGCGGTGATCCTGCGGGTCTTCGCGGAGGCGCTGGGCCCGCTGCGCGAGGAGTGGGTGATCGTCTTCTTCGTCCTCGCCGCCCTGACGATGACGCTGGGCAACCTGGTGGCGCTCACGCAGGACAACGTCAAGCGGATGCTGGCGTACTCCTCGATCGCCCACACCGGTTACATGCTCGTCGGCCTCACCGCCTACGCCGACGGGCAGATCGAGGGCCTCGAGGGGCTCCTCTTCTACAGCGCGGCCTACGCCTTCATGAACCTCGGCGCCTTCGCGGTGATCGCGGCGCTCCAGAAGCGACCCGGGGTCACCAGCCGGCTCGAGACGTTCGCGGGCCTGGGCCGGCGGGAGCCGGCGCTCGGGATCCTGATGGTCCTCTTCCTGCTCTCGCTCACCGGCATCCCGCCGACGGCCGGCTTCTTCGCCAAGGCATACGTCATCCTGGCGGCGGTCCAGGGCGGCGGCTGGCTGACCCTGCTGGCGGTCATCGCCGTCCTCAACGCGGCGGCGGCTGCGTTCTACTACCTGCGCGTCGTCGTCTACATGTACATGCGCGAGCCGGCGGTGGAGCCGGCCCCCGTGGGCCACGGCGCGCTCCTCCGCCTGGGCCTGGCGATCACCGCGGTCATGACGGTGACCCTGGGGCTCTTCCCCGGACCGTTCCTGGCCAGCGTCGGCGACGCGGCGCAGGCGATCTCGACCGTCCTGCCGTAGGCGAGCGGCAGGCGGGCGCCCACCGGGGCGTCGGGCGGTCAGCCCGAGCTTCGAGCAGTCAGCGGCCGTGCGGTCAGCGGCCGTGCGGTCAGCGGCCGTCCGCCTCCGTCTCCAGGCGGTGCGCCAGGGCGCGCAGCACCGCGCCCGTCGCGCCCGGCCCCGGGAGCATGACGTCGGCCGACCCGAGGACCTCGGGGGGCGTGGCGGCGGCGCGCCGCACGCCGATCGAGATGGCGGCCGCGAGGCGACCGGTCGCCCGCGCCGATCGCACGACCGCGAATGCCTCGGCGTCCGAGCGATCGTCGCCGAGGATCGCGACGGCCGACGGCCGGTGGCGCGCCAGGAGCTGCTCGACGGCCTGGCCCTTGGTGCCGGCGCCGGCCGGCCGGACCTCGAGGATCTGCGCGGTCTCGTAGTGCGCGAACCGGGCCGAGCGAAGGTCGGCCGGCAGGGCCTCCTGCGCGGCCCCCAGGGCGGCGAGGATCCGGGCCCGGGCGGCGGAGGGGTCGTCGGCGGTCCGGTAGTGGAAGGCGACCGACGGGCCCTTCGGCTCCACGTACAGCCACTCGGCGTCGGCCAGGAGGTGACCCACGTCGTCGCCGAGGCGCCGTGAGGCGGCGGCGTGGGCCGCGTGGCCGCCGGCCTGGACGACCGGCAGGCGCTCCGCCGGGACGCCGGCCGGCAGCTCCCCGACCTGCAGGCCGTGGTCGCCGAGGTAGGCAACCCCACCGATCCGGACGCGGCCGGCCACGTCCAGGGCCGTGCGGCCGGAGAGGATCGCCAGGGCGAGGCGCTCGGGGCGAGCCCGGGCGATGCGGCCCAGGTGGCGCAGGGCGCGACGCGCCTCCGGGTGCAGGGTCGCCCCGGCGGGGTCCGGGTCGATGGGGGCGAGGGTGCCGTCGAAGTCGCAGACGACGAGGATGGGGCCCTCGACGTCGGCGAGACCGGCGAGGCCGGCCGCGGCCGTCGCGGTCTCGGGCGCGTCGACCATCCGGGCGGCGCGGGCGGAGCGGGGCCGTGCGCGACCGCTCATTCGCCGACCGTGACCCCGGGCAGGATCGTCGCGAGGCCGTTGGCCATCTGCTCGGGCCCGAGGCCGCCGAGGGCGGCGTCCCGAACGATCCCTTCCGCGTCGATCCAGTAGTGGACGGGCAGGGCGACCGCGTCCCAGGCGCTCGCCCGGCTGCCGTCCTCGTCGAGGCCGACCGGGAAGGTCACGTTGAGCTCGTCCACGAACGGCTGGACCGTCGCGGCGTCCTCCCTCACGTGGAGCGCCAGCACGACGAGGCCGGCGTCCGCGTAGCGGACCGCGAACCCGTTCATCAGCGGGTACTCGTCGCGGCACGGCGGGCAGTAGGTCCCCGTGAACACGAGCCAGACGGGCTTCCCCCGGTACGCCGCGAGGTCCAGCGGCGTGCCGTCGAGGCCCGTTGCGACCATCGGGGGCGCCGCCTGCCCGACCAGCGGGAACGGGGAGGGGCTGCGGCCGGGTGTCGACGCCGGGGTCGGGCCCGCGGTGGGCGGGACAGTCGCCGGCGGCGTGGGGTCGACAGCGGCCGGCGTCGGCATCGGGGTCGGGGGCAGGGTCGGTGCCGGATCGGCCGGCACGAGGGTGTAGACCGCCACGGCGAGGCCGAACGCGGCGACGGCGCCCACGGCGAGGCCGACGACGATCGCGACGAAGGTGCGCATCGGCTCGGAGCGTAGCGGACTCATCGCCCGCGTGCGCGGGCGCTCGCCGCGTGCGGCCCTTCGCGGTCCTTCCCGGCGCGGCCCTTCGCGGTCCTTCCCGGCGCGGCCCTTCGCGGTCCTTCCCGGCGCGGCCCCTGCCCGGTCTCGCCTTGCGTGGTGCCGCCCTGCACCCGCGCGACACAGCGCCGGGACCTCCGGCGTCCCAGCACCGGACAAACCGCCGGGCTGTCCCGCACGATCCCCTTGCTAGGATGCTCATACCGATGCGCCCACTCCTCGGCTGGATCCGCGGCCGCCTGCTGCCCGCCCTCGTGACGGCGGCCGGCGTCGCGCTGCTCGCGGCCGGGCTGCTCACCTACCAGGATCCGCCCCAGGCGGCTGCGCTCGACCCGGCCGCCACGGTCGCCCCGAGCGAGCCGCCGGCGCCCACGCTCCTGCCGATCCCGTCGTTCGGGCCCGCGAGCACGCCCGGGACGTCGCCCGGTCCGGTCGCCGAGCGCGTCGCGACCCGGGTGGTCATCCCGGCGCTCCGGGTCGACCTGCCGGTGGTGAAGCCCCCGAACGACCCGAACCACTTCCCCTACTGCAACGTCGCGGAGTACATCCCCCAGCTGAGCCGCCCCGGCTACCCCGGCACGACGTACCTGTACGCCCACGCCCGGAAGGGGATGTTCCTGCCGCTGCTCGAGACGGCGGACCGCGCGATGCTGGGAATGCTCGTGCAGGTCTACACCAGCGACGACCAGGTCTACCTGTACGAGGTCACGCGCGTCCTGCGCAACCAGTCGAGCCTCGACATCGCCTTCGAGGCGACCGAGGAGCAGCTCATGCTCCAGACCTCCGAGGGACCGCGCGGGACGATCGGCAAGACGATGCTCGTAGCCCGTCCGTTGAGCGTCGGGCCGGCCGACCCGGCGCTGGCCCACCCCACGGCGCGACCCGTCGCCTGCGAGTGACGCTGGCCGACGGCCGACGGCGCAGCGGATGCGCTACGGTCCGCCGCCCCGATCGCCGCGAGCGCCGCTCGATCGGCAGCCGTGATCGCCGCGAGCGCCGGGTGTGGCACCACCGCCCGGCACGCCAGGGTGAACCGACCGGAGCAGGCGAGCCGTAGTGTGCGCAGGGGGCACACTGCACAGGTGAGGTCGATCGTGTCGTCGGCGCGGCCCTGGCTGCATCTCGCGCTGCGCCGGATGGCCCAGGAGCGCGGGCTCGTGGGGGCCGTCTTCGTGGTCGCGCTCGTCGCGGCCGCAGTCGCCGCCGCCTGCGTCGTCTACCCCGACACGGCGACTCGGCGTGGGCTGCTCGACGTGCTCCGCGGCGCCGGGCCCGCGGCCACGACGGTCCTCGTGGCGGCCGACGTGGCGCCGGCCGACGCCGCCGACGCGGACGCGGAGGTGAGCGCCGCCACGCAGGCGGCGCTGGGGGCCGGGGCTGGCACGCTCGTCCGGACGGCGCGCTCGGAGTCGTGGCAGCTCCCCGGCGGCGAGGGCCTGGAGCATCCGCCGCTGACCGTCTTCGCATGGGACGAGGGCCTGGAGGCACGCACCACGCTCGTCGCGGGCACGCGGGCCGGCCCGACGCCCGCGGGGCAGATCGACGCCGTGGTGACGACCCGCGCGGCCGCCGGACTCGGTGTCAGCCCCGGCAGCGTCATCGAGGTGCGGAGCCGGCTGGACCCCTCCCGTCGCCTCAGCGTGCGGATCGCGGGCATCGTGGAGCCTGTCGACCCCGCCGACCCGGCCTGGGGCGGCGACCCCCTCGTGCTGGAAGGTGCGATCCAGCCGGGCGCGTTCCCGCTGCGCGGCCCACTCTTCGTCGAGCGCGACGCGCTCCTTCGGGAGGCGGTCGTCTCGCAGGTGTCGCTCGCGTGGCGGGCGCTCCCCGCGTTCGAGCGGCTCGCTCCCGAGGACGTCGGGCCCGTCCGCGCCGGAGTGAGCGGGCTCGGGTCGCGGCTGGGATCTCGCCTCGGGCCGCAGGACCCGGTGACCGTCACGACCGCGCTTCCCGACGTCCTCGGCACCGCCGGCGCCGGGGTGCTCGCCGGGCGCAGCGGGACGGCGCTCATTGCCCTGCAGCTTCTCCTCCTCGCGGCCTACGCCATCGTCCTGCTCGCGGCGCTGGTGGTCGACCAGCGGCGAGATGCCACGCAGCTGGCGGCCGCCCGCGGCGCGCCGGCACCGGCCGTGGTGGGCCTCGCGGCGCTCGAGGGCGTCCTCATCGCCCTCCCCGCGGTCGTCCTGGGGTCGCTGCTCGCCGTACCGCTGGTCGGGCTCCTGGCCGGCGCGGACGGCGGCGCGGCGCCGGAGCCGAGGCTCACGGGCGCGGCCGTCGCCCTCGCCGTGGCGGCGGGAGCGGTCACGGTCGCCGGGATGGTGCTTCCGACGGTGGCCTCGCTGGGGCCCGTCGCCCGCCTGCGCGGCTCGCTTGCGGGCCGCGGCTCGCGGGGGCTGGCCGAACGAACGGGCATCGACGTCGCACTGCTCGTGCTCACGGCCCTGGCCTTCTGGCAGCTGCGCGAGAACGGGACGCCCATCGCGCGCGCCGCGAGCGGGGCGGCAGTGGATCCGCTCCTCGTGGCCGCGCCCGCGATCGGCCTCCTCGCCGGCGGGCTCGTGGCCCTCCGCATCGGGCCGCTCATCGGGTCCTGGCTGTCGCGCCCGGCCGGCGGCGCGACCGGGACCGTCGGGTCGCTGGCGGCCCGCGGCGTCGCTCGCCGATCCGGGGAAGCCGGACGTGCCGCGCTCCTGGTCGTCGTGGCGACGGCCATCGTCGTGTTCGCCGCGAGCTACGCCAGGACGTGGGAGGGCTCGCAGCGGGACCAGGTGGCGGCCGCGATCCCGGCCGACCTGGTCGGGCGCGCCCCGACGGGTCCCGATGCCCCTGAGGGGTGGCTCCTGCGGGCGGAGCTGCTCGAGCTGCCCGGCGTCGGCGAGGCGGTGCCGGCCGTGCGTGAGTCGTTCGCCGTGGGCAACGCCCTCCCGGCGGGCGTGCTCCTCGCCGCGCCCGCCAGCCCTGCGGCGTCGATGTTGCAGGTGCGGGCCGACCTCGCCAACACGCCGCCCGCGGATCTGCTCGCGGTCCTTGCGGCGGGACGTCCCGCGCCCGCGACCCTCGCCCTGCCCCCCGGCACGCGGACGCTCCGGCTGGGGATCGACGCCGCTCTCGTGAGCGCCCCCGGCGAGGACGGGACGCGTCGCCCGATCCCGCCGGGGTGGACCGGCCTCGGTTCCGCGATCGTCGTGCAGGACGGCCTCGGGCTGCTCCATCGGCTGCCGGGAGCGGTCGGACGCGTCGCCGGCGGCCCGCAGGAGCTGGAGGTGGCGCTCATCTCGGGCGACGGGTCGCGTCCCGTCGAGCTCGCCGCCCCGGTGAGGATCGTCGCCGTCGAGCTGGACCTGACGCTGCCGGACCAGGTGGCGGCCACGGGGTCGGTCCGCCTCGCGGAGATCCGGGCCGTCACGGGCCCCGCGGGCGGCCCGACCGCGGAGACCAGCGTCGACCTCGGCCCGGCCGCCACGGGCTGGGGCGCGGTGCGGGGCGCCTTCGGGACGCCACCGTCGGCGCTCCCCGTGGCGCCGGACGGCCCGCTCGTCGCCGAGCTCGACGAGCCGGTGGTCGGACCCGCGCCCGTCGCGATCGGCTTCGCCTCGGCCGACGCGTCGGCGCTCGCCGGCATGGCGATCCCGGCCCTCGTCGACGGCACCGTCCGGGATGCCCTGGGCCTGGCGGTCGGCGACCAGGTGCCGCTGCGGCGCGGGTTCGGGGCGGTGCTGCGGATCCGGGTCGCCGGGATCGTCGAGGTCCTGCCGGGCATCGGCCCCGGGAGCGGGGGCGTGCTCGTCGACCTGCCGACGCTGGCCCTCGTCGACCGGGCCGGGGACGGGACGCTGGCGCTTCCCACCGAGTGGTGGCTGCGCGCGGCCGAGGGGGCGGACGACCTCTCGGCCGCGGCAGCGGGCGCCGGCGCGCTGGGCCTGGCGGACGTGCGCCTGCGCGGGGCCGCGACGCGCGACCGCCTCGACGATCCGCAGGCGCTCGGAACGCGCGGCGCCCTGGGGCTGGCGGCCGGGGCCGCCCTGGTCTTCGGGGTGGTGGGGTTCGCGGCCGCGGCGTGGCGCTCCGTTCGGATGCGGAGGACCGAGCTCGCGGTCGCGCGGGCGCTCGGCCTCGAGCGCGGCCAGGTTGCGGCCTGGATGGCGCTCGAGCTCGCCTTCCAGCTGGCGATCGGGATCGGCGGCGGGATCCTCCTCGGCCTGCTCCTGGCGTGGGCCGTGCTGCCCTCGGTGACCCTGACGCCGGACGGCACGCGACCCGTGCCGGAGCCCATCGTGCTGGTCCCCTGGGACCTCGTCGGCCTGCTCGCGGTCGCGGGCGTCGCGACCGGCCTGGCGGCCCTGCTGGCACTCCACCGGCTGGGGCGGGACGACGCCCTGGCCGGCGAGCTGCGCGAGGCGACCCCGTGAACGCGCGTGCCGTCGTCCTCGGGCCGGCCCACCTGGCACGCACCGGGCTGCGGGCCGCCGGGCGCGACGCGCTCCTGACCGGCCTCGTGGTCGCCGTGACCGCGTTCCTCGTCGCGCTCGCGCCGCTCTGGTTCGGGCGGACGGCCGATGGCGTGCTGCGCACCCGTCTCGGGGCCGCCACGGAGGCCCAGCGCGGCCTCGAGTTCGAGCTGCGCGGTCGCCTGGACCCGGGCGTCGACCGGCCGCTCTCCGCCGTCGAGGCCGAGGCGGACACCCTCTCCGCGGGGCTCCCGGCGACGCTCCGCGGCGCCGTCTCGGCGCCGGCGGTGCTGGTCGACAGCCTGGAGTTCCTCGCGATCGAGGCGCCGCGGCCGATCCTGCGCGTCGGCCTGCGGATGCAGGACCTCGGGGACGGCATCCGCTGGGCGGCGGGACGGCCCCCGACGGCCCGCGTCGCCACGATCGATCTCCCCGATCGCCCGTCCCGCCAGGGGACGTCCTCCTGGGCCAACGTCTACGAGGTCGCCATCTCGACCGGAACGGCGACCGAGACGGACCTGGCCGTGGGCGACCGGCTCCTCCTCGTCCCGGGCACGAACACCGCCGGCTTCGTGGCCATCGACGTCGTGGGCCTCTTCGACGTCGTCGACCCCGCGGACGGGCGCTGGTTCGCGGACCCGACGCTGGCGACATCGATCGAGGAGCGCGTCTCGTCGGAGGTCACGATCTACCACGCCATCGCCGTCGTGGACCCGGGCGCCTATCCGGCGCTCTACGGCGCGACCGAGGCGCCCGGGTCGCTGCGCCTGCAGTTCCGGTACCGCTGGCGCTTCCGGCTCGATCCCGCGCGTTTCCCGGCCGATCGGGTCGCGACGCTGGGCACCGACCTGGCCCGGCTCCGGGCCGCCCACCCGTTCGGCGGCGGGCAGGCCGCGCCCGGCCTGTCGACCGGCCTCGCCGACCTCGTGTCCGGGTACGAGGCCGACCGGTCGAGAGCGGCGACCGCCGTCGCGCTCGCCATGGCGGGGCCGCTGGCTGCCATGCTGGGGGCGCTGGCCCTGGTCGCGATCGCGTCCGCGGCGCGGCGCCGAGCCGCCGTGCAGGTGGTCCGGACGCGCGGCGGGGGCGTCGGCCAGCTGGTCGCCGGGCGCGCGGTCGAGGCGGCGCTCGTGGCGATCCCCGCGGCGCTCGCCGGAGGGGCGCTGGCGGCCCTCGCGGTCACCGGCGGGTGGTCGTCCGGGGCGCTGGCACCGTCGCTCGCGGTGGGCGCGGCCGCCGCTGCGCTGGCCACGCTTCCCGTGCTCGCCGCCGCGCGCCGGCCACCGGTCGGCCGCGAGGCCGGCCCGGGCGGGGGCGTCGGCCGGCGCCGCCTGGTGCTCGACGTGCTCGTCGTGGCGATCGCCCTCGGCGGCGTCGCGACCCTCCGGGGCCGGGAGGTGGCGCCGGCCGGCGGGCTCAACCTGTACCTCGCCTGCGTGCCGGTCCTGCTTGCGCTCGCGGGCAGCATCGTCGTGCTGCGGGTCTACCCGGCGCTGATCCGGGTCGCGGCCCGCGCCGCCGCCGCCCGGTCCGACCTCGTCGTGGTGCACGCCCTCCGGGGCGTGGCGCGGGGCGCGGCCGGCCAACAGGTGCCGCTCGTCGCGCTGGTGCTCGCCGTCGCCATAGGCGTCTTCTCGGCACTCGTCGTGGGGACCCTGGGCGGGGGCGAGGAGCAGGCCGCGGCCGAGGCCGTCGGAGCGGACTTCCGTGTCGAGGGGCGGGCCCGTGCGCAGCTCCCGCCGACGCTGGACATCGCCGGGGTGGCGGGCGTGGAGGCGACGGCGGCGGCCGCGCGGACCGACGGCAGCCTGATCGGCGCCGGGCGCGTGCCGGTGACGGTGGACGTCGTGGCGCTCGACGTCCCGGCCTGGATCGCGGTCGGCGCGGGCCGAGCGGCCGGCGCGACCGTCCCGCCGGAGCTCGCCGCACCACCCCTGGTCGACGCCGGCTCCCCCGAGCACCCCGTCGCCGCGATCGTCGGCCCGGCCACGCTGGCACGCCTCGACCTGGCGCCGGGCCAGGTCGGAACGCTGGCGGTGCGCGGCCACGAGGTCGCCGTGCGGGTCGTGGAGGCGCGCGCGGCATTCCCCGGCGTCGGCGCGCTCGACGATGCCGTCCTGCTGGACCTGGGGGCCGCCCGCGTGGCGCTCCCCGACCAGCCGCTCGACCCGAGCCTGGTCTTCGTGCGCGCACCCGCGGCGGCCGCGCCCGGCCTCGAGGCGGAGGTGGCGCGGTTCGGGTCGGCGGTGGTCGCCCTCTCCTCGCGCGACGAGGCGCTGGCCCGGATCCGCGCGTCCGCGCTGGTCGGCGCGGTCCGGACCGGCTTCGGCGCCGCCGTGGCGATCGCCCTGCTCTACGCCGTGGCCGTCGTCGCGGTCGCGACGCGGCAGGCCGTCCTCGCGCGTCGCCGCGAGCTCGCGGTGCTCCACGCGCTCGGCGTGCGGCCGCAGAGCCTTCGCAGGCTGCTCGCGGTGGAGGTGGCGCCGCTGGTGGTCACCGCGATCGTCGCGGGGCTGGCGCTTGGCCTCGTGACAGGCCTCGTGGTCGTGCCGGACCTCGACCTCGCGCGGCTCGTCGGGCTCGCCGGGACCGCCGGCCTCGCAGCCGACCCGCTGCTGCTCCTGGCGCTGGTGGCGGCGCCCGCCGCCGCGGCGCTCGCGGCCGTGGCGATCGGGTCGCGCGGCGTCGGGCGGGCGGACCTGGCCGAGGCGACTCGGGCGGTGGACCCGTGAGCGCCGGCGAACGGCCGGCCGGCGGATCGCGTACGGTGCCGGGCATGGAGCGCCCGGCGACCGCCAGCGACCACGCGCCCGCCATCCTGTGCGAGAGCCTCGTCAAGATCTACAAGGTCGCCGACCTCGAGGTCGTCGCCCTCCAGGGCCTCGACCTGGCGGTTGATCCTGCCGAGATCGTGGCCGTCGTCGGGGCCTCGGGGAGCGGCAAGTCGACGCTCATGAACATCCTGGGCGGCCTCGACGAGCCGACCGCCGGGCGCGTGGTCGTGGCGGGCCACGACCTGGCCCGCATGCGCAGCCGCGAGCGGACCGAGTACCGCCGGCGGGTCGTCGGCTTCGTCTGGCAGCAGACCGCCCGCAACCTCGTGCCGTACCTCTCGGCCGTCGAGAACGTCGAGCTGCCGATGCTCCTCGCCGGGGTCGCCGGCGGGGAGCGAGCCCGCCGGGCGGCCGCCCTCCTCGACCTCGTCGGCCTCGGCAACCGGCGCACGCTGCCGCCCGGGCGGCTCGCGGGGGGCGAGCAGCAGCGGGTCGCCGTCGCCGTCGCCCTGGCCAACCGCCCCCGCGTGCTCCTCGCAGACGAGCCGACCGGCGAGCTCGACTCGGAGAGCGCCAGCCAGCTCTTCGAGGCCCTCCGCCGGGTGAACCGCGAGCTGCGGACGACGATCGTGCTGGTGACGCACGACCCGCTCGTCGCGGAGCACGTGGGCCGCACGATCGCGATCCGCGACGGCCGCACCAGCACGGAGACGCTGCGTCGGGCGGACGACGCCGCGACCGGCCTCCTCGAGGAGGAGTTCGCGGTGCTCGACCGCGCCGGCCGGCTGCAGCTCCCGCGCGCCCACGTGGAGGCGCTCGGGCTCCACCGGCGCGTGCGCCTTCGCCTGGAGGGTGACCACATCGGGATCTGGCCCGACGACGGGCTCGCCGGCCACGCGCGCGTGCCGCCAGCCGGGGCGCGGGCGACGCAAGGCCCCCGACCGCACGTGCCGCCCGGCTCGTCGGCGCCGGCCGGGGCGCGGCCGCCTGCCGGCCCGCCCCCGCCGCACGCCCCGCAACGTCCGCCGGGCGACGGCCCCATCCGGGGAGGCCGCGGTGGCTGACCGGGTGGCGCAATCCGCCGACGACGTCGTCGTCCTGGCCTCGGGCCTGGCCCGCGAGTTCGCCAGCGGAGACGCCGTCCTCCACGTGCTTCGAGGGCTCGACCTGGCGGTCCGCCGCGGGAGGTTCGTGGCCGTGACCGGCCGCTCCGGCGCCGGCAAGACGACGCTGCTCAACCTCCTCGGCGGCATCGACCGCCCGACCGCCGGCCGCGTGGAGACCGCCGGGTCGATCGTCACCGAGCTGGGCAGGGACGAGCTGGTGCGGTTCCGCCGCGACCGGCTGGGAATCATCTTCCAGGCCGCCTGCCTGATCCCGATGCTCTCGGCGGCCGAGAACGTGGAGCTGCCCCTCCGGCTGCGGCGAACGGAGCCCGGGGACCGCGACGCCCGCGTGCGCGATGCCCTTGCGGCCGTCGGCCTCGCCGGGCGGATCGACCACCGGCCCGACGAGCTCTCGGGCGGCGAGCAGCAGCGCGTCGCCGTCGCGCGGGCGCTCGTGACGCGGCCCGAGGTGCTCCTCGCCGACGAGCCGACGTCGCAGCTGGATGTCGAGACGAGCCGGATGGTCGTCGGCGTGCTGCGCGCGGCCGTCGCGGGGGACGGCGTGACGCTGGTCGCCACGAGCCACGACCCGGTGCTCCTCGACGCGGCCGACGAGCTCTACGCCCTCGAGGACGGCCTGCTGGTGGCCGGCACGGTGGCGGCGCGGGTCCACGTCCCGCGCTGATCGGCTGGCGGCGCGGGTCCACGTCCCGCGCTGATCGGCTGGCGGATCAGATCCAGTCGATGCGCCTCAGGATCGCGAAGATCGTGAGGGACAGCGCCACGATCGTCGCCGTGACCAGCCAGAAGCCGGTGGCCTCGGTACGGGCGAATGCCGCTCCCGCCTCGCTCATCCCGAAGATCCCGGCAAACGCCCCCAGCCCGGCGAACACCACCGTGATCCCGGTGAGCCGCTTCATGATCAGCGACAGGTTGTTGTTCACCGTCGAGAGGTAGACGTCGAGGGCCGCCGTCACGAGCTCGCGGAATCCGTCGTACTCGTCGGACAGGTGGACGGCGTGGTCGTAGATGTCGCGGAAGTAGACGACGTGCTCGGGAGCGATGAACGGCAGCACCCGGTTCGTGAGCTGGTTGAAGACCTCGCGCTGCGGCGAGCTGACGTGGCGCAGCTCGACGAGCTGTCGCTTGAGCGTGAAGAGCTGGTCCAGCGTGTCGCGCTCGGGCCGGCTGACGATCCGGTCCTCCAGGTCGTCGATCGTGTCCTCGATCCGGTCGAAGACGGGATAGTAGTCGTCGACGATGTGGTCGAGGAGGGCCCACAGCAGGTAGTCCGCCCCCCGCGCGAGCAGGGGCCCAGCTCCACCCCGGAGGTGCGCGGCACCTCGAGGGTCCCAGAAGCGCGTGTGGACGGTCAGGAGGAACCGATCCGCCACGACGATGTCGATCTCCTCGACCAGCAGCTCGCGCTCCCAGCCGACGGCGAAGACGACGAGGTGGCCGTAGGAGTCCGTCAGCTCCAGTTTCGGGCGCTGGTTCTTCTCGAGGATGTCCTCGACGGTCAGGGGGTGGAGCCCGAGCTCGGTCGCCACGACACCGACGAGCTCGGGTGATGGGTCGGTCAGGTCGACCCAGTGGCGCGCCGTCGAGGCGGCGACCGCGTGGCTGAGTGCCTCGAGCCCGGTCAGGGTCCGGTGGTCGCCGTCGCGCCAGTGCTCGACACGCAGCGACGCGTCGGCTTCGCGCGCGAGGTCCGCGCCCTCCAGGGCCTGCGCCTGCGCAGGATGGGAGGACGCGACGTCAGAGGGCGAGGGTGGGCTCGGCATCCCCGCCGGGCCCGGTTTCGGCTCCATCGCCATCGGGACCTCCCGCTCCGGCCGGGGTGCCGCCGGCCGTCTCGTCGCGGAGCATACGCGGCCGCGTGCCGAGCGTGAGGCCCGCCGGGATGGCCGCGGCCGTCACGCCCGCCGCGACGAGGAAGAGGCCGACCATCACCTCGGCCGCCCGCGCCGCCGCCCATGTCTCCAGCGCGCCGACGACCAGCGGATCCCGCAGCGGGCGGTCGGCGAGCGCTGGGGGCACGATCTCGCGGTACGCATCGGGCGAGCCGAACACCTGGTCGGAGTAGCGGCTGATCGTCGTCGAGCCGTAGGCGGTGAGGATGGCCAGCCCGACGGCCATGCCGATCATCCGGGCCACCGTCACGGTCGCTGAGGCGGCCCCGAAGCGGGCCCGTCCCACCGCCTCCACGGCCGCCGTGCTGCGAGGAGTCACCGTGAGGCCGAACCCGAGCCCGAAGAGCCCGCCCGCGGCGGCAATCACCGCGTAGCTGACGTCGGGCGTCCACGTTCCCATCCATGCCAGCCCGGCGATCGACGCGCCCAGGCCGATCGCCGTGACGACGCGCAGCGACCAATGCCGCACGAGCCACCCGGAGAGCAGCGCGCCGACGGCGGTGGCCCCCGCGAGGGCGCCCAGGGCGAGTCGCTGGTCGTCCGGGCCGCCGTACAGGACGCGGTCGACGAAGACGGCCGAGCCCACGATCGCGGTGGCGAAGGCGTAGCCGGTCAGGAGGCTGACCAGCGCCGCCGAAGCGAAGACGCGGTCGGCGAAGAGCCGCGGGTCCAGGAACGGGTCCGGGCGCCGGAGCCCGGCGACGATCGCGGCGATCCCGGCGACGACCCCTGTCGCGAGAAGGCCCAGCGAGACCGCGGCCGGGTCGGGACCGGATTCGCCGAGCGCGCCCGGCGGCTGGCCGATGAGCGTCACCCCGAGCAGGATGGCGCCGAGCGCGACGCTGAAGAGGAGGGCGCCAAGGACGTCAACGCGCGCCCTCGACCTCGGCGTATCCCAGCCCGCCGTGGCCGCCCAACCGACGGCGAGCGCCGCGATGCCGATCGGCACGTTGACGTAGAAGACGTAACGCCAGGCCGGGGCGAGGAAGTCGGCGATCGGGGCGCCCAGCAGGCCGGCGCGGACGAGGGCGGCCTCGGGGCGGATCGCACCGAGGATCGCGGCGCCCAGGAACGGCCCGGCGGCCATGCCGAGGAACGTGAGAGCGCCGATCACGCCGAGGGCGCGTGGCCGGTCGTGGCCCTCGAACAGGTGGGACGCGGCGGCGGTGGCGACGGGGACCAGCGCGCCGCCGCCCAGCGCCTGGACCGCCCGCGCGGCGATGAGCTGGTCGAGCGACTGCGACATGCCGGCCAGGAGCGAGCCCACGGTGAAGAAGACGAGGGCGCCGAGGAAGAGGCGGCGGGCGCCCCACACGTCGGCCAGGCGGCCGGCCAGGGGCATGGTGCCGACGTAGACCAGGAGGTAGACGTTGATGATCCAGCTGGCGTGGCGCAGGTCGGTCCAGCTGCCCAGGTCGGCGATGATCGCCGGGAGGGCGACGGCCGTGATCATCAGCTCGAGCCCGGCAAGGAAGACGCCGGTGCCGAGGACGGCGAGCAGGACGAGCGCGACGCGGCGGTCCACGGGCGCAGTGTAGGCGAGGGCGGTCGCGCTGCCGGTGGGGGGCTGCCCGCGTCACCCGACGTGGGCCGGCGGGGCCGGCCGACGAGGAGCGGTCCGGTCCGGCTTGACGCCCGCTCCCGCGGGGAGCACGCTCGCGTCGATGGCACCCGAGCTGCCCGGCGACGATCCCGGCGACGACCCAGGCGACGACCCAGGCGACGACCTCCCCCCGTCCGAGGCCGCCCGGGCGCGCCGGCGCGACCACGACGCCGAGGCGGCCTCGAGGGCCGGCATGCGGACCGGCCTGGCCAAGCAGTTCAAGCAGATCCTCGACGCCCAGGTCCGGCGGGCCCGGGAAGCCGGTCCGCGCGGCGCACGCGACGGCGCCCGCGACGGCGACGAGGCCACCGAGCCGCCCCCCAGGAAGCGCGGCCATCGGGGGCATCGCGAGGCGCACCCCGAGTGACGGGCGACGGCGACGCCGCCCCGCCGGCCACCGTCGACTTCAGCGCCGACGGCGCCGCGCTCCTGGTCCGCGCGGGCCGCGAGGAGCTCCGGATCGAGCCGTGGGGGCCCGACGCCGTGCGCGTGCGGGCCGCGCTCGGGACGATCCGCGACGACCTGCCGCACGCCCTCCTGGAGCCGGCCCCGCCGTCTCCCGCGGCCGAGCTGCGCCTCGAGGAGGACCGTGCCCGCCTCGTCAACGGCCGCCTGGCCGTCGTGGCCACCCGCGACGCGCGCCTGCTCCCGATCGCGGCCCCGACCGTGCACCTCGCCTTCGAGCGCTCCGACACCGGAGCCCCGCTCCTCGCCGAGGACCTGCCACACCCGGCCTGGCCCGGAGCCCGCCGCTGGCGGCCCCGGCGACCCCTGCCCGCGCTGGAGGCGACCTTCGGGGGGCACCTCGGGGAGCGTTTCCACGGGCTCGGGCAGTACCAGCACGGCGCGCTGGACCACGCCGGCCGCGTCCTGGAGCTGGCCCAGCAGAACATGCGGGTCTCCATCCCGTACCTCGTCTCGTCGCGCGGCTACGGCTTCCTCTGGAACAACCCCGCGGTCGGGCGCCTGGAGATGATGCCGGATCGGACCCGCTGGGTCGCCGAGGCGACCCACCAGCTCGACTACTGGGTGGTCGCCGGCGCCACGCCCGCGGCACTCGTGGAGGCCTACGCGGGCGTCACGGGGCGGCCGGCGCCGATGCCGTCCTGGGGCCTCGGCTTCTGGCAGTCGACGCTGCGCTACCCCTCGCAGGAGGCGCTCCTCGCGGCCGCGCGCGAGCACGTCACCGAGCGCGGCCTGCCCCTCTCGGTGATCGTCGCGGACGCGCTCCACTGGCCCCGCTTCGGCGACTGGGGGTTCGAGCCGGCCGCCTGGCCCGACCCGGACGCCATGACCCGCGAGCTGCACCAGCTCGGCGTCCGCCTCATGGTCAGCGTCTGGCCGCTCCTCAACCCGGCCGCGGCGGTCCACGACCCGCTCGTCGAGGCCGGGCTCGTGGTCCGCGACCCGAGCGGCGCGCCGGCCCGCCACACGTTCATCGACAGCGGCTCGGAGGAGCCGGTCCTGCTGCCGCTGGTCGACGCCACGAGCGCGGCCGCGCGGGCCGCGATGTGGGAGGGCCTGCGGCGCGGCTACCTCGACCACGGCGTCGACGCGATCTGGCTCGACGGCTGCGAGCCCGAGACGATCCCGGTCGAGCCGGAGGAGCTGGTGTATGCGGCCGGGCCCGGCCTGGCGGTGGCCAACGTCTTCCCCCGAGAGCAGGCCCGGATGGTCGCCGAGGGGATGGCCGCGGCGGACCGCGAGACCGTCACCCTGGCCCGCTCGGCCTGGGCCGGCTCGCAGCGCCACGGCGTGGTGCTCTGGTCGGGCGACGTCCCGTCCACCTGGGACGCCCTCCGGGCCCAGGTCCCGGCCGGTCTCAACGCCGGCCTCGCGGGGATCCCCTGGTGGACCACCGACATCGGTGGCTTCGCGGGGGGCGACCCGGACGACCCGGGCTTCCGCGAACTCCTGGTGCGCTGGTTCCAGTTCGGGACCTTCTGCCCCGTCTTCCGGCTCCACGGCTACCGTTCGCCGGGGGCCGGCATCGGCGGCCCCGGGGCGCCGAACCAAGTCTGGTCGTTCGGGGAGCGAGCCTACCCGATCCTCGTGGAGCACCTCCGCCTCCGCGAGCGCCTGCGGCCCTACCTGGAGCGGCTGGCACGCCGGGCCGAGGCCACCGGCCTGCCGCCGATGCGCCCGCTGTTCCTGGAGTTCCCCGACGACCCCGACGCCTGGGCGCCGGCCGACGAGTTCCTGCTGGGCCCCGACCTCCTCGTGGCCCCCGTGACGACACCCGGTGCGACGGCCCGCGCGGTCTACCTCCCGGCGGGGGCCGAGTGGCTCGAGCGCGCGACCGGCCGGCGCCGCCGGGGCGGTCGGTCCGTGGTGGCGGCGGCGCCGCTCGACAGGATCCCGCTCTTCCTCCGCGCCGACGCCCCGGATCCGTTCGGAGATCGATGAGCGGACGCCGGCCGGGGGATGGGCGGCAGGGTCGCACGGCGACGGCTTGACACGCTGCGCCGGCATCCATACCATCAACGCTGCTTTATATAAACGCGCATTGCTGCGCATCGACTGCGCCGGCGGCGGCGCGACCCGATCGGAGCCCCACCTGAGCCCCTCCCCCGCCCGCATCCGCGGCACGATCGCCTCGATCGTCGACCAGCCCGACGACCTTCGCGAGATCCGCATCTTCCACAAGGCCCTCGCCGACGTGAACCGGCTGCGCATCGTGCGCCGCCTGGCCGACGGGCCCGCCAGCGTCGGCGAGCTGATCGACCACGTCGGCCTCAGCCAGCCCCTCGTCAGTCACCACCTCCGCCGCCTCCGCGAGGCCGGGCTCGTCGTGTCGCGCCGCGCCGGCCGCGAGACCATCTGCTCCCTCCGCCCCGAGGCCTTCGGGGAGGTCGCCGCGCGCGAGCGCGCGATCCTTGGATGGGCCGAGCGATGACGATCTCCAACGACACCCGCGGCCGGGTCAAGAAGGTCGGCGAGCCCATCGCGCTCTTCTTCGGGCGCCTCGGGCTCACCCCGGACGGGCTGACGCTGATCGGCTTCGGGATTACCACGGTCGGTGCCGTCCTGCTCTGGAACCAGCTCTGGGTGATCGGCGGGCTCGTGGTCTTCGGCGGCGGCGTGTTCGACATGTTCGACGGGACCCTCGCCCGCGCCACGGGCCAGGTCAGCAAGCTGGGCGCCTTCATGGACTCGGTCTTCGACCGCTGGGGCGAGGCGCTGGTCTACGTCGGCCTCGTCGCCGGCCTGGCGGCCAGCGGCTGGTCGAACGCCCCGATCTACGCGGCCGCCGCGATGGCCTCGGCATTCCTCGTGAGCTACGCCCGGGCCAAGTCGGAGGGCCTCGGCTTTTCCGCCGGCACCGGCATGGCTGCGGTCGGCGTCATGCCCCGCGAGATCCGGCTCGTGATCCTGTGCGGCGGCCTCGTCGTCGGCGGGCTGCTCGGCACCGACGTCGTCACCGCCGGCGAGGGTGCCGGCGGCGCCGCGACCCCCATCGGCATCCTCGTCATCGAGGGCGCCCTCGCGATCATCGCCATCGGCGCCACGATCACCGTCGTCCAGCGCGTGCTCCACACGCGCGCCCAGGCCCGTGCGGCCGCCACGACCACGGAGGCCGGCGAGCGGGCGAGCTGAACGACGAATCCACCCCCCAGACCATCCGACAGCGAGGAGCACGCACAGGACATGGCCAAGAAGAACGGGAGCACCGACGTGAGCAGCAACGGCAACGGCGAGAAGCCGGTCGGCACGTGGGCCGGCTCGAGGCGCAGGGACGGCAAGATCCGCGTCGCGATCGTCGGCGTCGGGAACTGCGCGAGCAGCCTCGTCCAGGGGCGCTACTACTACGAGGACGCCAAGGAGACGGACTTCGTCCCCGGCCTCATGCACGTCAACCTCGGCGGCTACCACGTCCGGGACATCGAGTTCGTCGCCGCGTTCGACATCGACAAGAACAAGGTCGGCAAGGACCTCTCCGAGGCGATCTACCAGAAGCCGAACAACACCTACGTCTTCCAGCAGGTCCCGCACCTCGGCGTGACGGTCGAGCGCGGGATGGTCCACGACGGCCTCGGCAAGTACCTCAGCCAGATCATCGAGAAGGCGCCCGGCCCCACGGCCGACATCGTCGGGATCCTCAAGGAGCGCGAGGTCGACGTGGTGGTCTCCTACCTCCCGGTCGGGAGCGAGGAAGCCACCAAGTGGTACGTCGAGCAGGCCCTCAAGGCCGGCGTCGGCTTCATCAACGCGATCCCCGTCTTCATCGGCCGCGAACCCTACTGGCAGCGCCGCTTCGCCGAGGAGGGCCTCCCGGTCATCGGCGACGACATCAAGAGCCAGGTCGGCGCGACGATCAGCCACCGCGTCCTGACCCGTCTGTTCATGGACCGCGGCGTCCGCCTGGACCGCACCTACCAGCTCAACTTCGGCGGCAACACCGACTTCCTCAACATGCTCGAGCGCGAGCGCCTCGAGAGCAAGAAGATCAGCAAGACCAACGCCGTCACCTCGATGCTCGACTACGAGCTCGACCCCGGCGACGTCCACGTCGGCCCGTCGGACCACGTGCCGTGGCTCCTCGACCGCAAGTGGTGCTACATCCGCATGGAGGGCACCACCTTCGGCGACGTGCCGCTCAACGCGGAGCTCAAGCTCGAGGTCTGGGACAGCCCGAACAGCGCCGGCGTCATCACCGACGCGATCCGCTGCCTCAAGCTCGGCCTCGACCGGGGCCTGAAGGGCACGCTCGTGGCGCCGTCGAGCTACTTCATGAAGAGCCCGCCCCAGCAGATCCACGACGACATCGCCTTCAACCGCGTCGAGGCGTTCATCCGCGGCGAGGACAACGAGACCCTCGTCGGGACCGAGAAGCAGGTCGCGCGGAAGCTCCGGACGCTGGCGAAGGCGCCGGAGAAGGTCGCCGCGAAGTGACCGACGGCGCCGGGTCGTCCGGCGACGGAGCGGCCGCCGAGCGGCCGCGACCCGCCCCCGGCGGCGGCGAGAGCGGCAACGGGGGGCGCCTCCGGGCGCCCCATCGGCGCGCGGCCACCGGCCCGCGCCTGCGCGAGAAGGCGGTCGTCGCGGCGTATCGCGGCGGCTCCTGGGTCCTGGGCCGGCTCCCGTTCGGGCCCACCGTTCGCGTCGCCGGCTGGATCTCCGACGCCGTCTGGTGGGCCTGGCCCGAGAAGCGCCGACACGTCCGGGCGAACGCCGCCCGGGTCCTCGACCTGCCGCCCGAGGACCCGCGGGTGGCCGCCCTGGGCCGGGCCGTCTTCCGCAGCCAGACGCGCTGGGTCGTCGAGGGGTTCCACCTCCCGCGGATGTCGCGGGAGCAGCACGTGGCCCTCTTCGACGCCCCGGCCGCCGACCGCCTCCACCGGGTGTGGGAGGCCTCCCGGGGCACGATCGTCGTCGGGCTCCACATCGGTAACGGCGACGCCGCGGCAGCCGCGCTCGCCGGACGGGGCTGGCCCTTCAACGTGCTCGCCGAGGACACCGCCTACGAGGAGCTCTTCGACCTGATGTTCGAGCAGCGGCGCGCCTGGGGGGTCCGCGTGATCCGCTGGCGCAATCTCCGCGAGGTCTACCGGGTGCTGCGGAACCGGGAGATGCTCGGGCTGCTCGTCGACTGGGGCTACCGCCCCGACGGCCAGCCGGTCCGCCTGCTCGGCGCCTGGACGACGCTGCCGGCCGGGCCGGCGGTCCTGGCCGCGAGGACCGGCGCCACCATCGTCCCCTTCTGGACGGTCCGCCGCGCCGACGGGACGTTCGCCGGCGACGCGGGCACGCCGATCCACGTCGCGTCGACCGATCCGGCCGAGATCGCGCGGGCGACCCAGGCGATCGCCGACGCCCTCGAACCGGTCATCCGCGAGGCGCCCGAGCAGTGGTGCGTCTTCAAGCCCATGTGGCCGGAGGACCCGTCCGAGGAGGCCGCCCTCGCGGCCCGGGCGGCCGCCCTGCCGGCGGCCACTGGATGACCGCTCTCGCCCCCGCCCGGGAGAAGCGCGGCACGCCCGTGCAGCGGGCCCGGGCGGCCCTGGTGATCGGCCTCGGTGCCGTCCTCGCGCGCCTCCCGGCCGCCTTCGTCGGCGGCCTGGCGGACGCCGTCGGCGAGCTCTGGTACCGCCTCGCACCCGGCCGAGGGGCGATCGCCCGCGGGAACCTTGCCCACGTGGCCGCATGGCTGGCGGCCGAGGGCCGGGGCAGCGCCCGCGCCCGTGCCGCGGCGTCCGACCCGGAGGCTCTCGAGCGCCTGGTCCGGGCGACGTTCCACCACGCCGTCCGGACGTACGCCGAGACGCTCCGGCCCGAGGCGACGGCGCGCGACCTCCGCCGCGGCCTGCTGATCGAGACGCCGGAGGCCGTGGACGCCGCCTTCGCCGCGGGCGGGCCGGTCGTGTTCTCGAGCCTCCACTTCGGCTCCATGCTGGGCGTGGCGACCGTCCTCAGCGATCGCACCACCATTCCGACCACGGCGCCGATGGAGACGATCGGCGACCCGGAGCTCCAGCGCATCCTCCACCGGGCGCGCGCCAGCGGCGGGGCGCGGATCATCGACCTCCGCGATGCGCGCCGCGAGCTCCGGGCCGCGCTGGCCCGCGGCGAGGGCATCGGCCTGATCGCCGACCGGGACATCGCCGGGGGCGGCGTGCCGGTGACCCTCTTCGGGCTGCCCGCCGCGCTCCCGATCGGGCCCGCCTACCTCGCCCTCGATGCCGGCGCCCCGCTGCACGTGGCGGCGACCCGCCGCGCCGCGCGGGTCGGGTTCCGGGGCTGCCTGGTGACCCTCGAGCATCCGCCCGCCGACCTGCCGCGTCGGGCCCGCATCACGGCCCTCCTGGACGCCGAGGCCCGCGCGTTCGAGGACATCGTCGCGCCGGCGCCGGAGCAGTGGAACACCCTCCTCTTCCCGATCTGGGAGGCCGTCGGCCCGCGGCCCCGTGGCACGGTCGCGTCTCTGCCCGCGCCGGAGCCCGCGCCGTGAGCCGGGACCTCCTGCGCTCCGCCCACGGCCCCGACCCTGCTGCGCCGCACGGACGCGCCGACCTCCACATCCACACCCTCGCGTCGGACGGCGTCGCCGGCGTCGAGGAGATCCTGGCGTACGTCCTCGAGCACACGCAGCTCGACGTCATCGCGATCGCCGACCACGAGCGCGTGGATGCCGCCCACGCTGCGCGGGAGATCGCGCGGGCGCGCGATCTCCCCGTCGAGGTGGTGATCGGCGAGGAGGTCTCGACCCGTGGTGGCCACCTCCTGGCCCTGTTCATCGAGGAACCGATCCCGCCCCTGAGGTCCCTGCGCGAGTCGATCGCCCTCGTGCACGAGCAGGGCGGCCTGGCGATCCCGGCTCACCCGCTCTTCCCGTACCCGATGTGCGCCCAGGGGCGGACGCTGCGAGCGCTCCTCGCCTCCCCGGACGCGCACGTCCGGCCGGACGGCGTGGAGGCCTTCAACCCGACGACGTTCGGGCGGCCGGTCCACCGGCGCGTCGTGGCCTTCGCCGAGGAGCTGGGGCTGGCCATGGTCGGAAACAGCGACGCCCACGAGGCGGCGAGCGTCGGGGCCGGCTGGACCACGTTCGACGGGCACACCGCGGACGACGTCCGCGCCGCGATCCTGGAGCATCGGACCGGCTGGCACGGCAGCTTCCACGGCACGGCGTCCCAGCTCCCGACCTTCGGGCGGCAGCTCCGCAAGTACGGGCGCGACACGCGCGCGGAGGTCCTCGCCCGTGTCCGCCGCGACGGGACGGGGCGCGACCTCGGCTACCCCGGCGGGACGCGCCGCCCGCCCGCCCTCGACGAGGCGGCGATCCGGCCGCCGGGGGAGGGCCGGGCGTGAAGATCGGTCTCGTGACACCGTACGTCTACCCGCTCCCGGGCGGGGTCAACGACCACGTCGGCCACCTCTACGAGAGCCTCCGCGTCCGCGGCCACGACGTCCGCATCCTGACGGCGAGCCACGGCCTGCAGCGCGCCTCCGAGGGCGACGTCATCCGGATCGGCAAGGGCTTCTCGGTGCCGGCCAACGGCTCGGTCGGGACCCTGACGATCTCGCCGCGCTACCAGTCCCAGATCCGGGCCGTGCTGGAGCGGGAGCAGTTCGACCTCCTCCACTTCCACGAGCCGTTCGTGCCGTTCCTGACGCTCATGACCCTCCGGGAGTCGCACAGCGTGAACGTCGCGACGTTCCACGCCTTCGCGGGCTACGCCCCCGGCTACCAGCTCGGCGGCCGGATGCTGGGGCCGGTCGCGGCGGGCCGCCTCCACGGGCGCATCGCGGTCAGCGCGGCCGCCCGCCATTTCGCGGATCGCTACCTGCCGGGCGACTACAAGGTGATCCCCAACGGGGTCGACCTGCGGCGCTTCGCCCACGCCGTCCCGCTCGCCCGCTGGCAGGACGGACGTCCGAACATCCTCTTCGTGGGGCGCCTGGAGCCACGCAAGGGGCTCGTCCACCTCCTCAAGGCGTTCCGGATCGTGCGCAAGGCAGGCTGGGACTGCCGGCTCCTGGTGGTCGGCTCCGGACCGCTCGAGCGCGAGGCGCGGCGCTACGTCATGACCCGCCATCTCGGGGGCGTCGAGTTCCTCGGCCGCGTGACGGACCAGGAGAAGGTCCAGCTCTTCAAGACGGCCGACATCTACGTGTCGCCCGCGACGGGGCGCGAGAGTTTCGGGATCGTGCTCCTCGAGGCGATGGCGGCCGGCACCGCCATCGTCTGCAGCGACATCCACGGCTACAAGGGGGTCGTCAAGCGCGGCGAGCAGGCGCTGCTCGTGGAGCCCGGCGACCATCGCGAGCTGGCCGAGGCCCTCCTGGGCCTCATTGCCGACCCGGCGCTGCGGGCCCGCATGGGGGAGAGCGGCCTAGAGCGGGTGCAGGAGTTCGGCTGGGACCGGATCGCCGCGCGGGTCGAGGCCTACTACGGGTTCGTGATCCGCCGGCTCGCCGCGCAGGGCGCCCTGCCGCCGCACTTCCACGCCCCGGTGCCGCCGGATCCGCGGGCCGGCGACCCGCGACCGGGCGCACTCGCCGGCTGAGGCGCCTTCGCGGGCGATCCGGCGGGGGCCACCCGGCGGGCGGGCGGCCGAGGCGCCTTCGCGGGCGATCCGGCGGGCGGCGAGCCCGCCCCGTGATCAGGCCGGCGCCGGGCCCGGCGCCGGCCCGCTCTCACCGTCACCGTCAGCGCCGTCCTCGCCGGCAGCGCGCTCCGCGAGCGCGACCCGCCAGACGAAGGCCGAGTAGGCCACGAACGACGCGGCGAGCATGACCGCCCCGAAGAGGATGAGCGGCCAGGGCCCGACCAGCGAGACCGTCACCGGCGGGTCGGTGTTCACGGGGAACTGGAACGGGTAGAGCCAGGTCGGCAGCAGCCCCTGGTACCAGTTGTAGATGCCGGCCGGCAGCGGCAGGCCGGACACGTTCGGGTAGAACAGGACGAAGACGACGACCGCCACGAGGCCGATCCCCACGACGAAGCGGCGCGGCGACGTGGCGGTCCACACGAGGTAGGCCAGCGGGGCAAGGACCACCAGCAGGCCCAGCGCCAGGATCTCGCCGGGCACGTTCGGCAGGACCAGGAGGGGCGTCGCCGGGAGCAGGATCCAGGCACCCACGAGGGCGACGAGCCCGATGCCCGCGGTCAGCCCGAGCCGCGCCAGCCGGGCGCGGGTCTCGGCCGGCCCCTCCGCGGTCCGCGAGGCCCGGTCGAGCGCCAGCAGCTGCCACACCAGCAGGCCGCCGGCGACGCCCAGGACGACGAGGATCGCCGCGAGCTGGGCGGACAGCGACACCGACAGGGAGGCCGCTCCGGAGCAGGCCTGGGAGCCGGGGTTCGCCTTCTCGACGCCCACCAGGAGGCACAGCGGGGCGCGGAAGAGCCACATGGCGACCGGCGTGAGCACGGCGCCCGCGGCGGCGGCCCGGGCCAGGATCCAGGTTCGCCGCGACGGGCCGTGCCAGACCTCCGCCGCGAAGTACGCCAGGGTCAGCAGCACGAACGGCAGCGCCGTGTAGTAGTGGTATTGGAAGGTGGCCCGGTCGATGCGGGCCCAGGGCAGCCACAGCGCTGCGAACATGATCGTCACGAGGCCGAGGGCCAGGCTCCGCCGCCGGAAGGCCTGCCAGCCGGCGAAGGCGAAGGCCGGGATCGAGAGCCACCACGTGGCGAGGTTTCCCGCGTCGTAGATCGCCCCCACCGTCGGCCCGGCGAAGCTCTCCTGGTAGAACCAGACGGGCTTGAGATTGGCCGGCCAGGCCCACCACGGGGAGGACGCGGCGTGCGTCGCGCGCAGGTTGTTGTGGTACTCGTACATGCTGCGCGTCAGGTCGGCCAGGGTCTGCCCCGTGTTGCCCGGCGGCCAGCCGGGCACGATCTGGTTGCCGAGGGCGGCCCACGGCAGGTAGGCCACGACGTAAACGGCCAGCGGGATGGCCAGCAGGCTGATCGCCGCCCACGCGATCGGGAGGCCGGACAGCCAGCCGGGCCGCAGCCAGCCCGCCGGCGCCGGCTCGGCGGGCTCCAGGAGCGCGGCCGGGTCTTCCGGTCCCGGGGGCGGCGCCAGCGGGCCGAACCCGAGGCGGCCGGCAAGCCAGAACGCCCCCGCGGCGACGCCGCCGAGGGCCATCAGCCCGACGGCCACGCCGATGGCGATGGTGGTCGGCGAGAGGCTGCCGGGCGATGCCGCGGGATCGGGCGGGAGGAGCGCCCCGAGCGGGATCGCGAGGAGGGCGATGATGGCACCGAGGGCAGCGGGCCCGGCGACCGCGATCCGCACCTCCTCGACCGTCCACGCCACGGGGTGGTAGGCCGCCACGGCCGCCGCGACGAGGGTCAGCCCGATCATCACGAGCAGGAACAGGACATTGCCGTTGCCCGTGGACTCGGGCCCCGTGGCGATCGCCATGTAGCCCAGGCTGGCCGCGATCGCCCCCAGGCCGATGACGATCAGCGTTCGTCCGAGGGCCGAGCGGAGGAGGATCAGGAGCCCGATGCCGCCGATGGCGTACAGGGCGACCCACTTCGAGGCGAGGGCCAGCCCGAGGAGCAGCCCGACGGCCGGCAGGCCGACCCAGAAGGCGCCCCGCCAGCGCCAGGCACCGGTCCAGATCGCCGCGAAGAGCGTCACCGCGGCGACGATGAACAGGGCCACGTAGGCGTCGTTCATGGCGATGCGCGACTGGGCGAAGAGCATCCCGTCGGCCAGCACGAAGACGCCCGCCAGGACCGCGATGGCGCGTCGGCGGAAGAGGATCCGCGCGAGCAGGTAGAGCAGCCCGGCCATCAGCGCCCCGGCCAGCATCCCCGGGACGCGCCACGCGAACGCGTTCTGGCCGACCGCGACGGCGGCGCTGGCGCCGTCCGGGGCGAAGACGAGGAGCTGCTGCCGGTCGGTGCTCGGGTAGGCCGGCGCCGTGTCCATGGCCCACGCCGTGGGGGCGAAGGGGAGCGGCGCGTCGGCGAAGACGGCGTTGCCCCGCGGCTCGACCACGTAGACGGTGGTCGCCGTGCCGTCCTGCGTCCGCCCGAGCACGTGGACCAGCTGGCTCGCGGCGTTGAACGTCACCCGCTCGACCGGGCCGGGCATCCAGACGGTCTGGTCCAGGGACGCAGCGGCGCCGGCGGCGGGCATCCGCACGACGGCCAGCGAGCTGCCGGTCGCCGCGTAGAGCGTCGGCGCCTCGAGGCCCTCCACCTCTACGATCCCCGTCGCGGGGGCAGGCAGCGTGACGACCCCCGTCTCCCTCCCGGACGCCGGCTCGAGGAACGTCACCCCGGCCCTGTCGGCGACCGCCACCCGCGGCACGTCCTGGACCCGGAGTCCCGCCAGCGTCCCGTCGGCGATCGCCGCGTCGAGCGCCTCCCGCCCGGTCGCGATCTCGGTCGTCAGCACGACCTGCGGCGCGTCGAGGGCGAGGAGGCCGCGATACTTGGCCTCGTCACCCCCGACCAGGCGGGCCACCTCGGCGGCCGCGGCCGCAGGGTCCGGGACCTCGGACGGCGTCGCCACGAGCGCGTCCACGCGGCCGGCGTCGACCACCTCGGCGGCGCCGGGGAGCACGCTGCGCGACAGCTCCGCCGCCGTCGCCGCGTCGAAGGTCACGAGGGTGCCGTCGGGCAGGCCCGCGATCACGTAGTCGCCGCTCCCGGCGGCCCACAGGCGCTCGACCGGCCGTCCCGCCGACCCGCCGGGGTCGGCGAAGGGCACGGGGCCGAGCGCCTCCAGCGCCGCGCCGGCGGCCGTCCGCAGGTCCTCCGCGGGCACGGCCGTGTCCAGCACGAGGACCTCGCCGGCGGCGGTCCCCACGTAGACCTGGTGGGTGTCCGTGTCGACGGCCACGGCCTCGGCGCCGGCGACCGGGAAGCTCGCCAGGCGCTCGCGGGTGCGGAGATCGTAGACCGCCAGCGCCTCGCCGGTCACGACGTACAGCCGGTCCCCGCCGCTCGCGACGCTGGCCGGGTCGCCCTCCGCGAGGAAGGGCTCGTCCCAGCGAGGCTCGAGCGCCACGTCCCGCACCGGCGTCCCGAGGTCGCTCTGGGCGACGACGCGGTTGTCCCCGAGCAGCTGGATCCCGAGCGCGATGGCGTACTTGGCGAGGTGCGGGTGGGTGTACTCGTAGATCCCGTGCGGCTGGCCGTACTCCCAGTCCTGCAGGAACTCCGCCGCGGTACGCGCGTGATACACCTCGTCGAAGTGCATGCGCATCGGCTCGCCGAGCCGGAAGGTCCGCAGGCACAGCGCGGCGACCACGAGCACGAGCAGGAACCAGAGGTCGAGCCGGTCGAAGCGGCCTCCACCCTCCCTGGCGAGCGACGCCGAGCGGTCGAAGGCGGCCGGAGCGGGCGTCGGCGCGGCGTCGGCGTCGGCGGCCGCGAGCCGCTCGTCCGCTGCCCGCCCGAGCACGTCGCCCAGGGCGCCGAGCCGGCGGTCGTGCCCGAGCCCGGAGTCGCCGGCAGCGCTCGCGCCCTCCCGGGCGGGGGGGCCGCTGGTCGCCGCCACGCCGATGGCCGAGGTCGCTGCCGCTGCCCCGATCCCGGCCGGTGTCTCGCTCGCGGCCCCGGCGCGGTCGCCAGCCCTCGCCCCGGCGCCCGCGGCCGACGGCGCTGCGTCCAGCCCCGGGGGCTCCCGGTCGGTCTCCCCCGGCAGGGGCCGGGCCAGGAAGACGGCGGCCGCAACGAGCCCGCCCGCGTGGGCGACCGCCGCGAGCGTCACGCCGAGCTGCGAGCGGAATGCCTCCCCGAGACGCGCTCCGAGCCCGCCGAAGGCGTCCAGCATCGGGCCGAGGCCCGGGTTGTCGTAGAACGGCAGCGTCAGGATCCCGTACATGTTCGCGAAGTTGGCCGCGGCCAGCACGCCGTACACGGCCGCCCAGCGCGGCCGGAGGGCCAGCAGGATCGCCCCGAGCGCGAAGAACGGGTAGAGGTAGCGCTCGTGGACCCGCGTCGGCAGCACGAAGAACGCGATCGCCATCACCGCGAGGGCCACGAGGAGGGCACGCCGGTCGTCGTGCCGGCGCCACAGGACCACCATCAGGGCCACGATCGCGGCCCCGATCAGGAGGCCGCCGATCATCACGCCCGGGATGCCGAAGAGCGTGTAGTACGGGTCGGCCGGGTTCGCCGGGTTCGCCACGTCGCGGACCCAGGTCCCCGCCGAGGCGAGCCCGGAGCCGTCCAGCGACACGAGGGCCCAGGGGTTGTAGGCGTTGACGGTGACGTAGGGGTAGCCGCCGGCCGTCTGGAGGATCTGGCCCAGCAGGCTGTTCTCGAGGCCGACCCCGGCGAACGGCAGCGGGACGATCGCCAGCCCGAACGGCAGGCAGACGAGCGTCGCGGTCACCAGGCCGGCGATCGTGGTGGTCAGGATCCGCACCGGGCCGCCGCCGAGCCGGCCGCCGTCGTCCGGCCGCTCCACCCAGTGGCGCCGGATGATCACCACGGCGGCGAGGGGGATGAGGATCCCGAACTGGGGCTTGATGATCGCCGCGATCGTGGTCAGGATCGCGGCGCGCTCGGACCGGCCGCGCCACAGCTCGCGGACCGCGAGGACGAGGAAGAGGGTCCCGACGGAGTCCACCTGGGCCCAGACGGCGCTGTCGAACCAGGTGACCGGGACCAGCAAGAAGACGGCGGCGGCGGCGATGGCACCCCGGCGGCTCGCCCCGAGCTCCGCCGCGAGGGCGAAGATGGCGAGCGCGAGGGCGAGGTCCGCCACGATCGCCGGCAGCTTGAGGAGGCTGTCGATCGCGATGCCCGTCGCCTGGGAGACGAGCCCGAGGCCCCACAGGACGTAGAGGTAGCCGGGCGTGTAGTCGACGAAGATCGGGCGGTCGTACAGGCCCCACGGGCCGTTCCGGGCGAGCTCGAGCGCCCACCCGCTGAAGCTGCCGAGGTCGACCCCGAACCCGGAGCCGGGCAGCAGGACGTATGCGATGATGAGTCGAAGGGCGAGGCCGAGCGCAAGTAGGACGCCGAGCGGGACGATCGCGTCCCGCATGCGAACCCGGGCCTGCTCGCCGGCCCGCGCGCTCTCGCCCGCAGCGGGGCCTGGCACGGGTTGTTGGTACGGCCTCCTGGAACGAGCGCTGAGGTGCATCGGAGTATATCCCAGGGCCCGCTCCCCGACGCCGGGGGCGCCCCATTCGCCGTGGCCGCCCCCGGGTCCCGGGCCGTCGTCGTCGTCGGCCTCGGCCTGGTCCTTGCCTGCCTGGTCCTCTACCAGCTGACCCGGCCCGCGTACCAGACGATCTACAACCACTTCGCGTGGCAGGCCGAGGCGTGGCTGCAGGGCCAGTCCGCCATCCGCTACCCGGTCGCCGGGTCCACCGACGGCACCGGCAACGCCTACTTCAACGACGTGATCCCCGTCGTCGGCCCGGACGGCCTGCCGACCGGGCGCGGGATGATCCCGTTCCCGCCCCTCCCGGCGGTCGTCATGCTCCCCTTCGTCGCCGCGTGGGGCCTGGCGGTCGATCAGACGTTCCTCGCCATCGTCATCGGCGCACTCGACGTCGCCGCCGCGTTCTGGCTCCTCGGTCGCCTGCGCGTCCGGCCGGCGGTCCGCGACCTGCTCACCGTGTTCGTCGGCGCCGGCACCGCCCTGTGGTACGCGGCGTCGCTCGGCACGACCTGGTACTTCGCCCACGTCGTCGCGGTAGGCCTCACGCTGGCCTCGGTGGGCCTGGCGCTGGATGCCGAGGAGCGCGAGGCCGCGCGGGATCCGGGGGCCCGCCGACCCCTCGTGGACCGCCGCCAGGTCGCGGCCGGGGTGCTCCTCGGGCTGGCCGCGACGAGCCGCCTGACCGTCGCCTTCGGGCTCCCGTTCCTCCTGCTCGTCGGGGGCGGCGGCACGTGGTGGCGGCGCGGGCTCGGCGCGGCCCTCGGGCTGGCCGCTCCGATCGCCGTGCTGCTGGCCTACAACCTGGCCACGACCGGGTCGCTCTTCAGCCCCGTCTACGAGGCGCTCTACCGCAACGAGATCCTGGCCTACCCGCACCTCGGCTACGACGCCGCGTGGTCCCTCCAGGACGTCCGCTACCTCCCGCAGAATCTCGGGCTCATGCTGTTCCGCCTCCCCGACATCCTGCCGCCCTGTGACCCCGGCGTCCCGCGCACGCCCTGGAGCGCGGCCGGGTGCTCCTGGCTCGTCCCGGACCAGGCCGGCATGAGCGTCGTCCTCGCGAGCCCCGCGTACCTCCTGGCGCTGCCCGCCTTCGGGATGCTCCGGGACCGGCGGGTCGCAGGTGCCCTGCTGGCCGGCCTGGCGATCGGCGTCGTCAACCTGATGCACTTCAGCCAGGGATGGGTCCAGTTCGGCTACCGCTTCAGCCTCGACTTCGCCCCGTTCCTCCTCGTCGCGGTCGCCCTGGGCACCGAGCGCTTCCTCGGCCCGCGCGGGACCTCGCGGCCGCGCCGCATGGCGGTCGTCGTCGGCCTGGTCGCCGCGTCGGTGGCCATCCAGGCCTGGGGCGTCGCCTGGGCGCGGACGCTCGGCTGGTGAGCGTGCTCGCGGGCCGTCGCCGGGCCGTCGCGATGCTCCTCGAGGCGGCCGCGCCGGTGCTGGTCGGCGCCGTCGCGTTCGGCCTTGCCCGGAGCGTCCTGCTCCCAGGCCAGGGCTTCTGGGACACGGGTGAGTTCCAGTCGGTGCCCCCCGTGTTCGGCACCGCCCACCCGACCGGATACCCGAGCTACGTGATCCTCGGCTGGCTGGCGTCGCTCGCGCTCGCGCCGCTGGGTGAGCCCGCGCTCCGGATGAACCTCCTGGCGGCGCTCCTCCTGGGCCTCGCGGCCGCCCTGACGGTGGTCCTCGTGCGGCAGCTCACGGGCCGGACGAGCGTGGCCGTCGGCGCGGGCCTGCTGCTGGCCCTCACCCCGATCCCGTGGCGCATGGGGGCGTTCGCCGACTCGCACTCGCTCCACCTGGCGCTCGCCGCCGGGCTGCTCGTCGTCCTGGTCGGCTGGGAGCGCCGGCTCCGGGCGGGCGAGACGGGCGAGACGCGCGCGGGCGTGGCGCGCGCGGACCGCTGGCTGGTCGGCGGGGCCGCCCTGTACGGCGTGATGCTCGGGAACCACACGCTGACCATCCTCCTCGCGCCCGGGATCGCCCTGTACGTGCTTGCGGTCGAGCCCGGCATCGTCCGGCGCCTGCGCTTCGTCGGCCTCTGCGTTGCCGTCCTCCTGGGCACCGCGGCCGCCCTCTACCTCCAGCTCCCGATCCGGGCGGCGATGGGCGCGCCCCTGGTGTACGGGACCCCGAACACGTGGGAGGGGTTCTGGTACGTGGTCCTCGCGGAGCAGTTCCGCGGCGACCTCGTCGACCCGTTCGGCGACCTGGGCGCCAAGGCGGCCGATCTCGTCCGCCTCGCCTCGGACCAGCTCGGGATCCTCGTCGTGGCCGTTCCGGCCGCGTTCCTCGCCACGGCGCTGAGGCGACCCCGCTTCGCCCTGCTGACCGGGTCCTGGCTGCTGGTCATCTGCTGGTTCGCGGCCTCCTACACGAACGCCGCGATCGACCGCTACTACCTCGTCCCGCTGCTCATCGCGGTCTCCTGGCTGGGGGTCGCCGCGGGTCTCGCGGTCGACGCCCTGGTCCCCGGGCCCAGGGACCTCGAGGCGCCCTCCGACGAGGCGGCACGCGGGCCGGGGGCGCCCGCCGCACCCGGGCCGGCGGAGCTCGAGGCGCCCTCCGGCGAGGCGGCACCCCGGTTGTCGACGGTGCCGGGCCGCGCCTGGCTCCTTGCCGGCCTCGCCGGGACCCTGCTGGCGGTCGGCCTCGTGCTGCCGGCGGCGCTCGCCGCGCCGGCCACCCGCGCGAAGGTCGACCAGTCGGCCGACACGCGGGCCCGCGACTGGAGCCGCTGGGCCCTGGCCACCGTGGCGCAGGACGGGGTGATCGTCTCCTGGTGGAGCTACTCGACGCCGCTCTGGTACCGCACCGTCGTCCTCGGCGAGCGGCCCGACGTCCTCGTCCTCGACGACCGAGACCGACTCGACGAGAACCTCGGGACCGTCGACGACGTCCTGCATGCCACCGTGGGGTCGCGGCCCGTCTACCTGGTGCGCTTCCCATCCGAGATCGCGGCCCTCGAGGAATCGTGGGAGATCGAGGTGATCCCCGACCCGACCGGCCAGCAGCCGCTCTATCGGGTCGTCGGCCCGCGGCCGGCGGGCGGCGGCGACTCCCCGTCCACGGTCGTCGGCCCGCGGCCGGCGGGCGGCGGGACCTCCCCGTCCGGGCGCGGCTCTTCAGGGATGGTTCAGCCGACGCTCGCTAGGATGGGCGCATGACAGCCGAGCCCTCGCCGCGCGTCCCCGCCCTCTCGTACTTCTTCCCGGCGCACGACGAGGAGGCCAACCTCGAGGCGCTCGTGGACGAGGCGCTGGCGGCCCTGCCGTCGCTGGCCGAGCGGTTCGAGATCATCGCCGTCGACGACGGCTCGCGCGACGCGACGCCGGCGATCGCGGATCGCCTCGCGGCGGCCCACCCGGACGTGGTGCGCGCCGTCCACCACCCGACCAACCTCGGGTACGGCGCGGCCCTCCGGTCCGGCTTCCGGGCGGCCCGCTACGACCTCGTCTGCTTCACTGACGGCGACCGCCAGTTCCGGGTGGCCGACCTCGGGCGCCTGACGGCGCGCATCGCCGCGCCCGACGCCCCCGACGTCGTCGTCGGCTACCGGATCGCCCGCGCGGACCCTCCGATCCGGACCGTCTACGCGGGGCTGTACAAGCTGGCCAACCGCGTCTGGTTCGGCCTCCGCGTGCGGGACGTCGACTGCGCCTGCAAGCTGTTCCGGCGGTCGGCGCTCGAGGGCGTCCGCGTCCGGTCCGGGGGCGCCTTCTTCTCCGCGGAGCTCCTGGTCAAGCTGCAGGCGGCGGGGCGGACCGTCGTCGAGGTCGGGGTCCCGCACTTCCCGCGCACGGCCGGCTCGCCGACGGGAGCGAAGCTGTCCGTGATCTGGCGCGCGGTCAAGGACTTCTGGGGGCTCCGCCTCCGGATGTGGGCCGACCGGGAGCGCGCGCTCCGGCGGGGCGGTGCCATCGTGGGGCCGACGCCGGAGGCCTGAGGCGCCCCAAAACGGCGCGCCAGCGCTCCCGCGGGCTGCGGGCTGGCGCGGAGGAAGCGAAGCGACGCGCGCGCGCCCCCCGGCCAGGCGCCGGCACCCACCGAGCCGACCGCGACCGGCGCCGTCGCGGGCTCGCTCAGCCGCCCGGCCCCTCGCGGGGCGGCCCCTCGCGGGCCTCGTCGGTGCCCGGCTCCACGTCGAGCGAGTTGACGAACTCGCGGAAGACGGAGAGGCGCTCCTCGTCGCCGGGCTCGTCGTCGTCGTCGCCGGCGCGATCGCCCTCGACGCCGGCGCGGTCCAGGACGGCCTCCGCCGCGTAGATGCGGACGCCGGTGCGCACCGCGAGGGCGAGCGCGTCCGAGGGCCGCGAGTCGACCTCGTGGATCCGGCCGCCGGCCTCCACCAGGATGCGCGCCCGGAAGGTCTCGTCCGCGAGGTCGGCGATGACCACCTCGCGGATCGTCGCGCCGAGCTCCTCGAGGACCCCGATGAAAAGGTCGTGGGTCAGCGGGCGCTCCGGCGTCAGGCCCTGCAGCTTCATCGCGATGGCGTTCGCCTCCCAGGGGCCGATCCAGATGGGCAGGAATCGCTCCCGCTCGAGGTCCTTCAGGATCACGACGTGCTGGGTCGAGAGCATGTGCACGCGCACGCTCTCGACGGCCATCTCGATCAGGCGTCCCGGCATGGCGGGATTATCCCACGCACGATCGGATCGGGCGGCGGGGCGGGCCCGGCGTCGCGGGCGGTGGCGGGCGCGACCGAGGGCGCCCCGACCGTCAGGGGGCCTGCGTCGGGCTTGGGTTGGGCCCAGCCGGGCTGCCCGGCGAGGCCGCCGGGCTGCCGGACGCGGCGGGGGCGGGCGACGCGGTGGCCGAGGCGTCCTGCAGGACGGCGCTTCCGATCCGGTCGGCGTCGATCCAGTACAGCACGGGGGCCTGGCCCTCGGCGCGGTTGACGACGAAGAACGCGCGGACGTCGTCCCAGTCGGGCCCGCCGTCGGCGATGCGGTACTGCGCCAGGTACTTCCCGTTGGACTTCGTGAAGGCCACGATCCGGTGGCTCCCCCGGTCGTAGGCGTACATGGTCCCCTCGGACTTGGCGTCGGGCGACGTCACGAGCGTGTACGTCGGCGCCGGCCGGAGGAGGTCGTCCGGGGGCGCTTCGGGCCCCCAGCCGCTGCTGCGGCCCGACACGTACCGCGCCACCACCCCGGCGTCGGCAAGGTAGATGTCGCCGTCGATGTACATCGACGTCACGCGCGACACGTCCTGCGGCGTCGTCAGCCAGCCGGACCCGGTCCCCGTGTAGCCGCTCCCGTCCTGGTGGGGCGTGTAGCGCAGGATCTGCTGCTCGGACGGGTCGAGCACGTACAGGTTGTAGAGGTCGAGGTCGACGCTCCGCACGAACGTGCCGATCGCGAGGACGTCGGCGCCCCAGGTCGAGGCCTCGGCGACACGGACCCGGGCGAGCGTTCCCTTGCCCTTGGTGTCCGCGGGCCGCCAGCGCCACAGGACGTTCTTCGCGTCGAGGGCGAGCACGTCGGGGCCGCCCGTGGCGAGGAGGTGCGGCGCGGACACCGTGATGCCCGACGCCGTCGCCCCGGCCCGGATGACCGGTGCCGCCTTCTTCGCGCGCAGGTCGACCCGGTAGACCGTCTGCGTGGTCCGGTCGAGGACGTAGGGCACGCCGTCGGGGCCGAGCACAAGCGCGGCGAGGTCGAAGGCCTGCTCCTGGCCCGCGAACGAGAACGCGGTCTGGGGGGTCACGTCGACGACGCCGTAGAGGGTGTCGAGGCCGCCGACGACCCCTTCGCGGAGCGGGGCGAGCGTCCGTTCCGGCACGCTGTTCTGGGCCGCGACGGCGAGTTGCTCGTGCGCCTTGGTCAGCAGCTCCTCGGCCTTCGTCGGGTCGTCGACGAGCAGGTTGGACCCGTTGCTGAAGACGAGCCTGAGGTCTTCCTTGACCGCCGCGAGCGCCTTCTCGCCGGCCGTGACCTCGTCGATCGGCGAGCCCCCGGGGCCGCCGACGATCCACAGGCCGATGCCGAGCGCCGCGGCCACGACGACGAGCGCCAGGACGGCCACGGCGGCGCGGCGCTGGGACTCCCGCCGCGTGGCGGCCGGCGTCACGCGGCGGTAGCGGGGCCCGCGCCGCGGGAGGAGATCCTGCACCCGGGCGACCGCTCCGCCCATGGCGTCGCCCGCCGCGCTCCGCGCCTTGGTCGCGCCCGCGCTCATGGCGGCGACGCCGCCCCCGACGGAGTCTGCGAGCGGGATCGGCGAGCGGTCGGGCAGCCCGGCCAGGGGCTCGGGCGGGTGGACGGGGACCAGGCGGCCGCGCTGGCTCGTCGCCGAGACCTCGGCGGCCTCGATCGCCAGCGCGCCGTCGCTGCCGGTGCCGCCGGCCGCCGTGAACCGCCGGTGGAGCTGTTCCATGGCGGCCTGGGGGTGGAGCGTGTTGACCGCGTCCTTGAGGTCGTCCGCGCCGACGGTCCCGGTGAAGTTGCGGGACGCGAGGACCAGCGTGTCGCCCGCCGCGATCTCGCCGCGCCAGATCTGGGGAGCCAGGCCGTCGGCGGGCAGGCCGCGTCCGGCGTTGGGGTCGGGCAGGGTCAGCAGGTGTGCCTGGTGCACGAGGTACGCGTCGACGGGGCCGGCCGTGGTCACGTACAGCTCGTTGCCCCGCACCACGGCGACCCCGAGGCCCACGGGGCCGTCGCCGGAGCCGCCGAGGCCCAGCCGCTCGCGGTTCGCCGCCAGCTTCCGGTTCGCCGTCCGGATCGCCTTCTCCAGGCAGACCACCAGGCCGGCGGACTCGTCGTAGTAGTACTCGCCCTGGACGGTGTCGGCGACGAGGCGGGTGGCCTCCTGCAGCCGGCGCGCCCGCCCGCTCCCGGCCACCACGACGAAGAGGCTCCCCTTCGAGCGGAGCGTCGCCCCGATCGTCGGCTCGACGATGGCGACGGTGTCCGGGGAGTCCTCGAGGCGTTCCGTCTCGGCGACCACGCCGAGCTTCATCTGCAGTCGGACGGCCATCGGCTCTCACGACGGTGGAGAGGGGGCCGGCGTGACGCCGGCTGCCGGGTCCGGGCGCGGGTTCTTGCGTGGGTTAGTGCGCGCCGGGTCAGGGCGAGCCGATCATACCGTGGGCCACCACGACCCGCAGTCGCTCCGCCCGGAACCCGCCGGGGGCGGCCGCGAACGCCTCCAGCAGCTCCTCCGCCCGGATCCGGAGCTCCTGGCCGATGATCGGCGCGACCGCCTCCACCACGAGCGTAGACGAGCCCTCGAGACGTGCCGGGCGCGAGCCGCCCGCGGCCGCCGGGACGCGTTCGGCCACGACCCGGTCCCACGCAGCGATCGCGCGGGCCCAGCGCAGCTGCTCCTCGAGGCCCAGCTCGCGCGCCGCTTCCGGCAGCAGGTCGCCGACGCGGCGGACCGGGCGCCGGTTGGGGACGCGCGGGTCGTCGAACCGTCGGGCGGGGCTCACCGCGCGGCGCTCACGAGGCGGCCCGCACCAGGTGCGCACCGGCATCGGCCCCCTGGTCGGCCGGCGGCCCTGCGTCGACGCGCCACGCCGTCCCCGCCGCGCGGAGGGCCGGGTCCAGGTCGTCGAGCGTGGTGGTCGTCACGAAGGCCTGGGGCAGCGTCGCGATCCGGCGCACGAGGTGGGCCCTGCGCGCGGGATCGAGCTCCGAGAAGACGTCGTCGAGGAGCAGGAGTGGGGGGCGCCCGTCGAGGGACGCCAGCAGGTCCAGCTCGGCGAGCTTGAAGGCCAGGATCGCGGTGCGCTGCTGGCCGCGCGAGGCGAAGGACGCGAGGTCCCGCCCGTCGAGCTCGAAGGCGAAGTCGTCACGGTGCGGGCCGACGAGGGTCGTGCCGTTCCAGAGCTCCTTCTCGGCCGTCTCCCGGAGCCGGCGAGCGAGCGCCTCGCCGGGCGCCTCGCCGGGCTCGGCCGGCGCGTTCGTGACGTAGGTGAGGCCGAGCGCGCCCTCGCCGGGCGCGATCTCGGCGTGCGCAGCGGCGAGCGGCCAGGCCAGCTCGGCCAGCAGCCGGTGGCGCGCCCCGAGGACGGCGACGCCGGCCTCGAGCAACCTCGCGTCCCAGTACGGCAGCTGGTCGCGGGTCGCGGTCTCCTCGCGGATCGCGCGAAGAAGGTGGTTCCGCTGGGTCAGCGCGCGGCCGTAGGTCGAGAGGTCCGGTGCGTAGGCGGGGAAACGCTGGGCGGCGAGCGCGTCCAGCGCGGTCCTGCGGAGCGTCGGGGCGCCGACGACGAGGAGCATGTCCTCCGGGGCGAAGACCACCACGCGGAGCGCGCCCGCCAGGGCCGCCGCCCGTCGCGGGACGCCGTTGACCCGGATCTTCTTGCGGCCGCCGGCCGGCCCCTCGCGCACGAGCGTGACGTCGAGATCGGCGGTCCCGGGCGCCGCCACGCCGCCTGCCGCCGGACCGGGGGCATGGCGTCCGTCCACCCGGGCGAATGCCGCCTCCCAGCGGATCATCTCGGCGTCGCTGCCGGTCCGGTGCGACGCGCCGCGGGCCAGCAGCACGACGGCCTCGAGGAGACTCGTCTTGCCGGCGGCGTTGGGACCCCACACAAGCTGTGGGCCCGGCCCGAACGACGCCTCGAGGCTGGCGTAGGCGCGAAACCCGGAAAGCCGGAGGGAGGTGAGCAGGGCCCGGTGCCGGGCCGCGGGGCCCGGGCCTCCCCGATCTCGCGCTAGGAGGTCGTCCGGACCGGCATCACGACGTGCGTGTAGTCACGCCCGTCGGCCGGCCGGAAGACGCCCGGCGAGAGCGGCCCGTTGAGCTCGATGACGAACCGGTCCGCGTCCACGTTCGCGAGGACGTCGCCGAGGTAGCGCGCGTTGAACGCGATGGTCGTCCCGTCGCCCTCGATCACTGCGTCGACGGCGCCCTGGTGGTCCCCGACGTCGGCCGCCGCCCCGACCGTCACGACGGGCGCGCCGTCGGGCGCCACCTGGAGCTTCACGATGTTGGCGGAGGCGCTGGCAATGTAGGCGGCGAGCCGCACGGCCTTGAGGAGGTCGTCGCGGTCGAGCTCGACGCGGGTGGCGTGGGTCGCCGGGAGGACCTGCTGGTAGTTCGGGAACTGCCCGTCGATGAGCCGGCTCACGAGGTCGACGCCCTCGACGTGGAACAGGACCTGGTTCTTCTGCGCCGACAGGATGATCTCCACTGGATCGTCGGTGTCGGTGAGGACGCGGGCCAGCTCGCTGTAGGAGCGGGCGGGCACCACGACGCCGGTCTCCTCGACGGCGTCCAGGCCGGTGATCGTGGTGATCGCGATGCGGTAGTTGTCGGCCGCCGCCAGCGTGATGCGGTCCCCCTCGAAGCGGGTCAGGACGCCGGTGAGGATCGGCCTGGCCTCGTCGCTGGCCGCCGCGAAGGCCACCTCGGACAGCGCCCGCTTGAGCACCTTCTGGCTGACCCGCGTGGTGGGGCGTTCGCCGGCCGCCGGGATGGCGGGGAACTCGTCTGCGTCGATCCCGCGGAGATGTGTCTCGAAGCGCCCGCAGCGCAGGTGGAGCCGGTCGCCGTCCTGGAGCTCGAGGTCGATCCGCTCGTTCGGCAGGGAGTTGACGACGTCCGTCAGGAGGCGGGCCGGGACGGTGATCGCGCCGTCGGCCTCGATCTTGCCGGGGACCCAGTAGGTGATCCCGATCTCGAGGTTGGTGGCGGTGAGCTTCAGCCCGGCGTCCTCGGTTCGCAGCAGCACGTTGGCCAGCACGGGCAGGGTGCTCCGGCTCGACACGGCGTGGCTGACGACCGAGAGGCCGCGGGCGAGGTTCTCCTGGATGACCGACAGGTTCACGGACGTGTCACTCCGGGTGCGCGGGCGGACGGTGCCGGCGGGCGAGCAGGGCCGGGTCTCACCGGTGGGTTCGTGGTGGGTTCCATCTTCGCATGAAGTTCACCGCCGTATTCATCATGGCGTGGACGGCGTGGACGGGCGTGCTGCGGCGTGCGGCGCGGGACGGTGGACGAACCACCGTCGAGGGTGGATGAGCGGCGGCCCGACGGGCGGCTCCCTGCGGACGGATGGTGGACGACCGGCAGGCCGCCGGTGAACGGCCACTCCCGGCGCGTCCCAGGGGACCGATCGCCCACACTCGCCGCGGCCCGGCGGCCCGGATTGTCCACGGCACCGGCACCCTTTCCCCCAATTCGCTCCGCTTGTCCACGCGCTCGAGGCGCGGCGCGGGCCCGAGGCGCGGGCCCGAGGCGCGGCGCCGCCCCGTGTTCAGCGCCGCCGTCTCGCGCGCCGCGGGTGCACGGGCGGAGGGCGGGGCGGCGGGGGGCGCCGGGGGCCAGAGGCCGCCGCTCGGCCCGGCGAGGCTCAGTCGGCGTAGATGAGCTCGCGGACCGCGGCGATGTCGCGCCGGAGCTCGTCGTTGACGGAGGCCTCCCGGGTGATCTTGTCGCAGGCGTGGAGCACCGTCGAGTGGTCCCGGCCACCCAGCTCGGCGCCGATCCGCAGGAGCGACACGTCGGTCTCCTCGCGCATGAGGAACATGGCGATCTGGCGCGGGGTGACGATCGCCCGGTCGCGCTTCTGACCCCGCAGAGCGTCCATGCCGACGCCGTAGTACTCGGAGACGGCCTTCGCGATCTTCTCCGGGGTGACCTGGCGCTTCTTCGGGTTGTAGAGAACGTTCGAGAGGACGGCCTGGGCCAGCTCGATCGTGATCGGCATGGCGCCCATGCTGGCGTAGGCCACCACGCGGTTGAGGGCGCCCTCCAGCTCCCGGATGTTGCTGACCACCTTGCGGGCGATGAACTCCACGACGTCCGACCCGATCGGGACCGACGACTCCTCGGCCTTGGCCCGCAGGATCGCGATCCGTGTCTCCAGGTCCGGCGCCGTGAGGTCGGCGATGAGCCCCCACTCGAAGCGGCTGCGGAGGCGCTCCTCGAGGGTGACGATCTGCTTGGGCGGCCGATCCGAGGAGAGGACGATCTGCTTGCCGTCCTCGTGGATCGCGTTGAACGTGTGGAAGAACTCCTCCTGTGTCCGCTCCTTGTCGGCGATGAACTGGATGTCGTCGATCAGGAGGAGGTCGATGCGGCGGTAGCGCGCCCTGAAGTCGTCGATCCGGCCCTGCTGGATGCTCGTGATGAACTCGTTCGTGAACTTCTCGCTCGTCGCGTAGACGACCCGCTTGCGGGGGAAGCGGGTGATCACGGCGTTGCCGATGGCGTGCATGAGGTGCGTCTTGCCGAGCCCGACGCCGCCGTACAGGAAGAGCGGGTTGTAGGCGTGTCCGGGACGCTCGGCCACCGAGAGGGCGGCGGCGTGGGCCAGGCGATTCGCCGAGCCGACGATGAAGTTTGAGAAGGTGTAGCGGGCATTGAGGCTCGAGGCCCCGCCGTCGGCTCCCACCCGGGTCGGCTCGACCCTGACCTGCTGGGGGGCCGCCGCAGCGGGCGCCTCCCCGGTCGCGCCCGCATCCTCGCGGACGACGAACTCGACCTGGACGCTGTAGCCCACGATGCGGGCCAGGGTCTGGGAGATCAGCGGCCGGTAGCGGGTCTCGAGCCAGTCCTTGGCGAAGCCGTTCGGCACGGCGATCCGGAACCGGGTGTCCTCGACGTCCACGAGCGAGGTGTGGCGGAGCCAGGTCTCGAAGTTGGCCGGGGAGAGCGCGACCTGGAGCTCCCCGAGCGCCGCGCGCCAGATGTGCTTCGCGTCCATGAGGACCCTGTCGGCCCGGCGCCGCGGCGCCGGATGGAGGTGACGTTGACCGAGGTGCCGTTGAGCGATGAGGACCGAGGCGGACGCGAGACCAGACCGCCCCAGCGCGCTGGGAGAGCGACCGTTCCGGGCTGCCCCGGGGCGTCTCCCCGGGGTCGCCCGCGGGCGTCCCGGCGCCGTGGGCCGACGCATGGTAGCACCGCCCCGGACGGCCCCGCAAGGCGATTCGGCCCCGATTCGCGGATACTCACGGGGAGTATCCGCGCCGGCCGTGCCGGCGCGGCCCCCGGATGCCTCTTTGACACCCGGGAGGGGCGCTTCCTATAATCGGCCGGCGTTGACGCGCCCGGCGCCCGTGCGCCCGGCGCGTTCTCGTGCCTCCCGGAGTCGCGCGGCGACTCGATCCGGAGGCCGGACACGTAGAGGAAGACACGACGCCCGATGAAGCAGACCTACCAGCCGAAGAAGCGCCATCGCGCCAAGGAGCACGGCTTCCGCGCCCGGATGAAGACCTCCGGGGGCAGGCGCGTCCTGGCTGCCCGTCGCGCTCGGGGCCGGAAGCGGCTGGCGGTCTGATCCCGGCAGCGAGCCGCTCCCGCGGGCGGATCGCCATGCTCACCCGGCCCGCGGACTTCGCGGCGATCCAGGCCCAGGGGACCTCCCGGTCCCATCCGCTCATGACCGCCCGGTTCCTGCAGACCGGCTCGGACGGCGTCCGATTCGGCCTCGCGACCGGCCGGCCCCTCGGGGGCGCGGTCGTCCGGAACCGGGTCCGACGACGGCTTCGGGAGACACTCAGGGTGATGGCGCCCTCGTTCCAGCCGGGCTGGGACGTACTGATCATCGCCCGGCCGGCGCTCGTGGACGCGGACCACGCGGCGCTCGTCGAGGCGCTGGAGCGGCTCCTCCGCCGGGGAGGGGTGCTCGGAGGACCGGCGGACGCGTGAAGCGCATCGGGATCGGGTTCATTCACCTGTATCGGGCGATCTTCGCCTGGATGCCCTCGAGCTGCCGCTACTACCCGACCTGCTCGCACTACACCGAGCAGGCCATCGACAAGTACGGCCTCCTGCGGGGCAGCTGGATGGGCGCAAAGCGGATCGCGCGATGCCACCCCTGGCACCCGGGCGGCTACGACCCCGTCCGATGAAGCCGAGGAACCCGTGACCGTCCCCCGCATCCGGCGCGACCACCTGATCCTCCTCGGGCTCCTCGTGCTCGTCGTCCTGATCGTGGCGGCCTGCGCCGCCACGCCCGTCGTGGCGCCCGTCGGCTCGGGATCGGCGCCGGCGGCCACGGTGACGCCCCACCCGCCGCTCGAGCCCGCGACCCCCGGCACCAACCCGGTGAGCCTCATCGCCTGGATCCTCAACCCGATCTTCCAGGGCCTCTTCATCCTGCTGGTCTGGATCGAGAACGTGACCGGCGACATCGGGCTGGCGATCATCCTGATGACCCTCGTGGTCCGCTCGGCCCTCATCCCGCTCTTCCGGCGCCAGATCGTGTCGACGAAGCGGATGCAGCTCATCCAGCCCGAGCTCAAGGAGCTCCAGAAGCGCTACAAGGGCGACCGGGCCCGCTTCAGCCAGGCCCAGATGGAGCTCTACAAGGAGCGAGGCGTCAACCCGGCGTCCGGGTGCCTCCCGATCCTCCTCCAGCTGCCGCTCCTGCTGATCATCTACCAGGTCATCAGCCAGGGCCTCACCAACCCCGACCCCACGGCGATGCTGACCGTCTTCGGGCACCAGGTGGTCGACGTCCAGTGCGTGAACGGCCTCGGCACGCCCGACTACAACCCGTACATGCCCTGCATCGACACGACCGTGACGTGGCTGGGCAACATGGACGTCTCGAAGCCCCAGGTGCTGTTCGCCCTGCCCCTGATCGGCGGGTTCAGCATCCTGGCCTTCCTCTCGGCGGCCCTCCAGCTCGTCCAGAGCCGGATGACGATGCCGCCGTCCGACTCCGCCTACCAGGACCAGAACAGCAAGGTGCAGCGCCAGCTCGTGCTGTTCCTGCCCCTCATCTCGATCCTGTACGGCGGCTTTCTGCCCGCCGGCCTGTTCATCTACTGGATCGTGACCACCATCTTCGGGATCGCCCAGCAGTACCTCATCGTCGGCTGGGGGTCCATGTTCCCGATCCTGGGCTGGACGCCCGGGTTCGCGAAGGACCATCGCCCACGATTCCCCGTGGAGCCGCCCACGCTGAAGGCCGCCGCGCCCGGCGACACGAAGGCGGGCAAGACCACCCAACCCACCGCTCGCACCGAGGCCGCCCGCACCGCATCCGCGGCGGCCACCGTGCGCCCGCGCGAACGAGGCCGCCAGGGCCGCCGAGGGAGAAAGCGCTGACACCATGAGCGAGTACCGCGAGTTCACCGGCAAGTCCGTCGAAGAGGCCCTTCGCAACGCCCGGGAGGCGTTCGAGGTCGGCCTCGACGAGCTCGATTTCGAGATCCTCACCCCGGGCAGCCGGGGCGTCCTGGGGATGGGCGCCGAGCCTGCGCGGATCGTCGCCGCGCCCCGCAGCGCGCTGGGCGGCGCGGCCCCCAAGCGGGCCGCCGCCGAGGCGACGCCGCTCCCCGTCCGGCCGCCGCGCACCGACCGCGACGATCGGCCGCCGCGCCGCGACGACCGGCCCCGCGACGACCGGCCCCGCGAGTCGCGCCCGGCCGGCGAGTCGCGCCCGCCCGGCGACGACCGGCCCCGCGAGTCGCGCCCGCCGCGCGACGACCGGCCGCCCCGCCGCGACGACCGGCCCCGCGACGACCGGCCCCGCCGGGACGACCGCGGCCCCCGCACGACCGGCTCGCCCGAGCGCCGCGGCCCCACGACGGTCACCTCCGCCGAGGAGGAGATGGTCCAGGTGGCGCGCTCCCTGACGCGCGAGCGCGAGGAGCTCCAGGCGGCGGAGGCTTCGCCGGCGGCCCTCGCGGCCGGCCAGTCGATCCTCGAGCAGTTGATGGGACACCTCGGCTTCGACGTGAAGGTCGTGGTCGAGACGGGCGAGACGAACCGCCTCAACGTCGTCGGTGTCGACGACGAGGTGCACGAGGCGCTCGGCGCCCTCATCGGTCGCAAGGGCGAGCGGCTCTCGGCGCTCCAGCACATCGTCAACCTGATGCTCTCCCGCGAGATGGGCGAGTGGACCCGCGTGCTGGTCGACGTCGAGGGCTACCGCGGCCGGCGCGAGGCGCAGCTCCGCGAGATCGCCCTGCGGGCCGCCGAGAAGGTCGTCGAGACCGGCAAGATGCTCCAGCTCGAGCCGATGCCGGCCCTGGAGCGGCGCTGGGTCCACCTCGCGCTGCGGGGCCACCCAGCGGTCGGCACGCAGTCGATCGGCGAGGAGCCGACCCGCCGCATCGTGATCATCCCCAGGGCGGGGTGACGCGAGCCTCTCCCGGCTTGCTGGTACATTCACCGTCCGCATGACGACCACGACCACCGATCCGCACTCCGGCCACGGCCTCTCGCTCGGGAAGGTCATCATTGCCGCGCTCGCCGGGTTCGCCCTCGTGCTCGCGTTCGGCGTCGGCGCGCTCCTGGCGTACCAGGGGCAATACGCGGAGCGGATCTACCCCGGCGTGAGCGTCGACGGCGTCGACGTGTCCGGCATGACGCGCGAGGCCGCCGCTGCGACCCTCGAGGCCGAGCTGTCCGGCTATGCCGACGGCGAGGCCGCGATCACCGTCGATGGCACCGAGCTCCGCGTCCCGTACGCGGCCCTCGGGCGACACGCCGACGTCGACGCGCTGGTCGAGCTCGCCTGGTCGGTCGGGCGCAGCCACCCGGACCCGCTGGGCCGCGCCGCCCAGGGCGTCCGGAGCCTCCTCGACGGGACCCGCATCGAGCCGATCGTGACCCTCGATCCCGAGGCCGTCCGCCGCGAGGTCACGCAAGCCGCCCTCGGCATCAACCGCGCCCCGGTCAGCGGGACAGCGACCGTCACCAGGAGCGGGTTCGTCGCCAACCCCGCGAAGGCGGGCCGGGCCTTCCCGCGCGCCGAGATCAGCGCGGCGCTCCAGGAGGGCCTCGCGGACCCGGCGTCGCCGACCACGCTCGAGCTCTCGTTCGAGACGGCCACGGTCGAGCCCTACGTGACGGACGCCGAGGTCGCGGCGGCCATCGAGGCCGCCGACCGCATGGTCCAGGATCTCGTGCTCGCCACCGGCAAGGAGACGTGGACGGTCAAGGCGTCGACGGTTCGCGGGTGGATCTCGTTCGAGACGACGACCGACGGCTACCGGCCGACGGTTGCCCCCACGGCGCCGGTGAAGGCCCTCGCGGCGCTCGCCAAGAAGATCGACCGCGACCCGAGGGACGCCACGTTCCTCGTCGGGCGGGGCACGGGCGTCGTCGGCGTGGTTGCTGCGCGGAACGGCCGCACGGTCGACGTCGAGGCATCGGCGTCGGCGGCGGCCCAGGCGATCGTCGAGCGCGCGAGCGTCGCGTCCCAGGAGCCGGCTCCCGTCGCCCTCGCCGTCACGGTCACCCAGCCGAAGCTGACGACCGAGCAGGCCGAGAAGGCGGCGCCCCTCATGAAGCGCCTGTCGTCGTGGACCACCAACTTCCACCGCTACGAGGCGAACGGCTTCGGCAACAACATCTCGATCCCGACGGGCGACATCAACGGCACCGTCGTTGCGCCGGGCGCAGTGTTCGACTTCTGGAGCGCCCTCGGGCCCGTCACCTACGAGCGCGGCTACCGGGACGGCGGGGCGATCCTGAACGGCCGGACCGAGCCCACCGGTGCGCTCGCCGGCGGGATCTGCTCGTGCTCCACGACGCTCTTCAACGCGGCCGCCCGGGCCGGCCTCGAGATCCTCTCCCGGGCCAACCACTACTACTACATCGACCGCTACCCGACGGGCCTCGACGCGACGGTCTGGAAGACCGGCGGCGCCCAGCAGAGCATGCGCTTCCGGAACGACACGCGGTATCCCCTCCTCATCAAGGGCTACACCGGGTCCAACTACGTCACCTTCGAGATCTGGGGGCCGCCGACGGGTCGCACGGTCAGCTTCTCGGCCCCGACGATCCGCAACGTCGTGCGCGCCATCGACACGGTCCAGTACACGACCAGCCTGCGTCCCGGCCAGAAGAAGCGCATCGAGTACCCGGTGAGCGGGATGAACGTCTGGGTGAGCCGGGTGGTGCGCGACGCCAAGGGCGCGGTGATCCACAGCGAGACCTGGTTCTCGGACTACAAGCGGGTCAACGGGATCGTGCTCGTCGGGAAGGCGAAGGCGGTCCCGACGCCGCCGCCCGCGACGGAGCCCACGCCCGCGCCACCGCCCGCGACGGAGCCCTCGCCCGCGCCCTCGACGGCACCCTAGCCGCTCGTGCCCGGCGGCGCCGGGCTCTCCCTCGCGACCTCCGCCCGTCGCCGCCTCCCTCGCCCACGCAGCCGCGGTAGACGCCGTCGGCCACGCGCCTCGCGCCGGACGCCCCCTGGCGCGCATGCCCGCCGTCAGGGCACACGGCAACGAGGCCGACGCTGGGAGGCCGGCCTCGGTGATGGGGATCCCGCTCGATCCGGAGCGCTGACGCGGGACCAGGTCCTTGTCGCGCCGGGCACCCGGCGATACCTGGTCATCGCTGCGTCGGGCGCCCGGCGACGCCTGCGAGGGAGTTGGTGGAGATGGGGGAGAGTCGAACTCCCCGTCCGAAACCCGTGACCCGGGACCACTACGAGCGTGTCCGATGCTTGATCTCGGACGGCCCACCCCCATCGGCAGGAGCGACGACCGGCCCAGCTGCGTGTCCCTAGATCGGGCTTGACTCCCGGCTACGCGGCGCTTGCCGGGGCTGCACCTCCGCTGATTGACGCTTCCACGGCCCACGGAGGGGAGGCCGCTTCCACGCTCACTCTACGGCCTAGGCCGCGTACGCGAGAGCAGGCTGCTTGTTGGCAGGTACTTCGATTTGCCGCCTGTTTAACGAGGCCTGACGGCACCTCGGCTCGCGTTCCCGGGCTGCGGGGCCCCGTCGAGACCACGCATCCCCACCGATCGGAGCGGCACGGAGGCCGTTCCGCGCCGGCGCTCGGGCCGGCGACCTGCATTGTACCGCGAGCGACCGACGGGGCCGGCATGGCCACCGCGCGACCGGTCGGCTGCGTGCGGGCCCGGCGGGCGAGCCGCTACCATCCGGCGCACAGCCGGAGGACGCCGATGTACGACACGCCCCGAGACGTGGCCGACTCGATGGCCGCCACACCGGATGCCCTCGAGGGACTCCTCGCCGGAGTCGACGACGATCTCGCTCGCGCCGCGCGCGGCGGGGACGAGGGCTGGAGTCTCGTCGAGGTCGTGTGCCACCTTCGAGATGCCGAGGAACGGGCGGTCGAGCGACTGGTCGCCATGCGCGACGAGGAGGGTCCGCTCATCGCGGGATACGACCAGGAGGCCTGGGCGATCGAGCGTGACTACGCCCGCGACGACCTGCGCGAGGCTCTCGCGGCCTTCGCCGCCCATCGCGCCCGCCACGTCGCCGCCCTGCGCGCCCTGCCCGCGAACGCCTGGCCGCGGACGGGCCACCACGCGGAGGCCGGCACGATCACGATTGAGAACCACACGATCCACTTCGCGACCCACGACGTGCAGCACCTCGGGCAGATCGCACGGGCGCTCCGGGATGCCCGCCGCGCCGCGCCGGACGCGAGCTGAGGGCGGCTGGCGATGGCCCGTGCCCTCGGCGCCGGCTTCGTCGCCCGGGCGGCGGCCCCGAACGACGCGGCGGCGATCGCCAGGGTCTACTCGGAGGGGATCGAGGACCGGCTCGCGACGTTCGAGACGCGGCCCCGGGAGGCGGCGGACGTCGTGGCGTGGTTCGACGGGCGCCACCCGATCGTGGTCGTGGAAGACGCTTCGGGGATCGTCGGGTTCGCCGCGACCTTCGAGTACCGCCCGCGGGCCTGCTACACGGGCGTCATGGAGTTCTCGGTCTACGTGGCCCGCGCTGCGCGCGGGCACGGCGTCGGGCGGTTGGCGATGCAGGCGCTGCTACCGGCGGCCGCCGAGGCCGGCGCATGGAAGCTGGTCTCGCGCGTCTTCCCGGAGAATGCCGCGAGCCGTCGGCTGCTCCGCGACCTGGGCTTCCGCGAGGTCGGCACGTGCGAGCGGCACGGCCGGCTGGACGGGCGCTGGCGCGACGTGGTGATCGTGGAACGTCTCCTGCCTGCCGCGTTCCAAGGCGACGAGCCCCGCCTCGACGGCTGACCCGGGATCCCGTCGCTCCGCAGCGCCGGTCCGCCTCGCGCCGCTACCGGCCGCGCCGGGAGTCGGCCAGCTCGCGGGCGATGTCGCGCTTGGCGTCACGCTCGGCGATGTCGCGCCGCCGATCGTGGAGCTGCTTGCCACGCGCCAGGGCGATCTCGAGCTTGGCGTGGCCGCGGTTGTCGATGTAGAGGCGCAGCGGCACCAGCGTCAGGCCCTTCGACTTCGTGATCCCCAGGAGCTCGTGGATCTCGTCCTTGTGGAGCAGGAGCTTGCGGGTCCGCTTGGCCTCGTGGTTGTAGCGGTTGCCGCCGGCGTACGGCGCGATGTGGGCGCCGACGAGCCAGGCCTCACCGCGGTCGATGCGCGCGTAGGCCTCCTGCAGGCTGACCTTGCCGGCGCGGATCGACTTTATCTCGGTGCCGGTCAGCACGATCCCCGCCTCGAGCGTCTCCTCGATGTGGAACTCGTGGCGGGCCTTGCGGTTGAGGGCGATCGTCTCCTCGCCCATGGTCCGGTGCTCCTTCGTGGTGCGCGCGGCGCCGGGGGGCGGGCATCGCGCAGGATCTCGGCGGGATCATCGCGCAGGCGCGCCCGGGACGCACGAACGCCGGCCCTCGCGGACCGGCGTTCGAACGCGTTTCGAGTTGCCCCACCCGCGGGTGGGCGTCCGTCAGGCGGTCGCCCCCTGCGAGGTGGTGCAACGACGCTGACTACTGTCTGTCACTGCACATCACCTCCTTTCGGTCGGGCGAACCGTACAGGACGCGCGGCGATCGCGCAACACCCCGCGCTGCCGTCGTGGACAGACCGGCGGGCGTCAGGCCGCCCGAGCGTGCCCGTCGATCACGGGACCCGATGCCGCCGGCTTGGCCAGCACGTCGAGGGCTGCGTCGATGTAGGGATCGCCCGTCGGGCCGGGCTCGCCGGCCCCCGCGCCGTCGGCAGGCACGACGACGTCGGGCTGGAGCCCCTTCTTGTGGATCCAGCGCTTGTCGGGCGTCAGCCACTTGGCGATCGTGAGGCGGAAGCCCCCTGCGTCCGAGCTCAGGTCCACCCATTGCTGGATCGTCCCCTTCCCGAAGGTGGTCTCGCCGACGAGCGTCCCCCGGTGCGTGTCCTGCAGGGCGCCGGCGACGATCTCGCTGGCCGAGGCGCTGCCGCCGTTGACGAGAACGGCCACCCGGACGTCGCCTCCCGTCGCGGCGCCGCCGGCCTCGGCGTTCGTCGCGACCTGCGTCCCGTCGGCGGCCTCCTCCCAGAAGATCGGGCCGTCCCCGACGAACTGGCTGGCGATCGAACGGGCCGCGGTCACGAAGCCGCCGGGGTTGTCGCGCAGGTCGACGATGAACTTGGTCACGCCCTGCCCGCGCGCCTTCTCGACGGCGGCCGCGAACTGCCCGGCGGCGTTGTCCGAGAACCCGGAGAGGCGGATGTACGTCACGTTGCCGTCGGCCAGGGTGCGGGTGTCGACCTGGCGCGACACGATCGTGTCGCGCACGATCGACAGCTCGAACGGGGCGCCCCCGTCGCGCACGAGCGTCAGGACGACGGTCGTGCCCTTGGGGCCTCGCACCCGGGCGATCGCCTCGTCGAGCGTCTCGCCGTCCACGGTGCGCCCGTCGACGGCCGTGATCACGTCCCCCGCCTCGACGCCCGCCCGCAGGGCGGGGGAGCCGTCGATCGGCGCCACCACCACCAGCCGGCAGGTCGGCCCGATCGTGTCGCAGGCCTGGACCTGCGCGTCGGTCGGGCGCGTGGACACCTCGGCGCCGACGCCGGTGAACTCGCCGCCGACCGACTCGCGGGCGCGCTGGAGCTCCTCGGGGCTCATGAACGACGAGTAGGGATCGTCCAGGGCCCCGATCATCCCGTCGATCGCACCCTGCACCAGCTTCTGCCGGTCGACCTCGCCGACATAGCTCTTGGTGATCGAGTCCCAGGTGTCCCAGAACGGCGCGAAGAGCTGGGCCTGGTCGGTGGGAGTCCCCGGCGTGGTCGCCGTGCGGGCGCCCAGCGAGAAGCCGGACAGGAAGAGGGCGGCTCCCGCCAGCAGGACGACGGTGGCGATCGCCAGCTGGAGCGGACCCACGCCCCGCCTGGCCCGCGACGCCGGGACCGGGCCACCGGACGCCGGGCCACCGGACGCCGGGCCACCCGCGGAATCCACCTCGGTGGGCCCGACGAGGGTATCCCCCACGGGTGTGGGGGCGGCGGCGATCGAGCCGGCAGCGGCGGCGTCGGGCGCGGGGGAAGCCTCGGCACCGGGATCGGCGGCGGGCATGTCTCCCACGGGCTGGCGGTCGAGCGGGTCGGTCATCGGGTTCCTGGTGCGGCCTGCGGGGCGCGGTGTGGATCATGCGGCGCGAGGCGAGAAGCGTACATCGGAGGTTCGATCGGGGCCCGCGGACGGTTTGTCGGCCGCCGCCGGCTCGGCCGTCACGCTAGCGCGTGAGGTAGCTCCGCACGGAGAGCCACGAGCCCAGGACCCCCACGCCCAGGCCCGTGCCGACGACGAGCACCACGAGGTCGCGGGCGAGCGACCCGAACTCGAGGGGCAGGACCCGGAAGAAGCCGTACATCATGTCGCTTGCCGGCTGCGCGAGGAGCGCCAGCACCAGGAGCGCCGCGCCGGCGCCGATGAGGCCCACGAAGGCGCCCTCGAAGATGAACGGCCAGCGGATGAACGCGTCCGAGGCGCCCACGAGGCGCATGATCTCGATCTCCTCGCGCCGGGCGACGACCGCCAGGCGGATGGTGTTGACGATGATGAAGAGGACGACGAGGCCGACCAGGCCGAGGACGACGAGCCCCCCGGTCCGAAGCACGTTGGTCACCGACGTGAGGCGCTCGATGAGCTGCTGGACCTCGACGACCTCGTCGACCACGGCCGTCCGCGAGGCCAGCAGGTCGACGACCGGCTGGTAGTCGCGCGGGTCGACCAGGCTGACCTCGAGGCTCGCCGGGAGCGGGTTCCGGTCGAGGTAGCCGGTCAGGTCGACCTGCCCGCGCTCTCGCAGGCGGGCCCGGAAGCGCGCCAGGGCCTCGTCCTTCGAGACGTACCGGACCGCCCGGACCTGGGCCAGGGCCGACACGTCGACCGCGAGCGCCTGCGCCTGCACCGCGAGGACCGGCTCCGCGCCGGGGATGTCGCGCAGGTCCGCCACGATCTCCACCTTTTCCTCGACGTAGCTGACCCCGGCCTCGAGGCCGGCCTGCAGGAGCCAGAACCCGGCCAGCAGGAGGAGCATGAGGAGCATCGTGGCGATCGCCGCCAGGCTCATCAGGGCGTTGCGGCGGAGCCCCTGGAGGGCGCGGCCGACGCTGAAGCCGAGGAAGCGAGGGAAGCCGAGGATCGCGCTCACGGGTCTCGTCAGTCCTCGCGGTGGTAGCCGCCGACCTCGTCGCGGACGATCCGCCCCTCCTCCAGCCCGACGACCCGTCGGCGGAGGGACGTGACCACCTCGGCGTTGTGGGTCGCCATGAGGACCGTGACGCCCAGCTCGTTGATCCGGAGAAGGAGCTGGATGATCTCCCAGGAGATGAGCGGGTCGAGGTTCCCGGTCGGCTCGTCGGCGATGAACAGTCGCGGCTCGTGCACGAGCGCCCGGGCGATGGCGGTGCGCTGCTGCTCGCCGCCCGACAGCGTGACCGGGAGCTGGTCGGCCTGGGCGCTGAGGCCGACGACGGCCAGGGCGCGCTCGACCGCCGGCGCGATGCGCCGGCGCGGCGTGCCGGTCACCTCCAGGGCGAACGCGACGTTCTCCCGGACGGACCGGGTGGGGAGCAGCTTGAAGTCCTGGAAGACGATCCCGATCCGGCGCCGCAGCTCGGGCACCTTGCGGCGCGGCACGCGCGCCAGGTCGCGTCCGTCAACGACGACCTCGCCGGCGGTCGGCAGCTCGTCCCGGATGAGGAGCTTGAGGAGGGTCGACTTGCCGGCCCCGGACGGGCCGACGAGGAAGACGAACTCGCCCTCCCCGAGGGTCAGGTCCACGTCGCGCAGGGCGACCTTGCCGTTGGGGTACGTCTTGCCCACGCCGCGCAGGGCAAGGACCGGGCGCGCCGCGGCGCCGCCACCCGGGGCCGGCTCGAGGCCCGGGGCGGGATCGGCGGCCGGCGAAGGGAGGGTGGCGCTCGTCACGATCGGCCCGAGGCTACCACCGGAGCGCCGATCCGTCCCGGCAGCGGCCGACCCGCGGCCGACCCGCGGCCGAACCACAAGCGGGCCGCCCACCAGCGGGCCGCCACCCTCACGGCACCGGCCGCCGCGCTCACGGCAGCGCGAGCGTGATGGGGAGGTAGCGCGAGAAGTCGGCGAACGGCCGATCCCAGCACGCGAGAGCCGGGAAGTCCTCCACCAGGAGCCCCGCGTCCAGGAGCGCCGTCACGGCGCGTCCGGCTGCGCCCGGGATCCACCCCGAGAACGCGCCGGCCGGCTCCACGGCCCCCAGCAGGTGCCCGAGCACGCCGGGCAGGAGCGCCTCGTCCTCCACCGCGACAGGCCCCAGGCGCCCGACCCGCGAGGTGTAGCCGTAACCCACGGTCCGCCCGTCGCCGGCGACGTACAGGTAGCCCAGGCGGCCCGTCGCCGCGACCATGGCATGGTCCTCCGGGTGGGCGTAGCCGAGGGTCGCGCGGTCGAGCGCGGCGACGCTCTCCGCGAGATGGCGGGCGCCGGGCCCGCCGGCCGGCCCGGCGGCCAGGACCTCGAACGGGACGGCCCGCACGCCGGCGGGGAGCGGCACGAGGCGCGACCGGTCGGGGCGCCCGACGAGCTCGAGGATCGGCAGGCGCGGGACGATGCCGTAGCGCGCGTAGAGCGCGTTCGAGATCGGCTGGGCGGCGTCGGTGCACGTCGCGCGCCGCGCCGGGTCGCCGGGAGCCGGCAGGACCGCCTCGAGGAGGGCCCGCCCGAGGCCGCGGCCCTGCTCGCCCGGGTGCACGAAGAGCATCGCCAGGTACCACACGTCCGCGCGTCGGAGGGCGGACGCGAAGGCCACGACCTCACCCGCGCCGCCGGGAGCGGTGCGCTCGGCGACCAGGAAGCGCTCCGCGTCCGTGGTCCTGAAGTGCTCGAGCATCGGCACGAGCGACCCCGGCGGGGTCGCCATCGGCAGCCGTCCGACACGAGTCCCGTAGGCGTCGAGCCCGGCGATCCAGACCACGGCGCAGGCGGGCAGGTCGTCGGCCCGCGCGGGGCGCAGGGAGATCCCGCCCGTGGGCGGAGCGGTCACGCCGGCTCGCCGGCGCCGGCGAGCGGCGTCCCGGTCGCCTCGCGCTCGAGCTCCAGCTGCATGAAGATGTCGAGGTCGCCGTCGAGGACGGCGGCCGTGTTGGAAGTCTCGTGGCCCGTGCGGTGGTCCTTGACCATCTGGTACGGGTGCAGCACGTAGCTCCGGATCTGGTTTCCCCAGCCCGCCTCGACGTGCTCGCCCTTCAGGCGCCGGAGCTCGGCTTCCTTCTCCTCGATGAGCCGCTCCAGCAGGCGTGCCTTGAGGACCTTGATCGCCGTCTCCTTGTTCTGCGTCTGGGAGCGCTCGTTCTGGCTCTGGACGACGATCCCGCTCGGGAAGTGGGTCAGCCGCACGGCGGAGTCCGTCTTGTTGACGTGCTGGCCGCCGGCACCCTGGCTGCGGTACGTGTCGACCCGGATCTCGTCCCAGTCGAGCTCGATCTCGACGACGTCGTCGTCGACCTCGGGCAGCACCTCCACGAGGGCGAACGTCGTCTGGCGCCGTTTCTGGGAGTCGTAGGGGCTGATCCTCACGAGGCGGTGGACGCCCCGCTCGGCGCACAGCCAGCCGTACGCCCGCCGCCCGTCGACGGCCACGGTTACGCTCTTGAGGCCCGTCTGCTCGCCCTCGGTCTGGTCGACGATCTCGGTCCTGAAGCGGTGGCGCTCCGCCCAGCGGAGGTACATCCGGAGGAGCATCTCGGCCCAGTCGGTCGCCTCGGTGCCGCCGGCCCCGGCGCTGATGGAGATGAGTGCGCTCCCGTTGTCGTACTCCCCGGAGAAGAGGAGGGCGGTCCGCTCCAGCTCGTACGTGGCCCGCAGGGCGCCCGTGTCGCGCTCGATCTCGGCGAGCATCTCGGCGTCGCCGGCCTCGGTGGCCAGGTCGTACAGCTCGTCGAGGCTGGTCGCGCGGGCCTCGATGTCGCGCCACAGCTCGATCTCGGAGCGCAGGCCGTCGGCCTCGCGCAGGACCTTCTGGGCGACGCGCTGGTCGTCCCAGAACGCGGGAGCCGAGGTCAGCGCCTCGAGCTCGGCGAGCCGTGCCTCGCGTGCGGCGAGGTCAAAGACGCCCCGAGGTCGCGCGGATCCGCTCGACGAGGTCGCGAAGCTCGGCCCGATCCACCTAGATCCGGCCTCGCGCGTCTTGGAGCAGGATCGGCCGGAGCTCGATCAGCCGGAGGGCCGTCTTGCTCCGAGCGACGACGGGGTTCACGCAGGGACAGTACGCGTTGTGCGGGCAGACGCCGCAGTTGCCATCGCAGTCGAGCGCGCCGGCGTAGCTGCAGGAACGGCAGTCGCGCTCGCAGGCGATGAGATCGACGAATGTGGCGTCCTCGACCTGCTTCACCACTCCCTCGCTCTGGACGGTTTCCGCACGTGGCTCTGCGGCGGCCCGACGGCTGGGGTCACCGGGTGCGCTCGCCGCGTGCGTGCGCAACATCGGTCGGAGTATAGATGCCGAACGTCAACCGGCCAAGAGGGAGTTTTCGGCGTGCGTCGGCGCGCGACGCCTGGCGCGGGACCGTCAGGAGCGCGCGGTCGCCGCCGGCCGCTCCGGCACCGGCCGGCCCAGCAGCCCGTACCAGGCGAGGGCGCCGAGCTCGTGCACGGTGGCGTCGAGCCGGCGCGCCAGCGTGGCGTCGCTCGGCGAGTCGGGGGCCGGCGACCCGTAGGCGTCGATCCCGAGGTCCTTGGCCATCCGCATGACGCGCAGCATGTGGAGCCGGTCCGAGACGAAGACCGTGGCTCCTGCGCCCCGCTCCTCCAGGATGGCGGCGACCGCATCGAGCGACTCCAGGGTCGAGCGCCCGCGGTCCTCCATCAGGATGGCTTCGGCCGGCACGCCCTGCTCGATCGCGTAGGCGCGGCCGGACGCGGCTTCGGTCGTCACGTCTCCCTCCTGGCCGCCGCCCGTCGTGACGAGGAGCGGGGCCCGCCCCTCCCGCCAGAGCGCGATCGCGTGGTCGAGCCGGGCCCGGAAGACGGGCGAGGGCTCCCCGTTGTACTGGGCCGCGCCGAGGACGACGATGGCGTCGGCCGTCACCGCCCGGGGCGCCTCGTCGACGTCGCCGCGCTGCCACACCCGGACCGCGGCATAGCCCGTCACCGCGGCGGCGCCGACGAGGCCGAGGAGCGTGACCACGACGAGTGTCCGTCCGGCCGACCTGTGGCTGGACGACGTCATCGTCCGTGGCACTTCTTGTACTTGAGGCCCGACCCGCAGTAGCACGGGTCGTTGCGCCCTAGCTTGGCTCCCGGGCCGGCGCCGCCGGACGGCGCGACCGCGCGGTCCCCGACCTGCTGCTGCATCGCCCGGATGGCCGGGCCGGTCGGAAGCCCCCGGGCCACGACCCCGCTGCCGTCGCCGCCCGACGCGCCCCGCGCCGCGGCGGCATCCGGGGTGCCGGTCGCTCCGGCCGCGCCCGTCGCGGCCGGGCTGCCCGTCCACGTCCCGCCGCCCCCGGCCGAGGTGCCGGCGGAGGTGGCCGCCGGCCCGCCTGACGAAGTCCCCGCTGTGGCGCCCGGCGCCCCCCCGGCCCGGGCCCCGCGGGCCGCCATCGCCGTCGCCCCTGCCGCGAGGCTGGCCGCGAGCTGCGACTCGTCCTGGGTCTGCGGCGCGGGCTGCTTGACGATCTGCACGCGGAAGACCGTCGTCGCCACCTGGTGGCGGATGAGGGCGCGGAGCTGGTCGTAGAGGGAGAACGCCTCCTTCTTGAACTCGTTGAGCGGGTCCTGCTGGGCGTATCCCCGAAGGCCGATGCCCCGGCGCATGTCGTCGAGCTCGGTGAGGTGCTCGACCCACAGCGAGTCGATCGTGCGGAGCAGGACCAGCCGCTCGACCATCGACCAGTCGACCTCGCCGGCCTCGGCGGCCTTGGCCTCGAGGCGGGCGTCGGCGAGCTCGCGGAGGTGGCCGGCGAGCGCCTCGCGGCTGCCGACCTCCCACAGGTCGTCCTCGCTCGTCTCCGGCCCGTCGAGGCCCATCGCCCGCAGCGCCGCCGACAGGCCCTCCATCCCCCAGTCGTCCTGGTGGTCGCCCGCGCAGAACTGGTCGAGCAGGGCGTCGATCTCCTCGTCGAGGAAGGCGCGGACGGTGTCGGCCAGGCTCTCGTTGTGGAGCACCTTGTCGCGCTCCGCGTAGATCGTCTCGCGCTGCTTGTTGATCACGTCGTCGAACTCGACGACGCGCTTGCGGATGTCGAAGTTGAAGCCCTCGACGCGGCTCTGGGCGCTCTCGATCGTGCGGCTCACGAGCCGCGACTCGATCGCGACATCGTCCTCGAGGCCGAGGCGCTCCATGAGGCCGGCCACGCGGTCCGAGGCGAACCGCTTCATGAGGTCGTCCTCGAGGGACAGGTAGAAGCGCGACGAGCCAGGGTCGCCCTGGCGGCCGGCCCGGCCGCGGAGCTGGTTGTCGATCCGGCGGCTCTCGTGGCGCTCCGTGCCGACGATGTGGAGCCCACCGGCCGCCACGACGACCTCGTGCTCCGCGTCGCAGCGCGCCTTCGCCTCGCGGAAGGTCGCGTCGTACGTCTCCTTGTCGACCTCGGCCGGGTTGAGGCCGCGCTGGTGCAGCAGCTCGGAGGTGAGGCCGGCGGGGTTGCCGCCGAGGACGATGTCGGTCCCGCGGCCGGCCATGTTCGTGGCGATCGTGACCGCGCCGGCGCGCCCTGCCTGGGCGACGATCCCGGCCTCCTTCTCGTGGAACTTGGCGTTCAGGACCTCGTGCCTGATGCCGCGGCGCCGGAGCATCTCGCCCAGGATCTCCGACTTCTCCACCGAGACCGTGCCGACGAGGACAGGCCGGCCGGCCTCGGTCATCTCCTCGATCTCGTCGATCACGGCATTGAACTTGCCGTTCTCGTTGCGGAAGACCAGGTCGGAGTCGTCCTGCGCGGATCATCGGCTTGTTCGTCGGGACCGCGACGACCTCGAGCTTGTAGATCTTGTGGAACTCCTCGCCCTCGGTCATCGCCGTGCCGGTCATGCCGGCCAGCTTGTCGTAGAGGCGGAAGTAGTTCTGGAAGGTGATCGTGGCGAGCGTCACCGACTCGCGCTGGACGCGCAGGCCCTCCTTGGCCTCGATCGCCTGGTGGAGCCCCTCGCTCCAGCGGCGGCCGGGCATCTGGCGGCCGGTGAACTCGTCGACGATGATGATCTCGCCGTCCTTGACCAGGTAGTCCTTGTCGCGCCGGTAGAGGGCGTGGGCCCGCAGGGCCTGCTCGAAGTGGCGCGCCAGGCGCGGGTCGGCGTCGTACAGGTTCTGGACCCCGAGGAGCTTCTCCATCTTGTCCACGCCGTCCTCGGTCGGCGAGACCGCCCGGTCCTTGAGGTCGACGAAGTAGTCGCCGCCCTCCTCGGCTCCCTCGGGCCGTGCCTGGAGCCGCGGAACGAGCCGGGCGAAGGTGTAGTACAGGTCCGCCGACTCCTCGGCCTGGCCGCTGATGATGAGCGGCGTCCGCGCCTCGTCGATGAGGATGTTGTCCACCTCGTCGACGATCCCGAAGTAGCGCTCGCGCTGGACCCGCTGGTCGAGCTCCGTGACCATGTTGTCGCGCAGGTAGTCGAAGCCGTACTCGTTGTTCGTGCCGTAGGTGATGTCGGCCGCGTAGGCCTCGCGGCGGGTGACCGGGCGCAGGTTGATGAGCCGCTCGTCGCTGGTCGGGTAGCCCGGCTCGAAGACGTACGCCGTGTCGTGGACGATGATCCCGACCGAGAGGCCCAGGAAGTGGTAGACGGGGCCCATCCACTGGGCGTCGCGCCGGGCGAGGTAGTCGTTCACGGTCACGACGTGCACGCCGCGCCCGGCCAGGCCGTTGAGGGCCGCCGCGAGGGTCGGGACGAGGGTCTTGCCCTCGCCCGTCTTCATCTCGGAGATCTTGCCCTGGTGGAGGACGACGCCGCCGACGAGCTGGACGTCGAAGTGGCGCATGCCGATCGTGCGCTTCATCGCCTCCCGGGCGCACGCGAAGACCTCCGGCAGGGCCTCGTCCATGGCCGCCTGGAGCCGCTCGTTCTCCCTCTTGCGGCGCGCCTTCTGCAGGTCGAGGCGTCGCTCGGGATCGTCCTGCTCCAGCTCGTCCTGCGTCGGGCCGAAGTCGGCCTGCAGCTCGGCGAGCTCGGCGCGGATCTCGTCGGCGCGCGCGCGGATGTCCGCGTCGGACTCGCCTTCGAGCTCGGGCTCGAGGGCATTGGTGGCGTCGACGAGCGGCTGCATCCGCTTGACTTCGCGGTCGTTGGAGTCGACGAAACGGGAGAGGAAACCCATGACCATGGCCCAGTCAGTATACGGGCGGGTCCGTTCGGGAGCCGCCGGCGGGTCCTGCGAGCCGACGGTCGGGCCCGCGAACCGACGGCGGGCTGACGCTGGCGGGCCGATGTCGGATCCTGCGAGCCGGCCGCCCGGCGTGGGCGTGTCAGCGGCGATCGGGCGCTGGACAGGACTCACGGTGCTTCGCGTCCTGCTGGCGGCGGACGGCGTCGCGAGGTTCACGCACCGCCGTCATGATGTCCCGGTCTCTCAGCGGAGCAAGCGAATCAGGCGTGATCCGTGTCGGGCACCCCTGGCTCCGCGCCGAGAGGACCGCGCTCTGGGGCGCCCGGGAGCACGATCAGCAGCCGATCGTTGGCGAGAACCGCGCCGCCGCCCGCGTCGCCCGCGCCGCCCGCCAGGCCGCGGGTCTCCGCGCCCGGGCGCACCCGCTCCTCGATGGGTGCCAGGTCGCGCCGCAGCCGATCCTCGAGGTCCTGGAGAAGTCCCCCGGCGATCACCGAGACGCCGCCCGTGCGCCGGCGCGCCGGCGCACGGGGCTCGCCCGGAATCCCCACGCTACTTCCAGAAGCCGCTGCCGTAGCCAGCGACGAGGAGGACGAAGGTCAGGGCGCCCAGCCCGAACCAGAAGAGGACCGCCACCCAGGTCCGCGTCGGGTTCATCTCCGGGTTCTTCAGCGGCGCCGGGTTCCAGCGCGGCGACTCGAGCTGGTCGCGCCAGTCCTTCGGGGTCTCGGTCTGCGGCTCGAGGCCGCCCGCGCCGTCGGGGCGGTGAAGCTGGAGGGTCATCGGTCTCCCGGGATGGTGGCCGGCGCGGCGCCGGCGATGGGGGCTGGGACCGCGTGTTCGCCCTCGAGGTGGACGCCGGTGCGTGCGTCGATCGTGTGCTCGACGCCGTCCTCCCACAGGATCATCTCCTGGGTGAGGGTCACCTCGGACGAGAAGAGGGCGCCCACCGACTCGCCGCGGTGGATCCGCCGGATCGCCTCGCCGATCAGGGGGGCGACGGAGAGCGTGGTGATCTGCGGCAGGCGCTTGTCGGGCGGCAGCGGGATCGAGTCGGTCAGCACGATCTCGCTGAGGCCGGACGCGGCGATCCGGTCGACCGCGGCCTCCGACAGGATCCCGTGGGTAGCGCAGGCGAAGATCTCAACGACGCCCTCGCGCTGCAGCGCGCGGACCACCTCGAGCAGAGTTCCGGCCGTGTCGATCTCATCGTCCACGAAGATCGCCCGCCGGCCGCGGACCTCGCCGATGACGTTCATGACCTCGGCCCGGTCGAGGTTGCCCACGCGGCGCTTCTCGATGATCGCCAGGGGCGCGTCCAGGAGCTCGGCGAAGGTGCGGGCGCGCTTCGCGAAGCCGAGATCGGTGACGACCACCAGGTCCTCGAGGTGCTTCTGGCGGAAGTAGTTCGAGAGCAGGTGGACGGCCGTCAGCTCGTCGACCGGGATGTTGAAGAAGCCCTGGATCTGGCCCTGGTGGAGGTCCATCGAGAGGACGCGGTCGGCCCCGGCCACCGTGATCATGTCGGCGACGAGGCGGGCGGTGATCGGGACGCGCGGCTGGTCCTTCTTGTCCGACCGACCGTAGGCGTAGTACGGGATGACGGCCGTGATCCGACCGGCGCTGGCGCGCTTGAAGGCGTCGATCATGATCAGGAGCTCCATGATCGACTGGTTGACGGGCCGGCAGGTCGGCTGGATGAGGAAGACGTCCTTCTCGCGGACGTTGTCCAGGATCTTGACGAAGATGTTCTCGTTGGCGAACGAGAAGACCTCGGCCTGGCCGAGCGGCACGCCGAGATAGCGGCAGATCTTGCGGGCGAGGCCCTTGTTGGCGTTCCCGCTGTAGACGTCGAACGAGTCCGCGTACACGGGTGCCTCCTCCGCGCCGAACCCCCTCATGCGTCGGTCGGGCCACTCCCGGAGCCCGGCCCCGCCTCGGGGCCGTCATTGTCGCCCATGCCTCCCCGCTCCGCCAGCCCTTCGCGGAAGGCGGCGATGCCGACGACGCGGTCGCCCTCGTTCAGGCGCATCGTGATCACGCCCCGTGCGCCGGACGAGTACCGGTTGATGGTGTTCGTCTCCGTCCGGACGACCTGGCCGGCGGCGCTGATGAGGAGCAGCTCGTCGTCCGCCTCGGTCACCTGCTGGACGGCCGCGACGCGGCCGGTCTTGCGCCCCTCGAGGGGGATCAGCATCACGCCCTGCCCGCCGCGATGCTTGCGGCGGAACTCGGTGAGGCCGACCCGTTTGCCATAGCCGGTCTCGGTCAGGACGAGGAGGTCGCGCTCCGGCTGGACGACGCTCATCGAGACGACCTCGTCGCCGGCGCGCGCGAGGCGGATCCCGATGACGCCGGCCGCGTCGCGGCCCATCGCCCGGACCTCGGTCTCAGCGAAGCGGGCCAGCTTGCCGAGCGCGGTGGCGATGATCACGTCGTCGCGGCCCGTGGCAACGTCCACCCAGGCGAGCTCGTCGTCGTCGGCGAGCGTGATCGCCCGGATCCCCGAGGAGCGGACCTTCTCGAACTGCTCCAGCGGCGTCTTCTTGATGACCCCGCGGCGGGTGGCCATCACGAGGTACTTCCCGGCCTTGAAGTCGGGGACCACGAGCGTCGCCGTGGGCACCTCGCCGCCCTCGACCTGGACCCCCGGCAGGTTGATGATCGGAATCCCCTTCGCCTGCCGGCTGGCGTCGGGCACGGAGTGGACCTTGGCGCTGAAGACGCGGCCGCGGTTTGTGAAGAAGAGCGCCCAGTCGTGCGTGTTGGCGACGAGGAGGCTGTCGACCGCGTCCTCCTCGCGCGTCACGTGGCCGATGATCCCCTTGCCGCCGCGGCCCTGGCGCCGGTAGGTGGCCACCGGCTGGCGCTTGATGTAGCCGCGCCGGCTGATCGTCACGACGACGTCCTCGTCGGCGATCAGGTCCTCGTCGGTCATCTCCCGGCTGGAATCGTCGACGACGCGGGTGCGGCGCTCGCCGGCGTACTTCCGCTTCAGCTCGAGGAGCTCGTCCTTGATGATCGACAGCACGCGGGCCGGGTTCGCCAGGATGTCCTCGAGCTCGGCGATCAGCTGGATGACGGCGAGGTACTCGTCCTCGATCTTCTTGCGCTCGAGGGCGGCCAGGCGGGCGAGGCGCATGTCGAGGATCGCCTGGGCCTGGATCTCGGAGAGCGCGAAGCCCGCCATGAGGTTGTTGCGCGCCGTGTCGACGTCGGCGGACTCGCGGATCGTCCGGATCACCTCGTCGAGGTGGTCGAGGGCGATCTTGAGGCCCTCCAGGACGTGGGCCCGCTCGCGGGCCTTGCCGAGGTCGTACTCCGTCCGGCGCCGGACGATCTCGCGGCGATGCTCGACGTGGTGCGCGAGGACGGACTTGAGGGGCAGCGTCTGGGGCTGCCCGTCGACGAGCGCCAGCATGTTGAGGTTGAACGCGAGCTGCATCGGCGTGTGCTTGAACAGGTTGTTCAGCACCGTGTGGGGGTTGGCGTCGTTCTTGACCTCGATGTAGATCCGCATCCCGTCGCGGTCGGACTCGTCGCGCAGGTCCGCGATGCCGTCGATCCGCTTGTCCTTGACGAGGTCCGCGATCTTCTCCAGGAGCGTGGCCTTGTTCACCTGGTAGGGCAGCTCGCTGACGATGATCGCGACCCGGTCACGACGCGCCTCCTCGAACGCCACCTGGGCGCGCATGACGACCCGGCCGTGCCCGTGCGCGTACATCTGGCGGATCGCGTCCACGGTCTCGGTGATCCCGGTGATCGCGTTTCGCTGCTGCTCGAAGCGGAAGATCGAGCCGCCCGTCGGGAAGTCGGGGCCCTTGACGTAGGCGCACAGGTCGTCCGACGTCAGCTCCGGGTCGTCGATCAGGGCGATCGTGGCGTCCACGATCTCGCCCAGGTGATGCGGCGGGATGTTCGTCGCCATCCCGACCGCGATCCCCGACGAGCCGTTGATCAGGAGGTTCGGGAGCTTGGCCGGCAGGATCGTCGGCTCGCGATGCTGGCCGTCGTAGTTCTCGACGAAGTCGACCGTCTGCTTGTCGATGTCGGCGAGCATCTCCGCGGCGATCGCCGTGAGGCGGGCCTCCGTGTAGCGCATCGCCGCCGCCGAGTCGCCGTCGACCGACCCGAAGTTGCCCTGCCCGTTGATGAGCGGGTAGCGCATCGAGAAGTCCTGTGCCAGCCGGACCAGGGCGTCGTAGATCGCCGCGTCGCCGTGCGGATGGAGCTTGCCCATGACCTCGCCGACGATCGCGGCGCACTTGCGGTAGGAGCTGGTCGCGGACAGCCCCATCTCCCCCATCGTGTAGAGGATCCGGCGGTGCACGGGCTTGAGGCCGTCGCGGACGTCCGGCAGGGCGCGGGCCACGATCACGCTCATCGCGTAGTCGAGGTAGGACGTCCGCATCTCGTCCTCGATGCGGATCGTGCGGACGTCTCCCAGGTTGTCGGTCACGGTCGCATTCTCCGGTGGTGGTCGGCGGGACGGGGCTCTGTGCCGGTGCGGGGCACTGTGGCGAGGCTCGCGTCATCGGCCGGGCGGGCGCCCGCGACCTCGCGGGCGCCCGGGGTGGGTCGGCGGCTCACGTGGGCGGGACCTCGGGGAGCGGCCGGCCAAGCCCCGTCGAGGCGAAGGCCGTCGCCGTCGAGGCGGCGTGCGAGGTCGATGGGGCGCCTGGCGTTCGACGGAGAGCGCCGAGCATCGCGCGCACGTGCTCGGCGTCCGCGGCCGGCAGCTTCGCGAGCGTGTCGCGCACCACCCACGCCCGGTGGCCGTCGGCGCTGGCCGCCGACCGGTCGGCCTCGGCCCGGCAGAAGGCGGCAACCTGCGCGGGATCGATGCCGGCGAGCTCCCGGAGGGCCCACGAGAGCGCCTTCTGGACGTCGGGCTCGGCGTCGCCGATGAGGTCGCCGACCAGCTCCAACCCGCGGGACATCAGCGCCTCGGTACGCCCGGGATCGTGGTCGACATGCGCCAGCGTGGCGATCGTGGAGCCGACCAGGCGCCGCTCCCAGCGGATCGGGCTGAACAGGAGCTGCTCGAGCTCCGCCCAGCGGTACGGCTCGCGCACGATCCCGGCGGCCGCCGTCGCGGCGAGGGTGTCGACCGTGATCCAGTCGTCGGCGTCGCGGCCGATCCGCCGCATCACCTGCCAGGCGCGCTCGGGGTCGTCGGGGAGGATCCAGGCAAGGATCCGGATCGCCATCCAGCGGAGCTCGCGCAGCTCGTCGCGCGCCAGGGTGTCGGCAACGGCGAGCAGGCGTGCCGGCCCCACTCCGCGGACGGCCCGCCGCAGGCCGCCAAGGACCGCCTCCAAGAGCGGGTTGCGGACCCCGAGCGTCGGACCGATGCCCGGTGCAACCAGCCGCTGACCCGCCCGGTACGTCGGATCGGCGAGGGTCTCGAGGCCCGTGCGGGTCGCGGCGACGAACCCCGCCGGGTCGTCGATCTCGTCGGCGAGCGCAGCCCCCAGCGCACGAGCCGCTGGCCGATGGTCCGCCACGAACGAACGGGCGGCCGCGGTCGCCGGGCTCGCGGTTGGTGCCGGCTTCGGGACGGCGCGGCCCGTCGCCGCCGAGGTCGGTGCGGCTGCGCCCACCGGACCCGGCGCCGGGCTCGTCGACCCCGTGCCCGCCTCTCTCACGGCGTGCCCCCGCCGCCAGGTCCCTCGGGAGCCTCCGCGGGTGTCGCTTCCGGGACCAGGCGGAACCCGTAGCGCGCCTTCAGCTCCTCGCGCCGTGCCGCCGGCGCGGCGACGTAGAGCCCCTCGGCCTCCGCATAGGCCTCGCCCGAGACCGGGTCGACCAGGCGGCCCGTCGTCGTGAGGAGCCGCCGCCGTCGTTCGACGATCCGCGCCTCGCCGCGGATCCGGGCGCCGACCGGGACCGGCCGGCGGTACGCGATCGTGAGCTTCGCCGTGTAACCCCACGAGTCCGCGCTGGCGAGCGCCCAGCCCATCACCTCGTCGAGGATCGTGGCCAGGATCCCGCCGTGCGTGATGCCCTCCCAGCCCTGGAACTCCGGGCGCAGCGTCAGCTCCGTCCAGCAGGTGTCGTCGGCGACGTGGAGGACCAGGTGAAGGCCGTGCGTGTTGAGCTCGCCGCACGCGAAGCAGGCGTGGGGCGAGACTTCGAAGCGACCGGTCCCGGTCACGACCTCAGACGTCAAGGTTGCGGACCTTCCGAGCCTCGGACTTGATGAAGTCCTTGCGCGGCGCGACCTTCTCGCCCATCAGCATCGTGAAGATCTCGTCCGCCTCGACCGCATCGTCGATCTCGGCCCGCAGCAGCGTCCTCGTCTCCGGGTTCATCGTGGTCTCCCAGAGCTGGTCGGCGTTCATCTCGCCGAGCCCCTTGAAGCGCTGCACGCTGACGTTCTTCGCGTTGAGCTTCTTGATCGCCGCCTCGCGCTCCTTCTCGCTCTGTGCGTACAGCGTCACCTTCCCGGTGCTGACGCGGTAGAGCGGGGGCTGGGCGATGTACAGGTGGCCGTCCTCGATCACCTGCGGCATGTGCCGGTAGAAGAGCGTCAGGAGCAGGGTCCGGATGTGGGCGCCGTCCACGTCGGCGTCGGTCATGATGATGATCCGGTGGTAGCGCAGCTTCGCCCGGTCGAAGGTTTCGCCGATGCCCGCCCCGAGAGCGATGATCAGGGGCCGGACGTTCTCGCTGGAGAGGACCCGGTCGAGGCGAGCCTTCTCCACGTTGAGGACCTTCCCGCGGAGCGGCAGGATGGCCTGGAAGCGGCGGTCGCGCCCCATCTTGGCCGAGCCGCCCGCCGAGTCGCCCTCGACGATGTAGAGCTCGCTCTTGGCCGGGTCGCGCTCCTGGCAGTCGGCGAGCTTGCCGGGCAGCGACATGCCCTCTAGAGCGCCCTTGCGGATCACGAGGTCGCGCGCCTTTCGCGCGGCCTCGCGGGCGCGCGCTGCCGTGAGGCTCTTCTCGATGATCCTGCGCCCGTCCGCCGGGTTCTCGTCGAGGTGCTGGGCGATGCCTTCGCTGACTGCGGCCTGGACCTGACCCTTGACCTCGGCATTGCCGAGCTTGGCCTTGGTCTGGCCTTCGAACTGGGGCTCGACGAGCTTGACGGACACGACCGCGGTGAGGCCCTCGCGGACGTCGTCGCCGGTGAGGTTGGTGTCGCTGTCCTTGAGCACGCCCGAGCGCCGGGCCCACTCGTTCAGCGACGTCGTGAGGGCGGCCCGGAAGCCGGTGATGTGTGTACCGCCGTCGACCGTGTTGATGTTGTTCGCGAAGGCGAACACGTTCTCCGTGAAGGAGTCGTTGTACTGGAGCGCAACCTCGATCGTGGTCGCGCCCTCGCGCTTCTCGACCGCGATCGGCCTGCCGTGGAGCACCTCCTTGTGGCGGTTCAGGTGCCGCACGAAGGAGACGAGGCCGCCCTCGAAGTAGAAGGAGCGCTCGCGATCCGCGCGCTCGTCCAGGAGCGTGATCCACAACCCTTTGTTGAGGTACGCCGACTCGCGCAGGCGCTGGGCGATCGTCTCGAAGCCGAAGTCGGTCGAGTCGAAGACCTCGTGGTCGGCACGGAACGCCGTGCGCGTGCCGCGCCGGCTGCCCTGCGGGCCGACCTTCGTGACCGGGGTCGTCGGCTTGCCCCGGGCGTACTCCTGGGCCCACACGAACCCATCGCGCGCGGTCTCGACCCGCAACCACTCCGAGAGCGCGTTGACGACGCTCACCCCGACCCCATGGAGGCCGCCCGACACCTTGTAGCCGCCGCCGCCGAACTTGCCGCCGGCGTGGAGCACGGTGTGCACCACCTCGAGGGCGTCCTTGCCGGTCGCGTGCTTGCCGACCGGTACGCCGCGGCCGTCATCGGTGACCACCACCGTCGCGTCGGGAAGGATCCGGACCTCGATCCGCGTGGCGTGCCCGGCCATCGCCTCGTCGATCGAGTTGTCCACCACCTCCCACACGAGGTGGTGGAGGCCTCGGACATCGGTCGAGCCGATGTACATGCCGGGCCGCCGCCGAACCGCCTCGAGCCCCTCGAGGACCTGGATGCTCGCCGCGGTGTAGTCGCCGCTGCCGCCGCGGCGAGATCGTCCGGCGGTGGTCGCGGCTCCGGAGCTGGCTGGGGCTCGATCCGTCACGCGTTCCCTCCGGTCAACCGCTCGTAGAGCCGTCCCAGCTCCTCGTCGCTGTACCACTCGATGATGATCCGCCCGCCACGCCGCGAGCGCGCGAGGCGCACCTTCGTCCCCAGGGCGCGGCGAAGGTCATCCTCCACGCGCTCGATCTCGGCATCCGCCGTTCGAGGCGTCGCGGTCGCCCGGCGCGGTGCGCCGTCGCCCGAGTCGCGCAAGCGCCGCGCGAGCTCTTCTACCTGGCGGACCGAGAGTCCGCGAGCGACGGCGAGCGCGACGAGCTCGTGCTGGGCCGTGGCCGACAGCCCGAGCATCGCCCGACCATGGCCCTCGCCGATGCGTCCCGCCTCGATCGCGCCCTGGACCTCCGGCTCGAGATCGAGGAGGCGAAGGGTGTTCACGATCGTCGGTCGGGCCTTACCGACGCGATCGGCGATATCTTCGTGCGCCAGACCGAACAGATCCTGCAGCTGATGGTAGGCGCGCGCGGCCTCCATGGCGTTCAGGTCGGCCCGCTGGAGGTTCTCGACGAGCGCGAGCTCGAGCTGGTCCTGCTCACTGGCCTGGCGGATCACGGCGGGGATCCGTTCGAGACCGGCCAGCTGGGCGGCACGGAGGCGCCGCTCCCCGGCGACGAGTCGGTAGCCCTCGAGGGTCTCGGTCACGAGCACTGGCTGGAGGACGCCGTGCGCCGCGATGCTCGCGGCGAGCTCCGCGAGCGCCACCTCCTCGAACGAGGTCCGCGGCTGGTACGGGTTGCGCTCGATCCGATCGATCGGGATCTCCGCCGGGCCGGGCGTCGAGGCCACGGCCTGCGGAATGAGCGCGGAGAGACCTCGGCCGAGGGTCGCCGGCCGCCCGGCTCGTGCCGTCACGCGACGCCTCCCACAGCCGACCGCTCGCCGCGGGCGCGCAGCTCGGTGGCGAGGGCGCGGTATGCGGCGGCTCCCCGGCTCTCGGGCGCGTACTGCGCGATCGGGCGGCCATGGCTTGGCGCTTCCGCGAGGCGGACGCTCCGGGGGACGACCGTCTCGTAGACCGCGTCGCGCAAGTGTTTCCTGACCTCGGCGGCGACCTCCGCCGAGAGGTTGGTGCGGGCGTCGAACATCGTGAGGACGACGCCGTTGACGGCGAGGGATGGGTTGAGGTGGTCGCGCACCAGGTGGATCGTCGCGATGAGCTGGCTGAGGCCCTCCAGCGCGTAGTACTCGCACTGGAGCGGAACGAGCACGGCATCGGCTGCCGTCAGGGCGTTGACGGTCAGGAGGCCGAGCGACGGCGGGCAGTCGAGGAAGACGAAGTCGTAGGTCGCAGCCACCGGCGGAAGGAGCCGAGCGAGCCGCCGCTCGCGCTGCGGCATGACGGCCAGCTCTACTTCGGCGCCCGCAAGCGCGATCGAGGATGGGATGAGGTCGAGGCCGGCGACGCCCGTCGCTACCACGAGGTCGGCGAGCGGAGCGCCGTTCACCAGCGCGTCGTAGACGGACTCGCCATCAGCCGCACGCGCCGCCCCAAGGCCGCTCGTTGCGTTGCCCTGGGGATCGAGGTCGACCACCAGCACACGTGCGCCATCGGTCGCAAGGTAGGCGGCGACATTCACAACGGTGGTGGTCTTTCCCACGCCGCCCTTCTGGTTGGCGCAGGCAATCGTCTGGCCCACCCAGGAGCCAGGTTGAACAGGGATCACGATCGTGAAGTCTACCATCGAGGACCGTTTCCCACCTCCGGTGAACGCCTCTCGGGGCCAGTCCTCCGGCTCGACGAGCACTCCGTTCCCGTCGACGCATTGGCGTGTTCGGAGGTTCGCGGATCGTGCTGCATCGGCCCCATCGCCGGCTTACCCCCGGCTTCACCGGCCCGATCCTCGGCGGTACTCCCAGGTCGCCTCCAAGCCCGGGAAGCCGCTCCCCAGCCTCGCAAGAGCCCGGTACTCGCGTCGCACCCGCGTCCTGCGGGAGCCCGGAACGCGCTTCGAGCGCGTAGCCCGGCACTCGGGTTTCGCGCGGACCGGGCCACTCGCGCCAGGCGTGGGACCGGGCCACTCGTGTTTCACGTGAAACACGCAACCGCCGCAGACGCGACCGATGCCCTTCCTGCGGCGGTCACGAACCCGGACCGGCACTCCGGCACGGTTTCACGTGAAACAGGACGGCCGTGGTCGCGAGGTGAAGCACCCGGGCCATGCGAGGTTCCGCTGGGGCCCTGGCCCACCGCGCAGGATCCCCGCACGCCGGCGCTCTCGCCGCCCACGATGCTGCTCAGGGCCTGCACTATCTGCGCGCTTGCCGGCGGCGATCTTGCCGAAGGCCTTCATCGCCGGCGCGAGTCGCGACCGCCGTTCTCCACCGGGCAGACATGATGTCCAACATGGACCCACGCCACGTTCTCGGGGCGTCCGCCCGGTCTGGCTCGGCCGCACCCAGATCCCCGGGTCATTCCGCGCCGGCCACGCGACTGGGAAGCGACCGACTGTCCAGATTGAGAGGCCCTCGGTATACTCGGACGTGCAGACCTCGCGGTCACGCCGGGAAGGTTCGGCGGCCGCGGGCGAACTGAGGATCGACCGTCTTGAGCCTGGTTCTCGCAGCGGTCGGCGCCGCAGTGGCTGCGCTCATCCAGTCAACCGTCCTGCCATTCGCCGCAGAAGGCGGCGGAGGTCTCGATCTCGTCCTCGTCATCGCCGTCGTGTGGACGATGGCGCTGGGCCTCGAGGGTGGCCTGGTGTGGGCCTTCCTCGGAGGGCTGGTCATCGACGTACTGCTGATGCGGCCGCTCGGGCTGACCGCGTTCATCGATCTCCTCGCCGTCGGCGCTGCATGGGTGGTCGCGCGGCTGTTCGTGCGCGCCCTGTACCCGGTCATCGTCGTGACGGCCGCCGTGCTCGCGGGAGTCGCGGCACCGCTCACGGTCCTCCTGTACGAGGCGCTGCGGGACGTACCGGCGGGCGTCGATCCGACCGAGGGGATCGCCTCGTCCGTCGTCGCCGCGGCGGTCGTCGCGGCCGTCATCGCGCCGCCTGCGCTCGCGATCGCACGCCGCTCCCGTGGCGAGGAAGCCGAGCGGGTGGACTGGTGAGCGTCCTCGAGCAACCCGTCACGCACCAGCGGCGGCCGGCACGCTTCGTCGTCTTCGGGATCGCCGTCGTCATCGTGATGAGCGGCCTCACGCTGCGCCTCTCGTCGATGCAGCTCGCCGGCCCCACGCAGACCGGAGCTGCGCCGCCCGTCCAGGTCGGGGACAGCCGCTGGACCGCCCTCGAGCCGGTCCCGTCCACGCGGGGTCTCATCTACGACCGCGCCGGGAAGCCGCTCGTCGAGAGCGTGCCGACCTTCACCGTCCGGATCCGCCCGGCAGACCTTCCGCTCACGCGGCGGATGGACGTCGTCGAGCGGCTCGCCGGGCTCCTCGACACGACGCCCGCCGCCATCAACTCCACGCTCGACGCCGGTTCCGTGTCGCGGTTCGACGCGGTGCCGATCGCCCGGGAGGTGCCCGAGGCGACCGCTCGCCTCATCGCCGAGGACGGCCTCACGCTGCCCGGCGTCGAAGTGACCGTGGAGGCGCGCCGCGACTACCTGGCCAGCCCGCTCTTCACGCAGATCGTGGGCTACACGGGCGTCCTGTCACCCGAGGGCTACACCGAGCTGAAGGAGAAGGGGTACCTCGCGGACGACCGGATCGGCAAGGCAGGCGTGGAGCTCGTGTACGAGTCGGACCTGCGGGGCACCTACGGGACACAGCGCGTCGAGAAGGACGGCACGGGACGTACCGTCCGGGTGATCGGCGTCGAGACGCCGCCGAAGGCGGGCAACTCGCTCGTGCTCACCATCGACACCAAGGAGCAGAAGCTCGCCGAGAAGGCGCTCCTGTGGGGTCTCAAGAAGGCCGGCCTCAAGCGCGGGGCGATGGTCGTGATGAACCCACAGACCGGCGAGGTGCTCGCCATGGTCAGCTACCCGACCTACGACGCCAACCAGTTCTCGCGTGGAATCACGAACGCCGAGTTCGCCAAGCTGCTCAACAACAAGGACAAGCCGCTCATCAACCACGCCATCGGGGACATCCAGCCCCCCGGATCGACGTACAAGCTGGTGACCGGGACGGGCGCTCTCGCGGACAAGGTCATCTCGACGACCTCGACCGTCGTGAGCAAGCCGTACGTGCAGCTCGGGACGACCAAGTTCTGGGAGTGGAACAGGCGGGGCTGGGGGCCGCTGAACATCTACGAGGGGTTCGGCCACTCCAGCGACACGTTCTTCTACCAGCTGGCGTATCGCCTGGGGATCGACCGCCTGGGCTACTGGGCCCGCCAGCTCGGCTTCGGCAGCCCGACCGGGATCGACCTCCCGAACGAGGCACGCGGGCTGGTGCCGACGAACAAGTGGAAGATGGACACCTACGGGCTGGACATCTACCCCGGCGAGGTCCTCCAGGCGGGGATCGGGCAGGGCTACGACCTCGCGACGGTCCTCCAGGTGGCGAATGCGTACTCGGCCGTCGCCAACGGCGGAAAGCTCTACCGGCCGCAGGTCGTCCGCGAGATCCGCGACGCCAACGGGACCGTCGTGCGCCCCTTCGAGCCCGACCTCATCCACGCCGTCAAGGCCCCGTCGTCGGTGTTCACCGCCATGCGCCAGGCGGCGCGCCGCGTCATCACGACGCGCCACACCTACAACCTGGTCGACCTCCCGATCGTCGTCGCGGGAAAGACGGGCACGGCCGAGTTCGGGGTCCGGGACAAGAACGGCGTGCTCCCGTACAGCCACTGGTTCGCCGGCTTCGTGCCCAAGAACGCCTGGAAGAAGAACAACCCGACCGGCAGCGTGACGAAGCCCGACTCCGAGCTCTCCTTCGCCGTCTTCACCTATGACTCGCGGACGCTCGGCAACGTCGCGACCGAGGTCGCGAAGTACTACCTGCAGCTCCACTTCGGGATCAAGCAGGACTACCGCCTGCCGGAGCTCCTGAAGCGAACGAACTTCTACCAGGGGCGCACCTGATGGGCGTCCTGCGCGTCGAGCGGAGCGCGTCCACGGGCCTGGCGGCGAAGGCCTCCGGCGTGGCGTGGCGCGACTACGACATCCAGCTAACCGTCTACGCGGTCCTGCTCGCGACCATCGGCCTCGCGATGGCCTACAGCCACACGACCGCCCAGCTCGGCGAGGCCATGGTCGCCGGGGCCACCTTCGCCCGGGGCCTCATGTGGGCCGGCATCGCGCTCGCGGTCTATGCCGCCGTCACCGTGTTCGACTACCGGTGGCTGAAGACCCTGACGTGGCCCATCTACGTCCTGAACCTGCTCCTCCTGGGGGCAACCCTCGTCCTGGGAGACTCGGACGCGGCTTCGTCACGCTGGATCAGCATCCTGGGCTTCCAGTTCCAGTTCAGCGAGCTCGCCAAGATCCTCATGATCCTGGTGCTGGCACGCTACCTCGCCGACCGGGAGCGGAAGCTCGACTCCCTGTCCTCGATCCTTGGTGCCTGCCTCCTCGTCGCGCCGCCGTGGATCCTCGTGATGATGCAGCCCGACCTCGGGACCTCCCTCGTCTTCTTCGCGATCCTGGGCGGGATGCTGTTCATGGCCGGGGCGAGCCTCCGGTGGCTCGGCGTGCTGACCGCCGCCTGCCTCGCCGCGCTCCCCCTGGTCTGGACCTACGTCCTGCACGACTACCAGCGCGAACGCCTGACGAGCTTTCTCGACCCCGCCCGGGATCCCCTCGGTGCCGGCTTCCAGCTCCTGACCGCCCAGCAGGCCGTGCGGTCGGGGGGGCTCCTGGGAGCGGGCCTGACGAACGGCGCCCAGAACCAGTCCGACCTGCTCCCGGTGCAGACGACCGACTTCGTCTTCGCGATCGTCGCCGAGGAGCTCGGCTTCATCGGCTGCGTCGTCGTCTTCCTGCTCTTTGCCGCGCTCATCTGGCGCGTGCTGGCGATCGCCTGGCGCTCGCGCGATCCCTTCGGCCTCATGGTCGGTGCCGGGGTCGCGTCGATGGTCCTCTTCCAGCTCAGCGTCAACATCGGGATGGTGCTCGGCGTCATGCCGATCACGGGCATCCCCCTGCCGTTCATCACCCACGGCGGCTCGTCGCTGATCAGCATGGCGATCGGCCTGGGCGTCCTCCAGAGCATCGCGATCCGCCAGCAACGGGCGGAGTGGTAGGCGCGCCATGACGCGCGCCGATCCGCCCGAGCCGGTGGACAAGGCATCGTTCGACGCCTCCACCCTCCCGACCACGCCCCTCCCTGCGCGGGCCCCAGTCTCGGCCGCCGAAGGGCTCCTGGCGATCGAGCCCGTCCTGGTCACGGCGGACGATCACCTCGACGAGGTCATCCGCCGCGCCGGCGCGGCGCCGTCGACACGGGTGCTGGGTGTGGTCGACGCGGCGGGGGTGCTGGTCGGCGTCGTCTCCTCGCATGACCTCGTGGCGGCCGTCGTCGGCCGCCTCGCCCCGGGCGCGCTCCTGACCGAGATCCGGGACGTCGACGACGTGCAGGAGTTCGACCGCTACCTCGAGGCGACGGTCGCCGGTGACCTGATGGCTCCCCCTGCCGCGCTCCTGCCGACGGCGACGATGGCCGAGGCCTTCCGCCTGATGCACGTCCGCGGGCTCTCGGGTGCCTACGTCGTCGACGACGAGGGCCGCCCGATCGGTTACGTCGACGGGCTCGAGCTGGCCGCCGCCGTCACGGCCCGCTGACGTCGGCCGTGGAGCCCTGGATCGCCGTCGCCATCTTCGTCGCCACGTACGGCGCCATCGCGTCGGACCGGGTCGATCGGACGCTGGCCGCGCTCCTCGGCGCGGTGGCCGTGATCCTCCTCGGGATCGTCAGCCAGGAGTCGGGCTTCCGCGCCGTCGACTGGAACGTCATCTTCCTGCTCGCCGGCATGATGGTCATCGCCGCCGTGCTTCGCCGGACCGGCGTCTTCGGCTGGCTGGCGGTCCGGACGGTGCGGCTGGCCCGCGGCGACCCGCTGGCGATCCTCCTGCTCCTGGCGGGCATCACGGCGCTGCTCAGCGCGTTCCTCGACAACGTCACCACGATCGTGCTGCTGGCCCCGGTCACGTTCTACATCGCGACGACGCTTCGGCTCTCGCCGATCCCGTTCATCCTGGCGGAGGTTCTCGCCTCGAACGTCGGCGGCACGGCGACCCTCATCGGCGACCCGCCCAACATCCTCATCGGCTCGGCGGCGGGCCTGACGTTCGGCGACTTCCTGCTGAACCTGACCCCGGTGGCGATCCTGATCTTCGCCGTGTTCGCGGTCATGATGGCGCTGCTGTACCGCGGGAAGATGGCCGTGTCGCCGGAGGTGCGGGCGGCGGTCCTCGCGATCGACGAGTCGGAGTTCATCTCCGACCACCGGATGCTCCGTCTCAGCCTGGCCGTCCTGGGACTCACGCTCGCCGGCTTCCTCTTCGCCGCCGTCATCCACCAGCAGCCGGCCACGATCGCCATCCTCGGCGCTGTAATCCTGTTGCTGGTGACGCGCCTGGAGCCCGACGAGCTCTTCCGGGAAATCGACTGGTCGACCCTCCTCTTCTTCGTCGGCCTCTTCATCCTCGTCGAGGGCCTCGTCGCGACCGGCGTCATCGCCGGCATCGGCTCGTGGCTCGCCGACGCGACCGGCGGCAACGAGGCGGTGACCACCCTCGGGCTCCTCTGGGTCAGCGGGATCGCCTCGGCGGTGGTGGACAACATCCCCTACACCGCCACCATGATCCCCGTCGTGCAACAGCTGGGAGACGCGGGCCTGAAGGTCGAGCCGCTCTGGTGGGCGCTCGCCCTGGGGGCTTGCCTGGGGGGCAACGCCACGATCATCGGGGCCTCGGCCAACGTCGTCGCGGCGAATGCCGCGGCGCGAGCCGGGCACCCGATCACGTTCTGGCAGTTCCTGCGGATCGGCGGCCTCGTGGCGCTCCTGTCCCTCGTGATCTCGAGCGTGTACGTCTGGGTTCGGTATCTTGTCTAGGCCGTGACCCCGACGTTCCTCGCCCTCGATCCCGCGCGCGTCTTCGCACCGTCGGCGCCGGCCGCCGGCTCCGCCGAGATCCTCGACATCCTCGTCGGCCTCTTCGTCCTGTTTGTCGCCGCCAAGGTCGGCGAGGAGATCTTCCGGCGGCTCGGCCAGCCGGGCGTGGTGGGCGAGCTCGCGGGCGGCTTCGTCGTCGGGCCCTATGCGCTCGGCCTCGTCGTGCCGGGCGAGACCGCCCTGGTGCTGTCCGAGATCGGGGTCGTCGTCCTCCTGTTCGCCGTGGGCCTGGAGATCAAGACCGACGAGCTCCTGAAGGTGGGCCGGCCGGCCGCCGTGACCGCGACCCTCGGCGTAGTCTTCCCGATCGCGGCCGGGGCCGGGTACGCCATCCTGACCGGCAGCTCGCCCTCGACGGCGGCGTTCGTGGGCCTCGCGCTGGCTGCGACGAGCATCGGCATCACGAGCCGCGTGCTGGCGGACCTGGGGGTCCTGGACCAGCGGTTCAGCCGGATCATCATCGGGGCGGCCGTCATCGACGACATCCTGGCCCTGATCCTGATCGGCATCGTCTCGGGCGCGGCAACGGGCGACCTCGGGCTGGCCACCCTCGGGCTGGTCGTCGGCGCCCTCGGGTTCGTCGGCCTCGGCTTCGCCGTTGCGCGGCGGGCCCGCGGCCTGCGCCGCGAGGTGTTCACGTGGCCGCTCTTCGCCGACACCCCGCTCGTGCCGGTCTTCATCGTCATGCTGGGGCTCGCGATCCTCGCCGCGTTCATCGGTCTCGCGGCGATCATCGGGGCGTTCGTGGCGGGCCTGATCATCGCCGAGACCGAGGCGCAGGACGAGATCGAGCACGACATCAAGCCGCTTGCCCTGGTCCTGACGCCCTTCTTCTTCGCGGTGACCGGCGCGCAGCTAGACCTGGGGGCCCTCGCGGACCCGCAGCTCGCGATCTCGGCGCTCGTGCTCGCCGTCCTGGGGATCCTCACCAAGGTGGCGGCCGGCGTCATCGGGGCCTGGAACTCCGGGCGCTGGAGCGCCCTCACGGTGGGCGTCGGCATGTCGCCGCGCGGCGAGGTCGGGATCGTCGTCGTCGGCCTGGGGCTCTCGCTCGGGCTCCTCTCGCCGGCCCTGTTCAGCGTCGTCCTGGTGGCGGTCGTCCTCACGACGATCGCCGCGCCGATCATCCTGAACGTCGTGATCCCGCGAGCGACCGCCGAGGCGGAGGCCGCGGCCGCGGCCCGGGGCTGACGAGGCCGAAGCCGCGGTGGCGGCCTACCCTGCGTCGAGCGAGCCGGCCGCGGGCTCGCGGAAGGCTGGCTCGGCGAGCGCCGCGTCCGGCTGGACCCCGTCGAGGACCGCGCCGTTGCCCGGCGCGACATCCGGCTCGAGGCTGGACGGACCCACGTCGTGGGAGCCGCGCGCATTGCCGGTCGCGGCATCGGTGGGGGGCATGCCCTCGGCGCGCCGGAAGGCGTACACGTAGATGTCGCGCAGGGTGGCCGCGATTGGGAGGGCCAGGATCGCACCCAGGAGCCCGGCGATCGCGCCGCCCAGGATCAGCGAGAAGATGACGACCGCCGGGTGCAGCTTGGTCGCGTCGCCCTGGATCTTCGGGACGAGGATCGTGTTCTCGACCTGCTGGACCGCGAAGTAGAGGAGCAGCGCGGCCACGACCCCCTGCAACCCCGCGGTGGCCCCGAGGAGGACGGCCGGGACCGCGGAGATGATCGGGCCGATGACCGGCAGCAGCTCCATGACGCCTGCGATCACCGCCAGGAGCACCGCGTAGCGCGAGAAGACCGGGTCGACGAACGCCCCCAGGACGAGCAGGCCGATGAACGTCCCGACGCCGACGACGAGTCCCAGGAACAGCTGGCCCCGGATCCACGACCCGAAGACGCGCCGGACGATCCCCAGCACCGCCCACGTGTCGGCCCGCCAGGCCACCGGGAGCGCGCGGTCGAAGCCGCGCACGATCAGCGGCCGATCCTTGAGGATCCAGAAGGTCCAGACGGGGATGATCAGGTAGCCGAAGACCGAGCCGACGAACCCGACGACCGAGCTGAAGACCGGCCGGAGGATCGTGGGGATGAGCGACCCGATGTTCGCGAGGAGGTCGGCGATCGCCTTGTCGATCGCGTCCCGCACGTCGGCCGGGATCTCCAGGCGGTTCCACCAGCCGAGGAGCTCGTCCAGGCGCGCCCGGAGATCCGTCACGTAGCCCGGGCCGTCCCGGATCAGGGCCCGGGCCTGGTCGACCAGCGGGCCGATGACGAGCAGCAGGAGCTCGACCAGGACGAGCGTGGCGCCGACGTAGACCAGGATGATCAGGAGGGCTCGCGGGATCCGGCGGCCAGCGATCGAGATGCGGGCGAGGCGCTCGACGAGGGGGTCGAGCAGGTAGACGATCAGGATCCCGACGACGAACGGCGCCAGGACGTCGCGACCGAGCCAGAACAGCGCGGCAAGGCCGGCGGTGCCGGCGAGGAGGACGAGAACCCGACGAGAAGGGACGGGCAGGCCGGTCGACGCGGGTGCCGGCGAGGGCATGGGCGCGGGCGATGCGGCGGGAGCCTCCATCCTTGCGGCAGACTAGCAGAGTGACGAACCTGTCCGAACGGACGGCCGTGCCCGTGCCCGACGCGCCGCGACCCGGCGCGCCGCGACCCGACGCGGAGGAGCCCGTCCGGCCGACGGCGCCGCCGGCTCCTCCGCGCCAGCGATGGCGCCTCTACGTGGCGCAGCCGGCGGCCGACGAGCCCGATCGCCGCCCGGGCGAGGGCGGGCGAGGCTGGGCCGCGATCCTCGCGTCGACGCCGCTGCCGCTGGCCGGGGAGGGGAGCCGGGTCCGCGTCGCGCCGGCGGCGCCCCTCCCGCTCGGGATCGCGGGGGAGCGCGAGGTGGTCGACGTCTACCTGGTCGAGCGCCGCACGATCGCCGAGGTGCGTGCTGCGGTTGGGGACGCGCTGCCCCCTGCGTGGCGCCTCGTCGACCTGCACGACGTCTGGGTCGGTGCCCCGGCCGCGCCGGCGGCGGTCGTGGCCGCCGACTACCGCGTGGTTGTCGTCGGCGCGGCCCGCTGGGAGCTCGAGAGCGCCGTGCTGGCACTCCTTGCGGCAGGCGCGCTGCCTCGCGAGCGGCGACGCGAGAAGCGGACGACGACCTACGACCTGCGGCCGCTCGTGCTCGACCTTCGCGTCGGTGGCTCGGGCGCGGGCGGGGCCACGCTTGCGATGCGCCTCCGACACGCCCCGGACGCGGTGGGTCGGCCCGAGGAGGTGGTCGCCGCTCTCGAGGACCTCGCAGCGCCGGCCGCGGGCGGACGACCCGCCGCGCTCGTCGTTGAGCGTCCGGCGGTGCCCGTTCCCCACGTCGAGGTCCCGGTCCCAGGCCTGGCCCCGGGCCCGGCCCTGGTGGTGCGCTCACTGGTGCGCGAGCGCCTCGTCATGGCCGGCGATCCCGACGCTCCAGAGCGGCGCTGACCCCTCGAGCGGCGCGGTCGGGGCCACTGCGGCGTTTCGATCCTGCCGGTTGGCCCTCGTGGCGGGCCGGCCGGTGGTCCACCCTGTTCGTTTGGCGGTGCGAGCCGGCCCCGACCCGGAGGTCGACCCGGCCCACCGTGATCCGCGAGAGCCGTGGGAGGTGCGCCGTGCCCGATGCCATCGAGCTTCGCGGCCTGACGCGCTGGTACGGCAAGCGCCGCGGGGTGCTCGACCTCGACGTCTCCGTCCACGAGGGCGAGGTCTTCGGCTTCCTCGGCCCGAACGGGGCCGGGAAGACGACCACGATCCGCATGCTCATCGGCCTGATCCGGCCGAGCGCCGGGTCGGCGACGATTTGGGGTCTCGATGCGTGGCACCACGCCCCTGCGATCCACCGGCGGATGGCCCACCTGGGCAGCGACCCCGGCTACCTCGGCGAGCTGACCGCGGGGCAGACGCTCGACCATCTCTGCGCCCTGCGCTCGTTGCCGCGAGGCACGTGGCGCGACCTTGCCGCACGGCTCGAGCTGGACGCCGGGGTGCCGATCCGGAAGCTGTCGCGGGGGAACCGCCAGAAGGTGGGCGTGGTGCAGGCGTTCATGGGCACCGAGCCGCTGCTGGTCATGGACGAGCCGTCGACGGGCCTCGATCCGCTCATGCAGCGCGAGTTCCTGGCGCTCGTCGCCGAGGCCCGGGCCGCCGGTCGCACCGTCTTCCTCTCGTCCCACAACCTGACGGAGGTCGAGCGCTCCTGCGACCGCGTGGCGATCATCCGCGACGGACGCCTCGTGAAGGTCGCCACGGTTGCCGCGCTCGTCGGCGACCACACCCGGTCGGTCAACCTGCTGCTGGTTCGGCCGGCACCCGAGGCGTCGTTCACGCTCCCTGGCGTCACCGTCCTCTCGAGCACGGGGCAGGACGTCCACCTGATGGTGCGCGGCGACGTGAACCCGCTCCTGCGGCGCCTCGCCGAGCTCGACGTCCGCGACATCGCGATCACCACGCCCGACGTCGAGGACCTCTTCTTCCGCTACTACGACGGCTCGGTCGCCGGCTCGGAGGGCCGGACGGCGGCCGAGGGCCGGACCGCGGCGGAGGGCCGGACCGCGGCGGAGGGCCGGACCGCGGCGGAGGGCCGGACCGCGGCGGAGGGTGGCGCGCCCACTCGAGCGCCCGGCGAGCCGACGGACGATGTCCCCTCGGAGGTGTCGCGATGACGGGCCTCACCTTCCGCCTGGAGCTGCGGCGGAGCCGCCTGGTGGCCCTCTGGCTCGCGGTGATCATCCTCGCGTACGGGGGGATCATCGCCGCCATGTACCCGATCCTGAGGGAGAACTCGAAGCTGCTCGAGGACTACCTGAACATCCTCCCGAAGGAGATGCTGGCGGCCTTCGGGATGTCGGGCAACCTCACCGATCCGGGGGTCTTCTTCAGCACCTACATCGGCAGCTTCCTGTGGCCGGTGATCGCCGCCATGGGGGCGATCCTCCTGGCCACCCGCCCGACCGCGGCCGACGTCGAGCGGGGCTGGGCCGAGATCGTCCTCGCCACCCCGCTGACCCGGCCCCGCAGCATGGTCGCCGCGATCGCGTCGCAGGCTGTCGTCCTCGCCGCGCTGGCCCTGGCGGCGCCCGTGAGCGTCCTCGTCGGAGGGGCGATCGTCGGCGCAGGGTTCGACGCCGGCCCGTTCCTCGCGTCGGCGGTGATCTTCTGGCTCTTCGCCTGCGCCATCGCGGGCGTCACCTCGCTCGTCGCCGCGCTCACGCTGAGCCGCGGCATCGCCGCCGGAGTGGCCGCCGGCGTGCTGCTCGGCATGTACCTGATGAACATCGTGGCCGAGCTGCAGGGCGGCCTCGCGTGGCTGGGCGACCTGGGCTGGTTCCGGTACCTGGCGGTCACGGACCTGATCGACGCCGGCACGGTCCCGTGGGATTCGGTGGTGATCTTCGGCCTGGTCGCGCTCGCCGGCTGGGTGGCGTCGCTCGTCGTCTACGCGAGGCGCGACCTCCTAGCGTAGGGGAAGCCCCTGGCGAGGGAGAGCCCCTAGCGAGGGAATGCCGCGCGGGCCGCCGGGGATCCGGGATCCCTCGCGCCCCGGGGAGCCCACTCCGGCGGTCCCGTATGATGCCCGGCCATGAACCCCCATCGCGACGCCGCCGCCACCGATGACCTCGGCACGGCCATCCGGGCGATCCTCCCGTCCCTCGAGCAGTTCCAGCGCTTCGAAGGCCCCGACCGGGCCCGGGAGCGCTCGCGCTGGCGCCCCCTGCTGGACCGGCCCGTGCCGCTCGCCGGCATCGGCCGCGACGCCGCGCTGGCCGAGCTGGCGGACATCGTCGTGGCGAACGGCCTGCGCATCGGCCACCCGGGTTTCTCCGGCTGGGTAACCACGGCACCCTCCGACGTCGGCGCGGCGGCCGACCTCGCGCAGGCCGTCGCGGTGCCGCAGCGCTGGTGGGTCACCCCCGGCAACTTCGTCGACCACCTGGCCATCCGCTGGCTCATCGAGCTCCTCGGGCTCCCGGCCTCGTCGGTCGGGACGTTCACCTCCGGCGGCTCCACGGCGAACCTCGTCGGCATCGGCGCTGCCCGGCAGCACGCCGGCGAGCGCCTGGGCCTGCGACCGTCCCTCGACGGCATCGCCGGGATGCCGGAGCCGCGCGTCTACGCCAGCACCGAGACCCACCACGTCGTGGGCCGCGCGCTGGGCGTCCTCGGCATGGGGCGGGGCAACCTGCGGACCATCCCGCTGGACCGCAACGGCACGATCGACCTGGATCTGCTCCAGGCGGCGCTCGACGAGGACCTGGCTGCGGGGCGAACCCAGGTCGCGGTGGTCGGGTGCGCCGGCGACGTCAACACGGGACGGGTCGACCCGCTCGCGGATCTCGCGCGGATCGCCCACGAGCGCGGCGTCTGGCTTCACGTCGACGGCGCCTACGGCGGCTTCGGCCTGCTCGACGACCGGGTGCGCGAGCGCTACAGCGACGTCGCCACCTACGACTCGTTCGCGATCGATCCGCACAAGTGGCTCGCCGCGCCGGTCGGCACCGGGGTCGCCATCGTCCGCGACGAGGGCATCCTGGGGCGCGCGTTCACGATCGAGACCGGCGAGTACGACCGCGAGCGGCAGGTCCCCGCCGGCGAGGCGGACCCGCGATCGCCGTTCGACGAGCTCGGCCTCGGCACACCCGACTGGGGCGTCGACTTCTCCACGCCGGCCCGCGGTCTGGCGGTCTGGGCGATCCTGCGCGAGATCGGGGCGGACGGGCTGCGCGAGCGGGTCGTGCGCCACGACGACTGCGCCCGCCGGGTGGCCGAGCGTGCTCGCGCGTCGGACGAGCTCGAGCTGCTCGCCGAGCCGGTGCTCTCGATCTGCTGCTTCCGCCTGCGGCCGCCCGGCTGGGACGACGAGTCGCGCCTCGACGAGCTGAACCAGGCGGTCCTCGCCGGCGTGCGCGCCCGCGGGAGGACGGTGACGTCGGGCACGCGCGTCGACGGCCGGTTCGCGCTGCGGCCCTGCTTCATCAACCCGCGCAGCACGCTCGCGGACGCGGACGCCCTGGTCGACGAGGTGCTGGCGGTCGGCAGGGAGCTCGCCACCGGCGCATGAGCGGGGGCGCCAGGTGGTCGAGCCCGGAGCTCGCCGCCCGCCCCGAGCCCGCCTGAGCCCGCCGCCCGCCCCGACCCCGCCCGAGCCTCGGAGCACGACAGTGGGCGCCACTTGATCGAATGCTCGCGTGGCGCACCGTACGTGAGGTCGGCGGGCCTTCACGCGATCAGATGTGCGCTCAACGAAGCACATCATCAAGTGGGGCGCCCGCGCGCGCGCTCGAACACCCGCCACAAGACCGGTCCGCTACTGCCAGATCCTGTGTACGGCTTGCGGGGCGAGCATCTGATCGGGTCGCGAGATCGCGCAGGGGTTCAGGTCCGCCTGTCGGTTCGCATACGCCGCTCGGACGCCCGCCTCGACGCGTGGCCCTTCAGCGTTCAAGGCGCGCGGCAACGAGAGCCGGTCGCGGCGCGCCTCCAGGGCCCGAAGCCGGCCGCCTCGCCGCCGCCGGTCGACACCGCGCCGAGCCGAGCGCCGCCCGGGTGCTCGCCGAGCGTGAGCGCTTGCGGGATGTGGTCGTTCGCCGTACACTCCCCATTCGCGCCCGGAGGACCGGACGCCTCGCTGTGCCACCCGCGGCCCCAACCGGCCGCCTCACCAGCGGCCCCCGCGCCCGCGCGCCACGGCCCCACCCCGGAGACCCATGTACGCAGTCATCGAGACCGGCGGGAAGCAGTACCGCGTCGAGGTCGGCACCGAGCTCGCCGTCGAGCTCCTCGAGGTCGAGCCGGGCCAGGAAATCACCCTCGAGCGCATCCTGCTCGTGGCGGACGGCGACGAATCGGCGATCGGCCGGCCGGTCGTGGACGGCGCGACGGTGAGCGCGACGGTGCTCCGCAACGACCGGGCCGCCAAGGTCATCTCGTTCAAGTACAAGCCGAAGGCGCGCCGCCGCGTCAAGAAGGGCCATCGCCAGGAGCAGACCGTGCTCCGCATCACGGACGTGGTCCTGCACGGCAAGAGCGCCGCGGAAGAGGCGAAGAAGGCCGCCGAGGCGAAGAAGACCGAGCGGATGCGCCTGGAGGAGGCTGCGGCGACGCAGGCCGCCGCCGATGCCGCGCTCGCCGCGACCCTCGCGGCGAAGGTGGCCGAGGCCCCCGAGGCCGAGGCTCCGAAGAAGGCGCGCACGCGCTCGGCGAAGGCCGGGCCGCCGGCCGCCGAGGCCGACGCGGTCGTCGAGAGTGCCGAAGCACCCCCCGCCGAGGCCGGTGTTGCCGCCGAGGCCGACGCGGTCGTCGAGAGTGCCGAGGGCCACGCCGAAGCCGCTGACGACACAGACGCGGTCGAGGCCGCGGACGCCGACGCGACCGCCGACGCCGACGCAACCGCCGCAACCGCCGAGGCTGCCGAAGAGGTCGCCGACGCCGATGCGCCGGCCACGCCGAAGCGAGCTCGCGCCGCGAAGAAGGAAGACTGATCGATGGCCCACAAGAAGGCAGGCTCCAGCTCGAAGAACGGCCGCGACTCGGTCGGGCAGCGACTGGGCGTGAAGGCCGGCGACGGCCAGCTCGTCCCGGCCGGCTCGATCATCGTCCGGCAGCGCGGCATGACGTTCCTGGCCGGGTCCGGCACGGGCCTCGGCCGCGACTACACCGTGTTCGCCACCGTCACCGGCCGGGTACGGTTCGAGCACCAGACCCGCAGCAAGAAGCGGATCCGCGTCGTGCCGATCGCCTCGGAGGCCGCGCCGGCCGCCGAGGTCCCGGCCGTCGCCGAGCCCGCACCCGCCGGCGCCTGACGCGCCGACCTCGAGGTTCCCATGAAGCAGGGCATCCACCCCAAGTACTACCAGGCCAAGGTCCACTGCGGGACCTGCGGCACCGAGTTCGAGGTCGGCTCGACGCGCGAGTCGCTCCGCGTCGACGTCTGCAGCAGCTGCCACCCGTTCTTCACGGGCAAGCAGATGATCGTGGACACCGCGGGCCAGGTCGAGCGCTTCCAGCGCCGCATGACCCGCGCCCAGACCGGCCGCTGACCACGGACCGGCCGCCCACCACGGACCCGACCCCGGCCGCGGGACGCGCCGCGCCCGGGCCCCGCGCCATCCGACGGCGGGCCGCCCGGCCCGCCGTCCCGATTCGCGGCCGGTAGACTCCGCCCATGGCTCGCTTCTCGTACGGTGGCCAGGCCCTCATCGAGGGCGTGCTCATGCGCGGCCGCGACGCGATCGCCGTCGCCCTGCGCCATCCCGACGGCAGGATCGTCTGGTCGGACGAGCGCTTGGGCACCGGGTTCCGGGGCACGCGCCGGGCCAAGCTGCCCCTCGTGCGCGGGCTCGTGGTCCTCTACGAGACGCTCGTCATCGGCACCCGCTGGCTCGTCCGGTCGGCCGGCGTCGCCGCCGCCGAGGAGCTGCCCGCCGCCACGACGGCCGACGGCCGCCAGGCCGACGCCGCCGACCTCGGCAAGGGCTCGGTGGCCCTCATGCTCGGCCTCACGCTGGTGGTCGGCCTCGGCCTCTTCTTCTTCATCCCGCTCCTCGTCGCCCGCTTCGTCGCCGGCGGCCAGCCCGGTATCGTGGAGCGCGCCGTCGAGGGCCTCGTGCAGGTGGCGATCTTCCTGGGCTACCTGGTCGTCATCGGGCGCACCTCGGACGTCCACCGGACCTTCCAGTACCACGGCGCCGAGCACATGACGATCCACGCCCTCGAGGCCGGCGACCCGCTGACCGTCGACGCGGTCCGCCGGTACCCCACGGCGCACCCGCGCTGCGGCACGGAGTTCCTGGTGGTCGTGATCCTCGTCTCGATCGTGACGTTCTCGATCGTGGGCCGCCTGGACAACATCCTGGCGATGATCCTCTCCCGGGTGATCCTGATCCCCGTGATCGCGGCCGTCTCCTACGAGCTGCTCCGCTTCGGCGCGCGGCACCGTGGCAACCCCGTCGTCAGGGCCCTGTTCGAGCCCGGGATCTGGGTCCAGAAGATCACCACGAAGCAGCCGACCGACGACATGATCGAGGTCGCGATCGTGAGCATGGAGCAGGCGATGGCAGCGGACGGCGAGGAGCTGCCGGCCGGCAGCGGGGCGATCGAACGGTCGCCGCTCGTCCTCGCGGGCGCGCCCCCGGCCGCCGCCGAGGGCTGACCGTGGACTCCCTCGACCAGAAGCTCCGGGCGGTCGTCGTCCAGTACGAGAGCCTCCAGGACGAGCTGGCCCGCCCCGAGACGTCATCCGACCCGGACGCCCTGCGGCGCCTCGGCCGGGAGCTCGCCCGCCTCGAGCCGGTCGTCGCCTCGTTCCGCCGCCTGGAGGCGATCCGCGACGAGCTCGCCGGCGCGCGCGAGATGCGCGACGCCGAGGCCGACGAGGAGATGCGGGCGATGGCCCGCGAGGAGATCGAGCGGCTCGAGACGGCCGAGGCCGTCGCGGTCGACGAGCTCAAGGTCCTGCTGCTGCCGCGTGACCCGAACGACGACAAGAACGTCATCCTCGAGATCCGGGCCGGCGCCGGCGGCGAGGAGGCCGCCCTCTTCGCCGGCGACCTCCTCCGCATGTACCTGCGCTGGGCCGAGCGACATCGCTTCCGGACCGAGGTCATGAGCCTCAACGAGACGGGGATCGGCGGGGTCAAGGAGGCGATCGTCGAGGTCCACGGCGACGGCGCCTACAGCCGCCTCAAGTACGAGGGCGGGACGCACCGCGTGCAGCGGATCCCGGCCACGGAGTCGTCGGGGCGGGTCCACACGTCGACGGCCACGGTCGTCGCCCTGCCCGAGGTGGAGGCGACGGAGATCGCGATCGACGAGGACCGGGACCTCCGGATCGACGTCAAGCGGTCCTCGGGGCCGGGCGGCCAGTCCGTGAACACCACGGACTCCGCGGTGCGGATCACCCACCTGCCGAGCGGCCTCGTCGTGGAGATCCAGGACGAGAAGAGCCAGCACAAGAACAAGGCGAAGGCCATGGCGGTGCTGCGCGCGCGCCTGCAGGACATCGAGATGCGCAGGCAGCGCGAGGCGGGGTCGGTCGCCCGCCGGTCGATGGTCGGCGCCGGCGATCGGGCCGACAAGGTCCGGACCTACAACTTCCCCCAGGACCGGGTGACCGACCACCGGATCGGGATGGACCTCTCGAACCTGCCGGGCGTCCTCGACGGCAACCTGGACCGCCTGATCGACGCGCTGGCCGAGACGGACCAGGCCGAGAAGCTTCAGGTCCTGATGGGCGAGGACGGCGCCGCATGAGAGGCGCGGCGGCGCATGGGCGACGGACCCGCGCTGCTACGCGAGGACCGGATGCGCATGAGCGACGGGACCGCGCTGCACGCGAGGACGGCTGCCATGAGTGAGGACGGCGCCGCGTGAACGAGGACGGCGCCGCGTGAACGAGGACTGCGCCGCGTAGCGCTCGGGCGCATGCCCGGGCCGACGCGGAACCCGCGATGGCAACGATCGGCGAGCTGCTGGCCGGCGCGGTCGCGCGCCTCCGGGCGGCCGGCTCCGAGAGCCCGCGCCTCGACGCCGAGCTCCTGCTCGCCCACGCGCTGGGGGTCGAGCGGACGACCCTGCTCGCCCACCCGGAGCAGCCCGTGGCGCCGGAGCCGGCGTCGCGCTTCGCCGATTCCGTGGCGCGCCGCGCGACCGGCGAGCCGGTTGCCTACATCCGGGGCCTCAAGGAGTTCCACGGGGTCGCTTTCGCCGTGGACGCGCGGGCGCTGATCCCGCGCCCGGAGACCGAGGTCCTCGTCGACCTCGCCCTCCGCGAGGTCGCGGAGCGCCTCGGCCGCGCAGCCCGCCCGCCGGGGACGCCGCCGCTCGCGGTGGCGGACGTGGGAACGGGGAGCGGCGCGATCGCGGTGGCCCTCGCGGTGGCGCTCCGCAGGAGGCGGATGCTCGGCGAGGTGGAGGTCATCGCCTCGGACAGCTCGGACGACGCCGTCGACCTGGCCCGGGAGAACGCCGTGGGTCACGCGGTGGCCGATCGCGTCGCCGTCGCCGGCGCCGACCTGCTGCCGCCGCCCGGGCGCGTGGCCGGGCTGCTCGTCGTGCCGTCCCGCTTCGACATCATCTGCGCCAACCTGCCCTACATCCCCTCCGCCGACGTGCCGGGGCTCCCGGTCGCGGCCTCCTTCGAGCCCGTGGCGGCGCTGGACGGGGGGCCCGACGGCCTCGACGTGGTCCGGCGCCTCCTCGGCGCCCTGCCCGAGCGACTCGCCGCCGACGGCGTGGCCCTCCTGGAGATCGGCAGCGACCAGGGCGGCGCGCTCCACGCCGCGGTCGCCGAGCAGCTGCCCGGCTGGGACGCACGGGTCGAGACGGACCTCGCCGGGCGCCCGCGCGTCGCGGTTCTCACGCCGCCCGCGGTCGTCTCGGTCCCTGCCGCCCGCACGGCGCCCGCCGGGTGAGCACGAGCCGCGTCCGCCTCGTCGCCCTCGACCTGGACGGCACGCTGATCGGCGCCGACCTGCGCCTCCCCCCGCGCACGGCCGCCACGATCCGGGCCGTCGTGGCGAGGGGCGTCCACGTCGCGCTCGTGACCGGCCGGATGACCACCTCGGCCCTGCCCTACGCGCGCGAGCTCGGGCTGCGCGACCCGATCGTGGGTCTCCAGGGCGCGCTGGTCCGGGAGATGCCGCTCCCCGGCAGCCCGCGGCTCGGCCGGCTGCTCCTGCACCATCCGCTGGCCGCGGACGTCGCGCGCGACGCCCTCGCCTGGTGCCGGGCCGCGGGCCTCGCGCCCCACGTCAACCACCTCGAGCGGATGGTCCTCCCGATCGGCACGGACGACGCGGAGGACTACTCGCGCTGGAACTTCGGGCGCGTCGTGCGCGTTCCGGACCTCGACGCGTGGCTGCGCCACCCGGTGACCAAGGTGATCTCCGTGGCGCCGCCGCCGCGTGCCGAGGAGACCCTGCCCGCCGCCCGGGTGGCGTTCGCGGGGCGTGCCGACGCCACGGTCAGCCACCCGATGTTCCTGGAGTTCCTCGCTCCCGGGGTCAACAAGGGGCGCGCCGTGCGGTTCCTCGCCCGGCGCCTCGGCGTGGACCTGCGCGATGTCCTGGCCATCGGCGACCAGCTCAACGACCGCGAGATGATCGAGGAGGTCGGGACGGGCGTCGCGATGGCCGGCTCGCCCGAGGCGGTCCGGTCGGCTGCCCGGATCGTGGCCCCGCCCCTCGAGGAGGAGGGCGCCGCGCAGGTTCTCGAGGAGCTCGTGCTCGGGGGCCGCCGCCCGGCCTGACGCGTCGGCCGCTCCGGCGCCGCGGGCCGGCAACCCCGCCCCGGGACACCGCGCTGCCGCATGGGCGAGAATGGGCGAGGCCGGACGGCGAGCGAGCCGGCGCACGGGCCGGAGGGATCGCGAGTGAGCATGTCGGGCGCGCTGCGCTCCGCGTGGGCGTCGATCGCCGAGGTCGACCCCGAGATCTGGGCGGCCATGCGCGGCGAGGCCGAGCGCCAGCGCTGGAAGATCGAGCTGATCGCGAGCGAGAACTACACCTTCGCCGCGGTCATGGAGGCCCAGGGCTCCTGGCTCACGAACAAGTACGCGGAGGGCCTGCCCGGGCGGCGCTACTACGGCGGCTGCGAGTGGGTGGACGTCGTCGAGCGGCTCGCCCAGGAGCGCGCCCTCGCGCTGTTCCCTGGCGCAGCCCACGTCAACGTCCAGCCCCACTCGGGCGCCCAGGCGAACCAGGCGGCCTTCTTCGCGGTCCTCACCCCCGGCGACCGGATCCTGGGCCTGCGGCTCGACCACGGCGGGCACCTGACGCACGGCCTCAAGGTGAACCTCAGCGGGAAGTGGTTCGAGGCGCACCACTACGCCGTCGACCCGACGACCGAGCAGATCGACTACGACGCCCTGGCGCGGCAGGCGGCCGAGGTGCGCCCGCGGCTGCTCATCGCCGGCGCGAGCATGTACTCGCGGATCCTGGACTTCGAGCGCCTGGCGGCCATCGCCCACGACGCCGGAGCCCTGCTGCTCGTCGACATGGCGCACCTCGCGGGGCTCGTGGCTGCCGGCGTCCACCCCTCGCCGTTCCCCCACGCCGACCTCGTGACGACGACCACCCACAAGACGCTGCGCGGACCGCGGGGCGGGCTGATCTTCGCCTCGGCCGAGCTGGCGACGGCCGTGGACCGGGCCGTCTTCCCGGGCATCCAGGGCGGCCCGCTGATGCACGTCATCGCGGCCAAGGCGGTCGCGCTCCGGCTGGCCGCGACCGAGGAGTTCCGCGACGACCAGCGACGGACGGTCGAGAACGCGCGCACGCTGGCGGCCGAGGTGGCCCAGCGCGGCGGCCGCATCATCTCCGGCGGGACGGACAACCACGTCTTCTCGGTCGACGTGCGGCCCTTCGGGGTGACCGGCCGGGAGGCCGAGCGGCTCCTGGACGACGTCGGGATCACCGTGAACAAGAACACCATCCCGTACGACCCGGCGGCGCCGAACGTGACCTCGGGGATCCGGGTCGGGACGCCCGCGACCACGACGCGGGGCTTCGGGCCCGACGAGATGCGGGACGTCGGCCGGCTCCTCGTCGACGCGCTCGTCACCCGCGACGAGCCGGCCGAGCACGCCCGGATCGGGGCCGAGGTGCGCGACATCTGCGCCCGCTTCCCCGTACCGGGGTTGCCGGAGGCGTGACGGACCGCGGCCCGGGGACGACCCGGTGACCGACACGGGCCTCCTGGTCCCGGGCGTCGTCGCCTTCCTCGCGGCCGCCGGCATCTCCCTCGGCCTCACGCCGGTGGTGCGCAACCTCGCCCACCGTGTCGATGCCGTCGACCACCCCGAGCAGCGCCGGGTCAACACGAGCCCGGTGCCCCGCGGGGGCGGCATCGCAGTGGCCGTCGCCTTCCTGGTTGTGGGGGCCGCCCTCCTCCTGGCCAACGCGACCTTCGGGCTGTGGCCCGCGTTCGACAATCTCCGCCGGCCCGACCTCCTCGCGCTCGGGCTGGGTGCCGGCGCCGCCACGCTGGTCGGGATGGCGGACGACCGCTACGACCTCCGCGCCCGCTGGCAGCTGGGCGGGCAGGTCCTGGTGGCCCTGATCCCGGTGGGCCTCGGCATCGCCGTCGGCGCGATCGCCAACCCGTTCGGGCCGGGCGTCATCCGGCTCGAGGGGGTGTGGGGCGCGCTCTTCGTGGTCGTGTGGATCGTCGGGATGATCAACAGCATCAACTTCATCGACGGCCTCGACGGCCTCTCGTCGGGAGTCGCCCTCATCGCGGCGCTGACCCTGGCGGTCATCAGTCTCACGGGTCCCGCGAGGCAGCCGGTCGTCGCGCTCATGTGCGTGACCCTCGCCGGGGCGCTGCTCGGGTTCCTGCGCTGGAACTTCCACCCCGCGTCGATCTTCATCGGCACGAGCGGGGTCATGTTCGTGGGCTACACGCTGGCCCTGCTCTCGATCCTCGGCAGCGCCAAGGTCGTCGTCGCGCTCCTCGTCCTCGGCGTCCCGATCATCGACACGTTCTACATCATCGTCCGGCGCGTCTCGCGCGGCCGGTCGCCGTTCTCGGCGGATCGCGGCCACATCCACCACCGCCTCCTGGACGTGGGCCTGACCCAGACCCAGACGGTGCTCCTCATCTACGCGATCTGCGCGGGCCTCGGCGTCCTCTCGCTCGTCCTCTCCGGCACCGGCCAGCTGTACGCATTCGTCGGCGCCTTCGTGGTGTTCGGCGTCGTGATCCTCGTCCTGGACCGGACGGTCGAGGACCGGGCGCCCGATGGCGACTGACCACGCCGATCTGGCCGACCACGCCGACCTGGCCGAAACCGGCCGAGCCGCCCCGGGACGATCCGCCACGGGCCGATCCAGCGCCGGGCGCGGCCGCGGGCAGCGGCGGGGCGGCGCCAGGTCGCGGTCGATCGACCAGGCGGGCGTGCTCGAGACGCTGGGAGCCCTCGTCGGAGCCCCCGGGCTCCGGAACTGGGTCGCGATCGTGGCCGGCGCGATCGTCGTCGGGACCGCCGGCTACATCGTCCTGGAGGGCTGGAGCTTCCTGGACGCCCTGTACATGACGGTGATCAGCGTCACGACCGTCGGGTTCAAGGAGGTGCGGGAGCTTGACGCGTCGGGCCGCATCTGGACGATGATCATGTCGGGCACGGGCGTCGTGCTGGTCTTCGGGACCGTCGGCCTCGTGACGGAGTACCTGATCACCGAGGCGACGAGCGGAAGGAGCCGGATCCGGCACATGGCGAAGGCGGTCGGGGAGCTGCGCGACCACTACGTCCTGTGCGGGTACGGGCGGGTCGGCTCGACGGTGGCCCGCGAGCTGATGCACGAGGGAACGCCCTTCGCCGTCATCGACGTGAACCCGGCCTCGCTCGAGCGTGCGCGCGCAGACGGCCACCTGATCATCGAGGGCGACGCGACCGACGACGCGACGCTGCGCGCGGCGGGGATCGAGCGGGCCAGCTGCCTCATCTCGACGATCGATTCGGACGCCCAGAACGTCTACGTGATCCTGTCGGCGCGGGCGCTCAACCGGGACCTCCTCGTGGTCGGCCGAGCCAGCACGCCCTCCGCGGAGGAGAAGCTGGCGCTGGCCGGCGCGGACCGGATCGTCTCCCCATACACGATGGCGGGCCGGCGCCTCGCCGAGCTGGCGATCCGGCCGCGCGTCGTGGACTTCCTCGACGCGGCCCTCTCGCACGGCGAGCTGTCGTTCAGCCTGGAGGAGCTCCACGTCACCGCCGGCGGCAGCCTCGACGGTGCGACGGTTGCGGCGCTCCGCGGGCGCGGCCTGTTCGTCCTGGCCGTCCTCACCGACGGCGGCCCCTACGAGGCCAACCCGCCGGACGACCGCCGGCTGCTCGTCGGCGAGACGATCATCGGGTCGGGGTCGGCGGAGGCGTTCCGGGCCGCGCGCGACGAAGAGCCGAGCGGACCCGGCCGCGCCGGCGCACGCGGCGGGACCGTCGGCCCCGGCGGGACGGTAGGCCCCGGCGGACCCGGCCGCCCCAGCGCAAGCGACGGGACCGTGGGCTCCGACGGGACCGTGGGCCCCGGCGGACGGCCGTGACCAGCGAGCTCCTCGTCGCGGCTGTCGCGGCGCTCGCCGGCCTGCTCCTGGCGCTCGCCCTCGGGGCGCAGATCGCCCGCGCCCGGCGTCGCGCCCGGCGTCGCGCGGCCGAGGACGCCGACCTGGCGGCCGGGAGCCAGGTGGCCATGCATCGCCTGGCGTGGCTGACCGGTCGCGCCGCGGACGCTCCCGAGCTGCCCGAGAGGACACCCCCGGCGCCGGTCGTGCCCGTCGGGCGAGTCGCCGACGAGTGGGTCGTCTCCCCGCGCCGGCGCCTGTGGCGCGACACCTCGGCCGTGCTGCTCGTCGGCGTGGCGGGGATCCTCGCGTTCGTGACGTTCTGGCCCCCGGCCCCGGCGCCCGACGGCGGCGTCCTGGCCGCCACGTTCGTCCCGACCGCGGCGCCCGCCCCCGCGCCTGCGGCCACCCCCGCGCCTACGGCCACCCCCGCGCCCGCGGCCACCCCCGCGCGGACGGACACGCCGGCCGCGACGCCCTCTCCCGCGGTCGCGACGCCGGTGGCACCGGCATCTCCCGCATCCGCAACGCCCGTCGCGCCCACGGCCACACCGCGTCCGACGGCCCGGCCGACGCCCCGGCCGACGCTCCGGCCCACGCCCCGCTCGACGCCGCGTCCGACGGCCCGGCCGACGCCCCGGCCGACGCCGAAGCCGGCCAAGCCGCCCGTCATCGTCCCCCCGCCCCCCCCGCCGACCGAGGTTCCGGCCGCGAGCCCGCTCCCGTAGCGGCCGCGGCCGCCGCCGACCCGCCGGCCCATCCGCCGGCCCATCCGCCGGCCGACCCGCCGGCCGATCCGCCTCGCGACCGTGCCGCAACCCTTTGCTATACTCGCGCGGCCGTGACAGGCTGGCGATGAGCGGGCTCGGACGGGCCGGCGCGTTGTTCGCGCTCTTCTCCCAGGTCGGGCTCATCCTGCTCGTTTCCAACCTCGGCGGCGTCCTTCTGGGCTACTGGGCCGACGAGCAGCTGGGGACGGTCCCGTACCTGACCCTCGGCGGCCTCATCGTCGGGCTGGCGGCGGGATGGACGGCGGTCTTCCGGCTGATCAGGCGCTACCTGGCCAGCGTGGACGAGTGAGCATCGGGCGCGACCACGACGGTCGCGCCCCTTGGCGTGGAGCGGACGTGACGAGCGAACCGGAGACGGCGACGAGCCCCGTCGAGGCCCCCAGGCCGGTCTCGACGATGCGGCGCAAGCTGAACATCCTCGCGATCGCCGCGGTGCTCGTGGTCGTCGTCGACGTGCTCGCGCTCATCGCGTTCCCGCCGGGGAACACGGAGGATCCGAGCGCCTCCTACTCCTGGCCGGCCGACGCGATCCGGCAGAACATCGAGCCACTCATCCCGCACGTCGTCTGGGATCCCACGCCCGACAGCCCGCCGGCCACGTCCCTCATCACGTTCGACGTCACGATCAGCAGCTCGCTGTTCACGATGTGGATCGTCATGGCCATCGGGATCGTCCTCGTGCTCGCGGCCACGCGCCGCCGGCGCGAGATCCCGGGTCCCATGCAGAACGCCGTCGAGTACGTCTACGAGGCCCTGTACAACTTCGGGACGTCGCTCGGCGGGCCGAAGGCGCGGGGCTTCATCCCGCTCTTCGCCAGCCTCTTTGTCCTCATCATCCTGTCAAACTGGAGCGGCCTCGTGCCGCCCGTCGGCAAGGTCGACCTCCTGCGCGCGCCCACGAGCGACGTCAACGTCACGTTCGGGCTGGCGATCGTCAGCTTCGTCACGTTCCACGTCTCGGGCATGCGTGCCCTGGGAATTGGCGGCTACTTCGGGAAGTTCTTCAGCCTGCGCGAGTTCAAGAACGGGGTCGCCGCAGGCCTCATCGCCCTGTTCGTGGGCCTGATGGAGTTCATCCTCGAGTTCGTGAAGCCGATCACCCTGGCCATGCGGTTGTTCGGCAACATCTACGGCGGCGAGCTGGCGCTCGCGGTCATCACCTCGCTCACCATCGCGATCATCCCGGTCGCGCTCATCGGCCTGGAGACCTTCGTCGGGTTCGTCCAGGCGCTCATCTTCTCGGTCCTGACGCTCATCTTCACGATGCTGGCCATCGAAGGTCACCACGACGAGGAGCACACGGCGGGGCACGATGTCGTCGAAGCGATGCCGCAGGGCAACATGGGCCCGGGCGTCGACACCCTCACCCCCGACGGCCAGGCGGCCTGAGGACGACTCAGCGGATCAAGCCGGTGACCCGGCCAGTCGGGCACCGGAGCCAGGAGGAAGGAACACGATGGAGCACCTTGGAGCGGGCCTCGCCGCATTCGGCGTCCTGGGCCCGGCCCTCGCGGTCGGCATCCTGACCGGGATGTCCACGGCAGCGATCGGGCGGAACCCGGAGGCGGCCGGACAGATCCGCGCCACCTTCATCATCGGCGCCGCGTTCGCCGAGGGCCTCGGCGTCCTCGCGGTCGTCGTGGGCATCCTGATCATCGTCCTCGGGAAGTAGCGCCCAGACCCCCGTCCTCGTAGGAGAACGCCGTGGACCTCTACGCGGCCGGCTCCGCGATCGCCGCCGCCGCGGCCGCGCCGGCGGCCGAGAGCGCCGGGATCCAGCTCAACCTGTTCTGGATGATCGTGTCCGCCGCCAACTTCGTCTTCTTCCTCGTGATCCTCTGGCTCTTCGCCTGGGGGCCGGTCACGAAGATGCTCGACGACCGGCGGACGAAGATCGAGCAGGGCCTCAAGGACGCCGAGCAGGCGCGCCTCGACCTGGAGCGCGCCTCCGCAACCGCGGCCGCGGAGATCGCCGCCGCGCGCCGCGAGGCCCGCGAGATCGTCGAGCGGTCCCAGCGCGTGGCGCAGGAGACCCGCGACGCCGACATCGCCGCCACCCGCGAGGAGCTCGAGCGGATGCGCACCCGCGCCGCCGCCGAGATCGAGGCGGAGAAGGGGCGCGCCATCGCCGACCTGCGGGCCGAGGTCGCCGACCTCGCCATCAGCGCGGCCGGGCGCGTCGTCCGGGCGTCGATGGACGGCGCCAGCCAGCGGCGCCTGGTCGAGGAGTTCCTCGCCGAGTCCGCCACCCCGGAGGCGCGGGCCTGATGCCCCGTCCGTCGACCGCTGCCCGCCGCTACGCTGAGGCCGCGTTCGAGATCGCCCGTCGCGACGGGACCCTCGACCGCTGGACCGACGACCTCCGCCTCGCCGCGGAGGTCGTGGCCGACCCGGACGTCGCGAGCGCCGTCGACAACCCGGCGATCCCCTTCAACGCGCGCCGCGACGTGCTGGCACGGCTCCTCGAGGCCCGGCTGGCGCCCCCGGCGTTCAACCTGGTCGCCCTCCTCGCCCATCGGGGAAGGCTGTCCATCCTCCCCGCCGTCGCGGCGGAGTACAAGCGGCTCGTCGACCGGGAGCGCGGCACCGTCGTCGCGACCGTGACGAGCGCCATCCCGCTCGAGCCCGCCGAGCTCGAGGCGATCGGGGCCCGCGTCGGAGAGATGACCGGCGCACGGCCCGAGATCGCCAGCGTCGTGGACCCCGACCTCATCGGGGGCCTCACGGTCCGCATCGGCGACCGACTCATCGATGCCAGCGTGCGGGGGCGCCTGGAGCGGCTCCGCGACCGCATCGTCGCTGGAGCCCGCTGACCCCGCCCCCACGCCGCGCCGGTCGCCCGCCGGCCCGCCGCCACCGACTGGAGCCCGATCCATGGCCATCCGATCCGACGAGATCATCAGCATCATCAAGTCCTCCATCGAGGGCTTCGACGCGACCGCGGAGACGCGCAACGTCGGCACGGTGGTGGAGGTCGGCGACGGCATCGCCCAGGTCTACGGGCTGGCCGGCGCCCTGGCCTCCGAGCTCCTCGAGTTCCCCGGCGGCGTCTTCGGTCTGGCCCTCAACCTCGAGGAGGAGACCGTGGGCGCGGTCATCCTCGGCGATGCGACGGCGATCAAGGAGGGCGACGTCGTCAAGACCACCGGGCGGGTGGTCGAGGTCCCCGTCGGGCCCGAGCTGTTGGGCCGCGTGGTCGACCCGCTCGGGCGCCCGCTCGACGACAAGGGCCCCATCGCGGCGACGCGGACCCGGCCCGTGGAGCGGGTCGCCCCCGGCGTCATCACCCGCAAGGGGGTCGACACGCCGGTGCAGACCGGGATCAAGGCGATCGACGCCCTCATCCCCATCGGCCGCGGCCAGCGCGAGCTGATCATCGGCGACCGCCAGACGGGCAAGACCGCCATCGCGATCGACACGATCATCAACCAGAAGGGCAAGGGCCTCGTCTGCATCTACGTGGCGATCGGCCAGAAGCTCTCGACCGTCGCCTCGACCGTCGCGACGCTCGAGAAGTACGGCGCGATGGAGCACACGATCGTCGTCGTCGCCGGCGCCGAGGATCCCGCCCCGCTCCAGTACCTAGCACCCTACAGCGGCGTGGCGATGGGCGAGGAGGTCATGGAGAACGGCGTCGAGATCGCCGGCCAGGCGGGCCTCGTCAAGGACGCCCTGTGTGTCTACGACGACCTCTCCAAGCACGCCTGGGCCTACCGCGAGATGGCGCTCCTCCTGCGTCGCCCGCCCGGCCGCGAGGCGTATCCCGGCGACGTCTTCTACCTCCACAGCCGGCTCCTGGAGCGCGCCGCGCGCCTCAACGACGAGAACGGCGGCGGCTCGATCACCGCCCTCCCGATCATCGAGACCCAGGCGGGCGACGTGTCGGCCTACATCCCGACGAACGTCATCTCCATCACCGACGGCCAGATCTTCCTGGAGACCGACCTCTTCAACGCCGGCCAGCGGCCCGCCCTGAACATCGGCATCTCGGTCAGCCGCGTCGGGTCGGCGGCCCAGACGAAGGCGATGAAGAAGGTCGCCGGGCCGCTCAAGCTGGACCTGGCGCAGTACCGGGCCCTGGCGGCGTTCGCCCAGTTCGCGTCGGACCTCGACAAGGCGACCCGCGACCAGCTGACCCGCGGCGAGAAGCTCTCCGAGATCGTGAAGCAGCCGCAATACCAGCCGCTCCCCGTGGAGAAGCAGGTCGCGATCCTCTACGCGGCCACGAAGGGCGCCGTGGACGACATCCCCACGCCGCGGGTCAAGGAGTTCGAGGCCGGCTACTACCGCTTCCTGGAGGCCGAGCGCCCGGATCTCCTGGCGAAGCTCGGCGAGACGAAGACGCTCGACGACGAGACAGCAGCCGGCCTCGACGACGCCGTCGCGGCCTACCGGGCGAGCTTCCTCGCCTAGGCGAGCGGAGCCAGGGAGGCAGCGTGGCCAGCCAGCGCGACATCCGGCGGCGCATCGGCGCCGTCAAGAACATCAAGCAGATCACGCGGGCGATGCAGTTCGTCGCCGCGTCGAAGCTCAAGCGCGCCCAGGACGCGACGCTCTCGTCCCGCCCCTACAGCCAGAAGATCGACGAGGTCATCGCCGACCTCGCCGCCGTCCTCGACGCGGACACCCACCCCCTGCTGGCGCGGCGCGAGGGCGGCAAGCGGCTCTTCGTCGTCGTCACGACGGATCGCGGCCTGGCCGGGCCGCTGAACACGAACACGACGCGCTTCGCGCTCACGGAGATCCTCGAGCACGAAGGCGACCTCACCGTCGTGACCGTGGGCCGCAAGGGGCGGGACGCCCTGCGCCGGGCGCGCGTGCCGATGGAGGCGCACTTCGCCGGCTTCGGCGACCGGCCCAGCTTCGCCGACGTGACGCCGCTCACCCGGCTCATCACCGACGACTTCCTGGCCGGGACGTACGCCCGGATCGACATCGTCTACCCGAAGTTCGTCTCGACCCTCGTCCAGCGCCCCGTGCTGGAGCAGCTCCTCCCGATCCAGCCGGCCCTCGAGACCGCCGGGATCCCCGGCAACCAGTTCATCTTCGAGCCCAACCCGGCCACCGTCCTGCGCCAGATCCTGCCGCGCTACGTCGCGACGCGCGTGTACCAGGCCATCCTGGAGACGACGGCCTCGGAGATGTCGAGCAAGATGGTGGCGATGAAGAACGCGACGGAGAACGCCGAGGAGCTCATCGAGGACCTGACGCTCTCCTACAACAAGGTCCGCCAGGCCAACATCACCAGCGAGATGATCGAGATCGCGTCGGGCGCCCGGGCGCGCTGACGACCGGCAGGAGGCAGACGTACCCATGGCGACCGCCGCACCCACGGCCATCGGCCGGGTCATCCAGATCACCGGCCCGGTCGTGGACATCGAGTTCCCGCCCGGCCAGCTCCCCGGGATCTACAACGCCGTGGAGATCGTGCGCCCCGGCGTGGAGCCCCTCGTCTGCGAGGTGCAGCAGCACCTCGGCAACAACTGGGTGCGCTCCGTGGCCATGACGACCACGGACGGCCTCGCGCGCGACACGGAGGTGCGGGACACCGGCGCCCCGATCAGCGTGCCGGTCGGCACGCCCACCCTGGGCCGGGTCTTCAACGTCCTGGGCAACCCGATCGACGGCAAGGGCCCGGTCGACCGCACCCACCTCCTGCCGATCCACCGGTCGCCGCCGGCCTTCGACGAGCAGACGACCGAGGTCGAGGTCTTCGAGACCGGCCTCAAGGTGATCGACCTGATCTGTCCCTTCAAGAAGGGCGGCAAGGTCGGCATCTTCGGCGGCGCCGGCGTCGGCAAGACGGTGATCATCCAGGAGCTGATCCGGAACGTCGCCCAGGAGCACGCGGGCGTGTCGGTCTTCGCCGGCGTCGGCGAGCGCTCGCGCGAGGGCAACGACCTCATCAAGGAGATGACCGACTCGGGCGTCATCACGAAGACCGCCTTCGTCTTCGGCCAGATGAACGAGCCGCCCGGCGCCCGCCAGCGCGTGGGCCTCACCGCCCTGACGATGGCCGAGTACTTCCGCGACGAGGAGGGCCTCGACGTCCTCCTCTTCATCGACAACATCTTCCGCTTCACGCAGGCCGGCTCGGAGGTCTCGGCGCTGCTCGGCCGGATGCCCTCGGCGGTCGGCTACCAGCCCAACCTGGCGTCGGAGATGGCGGCCCTCCAGGAGCGGATCACCTCCACGACGAAGGGCTCCATCACCTCGCTGCAGGCCGTCTACGTCCCGGCCGACGACTACACGGACCCGGCCCCGGCCACCACCTTCGCCCACCTCGACTCGACGATCCGGCTGGAGCGGAGCATCACCGAGCTCGGCATCTACCCGGCCGTCGACCCGCTCAACTCGACGTCGCGGGTCCTCGACCCGCTCGTCGTGGGCCAGGAGCATTACGACGTGGCCCGCGAGACGCAGCGCGTCCTGCAGCGCCTCCGCGACCTCCAGGACATCATCGCCATCCTCGGCATCGACGAGCTGTCGGAGGAGGACAAGGCGACGGTGGCCCGCGCGCGCCGCCTGCAGCGCTTCATGAGCCAGCCGTTCTTCGTCGCCGAGGTCTTCACCGGCCGGCCGGGCGTCTACGTCCCGATCCGCGACACGGTCGCCTCGTTCAGGGAGATCCTGGACGGCAAGGCCGACACTCTCCCCGAGCAGGCCTTCTTCCTTGCCGGGACGCTCGACGACGTCCGGGCCAACGCCGCGAAGCTCGCCGGCTAGGAGCGCGAGATGCCCATCCGGCTCGAGATCGTCACCCCGGAGAAGCTGGCGTACAGCGACGACGTCGACACCGTCGTTCTGCCCGGCAGCGAGGGCGAGCTCGGCATCCTCCCGCATCATGCCCCGCTCCTCTCGATGCTCGGCGCGGGCGAGCTGCGGGTCCGCAAGGGCGGCACGGAGGAGTCCTTCGCGATCGTCGGCGGCTTCGTCCAGGTTCGCCCGGACAAGGTCGTGGTGATGGCCGAGACCGCCGACCTGGCCGCCGAGATCGACCTCGAGAAGGCGCAGGAGGCCCGCCGCGATGCGGAGCGCGCCCTGGAGGCCGGCTTCGTCGAGCCGGCCGACCTGGCCCAGGCCCGGGCCGCCCTGCAGGCGGCCATCGTCCGCATCCGCGTCGCCGAGCGCCGTCACCGGGAGGGGCCGCGCCGGCGCGGCTAGCGCCGGCACGGCCGCGGGACGAGGGTCATGGCGGACGCCCGCCCGTTCCACTGGGAGTTCACGCCGGCCCCCGTCACCCGGGAGGTCTTCCGGGTCGAGGGCGGCCGGCCGCTGTCCGGCACGGTCCAGGTCAGCGGCGCGAAGAACGCCGCCCTCAAGCTCCTGGCCGCCGCGGTCCTCACCGGCGAGCGCTGCCGGCTCACGAACGTCCCCGAGATCGAGGACGTGCGCGTCATGGCCGAGACGCTGGGCGACCTCGGCGTCGTCGTCGACCACCCGGCGCACGGCGTCTACGAGGTCGCCGCCGGGGACGTCGACTGGCTCTTCGTGCCGCTGGAGGCGGCCGCGAAGATGCGCGCCAGCTTCATCCTCTTCGGGCCCCTCCTGGCCCGCTTCGGCCGGGTCATCATCAGCAACCCGGGCGGCGACCGGATCGGCCGGCGCCCGGTGAACCTCCACGTCGACGCGATGCGGGCCCTCGGCGCCGAGATCGAATACCGCAACGGCTACTACTACGCCAAGGCGCCCGGCCGCCTCCGCGGCGCGGAGGTGACGTTCCCGATCGTGTCGGTCATGGGCACCGAGAACGCGATGCTGGCCGCGACCTTGGCCGAAGGCCGGACGGTCATCCGCCCGGCGGCCCAGGAGCCCGAGGTGGACGACCTCGTCGCGTTCCTCCAGAAGATGGGCGCCGCCGTGGAGCGCACGCGCCCCGGACACGATCGTCATCGAGGGGCGCAAGCGGCTGCGCGGCGCCGAGCATCGCGTGGTCCCCGACCGGATCGAGGCCGGCACGTTCGTCGTCGCGGCGGCCGTCGCCGGCGGCCGGATCACCCTGGAGGGCGCGCCCTGCGAGTACCTGGGCGCCTTCGTCGAGACGATGGGCCGGATGGGCGTCCAGGTCGCCTGCGGGCACGACACGATCGAGGTCGAGGGGCTGGCCCCCGGCGAGGGCTCCTATCGCGCCTTCGACGTGGAGACGGCGCCGTACCCGGGGTTCGCCACGGACCTCCAGTCGCCGACGAGCGTGCTGATGACCCGCTGCGCGGGCACGAGCCGGCTCCACGAGACGATCTACGAGGACCGCCTCGAGTGGCTCGGCGAGCTGCGCAAGATGGGGGCGGCGGTCGCCATCCTCGACCCCCACCACGCGGAGATCACGGGGCCCGGCCACCTGCGCGGCGCGGAGGTCGACATCAGCGACCTGCGGGCGGGCGCGTCCCTCATCCTGGGGGCCCTGGCGGCCGCCGGCACGTCCACCATCCACGGCGCGCACCACGTTCAGCGTGGCTATGAGAACATCGACCGCAAGTTCCACGACCTCGGCGCCCGGATCGAGCGCCTCCCCGAGCAGGTGAGCAGCACGCCTTCATGAAGATCGGCATCGACCTCGGCACCGCGAACGTCCTCGTCTACGTCAAGGGCCGCGGCATCGTCATCCAGGAGCCGTCCGTCGTGGCGGTGAGCGAGGACAACCGGATCGTCGCCGTGGGCGAGGAGGCCCGCGAGATGATCGGCCGGACGCCCGGCAACATCCAGGCGATCCGCCCGATGAAGGACGGGGTCATCGCCGACTACGTCATCACCGAGGCGATGCTGCGCTACTTCATCGGCCGGGCCCGCAAGGGGACGATCTCCCTGAGCCGCCCCGAGGTGATGATCAGCGTCCCGGCCGGCGTCACGTCGGTGGAGAAGCGCGCCGTCCGCGACGCGGCCCTCAAGGCCGGCGCCCGCGAGGCATTCCTCATCGAGGAGCCGCTGGCCGCCGCGATCGGCGCCAACGTGCCCATCAGCGGCCCGTCGGGCAACCTGATCATCGACATCGGCGGCGGCACGAGCGAGATCGCGGTCATCGCCCTCGGCGGGATCGTGGTCAGCAACAGCCTGCGCGTGGGCGGCAACCGCTTCGACGACGCGATCGCCTCGTACATCCGCAAGAAGTACAACCTGATGGTCGGCGACCGGACGGCCGAAGAGGTGAAGATCGCGGTGGGGACGGCCCTGCCCCTCGAGCGCGAGCTCCAGATGGAGGTCCGCGGCCGCGACCTGATCGCCGGCCTGCCCCGCACGATCCCGATCACCTCGTCGGAAGTGATGGAGGCGATCGAGATGCCGCTCCAGCAGCTCGTCGCGGCGGTCCGCGGGGTCCTCGAGCAGACGCCGCCCGAGCTCTCGTCGGACATCATCGACAAGGGCATGGTGATGTCCGGCGGCGGCGCCCTGCTGCGGAACATCGACCGGCTGCTCACCCAGGTGACGGGCGTCCCCTGCCACGTCGCCGAGAACCCGCTCAACTGCGTCGCCCTGGGCACCGGCCTCGCCCTCGAGCATTTCGACTTCTTCAAGAAGTCCCTCGTCCAGCAGGTCTGACCGGCTCGATGGACGAGCACGGCTCGGCCCCCGGATCGAGCTCGCCGTTCGGCGTCGGCTCGGGCGCCGTCTTCATGGACCTCCACTGCCACACGAACGCGAGCTTCGACTCCCTCGCCGATCCCCTGGCCGTCGTGCAGGCCGCTCGCGACCGGGGGATCACCCACCTCGCGATCACCGACCACGACCGGATCGACGGGGCCCTGCGCGCGCGCGAGGCGGCGATCCCCGGGATCACCGTGATCGTCGGCGAGGAGGTCAAGACGGCCGGGGGCGACCTCATCTGCCTCTACCTCGAGGAGCCGATCCCGCCCGGCCTGTCGCCGGCCGAGACGATCGCCCGCGCCCGCGCCCAGGGCGGTCTCGTGGGGATCCCGCACCCGTTCGACCGCTACCGCGGGTCCGTGGGCAACGCCGAGGACGAGATCCGCGCCCTCGCGGGCCTCGTGGACTGGGTGGAGGCGTTCAACGCGCGGGTCGTCTTCCGCGAGGGCAACGAGCAGGCCGCCGAGCTGGCCCGGACGGCCGGCATCCCCGGCGTCGCCGTCTCCGACGCGCACTCCGTCCTGGAGGTCGGCGTGGCGGCCACGCGGCTCGTGGGCGACCCCTCGACGCCGGCCGGGCTCCTCGCGGCCCTGCCCACCGCTACGCTCGTCCCGGGCCGCGCGACCTACTTCGCCCGGACGCTCACGCCGCTGGCCAAGCTCGTCCAGCGCGCCCGCGGCCGCGGGCGCGTGCGCCCGTCGGCAGGTGGCGGGACGCCGCCGGGCGAGGGGCCCGGGTGAGCGCCGCCACCCCGCCCGGGGGCGCCGTGCCGCCCGACGAGTCGGCTGCCACGTCCCCCGTTGGAGCCGGACTCCCTGCCGCCACGTCCGCCCCGGGCGCCACGCCTCCGCCCCCGTCCCGCGAGCCCGAGGTCACCCCCGACCAGATCTCGCTCGGGCGGCGCCTGCGCCAGCCGCGGACGATCATCTCGATCGCCGTCCCGCTCGTCGTCATCGTCGTCTTCGTGAGCCTGAACTGGCAGGCGCTGCAGAAGGTCCCGGCGCTCATCGCGGCGGCCAACCCCGTCCTGGTGCTCGCCGCGTTCGCCGTCTACTACCTGGGCTTCCCGCTGCGCGGCTACCGCTGGGCGCTGCTGCTGCGGGGGACCGGGTTCTACTGCCCGACCAAGGACGCCACGGAGATCATCTTCCTGTCCTGGCTCGTGAACTGCGTCGTGCCGGCCAAGCTCGGCGACGTCTACCGGGCCTACCTCCTCAAGATCAACAGCGACGCGTCGCTGTCCCGGACGTTCGGGACCGTCTTCATCGAGCGCGTCCTCGACCTCTTCGTCATCGTGATCCTGGGCCTCGCCGCCGGCTTCTGGAGCTTCCGGGGCGGGCTGCCGCCGGAGATCCAGGTGGTCGTCGCGCTGGGCGTCGGCGTGATGATCGTGCTGGCCCTGGGGCTGCTGTTCCTGCGCAACGTCGGCGCCCGTCTCCTGGCCGCGCTCCCGCTCCCGCGCAAGGAGTGGATCCTGGAGCTCTACGAGCGCTTCGAGGAGGGCGTGTTCGGGGCGATCGGCATGCGGGCCCTCCCGCGCCTCCTCGTGATCACCGGGCTCATCTGGATGACCGAGGCGCTGCGCCTCTGGTTCGTCGTCCAGGCCCTCGGGTTCCCCGACGTCTCGCTGGGGCTCTCGGGCGCCGTGTTCGTGGCGCTCATCGGGTCCCTCCTGACGGCCGTCCCGCTCAGCCCGGCCGGGCTCGGCATCGTGGAGGCCGGGATCATCGGGGTGCTGACCCTCGTCTACAACGTGCCCCTCGCGGAGGCGACGGCGATCGCCCTGCTCGACCGCGTGATCAGCGTCTTCTCGGTGATCGTGCTCGGCTCGATCGCCTACGTGCTCTCGCCCAAGCCGCGCGGCGAGGGGCGCATCCCGCCGGCCCCCGAGGGCTTCCCGGTCCCCGCCTGACGGCGCCCGGCGGCGCGAGCGCGGACTGCGGTCGAGCGAGCGCGCCGGATGGTCCCTGGAGCGAAAGCGATGCTCATCCGATAGCCATCGCCACGCCGTCGAAGGGCGCTCGGCGCCGGCCTGTACCCCGGGGGTCCGGACGGCCATGACCCGGAGTACCAACGGGTCATGGTTCCCGAACGCGCCACTCTCGATAGTGGGCTCCACGCGGACCCTCCGCGCCGACCCACGGGAGCGCCCAACGGGAATGACTGAGCAGAACGCACGCCCCTTCAACGAGTGGCTGCGCGCACAGCTCAAGGCCAAGAAGATGTCGCAGCGCCAGCTGGCGCAGGCGTCGGGGGTCGATCACTCGACCATCTCCCGCCTGGTCCGCGGCGACCGCACGCCGTCTCTCGGAACGGCCACCAAGCTGGCCCGCGGCCTGCGGGAGCTCCGCGACGACGCCGACGCCCCGCAGTACCTCGGCCTGGTGTCGAGCGGCGCGACCGTCAACCCGACCGCCCGGGTGGAGTACGCGCTGCGCGCGGACGAGGCCCTCGGCGAGCCGCAGGTCCGCCAGATCATGGAGTACTACCTCGCGGTCCGGATGCGGCGGTACGCCCGCCCGGTCGTCCCGGGACGACCGGCGAGCCTGCCCGACCGCCCGATGAGCCGCCAGTCCTCGACCCCCCTCGCCTCGGTCGTCGGCCTGCCGACGGACCGGCGCGTCTCCACCGTCCGCCCTGCGCCGATGCTGGGCCGGCGCCCGCCGGGGAGGCCCTAGCCCGAACTCACACGACCGTCCCGGGAGCTCCCTCCTCTCCCGGGGTCTCGGGGACAGCGAACGCCGGCGTACTGGGGCGCCGGCGTTCGCTCGTGTTCGGGGTCCGTGGAACGGCGTCGTGCCGCGGGCGTTCGCTCGGTCGGGCCGCGGGCGGTCCGTCCGTCACGCGGCGGATGTTCGCTCGGTCAGGCCGCGGGTGTCCGGGCCCGGGAGCCACGCAGCTCGAACGCCTCCGGCGGCAGGGGGTCGAGCGGCCGGCCGATGGCCAGGCGGCGTGCCCGCTCCATGTTGACGGCGTCATAGCCCTCGTCCATGCCCGGCGTCTCGAGGAAGAAGGCGACGTGCGCCAGCGCCGGGTGGGTCAGGAAGCGCCCGAGGCCGGCCCCGTCGCCCATCTCGCCGGCGGCGACGTGCTGATGCCGATCCAGCCGTGAGCCGCATGCGGCCTTCGAGTCGTTGAGGTGGACCATCACCAGCCGTTGCAGGCCGATCCGGGCCGCCACCTCGGCGACGATGGCATCCACGCCCTCGGCCGTGGCGACGTCGTGGCCGGCACCCCACAGGTGCGCGGTGTCGAGGCAGAGCCCGAGGGCGGACTCCGGCACGCCGCGGGCGGCGGCAGCCTCGAAGATCGCCTCGAGCTCCTCGATCGTCGTGCCCAATCCGTCCCCGCTGCCGGCTGAGTTCTCCAGGACGAGCAGGGGCTGGGCGGCCCCCGGGCTGCCGATCTCGCTCGCCAGCGCGAGCACCCGCGCGATGCCGTCGGCCACCCGCGGGATCCCGAACGAGATTCCCGCGCCCTTGTGGCTCCCGATGTGCACGTTGACGAACCGGGCGCCGTAGTCGGGCGCGACGGCCATCTCGTGGGCCAGGAGCGCGATCGACTTCTCGAAGAAGTCCTCGGCCGGGCCGGCGAGGTTCACGAGGTACGACGCGTGGACCGCGATCGGGCCGATCCCGAGCTCGGCCAGGCGCGCGCGGAAGGCGCCCAGCTCCGCGGGTGGCTCGGCGCGTCGCTTCCAGGCGGTCGGGTTGTCGACGAAGACCTGGAGCGCGCCGGCTCCGATCGCGTGGGCCCGCTCGACGGCCCGGACCATCCCGTCGCCGAGCGGCAGGTGGGCGCCGAGGGCTCGGCCGTCGGGGAGTGCCGGGATCGACGGTGCCACCTCGGGCGCCGGCGCGGGGCCGGGATCCGGGGCGTGGGCGGGCGCGCGGCGCGAAGCGGGCATCGTGCCCGGCATCGTAGCGTCCGCGCCCGCTCGGGGCCGGACGGCGGGGTGTCCGCGGGCGGCAGCCTCGCAGGCGCCGCTGGTGTTCGGGGGCGGGCGCGGCGGGTGCCCGGTGGTGTGCGCGCCGTCAGCCCGCGGCGGCGGGTCAGCGCTTGCCGGCGGCCTTCGTGCCGCGGCCCGGCGTGTACTCGCCGACCACCATCGGCTCGATCAGGCCGTAGTCGCCGTCCCGGCGGCGGTAGAGGAGGTTCAGGCGCTCGTTCTCGGCGTTCACGAAGATGAAGAACGCGTGGCCCAGCGACTCCATCTCGGCGATGGCGTCCTCCTCGAACATCGGCTCGAGGGCGAACCGCTTGGTCTTCACGACGCGCCGCTCGCGGCCCGCGTCCGACGTGCCGTCGGCGATCCGGGCAAGGATCTCCTTCTCCTCGGGGCCGCGCGCCCGGACCCGGGGCTTCTCCCGGTGATCGACCGCCTGGCGCTCGACCTTGTCGACGACCTCGTCGATCGCGGCCTCCCACGTCGACGCGTCCGCCCGGCCGCGGAGCGTCTGGCCGTCGATCACGAGGGTGACATCCGCGATCCGCGAGTCGTCGGCGCTCTTGTGGTGCTCCACGGAGAGCTCGATGATCGCGTCGGTCCGGTCGTCGAGGAAGCGCTCGAGGCGTCGCATCTTCCGCTCGGCGTAGCGCCGCACGGCGTCCGGGACGTCCATGTTCTTGCCCTTGACGATCGTCCTCACGGCAGACCTCCAGGGTGCGCGCGGGCCGGCCGATCCGCGGGACGCGGGGTCCAGCAGCAGCCCGGTCTGTCGAGTATAGGGCGGCCCCGCACGCACCTCGACCGCCGTGCGACCCGAACCTCGCGGGCCGTCCCGCCCAACTGCCCGAGGCCCGCCTGCCTCATGCCTCTCGGGCGACGGTCAGCGCGGAGACCGCCGCCGCGCCAGCTCCGAGGAGAGCCTCCGCGCACGCCACGAGCGTGGCGCCGGTGGTGACCACGTCGTCGACGAGCACGACCCACCGGCCGCGGACCACCGGAGCGCAGGCCGGGTCCACCCTGAAGGCCGCCGCCACGTTGGCGGCGCGGCGGTCGCGACCGAGCTCGAACTGGGGCGCCGTCGCGCGCTCGCGTCGCAGGGCGGGCGCCGCGGGCAGGCCGAGCGAGTCCGCGGCTGCGCGGGCGAGCAGCTCCGCCTGGTCGTAGCCGCGGGCCGCGCGGCGGGCGGCGTGGACGGGGACGTGGACCAGCAGGTCGCCGCCGACCGCCACCTCGCGCCAGCGCGCGGCAGCCGCCTCTCCGAGGGGTCGCGCCAGCCGGCGCTCACCTGCGTACTTGAGCGCGTGGAGGGCGGCGCGCACGACGTCGCCGTAGGGCGCGCACCACTCCAGCTGGACGAGCGGGAGCGGCACGTCGGACGGCATTCCCAGCAGGACGCCTGCCGGCTCGCCCGAGCGGGCGGAGAGCGCGCACCCGCACGACTCGCAGATCGCAGCGCCCTCCCGGCCGCACCCGGCACAGGCCGGCGGCATCGCGAGGTCGAGGAGGCGGCCCGGCAGCGACGAGGGGCGCAGGGAGCGCAGGATCTCGATGCCGGTCATGTCCGCAGGATGGGGGAGGCCGCTCATCCGCGCCTCACCGCCGGCTCACGCGCCACTCACTTGCGGCTGATGGGCCGCTCACCCCCGGCTCATCGGCGGCTCATTCGCGGGCCGCGAGCTCCTCCAGCCGGACCAGGTCGCCCACGACCGTCCCGGATGCCGCGGCGGCGCCCGCCGGGAGCTCCAGGCAGCCGTCGGCCCCACGCGCCCACCAGACCACCCCGACCCAGGGGCGGAGGTCGGCCCGCACGGAGACGACCCGTCGCGCCCCGTCGGCGCCCGGCTTCCCGAGGAACACTGCGTCGATCGGGAAGCGCATGAAGAGCATGTGGACGCTCGATGCCGGCCGGAGCCAGAGCCCGCCACCCGGCGGCAGCGACGAACGCCCCATCAGGCCCATGAAGCGCCCGCCGAACGACTCGGCGACCTCCAACGCTTCGGCCAGCAGGGACTCGTCGCGCACGTTGACGGCGCGCAGTCGACGGCTCACGAGACGCAGCCGATCAGCGACGAGGGTGGGCGATTCTGTGCGCCGCCCGCAGCGGACGGCGCGGCGGACGCCGCGTACGTCGCCCGCTCCGCCTTATCCGCCCGGCCCACCCGGCCCGGCCAGGTTCTTGATGATCAGGATGATCGCCGGGCCCAGGATGACGATGAAGAGCGACGGGAAGATGCACCCGACGAGGGGGAAGAGCATCTTGATCGGCGCCTTCGCCGCCATCTCCTCGGCGCGCTGGCGGCGCTCGATCCGCAGCTGCTCCGACTGGACCTGCAGGACCTTGCTGATCGAGACGCCCAGCTGCTCGGCCTGGATGATGGCGCCGATGAAGTTCGTGAGGGCCGGCACCTCGGTGCGCGGGATGATGTCGCGCAGCGCGTCGCGGCGCGCCTTGCCGACGCGGACCTCGGCGAGGGCCCGGCGGAACTCGTCCACCAGCGGGCCCACCATCTTCTCCACGACCTTGGCCAGGGCCGCGTCGAAGCCGAGCCCGGCGCGGACGGAGATGGTCAGGAGGTCGAGGGCGTCCGGGATCTGCATGATGATCGCCTTCTGGCGCGCCTTGACCCGCCGACCGAGCCAGAACTCGGGGGCGATATAGCCGAACGCCAGGCCCGCCACGCCGAGGGCCAGGCCCATCACCGGCCCGGTGCTCAGCAGGAAGGTGAAGACCAGGAAGAAGAGGATGGCGAAGACGATCGCGCAGATCGCCTTGATGCCCAGCCAGTCGGCAACCCGGATGTCGCCCGGGTTGCCGGCCATCGCCAGGCTCTTCTCCGTCTTCGTCGAGAAGGACGCGGAGGTGAAACGGGACACCGTGCCCGACAGGCGGCCGGCCAGCGGGCGGATCGTCCGCTCGAGGAAGGGCGCCTGCAGCTCCAGCTCCTCCAGGTTCTTGGCCTGCATGGAGCCGAGCTGCGTCAGGCGAGCCTGCACCGGGTCGACGTTGGTCGAGCCGGCGAGGCCGACGGCGATGAAGAGGATCGCGAGGGCCGCGGCGCCGGCGACGATGACGGGGATCAGGGAGTCCATGCCCTACACCTCGATGTCGACGATGCGCCGGATGATGAGGAACCCGATGAACATCATGAAGAGCCCGGTGCCGATGAGGATGACTCCCGTGGGAATGCCGAAGATGTTGACCTCGGCGTCGAACATCGGCTCCAGGAAGCCGGGGGCGATGAGGAAGAGGAAGCCGGCGAGGGCGATCGGCAGGAACGCGACCACGTAGCCGGACATCCGCTGCTGCGCCGTGAGGGTACGGATCTCGCCCTTGATGCGGACCCGCTCGCGGATCGTGTACGCGATGGAGTCAAGGATCTCGGCGAGGTTGCCGCCCACCTGGTACTGGATGGAGATGGCGGTGACCATCAGCTCGAGGTCGTCGGAGCGCACGCGCCGGACGAGGTTCTCGAGGGCCGTGTCGAACGGCAGGCCGAGGTTGACCTCCCGGATGACACGGGCGAACTCGGTCGAGATCGGCGGCCGCGCCTCGCGCACGACCAGCTCGATCGCCTGCAGGAACGACGAGCCGGCCCGCAGGGCGTTGGCGATGAGGGTGATCGTGTCGGGCAGCTGCTTGTTGAACTGGTTGAGGCGCTTGCCCTGGCGGCGGTGGACGTACCAGCGCGGCAGGAAGAAGCCGACGAGGGCGCCGATCAGCCAGACGATCGGGCTGCGCAGCGCCTCGAGGAAGAAGCCGGCGACGAACAGCAGGACCGGGATGCCGACGATGACGCCGACCCAGATGAACAGGTACTCGCTGACCTTCAGCTTCAGGTCGGCGCGCGCGAGCTCGCGGGCGATGTTGGCCCCGAAGTCCCGCTGCTCGACGACCTTGTTGAGCTGGGAGATCGCGGCGCTCTGGCTGATCAGATCGCCGAGCGACGCGTTCGGCGTGTCCTTCGTCGGCTCCTTGGCCCCGGAGGCGTAGCGCTCCAGGCGCGCGCTGACGCCCGTCCCTCGGCCGCTCGACGCGATCCCGACCGCGATGAGGAGGATGGCGACCGCCGCGACGGCGGCGATGACGATGGTCGGCAGCACAGCGTGCCCTCCCGCCGCCTAGTACACGAAGCCGAAGAGCCCGGGCGGCAGGTGGATCCCCATCACCTCGAACTTCTCGACGAACTTGGGGCGGATCCCGGTCGGCTTGAGGCGACCCTGGATGTGACCCTCGACGACGCCCGTCTGCTCGAAGATGAACACGTCCTGCATGACGATCACGTCACCTTCCATCCCCTGGACCTCGGTGATGTTCGTGATCCGCCGGGTGCCGTCCTTGAGGCGGGCCTGGTGGACGATGAGGTCGACGGCCGACGCGACCTGCTCGCGGATGGCGCGAAGCGGCAGGTCCACACCGGCCATCAGGACCATCGTCTCGAGGCGCGACAGCATGTCGCGCGGGCTGTTGGCGTGGCCGGTGGACATCGAGCCGTCGTGGCCCGTGTTCATGGCCTGCAGCATGTCGAGCGCCTCGCCCGAGCGGCACTCCCCGACGATGATCCGGTCGGGCCGCATGCGGAGGGCGTTGCGCACGAGCTCCCGGATGGGGATCGCTCCGCGGCCCTCGATGTTGGGCGGCCGGGACTCCAGCGTCACCACGTGCTCCTGGCGGAGCTGCAGCTCGGCGGCGTCCTCGATCGTGATGATCCGCTCGTCGTTCGGGATGAACGAGGAGAGGACGTTGAGGGTGGTCGTCTTGCCCGAGCCGGTGCCGCCCGAGACGAAGATGTTCAGGCGGGCCTCCACGCAGGCCTTGAGGAAGTCGAACATCTCGGGGGTCGCGGTCCCGAAGCGGATCAGGTCGTCCACCGTGAAGGGGGAAGCGGCGAACTTCCGGATCGTGATGACGGGACCGACGAGCGAGAGGGGCGGGATGATGGCGTTGACGCGGGAGCCGTCGGTGAGCCGGGCGTCGACCATCGGCGAGGACTCGTCGACGCGGCGACCGATCGGGGCGATGATCCGGTCGATGATCCGCATGACGTGGTCGTCGTTCTGGAAGACGACGTTCGTCAACTCGAGCTTGCCGTTGCGCTCGATGTAGACCTGGCGCGGGCCGTTGACCATCACCTCGGTGATCGACTCGTCGCGCAGGAGCGGCTCCAGCGGCCCGAGGCCGATGATCTCGTCGGTGATCTGCTCCAGCATCCGGACCCGCTCGGCGCGGGTGAGGGCCAGGCCCTCCTCGTCGATGACCTTGCCGAAGATCTCCTCGATCTGGCGCCGGACCTCGACCTGGTTGGAGAGGTCGAGCTTCGGGTCCAGGTCCGAGATCACGCGGCTCTGGATCCGGAACTTCACGTCCCGGAAGGACTCGCGGACGGGCGTGGTCGGCAGGAGGCGCTGCGCGGGCGCGAGGCCCGACCCGGCGCCGGCGGGGGCCCCGGGCGCCGGCGGACCGCCCGGCGCGGGCGCCGGCCCTGCCGCGGGCTTGGCGCTCTCGATTCGCTTCAGGAGGGACATCGTCCAACCACCCCTTCACGCTCCCGGGTGGGAGCCTTCACCGCCATGCTACCGCCACGCGAACAGCGACTTCCGGGGCGCCGTCTTCCGCGCCTCGGCAGGCGCGGCCTCCGACGCTCCCAGGAGCGCCCGGGCGAGGCGGAGGATGTCCTGCGACACCTGTGCCTCGCGGTTGCTGACGAAGAACGGCACGCCCCGGTTGAGGGCGTACACGACGCTGCGGCCGTCGCTGACCACAGTGTGATCCACCTTCCGCCCGATCGAGTGCTCGACGTCCGCGACGCGGATGCCGAGCGCCGAGTCGGCGCGGTTGAGGACCAGCTCGATCTTGTCCGGGGGATAGCCGAGCTGATCGGCGACCTCCAGGAAGAGCCGCATGTTCTTGATGCTCGTGATCTCGAGCGTGAGGACCGTCAGGATCACGTCCGCCGTGTCCAGCACGGCGAGAGTCGAAATCGCTGAACGCCGACGCGCAGTCCACGACGACCAGGTCGGCCCGCGCGCGGAGCACGTCGAGCACGCGCCGGATCGCCGACGGTGTGATCAGCTCGGCCATCTCGGGGGACGGCGGCGCGAGGAGCACCTTGGCGCCCGTCGAGTGGGTGATCACGAACGTGTCGAGCGACTCGGGATCGCCGCCGGCCTCGAGCTCGGGGACGAAGTCGGCGATCGACTTGTTCTTGGGGTTGAGGTTGAGCAGCACGCCGACGTCGCCGAACTGGAAGGAGCCGTCCACGAGGACCACCTCGGCTCCCGGCTCCGACGCCGCCGCGACCGCCATGTTCACGGCGATCGTCGTGCGCCCCACGCCGCCCTTCGGGCTGAAGACGGCGACCACCCGGCCCGGCTCGCGCGCCACGGCGGCACGCGGGTCGGCGACGGGAGTGGCCGCGATCCGGCCCTTCTTGTCGCGCTCCCGGGCGTACACCTGGCGGATGGACGCCGTCAGCTCGTCCGAGCTGAAGGGCTTGACCAGGAACTCCCGGGCACCGGCCAGCATGGAGCGGCGCAGGTAGTCCGCCTCGCCCTGGACGGACATCATGACGACCGACGCCGTCGGGACGCGCGCCATCAGGAGCTCCGTGGCGGCGATCCCGTCCATCTCGGGCATGTTGATGTCCATCAGGACCACGTCCGGGAGCAGGCCGGCCGCCATCTCGAGCGCCTCGGCGCCGGATGCGGCGGCCCCGACCACCTCCACGTCCTTCTCGAAGCCGAGAAGCTTGGTGAGGTGGTCGCGGGTCTCCGGGATGTCGTCCACGATCAGGACGCGGATCTGGTCGCTCATCGGCCGGTGGGCCTTCGCCTCAGGTTGGGTTGCATGGCTGGTTCGGGCGGGTGGCTCGCGCCGGGGCGGCCGGGCTGCTCGCCCCACGCGAGGTCGGTTCCGGCGCTACCGCTTGGGCAGGACCGTCTCGACGACCTGCGGCGGGATCACCGCCCAGTTGTCGACGAGCTCGCGGAGGGTGATTCCGCTGGTCTCCTCCGCGGGCGCCTCCTTGTCCTCGGGGGAGCGGAGGATGAGCGTGATCGTGCCGTCGATCTGGCCGAACCGCAGGACCTCCGCCTCCTGGGCGGAGACCGCGAGCATGACCAGCTCGGCCTGGCCGTTCACGGTGGGCGCTGTGCCGTCGGTGGTCGTGCCGTCGGTGGTGGTGCCCTCGGGGGGCGGCGGCAGCAGGGCCCCCACGACCTCGAGGTTCTGGATGATCGCCTTGACCGACGTCGCGTTGATGCCCGGCACGAGCGTGAGCTGGTTGGTCTGGGGGTCCGTCGTCACGACGGGGAACTTGTCCGCACCGGAGATTCCGACGACGACGTCGACCCGGTCGCCCGGCTTGATGAGGGTGCCCACGCCGGAGACCTGGTCCACCTGGACGGTCATCGCGCGCCGGCCGGCCACGAGGTTGCGGGAGATGGCGGCCGCGTCGTTCGTCGTGGTCGAGAACCAGGCGCTGCTGGCGTACTGGCCCTTCGTGATCGGCGCCGTGACCGTCTGGCCGACGACCTGGCTCTTCAGCTCGAAGGCGCCCACGGGGAGCTGTGTCGTCCGGACGTCCTCGGTCGTGAGGAGGTCCTCGGTGACCAGCGTGCCCAGGGAGATGTCGGCCGCTGCGACGACCATCGTCGTCTTCGTGGCGTCGATGCCCGGCTCGTTGCCACCACCCCCTCCGCCCAGGACGAGGATGATCCCGACGAACGCGACTGCCGCCAGGAAGAGGCCGATCAACAGGATCAGGCGATTACTGCGCTTCAAGGTTGGTCTCCCCGTTGCCGGTGTGACAGGCGGCACCACTCTAGCACCGGCCTAGGGCCGCGCGACTATACAAAAGGCCTAGGACTGTTGGGAACAAATGGAAGGATTCCCCGCACAAACCCTGTTGGGAACCCGCGTGGCCCAGCGGCCCATGGAAGCGGACGAGACCGGCCACCCGGAGGCGGGCCGGTCTCGCGTCAGACGGATGTGCCGATCGTGCTCAAGTAGCCGGAGACGGCGGTGCCGAAGAAGGTCAGGCTGGCGATCGCCAAGATGACGACAAGGGTGAGGATGAGTCCATATTCGACGAGGCCCTGGCCTGCCTGACGGTCAGTTGGCTGTGTCCGCCGGCGCCGGCTTCGTGCCGGAGTCATTGGCGGTGCTCCCCGAGGTGCAGCGACGCAGCCGTAGAAGGGAACGGGCCGCCGGCGAAACCGGCGGCCCGTTCCCCAGGTTGGTCCTAGACGGACGCGCCGACGGTGGACAGGATCTTCGAGACCTGGCCGCCCAGGAAGATGAGGGCGACGATCGCTACGATCGCGATGAGCGCGAGGATCAGCGCGTACTCCGCGAGACCCTGGCCCTCCTCGTCGCGGTCCAGAAGATACGAAATGAGTCCGGACAGATATGCCATTGGGTGGATCACCTCCTTTCCTGCGGTAGTCCCCCGCGTTCGCGGGAGCTGGTGGGATCCCCGGGACCCCGGATCGTGCCGCGGCGGCTCGGCGAAAGCAGCCGATGCCGGACATGCGGCGCCCGAACCGTAGGACCGCCCCGAGCGAGTGTCAAGTCCGGATGGACCTTCTGCGGTGCGCTCCCGCCCCGCCGCACTGGCCCGGGAAGGACGACGCCGGGCCCCAAAGGACCCGGCGTCGTCGTCGCGACTGAGCCTTCGCTAGACGGAGTTGCCGACCGTCGAGAGGATCTTCGAGACCTGGCCGCCCAGGAAGATGAGGGCGACGATCGCGACGATCGCGATGAGGGCCAGGATGAGGGCGTACTCCGCGAGTCCCTGCCCCTCGTCGTCCTGGTGGAGGATGCCGAGCACGTAGTCGATGAGCGCCATGAAGGCCTCCCTGATGAGTGCGCACACCCCGGGATCGGGGCACTCGGAGTCTGCGACGAACCGCGCCAGATCGCCACTCACCACTTGGTACGGGGGCGGCGACCGGTACTTTCGACTGGCCCCGGTCAGAGCAGCACGAGGCCGGCCAGCAGGCCCGTCTTCTCCACCTCGCTCCCGATCATGCTCAGGACCCATGCCAGCTGGGGCCGGAACAGGACGAGCACGGCGACCATGACGACGGCCGCCAGGCCCAGGATCAGCCCGAACTCCACGAACCCCTGGCCGGTGGCTGCGCGGACACCCTCGAGCGCCGGGCGGCCACCCCAGGCACTCCCGGCGGCCCAGCGGCTGCCGTCGCTCCCCGCGGTCACGCGTCCGCCGGCGCCGCCGGCAGCGGGAAGCGCGCGGCGACGCCGCGCCCGTCGGCGTCGAACTCCACCCTTCCGCCGACCGCGGCGGCGCGCTCCGTGATCTCGCGCCGGATGGCCGGCGTCAGGAGGGCCACGATGCCGCTGGCGACGGCGCGCTCGCGTCGCTCGTCGACCATCGCGCGCAGGGCGGCCGGCATGTCGGCCCGGGGCGCCTCCTCGGCCTCCGCCGCGGGGTGGATCGCCCGGACGGAGACCTGCAGCTCCTCACCCCAGTCGAGGGTCATCGTGACCCGCTCGGGCGCGCCGACCACCAGCCCGCCGACCGCCTCGTCGGCGACGCGGAAGACCGCGCTCTCGAGCTCCATCGAGAGGCGCCGGTCCGACCCGAGCGACTCGAACTCCACGGGCACCTGGGCGCGCCGGCCGCGGTCGCGCGCGACGCGTCGCAGCGTGGGGACGAGGCCGAGGTCGTCGAGGACCATGGGCCGCACGTCGAAGATGAACGACTTCGTGGCGTCCAGCGTGCGCTGGACCATCGCCATCAGCTCGCCGACCTCCGCGCGGGCGGCGGCCGGGTCGCGGTCCAGCAGGTGCTCCACGATCTGGGCCTGCAGGACGATGTTCGTCAGGCTCTGGGCCGGTCCGTCGTGCATCGCCCGGGCGATGTCGCGGCGCAGGTCCTCCTGGGCCGCCAGGATCACGCGGCCGACCGCCGGGGACGGCGGCGTGGGCGATCCGGCGGGCACCGACGCAGCGGATTCGGCACCATCGGCCGCGCCTGCCGACGCCGCCGTCGCCGTCGCCGCCGATGCCACGTCGCCGGCCAGCTCGGCCGCCGCCTCGCGGATGCGAGCCACGCCGTCGCGGTAGCGCTCGAGCGTCTTCTGCTTGCCCGCGAGGACGTCCAGCTGCGCCTCCATGACGGCGGCCCGTTTCGTGAGCGTCACCAGCTGGGCGTTCGCGTCCGCGAGCTCGGCGGGCGTCCCGCGCCCCGCCAGCCCGGCGAGGCGATCGGCCGCCAGGGCGCGCTTCTGCTCGTGGCGACCCGCCTCCGTGCGCGCCTGCCCGACGAGCATCTCGATCTCCGCGAGCTCGCGGGCGAGCCCGTCGAGCTCCCGGTCGAGGAGCTCCACGAGCGCCGCGGGGGTGCCCGGCTCGGCCGGCGCCGCGGGCTCGGCGGGTGGCGCGGGCTCGGCGTCGGGCGCGGGCTCGACGGGCGTGCCGGAATCCGGGGACGCGACGGGATCGTCGGCCATGTCGGGCGGTCAGTCCTCCGGCATCCGGATCCAGCCCTGGCGCATCGCGTACACCACGGCCTGCGTCCGGTCGTTCACCGCCAGCTTCCGCAGGATCGAGCTCATGTGGTTCTTCACCGTCTGCTCGCTGATGGAGAGCTGGTAGGCAACCTGCTTGTTCGTCATGCCCTGGGCGATGTTGTCCAGGATCTCCACCTCGCGGGGGGAGAGCGGGGCGAAGATGGGGGCGGCCTCCTGGCCGTAGATCGCCAGCTCGCGGAACTCCTTGAGGACGCGAGAGGCGACCGCCGGCTTGGCGAAGACCTTGTCGTTGATGAGGAACTCGCCCAGGGCGACCCGCCGGATGATCGTGACCAGGTCGTCGGGCCCGACGTCCTTGAGGATGAACGCGGCGGCGCCGGCGCGGATCGCCTGGAAGAGCGCCTCCTCGTCCTCGTCGGGCGCCAGGATGATGATCCCGGTCGCCGGGAGGTCGCGCTTGATGCGCTGCGTCGTCTCGATCCCGCCGGGAGGGGGCAGGGAGAGGTCCATCAGGATGATCGAGGGATCGGTCGCGAGCGCCTCGTCGTGCGCCGAGCGGCCGTCGTCGGCCTCGCCCACGATCTCGAAGTCGGGCTCCCGCTCCAGGATCGCCCGCATGCCGACGCGGACGAGAGCGTGGTCGTCGACGAGCAGGATGCGGGTCCGCTCGCCTTCGCCTCGCCGGTCGGGGCCACCCCGCCGGCGCTCCGGACCGGAATAGGTCATGCGCTGCCTCCTCTGTCACCGACGGGGATGTCGAGCAGGACGACGGTCCCGTTCGCGGGCTGCGAGCGGATCTCGAAGCTGCCGCCGACGAGCTCGGCGCGCTCCCGCATGAACTGCAGCCCGAAGGTCCGCCGCCCGGGGGTGTTCACCGTCTCGGGATCGAAGCCCCGGCCGTCGTCGCGGGCCTCCAGGACCCAGTGGCCGTCGACGAGCCGGGTCGCCAGCCAGACGTGGCCGGCCCCGGCGTGCTTGCGGACGTTGTGGAGCGCCTCCTGGAGCACGCGCAGCACGACGACCTGCTGGGCGTCGTCGAGGGCCGACGTGGGCGCCGCCAGGTCGACCTCCAGGGCCACGCCGGCCAGCGCGGCCAGGGTGTCGCCGGCCTCGCGGATCGCGCCGTCGAGGCCGACCTCCTCGAGGATCGGCGGCCGGAGCTGGCTGATGAAGGCGCGCACGTCGACGAGGTCGCGGCGCAGCCGCTCGCGCAGGAGGCGCAGCTCGACCCGGGCGGCCGCACGGTCGCGGTCCAGGATCTTCTCGAGGTACTCGACCCCGAAGATCGCGTTCGCCAGCGCCTGCGCGGGGCCGTCGTGGATCTCCTGGGCCAGGCGGGTCCGCTCGGCCTCGCGCGCCTCCACGATCCGCATCTGGAGGTCGTCGGCGAGGTCGGGCGCCGCGGGATCGGCCAGCAGGGAGGCGTCGCCCCGCTCGAGGAAGAGCCAGGTGCGCTCCAGGCCGCGCACGGCCAGCTCCAGGCGCGCCAGCTCGGTCTGGCGCCCGCCCAGCTCTGAGGTTCGGAGGGCGATCCGGCGCCGCAGCTCCGCGTCACGTCCCTCCTCGGCCGCCGCCTCGGCCGCCTCGACGTCCACCACCATGCCGGGGCCGATGTCCGGACCCTCGGCGCCGTTGGGGCCCGCCGGGCCGGCTTCCAGCTCGGCCATGCCGCCGAGGTCCACCTTGTCGACCGCGTCGCGGTCCTCGTGCCACCCGGCGAGGTCCTCGTGGAAAGCCTGGCGGTACTGCTCGGTCACGGCGCGCAGGGTGTTCGCCGCGTACGCGAGCGCCTCCTTCGCTTCCGCGTGAAGGGTGTCGAACCGCGCTGTCGCCGCGTCGCCGGCGCCGATCTCCGCGCTCATCTGGCGGCCAGTATACGGGCGCTCACGGGCACGCCACGCGGTAGACCCGGAAGTCGTCATCGCCGCCGCCGGCCGCGCTCCCGGCGGGCGGGGGCAGCGCCACGGGGACGAGGCAGGCCGCGTTCGGGTCGCTGGCCAGCCGGTCCGGCCAGCCGCCGTGGCCCCCGTCGAGGACGACCAGCTGCGCCCCGAAGGTACTTGCGAGGTCGACCACGTTCGCCACGGGCTCGTCGGGCAGCCCCAGGGTGGAGACCCGGTGCACCTCGGCGAGCCAGATCGGGTGGTTGGCGATGACCGGCGACGCCCCGTCGAGCGGGACGCCCGCGGCCGCCATCCGGCGGCCCAGGTCGACATAGGCGGCCTCGGTCCCGCGCGCCTGGGCGCCGTAGGCGGTGACGCCCGGCACCATGAAGAGGACCGCCCCCAGCCCGGCGAAGAGCGGGGCGAGCCAGGCGACCGGCCGCGTCCAGCCGCGTCGCCGGCCCACCCACGCCAGGCCCTCGTCGAGGCCCGCGAGGCACGCCACCAGGAGGAGCACGGCGGCCGGGATCGACGCATGGAGGAAGGTCCCCCAGCGGGTCTGGATGGGGAACACGAGCGTCGCGACCAGGAACGTGATGAGCGCCAGGACCAGCAGCGGGCGGAGCGACCGGAGGCGGGCCGCCCACGGCAGCGCCACGAGGCCCACGATCGCGAGCGGCGCGCCCGGGACGAGCAGGACGTAGACGAGGTTGTGGGCGAACCCGCCGATCCGGTGGTCCAGCCAGGCGGCCGGGCCGAGGGCCAGGTACTCGGCGGCGGTCGCGGGGTCCAGCCAGGCGAAGATCTCCGTGCCGGTGATCGCCCAGGCGTTGGTGATCGCCTGGCCCGGCAGCGGGGAGCCGAAGACGACCCAGTTCCGGACCAGCCACGGCGCCATGACCGCGACGGCGATCAGCCCAGGCACGGCGACGGCGCGGACGACCGCCGGCCAGCCGCGGCTGCGGAGGGCCCCGACGGCCACCATCACCCACGCGAGGCCGACCCAGGCCGCCTCGTTGCGGGCGAGCCCGGCGATCCCGATGAGCAGGCCGAGGCCGACGAGCCGTGCGTCGAGCGCGCGCTCCGGGGGCCGGCGCGCCAGCCGGGCCATGAGCAGGCAGGAGAGGAGAGCCGGCAGGGCGAAGGCGTTCGTCGAATCGAGGTGGACGGAGGGCAGGACGAACGGCAGCGAGATGGCCGCCACCAGGCCGGCGCCGAGCGCGAGGGTCCGGGAGCGCTCGGCGGTGAGCGTCCGCTCCTCGGCGACGTCGGCCGCGATGCGCCACGCCACCACGGGCACGAGGGCGCCCAGGAGGGCCGCGACCGGCAGCGTGGCGCCATATGCCGTGGAGCCCGAGACCAGCATCGGGACGAGCCCCAGGAGGCTCGGAAGCGGCTGCCAGATCTCGAATGCGGGGCGCGGGAAGAAGAAGCCGAAGGTGCCGGTGGCGGGGTCGCGCGCGGGGGTGGCGAACCTCCAGATGGTGTCGGTGACGATCCCCCGACCCTCGGCCAGGTTGCGGGCGACGCCCCAGTAGTAGGCCGTGTCCTCGGGGATCCCGAACGGCACCTGGCCGGCCGCCCACAGGCGGACGAGGAGGGCCACGACGAACACGAAGCCGGCGCTCAGCCAGGCCTCGCGGCGGGACACGCGCCAGTACCCCCACGCCTCACCGTGCGTCCCTGCCACGTCCGGCGTTGCGGCGTCCCCGCTCACCGCGACGCCTCCGCGCAGCGCGTGTCGCCGGCATCCAGGCAGACCGGGTAGAGCCCCACACCCAGCGCGCCGGGCGGGAGCGGCGCGGCGTCGGGCAGCTGGCGGCGCGGGCCGGCTCGCAACGGGCGGGCCGATCCACGCCGGCCGCGGACCGCCGTCCAGGATCGGCGCCACCGAGGCAACCGTGTCGGCCCGGTTGAGGACGAGCCAGCGGATGTCGTACGCGCGGGCCACCTCCTCGATGGTCTCGAGCGGGTCGTTGACGAGCACGACACCCCCGTGGCCGCTCCAGTACAGCGTGCCCGACGCGTCGATCGACATGACGCGATCCTCGGGCGCTGCGTCCGCGTCGACCAGGCCCCGGTCGACGAGCAGGAAGTCGTCGCGGCGCGCCGCCCACGCGGCCTGCGTCACGACGGCGCTGCCGACGGCGACCACGACCGCCAGCCCGACGGCGGCCACCGTGAAGAAGCGGGTGGCCGTCGGGGCGTGCCAGGTCGTCCGCCGCGCGGCGACCCAGGCGACGGCGACGGCGATCCCCTCCAGCGCCAGGACGTAGGCGTGCGGCGCCAGGCCGACGGCGGAATGGATGAACGTCCCGCCCGGCACGTGGACCGCCGAGACGAGCGCGGAGAAGGCGAACAGGAGCGCGGCGTAGGCGAAGAACGGGCCGAAGTCGAGCGAGCGGCGCCGGGCCCATCCGCCCACCGCCATCAGCGGCACCAGCACCACCCCGCCGACGAGGATCGAGAAGATCGTGACCGCAGCCACGAGGCCCCCGATCCGGCTCGCCAGCAGGGAGCCCAGCCCCTGGGAGAGCAGCCACTCCAGGTTCGCAGGCGTCGAGATGCTGTTCCACTCCTCGATCGAGCGGATGAAGAGGACCTTCCCGGACGCCGACGACGGCGAGATCGACCCGAACACCGCCAGCTGGCGCGCCAGCCAGGGCGCGACGACCACCAGGAACAGCCCGAAGCACGCGACGGCCGCCCAGGCCGGGATCGCGGGCCTGCGCGACCCGCGTCTCCGCCACGCCGCCCAGCGGTCCCAGGCGAAGGCGATCGCCAGCGCCGCTCCCACCAGCACGCCGTCGTTGCGGGCCAGCGTCGCGAGGCCGACGAAGAGCCCGCCCAGCGCGAACGCGCGCGCGTCGCCGCGGAGTCCCCGGGCTGCCCATCCAGAGGGCCGCGGCGACCAGCGGCTGGTAGAGGCCGAAGTTGTCGGGCTGGGCCATGAAGACGGCGCTCGCGGCCGGGATGGCGATGAGCACGCCGGCGCCGATCGCCACCAGCCGGGTCGCCCCCGCGTCGCGCGCGATCGCCCACGTGAGCGGCGCCGCGAGCGAGCCCAGCAGGGCGAAGGGGAGCGCGGAGGCGATCGCCGTCGGGCCCAGGAGCCAGATGAACGGGCACCTGGACGATCGACGCGAGCGGCATCCAGTGGGCGTTGGACGGGACCGGCAGCGTCGGGTACGCCGGGATCGTGCCGCCGACCTCGGGGAAGATCCAGATCGCGTCGATCGTGAAGCCGTGCCCGGCCGCCAGGCTATGGGCCACGTCGACGTAGTAGAAGGAGTCGGGGTAGGCGGGGTCGGCGAAGCCCGCGAGCAGCACGAGCCGCACGACGAGGGCGAGCGCATAGAGGGCCAGCGGCGTCCCCACGGCGGTGCACGGTAGCACCACCCGGCCCGGCCAAGGACCCGTACCGTCGGGGTGGTACGGATGGGTCATCGGTGCCCTTCGGATGCGGTCCGCCCGGCGCTACGATGCCGCGGTGGCAATCCGCCCCCATCTCTCCGTCCGCCCGAGCGCCCCCGTACGCCGCGCCGTCATCGACGGCCTGATCGTCGCGGGCCTCCTGTTCGCCGCCTACCTGTTCCTCGTGATCGCCCCGACGGCCGGGACGTTCGGCTTCGACGCGTACGCGTACTGGTCGGTCGACCAGGCCGATCCGTACGGGGTCCCGTGGGGCGTGCTGGGCGCCTTCTCGTACTCGCCCGCCGATCGTTCGCCTCTGCGCCCCGTTCGCCGCCCTGCCGTTCTGGCAGTTCCTCTGGCTGTGGACGGCCGTCCTCGTCGGGACCGCGATCTGGCTCGGCGGCCGTCCGGTCCGCCCGATCCTGGCCGTCTTCGCGTTCCCGCCGGTCGCGCTCGAGCTGTACCACGGCAACATCCACCTCCTCCTCGCCGCCGCGATCGCCCTCGGCTTCCGGTACCCGTGGACCTGGTCGTTCGTGCTGCTGACGAAGGTGACCCCGGGGGTGGGATTGGCCTGGTTTGCCGTGCGCCGTGAATGGAAGCCCCTGTTCGTCGCGCTGGGCGTGACCGGCGCGATCGCGGGCATCTCGTACGCGCTGGACCCACAGGCGTGGGCGGACTGGCTCGCCTTCAATCTCGGCAACACCGCCAGCGGCGCACCCGCGAACCAGTTCTCCATCCCGATCCCGCTGTGGGTGCGCCTGCCGGCGGCTCTGGCGCTGGTCGCCTGGGGCGGGCTGACCGACCGGCGCTGGACCGTGCCCGCGGCGGCGACGCTCGCCCTCCCGGCCCTGTGGCCGGCCGGGCTCGCCGTCCTTGCGGCCCTCTGGCCGATCCAGCAGCGACGCCCGCAGCTCGAGGACGCCGGTGGCGCGCGCGGCCACAGCTGACCTGCTCAGCGAGCTCCGGAACCCGCCTGGCGCGCTTCGGCCGTCCGGCGCGCGACGCGCTCGTCGTGGTCGGCATCCTGCGCGCGCTCTACTTCTTCTTCGTCCAGGACATCAAGCCGTGGGAGTTCGCGGGGGTCGACGCCCGCGCCTACTGGGGCATCGACCTGGCCCACCCGTACGTCGGCTCGGGCGTCGGTGACATCTCCACCTACCTCTACTCGCCGGCCTTCGCGCAGCTCATGGCGCCGTTCTCGGCCCTGCCGTTCGCGGTCTTCTTCGCCCTCTGGACGGCCCTGTCTCTCGTCATCCTCGTGTGGCTCGTCCGGCCGTGGCCGTGGGCCGTGCCGATCCTGTGCCTGCCGATCATCTACGAGCTGTGCGTCGGCAACATCCACTTCCTGATCGCCGCCGCCATCGTGCTGGGATACCGCGTCTCCGCCACGTGGGCCTTCCCGATCCTCACGAAGATCACGCCGGGCGTCGGCGTCGGCTGGTTCCTGGTCCGCCGCGAGTGGCGGGATCTCGCCCTGGCCCTGGGCGTGACCGGCGCCATCGTTGTCGTGTCCTACGCGCTCAACCCGACGGCGTGGGCCGACTGGATCGACCTCCTGCTCGCCTCGCCCGGACGGAGCCAGCTGCTGCTGCTCCGCGTGATCGGCGCCGCGGTCCTGGTGGCGTTCGGCGCCTGGACCGGCCGGCGCTGGCTCGTGCCGGTCGCCGCCTGGCTCGCCCTGCCGATCATCTGGATCAACTCGTGGGTGATCCTCCTCGCGATCATCCGGCTCCGCGACGACGTCGCCCCGGTCGGTCGGAGGCCCGCCCCGTGACGGCCACCGACGCCGAGCGGCGCGCCCAGCGTGACGTCGCGCGCACGTCGCCTGGTCGCTCGCGGCGATCGTCGGGCTGATCGCCGGGATCCAGACCCTCTGGCTGCACCTGACCACCGACCCGCTGGCCGACGTGCGCGCCTACTACGACGCCGGCGCCCGTCTCAACGCCGGGCTCCCGCTCTACCCGCCCGACGCTGACCCGAACGCCCCGGACTTCTACCGATATCCGCCGCTCCTGGCGATCGCGTTCCGGCCCCTCGCCCTGCTGCCGTACTCGACCGCGGCCGCGATCTGGGCGGCGATCGTCGTCGCGAGCGTCGTCGCGACCCTCTGGTGGCTGGGTGTCCGCCGCCGGGAGACCTGGATCGCGGCCGGCATCCTGGCGTCGCCGATCGCCTGGTGCGTCGCCGTCGGCCAGGCGCAGGCGCCTCTCACGTTCCTGACGGCGCTCGGCGCGCCCTGGGCCATCGCGCTCGGCGCGAACCTGAAGCTCTTCCCGCGCTGGTCGCGCTCTGGTGGATCGGCCGTCGGCAATGGCGGTCCCTTGCCGCCTTCGCGGCGTGGGCGGGCGGCCTGGTGCTGTTCCAGCTCGTCCTGGAACCGCAGGCGACGCTCGACTTCGTCGGCACGTTGACCCTCGGGCAGGTCGGCGAGGTGCGGAACATCTCGCCGTACGCGATCTCGCCGGCGCTGTGGGCCGTGCTGCTGCTCGTCGGTGCGGTCGTCACGCTGCGCCTTGCGCCCACCCGCTGGGGGTGGGTCGCGGCCGTCGCCCTGTCGGTCCTGGCGACGCCGCGCCTGTTGAGCTACATGCTCATGACGTTCCTGGCGGCGGTCCGGGATCCCGCCGGCAGGACGGACATCCCCGGGTCCGGCGCCCGATCCGAGTGCCCGGACCGTGACCGGCACGCGCCCTCCGCGCCGACGCGCCGTGGACCTGCTCCTGTTCGCCCTCGCGACCATCGGAGCGCTCGGCGGGATCGCGATCTTCCTGGGCCACCTGGCCTCGGACCCGCTGGCCGATGTCCGCGCGTACTACGACGCCGCCACGAGGCTGAACGCGGGCGAGCCGCTCTACCCGCCGGGCCAGGACGTCAACCAGAACGCCGCGTACTTCTACCCGCCGCTGTTCGCGATCCTGTTTCGGCCGCTGGCGCTCCTCCCGTTCGCCGCCGCCGCGGCGATCTGGGAGCGCCATCGTCGTCGCCTCCTTCCTGGCGACGCTGTGGATCCTCGGGCTGCGCCGACGCGAGGTCGTGGATCGCGGTCGGGGCTGCTGGGCATCCCGATCGGCTGGAGCCTCGCGATCGCCCAGGCGCACGTCGCTCGTCACCCTGCTCCTGACGATCGGGACACCGCTCGGGATCGCCCTCGCCGCGAACATCAAGCTCTTCCCGCTCCTGGCCGGCATCTGGTTCGTCGGCCGCCGGGACTGGCGCCGGTCCGGCGCGCTCGCGGGATGGACGGCCGCGCTGGTAGCGCTCCAACTGGTGTTGGAACCCCAGGCGACCATCGACTACGTGCACTCACTGGGTCTGGGGTGGGTGGGGGAGATCCGCAACATTTCGCCGTACGCACTCTCGCCGCTGCTCTGGGCCGGCCTCCTCGTGGCGGGCGCGCTCGTGACCCTGCGGCTTGCGCCGACGCGCTGGGGCTGGGCGGCCGCGGTGACGCTGTCGACGCTGGCGCCGCCTCGCCTGCTGAGCTACATGCTCATGGGGCTGCTGGCTGCCCTCCGCGAGGATCGCTTTGCCGATCGGGCACCTGGTCGGCCCGAGGACGCGGGACGCACCCGCCGGCGACGCTTGACCCCTCGACGGACCACGACATCCACGGGACGATGGCGCCCCGGGCAACGACGCGACCACGAGCTGACGCGTCAGGCAGGCGCCGGCGCGCTCTCGGCATCCCGGCCCGTCCTGTCGATCAGCCCGGGCCATCGATCTCCCAACGCCAGGCTCGCGGCGGCGACGAGCTGCCCCGAGCCACAGCAGCCCGGGCGCCTGGGCGCCCAGGAGACCCCCGATCGCGATGAGCGTGGCGACGGCGAGGCCGATCTCCCTCCGCACGACCAGGATCGCGGGGAGGACGAACAGCAGGCTGAACACGTGCAAGGTCGCGGCGCCGAGGACCGTCGAGCAGGCCGGCCCACGTTCCCCTGCGCGGCCCGGGAACCACGACGCAGGCGAGAACGGCCGCGAGCCAGATCACCCCGCTCGCCGCCGCCGGCAGACCGGGCAGGAGCCGATATCCGCCGTTCACCCACGTCGGGTCCAGCGCCCGGCCCAGCTGCTGGAGCCACTCCTGCCATGCCGACAGCCCGACCAGCGGGAGCGTGGCGAGGGCGACTGCCGCCGGCCGCCAGGGCTCCGACGATGGCCGTCGTCGGTCTCCTCCCGGCCACGCCAACCCAGGCGTGCGGGATCGAGATCTTCATCGCCGGGATGAAGGCCGCGAGCGTGCCCGTCCGCACCGGGATCCGGCGCGGAGCGCACATCCCGCTCCCTCGGATGCCACGGGCGCGACGCGCGGTCCCAGAAGACGGCGACCAGCGCCGCGAACAGGAAGACCTGGACGTTGCCCCCCAGCAGTGCCTCGGCGAACGGGCGGCCAGGCCATGAGCGAGCGGCACCGCCACCCAGGGGATCCCCAGCCGGCGCGTCCCCCATGGCCGCCGCCGCGACGACACGCCCCCAGCCACAGGAGCCCGGCGACCTCGCGCGGCAGCAGCGACAGGGCGGCGAAGAACGGGCAGCGTCGGTGGCGCATAGAGGAAGGGGAGGCCGTAGCCGGCCGGCTCGGAGAACGACGACGCCAGGTACGGAGAGCCTCCTGCCAGCCAGCGCTCGGCGGCCCGGAGCGGGATCTCCAGGTCGACGAGCGGCGGGTAGACCCGTGCCAGCCTGACGAGGTCGAGTCCGCAGGCCACGAAGAGCAGCGCGACGAGGCCGGCGCGGAGCAGCCCAGTCGACCGGGACGCGCGCGTCTGCAGCGCCCTCATGCGCGCACGTCAGCCCCCGTGCGCCCCGGGCGCGGCGGGTTCGTCGAGGCTGGCCGCGCGGTTCGGGAGGAGCGCGCGGCGCGGAAACCGGTCCCACTCGAGCCATGCCACGAGGCCCACGAAGAACGCGAAGCCCGTCAGCCAGAGCGTGGGCAGGCCGACCCCCACGGCGACGAAGGCGAGCATCTCGCCGCGGCGACCCCCGAGGCGGCCGGCGATCACGGCCAGGATCAGCGCAGCGACCACGCGGATGGCATACGGAATCGGGAAGACACCGGAGGTGTCGCTCGGACCCCGCGCGGCGACGAGATCGGCAAACTCCGACCAGAGCTCGGGCGCCAGGATCCAGCTGACGCCGCAGATCGCCGCCAGGACGACGGCCACGCCTGCCGCGGCCCTCCACCGTCCGCCCGCGGCGAGATAGACGATCCCGACACCCGGCGAGAGCTTGATGGCGGCCCCCACCGCGAACAGCGCCGGCCATCGCCGAATCGCCAGGACGACGAGGACGGCGAGCTGGAGATGGATGTTCTGGTGCCAGAACTCCATGGCGACGGGCGGCAGCGCCACGAGGGCCAGGGCGAGCAGGATCCGCCACCCGGCGAGCCATGCCAGGCACGCTCCCATCAGCGCGAGCCACAGGTAGTGGAATGTCCAGGCGTCGATGATGGCAGCGACCGGCGCCATGGCCTGGGCCATCGGCGGCGGGTACTGGTAGGCGGACCGCACCTGGGGTCCGGTCGTGAGCTCGTACGGCGAACGGCCCTCCAGGACCGCGCGGCCGGCCAGCCAGTAGGCATGGGAGTCGTCGAGATAGTCCCAGCGATAGGCGGCCATGACGAGCAGCACGAGGATGCCGGCCGTCGCGCCGACGAGCAGGAGGATGTTCGCGGGCGACCATGCGGTTCGCCCCGCGGTCGAGGGAGCGCTCACGCCGGCGATCCTCACATCGCGGGCCCCCCGACCGCAAGTGGTTCCAGCGGCGCAAGGTGCGCGGGACTTCCGGCCGATCCCGCCCGAGGGTCGGCACCGTAGACTGACGCGCCATGGACTCGCGCAGCCTGACCGTCGTCCTGCCCGCCTACAACGAGGAGCACCGCCTCGAGCCGGCCCTCGACGAGCTGTTCGGCTACCTCCGCCGGCGTGACGATCGCGGCCGCGAGGGCGCCCCGGGCGCCGGGCACCTGCCGCCGAGCGTCCACGTCCTGGTCGTCGACGACGGGAGCACGGATGGCACCGCCGACCTCGTGCGCGCCCGGCCGGAGGCGGGCCGCGGCGCCGAGCGGGGATGAACCGACCCTGGAGCTGCTCGCCGTCCCGCATGGCGGCAAGGGCGCGGCGGTCCGCGCGGGGATGCTGGCCGCCGAGACGGACACGGTCATCTTCACGGACGCCGACCTCGCGACGCCGCCCGACCAGATCCCGATCCTCTACGAAGTCCTCCAGGATCACGACATCGCGCTGGGGAGCCGAATCCAGCCCGACGGCCGCGACATGCGCCGATCCCAGCCGGGGTACCGGCGCTTCCTGGGCCGGGTCTTCCACGCGCTCGCCTCCAAGTGGGCGGTCGGGCCGGTGCAGGACACCCAGTGCGGGTTCAAGGGGTTCAGCCGCGAGGCCGCCCGCGACCTGTTCGGGCAGCAGAAGATCACCAGCATCGTCTTCGACGTGGAGATCATCTACCTGGCCCGCCGCCGCGGCTACCGGATGGCGATCGTGCCGATCCAGTGGTCCGACAAGCGCGGCTCGCGCATGCATCCCCGGCCCCGCCTGGCCCTCCGCGTGGCCTGGGACCTGTTCCGGATCCCGTTGATCCATCGCGGCGTCCATCGCCGCCACTGAGCCCGACACCCGCTCCCGCAGCGGCCACAATGGCAGCATGGTGATGCTCGATGGCGGCCGGCCGCGACGCTCGGTCGCCCTCGTCGATGCTGCCGCCCGCCTCGCCCCGGCCCTCGCCCTCCTCCTGCTGGCCGCGACGTCGCTCGCGATCCTCGGGGCCGCCGGCGACACGCTGGGATACGACTTCCAGGCGTACGCGCGGGCGGCCGACCGGCTGCTGGCCGGCCAGCCGCTGTACGACCCGGCCGTGGATGTCGCCGGCGGGTTCGCGATCTACCTGTACCCGCCGCCGTTCGCCCTGGCGGTGATCCCGTTCGCGGCGCTTCCCGATCCGGCCGGCACGTGGGCCTGGCTCGGGTTCCTGGTCGCCTGCTTCCTGGGCGGGACCGCCCTGCTCCCGGTTCGCCCGTCCGTCCGCTGGACCGTGGTCGCCCTCGCCGCCCTCAGCTTCCCCTTCCTGTACGGGCTGAAGCTCGGCCAGGTCGCGCCGATCCTCTACCTGTGCTTCGCGATCGGGTGGCGGTCGCTGGACCGGCCCGTGCCCCTCGGGCTCTCCACCGCCGCCGGGACGCTGGTCAAGCTGCAGCCGGCGCTCCTCTTCGGCTGGATGGCCGTGACGCGCCGCTGGGCGGCGCTGGCCGTCGGGCTGGCGGCGCTGGCGGCCGTCGTCGCCGGCAGCCTGCTCGTCGTCGGCGTGGACACCTGGGCCGACTACCTCGCCCTCCTCGTCCGTGTCAGCGAGCCGGTCACCACGCCCCACAACATGACGCCGGGAGCGGTTGCCTTCCGGGCCGGGCTGACCGTCGGGGCCGCGACCGTGGTGCAGTACGTCGCGATGGGCCTGACGGCGGTGCTCACCGTCTTCGCCTGGTTCCGCCGCGATGCCGCGACCGGCTTCGTCGTCGGCGTGGTCGCGAGCCAGCTGCTGTCACCGCTTCTCTGGGACCATTACGCCATGCTCCTGCTGCTGCCGACCGCGCTCCTCCTGCAGCGGGGCCAGTGGTGGGCGGCCGCGCATCCCGCTCCTCCCGTGGCTCCCCGCCGACGCGGTCTATCCCGTCGCCTTCGGCGCCGCGTTGATCGGTCCGATCCTCGTCCCGGAGCGCCGCCGAACGTGGTGAGCTCCCTCACCGAGCGAAGGCGCTCGGTCATCGTCGGTGCTGCTGCGCTCATCGCCGCCTTCCTCGTGCTCTGGCTGTGCGCGCGCAACTTCGACGCGGGGAGGCCGGACTTCTTCTACCTCGCCGACGCGTTCCTCCACGGGCGCACATGGCTGGACCGCGCCCTGGGGCCGTACGACGTCGTCGTCGTCGCCGGGCGCGTCTACGTCCCGTTCGCGCCGTTCCCGGCGTTCGTCCTCGCGCCGCTCGTCGCGATCGCCGGTGTCGGCCCCGCCATCGACTGGGAGCCGGTCATCAATGCCCTGCTTGCCACTGCAGGGCTCGGCCTCCTCTGGCGGCTCGCCGGCCGCCTCGGCGTCCGGTCGTCAGTCGATCGCGCGTGGCTGCTGGTGCTCTTCGGCTTCAGCACGGCGACCTGGTGGGTGACGATGCGGGGCGGCGTCTGGCACACCGGCCAGCTCATCGCGTCGATCCTCACGTTCGCGGGGCTGCTGGAGGCGTTCGGGCGCCGGCGGCCGGTCGTGATGGGGCTCCTGGCCGGCGCCGGGTTCCTGACCCGGGCGACCCTCCTTGCGGCGCTGCCGTATTGGGCTGTGGCGTTCCCTGCCCGATGACGTGCGCGAGCGACTGCCGGCCGACCTGCGCGACGCGTGCGCCGGCCGTGCCGCGGCGGGCTCTGGTCGCGCTCGGGATTCGCCCCCGCGCTGCTGTTTGCGTTCTGGTACAACGCCACGCGGTTCGGGAACCCCTTCGAATCCGGCTACGGCATCGCCGCGCTGCCGGCCTTCCTCGAGGCGCGGCGCGCCCTCGGCGTCTTCTCGCCGGCGCACCTGTCGATGAACCTGGACTACTTCCTGGTCCACCTCGGAAAGTCGATCTCCGACGTTCCCGTGGTTCAAGCCCGACGGTCTCGGCCTGTCGGTCCTCGTGACCAGCCCGGGGCTCCTGCTGGCGGTCCGCGCGCCGCTGGCGCAACCGCGAGACCATCGCACTGGGGCTCACCGCTCTCCTGGTGCTCGTCCCCAGCCTGCTGTACTACGGTGGCGGCTGGTGGCAGTTCGGCTACCGGTACGCGCTCGACGCGTTCCCGTTCGTGATGGCTCTCTGCGCGATGGCGGCGGCGCGCCACGGGATCGGCTGGGGATGGCGCGCGCTGATCCTCTTCGGGGTGGCGGTCAACCTCTACGGGGTCTACTGGAATTACGGCGGCTGATCCGCTCCGGCGTCTCGGCGCCGCGCGGCGACACCGGCCGAAGACGGACCGGCGGTCGCCCCTGCCGCAGCCACCGACCGCCGACGTAGAGGGCGAGGCCGCACGTCACCAGGGCCGGGATCATCCGCGCCGGGATCGCGAGGAAGAAGGCAACGGGGAGCGTGATGACCGGCAGTGCCATCGTTGAATAGTGGAGCTGGCTCGCAGGCCACAGGGCGGGCACCGCGAGCCACGCCCCCGGTGCACGGTCCGGCGTTACTCTGTCGCTGGCGGCCTCGTTTGGTGCGGCTGTCTGGGAGACCGCGTCCGGGGCCCGCCACGCAGCCGATGGATGCTCCAGGACGGTCGGAGCGTGCTCGGGGCGACCATTCGGCCCACCCCCTGTCGACCTTGCGTCCCGGAGCATGGTCGGGTAACGCCTCGTCCCGGCGGAGTTAGCCGATGTCGGGTCTCAAGCGCCTCTACCAACCCGCCGCGCCGCCCTCGCGGGAGCGACGAGCTAGCGAGTGCATATCAGTCCGTCCTGCCCTGCGCCTCCGCCCCCATAGACTCCCCACCATGCTGAGCACCCGCTGGCCCACCCCGTGTCACGCGATCGCCGCCCGTGACGTCCGGCCCCGCGCCGGATGACCTCGCGACGCTGGCCGATCCTCGCGATCTTCATCCTGTCGGGCGCGGCCGGCCTGATGTACGAGGTCGTCTGGTCGCGCCAGCTCGTCCTCGTCTTCGGCAACACGACCCAGGCCGTCTCGACGATCCTCACCGGGTTCTTCGGCGGCATGGCGATCGGCTCGTGGGCCGGCGGGCAGCTCGCCGACCGCGTGCGGCGACCCCTCCGCCTCTACGGCGTGCTGGAGGGGGTCCTGGTCGTCGTCGTCCTCCTGACGCCGTTCACCTTCCGGCTCATCGGCGAGGCCTACCGCGGCGCCTTCGCGTCCCTCGAGACGGCGCCCCAGGCGCTCGGCCGCTCGTCCGCTTCGGCCTCGCCCTCCTCGCGCTGGCGCCGGCGACGATCCTCATGGGCGCGACGCTGCCGACGCTCACGCGCTACCTCTCGCGGGACGCCGCCCACCTGAGCTCGGCGTTCGGACGGCTGTACGCGGCGAACACGATCGGGGCGATCCTCGGGGCCGCGGCGGCGGGCCTCGTGCTGATCGAGATCCTCGGGCTCACGGCGACGCTCGCCGTCGGAGCGGGCTGCTCGGCAGCCGCCGGCTTGCCGGCGATCGTCATCGACAGCCGACGGCGAGCCGCGGCGCCCGGCGCGGTCGCGAATCTACGACGGGAACTCCGGCTCGGCGTCCATCCCCGACGAGCTCCCGACCGGGACCCGCGGCCCCGGCTCGCGCTCGTCGTGGCGTTCGTCTCGGGCCTGACCTCGCTCGCCTACCAGGTCCTCTGGACCCGGCTCCTCGCGTCGGGGACCGGCAACTACACCTACGTCTTCACGCTCGTCCTGGTCGTCTTCCTGACCGGCATCGCGATCGGTGCGTTGGCGTTCAGCCTGCTCCGGCCAAGGATCAGGCGGCCCGTCGCCATGCTCGCGCTGACCAACATCGTCGTCGGCCTCCTAGCCCTCGCCGGCGCCGCCGTCGTCCTGTCTCGACCCATCCAACTCGACCTCGGGGCCAGTCGGCATCGAAGGGTGGCGTTTCGTAATCGTCGTCGTGCCGGCCACGATCGTGATGGGCCTGAGCTTCCCGGCCTCGTCCGCCCTCGTGTCGGGGCGCGAGGGCAAGGTGGCGACGAGCGCCGGCCTGCTGCTCGCGGCGAACACGGTCGGCGCCATCGTGGGGACGTTCGTGGTCCCGTTCTTCGTGATCCCCGCCATCGGCTCACCGGCCGCGATCGGCGTGGTGGCCCTCGTGAACGTCGGCCTCGGCATCGTCCTCGCGTACAAGGCCCCGATCCAGTCCACCGTCGGGCGCATCACCACCGTACGGTCTCGGCGGCGCGACCGCGGTCGTGCTCGTCGTCGCCCTCGCGACGAACGGCATCCTGGTGGACCCGAGCGTGGCGCGGATCGAGGCGGCCAAGGGCGAGCTGTACGCGAGCCGGGAGGACGAGATCGCGTCCGTGCACGGCCGGCAGCGTCAGCGGGTACCCCGAGCTGTGGGTGACCGGCACCTCGATGACCCTGCTGACGGTCGACGCGAAGCTCATGCCGATCCTGCCGCTGATGCTCCGGCCCGACTCGACGAGCGCCCTGACGGTCGCCTTCGGGATGGGCTCGGCGTTCCGGTCGGGCGTCATCGCCGGCCTCCGGACGGACGCCGTCGAGCTCGTGCCGTCCGTCCCGACGATGTTCGGCTACTACTATCCCGACGCTGCGCAGATCCTCGCGAACCCCAACGGGCGCGTCGTCGTGACCGACGGCCGCAACTACATCGCGCTCACCGACCGGCGCTACGACATCATCGTGACCGACCCGCCGCCCCCGCTCGAGAGCTCGGGGATCGCGGTCATCTCGTCGCTGGAGTACTACCGGGCAGGCCACGACCGCCTGGCCCCGGGCGGGATCATGATGCAGTGGGTGCCCTACGGCCAGACGATCGACGAGTTCCGGTCCCACGTCCGGACCTTCGCCTCGGTCTTCCCGCACGTGATGGTGCTCCGGGGACCGGGCCGCAACGGGTTCTTCATGCTGGGCTCGGACCAGCCGATGGCGTTCGACGATGCGACCGTGCGCGAGGTCCTGGCGCGGCCCGGGATCCTCGCGGACATCTCGGGGGGCCTACGACTCGCCCCAGACGACCGTCGACGGCTGGTCGGGCGCCATCCCCGGCCTCGTCTGGCTCGACGGCGGCCAGGTCGCCGCGTTCGCAGGCCCGGGCCCCCTGGTCACGGACGACCGGCCGCTGCCCGAGTACTTCCTCCTGCGCCGGACCTTCGGGGAGCAGTCGCCGCTCGTGACGCCCCAGAGCCTCGCCGAGGCCGGCTTCCCGTTCCGCTGAGGCCGGACCTGCCTCGCGGCTCACATTCGATCTCGGCCCCCGGCTCCGCACCGAGCGCAATGCTTCGCGCCTTCTCCCGGGGAGGGGTCGTGCACGCGCATGCCGGGCATACACTGGGCTGCAGGACCCTGTCTCTGCGCGGGCCGGCGGACCGAAGTCGTCGGCGTGCGGCGGCTGCTTGAACCGCAGCGCCCCCGGGCGGCAGCTTCAGGGTCGCCAGTCGCTCGCCGTCATCGCCAGCTCGCCGACCACCGCCCGGTAGAAGGCGCCCGGCCTGCGCGGGTCGAGGATCCCCGTCGCGCCCGGCGTCCGCTTCGAGGCGAACGAGGTCCGGTAGGACCAGGTCTTGTCCGGGCTGGCCCAGAAGATGTCCGACATCGACTGCGCCGACGTGAACAGGTAGCGGATGATGTACGAGGCCCGGCCGAGCGTCTCCGCGAAGACGGTGCGCGCGCCGGTCCGCAGCCAGCCCGCCGCGTGGTTGTCCACGCGCTGCCTCGCGACCGCGAGGGTGGGGTTGGCGCGCCCGGGCTCGGAGCTGCCGGCGGCGTAGCAGGCGTGGTTGTAGATCACCACGGCGTTGGGCGCCAGCTTGATCTGGGTCCGGACGTAGTACTCGCCGTAGTAGGCGGTCCGCGTGTTGCCGCTGGTCAGCGTGGGGTTCAGCCCGAGGCCGTCGACCTTGTTCGGGTCGAGCTTCGCGTTGTAGGGGTTCGGGAACCCGTTGCCGTGGCCCAGGTAGATCAGCAGGTTCGCGCCCTGCACCGCCGAGCGGACGCGGGCCCAGGTGGCCTTCGGCGTGTAGAGCTCGACCACGGTCGCGCCGTAGGAGCGGGCCTGCGCGGCATACGACTTCGCGTGGGAGAGGTAGGTGCTCGTCAGGGAGCCGGCCGGCCCGACCACGACGGCGACCTTGATGCCGGCGGCGGCGGCCGGGGCGGGCGCGGCGCCGAGGGCGCCGGCCGCGAGCAGCGCTGCAAGGAGGGCGACGAGGAGGCCGCGCCGCGGGGCCCTGCTCGTCGGGGCGGGTCGCGGCTCGGATGAGGCCTGGTGCCCGCCGGGGGAGTGGGTGGCGGCCGCCCGCGGGGCGACTCGGGCATCGACCGACATGAGGCTCCTTCCTACCCGAACGCCGCGCTGGGGCGCGGCGACGATGGGATGCGGCGCCGGACCGGGGTGGGAACGCCCGCTGGGGCGGGCTCGACGCGGCGGGTCCGGCGCACCCGCCCGTGTTGCCGCCTACCTTGCCCGATGCGACGGGCGGCTGTCCACCCGCCGTTCGGTACGGTCGGAGGGTGCCGGAGGTCCTGTGCAGTCCCGCGCCGCGCGCTGAAGCTCCTGTCGCCGATCCGTGCCGGACCATCGTGTCGAGCCGACCGGTGACCACAGCGACCCTCGCGCGCGGAGGGCGGCCGCTATGCTGCGGGCTCAGCCGGGCTACGTGACGCCCGGGTTGTTCCGGATCCGACGTGACCAAGATCTACCAGCGCGCAGCAGCCCAGCGCAGTCCCGCGTTCCGGCTGTACCTGACGGCCACCAGCATCCTGTTCGTCGAGCTGCTGCTGATCCGGTGGATCCCAGCCAACGTCATCTACGTCGGCTTCTTCAGCAACTTCCTGCTCATGGCGAGCTTCCTGGGCATCGGCCTGGGGATCCTGTGGGGTCGAGACCCCAGGCGCATCCCGATCTCGCCGTTCGGGCCGCTCCTGCTCTCGCTCGTGCTCCTGGTGACCCAGGTCCAGGTGGCGATCCAGCTCAGCTCCCCGGACGAGATCTTCTTCGGTCTCAACGAGAGCACGCGCGCTGACACGAATTTCGTCGTCCTGCCGCTCATGGTCATCCTCACCACGGTCATCATGGCGGGGCTGGCGGTCCCGCTGGGCCCGCTGCTCACGTCTATGCCGCCGCTCCGGGCGTACTCGCTCGACATCCTGGGCTCGATGACCGGCATCGCCCTGTTCACCGTCCTCTCGGCCGCCGGCACACAGCCCTTGGTCTGGTTCCTGGCGCTCGCGCTCATCGCCTCGGGGCTCGGGCTCGCGAGCGGGCTCTCGCGCGCGTCCGCGATCACGGCTGGGTCGCTCGTCGGCGTTCTCCTGGTGGTAGCCGTATCGGCGGCTCCGAACCAGACGTGGTCGCCGTACTACCGCATCGACGAGTACGATTTCGGGCGGGATCAAGGCTCTCGACGTGAACGGCATTCCGCACCAGGCGATGCACCCGTTGGACAGGCTCCTCGACCCCTTCTACGAGCAGGTGTACCGCTGGTTCCCGGACCGGACGTTCGACCGGGTCCTCGTCGTCGGCGCCGGAACCGGGACGGACGTCGCGGTGGCGCTCGAGCACGGTGCGGCGCATGTCGACGCGGTGGAGATCGACCCGGCGATCCAGGCGATCGGCGTGCGCGATCATCCCGCACGGCCCTACGACGACCCCCGGGTCACACGGATCAACGACGACGGTCGCGCGTTCCTCCGCCGGTCCACCGACCGCTACGACCTCGTGGTGTTCGCGCTCCCCGATTCGCTCACGCTGGTGAGCACCTCCGCGAACCTGCGGCTCGAGTCGTTCCTGTTCACCGTCGAGGCCTTCCGCGAGGTCCGGGATCACCTGGCCGGCAACGGCATCTTCGTCCTGTACAACTTCTACCGCCAGGACTGGCTGCCCCGGAAGATCGCCGGGATGCTCGACGCAGCGTTCGGCTCGCCACCCATCATCCGGGCCTATGGCGGCACGGCGGCGACGCTCGCCGCCGGGCCGCTCGTGGCGGCCCTCGATGGCGCGCCGCCGCCCGGTGAGGGCGTCGACCAGCTGGACGTGGCGGCCGCGCCGCAGGCGGCGACGGACGACTGGCCGTTCCTCTACCTGCGCGAGCCGTTCGTCGCGCCCTATTACCTTGCCGCGATCGCCATCATCCTCGCGTTTGCGGTGCTGTTGGTCGCCAGGGCCGCCGCCCGCAGCGGGACGTCGATCCGCCGGTTCAGCCCCCACTTCTTCGTCCTGGGCGTAGCCTTCCTGCTCCTGGAGACCCGCAGCCTGGTCAGCTTCAGCCTCCTCTTCGGGACGACCTGGCTGGTCAACTCGCTCGTCTTCTTCGCAGTCCTCGCGAGCGTCCTGCTGGCGATCGTCATCAACCAGCGGTTCCGCTTCCGGGATCCGTCGTGGCTGTACGTCGGCCTCTTCGGCTCGATCGGGCTAATGCTCCTGATGCCTCCCTCCACCCTGCTCATCGAGCCGGCGTGGCTCCGGTACGCGCTGGCCGCCGCACTCACCTTCGCCCCGATCTTCTTTGCCAACCTCGTGTTCAGCTACTCGTTCCGCGACACGAAGACCGCGGACATGGCGTTCGCCTCGAACCTCCTGGGGGCGGTCATCGGCGGCGCGATCGAGTACGTCGCGCTGGTCACCGGCTACGGTTCCCTGCTAGTCGTCGTGGCACTCCTCTATCTCGCGGCATTGCTGCTGGCCACTCGCTTCCGGTTCCTGGCGGATGTGGAACTTTCTCCGGCGGCGCCCCCTTCTGCGGATGCCTGACCAGACTTGGGGGGGTCAGGGCCGTCGATCGCCTGGCAGGACGCTCCGTGGCGATCGTACCGTCACCCTTGGGATTGTCGTATCGAGGGCGCTTCGTGATGGTCGGTGGAATCACAAGACCCTCGACTGGTGTGGCCCCGGCGACCGGGAGGACGGCCGCTATGCTGCGGGCTCTTGTAGGCTTTCTGACCCCTAGGCTTTTGCAGGTTCCGGCGTGACCGAGATCTACCACCGCATTGCAGCCCACCGCAGTCCCGCCTTTCGGCTCTTCCTGACGGCCACGAGCCTCCTGTTCGTCGAGCTGCTGCTCATCCGCTGGATCCCGGCCAACGTCGTCTACGTCGGCTTCTTCAGCAACTTCCTGCTCATGGCGAGCTTCCTGGGCATCGGCCTGGGGATCCTGTGGGGCCGTGATCCGAACCGCATTCGGATCTCGCCGTTCGGGCCCCTGTTGTTCTCGCTCGTCTTCATGGTTGTCGTGGTCCAGGTGGCGATCTACCTGGACTCCCCGGACGAGATCTTCGCCCTGGGCGCGGGCAAGAGCGCGGACACGAACTTCATCGTCCTGCCGCTCCTCGTCATCCTCGCCACGGTCATCATGGCCGGCCTGGCTGTCCCGCTCGGACCCCTGCTCACGTCCATGCCGCCGCTGCGGGCGTACTCGCTCGACATCCTCGGCTCCATGACCGGCATCGCCCTGTTCACCATCCTCTCGGCCGCCGGCACGCCGCCGCTGGTCTGGTTCCTGGTCCTCGCCTTGATCGCCTCGGTGCTGGGGATCGCCAACGGACTGTCGCGCGCCTCCGCCGTCACGGTTGCGTCGCTTGTCGGGGTGGTGGTGCTCGTGGCGGCATCCGCCGCGCCGAACCAGACGTGGTCGCCCTACTACCGCATCGACGAGTACGACTCCGGTGGCATCGAGGCCATCGACGTCAACGGCATCCCGCACCAGGCTCTGTGGCCGACGGATGGCGCCCTTGCTCCCATCTACGAGCAGGTGTACCGCTGGTTCCCGGGACGGAGATACGACCGGGTCCTCATCGTCGGCGCGGGAACCGGGACCGACGTCGCCGTGGCGCTCAAGCACGGCGCCGGACACGTCGACGCGGTCGAGATCGACCCGGCGATCCAGGCGATCGGCGTTCGCGATCATCCCGACCGCCCGTACGACGACCCGCGAGTCACGCGCATCGTCGACGACGGCCGCGCGTTCCTCCGCCGGAGCACCGACCGCTACGACCTCGTGGTGTTCGCACTCCCCGATTCGCTCACGCTCGTCAGCACGTCGGCCAACCTCCGACTCGAATCGTTCCTGTTCACCGTCGAGGCGTTCCGCGGGGTCCGCGACCACCTGGCCGGAGATGGGATCTTCGTGCTGTACAACTACTACCGCGAGGCCTGGCTCCCGCAGAAGATCACCGGGATGCTGGACGCCGCGTTCGGGTCGCCTCCCATCATTCGCTCGTATGCGAACACTGCCGCGGCGTTGGCGGCCGGGCCGCTGGTGGAGGCCCTCGACGGCGCGTCGCCGCCCGGCGAGGGCGTGGATGCGCTGGACCTGGCGAGCGCCCCGCGAGAGGCGACCGACGACTGGCCGTTCCTCTACCTGCGCGAGCCGTTCATTGCGCCGTACTACTTCGGCGCGATCGCGATCATCATCGCCCTTGCCGTCCTGCTCGTGGCCAGGGCGGCGGCCCGCAGCGGGACGTCGATCCGCCGCTTCAGCCCCCACTTCTTCGTCCTGGGGACGGCATTCCTGCTCCTGGAGACGCGCAGCCTGGTCACGTTCAGCCTGCTCTTCGGCACGACCTGGCTGGTCAACTCGCTCGTGTTCTTCGCCATCCTCGCGAGCGTCCTGCTGGCGATCGTCATCAACCAGACCTTCCGGTTCCGAAGTCCTTCGCTGCTCTACATCGGGCTCTTCGGTTCGATCGTGCTGACGCTCGCCCTGCCGCCCTCCACGCTGCTCATCGAGCCGCCGTGGCTGAGATACACCCTGGCCGCCGCCCTCGCCTTCGCCCCGGTCTTCTTTGCCAACCTCGTGTTCAGCTACTCGTTCCGCGACACGAAGACCGCCGACATGGCGTTTGCGTCCAATCTCCTTGGCGCAGTCGTCGGAGGTGCAATCGAATACGTCGCGCTGGTGACCGGCTATGGCTTCCTGCTCGTCATCATCGCCCTGCTGTATCTCGCCGCCTGGCTGCTGGCCACTCGCTTCCGGTTCCTTGCCGACGTGGAGCTCTCGTCAGACGCGCCACCTGCAGGTACGTGGGTCGATGGCGGGCCGACCGGAGTCGGCGTGCCGTAGCCTGTCGACCATGAGCGCCCCTGCAGGCCTCGACGACACTCAGCTTCCGGTTCGCGGAGCCGATCGATCGCCGGCGGAGACAGCGACCGCGGGTAGACGTCGCATCCCCGGCCGCGTCGTGTCGGCCGTGATCGCCGGGCTCCTCGTTGCCATGATCTGCATCGAGGTACAGCAGATCGTTCCGTCAGGCGCCGGGTTGGCGATCGGCCCAGGACTTCACCGTCGTTCGCGACGCCGCGGCCCGATGGCTTGGAGGCGGCTCGTTCTACCCTGCCTACGAGCTCGCCGGCCCGTTCTGGATCGGCCTTACGGACGTGCTCTACCCACCCCCGGCGTTGCTGCTCTTTGCTCCGTTCACGGTGCTGCCGGCGTTCCTGTGGTGGCTCATCCCGCTCGCGGCCCTCGGTCTCATGGTCGCGGCGTGCCGGCCCCGGCCGCTTGCGCTCCTGGCGATCGTGGCGTGCCTCCTGTACCCGAAGTCGATCGCCCTGGTCCTCGCCGGCAACCCGGCGATCTGGCTCGCCGCTGCGATGGCCCTCGGCGTTCGCTGGGGCTGGCCGACGATCGTGTTCGTCTTCAAGCCCACGCTGGCGCCGCTCGCCCTGGTTGGCGTGCGGCATCGTTCGTGGTGGGTGGCCGCCGCGGTCGCCGTGGTTGTCTCGCTGGCGTTCTTCTCGATGTGGCCCGACTACGTCACGGTCCTGCAGAACGCCCAGAACCCGCGTGGCCCCCTGTACAGCATCGGCGATCTTCCGCTGGTGCTGATCGGGGCGGTGGCCTGGGCCGGGCGCAAGCGCCTCGCGTTGGATGCGTCCCCTCCGCCCACGAGTGGACCCACGCCGTAGCTACCGTCCCGGGCCCGGCGCTGCCTCGCGGCGCCGACGCGGACCTGCCTCGCCGACCGCGCTCGGGCCGGACTACCTCCCGAATGCGTTCATCCCGTCCCAGGGGACGAGGAAGCGGAGGATGTCCGGCCGATCGTCGGTGATCGGGGCGATCCCGTCCACCGGCACGGACTCCCAACCCGCATCGGCGAGAGGCGTGAGCACGCCGGGATCGCGGGCGAGGATCATCCAGATGGAGCCGGTGGCGCCCATCTCCTTGCCGGCCGGCGTCGGGGCGTAGGGCCGTCGAAGCGCGGCCAGCCCGAGGTCGCGGGCGGCGGCGGCCACCGCGGGGGCAAGGTCGTAGTAGCGGTTGGAGACGTGGACGGCCAGCAGGCCCCCCGGCGCCACCGTCCGCATCGCGTCGCCCAGCGCCTCGACCGTGAGGAGGTGGACCGGGATCGCGTCGGAGCTGAAGGCGTCGAGCACCAGGAGGTCGTGGGCTCCGTCGGCCACCCGCTCCAGCTCCAGGCGCCCGTCGCCCACGACCACCTCGGGTGGCGCCGCGGCGTCGCGCAGGTAGGTGAAGAAGGCCGGGTCCCGCGCGACGCGGACCACGACGGGATCGATCTCGTAGTACGTCCACCGGTCGCCGGCCTGGCTGTACGCTGCGAGCCCACCCGCGCCCAGGCCCACGATCCCGACGGACCGGCCGGCGCCGGCTGCCGGGGCGGGCGGCGTCCGGAGGAGGCGGAAGACGTCGCCGATCGGGCCGTCCTCGACGTAATAGGTGGCGGGCCGGTCCCGGCGGGCCGCGTCGAGGTACTGGACCCCGTGGAGCGTGGTCCCGTTCAGGATCTCCAGCCGCTCCCCGTTGGACGACGGCAGGACGATCGTCACGCCGAAGAAGCTGCGGTCGCGGAACAGGGGCGTCGGCGGCAGCACCAGCACGGCGAGGACGAGGACGGCGGCGGTCGAGAGCGCGAAGAAGCGCGGAACTCCGCCGAACAGGAGGACCAGCCCGCCGACAAGGAGCCAGCGTGCCCCGGCCTCGACGGCAAGGGATCCCTGGCCGACGAGACCCAGGGCGAGGACGACGGCGACGACCAGGTAGGGCCCGAGGCGGCCGCGGGATCCCGCCACGAACGGGCCGAAGTCGAAGCGCCGCCCGCGGGAGCCCCCGGGGAGCTCGCCACCGGGCTGGTCCCCGCGCGCCGCGCGGACGGCCGGGGGCAGCGTGACGGCGAACGCGGCAACCGCCGAGCCGACGAGCAGCGGGTACTCCCACACGTCCGGGAAGATCGCGGGAGCGACGAGGGCCACGAAGCCCCCGGCGACGACCCCGGCGAGCGCGAGGACCAGGTAGAACTCTGTCAGGTGGCTGGCAGCCGGGCGGTCGGCCGCGAGGCGGCCGTGGAGCGCCGTCGCCACCACCGCGTACCCGCCGAGCTCGGTCGCGACGAGCGGGACGAGCGGCCAGATGCCCGCCGACCCGAGCGGCACCCACAGGAGCGTCGCTGCAGCCGGCGCGCCGATCGTGGCCCAACGGACCAGCCTGCCGCCGCGCCCGGAGAACGCGACCACGAACGAGGCGAGGTAGATCGCGAGGGGCCCGACCCACAGCAGCGGGGCGCTGACGAGGTCGGTGGCGATGAACGTGGTGACCGCGGTCAGGAGGCCGGTCGGGATCGCGGCCAGGACGAACCAGCGGAGGCGGCGCCGGTTGTCGATCCGTTCGACCCGGGCGGCGACGCCGCCGGCGACCCCGTCGGAACCAGGCGCGGCCAGGTTGGCGGGGTGGCCCGCCGGCCGGGCGACGACCCAGACGCGCGCGGCCGCTGCCGCGACGATGGCGACGAAGACGCCGATCCCCGTGGTCCAGAGCGCGCGCTGGGCCGTGAGGCCGAGCGCCGGTTCGACGAGGAGTGGGTAGGCGAGCAGGGCTGCCAGCGAGGCGCCGTTGCTGAGCGCGTAGAGCCAGTAGGGATCCACCGCCCCGGGCGTCTCCGCGTCGCGCACCGCGGCGTACCAGGCCGACAGGAGCGGCGTGGTGGCGGTCAGCAGGAATGCCGCGGGTCCGACCGCGATGGCGAGGATCGCGAGCAGGTTCAGCGCGGGCGGCAGCGACGCGTCCCGAAGCGGAGCCCAGTCGGCCGGTGCCGCCAGCAGCAGGGCGAACGCGGCGACGGCGACGCCGACGTGCACCACCGCACCCCGGCGGATCCCGAGCCGTGTCACCGACAGGTGCCCGTAGAGGTAGCCGAGCAGCAGGATTCCCTGGAAGAACGCGAGGACGGTGGCCCACGCGGCCGGCACGCCGCCGAAGACGGGCAGCGCCAGGCGCCCGACGAGCGGCTCGACCGAGAAGAGCAGGAACGCGGACAGGCCGATCCCGGTCCCGTAGATCGCGAGCGTGGCGAGGCGCGGGCGCTCCAGGTCCCGGGAGGGCGCGGCGGTCACGGCGAGATCCACGCGGGCATCGTCGTGGGTGCGGCACGGGAGTCAAGGTGGACGATCGTCCCGTGGCGGTCCCGCCGGTGGCCGACCGCACGGATCGTTCTCACACCTCGAGTATCGCATCGACTGGCGATGCGCCTCGATCGTCTTGTGGCCCTTGCGCCCGACCGGACCCGGGTCGACAGGCGCCGATCAAGTAGTCTATCTGCTCGATACGAGCAATTGACATACCCGCTCGATGGGCACATGATCCGGTCATGGATCGCCTGCAGCGAGACGACATTGCCGAGCTGCTCGGCGCGCTGGGTGAGCTGCTCGGAGCCCGCGGGCAGCGCCATGAGCTGGTGCTGATCGGTGGCGCCAATCTCCTGCTGCGCGGCGTGCTCTCGCGCTCGACGCGCGATGCGGACGTGGTCGCCGCCCGCGTGGCCGGGCGGATCGTCCCGCTGCCGAAGCTGCCGGCGGAACTCGCCTCGGCCGTCCGTGCCGTCGGGGACGCGTACGGCGCGGCGCCCGACTGGCTCAACGTCGGGCCGCAGTCGCTGATCGAGCTCGGCCTGCCCGCGGGGTTCGCGGACCGCTTGGACCGCCGGGACTTTGGCCCGGGCCTCGTCGTCTTGCTCGCGGGCCGGTTCGATATGGTCTGTTTCAAGCTCTACGCCGCAGCCGATGAATGGCCCACACACGGCCGCCATCTGGGCGATCTCCGTGCTCTTGCTCCGAGCCCCGACGACCTGCGGGCCGCTGCTCGGTGGGCCAGGAGCCACGACCCGTCGCCCGGGTTCCGTGACCGCCAGCTTGCCCCCCTCCTTGCCGAGCTCGGGATGCCGGACGATGGGCGCGGCTAGGCTTCGCGCGGCTCTCCTTGACCGCGCCGCCGCGCAGTGGGCGTCGCTGGGGGTGGCGCTCGAGGGTCCCCGCGAGCAGGCCGTCGTCGACCTGGAGGCGCTCATCGGCCTTACGGCGGCCGTCGGCGGCGATGACGCTCGCGTCTGGCAGGGGGGCGTCGCCTGGTGCGGGCGAATGGGTCGCTACGTGAACGGCGCGCGCCTCAAACGGGTCCTCGCCGAGGCCGGCGTGGCGAGCGACGCGTTCTCGGTGTTCGCCGCGGCGGCGCGTCGAGCCGGCGCGCCGCCGTGGGCGGTCGATGCCCCGCCCGAAGGGTGGGTGCCGATCGAGACGGCCCGCGACGACCTGCTCGTCGTGCGGCGGGCGCGCGGCGCAGCGCGGACGCTTTGGACCCTGCGCGCCGCGTTCGGCGTCAACGCCCGAGCGGACATCGTCGCAACCCTGCTGGCTCGACCCGGACTCTCGCTCACCACCCTGGAGGTCGCGCACCTCACCCGCTTCGGGAAGCGGAACGTGGCGGTTGCCCTGGACGACCTCGTCCTCTCGGGCGTGGTCGAGCGCCGGCCGACCGGATCCATGGGGCGCTTCCGCCTTCGCGATGAGGCCGGCCTGCTGCGCTGGCTGGACCTGCCCGCGTCCATCGAGTATCCCGACTGGGTGGCTCGGCTCTCGGTCGGTCGCGGCGTCCTCGCGTTCCTCGACCTTCCCGCCCAGTCCGAGCGCGTCCGGGCGATCGAAGCCCGGCAGGTGGTAGTGGGGCTGCGCACGGCCATCGAGCGATCCGGCGACGCCGGGCCGGACATGCGCGTGACCGGCCCTGCCTTCGTCGAGGCGTTCGACGCATGGGTCACCGCGCTCGCCGGTCGTTGGGAGGTCGCGTAGGAGCCCGGGCCCGCCTTCAGCGCCCGGTGCTATCCTCGCGGCCGATGACCGCAAGCCCCCCGGACCTCGACCCTCCCTGTCCCCTCGCGCCCGCCGCCGAGGTGGGTGCCGACGAGACCCCGGCGCCTCGCCCGGCGCTTCCGGGCGGCCTGCGGGCCGTCCGCCGGCCGTTCGACGCGATCGACCCGGCGACCTGGGACGCGCTCGCGGCGGCATCCCCGTGGGCGACGCCCTTCGCCCGCTGGGGGGTCCACCGCGCCTGGTGGGACGCCTACGGCGCGAACGCCCACGAGCAGACCCTCGTCGTGCTGGACTCGGCGGCCGGCGACTCGCACGAACCCGTCGCCATCGTCCCGCTCATGCACCGCCACGAGGTGGAGCCCGACGACGCGATCCTGCGCACCCGGCTCCGCGGCGACGCCCACCTGCCGTTCACGGCGGTGGCGCCCACCGCCAAGGCCGTCTTCTTCGGGGCCACCTACCACGCCGACTACGCGACGCTCCTGGCGCGACCCGCCGACCTGCCGGCGGTGGCCGAGGCCGTCGCGGAAGCGCTCGCCACGCCGGGGGATGCCCACGATCCCGATCACCCGTCGCCGTGGGACGTCGTCGACCTGCGGCGCCTCCGCTGCGGCGACCCCGCCGCCGACGCGCTGGCCGACGCCTTCGGCGCGCGGACCGGCGACGGCTGGACGGTCGTCCGCGAGCGCGAGGAGGTCTGCCCCGTCGTCACGTTCGAGCCCGGCGCCGACTTCGAGGCCTACCTGGGCACGCTCGCGCAAGAAGGAGCGCCACGAAGTGCGCCGCAAGATCCGCCGCGCCGAGGCCGCCGGCGAAGTGCGCCTGGAGCGCTCGACCGACCCGGTGGGCGACCTCGACGCGTTCGTCGACCTCCACCAGAAGCGCTGGGGCGCCCAGGGGCTCTTCCCGCCGACGGCGGGCGGCGAGCAGAGCCGGACGTTCGTGCGCCGGCTCTTCGAGCTCCTCGACGCCGACGGGACGATCCAGCTGCACTTCCTCTCGGTGGACGGCCGGCGGATCGCGGCCGGCGTCTGGTTCGAGGACGCGGACGCCTGGTACCTCTACAACGCCGGCGTCGAGCCCGATGCCCGCGAGCTCTCGCCCGGCGTCCTCATGAGCGCCAAGGCGATCGAGGCCGCGATCCTGGCCGGCCGCGCGCCGCTTCGACTACCTCCGCGGCGACGAGCCCTACAAGTACGAGTGGGGCGCCGTGGACGAGCCCATCCAGCGCCTGCTCGTCGTGCGAACGGGCGACTGAGATGGGCGCTCCGCTTCCCGACGACGACTGCGTCAAGCCGAAGGACCGGCCCCCGGTCCCCGGCGGGCGCCCCGTGCGCGTCGTGGAGCTGCTGGCGACGGGCACGAACGGCGGCGCCCAGGAGCACGTCTACTCGCTCCTGTCCCGCCTGGACCGGACGCGTTACGAGCCGACCGTCATCTCGCTCTCGCACGGCAGCGCGGAGCGGCGGATCGCGCGCCTGGGCATCCCGGTGCACGTGATCGACGAGCCCGACGACGCCATCGTCGTGGGGGCGGTGGCCACCCTCGTGGCGGACATCCGCCCCGAGGTGCTCCACAACCACATGTACCGGGCCGAGCTGGTGGGGACGCGGGCAGCGATCGCGCTGGGCGAGGCCGGCCACGCGCGGCCGTACGTCGTCGGAACGGTCCACTCCAGCCGGCTCCGCTCCGTGGAGGACCGCGCCGTGCTGCGCGAGCTGACCCCCCGGATGGACCACCTGATCGCGGTGAGCCGGGCGATGGAGCGCAAGATCGCCGACGAGCGCCCGAGCAACGTGCCGGTCTCGCTCATCTACAACGGCGTCGACCTCGTCCGCTACGACCACACCGACCCGTGCTGCACCCTCCGCGAGGAGTACGGCATGCCGCCCGAGGCCCAGATCGTCGGCGTCGTCGCCCGCCTGGAGCACGAAAAGGGCCACCCGACGCTGCTCGAGGCGTGGCCGCGGGTCCTGCGCCGGGTGCCGAACGCCTGGCTCCTGGTGGTCGGGGAGGGGAGCCGCCGCGAGGAGCTGGAGGCGCAGGCGGCCGCCCTTGGCGTCATGGAGCGGGTCGTCTTCACCGGCCGCCGCGACGACGTCCCGGCCGTGACCGCCGCCCTGGACGTCGCCGTACTGCCCTCGTACCGCGAGGCGCAGGGGCTCACGATCCTCGAGGCGATGGCGCTCTCGCGCCCGGTGGTCGCCTCGGCCGTGGGCGGGATCCCGGAGGTGATCGAGGACGGCCGGACCGGACTCCTGGTCCCCCCGCACGACGCCGACGCCCTCGCGTCGGCCATCATCCGGCTCCTGACCGACCACGCCTACGCCGACATGCTGGCCCGCGGCGGCCACGACCTGGTCCACGAGCGGTTCTGCGTGGAGCTGATGGTCTACGCGGTCGAGGAGATCTACGACGAGGGCGCCCGCGCGGTCCGCTTCGCGGAGATTGCCGCGGAGGTCCCCATCGCGGTCCCGGTCGGCGCCTGACCAACGGCACGCCCCGGCGCCGCCAGGCGTGGTGACCGCCGGTTCGGTCGCATACGCTGACGCGATCATGACCCGCGAGCGCCTCTGGCTCTCCCTCGCGATCCTGCTGCCCGCGCTGGCCGCGACGATCGCCCCGATGTCGACGATCGACCTGGCGTACCAGGTGCGGGCGGGCGAGCTGATGCTCGGCACGCTCTCGGTCCTTCGAACGGATCCCTTCACCTTCACCGCGTTCGGCGAGCCGTGGCTCAACCAGCAATGGGGGGCGGGCGTGCTGTTCGCCGCGGTCCACGGGCTGGGCGGCTGGGGCGGGCTCGTCGTCCTGAGGGTCGTGCTCGTCTCGGCCGCGGTGGGCCTCGTCACCGCCGGCGCCATGCGCCGGCAGGGCCCGCGGTCGGCGGCGCTCCTGGCCCTCGCCGCGTTCGTGGTCGGGATCGCCTCGGTCGGCCTGCGCGCCCAGCTCTTCGGAATCGTGCTGTTCACGGCGACGCTCGCGATCCTCGCGTGGCGAGACCGCCGCCCACGGCTGACGTGGGTCATCCCGCTCCTGGTGCTCGCCTGGGCGAACCTCCACGGGAGCTTCTTCCTGGGCCCCGCAGCCGTGGTGATCGCGCTTCTTGACGACGCCTGGGCGCGCCGGCCGGGCCTTCGACGGCTGGCGGTCGTCCTGGCTCTCTCCCTCGCCGCCACCATCGTCACGCCATTCGGGCCGGCGGTCTGGGGCTATGCGCTCGGGATCGCCACCAACCCCGAGATCACCCGCCTGATCACGGAGTGGCAGCGCACGCTCCCGCTCTCGGTGACGGGCGTCCTCTTCTACGCCTCGGTCGTGGGCGTCGGTGCGTTCCTGTGGCAGGCCCGGCGGGCGCGGCCTGCTCCCGGCGTGGCCGACGCTGGCCTGGCTCGCCGGGCTCGCGCTCATCGGGGCCTACGCGGAACGCGGCGTTGCGTGGTGGGCCTTCGGGGCGCCCGTCGCGCTGGCGGTCACGCTCGCGGCGCTCTCCCCGGAGCGCGAACCTGCGAGTGTCGACCCACCGCGGCTCCGCCGCCTCAACGCGGCGCTCGTGGCGATCCTCGGGCTCGTGGTCCTCGTCTCCCAGCCACTCTGGCGCGGCGCGGACCCCCTCACCGGCCCGGACGGCCTCCTCCGCGACGCGCCGGGCGGGTTGGCACGTGCGCTCTCCCAGGTGGCCGGCCCGTCGGATCGCGCCGTCGTGCCGCAGCCCTGGGCGTCATGGTTCGAGTGGGCGTCTCCGGGCATCCTGGTCATGGTCGACTCGCGGGTGGAGGTGGTTCCTGCGTCAGCCTGGGTCGACTACGTGACGATCGTCGGCGGCGGCCCTGTCGCGCTCGACACGCTGCGGCGGATCTCCGCGACACTGGTCGTCGTCGACCCGGAGACGCAACCCGCGCTCGACGTCGCCCTGCGTGGTCCGGCGGCAGGCTGGCGACTTGCGTACGAGGACGCCGACGGGCTGATCTTCACGCCCACCGAGTAGGACGCGCTGGGCCTGCCGGGCTGCAGTCACTTCGCGGGCGACCCGGACGTCGGCGCGTGGCCCGTGGCTACACGGAGTTGCCGACGGTGCTCAGCATCTGCGAGACCTGACCGCCCAGGAAGAAGAGGGCGACGATCGCGACGAGGGCGATGAGCACCAGAATGAGCGCGTACTCCGCGAGGCCCTGACCCCGCTCGTCGCGCGGAGCCGAAGAGATAGGTGCCAACTGGCGAGTCATGGCGGCGGTCACCTCTGCCCTTTGGGGTGTGTGCCAAGGATCGTCCCCCGACTCCCGCCGGGTCTACTGGCCAAGTCGGCCCCGACCGAGCGGCATTGGTCCCTCATGCCCGTCGTCCCGATCAGCTCCAGGCGGTGCCAGCGGGGTTGCGCCGGGCGAGCCATGCCACCAGCGGGATCATCAACAGCAGCGCGTCGCGGACGCTGTAACCGATCGATCCGTCCGAGTTGAGGAGCGCGCGGCCCCAGTCAAGCCAGAGCGCCCCGAACGGCAGGCACGCGAGGCCGAAGAGGCCGAGAGCGATCCACCAGCGTCGCCGGTGGACGCCCATGAGCGCGAACGGGAAGAGCGACGGCTTGAGCAGCACGAGCACGGCAGGCCCGGCGACGACGCATCCGACCGCGAACGCCGCCGCAACCCAGATGACCGGGTTGCCACGCACCACGACGTCGATGTTCGCGGGCAGCGCGGCCCCGAGCGCAAGCAGCGGCCATGCCCAGCGGGCCGGGCGCAGGCGCCACATGGCCCAGCCGAACGCCGCTGCAGGCACGATCCACCAAAGGATCTCCGGAAGGATCGTGAACGGGACCAGGAGGACGAGGATCACGGGCGGGTACAGGATGTCGCCGCCGCCCGCGGTGTCGCTGCCCTCGATGTGGTACGGCCCGGCGAGCTGGCGGGCATGGTAGAACCCGTCGCCGTCCAGCCATGAGCGGGTGGCGCTCAGGTACAAGTGGAGGTCAACGCCCAGGGCTCCCGGGCGAGCCATGACCGCCGGCCAGACGATGGTCATCTCCCAGGCAAGAAGGACGAGTATCACGCCCGTCAGGACAAGCAGAGCGTCGCTCGTGAGCCGGCGCGCCCAGCCACCATCCGTCAGCGTCAGCGCAGCGCCCCTCTTCATCAAGGCGTCACGCCATCCCGCTGGTTGTCCACGGCCCTCGGGATACCCTCCGATGCTAGGTTGGCGCTCGGGATCAGAGCTTCGAGCTTGCCCAGTAGCGCTCCGCGAAGCCGGCGAGGCCGGCCAGGCTGGCCACCTTGGTGCCGAAGCCGCGGACCGCGTCGCCCATCTGGTCGGTGCCGCCGAAGAGGCGGTCCAGCTGGCTCTCGTACAGCGTCAGGCCCTGGATCTTGCGCTCGACCGTCTCGCTGATGTCGGCGTACTCCGGCGTCAGGCCCACGTCGGCCGGGATCCCGGCGAGCGCGCCGGCGGGCAGGTCGTCGAGCCGGCGGAAGCCGTTCCACCAGGCGTACGGGAAGTCCTCGTAGTAGGTCACGATCCCGGCGTACTCCGGCCCCGGCATCACCCAGCGGCGGCCCAGCTCCAGGAGCGAGATGCCCACCTCCCGCACGAGCTGGTGGTCGACGTGGTCGCCGATGCCGAGCGGCAGGTAGACCTTCTGGGGCTCCAGGCGGGCGATCTCCTTGACGAGGAGGTCGATCGGCGCCCGGTCGTCGACGCGCGGGGCGGCCAGCAGCTGCTCGTCGCCCTCGTAGCCGCGGAAGACGGCGTCGGGCAGGTCGAGGAAGACGATCGACGCCTCGGCGAAGTAGGCGTAGCGCTCGTCCTCCAGGCGCCGGGCGGCCATCAGGTCGCCGGCCATCTTCGCCTCCACGAGCTCGCTCGTGAGGATGGCGCCCTGCTGGGGCACCTCGTCCATGAGCGCCTGCCCGACCTGCGGCCGGTTGTGGATGTCGGCCCGGCGATACCACGAGGCCCGCTGCCAGAAGCGCTTGGCCGACGCGTCGGCCTCGGCCTGGGTAGCGTCGAGCTGGCCGGCGTCGGCGCGGTAGGGCGCTTCGGACGCCGGGTCGAGCGGCCGGTCGGCCCGGACGTTCTCGCGGTTGAACGCCTCGGTCGTCGGCCAGACGGCCTTGTTGCCGAACCCGAGCGCCTCGCGCTGGTACTGGGTCAGGCCGGCGGCCGACCCGTTGCCGGAGAAGACGGTGATGATCGTGACGTTCTGGCCGAGCTCGCGCAGGCTCGCGATCAGCCCGCCGCAGGACAGCGCGACGTCGTCGGGGTGGGGGGCGACGAAGACGTGGGTCATGGCCCGGCGAGTATACCGATCGAACCGGCGGCGCTCGACGCCCTCGCGGCCGACGGAACCGCGCGGCAATTCGTGCTCGCCGAGGCGGCGGATCCGCGGAGGGGGCTACTCCTCTCGGTGCTCCGGCAGATCACCTCCGTATCACCACGGCACCCGTTCAAGCACCTCGTCAATCAGCCCGCAGGGCACGGTCAAGGCGGGCCAGGTCTTCACGGCCCTCCAACGCGCTTCTGCCCATGACGATCCGGCCGGGGAGGCTCGCACCGAGGTCGGACATGGTGCTTGTCTGCACCGCCGTGGCCTCTTCGGGCGCAAGGGCCCTTGCGTGCCGGGGGCCATCCCGGACGATGGCGATCAGCGGGAGGCGTTGAAGCGCGGTCCAACCCTGGTCGCCGGGACCGTGCAGAGCCAATGGCGAACCCGACCCGTGCCGCGACTCCTGGAGGGAGAGGTCATGCGCCGGGTCTTCGCGCTGCTCCTCGCGCTCTTGATGGCTGTGCCCGTGAGCGGCGCGGCAGCGAGCATCGCCCCCTACCCGGCCCCGGGAGCCTCACCTCATCCGGAGGGCAATCCGAGCGTACCTTCTCCCTCCGATGTGCGAGCCTACTGGCGGCTCGACGAGGGATCGGGAACGACCGCCGCCGACTCGTCGGCGAACGGACTGCCGGGGACAGTTCAAGGTGCCACGTGGGTTTCCCGGCGCTCGGGCAGCGCCCTCTCATTCGCCTCATGGTCGGATCGCGTCGTTGTGCCGAGGAACATTCTCCTGGAACCGACGACCGTCACGGTTGATGCGTGGGTTCGGGCGAACGGCACTCCGGGCCAGTGGGCGCAGATCGTTGGGAAGGGCGAGACCGTCTGCACCACGGCTTCGTACTCCCTCTACACCGGATCGGGCAGCGGGTTGGCGTTCTTCATCGGTAACGGGTCGAGCGCCATCCTGTCGCCGACGGTTAGCACCTCGATCTGGGACAACACCTGGCACCACGTCGCCGGGTCCTTCGACGGCACGAAGGTGCATCTCTACGTCGATGGCGCGGAGATCGGGACCGGCACGGCGACGAACGGCATGCAGATCGGCTACGGCATGACACTCACCAACGATCTCGCGATTGGCAGCGCCCTGACTCAGTGCCCCGGTGGAAACAAGCCGTGGGTCGGCCAGATCGACAACGTGCGTGTCTGGGGAAGGGCCCTCTCCCTCGCCGAGATCCAGACGCTGCTACCGACCACGACGACAACCCTCACCTCGTCTCCGAACCCATCGACCGCCGGGACATCGGCAACGCTGGCCGCGACCGTCAGCCCCTCGTCCGCGACCGGGACCGTCACCTTCACCGACGTGACGGGCGGGGCTTCGACCGTTCTCGGGACCGCCCCCCTTGCGGCCGGCGTGGCCTCGCTCGCGACCTCGTTCGCGACAGTGGGCAAGCGCCAACTCGTCGCGAGCTATAGCGGGAACGCGGACTACGATCCCTCGACGAGTCCCGCGCTGTCGCACGTCGTCGCGTCGCCAACGCTCACCCCGACCACGACAACACTGGCGGTGACGGCGAATCCGGTCACTGTCGGGGCCCCGACCACGTTCATTGCGACCGTGTCCCCGATCCCCTCGACCGGTGACGTCGAGTGGATTATCGACGGCGTCCCGGCCGGGGTGACACCCGTCGGCGCCGACGGCAGAGCATCGACGAGCCGCAGCTACCCCGCTCCCGGCACCCACACTGTTCGCGCCCACTTTGTCGAGGGCACCCTGTACGCCGAGAGCCTGAGCGACGTCGTGACGCTGACGGTGTTGCCCGTCACCTATTCGGTGACGTTGACGGCCGACCCGGCCAACGTCGTGACGGGCAGCACCACCCATCTGACGGCAACCGTGAGTCCGGCGGCGGCGGGGACCGTCAGGTTCTACCGCCAGGGCTCGCAGGACCAGCTCCTGTCCTCGCAGGCGGCCGTCGGAGGAAAGGCCACGCTCGATCCCGTCGTGCAGTCGGGTACGACCACCTACCGGGCCGACTTTCTCCCGGCGGGCGCGACGACCGTGGCCGGCTCGGCAACCACGATCGTGCAGGGCAAGTACCGTTCGACCGTCTCGCTCGCCGCGAACACCACGCTGGCGACCGCCGGCGAGACACTCATCACTCTCAGCGCGACCCTTGGCGACTGGGACGCGACCGGGACGGTGACCTTCCGCGACGTGACCGGCTCGACGCCGGCGGTGCTCGGGACGGTGACCCTTGCGGCCAACGAGGCTGACGACCTCGTCGCCACGCTGAGCGTTCGCCTCGCCGGTCCGGGGGTCCACGCCATCGACGCCGTCTACGACGGCAACACGAAGTACTGGCCGGCGTCGTCCAACGTCGTCTCGATCACCGTGAGTCCGGATGTCGGGGTCAGCGCCTCCGGCGTCGGGGTCTCGTACTCGACGTTCTACCCGTACAAGGACAGCTACCGCGACGCGGTCGCCGTTCGCGGCACCCCGGGCGAGCCGGTGTCGGTGTCGGTGCGGGTCTACAACAGCTCGGGACGTGTCGTCCGGTCGTGGTCGCTCGCTACGAGATCAGACGCCTGGGCGCTGGCCTGGAATGGGCGGACCGCCTCCGGGACCCGGCTCCCAGCCGGAAGGTACCGGGTGGTCCAGACGCTGCGCGACGCCCTCGGCCACATGAAGGCGTTCACCTCGTACACGACCATCTCGACCAAGCGCCTCTATTGGTACACGGGGTCCATCACGAAGGCCGGCATCTCCTACAGCAACTACATCGAGGGGCCAGCCGGCTGGATCCGGCCGTCGAGTCGCTACTACCGTGGGCTCGAAGTGAGCTACTCCGCGTGGGCCGGCTATCGGTTTGTCATGAAGTCCGCCGTGAAGTACGGCACGCTCAAGTTCGCCGTACTTGGCTCCCCCCGCCCAGGCTGGGGTGTCGCGTACATCTCGTTCTGGAACCCGACGTACGGGGATGAGGACGGGGCGCGATGGGTCGGGCGGTCCTACGCCTGGTACTCCACGTCGACGCCTCCGACGAACCACGTCTTCTCGACGAACAGGGTTCACGCGTTCGTGACCGCTGACTCGAGCAACCGGGGCTGGTACGACGTGGCAAAGGTCCGTCTCACATACCGCTACGCCCTCCTGAAGTAGCCGGGCTGGCTGATCCCGGTGATCGAGGAAGGACACGGTCCTCGCGACGGAGTGATAGCCCCACCGTCACGCGCATATCCCTCTGGGTCGTGGGTCTCGCGACCTGTCGACGACGAAGGCCGCTGGGATGGGATGCGTGTCCGCGCCCGGCTTGCGCCACTGGCGCTCGCGATAGCCCTGATGGCGGCGTGCGCCGGCCAGGGCGGTCAGTCAACCGCTGCGCCCGTCCGGACACCCCCGCCCGCCGGGTCCGCCACGCCCGCCGCATCGACGAGCCCATGCGTGGTTGCGGTCACCCACCTGGGGGCCTTCACCGAGCGACTGGCGGGCAAGCTCGCGGCCCTTCGACCGCTTGTCGTTGCCACGGACTTCGACTCCACGGGGACGGCCGCCACCTTGCGGAGCCTGTCCGCAAGCCTGACCGCCTTCGCCGGGCTCGGTGAGACCCTTTCCGAATGCGAGCCGGTCGCCGATCTCGCTGAACGGGTCGAATCGCTGAGGTCCACGGCCGAGAAGGCCCTCGCGAGCTCGCTCGCCGCCCCGATCACCGATGCCAGGACCCACCGAGCGACTGCCATGAGCCTGCTCGGGCTGCTGCCCGAGGTTCTCGCCCTCTCGGAGGCCGGGAAGTCCGTGGCGGACACGCTCGGGATCCAGGTGGCGCTGGCCACCGTCCCGGAAGGTGCCGACAAGCCCGTGGGCTCGCTCACCCCGCTCCCGGCACCGACTCCCCGACAAACGCCCAGGCCAACACCGAGGCCGACCCCGGCACCGACGCCGCCGAAGGTGGCAACGATCGCGGCGTCCTTCTTCGGCACAGGGGCGAAGGTCACGACGTACCGCGTCAACGGTGCGACTCCGTACGACATTTCGCGCTCGATTGCCGCACACGGGCCCTACAGCCCGTGGCTCGGAGAGAGGGCGGCTGGAATGACGAAGACGAGGACGGACTACCGCTTCGTGTTCTCCATGGATTGGGCCGGCTCGTGCAGCATCGAGGAACAGGCCAGGCCGGCGATCAGGCTGACGTACACCATCGTCTTGCCGCGTTGGATCCCGCCGTCGGACCGCTCACCGACGACCGTGCGCTGGTGGAACAAGGAGCTCACCTCCATCGCGACCCACGAGAAGGTGCACGTTTCCATCTTCAGGGCGGCAGCCAAACGGGCGAACTCGATTCTCGCCTCAAGCACATGCGCCAACGCGACCCGACGCCTCAACAGCATCTGGAACGCGGCGGAGCGCGACAACTGCGAGTTCGACATGAAGGAGTACGGGGCGGCGGCGGGATTGTCCATGAAGTCGTGTCTGGTCCACTAGGGGGCTGATCCGGGCTGGCCCGAGGGTTGGGGCGAGGGAGACCGAGCCCTCCTCGCGGAAGCGTTCCTCTTCTACCGGGATGCTCCCGACACCGTCAGGGAATGGACGCGCCGGCGGCATGAACGGTTCAGCGTTGCGGCGTCGTCCATCGCGGCGATGGTGCTCGGAGTCTTCATCGGGCTGTTCGCCAACCAGACCATGAGCCCTCTCCGGCTCGGGATCACGGGCGGATTCATCCTGGTCGCAGCTCTGGTCTACGAATATGCCGTCGGGCAGCGTCGTGCGGCCGACCGGATGGAGCACTACTGGTTCCGGCTTCGCGAGGCGCGACTCGACATGCCACCCGCCGGCCAGTCACGGTCGGCCGAGGGAGCGGAGTAGTCCTGGGAGCGCTCCGACGACGGCCGCCGGACCGGATTGCCACCCTCTTCAGGCTGCCGGCCTCGACGGTCCAGCGGGTCCTGCGCCGCCTGGCGCCGCTTCGGCGCGCACGCCTTCGGTCAGCGGTAGCCGCCGGCCCCGATCAGCGGGACGAAGACGCAGCCCCCGTGGTTGGTCGTCCGGAGGCGGCCGCCCACGCGTTCGACCAGCACGAGCTCCTGCTCCCAGCGTGCCCCGACCGGGATCACGAGCCGCCCGCCCTCGGCCAGCTGGTCGGTCAGCGCGTCCGGGACGCGGGGCGCCGCGGCGGCCACGAGGATCCGCGCCCAGGGCGCCCCGTCCGGGGCCCCGGCGCTGCCGTCCGCGACGCGAATCTCCACGCGTCGCCGTAACCGAGCGTCGCGAGCCGCGCGCGCGCCGTGGTCGCGAGGTCGGGGATGCGCTCGATCCCGAGCACGCGGCAGCGCATCGCGGCGAGCACGGCGGCCTGGTACCCCGACCCCGTGCCGATGTCGAGCACGCGGTCGTCGGGATCCGGCGCCAGCAGCTGGCTCATCAGGCCCACCATCAGCGGCTGGCTGATGGTCTGCCCGTGCTCGATCGGGAGCGCCTCGTCGGCATACGCGAGGTCGCGCAGGTAACCCGGCAGGAACGCCTCGCGGGGCACGACGGCCATCGCGGCAAGCACCCGCGGGTCGCGGACGCCGCGCGCTCGCAGCTGGGTCTCGAGCATCGCCGTCCGGGCGGCCGCGAACGGATCGCCGTTGCCGCCGGGATCGCGGTCGCCGCGCTCGCCGCCGTCGTCGTCGCGCTCGTCGTCGCGCTCGCCGCGCTCGTCGTCGCGGCCTGGTGCCTTGTCGCCCGGCCGGGTCACCCTTCGAGGATACGCCCGCCCCGAACGTCTCCTCGTGCCGCAACGTCTACTCGTGCCACGGGTGCGTCCGTCGCCAGGCTGCCCGGGGGCCGCTTACCTCCAGCCTCCTCGTCGATCTCCACCAGCCCCTCGCGACGCAGCTCGCCCAGCCCTACTGCGTCCGCAGCTCCACGGTCAACGATGAGCCGTCGTCACCAGTCAGCGCGACGCGCCATCGGTCGGCCTTCGTGTTCAGGGGCACGGCTGCCTCGATGCGGCGCCCGACCATCGCTTCCAGGAGCTCATGCCTCGCAAGATCCCGCCACGTGAAGAACCGCGCGAGCTGGCGCTGGAGCATCCCGACGTAGGCAGGTGTGAGTCCACAGAGCCGATCGGCCGCGACCAGCCGCCGCGAGACCGTCGCCAGCCCACGAAGGTCGGCGAAAGCGCGCGGCCACGGGAGCTCGATCCCGGGCGCGAACGCGGAGACGTCCTCGATCGGAGGCAGGTACAGAGAGGCGACGGGCTCGTTCCGCTCGATCGCCACCCAGCTGACGGCCTGCTCGACCTCGCCGCTGGGGCCCACGAGCGCCACGGCGGGTTCAGGGACGATCGGCGCCACGGTCAGGCGACAGTCGAAGTGGTCCGCCGACGCGTCCTGGTTCTGCTGGCGGTCGATCTCGCACGAATGCGTCACGACGAGCGCGAACATCGTGTCGATGGCGATCTCGCGCCCGTGTGGCAGCGAGATGAGCGCCGGGCGCGGATACGCCGGGATCCGGCCGATCGGGTCGAAGGCCTCACCCGGCGGGGTCTCGCCGGCCGCGCGGGTACGGGCCAGCGACAGATACGCGATGTCGCCCGACGACAGCGCGTCGGATTCCTCGACGCGGCGGTAGACGTCAGCCGCGACGGGCATCGATGGCCGGCATGCCGTCGAAGAACTCGCCAGGCGTCAGGTCGGCGATCTCGTCGCGTCCGCCGGCCTCCACGGGCGACGGATAGCGAACCGCACCGCGAGCCCACATCACCTCGCGAATCGCGGCCGACAGGCGCTCTGTTCGCGGCCGGGACCCATCTCCCGGAAAGACGGGACCCTCCTCGAGGAGCTCGGCCACCGGGACCGCGAGCGCGGAGGCGATGCGACGGATCGTGCCCACGGCGACGTTGTCGAGGGGAGTTTCGCCCGTCGCGAGCATCCTCACGGTTCGGGGTTGAAGACGGGCGCGGCCGGCGAGCGCCGCGTACGTGATGCCGCGATCCTCGATGATGCTGCCGAGCCTGGTCATCTCGCGCCTCCTGCGGTCAAACGCATCATTACGCGCGTTCGAACGCATGTCAAGCCGGCGAGGCGACCAGAGGGGCTCACTGGCACGAACGTGTTCGCGCCGAACGGGAGGCTCTCAATCACCGGCCCTTGGCATGGGGCTAGGGAGCCGGGGTCGCGCTTCCCGACGGCGACGGAGCCGGGCTCGCGCTGGGCGCCGGCGTCGAGCTGGGCGCCGCCGAGGGCGACGCAGCCGCCGAGGCGCTGGGCGCGGGCGTCGCGCTGGGGGCCGGCGATCCCGAGGGGACGGCGGACCCCGATGGCGCCGCGGACCCCGACGGTGCCGCCGAGGCGCTCGGCGCAGCGGACTCGCTCGGCGCAGCGGACGCGCTCGGCGCAACCGACGCGCTGGGGGCCGCCGACACCGAGGGGATCGGCGTGGCGATCGGGGTCGGCGACGGCGTCGGCTTCGAGACGAGGAGCCCGCCACTCCCAAGGAGGAGCGCGTTCAGGAAGATCAGGCCGAAGATGACGGCCACGCCCGCCACGAAGACCTTGGAGATGCGGTCGTCGATGTGGACGGCGCGCTCGGACGCTGTGGGCGCGTGCTCGGGGGTTGCCGGACCGCGCCGGCCGATGCGTCGGCCCGCGGCTCCGGCGCCGCCGGCCGCTCCCCCGGCGGCCGCGGCGGCCCGGGCAGGTGTCGCCCCGGCTCCGCCCGCGGCGGCCTCAGCCTCGGTCTCCGCCTCTTCCTCGAGCTCCTCGTCCTCGTCGCCAAGGTCGTCCTCGCGCGCCTCGGCACCCTCGAAGTCGGCCTCCTCGGCCTCGCCGGCGGCGCCGGTGTCGGCGGCGTCGGTCACGGTGTCGGCCGCGGCCGCGGCGTCCCCTTCGGTCGTCTCCTCGGGCGCGCGCCCGTCGGGCTCGGTCATCGTTGCGTCGTCACTCCCTGGTGCCGCCGCGGCGGGCGGCGAGCGCGGGGGGCCGGGATTGCCCGCATGCGCGCTCCGGCCCGGAAGTGTACCGGAGGGTCGGCCCGTGCGGAGCGCCCGCGCACGTGGGGGCCACGGCGCCCGCCCACTCGACCTTGTCCCTACGCCTCGCGCAGCGGCCGGCTGAACAGCCCCGCGAACCCGGCGAGCATCGTCACCACGCCGAAGATGCCGAACACGAGCGCCGGGCCCAGCAGCTCGCCGAGGATGCCCCCGGCCGCCATCCCCAGGGTGATCGAGCCGAAGACCGCGGAGAAGCGGAACGAGATGACCCGCCCGATCATGTCCTCGGGGGTGCGCTCCATGAAGAGCGTCTGCGTGGGGATCACGAAGACCATGTTGGCGATACCGAACCCGAGCGCGAGCCCGACCGCCACGCCGACGTTGGCAGTGAGCGCGAGGCCTGCGATGGCGGCGCCGCACAGCACGTAGCCCGCGATGATCATGCGACCGCGAGCGATCCGCGCCCCCACGAGACCGATCGCGAACCCACCCAGCAGGTTCCCGATCCCGATCGCAGCCTCGATGAGACCGTAGCGAGCGATGGCGTCGACCGTCTCCGACCGCAGGGCCTCGCTTGCATAGATCGCCATCAGCCCGATCGTGATCCCGATCGCGAACTGCCCGACGACGGCCTGCAGCGTGTTCGCGAAGAGGACCGCGTCGCCGCGCAGGAACCGCCAGCCGACCACCAGGTCGTCCCGCAGGCCCCGGATTCCGGGCCCGGCCGCGGCAGCGACCCGCACGACCGGCGGGATCGTCATGGTGACGATGAGGAGTGCGGATGCCAGGTAGGACGCCGCGTCGAGCCAGAACGCGACCGGAAGTGCCGTCCCCACGAAGGTCACGAAGAGCGTCGCCAGCGGGTAGCCGATGACGTCGGCCATGGAGTCGCCCAGCCAGATCGCCGAGTTGGCGGCGACCAACTCGTCCTCCTTGACGATCCGCGGGATGACCGCCGTCCGGGCCGGCCGGAAGAAGATCGAGATCGACGTCAGCCCGAACACCATCGGGTAGACCAGGAGCACGTTCACCTCGACGGCCAGCGGCAGCAGCACGACGATCCCCGCCCGGAGCAGGTCGGAGACGACCATCACCCGCTTCTGGTCCCAGCGGTCGACCAGGGCGCCCGCGACGGGCCCCAGGACGAGGTTCGGGAGCGTGGCCGCGACGAAGGTCAGGGCCACCGCCAGCGCCGACTCCGTGATCCCGAGGACCAGGAAGGCGAGGGCGATCTGGTGGATGCGGTCGCCGAACAGGCTGACCAGCTGCCCGACCCAGAGCGCCCCGAACGAGCCGTTCTGGGCCAGGCGGACGTACGGATGGCCGAGGGCGCGCGCGATGAGCCCGCGGCGCGCCTCGTCGAGGCCCCCCGGAGCCTCGGGTGTCGGCGTGGGGGCCGGCACCGCGACGCCCGCTCCCGAGCCGCCGAAGACCACCGGCCGCTCGAGGCCGATGACCTCGGTGAAGCTGGCCGCCAGGCCGGTCGCCGGGCGGACGTGCCGCCCGGCGCCCGTTGCCGTGGCAGGCCCCGTCGTCCGTGCGGTTGCGACGACCGGCACCGCGATCGGCTCGACGGCCGCTCCGGCCCGGCGCCGCTCGCGTCGCTCCTCGGCTGCGCCCGGCTCGCGGAGGAGGCTCGCGAAGACGAAGAAGGCCAGCCCCAGGGCCAGCAGCACGTCGCCGATCGAGAGGACGTTGAGGGCGAACGACAGGGGGATCGGGAGGACGTCGCCGAGCGGGCCGGCCTGCCGGAAGAACTCCCCGAGGTCGTTCGCGCTGATGACGAAGTGGATCGGCGAGGCGATGTCCGCCGGCGTGAGGCCCGCCGCCGCCAGGGCCTGGTCCCAGACCGGCATCCGGCCGCCATTCACCAGGATCGCCGTCGCGTTGAGGGCCGTGCCGACGAGCGCGAGGCCGATCCCCGGCCGGGTCCGGTTCGCCCAGAGCGCCACGACCAGGAGCCCGTAGGCGCCCGCCAGCAACGGGACGCGGAGCTGGTCGACGATCGCCACGTCGCGCAGGAGCGCCGCCTCGACGCCCAGGCGCAGGGCCAGGGCCCCGAAGATCAGCAGCGTCCAGCGCAGGCGGACCGCGAGGAGGTTGTCGAGGCGACCGCCGGCAGCGAGTCCGGCGACGAGCCCCAGGATGATCCCGGCAAGGAGCATCCCGGGATTGTGTCAGGACGCGGGGTCGGGAGCGGCGGCCTTCGCGCTCGGCGGCGTGGTGCCGGGCCCGTTGCCGGCGGCCGGCTGCGTCCCCGAGGCGGCCATTCGGCTCGCCGCCTGGGCCAGCAGCGGCACCGGCGGGCGCGGCTCGGATTCGCGCCCGGGATCGTTGATCCCGGCGGCCCAATGCGTCTTCGTGAACGCATCGACGACCACGGGATCGAACTGCACGCCGGCGAACTTGCGGAGCTCGGCCATCGCCTGGTCGGCCGTCAGAGGCTTCATCCGGTAGGGGCGCGCCGCGGTCATCGCCTCGTAGGCGTCCGCGACGTGCAGGATCCGGGCGAGCTTCGGGATCTCGTCGCCGATGAGGCGGTCGGGGTAGCCGGAGCCGTTGTACCACTCGTGGTGGTGCCGGATGATCGGCAGCTCGGGGGCCAGCTTCGTGACCGGGGCGATGATGTTGGCACCGATCACCGGGTGGGCGTTCATGATCGCCCGCTCTTCCTTCGTCAGGCGATCCGGCTTGTTGAGGACGTTGTCCGGCACGCCGATCTTGCCGATGTCGTGCAGCAGCCCGCCCCACTCCAGCGCCTCGAGGTCGTTGCCGCTCACGCGCATGACCCGCCCGATGTCGATCGAGATCTGCTGCACCCGCCGGCTGTGACCGGCCGTGAACTTGTCCCGCGCGTCGACGGCCTCAGCGAGGCTCTTCACCGTCTGCGTGAACATCTCGCGCATCTCGATCGACCGATGCAGCGCCGCACGCAGATCCAGACCGGCAGCGTGAAAGAAGGTCGCCCACCAGCCGACACCCGGCGGCGAACCTGCCATGAGCCAGGCAAGTGGGACGAGCGCAACCCAGTGCCGACGAACGTCGGAATGTCACCCGGACTCGACTGGACTCCACCGTCGCCAGACTGAGACTGACGCGTGATCGACGACGTTGAGCACGAAGAACACGGTCGCCCCTGCCATCGCGGCAAGGAAGCTGAGCAAGGGCGACATCTCGGAACCGACGGCCATGGTGATCTCGAAGGTCACGACGCCGCTCGCGATTGCGGGCAGAACCAATCCGGCGTGATTCGCGAGGGTGCCATACCAGGGGACTCGACCGACAGTTCGCGGATCTCCGTCGTCCCAATCAAGCGACCCAGCCTGCCGCTGTCGGCCCACCGAGGATCATCGCGGCCACGATCGTTGCGATCGATGTGTTGATCATCGATCCGCGAGGCATCTGAACGGGGAGCGCCGACGCGAGCAGCGTCAGGCCGTCCAGAAGACCATCCCGGCCAAGACGTCGACCTGTTCGATTGCCGAACACGCCGAGTGCGATCCCGTCTTGGACACGGAACACAAGGCTCGTCGCCATCAGCGCTAGCGCACTGACGGCAACGAGTCCCGTGATGTAGAACTTGAGGCTTCGAGGCTCAGACCTCAGGTCGCTGTGGGCTGCCGCAGAGGAGACTCTACCGCCCGATTTTCCGGGACTCGTATGGGACCTAAGTACCCAGAGCCCCTTCAGCGAGGCGCCGCCGGCAGCAGGGTACCGCGGCCAACGTCGTTACCGCCGCCAGAGCGGAGAAGTCGGTGTCTTCATCACTCGATACCCCGGACTGCCTCGTGCCTACCTAGTAGCCTTTGCGCCGAGACTCGGGAGCCATACGTGCCCTCCACGGGTTCCCATGTTCCGGAGAACACAGAAACCGACCAGACTGGGGTCGGTCGGTTGCACTACTCGCTCCGCCTCGCCCTAAGTGCCCATTTCAGGCGAAGCATCTGCGCGTCCGATATTGACATTGCCTCCTAGTACGTGAGTACCACTCGGCGGGCGGACTCTAGGCGTCCACGCAATTGTCGGTCAATACGTAACGTTCCCTATGCCCACTGGACTGCACACGATCTACCGAACTTCACAGTTGGTCAAGAGGGGGTGGCTCGATCCCGAGCTCCTCGCGCACGACCGACGTGTAGTGCTGGTACTGCTCCGCGGCTGCCGCATGCGCGCCGAGCAGCCGGTACATCTTGACGAGGCCGGCCTCGATCTGGTCGAGCGAGGGGTCCGTTTCGAGCACCCACCGGGACAGGTCCATGGCGTCGCCGAACCGGCCGCCGGCGACGCTCGCGGCGATCGCCCGCTCCATCACCTCCAGGTACTGCGCGTGGAGCGACTCCCGGTGGGTCGATGCCCAGTCGTCGTACGAGAAGTCGAGCGCAAATCGGCCCCGGTACGCGGACGCGAGCGACATCACCGCCGGAAATGGCGGATCCGCGCCGAGGGCTCGCAGGTGCTCGCGGCAGCGGACGCTCCGGCTGGCGATCAGCTCGGGGTCCAGCCACACGAGCTCCGAGTCCTGGCTGATGTAGCCGGGCGAGAGGTCGTCGGAGTACGAGGGTTCGATGATCCGGCGCAGGAAGTAGACGGTCTGGTGAAGCGAGTTCACCGCCTGGTCGGGATCGGTGTCCGGCCAGAGCGCGTCCAGCACCTGGTCGCGCGTCGCGGACATGCCCGGCCGGCTCAGCAGGAAGCACAGGAGGGCGAGTGGCTTGCGGCGCATCTCGGTCCCCGGGACGACCCGTCCGCCGATCCGGACGATCACGCGCCCCTGGTCCTCGACCCACACGCGATCGGCCGTGCGCCGAGCCAGCTCACGACCGAGTGACGGCGACCGGTACGGGCCCTTGAGCTCGCGGCTGAGGGCGCGGAGTCGGCGGACGTCCGCCTTCTCGCCGACGGTGTCGAGGATCCGTCCGGCGGCCCATCGGTCACGCGGCGTGCCCGCGTCGACGACGCTGCGCAGCGACGGGAGCCATCGAGGGGGCTGGCGCCCGGCCGCCTGGAGGACCACCTCGAGCGCGGGCGCGTCGAGGTTGGCGAGGTGCGCCACGACTGCGTCGGCGAGCGCAACGATGATGCCGGGCTCCACCGACCAGAGCGCCGTGACGGCCGACGAGGCCGCGGACGAGTCCCCCAGGAGGCTCTCGAGGAGCACGATGGCACGGCCGGCCCCGACGGCGCCCTGGCGCTCCGCCTGCGCCCGCGCAGTTGCGAGGCGCCGACCCGTGTCGGGTGAGTGCGTGATCACCGCGGCGATCGCCCGAGCCAGCTCGACGCGCACGTAGAACCCCGGGTATCCGGTGTGCCGGGCGGGCGGGATGAGGTCGAGGGCGGTCATCGCGTCGCCCGCCCTCCCGAGCCGGACCTGGTTCTCCGCCCGGAAGAGGGCAAGGTACGTACGTTCGGCCTCGGTTCGCGCCCCGACGGCCTCGGCCTCCGCGACGAGGCCCCGGGCGCGGTCCGGATCGACGTAGCTTCCGATGACGTCCGCGGACTCGAGCAAGGTCTCGAACCGGCCCTGGGTGAACGGGCTTGCCAGCGCCGCCTCGACCTCCGAGAGGGCGGCCGGGATGTCCCCTCCGTGGGCATGCGCCCACGCGCTGACGGTCCGGACCGTGTCCATCTCGGGCCCCGCCGACGTCGCGCCGAGCGTGTCCAGGGCGATCCGCGCCTGGCCGAGCGCGCGCCCCGCATCGCCGATGCCGCGCGCGATCCAGGCCGCGTTGAGGTGAGAGATGCCCTCGTAGTGGGCGTGGCTGAGGCGACTGGCCAGCTCCGCCGTCTCGTCCGCCGCTCGATCCGCCTTCACTAGTGGGCCGTCCAGCATGGAGTCGGCGACGGCGAGGAGTGCTTCGCCAATTGCCGAGTAGACGGTGTCAGGAGCCGCTTCGTTGAGTCGCTTCGCATGTTCAATCGCCACTGGGTAGTGGCCCGCGTTCCACTCCACCGTCGTGAGCGTCGCGAGCGCGACCGTCAGGCTGATCGTCGGGTCGCCCTGCGTCGAGGCGTCGAGGGCACGCTGCGCCGCGTCGCGCGCCCGGCCGTAGTCGCCCTCCCGCAGGAAGGAGCGCGCGGCCAGTGCCTGCGCCCATCCGTCCTGGTCCGGGACCCCACCCGCCGAGATCAGGTCGACCGCCGCGTGGGCGCCGCCAGAGCCCAGGATCTCCTCGAGCGACCCGGAGAGGACGCGCGCCACATCCCCGCTGCGGCCGGCTGCGGCGTAGTGGTGACCGGCCAGCCACCAGCTGTTCGCCTCCGCGGCCAGGGCGATGCGGGCGTGAATCTCGGCGACGCCCTCGGGGCCCACGGCCTCGAGGAGGCGGCCCTCGAGGAAGCTGCGCACCAGGGGGTGGAACAGGCGGCCCGCCTGCCCCGTGCGACCGCGCCGCGAGAGGAGCCCGGCCTCCTCGGTGACGTCGAGGAGGCGGCGGGCGTCGGCCGCGGAGATGTCAGCGGCGACGGCGGCAAGCTGGGGCGTGGCGACCTGCAGGAGGGCGCATCGCTCCAGGAAGTCCTGCAGCTCGGCCGGCATCCGGCCGACGACCTCTTCGGCCAGGTAGTCGTGCAGGTCGCCATGGCGCGCCGAGAGCCCTCGGATCACGGCCCGGATCTCGCTGCGGGGGCGTCCGCGGACGGCGGTTTCGACGAGGCGGAGGGTCGCCGCCCACCCTTCCGTGGTGCGGGCGAGGTCCTCGAGGAGGTCGGCCTCCAGGGGATGCCGGTAGGTCTCGCGGAAGAGCCGCTCCATCTCGTCGCGGTCGAATCGGAGGTCGGCGGTCGAGAGTTCCGCAAGCTCCCCGAGCGCCCGGAGGCGCGCCAGCGGCAGGGTGGGCGCTCGCCGCGTGGAGATGACGAGCGTCAGCCGCTCCGGCCCGTGGACCAGCAGCTCGCGCACGATCTCCCGGACCTCCGGCGCGTCGTCGACGACCTGGTAGTCGTCGAGGAGGAGCGCGGTTCCGGCCGTCACCCAGGACCCGATCTCGGCGAGGAGGGTCCTCACGATCGCTCCGCGCTCGACCGTTCCGGCGGAAAGCTCGCGGAGGAGCGACGTGGTGTTCGGGGCGAACCCGGGGTCCACCTCCCGCCCGGCCGCCACCACGTGGTGAACGAAGACGACCCAGTCCCGATCGGTCTCATCGAGGCGGTACCAGAGGGCGCGGACCCGGGTCCGGCGGCTCCAGTCAGCGAGGAGGGTGGTCTTCCCGTGCCCGGCGTCGGCGACGATCAGCACGAGCCGGGAATGGATCTTGGCTGCCAGCCAGCCGATGAGCCGCTGGCGCTCGAGCGTCTCGGCGGGCAGGAACGGAGGTTGGACCTTCCCGATCTGGACGGGGAACCCGAAGACGTCGAGGTCGCTCATCGGCTGCTCGGCCGGACGATGGCCGGCGGGACGATGGTCGGCGGGCGCCGGATCCATGATCGGATCATCGGGTCGGTCGAGGGCCGGCATGCCGGATGCCGCGTGTGCGGCGGAGACGATCGAGGCCGGGGCGCGCTCGAGGGCTTGTCTGCCCGGCCCCATGGGCACGGGGCCGCCGCACCCAGCCGACCCGCGGCCGCCGGGCCCAGCCGACCCGCAGCCGCCCTGCCCTGGCGGGGGCTCCAGCGAGGGGATCTCCCCGGAACGACCCGGCGGACGAGAACGCCGCGCCTGGGCGGGGTCGATCGACGGACGCACGAAGCCGGGAACGAGGTCGGGGAAGGGCCGTGCCATGCGGCCCATGCTGCCGGACGGCGCTCAACGGTCACTTATCTCCGGTCGTGGGCGGGCAGGCGAAGGCGGGCCGGGCGTGGGCGGCCGGACTGCCCAACGGCACCCCGGCAGGCACGGGCCGGCCGCCGGTCGTTGCCGGACACCGCGTCCCAGCCGGTCCCCGCGGGACGCCGTCGGTCACCGGCAGCCGTCGGTCGCCAACGGCCACGGTCGCAGCCGGCCGGGTGGCTCAGCCGTCGTACTCGAAGCCGATCTTCAGCTCGACCCTGTACTCGACGATCTCGCCGTTCTCGACCACCGCGGTCGACTTCACGACCTCGACCGTGCGGATGTTGCGAACGGTACGGGACGCCGTTGCGACGGCCTGCCGCGCCGCGTCGCTCCACGAGGTCGGGCTCGTCCCGACCATCTCCCGGATGATGATGACGCCCATCGCTGTGCCTCCGATCGGGCCCGCACGCCTGCGCCGGCCGCCGCTCGGAAGTCTATCGGCTGCGAACGTGCCGGCAGCCGACCTGGGGCGCTCGATCGGCCGGCCGGGGCGTTCCGTCGGCCGACGCGGAGGCTCCACCGGCCGGGCACCGCCTCGTGCCGCCCGGCCGGTCGGGAACCGGAGGCCTCGACGCGCCGTCTGGTGTGGCATGTGGAAGCCGACCGATCGCCGACTCCTCGCCGCGGGCCTCGCGTCCGCGCTCCTCGTGGCCGCCTGCACGGGCGGCGCCTCCCCGTCGCCGTCCGGCACGCCGGGCTCGTCGGGATCGCCCGACCCGTCGGGTGCGCCGTCCGTGTCCCCTTCGACGGCGCCCGAGGCATCCCCGGGCGGCGCCGGCGGGTCGATTGCCCACCCGGCGGGCGCGACCGAGCTGGTGCTGCGGTTCGAGGAAGGCGGCGGGTTCGTCATGCCGACCTTCGCGATGATCCAGGTGCCCTCCTTCTCGCTGTACGGCGACGGGACGGTGATCTATCGGCCCGCGTCGGAGCCCTTCCCGGAGCAGAAGCCCGGCGAGCCGATGCGCTTCCCGCCGCTGCGGGTCGCGAAGATGACCGAAGCGCAGGTCCAGGCCCTCCTCACCGATGCCCTCGGGCAGGCCGGCCTCGGGATCGCCCGGACGAAGTACGAGAACCAGCAGGTGGCCGACGCCCCGACGGCGGTCTTCACGGCCAACGCCGACGGCCGCCAGAAGCGGGTGAGCGCCTACGCCCTTGGAATCGGGATGGACGACCCGGCCAACTCGAACCCCGACGCGGCGATCCTCGCGGCCATGGCGGGGTTCGCCGAGCGCCTCCGCAACTTCGACCAGGAGATCGCCAGGGGCAACGCCACCGACGCCGGGCTGTACGCGCCGACCCGCTTCCGCGCCTCGCTCCTCGAAGGCGGCCCCGGGGCCGACGGCCCGCCGCGCTCGTGGCCGTGGCCGACGTTCGGGCCGGACGCGTTCGTCGCCGTCGACCAGGCGTCCGGCTTCGGGTTCCCGTCGAAGGTCCTCGGCGGCGTCGAGATGTCGCTGCTCGGCCTCGCGAAGCCGGAGGGCGGGGTGTCGAGGATCTCCCTCGTCGGCCCCGACGGCAAGGTCTACGGCGTCGGCCTGCGGCCGCTGCTGCCGGACGAGCAGCGCTGAAGGGACGATCTCAGCTTGGGAGACCGGGCCCGACTCGGTCGAGCCGCATCGGCGGGGCGCCGGCGGCGACCTACGGGGCGGCCCCGCTGTAGCGCTCCCCGGCGTAGCTGACGAAGCGCGTCTGGCTCTTCTTGAACCACAGGTCGATCTCGCCGGTCGGCCCGTTGCGGTGCTTCGCGAGGCGCAGCTTCACGACCTCGCCCTCGGCGTCGTGGTCCTCCTGGCCGGCCCGCTCCTTCTCGCGCCACAGGAACATGACGAGGTCACTGTCTTGCTCGATGGCTCCCGAGTTATGGCTCAGGAGGCCGTCCGCGAGCCAGCTGGAGGGCCCCGGGACGGTCAGGTCGAAGACCTCTTCGACGCCCGCCGGCTCGATCGCCACCACGCGATCCCAGAAGAGCGGCGCCGCCACCATCTCCTCCAGCTCGGGGTCCGCGAGGAGTGTTGCGTAGCTCGCCGCCACTGCACGCGACGGCTTGAACGCGGTGTGGGCAGACCCGGCGTACGTCGTCCCCCGCATGGCCGCGACCTCGCGCATCGACAGCCCGAGCTCGTCCATCCGGTCGCGGACCCGGTTGAAGAACGCCGCCGGGAGCGTGTCGACGTTCGTGTTGGACTGGATCCCCTCGAGCGCGGTCGCCAGGCGCTGTGCCTGGGGGGCGCGCGGGCCGAAGCCGCCGACAAGCTCGAGGAACCGCCGCTGGTCGCTGACGCCAGAGAGGTGCACTTGAAACCCCGGTCGATAGCCGGCCTTGGTCGTCCTTCTTGTGCGGGCCACGATCCCCAGGCGGAGCAGCGCCGCCGCGACGTCCGACGCCAGCCCGGGGCTGGTCGACGCGTAGTAGACCGTGTGCGGCGACTTCGACGCGGTGGGTGCCGCCCAGATCGTGCCGTCCGTGGCCCACAAGTGCCGCAACAGGAGCGCCAGCTGCTCGTTCGGCAGGCGGAACACCGCCTCCGGGAGACGCTTCTCCGGCGAGCGCTGGCCGAAGACCCCGAGGTCGCGCAGCCACCTGTTGACCCCGGCCGGGTGCCATCGATTGCCGTTGCCCGAGATGAGGAGCTGGTGCCAGGTGCCGCGGCCGGCCATGCGTGTCACCTTCGCGCCGAATGCCGACGTGGCGGCGCTCGTCACGGCTGCCGAGTTCGCCTCGCTCGCCGTCGTGTACCGCATCGGCCGGTTCGACAGGTAGCTGCCGTCGCCCACCAGGTGGCCGAGCAGCACCACGTGCGCGTCGGGCCACGGCTCCGGCTCGGCCGGCTCCGGCAGCGGTCGGGCCAGCGCGAGGCGGTCGCCCGGCTCCATCTCCTCGACGCGCCGCCAGCCGAAGCCGGTGAGGAGCCGATGCTTCGCCGTCGCCCGGATCGTCCTGCCGCTGGCCAGGCGCACGGTGAACACGGGCTTCCGTCCGACGGACCAGACGAGGTCGGCGTCCGCGGGGGCGACCCGGCCGTCCTCGTGCCACGCCAGCACGCGCGGCGTCGTGCCGACGAGGTCGCGGATCGGGACACGGCGGCCGTCCTCGAGCACGACGAGCGTGTCGCCCGTCACGCATTCCCGCAGGTCGGACAGCCTGGGCTCCTTCGATTCCCGCATCTCGGGCTGGCGGGACAGCTGCGAGAGCGCCATGACCGGCACCTTCAGCTCGCGGGCGAGCGCCTTGAGGCCGCGGCTGATCTCGGAGACCTCCTGGACGCGGTTGGCGTCCTTCGTGGTGGTCGACGACTGCATCAGCTGCAGGTAGTCGACGATCACGAGGTCGAGGCCGACCTCCGCCTGCAGACGCCGCGCCTTCGTCCGCAGCTCCATCGTGCTGATGTTCGGGGTGTCGTCGATGTAGATCGGCGCCTCCGAGAGGGCCGTCATCGCCTTCGAGACGCCCACGAAGTCCATCTCGTCGAGGAACCCGGTGCGCAGGCGCTGGCTGTCGATGCCGCCGACCGACGAGAGGAGCCGCAGCACGAGCTGCTCCTTGCTCATCTCGAGGCTGAAGATGCCGACCGACCGGGGCGGCGTGTTGCTGATGGCGGCGAACTCGGCGACGTTGAGGGCGAGGCTCGTCTTGCCGACCGACGGTCGCGCCGCGAGGATGACGAGGTCGGAGGGCTGCAGGCCCGTGGTCAGCGCGTCGAGGTCCGGGAAGCCTGTCCGCACGCCGCTGATCTCGCCGCGGTGCGTGTGCAGGTAGTCGAGCCGGTCGAAGGCGTCGTGGAGGAGCTGCTTGAGCGGGCTGAATCCGGCGGCGAGCCGGCGCTCCGAGACGGCGTACAGCTCCTGCTCGGCCCGGTCGATCGCCTCCTGGACCTCGGGCGTGTCCTCGTAGCCGATGCCGGCGATCCGGCCGGCCGCGGCGATCAGGTTCCGGAGCACCGCCTTGCGCTCGACGATCCGGGCGTACTGCGCCGCGAAGACCGCCGTCGGCGTCTGCTCCGCCAGCGACGACAGGTAGCCGCGCCCGCCGACCGTCTCGAGGGTCCCGGCGCGCTCGAGGGCCTCCGCGACCGTGATGATGTCGATGGGCTCGCGGCGCTCCCAGAGGTCCATCATCGCGGCGTAGATGGTGCCGTTCGCCTGGCGGTAGAAGTCGCCGGGCTGGAGGACGTCGGCGACCTCGATGACGGCGTCGCGATCGATCAGGAGGGCGCCGAGGACCGATTGCTCGGCCTCGAGGCTCTGGGGCGGAAGGCGGTCGATGGACACGGGGACTCCGGGTGCTGCTCAGGGGTCTCCGACATGGTGACGCGCGCGGCCGGCCGGCGCGAGGTGGTTGTCCACGAGTCCGGGCGCCGCGTCCACGCCGCTGCGCGTCGGCCCGCCCGATCCTGTGGAAAGGCTGTGGACGACGCGCCGCGTCCGTGGGTCAGTCGAGGCGGCGGATGACCCCGATGAGCTTCCCCTGGATGCGGACGTCGTCGTAGAACTGGGGCGGGTACTGCGGGTTCGCCGGCTGCAGCCGGACGCGCCCGTCCTCCTTGAAGAACCGCTTGAGGGTGACCGCGTTCTCCTCGACCTGGGCGACGACGATGTCGCCGTTGCGGGCGGTCTGCTGGGGCCGGATCACGACGTAGTCGCCGTCGGCGATCAGCGCGTCGATCATCGAGTCGCCGCGGACCCGGAGCAGGTACGCGTCGCCGGACGGCGCCAGGAGGTCGGGGATCGCCCGGTACTCGTCCGCGCTGGCGTACGCCTCGATCGGGCCGCCGGCGGCGATCTCGCCGATCACCGGGAGGACGTGCGCCTCGACGGCCTGGGACTGGGGCATCAGCTCCGTGGAGAGTCCCATGAGGAGGGCCGCCTTCGGCGTCAGCCGGATCATCCGCGACTGGGACGCCCCGCGGTCGAGATAGCCCTCTTCCTCCAGGGCGCGGAGGTGGTGGTGGACGGCGGAGGTGGAGGCGAGCCCGACGGCTCGAGCGATCTCGCGGACCGACGGCGGGACGCCGTTGGCGCGGATCATCGCGGCGATATAGTCGAGGATCTTGCGCTTGCGCTCGGCATCGTGCCTGGTCACGCGTGCTCCTTTCCCGGCCGTTGAAGGCAGGGTACCGAACACCCGTTCGAATGTCAAGGCCGCATCATCCGGGCAGCACGGTTCGCGGCGTCGGTCGCTCGCAGCGGGCCATCAGAGCGCCGTTCGGCACTGTCCGCGGCCGTCGGGCGCTCCCACCATCGCACCACCGCTCGGCACGGGCGCCATGGTCGCCCGGCCCGGGCAACGGCTGAGGTGTCGGCATGACTCGCGTCCTCGTCATCCACCACGACATCGACCTCTCCGACCAGGAGGTGGACAGCCTGCGGCGCCGGGGCTACGACGCTCGCCAGTGCCTGGGCCCGATCGGCTCGAGCTGCCCGATCCTGAACGGGCTGCCCTGCGACCTCGCCGAGGGCGCCGACGTCCTGGTCTACGACGCCTTCGTGACGGGCGAGCCGGAGGGCGCCCAGGCGCTCATCGAGGGCATGCGGGAGATGCATCCCGAGGTCCCGATCGTGCTCGTCGCGTCCGGGATGGAGCCATCCTGGATGCAGGCGGGCGGCCTGCACGGGGTCACGCCCCTGGTCGGCAACCCGACCGGCGAGCGCCTGGCCGAGGCGATCGAGGAGGCGATCGCCGCCAGGGGCGGCGAGCCCCCGCCGAGCTAACCCGCGGGCGCTCGGCGAGCCGGCGACGCCTTGACCGGCGGGGCGCCGGCCGACACCCTGCGGCTCGAGCGGGCCGTCGAGCCCGCGCGGCATCGGACCTGCCGAACGGGGCTGCTAGACTTCCTCTTCGCCCGCGCGCGGCGCGCGGGCCTCGAGTGGAGCATCCCGACGAGGATGGTGGACCCCGCGAACACGACGACGGCCCCGGTTCGGCGACGCCGCGGCTCGCGCCGGCGCATGATCGGCCGCACGATCACGCTGCTGGCGCTGCTGCCGCTCGCCGGTCGGCTGCCGCTGCACGCCCGGATCCTGGCCGGGCTCGTCCTCGATTCCCGGGTCCCGGCGTCCCGCAAGGCGGTGCTCGCCGCGGCTCTCGGCTACGTGGCGTCGCCGATCGACCTCATCCCCGATCGGTTCCCGCTGCTCGGCATCCTCGACGATGTCATGGTCGCCGCGCTCGCGCTCGACGCGTTCCTCGGCGGCGTCCCGGACGAGGTGCTCGAGGAGCAGCTCGAGGTCGTGGGGCTCCCGCGCGCCGCGTTCGACGACGACGTGCGGCGCGTGCGACGGCTCGCCCCGCGACCCATTCGGCGCCTGGCTCACCAACTCCCCGGCGCGATCCAGCTCGGCGTGCGCCTCGCGCGCGAGGCCGACCTGGGCGTCCGACTCCGGGGCCTGTTCGACAAGGAGGGTTCTCCCGCGTGAAGGTCATCCTGACCAGCGACGTCGCCAAGATCGGCAAGAGCGGCGAGCTCAAGGACGTGGCCGACGGCTACGCCCGCAACTTCCTGATCCCGAAGAAGCTCGCCGTGCCCGCCGCGGGCGGGGCCTACCGGGCCTGGCAGCACGACATCGCGAGCCGCGAGGAGAAGCGCCAGCGCGAGCGCGGCGATGCCGAGATCGCGGCCCAGCGGATCGCCTCCACGACGCTCACGATGGGCGTCAAGGTCGGCGAGGGCGGCAAGCTCTACGGCTCCATCACCACCCAGGACATCGCCGACGCGCTGGGCCGCCGCGGGATCTCCGTGGACAAGCACAAGGTCGACCTCGAGCAGCCGCTCAAGTCCCTCGGCACGTACAAGGTGGCGGTCAAGGTCTACGCGGGCATGACGCCCGAGGTCACGGTCATCGTCGAGCCCAAGGGCTGACGCCCGGGGCGGCCGGCGACCTCGCCCGGCCGCCGAAGTCACCGGCGGTGCCGCCATGATCGCCGCGCTCGCAGTCCTTGTCCTGGCCGTCCTCGGGGGGACGGTCGCGACCTACTGGTACGACCCGGACGCCCCCGCGCTGTCGCGTCCGTTCACGGGCGCGGCAACGGGCCTCGTCGCCCTGGCCGGCGTCGGCCTGGTCGCCGGGTTCATCCTCGGTCCGTCTCCCGCCAGCGTCCTGCTGGCGACCGCGGTCGTCGCCGCCCCGGCGGCCCTCCTCGGGCTCCGCCGGTTCCGGGGCCCCGCGCGCGACGACCTCGCGGCCGTCGGTGCCCTCGTCCGGCGGGCGGCCGCCGCATGGCCCGTTGCCCTCGTCGCGGCTGCCGGGCTCGTGCTGGTTGCTGCCCTCGTCTGGCTCGTCTTCGACCACGTGATGCTGGAGGGTCCGACCGGGATCGGCACCGGCTACGTCAACAACCTGGGCGACCTCCCGTTCCACCTCCAGGTGATCGCGAGATTCGGTTGGGCCGGGAACCTGCCGCCCGAGGATCCGACCTACGCCGGCGCCGCCTTCACGTACCCGTTCCTGGTGGACTACCTCTCGGCGATGCTGGTGATGGTCGGCGCGTCGCTCCGCCAGGCGCTGCTGTTCCCGAACCTCGTGCTCGGCGCCGCCCTGATCGGCCTCCTGTGGCGCTTCGCGGCTGCGCTGACTGGGGACAGGATCGCCGCGTGGCTGACCCCGGCGCTCGTCCTCCTCGGCGGCGGCCTGGGCTGGATCATGCTGTTCGACGACGCCGGATCTGGGGGCTCGGGACTGGTCGGCGCGCTCCTCGCTCCGCCCCACGACTACACGATCCTGCCCGACACGGTCTGGCGCTGGGGCAATGCGATCACGACCCTGCTCGTGACCCAGCGGAGCCTGCTCCTGGGGCTCCCGCTCACGATCGTCGCGCTCACCCTGTTCTGGCTCGCCCTCGCGCCGGCATCGCCCGCCGCGCCGGCCGCGCATGCCACGCCAGCTCCGCCCGCCGAGGCGCGGCGCCTGCGGACGACGCAGCTGGCGGTCGCCGGGCTGGCGACCGGCGCCCTGGTGCTGGGCCACACCCACTCGTTCGTGGTGCTGCTCGGGACCGGCCTCCTCCTCGGGCTGCTGTTCGCGGAATGGCGGGACGGCCGGTGGCGAGGGTGGGTCGTCTACCTGGTCGCAGCCGGGCTTGTGGCGGCGCCGTCGGCCCTGCTCCTCGTGGCGGACTCGTCGGCCAGCGCCGGCACGTTCTTCGGCGTCGAGCTTGGCTGGGACCGCGGCGCCACCGACCCGATCACGTTCTGGATCCTCAACACCGGGCTGTTCATCCCCCTGCTGGCCGTCGCCCTCCTCGCCGGCCGGGTGCCGTGGGGGGTCGGCCCGCCCCTGGTGGATGGCCGGCTGGTCCGCTTCTGGCTCCCCTTCGTGGCCTGGTTCGTGATCCCGAACCTCGTCAAGCTGGCACCCTGGACCTGGGACAACATCAAGGTCCTGTTCTACTGGTGGGTCGGGTCGGCGCCGCTCGTGGCACTGGCCGTCGCGGCCCTGTGGCGAGGCCGCTGGCGCGGCCTGACCCTGGCCGGAGGTAGGGTCGTCGCCGCCGGTTCGCTGGCGGCCCTCCTCCTGGCGGGCAGCCTCGACGTCTGGCGGGTCGTCGGCGGCCAGACCTCGTACGGGCAGTTCGACGCGGACGGCGTGGCGTTTGCTGCGCGCATCCGGGAGACGGTCCCGCCGGACGCGCTCGTGCTCCACGCGGCGACGTGGAACCCGCCCGTCTACCTCACGGGCCGGCGCTCCCTGCTGGGCTATCCCGGCTGGATCTGGGCCCATGGCCTGCCCTATGCCGACCGCGAGCGCGACATCGCGCTGATGTACGGGGGGGGCCCGGATGCCCTGGCGCTCATGCGCGAACGGGGTGTCGATTACCTCGAGGTGACGCCGATCGAGCGGGGCATGTTCGAGGTGGACGAGACGCTGTTGGCCGGCCTCACGCTCGTGGCCGAGGTCGGCGACTACCGGCTCTACGAGGTCCCCCGGTGAGCCGCGGGAGCAGTCGCCGGGACGCTCGCCGACGGAGGGCGGGCGCGGCCGGGTCGACCGTTCCGGACGCGGCTCCCGCCGCCGGGGGCGCCGCTCCCGGCGCGGCCGCCGCCCCGGCCGCCGGCGCTGCCGCCTCCGCCGCGGTCCCGGCCGCCAGCGCGGCAGCACGCGCGGGTGCGGGCACGGCGACGGCCGGGCCGCCGTCGCCATCCACGGCCGGGACCGGTCCCGGCCGCCCCGGGCGTCGGACGCTCCTCGTCTCAATCGGCGCGATCGCCGTCCTGTTCGCCGTCGCCGGCGTCCTGCGCCTGTGGGACCTGCCGCTGGCCCCGTTCCACAACGACGAGGGCGTGAACGGCTGGTTCACGACCCAACTCCTACGCAACGGCACGTGGTCCTACGACCCGGCCAACTACCACGGCCCGACGCTCTTCTACGCAGAGGCCCTGTCCGGCCTGCTGGTGGGGCTGGGCGACGTCTCGATGCGTCTCGTCCCGGCTGTCTTCGGGCTGGGGACGCTGGGGCTGGTCCTCCTGACCGCGCGCTGGATCGGGCGGGCCGGCGCGCTCGCCGCTGCGGTGCTCCTGGCGGTCTCGCCAGGGATGGTGTTCTTCTCGCGGTACGCGATCCACGAGATGCTGCTGCTGTTCTTCACGCTTGCCCTGGTCCTCGCCGCGGCACGCTGGTGGGAGTCCGGGCGGGCGCGGTACTTCCTCGTTGCGGCCGCCGCCGCGGCCGGCATGTTCACCACCAAGGAGACGGCGATCATCACGCTCGCCGTCCTCGCCCTCGCGGCAGCCTGCCTCGGTGCCTACGATCGGCTGGCGCCGCGCGCGCTGGGCCGGCCGACGCGGTTCGCGCCCGGTCCCGGGACCGCACCGCCGGCCGAGTCGATGGAGATTCCGCCCGGCAGCGTTCGCCGCGGCGCACGTCGGGCCCAACCGGCCGATCCTCTGGCCCGTTTCGGTGGCCGTGACCGGCTCCTCGCCTCGCTGGCCGGCGGCGCCGCCGTGTTCGGGGCAATCTGGGTGACCCTCTTCTCGTCGCTCTTCACGAACGTCCCGGACGGGATCGTCGATTCCGTGCTCAGCCTCGCGACCTGGACCCAGACGTCCGGTGCGACGCAGGTGTCGGGCCCGCTGGCCTACGTGGCCTGGATGGCCGAGGAGGAGATGCCGATCCTCGTCCTTGGGCTCGCCGGCTCCGCGTACGTCGCATGGGAGGGTCGCAGCCGGTTCGCGATCTTCTCGGCCGCCTGGGCGACCGGGCTCCTCCTCGCCTACTCGCTGATCGGCTACAAGACGCCGTGGCTGATGCTGAACTGGCTGCTCCCGTACGGCATCGTGGCGGGCTATGCCCTCGCCAGGGCGTGGGCGGGAAGGCGCCGGGTGGTGCGGATCGCCGCCGCGGCCGCGCTCGTCGCGGCCGTCGCGCTGAGCGCCGTCCAGGCCGCCCAACTGGCGTTCCGTGACTACGACCGGGAGGAGAATGCCTACGTCTATGCCCAGACGCAGCGCGACGCCCTCGCCCTCATCGAATGGCTGCGGGCGGAGGATCAGCGGCTCGGGACCGACGGCCAGCTCGGGATCGTCGTGATGTCGCCCGACTACTGGCCGCTGCCGTGGTACCTGCGGGACGATCTCAAGGCCGGCTTCTACGCCGAGGTGGTCGACGTCGAGGCGCCGGTGCAGATCGTGAAGGCGGACCAGCTCGATGAGCTGCCCGCCGGGTTCGCCGACCGTTACCGCGAGGAGTCCCGGTATACGCTCCGCCCGGGGGTCGAGCTCGTGGTCTTCGCCGAGCGCGGCCCATGACCCGACGGCTCCGCGCCTGGGCGGGCTCCGCCGAGTTCGCCGACGCGGTGCTGCTCACGCTCGCCATCAGGTTGGGGCTGCTCGTCGTCGCGCCAATCGCCGTCATCCTATTTGGAGACGAGGGCTCGCGAGCCCGGATCCCCCTGGACCTCTGGAACTCGTGGGACGCGCCGCACTACCTCGAGGTCGCGGCGGTGGGCTACGTGGACCCGGCCCGCGCGGTCGTCTTCCCCCTGCTCCCGGCGCTGCTCCGCATCGGCTCGTACGTCGCGCCGCCGCTGGTCGTTGGCCTGGCGATCTCGGTCGTCGCCTCGGTGGCCGCGGCCATCGCGCTGTACCGGCTCGGGCGCCTGGACGGAGCCGATCGCCGAGTCGCTCGCGGGATCGTCCTCGCGATGAACGTCTTCCCGACGGCCTTCGCATTCGTCCCACCGTACACCGAGCCCCTCTTCCTCGCCCTGGCGGCATGGAGCGCCCTTCGGGCCCGGCGGGCCGATTGGGTGGGCGCCGGCGTGCTCGGACTCCTCGCGGCATTGACCCGGCTCCCGGGCGTGCTTCTCCTGCCTGCCCTCCTGCTGGAGCTCCGGGGTCGCCCGCACTCGCCGCGGATGCTTGCCCTCGCGCTCATCCTGGTCGGTCCGCTCGTCTACGCGGGGATCAACTGGCTCGCCTATGGGGACGCGCTGTTCTTCATCGGCGTCCAGCGTGACGTGTTCCGTGTTGAGACGATCCCGCCCTGGCAGGCCCTCGCATCGCTGTTCGCCGCGGCCTCGAGCCCGCGGACGGAACCTGGATGGTTGACGATCTACCTCGCGCCGTTGCTGGCCCTGGGGCTGCTGGCCGCCACCGTGATCTGGGCCCTTCTCTCGCCGCGCGGCCGGCTCGGGTATGCCGTGTATGCGGGGCTCTCACTGCTCGTGTTCGCGAGCATGTCCTGGCCCATCAGCGTGCCTCGCTACATCCTCGGCGTCTTCCCCATGTTCCTCATGCTCGGAGGTCTCGCCCGGAGCCGCATTGGAGCGGCAGTGCTCGTCGTCGCGTCGATCTTCCTTGGTCTCCTCACGACGGAGTTCGCTCTCGGGCGCTGGGCGTTCTGAAGCGGATCCCCGTCAGGCGCGCAGGCGCCAGACCTGAACTCCGTCGACGTCGTAGACCGTCTCGAACAGGGGGCTTGCCGAGAAGTCGGTCGCCGCGGCGTCGCCGCACGGGAGCCCTCCGGACGAGAGCACGTAGGTCGCGCCGTAGCGGGCCATCACCTCGGCCGCCGCCTCCGGGCCGTCGCAGTACGCCACCGTCACGTCCGCCTCGCGGCCCCCCGGGTCGTAGCCGAGGTTCGCCACGTAGGGCCCGAAGGTGGTGACCCGCAGGCGGCCCGCGTAGTCGACCGGGCTGTTGATGAAGGCGTCGGTGACGAAGACCGCGCGCTTCGGCGTGTTGTCGCCGATCCACACTGCGGCGCGCTGCTGGGCCGGGCTCAGGGTGACGGGCTCCGAGAGCAGGTGCCACGTCGCGACGAGGCCGGGCGAGATCGCGGCCAGGGCCACCACCAGTCCGGCCACCGCAAGGCTCCGGCGGCGCAGCAGCCAGCCGCCGAGGATTGCCAGGGCGACCCCCATGACCTGGAAGTACTTGTTCATGTCGAACTCGACCGCACCGGCGACGACCAGGTTCGGGACCAGGAACAGGGCGACGGCCCAGGCGGCGAGGAACGCCTTGGCGGGTGGGCGCGAGGCGACGAGCGCCAGGAGGCCGAGCAGGAGCGGGAGCCCGAGGTTGGTGGCGTAGAAGAAGAGGACCGCCCACGGACCGTCCTCGAAGGGCGCCTCGCCCCAGCCCGTGACGACTCGGATCGACCCCCGCTGGCCCTGCAGGAGCGCCGGCCCGACGACGAACGGGAGGGCCAGCACGATCGGCGCGAGGAAGAGAGCCGCGTCGCGGACCCACCCGTCCCGGCGCCACGCGCGCCGTGCCAGCACGTACAGCAGCACGAGCAGGTAGGTCGCCGGGAAGAAGTAGAACTGGAACGGCGCGAGGAGCGCGGCGAGCACGCCAGCCAGCAGCATCCCGATTGGTCGGCGGCCGAGCGATACGCGGACGAGCAGCAGGACGGAGAGCAGCCCGGGCAGCCCGAAGGTCGTGGCCCGGTGCGGGAAGAGGCCGGTCCCCAGGATCGACGCGATCTTGAAGTAGGGCCATCCCTCCTCCCACGTGTTGTCGTACGGCAGCGTCCGGACCAGGTCCCATGCCGAGCCCGCGCCGGCGTTGACGTCCATGACCAGCCGGATCCAGCCCATCCCGCCCCCGACGAGGACGAGGAGGGTGGCGATCGTGGCCGCGCGCCGGCTGCCCGTCAGGTGCCGCGCGAGCTCCCATGCCACCAGCGCGAGGGCGCCCGCCATGAGCGCGCTCGACACCATGAAGACGGGGATGACGTGGAGGCCGGCGGTCGCCGCCGCGATCGAGCCGTGGAAGTCCGCGAACCAGTGGTACGTCAGCGGGACGCCTGCGAAGTAGGGCACCTGCGGCGGGAAGTTGCCGTCGACGATGCTCTGGCCGATCGCGACGTGGACCAGGAAGTCGCTCCAGTTCCAGCCCCCCGACACCCAGCCGGTGGGGATCTCGCGCCACGCGTTCGCGGCCAGGACGCTGCCGACGAGCAGCGTCGCGAAGGTCGCCAGCACGAACGGCCCCCGCTCGCGGCGCATGGCGTCGACGGCCTCCCGCGGGTGCAGCGAGGGCGGCGGCGCCAGGAGCGGCAGGCGGGCGCTCGCGAGCAGGAGGCTGGCCACCGCGAGGATGGCGGCCGTGGCGAGGGCCACGGGGCGGTCGAACCCGCCGGCGGCGAGGCCGACGAGGTTGGCGAGGTGCGCCGCGACGTACGTCGACGTGACGATCCCCACCCCGAGCCGGCCGGCCGGGGGGAGCCGTGGCACGACCCGGGCGACGAGGAGCCAGCCGGGGATGGCGAAGAGGAAGGGCCAGGCGACGGCGATGGCGACCGGCGGCACGACCCAGGCGAGCGCGAACGCGACGGCCCCGGCCGCCGCGGCGACCAGGGGTCGACGCCGCACGAACGACCGGATCCGGGTTCCGCCGGTCGCGTCGGCGGCGTCGCGGGCGAGGTCGGCGGAGGGGCTGCGGGCGGGGTCGGCGGCGTCGCGGGCGGGGTCGGCGGAGGGGCTGCGGGCGTCGGCTCCGGGGGCGCGATCGGCGTCTCCGGGCATGGCCGGCGCATCGGGCGAGGGTGGCGACGCGGAGGGGCTTCCGGGGAGGTTCACATCGCCGCGATGATAGGCGGGTGCGCACGAGCCCCACGATCCTCCACGTCGACCTCGATGCGTTCTTCGCGGCGGTGGAGCAGCGCGACCGTCCCGAGCTGCGCGGGCGGCCCGTCATCGTCGGCGGCGACCCGGGAGCCCGGGGCGTCGTGTCGGCCGCGAGCTACGAGGCGCGGGCGTTCGGCGTCCGCTCCGCGATGCCGCTGCGAACCGCCGCGGCCCTCTGCCCGGGCGGCGTGTTCCTGCCGGTGCGCGGGGCCGCGTACCGGCAGGCGAGCCGGCAGGTGATGGAGATCCTCGGCCGCTTCACGCCGCTCCTCGAGCAGATCTCGATCGACGAGGCGTTCCTCGACGTCGCGGGCTCGGAGGCGCTCTTCGGCCCCCCGGAGGAGATCGCCCGGCGCATCAGGGCCGCCGTCCGCGCCGAGGTCGGCCTGACGGCGAGCGTCGGCGTAGCGACCACCAAGCTCGTGGCCAAGGTCGCCTCGGACCTGCGCAAGCCCGACGGCCTGGTCGTCGTGCCTCCCGGCCAGGAGGCCGCCTTCCTCGCGCCGCTCCCGATCGGGCGACTCTGGGGCGTCGGCGAGCAGACACGGACGGCCCTCGCGGAGCAGGGCGTGCGGACGATCGGCGAGCTGGCCCAGCTGCCGGTCGACGTCCTCGTCCGCCGGCTCGGGGCCCACGGCGCGACGCTCCACGACCGGGCGCGCGGGATCGACCCGTCGCCGGTCACCAGCGAGATGGCCGCCAAGTCGGTGAGCCACGAGCACACGTTCGACGTCGACACGGCCGACGCGGAGGTGATCGAGCGCACGCTGCTGGCCTTGTCCGAGGGTGTCGCATCGCGCCTGCGAGCCGGGCACGTGCGAGCGTCCACGATCGCCGTCAAGGTCCGCGACAGCGGCTTCCACACGGTCACCCGCCAGCGGACGCTGCCAGAACCGACCGACCTCGCGGACCCGATCTTCCGGATCGCCCTCGACCTCGTGCGGCCGGAGGCTCGGGGCCGACGCATCCGCCTCCTCGGGGTGGGGGCCCACGGCCTGGGCGAGCCCGCGCAGCTGGGCCTGTTCGCCACGGAGGACCCGCGCCGGCGGCACGTCGTCGAGGCCCAGGACGAGATCCGGCGCAGGTACGGCAGCCGGGCCCTGACGCGGGCGCGCCTGCTCGGCGACCCGCTGGCGGATCCCGGTGGCCGCGACCCGATGCAGCCGCTGCAGGGCAGGCGGGTCGGACGCGTTCGCCCCGAGGCTGGTGAGGCGCCGGAGCGGCCCGGCACCGGGGCGGCGGAGAGGCCTCGCACGGTGGCGCAGCCGGGCCCCGGCACCGGGGCGGCGGAGCGGCCTCGCGCCGGGGCGCAGGCGCGGTCTGGCACCGGGGCGCAGGCGCGGTCTGGCACCGGGGCGCAGGCGCGGTCTGGCACCGGGGCGGGGGACCCCCGGGACCCGATGGCGTTCGACGCCGACTCGTCCGCGGACGCCGATCCCGTCGGTGCCGTGGAGGCTGATCCCGCGGGTGCCGTGGACGCCGACCGGGCCGGCGACGCCGGCGCAGTCAGCGATGGGGACCCCTTCCCCGAGACCCACGGCGGGGAGCACTGACCTCGGGAGAGGGATCCGGCCGCGCACGGTCGCCGGCTCACTCACGCGGCGGCGGGCAGGCCTCTCCCGAATGTGGGCAACTCCCCGGTGATCGGTCCTGCGCGCGGTGTGGCGACAAGCGAGCGTAATCACTCGATGGTCGGGGTGGTTCGGGCCCGCGACCGAGCGTGCCTGTCGCCGGAGCGATCGCAGGACCGATCGCGGGCCGGACGGGGCGACATGCGAGCGAGCACAGCATCGATCGCGGGCCGGGAGGGGCGCTGGGAGCAGCGACCGCGCGAGCGCCCGCCGGCCCGGCGAGGTTCGCTGCCTCCTCGCGGACGGAGCCGACCCGACACCACGAGATCGAACACTTGTGCCAAACAAGGTGGCACGCAGGCGTCCCACTCTCGCGCCAGACTCCATGCCAGGGGCTTGACATCGAACGGGCGTTCGATCTACAGTCCGATCGAGTCGAACAGGTGTTCTGTCTCCCGAGTGCCCCGGGCGACGCCAGGCTGCCGAGAAGGAGCAACGTCGATGGCGATGACCCGCGTCGAGCCGGTCGAGGTCCGGGTTCGGACCGACTGGCTCTCCGGTCGCCCCCGGGAGATCCACTGGGGCGACCGAACGATCCCCGTGATCGCGATCGCGGAGGTGCACCGCGAGCGCTCGGCGTACCCGATCGCGATCGGCCCGCGCACCACGTTCGAGGTGGACACACCTAAGGTGCGCATGTCGCTGACCTTCCGCCATCGCGGCCGACGCTGGCTCGTGGAAGGCCTCGATCCCGACGTCTCCCGCGCGGCCTGACGCCGCGTCGGGCCCACCATCAACCGCCCGGGCCCTCCCCCGGGCGCTCCCGGCTCGCCGACCTCCCGGCGGGCCATCCACTTCGGGTCCGGAGTGGGTGCGACCGGTACCGCGCTCACTCCGGGCCCGGCCACGTCCGTGACCACGTGACCACGGCCTCGGCCGTGCCCGTCCGCCCGGCCGCCGCAGCCGATCCCGCGACTACGGCCTCGGCCGTGCCCGGCCGCCGCGGCCGATCCCGGGCCGTCGCGTCGGCGATCCGGGCCGTCGCCGAGGATCCGGGCCGGCCGGCACCTCCGGTCGGGTCCGCCGGCCCGATGCCCGGGGCGGGTCGGCCCTTCCAGGGGGTGACCCGGCTCCTACAATCGAGCGCATGTCGCAGACGGCCCCGCCCCGCTTCGGATCCATGACCCTCGACGGGTTCATCGAGCTCCTGGGCTCGGCGACCCCCAGCCCGGGAGGTGGTGCCGCCTCGGCCGTGGCCGCCTCGTGCGGCGCGGCGCTCGTCGCGATGGTCGCCTCACTTTCGCTGGACCGCCCGAAGTACGCCGCGTTCGCCGCGAGCCACGCCCGGCACGGGGCGGCGGGACGGGAGCTCGCGGTGCGCCTGCTCGCGCTCGCCGACGAGGACGCTGATGCGTACGCGGCATTCGCGCGGGCCCTGAAGCTGCCCCGCGAGACCGACGACGAGAAGGCTGCGCGGACGGCAGCCATCCGCGCCTCGGCCCGGGTCGCCGCGGACGTGCCGCTCCGGACGGTAGAGGCCTGTCGCGAGGTCGTCGTCGCGTCGGAGGCGCTCGCCGGGCGCAGCAACCTGAATGCCGCCAGCGACCTCGCGGTCGCGGCACGCCTCGTCGAGGCGTCGGCCCACGGCGCCGCCGAGAACGTCCTCGTCAACCTGCCGTCGCTCGGCGACGAGGCGGCCGCGGACGAGCTGCGCGGGCGCGTCGTGGAGCTGCTGGCCGAGATCGAGGACCTCGCCGAGGCGACCCGCGCCCACGTCGAGCGCGGCGAGCTCCGCGATCCGGAGGCGGAGCTCCCGGCCGGCATGGGCGGAACCGCGGCCGCGCCCAGCTCCCCCGGCACGCCGGGCACACCCGGCGCCGCCGGAACCGCGGCCGCGCCCAGCTCCCCCGGCACGCCGGGCACACCCGGCGCCGCCGGAACCGCGGCCGCGCCCAGCACTCCCGGCACGCCAGGGGGCGGGGCGTGACGCTCCTCGGTGACATGGGCCCGCGCCTGCTCAAAGGCGGGCCGGTCGCGGCGGACGTGCGGACCTCGGTCGCCGCCGACGTCGCCGACTTCAAGGCCACGCACGGCTACACGCCGGAGCTGGCCGTCGTCATCGTCGGCCGCGACGCCCCCTCCACCGTCTACCTCCACAAGATCCTCGACGGCTGCCGGCTCGTCGGGATCCAGGACCGACTCGTCGAGCTGCCCGACGACTGCGGCCCTGACGGGCTCGGCCGCGTGATCACCGGCCTGGGCGCCGAGCCCACGGTCGCCGGGATCATCGTGCAGCAGCCGCTTCCGCCCGCGATCCCACTCCGCGTCGTCATCGACACGCTCGACCCGGCCAAGGACATCGACGGGATCCACCCGCTCAACGCGGGCCTCCTCGCCCTCGGCTACGACGGCTTCCTCCCGGCGACTGCGCACGCCGCGGTCGAGCTGCTCAAGCGCTCCGGCGTGCAGCTGAGCGGCGCCCGGGCCGTGGTCGTCGGCCGCTCGAACGTCGTGGGAAAGCCGGCCGCGTTCCTGCTCCTGCGCGAGCACGCCACCGTCACGATCTGCCACTCGCGGACGGCCGATCTCGGGGCGATCATCCGCGAGGCGGACGTCGTCGTCGTCGCCACCGGCCGGCCCGGCCTCGTCACCGGCGCGATGCTCAAGAAGGGCGCCGTCGTCGTCGACGTCGGCATCAACGTCGTCGAGGGCCGTCTCGTCGGCGACGTCGACTTCGAGTCGGCCGCCCGCGTCGCGTCCGCGATCACACCCGTGCCCGGCGGCGTCGGGCCACTGACGAACGCGATCCTCCTCACGCACCTGGTGCAGGCGGCCCGCAACCAGGCCGAGGGGCGGACCGCGCCCGGCACGTCGTCGCTCCAGGCGTCCCTCCCCGCGCCGTCCACCCCAGCGTCGCAGCCCGCCGGCTGACCCAGAGAGCGCCCCCGGAGGCCACCCATGTCGTTCCCGTCCGACCTCGACATCGCGCGCTCGGTCACCCCGCGCCCCATCGGCGACATCGCGGCCGAGCTCGGCCTGCGACCCGACGAGATCGAGTACTACGGCCCGACCAAGGCCAAGATCACGCTGGCCGGCGTGGAGCGCGTCGAGCGCGAACGGCCGAAGGGCAAGTACGTCGTCGTCACGGCGATCACGCCGACGCCGCTCGGCGAGGGCAAGACGACGACGACGGTCGGCCTCGCCCAGGGCCTCAACCGGATCGGCCGGAAGGCGTCGGTGGCGATCCGCCAGCCCTCGCTCGGCCCGGTCTTCGGGATCAAGGGCGGCGCCGCCGGCGGCGGCTACTCCCAGATCATCCCGATGGAGGACTTCAACCTCCACCTCACGGGCGACATCCACGCGATCAGCGCGGCCCACAACCTGGCCAGCGCGTTCCTCGACAACCACCTCCACCACGGGAACGCCCTCGGGATCGACCTCCACTCGATCCGCTGGCCGCGCGTGGTGGACATCAGCGACCGGGCGATCCGCAGGGTGATCATTGGCCTCGGCGGCAAGGAGAACGGCGTCCCGCGCGAGAGCGAGTACGTCATCACCGTGGCGTCCGAGGTGATGGCGATCCTGGCGCTCAGCAAGGACCTCTTCGACCTGCGTGCGCGCCTCGGGCGGATCGTGGTTGCCACGAACCGCGAGGGCAAGGCGGTCACGACCGAGGACCTCGGCGTCGCCGGCGCGATGACCGTCCTGCTGCGCGACGCGATCAAGCCGAACCTGGTCCAGACGCTCGAGGGCGGCCCGGCCTACGTCCACTGTGGGCCGTTCGCCAACATCGCCCACGGCAACAGCTCGATCATCGCCGACCGGGTCGCCCTCGCGACGTCGGACATCGTCGTCACCGAGGCGGGCTTCGGCGCCGACATGGGGGCCGAGAAGTTCTTCGACATCAAGTGCCGAGCCTCGGGGCTGCGGCCCGACGCGGCCGTCATCGTCGCCACGGTGCGGGCGCTCAAGATGCACGGCGGCGTGGGGCGGATCGTCGCCGGCAAGCCGCTCGACCCGGCCCTCCTCACCGAGAACGTCGAGGCCGTCCGGGCCGGCGCCGCCAACCTCGCGGCGCAGGTCGAGCTCGTCCGCTCGTACGGCGTCCCGGTCGTCGTGGCCATGAACGCCTTCCCGACCGACACGGAGGCCGAGTTCGCGGCGATCCGCGAGGTGGCCCTCGCGGCGGGCGCCCGCGACGCCGTGGTCACGACCAACTTCGCCGACGGCGGCAAGGGCGCCGAGGCGCTCGCGGCCGCGGTCTGGGAGGCGGCCGATTCCGACGGCGGCGACTTCCGCCTCCTCTATCCCGACGAGATGCCGCTGCGCGAGAAGATCGAGACGATCGCCACGAAGGTGTACGGCGCGGAGGGCGTCGACTTTGCCCCGGCCGCCACGAAGGCGCTCAAGGAGTACGAGGGCCTGGGCTACGGGCACCTCCCGGTCTGCGTGGCGAAGACGCACCTCTCGCTCTCGCACGACCCGAACCTCAAGGGCCGCCCGACGGGCTTCCGCCTTCCGATCCGTGAGGTGCGCCTCGCCGCCGGTGCCGGCTTCATCTACCCGCTGGCGGGCGACATGCGGACGATGCCGGGGCTGCCGAGCCACCCGGCCGGCGAGAAGATCGACATCGACGCCGACGGCAACGTGGTCGGGCTCTTCTGAGCCGATGACGGGGCTGCACCAGGGATCGATGGGCTCTCCGGCCGCTGGCGCCCACCACGGCCCGACGGGGGCCGACTCCCCGGCCCTCGGCGCCCACCACGGCCCGACCGCGACCGAGGCGCGCCTCGACGCGCTCATGCCGGCGGAGATGGCGGGCAAGGCCGCCGAGATCGGCGTCCGCAAGGCCGCCCTCGGCGTGGTGCCGATGTTCGTCCTGGCCATGCTGGCCGGCGCCTTCATCGCCCTCGGCGCGGCGTTCGCGACGACGGTTTCGGCGGGAGCCTCGGGGATGCTGCCCTACGGGGCCATCCGCCTCCTGGCGGGGCTCGCGTTCTCCCTGGGCCTGATCCTCGTCATCGTCGGCGGGGCCGAGCTCTTCACCGGCAACAACCTCCTGGCGATGGCATGGGCCTCGCGGCGCATCAGCACGCGCTCCGTCATGCGCAACTGGGCCATCGTCTACGTCGGGAACCTCGTGGGTGCCGTGGGGACCGCGGTGCTGGTCGTGTCGGCCGGGCAGTACGCGTTCGGGGGCGGCTCGGTCGGCGCGGTGGCGCTCACCACGGCGGCGGCCAAGGTCGGCTACGGCCCCGTGCAGGCCTTCGTCCTCGGCATCCTCTGCAACGGGCTGGTGTGCCTGGCGGTCTGGCTGACCTATTCGGCGCGCACCACGACGGACCGGATCCTGGCCATCGTGCCGCCGATCGCCGCGTTCGTGGCGATGGGTTTCGAGCACTCGGTGGCGAACATGTACTTCATCCCGGCCGCGATGCTGATCCGGGCGGTCGCGCCGGCGAGCTTTTGGGCCTCGATCGAGAAGGTGCCGGCCGACTATGCGTCGCTCGACTGGGCCGGCCTCGTCGGCAACCTCGTGCCGGTCACGCTCGGCAACATCGTCGGCGGGACGATCCTGGTCGGCGCGGTCTACTGGCTGGTCTACCTGCGCGGGAAGCGCTGAACCCGGCGGGTCAGTCGCGCGCGGAGCTGCCCTGGGGGTCGCCCTCGTCGGTGCCGTGGTCGTCGAACTCGTCAGCGCCGTTGCCTGCCTCGTGGTCGTCGCCATCCGCCTCGAGCAGGCGGCCCGTCACCGGGTCCCTTTCGGATGCCTGGTCGCCGAACGGCGACCCGACGACCTCCTCCCACGGCGAGAGCAGGAGGTCCAGATCGTCGTCCTCCAGGAGGTCCTCGAGCACCACCGCGTAGGCGGCGTCGAGCACGATCGGCACGGCCGCCATCCGCGGCCCGATCTCCGCGGTGCTCTCCCCGGCGCCGGCGACCCCGGCCGGGAACCAGTGGGTCGTGCTGGACGCCCACGCCTCGACCTCGTCGCCGATGGCCCGGATGGCGTCGAGCCGGCGGGCCGACGTCGCGATCCCACGCAGGCGCGCGCGCAGGTCTGCCCTGGCGGCGACGGCCGGGTCGTTCTCGGCCGTGCCGAACGAGCCGCCGCCGGCGGCCGCGAGCGCTGCGATCGCCGCCGGGTGCAGGTGGTCCAGGTCCTCGAGAAGACGCTCGGCGGCCAGCGAGTTGGGCCCGTAGTCGCCGCTCACGAGCGTGTCACAGCGAGGTGGAAAGGTAGAGGCAGGCCGCGACGACGAACCCGGCGCCCACCCCGAGCAGGCCGGCGCCCCAGGCGGCCCAGTCGATGGGCCCGAGCTTCTCTGCGTGGTCTCCGTGCTCGTCGTGGCCCGCGTGGCCGTGACCGGCGTCGTCGGGCTCGTGCGCGGGCGGGTGGTCGGCGTGGGTCGCGTCGGTCATGGCGGCATTCTAGACCCACCTCGAGGACCGCCGGGCAGCGTCAGAAGGGAGGGCTCGCGGCTGGATCCCCGATGGGAGCCCACTCGATCACCGCCCAGCCGAACTGGCCGTCCGCGACGAGGAGCCACGTGTCCGGCTCCGAGGCGACCGGTCCGATCCGGTGCACCTGCAGGCCCGGGCGATCGTCGGCGAGCTCGGCGCAGTAGGACCCCGCGTCGGCGACCGGATCGGCCACGGCGCATGCTCCGGCGAAGGGGATGCCGCGGGCCTCGAGGAACGCGGCGACGGCCCCGTCCGGCGTCTCGGCCGCCACGAGCTCCGGCGAGCTGCCCGGACCCGGGCTCCCGATGACGGGCGTGGTTGGAGAGGCGGGTGCCGCGGAGGCGGGCGCCGCCGAGGCCGGGGAGGGTTCGAGCGTGACGCCGGCAGTTGCCGTGGCCGCCGCGGGCTCCGTCGGCGAACCGGGCGACACGGACGGACTTGCGAGCGCCGATCCGGCCGGGGAAGCGAACCGGTCGACCAGGACCACTCCGCCGGCCAGGATCGCCAGCGCCGCGACCGACGCGAGGGCGAGCACCCGGAGACGGCTCGGTCCCGGGGCGGCCGTCGACGCGGCTGTCGGAGGTGGGGTCGGCGCGGGGCGGGGGGCCATCTCGGCGACGCCCGGCGCCGCCCCGGGGCGAGCACCCGCGTCGCCCCCGCCCTCCGCTGCTGCGCGACGGGCATCCGCGTCTGCGCCGCCGGGCGGCGCCTCGAGCCGGGCGCCGCAGGACGCGCAGAAGGCTCCGGCCGGGTCGGCCGCCGTCCCGCACGCCTGGCAATACCGCGTCGTCATCGCTGATCGCGCAGATGGAACCACGCGTTCCATCCCGTCCGCGAGAGCCGTTCAGCACTTCCCCGCGGCCCGGTCGCCACGGGACGATCGAGGCCGGATGACGCGCGAACGCCCCGCCGATCGGTTCGTGCCCGTCGGCCGGCTCTGCGCCGGCACCGGCTTCGCCGCGCTCGCCCTCCTGGCCCTCGCGCGACCGGTCGCGGCCGAGGACCCGGAGCGCTACAACTGCCCGGACGGCTTCGACTGGATCCGCATGTCCGGGACGGCCTGCGTGCAGCAGCGCGACACCCTCCCCACGAACGGCAAGATCGGGTATGACGGTCACGCGCTCTGCATCGACCCGTTCATGAGCATCTACGAGGCGCGCCCAACCACCGATGGGAAGGGCGTGCCCGGCAACCCGGCCACGTCGTACGCGTACCTGCTGGAGTGCGTGACGCAGGATGAGTTCGCGGCGCGCCAGACTCGTGCCGCCGAGGGCGCCCAGCTCGGCGATGCGTCCCGCCTTCTCGCCGACAGGGGCAGCAGCCTGCCGCCCGGGGAGCTGGTCCTGCTGGGAGCGCTCGGCACGGGCGCCCTCATCTTCGCGGCGCTGCCCGTGCGGCGGGGCGGCCCCGCCGTCTCCTCGGTCACCTCCGCGCCCGCGAGCGAGCCGATCGAGGATCCGGCGGGCGCGGCGGCCAGGGAAGAGGCGGCGCGGCGAATCGAAGAGCTGCAGCGAAGGGCCGCAGAGCTCGACGAGATCGACAAGCGGCTCGCCGCACAGGTGCAGACGATCCGCGAGGCGGCCCGCGCCAACCAGATCTCGATCCTTGATGTCATCCAGCTGGCCGGCATCGCGTCGGACGTCCTGGGGGCCCTGCCGATCCCGCAGGCCCAGATCCCGGCGGCCCTCGTGTCGGGGTTCGCGAACCTGAGCGGGATCGCGGTGGACGCGCTGGAGCTCGACCCGACCGAGGTCTACCGGCGGACCCGAGAGCTGCTGGGCGACATCGCCCACATGCGCGGCATCATCGCGGGCGAACGCGACAGCATCGGCGTCGAGCTCCAGGCGCTGGCCGCGGCGGCGAGCGCACCGCCGGAGGTGTCGCCTGCGGATCCAGCCGTCCTCCCCGACGCCACGCTCCTCGCGGAGCGCGAACGGACGCAACAGCGTGTGCTCGGCCTCCAGGATGCGATCGAGCGGGCCACCGACGACTGGATCCGCCTGCGCGGCATGCGCTCGATCGAGGAGGATCGGGCTGCGGCCCTCCGCAATGCCCTCCGAGGGGTCGACGATTTGCTCGATTTCGATGTAGGGCGGGACGCCAACACAGCCGTCAACGTCACGTCCGGCCTCGACGGCGCGATCCTCATGCGGGAGGGCGAGAAGCTGGAGGCTCCTCTCGAGGAGGCCAGCCAGGCGATCGACTCGACCTTCCGCAGCGGTTCCTGGTCGGCCCTCCAGCAGGCCAGCCTGGCGCGCGACGGCGTGGCCGCCGAGATCACCGCGGTCGAACGATCCGGGAGGATCGCCAGCGCCGTCGGTGCCGGGACCGCCGGAGTGTCGGCCATCGACTGGTGGGGAGCGCGGACGAGCGAGGAGGCGCGGGTGCTCGTCGAGCAGTCGATCGAGGGCCACCAATACCTCGCCGGACGGCTCGATCAGGACACGCGGGCGGCAGAGGCCCGCCTGGGGCAGCTGCGCCAGCAGGCGGACGGCGCGACCGCGCGCCGCCGGGCCTTGTCCGCGGAGATCGACATGCGCGCAGCGCGCAGTGGGCACCTGCTGTGGCCGCAGTAGACGCCGTACGGCTCTTCTCCCTGGGGATCGGCCTCATCGGGCTGCTTGCCACCGTGGCAGCGATGGCACGCTCCCGTGGCGCGCGCCCGCTGGCGCCGTTCTTGGTGCTGCTCGGCGCGATCGGGCTGGGTGCCACTGCGGCCCTTGCGGTGCTCCTGCCGCCGATCGAGTTCAAGCCGCCGGTGCTCTGGGCGCTCCTCGTCGGCGGTGCGCTCCTCGGAGCCCTTGCGGGCAGGGCAGTCGGAGTCCGACGTGACCCGGGCGGCGTCCTCGTGCAGGGTGGGGCCTGGCATCTGCTCCCCGCGTCGCTGGCGCTCGTGGGACTCCAGGTCGCGGCGCTCGCCGGTTCGATCGACGGGGTAGTGGTCGCGACGGCGGCGATCGTCGCGTGCGCCGCGTTCGCCGTGGCGGCGGGCGCGCTCGTCGTGACGCGCGGGTCCGTCGCAGGGCTCCGCGCTGCTGCGCTCGTCGCCGGTGGGGCTGCCCCGGGGGTCCCGATACCGCGCCCCGGGCCGCCACCCGCGACTCCCGCCGCGACACCGTCAGCCGTCGCCCCCGGTCGCGTCCCGGTGCGGGCGTCGTGCGGCTCCTGCGGGGCCGCGGTGGGCGCAGGCTGGAATCACTGCGTCACCTGCGGGGCGGCCCTCGCCTGGGCGTAGGAGATCGACGCGCCGCCGAGCGGGCCCTACACTCGGCCGGCGATGCTCACGCTCGTCCTGACCCGGCATGGCCTGACCGACCGCTCCGACCCCGAGCAGCACCTCGGGCAGGGCCTCGACATCGGGCTGTCGGCGGCCGGCCGGGCCCAGGCAGCCGCCCTGGCCGGGCGGATCGCCGACGAGCATTTCGATCGGATCGTCGCGAGCCCACTTCGCCGGGCCGTGGAGACGGCGGAGCTCGTCGCCCGCGGCCGTCCGGTCGAGCCCGATCCGCGCCTCATGGAGATGGACTACGGCGCCTGGGAGGGGCTGACCTACGAGGCGATCGACGCCTTCGACGCCGCCGCCCGCGCGCGCTGGGTCGTCGAGCCGGAGGCGAACGCCTGCCCCGCCGGCGAATCCGGTGCCGACGTCGCCCGGCGCGCCCGCGCGTTCCTCGTCGATCTCCTCGCGTGGGCCGCCGACAGGCCGGGCGCCGACCCCGTCGTGCTCGTCGTCGCCCACAGCACCCTCAACCGGATCCTCCTGTGCGTCGCCGTCGGCGTCCCGGTGCGCGAGTACCGGCGCCGCTTCACCCAGAGCCAGGCGAACCTGACGGTGCTGCGCTGGCCGACCGGCGCCCCGCCCGAGCAGGCGCGGATCCTCACGGTCAACGACGTCTCGCACGTCGCGCCGCCCGGCCGGGCGCCCTGGGAGCCGGCCCCGGGCGCCTGATCGGGCGACGGCGCCAGACGGCGCCAGACGGCGCTACTCGGCTCCCGTGTCGGGCGCGCGCCGCCGGCCGGGGATCGGCCGGCCCAGGCGCAGCCACAGGAACGCCAGGGCTCCCGCGACGACCAGGACCGCGATCAGGAGGTCGAACGGCTGGAGCATCGCGCGGATCTCGACCCAGTTCTTGCCGAGCTGGACGCCCGCCCAGACGAGCAGGATCGACCACAGGAAGGCCCCGGCCGTCGAGTAGACAATGAACTTCCGCAGGTCCATGCGGGCGACGCCGGCCGGGAAGCTGATGAACGTCCGGACAATCGGCAGCAGTCGGCTGAAGAAGACCGTCTGCGATCCCCACTTCGCGAAGAAGTGGTCGGCGATCTCGATCTCGTGCGGGCGGATCAGGAGGTACCTTCCGTAGCGCTCGAGGAACGGCCGGCCGCCCCATGCGCCGATCGCGTACGCGATGAGCGACCCGAGGGTGTTGCCGATCGTGCCGACGATCACCACGATCCAGAAGCTCCAGGGCTGGCCGGTGATCGGCTCGACCTGGCTCGGGTCCGAGACGAGGAAGCCGGCGAACGGCAGGATCAGCTCCGACGGAAGGGGGATCATCGCCGACTCGATGGCCATGGCCAGCAGGACGCCGAGATACCCGACGGCGCCGTACAGGGTCTCGAGGAAGGGGATGACGATCTCGTCGATGAAGGCAAGCATCGACGGGAGGATACGCGAGGCCCGCCCGGAGGGCAGCCGACCGAACGTCCGGGCGCCGCGCCGACGGAGTCCAGGGCGCCGCCGATCGAACGTCGGGCGCTCTGCCGACCGAATCCATGGCGCCTCGCCGATCGCCGGTGCGGGCTCATGGCAGGCCCGATCGTCCGTCCGGCGCCCATCCGGCGGGCTATGCTCGCGGCGTGACCGAGCCCGGCCCGCGCCCCGTCGACCACCCGAGCGGCCCGCACTTCGAGCCGGGTCCTCCCGCGCCCGGCGCGGATCCCGGGACGATCGTGATCACCGGCGCGGACCTGACGATCGGCGACGTCGAGGCCGTGGCCCGCGGCGGCGCCCGCGCAACCCTCGACGTCCACGCCCGGACCCGGATGGCCGAGGCCCGCGCCGTCGTCGCCCGCCTCGTGGCGCAGGGCGCGGTCGTGTACGGCATCACGACCGGCTTCGGCGACCTCGCCACGACGTACATCCCGCCGGCCGACGCCCGGCGCCTGCAGGAGAACCTGCTCGCCAGCCACGCGGTGGGAGTCGGGCCGGCGCTGCCCCGCGAGGTCGTGCGGGCGATGCTCCTGCTCCGGGCCAACACGCTGGCGCTCGGCCACTCTGGATGCCGGCCCGAGATCGTCGACCGGATCCTTCGCCTCCTCGAGCACGGGATCCATCCCGTCGTCCCGGCCCAGGGGAGCGTCGGCGCGTCGGGGGACCTGGCCCCGCTGGCGCACCTCGCGCTGCCGCTCGTCGGGCGCGGCGAGGTGGAGGTCGGCGGCCACGTCGTGCCGGCGCTGCTCGCGCTCCGGGAGGCGGGGCTCGAGCCGCTGGTCCTCGAGGCGAAGGAGGGCCTTGCGCTCCTCAACGGGACCCAGCTGATGAGCGCGATCGGCGCCCTCCTGCTGGCCGACGCCGATCGGCTGGCCCGCACGGCCTCGGTCGCGGCGGCCCAGTCCGTCGAGGCGCTGCTGGGGACCGACGTGGCGTACGCGGCCGCCTACCAGCTGGCGCGGCCGCACCCCGGCCAGGTCGCCGTCGCCGGGGAGCTGCGCCACCTGTTGCGCGGATCGGGGCTGATGGCCCACCACCACGCCTCCTCGCACAAGGTCCAGGACCCGTACTCGCTGCGCTGTGTGCCGCAGGTGCACGGCGCGGTGCGGGACGCGCTCGACCACCTCCGGCGCGTCCTCGACGTCGAGATGAACGCGGCCACCGACAATCCTCTCGTCTTCCCCGGGGGCGGCGTCGCCGACGCGGAGGCCGCGGCGACCGGGGGCGGCCTCGTCATCTCGGGCGGCAACTTCCACGGCGAGCCGATCGCCCTCGCGCTCGACTTCGCGAAGCTCGCGCTGGCCGAGCTGGGCGCCATCAGCGAGCGCCGCATCGCGCTCCTCCTCGACGCCCGGCTCAACGGCGGGCTGCCGCCGTTCCTGGCCCGCGAGAGCGGCCTCAACTCGGGGATGATGCTGCTGCAGTACACCGCGGCGGCGCTTGCGTCCGAGAACAAGGTGCTCGCCCATCCGGCCTCGGTCGACTCGATCCCGACCTCGGCGAACCAGGAGGACCACGTCTCGATGGGCGCGACGGCGGCCCGCCACGCGCGCGACGTCCTGGACAACGTGCAGCGGATCGTCGCCGTGGAGCTGCTGGTCGGCGCCCAGGCGCTCGACCTGCGGCGCGAGCTCGTGGCGGCGGCCGGCGGCGCGCCAGAGGCGGAGGCACCGGCGCCCGGGGCAGGCGTCGCGGAGGCGCACCGGCGGATCCGGGAGACCATCGCGGGCCTGGACCTCGACCGGGAGATGGGCCCGGACATCGAGGCGGCGACCCGCCTCGTCCGCACGGGGGCGCTCGTCGACCTCGTCGACGCCTGACGCAGGTCGAGCGGCTGGCGGGCGCCGCGGTGCTGGAATACCTCGGGATCGGTGCCGTCCTCGGCCTCGCGGCGGGGTTCGCGCCGGGTCCCCTGCTGGCCCTCGTGCTGGCCCAGGCGATCCGCTTCGGGACCCGGGAGGGGGCCAAGGTGGCCGCCGCCCCGCTGATCACCGACGTCCCGATCGTCGTCCTCGCCACCGCGCTCGTCGCCGCGGCCACCGAGGCCGCGGCCGGCCTGCTCGGCGCCATCTCGCTCGCCGGGGCCGCCTTCGTCGCGTACCTCGGGATCGAGTCGATCCGCACGCCGGGCATCGACGCGGAGCGGCCGGACGACGCTCCCCGCTCGTGGTCCCGGGGCGCCGTCGTCAACGCCCTCAGCCCGCATCCGTACCTCTTCTGGGTCACGGTGGGCGCCCCGACGCTGATCCTGGCGTGGGGCGAGGGACCTCTCGCCGCCGTCGCGTTCCTGGTCGGCTTCTACGCCAGCCTGGTGGGCGCGAAGCTGCTGGTTGCCGTTATCGCCGGCCGGACCGGAGGGCGGCTCCGGGGCCGACCCTATCGCGTCGTGATGGCCGTGCTGGGCGGTCTCCTGCTCGTCTTCGCCCTGCGCCTCGCGGCGGAGGGGCTCCGGATCCTCGGCCTCGTCACCGGTTGACCGTGCGTGGCGGCGAACCGTTGATCGTGGCGAACGATCGCATCAGCGCGGCGCGTTGTTGTCAGGGCCGGACGCACCGTGTCAGCCCCATGCGTATTCGGCGCCGCTCCCCGGCGCCAGCCCCATGCGTATTCGGCGCCGCTCCCCGGCGTCAGCGCCACGCACCCCGTCGGAGCATCCGCAGGCCGAGCAGCGTCGCCCCTACGGCGAGCGCCTGGCGCCACGTCCAGCCAAGCCCGCCGGGATCCTCGGGCCCCGCCGCCAGCGGCTTCCCATCCTCCGGCACGACCCGCATGAGCGGCACGTACGCGACGCAGGCGAGGATCCGCTCGTCGCTGGACGTCGGCGGGAAGCAGCCGATCATGGCCCCGGGGAGCGCCATGGAGCGACAGAGGGGCGGGATGATCCGGGCGCGGACGCTCGGGTCGCGCTCCTCCGTGGCGAGCGCGGCGATGGGTGGGCGGCCCGGGAGCAGGAGCTCGACGCGCGGGTCGTCGAGGACGTTGCGGTACCACAGCGTCGCCGGCCCGTAGCCGGCCATCATCCACGCGGCCCCGTCCATCACGATGTAGCCGAGCGGCGTGTGGCGCGGGAGGCCGGTGCGGCGCCCGATCGTCGTGAGCAGGCACTGCCAGCCGGTGAGGGGATTGCCCAGCCACGCGGCGAGGCCGGCACGGTGGAACGGGATCATCGCGTAGCGGTTGCCGTAGCGGAACATGCTCCGGCTCGCGTCGGAGATGGCCTTTGCCGCGCCGGCGAGCGGCGGCGGCGGAGCGAGGGTCGCGGCGGAGCGCTCCGCTCCGGTGCTCGGCGGATCGGCGGTGGCGGTCATGCCGGGAGCGTGCGTATGCCCATCAGCTGCGGCCAGTGCCGCGCGTACCGAATCGCCCGGGCGAAACGGTCGCCCGGCGCCGTGTTCAGGCTGGGGTGGGCCGCCGCGGCCGGACGAAGGCCAGCAGCCCCAGCCCGCCGAGCGCGCAGGCGGCGCCGAACCAGAACGGCGCGGCCGGGCCGACGCCCTCCCACAGGAGCCCCGCGACGATCGACGCAGGCAGGATGGCGAGACCGGTCACCGCATTGGTGATGCCGAAGCCCGTGGCTCGCAGCGCCGGCGGCGCGAGGTCGGCGACGAGCGCCCGCCCCACCGCCTCGTTCACGCCGTAGTAGGCGCCGTAGAGCAGCCAGAGCGGGAGCACGGCGGCCGCGCCGCCGGCAAGCGCGAAGCCGGCGTAGGTTGCCGCGTAGAGTCCCCAGCCGGCCGCGAGGAGCCGGCGCCGACCGATCCGGTCCGAGAGTGCCCCGGCCGGCCAGGCGACGAGGGCGTCGACGACGTTGAAGGCGACGACGATCAGCAGGAGGTCGCGGACCGACACGCCGAGGTCCTGGGAGCGGAGGGCGACGAAGGCGTCGGACGAGTTGCCGAGGGTGAAGAGCCCGATGGCCGCGACGAAGAGCCAGAAGTCAGCCGGGAAGCCGCCGCGCGGGCCGGCCATCGCGGCCGGAGCCGAGACGCTCGCGGACATGGTCGTCGGGCCCGGGGGCTGCGGCACGGCCGCGATCGCCGCCTCCGCCGCCGGGGTCGCCGCTCCTGCCGCCGGGGTCGCCGCTCCTGCCGCCGGGGTCGCCTCCGGCGCCGTCCGCGGCACGTCACGCACGCCGAGCGCGATGACCAGCAGCGCGAGGAGCCCAGGCACCAGCGCCGCGAGCGCGATCAAGCGGAACGTCTCCGCCTCGAGGGTCGCCGCATCGCCCTGGGTAGCCCCGACGATGAGCGCCGCGAGGGCCACGCCGACGACCGCGCCGGTCGTGTCCATCGCCCGGTGGAGCCCGAACGCCCGGCCGCGCGCCTCCGGGGCGATCGAGTCGGCGATGAGCGCGTCCCGCGGCGCCGTCCGGATCCCCTTCCCGATTCGGTCGCCGACGCGGGCGACGAGGACCACCGGCCAGGTGGCGGCGACGACGTAGAGCGCCTTGGCGGCGACCGATGCGCTGTAGCCCGTTCCCACGAGCACCGTCCGACGGCCGATCCGGTCCGACACCGCCCCCGAGCCGAGCTTCACGAAGGCGGCGACGCTCTCGGCGATCCCCTCGACGACCCCGATGACGGTCGGCGTCGCGGCGAGGACGTTCGCCAGGAAGAGCGGCACGACGTAGACGAGCAGCTCGCTCGAGACGTCGGTGAGCAGGCTGACGAGCCCGAGCATGACGACGTTGCGGGTGATCCCGCGGAGGAGGCTGGCGGGAACGCCGGCACCGCCGCCCCCCGCGGCTCCCGCCCCCGGCTGCCCGCGCCGCCTCTCTCTCAAATGCTCGCGAGGCGAACCGTATGCAGCGTCGCGGACGGTCGGCCGGTCCGGTGCGGCCCCTGGGGCAGAGGGATCCTCGCAGGAGATCGCCCCGCTGAGCCGCTGAGAGGATCGGACCCGTCGCGCAGGCTGCCCGGCTGCCTGCTGCCGGAGCGCCCGCGGCCCGCCGCAGTTCGCATACGGATCGCCACGCGAGCATCTGCAAGGATCGGGGGCGTGCGGGCGGGTGTCGCGAGCGGGCGTCGTGGTGTCGCGAGCGGGCGTGCGGGCGCCGGACGTCCCGCATCGGGCGGGGCCGTGATCGTCCGACGAGCGCGACGCCCGCTCCCGGCTGACCGGCGCCCGGGGCGTCGGGCGCGGAGGGCGGAGTACCCTGCAGCGATGGACGCGATCCGGATCGTCGACGTCACCGACGCGGCGTCGTACGGCCTCCTCCCGCCGTGCGCCGACCCGTCGTTCGACCACCGCACCTGCGACTACTGGGAGGACGGCGACCGTGGGTCGAAGGCCCACCGGGTGAGCTGGCTGCGGACCGGCGAAGGCTCCGCGCCCGAAGTGGCGCCGCCCTCGCGTCGCCCGCCCGCGAACCCGTTCCTCGCCGACCTCGAGGCCCGCGACGACAACCCCTTCGCCCTGAAGCGCGCGGCGCCGGTCAACCCGTTCACCCTGGACGAGCACGAGGACCCGGTCGCCGACAACCCCTTCGCCCCCGTCCGCCCGGCTCGCCCGTCCGTTGCCCCCGGCGCGCCCCCCAAGCTGGCACTCCTGGGGCGCGGCCTCGCCGTCTTCGGGAGCTACGCGAAGCTGCTTCTCGTACCCGACGAAAGGGACGCGGCCGACGACGGGGCCGGGGCCGGCGAGGGGGCCGGAAACGGCGAGCGCCCGGCCGCCTACGCCCAGTTCGGGCCGCTGTCGGCGTATCCCCGCGCGCTCCGAACCCGTGAGCTCTACCCGAAGCTGCCGCAGTCGCCCCTTCCCGCGGTCATCACGTGCGTCGCCGTGACGGCCGCCGACCGGGGGCGCGGCCTCGGGCACCTGCTCGTCGCCGCCGTCTGCGAGGACCTGGCCGGCCGCGGCTTCGCGGCGGTGGAGGCCTACCCGGAGATCGGCGCCCGCGCCGACGCCACGTCGGCGGCCTCGGTCGTCTTCTGGGAGCGCGCCGGCTTTCATGTCGCCGTCGCCGACGAGCGCTTCCCCGTCGTCCGGCGGGAGCTCTGAGGCGCCCCGCGCCTGACGGCGATCGGTCGCCTCGCTCCCGGGGCCGCTGCAGCGCCTCGATGTGGCGCTCCGCTTCGTGCTCGATCTCTAGGCGGACGAACCCGGCGCGGGGTCTTGGGCCGGGCCGGACCCAGGCCGGGTAGGACCCAAGCCGGGCCAGGGCCGGGCCCGACGGCACGACCGGTCAGCCGAGGCCGCGACCCCGGAATGCGTTCGCGTGAGCCGGGAAGCCTTCGTGGTCGGCAAGAGCCGTCGTCGGGCCTGCCAACCCGGCCAGCGCCTCCGGCGAGAGCCGGGCGATCGACGTCGTCGTCTGGAAGGTCCGCGCCGTGACGCCGCCGTTGAGCTTGGCGAAGCCGCCGGTCGGGAGCGTCGCCGGGATCCCGATCGAGTAGCTGCTGGCGCCGATCGGCGTGTCCTGGCCGAGGAGGATCTCCCCGGCGTAGCGGAGGTCGCGCAGGGTCATCTCCGGATCGGCCGTGGCGACCTGCATGTGCTCGGCGGCGTACTCGTTGGCGAAGGCGATCGCCTCGGCCATCGTGTCGAAGAGCAGCACGCCGCCGAGGCCGCCGAGGACGGCGGTGGCGTAGGCGCGGCGCGGCTCGAGAAGTGCGGCAACCTGGGCCGCGACCTCCGCTTCCAGTGCGGCCGTCAGCCCGGGCGCGTCGGTCACGACGAGCGCCGCGGAATCCGTCCCGTGCTCCGCCTCGTTGACGAGGTCGAGGCCGAGGCGGTGCGGATCCGCGGTCGCGTCGGCGAGGAGGAGGCTCTCGGACGGGCCGCAGAGCATGTTCGTCGCCGTCCCGAAGCGCTGGGCGAGGACCTGCGCGGCGGTCACCGCGGGGCTGCCGGGTCCCACGATCTTGCGGACCGCCGGGAACGTCGCCGTCCCGAAGGTGAGCGCGGCGATCCCGGCCGGCCCGTTCGCCCGGAAGACGTTCGCCAGGCCCAGCTCGTGCGCGGTGGCCAGCGTCGCCGGGTCCACCGCACCGGTCCCGGGCATCGGCGGGACCAGGACGGCGATCTCGGGCACGCCGGCGACGATCGCCGGGACGCCGACCTGCACGAGAACGGACGGGAAGCTGCCCTTCCCCGCCGGCACGTAGAGGCCGGCCGACGGGATCGGGGCGACCTGCTCGCCCATGACGAACCCGGGCCGGACCTCCTCGCGCCAGCCGGTCGCGGTGGCGCGAACCTGGGCCTCGTTGAAGAGCCGGCTGTTGCGGATCGCCTCGCGAATGCCCCCGAGGAGCGCGGGCGGGCAGGCGGCGTGGGCGGCGGCCAGCTCGTCGGCGCGCACGCGGAGGTCGGGGGGGTCGAAGCGGACGCCGTCGAAGCGAAGGGTGGCGTCGAGGACGGCGGCGTCGCCGCGGGCGCGGACGTCGGCGAAGAGCGCCTCGATCGAGGCCTGGAGGCCGGGATCGAAGACGGCGGCGGTGGAGCGAGCGAGGAGGCGGGCCTGCTCGACGGCGTCGAGGTCGGCCCAGCGGCGGACCGCGAGGATCGGCATCTCCCGGCGAGCGTACCGGATTGGCCCGGGCGACTCTTGCCACGACGGAAGGGGGGCGCCATCGTCCTCGCATGCGGAAGCTCGTGGGTCTCGTCGCGGCCCTCGCCGTGGGGCTCGGTCTCGCCTTCGGCGCCCCGGCGCCGTGCGTCGCGTGCTCGTGTGTCGCGCCCGTCTCGCTGGCGGAGGCGGTCACCCGGTCGCCCGACCTCGGGGTCTTCGTCGGCAAGGTCGTCGCCCTCGACGGTGGCGCCCGCGGCACGGCGACCGTCGTGGTCGACGGGCGCTTCCGCGGCCCGCTGCTCCGCACCACGATCCGGGCCAGGTACGGGGGCGGCGGCGACTGCACGATCGGGATGTCGGTCGGCGAGCGCCGGCTCTTCACGGCCAGCCTCGGAGAGGACGGCGTGTGGTTCCCGGCGATGTGCGACCCACAGGGCGTCCAGGGCACGCTCGCGGGGGACGCCCTGATCGCGGAGGCCATCCGGACGTTCGGCCCCGCGCAGGCGGTCGGCGGTCCGCCGATCGAACCGTCGGCCGGGCTTCCCCTCGGGTCCGTCGCCGTCGCGCTCGGGATCATCCTCCTGCTTGCGACCGGGCTCGTCGTCGCGGTGGCCCTGGCCGCCCGCGGCTAGCAGAGCGCGCATGGAATCGCACTGTACGGCCGGGCCCGGCCGCGCGAAACTCCCCGCATGACGACCTCGCCCGGCGCCCACGACGCTCCACCCCTCCCCGGCGCACGCCCCGTTCGCGCCCCGCGCGGCACGGAGATCAGCTGCCGCGGCTGGCAGCAGGAGGCGGTGCTCCGGATGCTCATGAACAACCTCGACCCGGAGGTCGCCGAGAACCCCGACGCGCTCGTCGTGTACGGCGGCACCGGCCGTGCCGCCCGCAGCTGGGAGGCTTTCGACGCCATCGTCCGCGAGTTGCGCGCCCTCGCCGACGACGAGACGCTCCTCGTCCAGTCGGGCAAGCCGGTCGGCGTCTTCCGGACCCACCCGTGGGCGCCGCGGGTGCTCATCGCGAACTCGAACCTCGTCGGGAGGTGGGCCACCTGGGAGCATTTCCGCGAGCTCGAGCGGGCCGGGCTCATGATGTACGGCCAGATGACGGCCGGCTCCTGGATCTACATCGGGACCCAGGGGATCCTGCAGGGCACGTACGAGACGTTCGCCGAGCTGGCCCGCCGGCACTTCGGCGGGACGCTGCGCGGGCGGGTCGTCCTGACCGCGGGACTCGGCGGCATGGGCGGCGCGCAGCCGCTCTCGGTGACGATGAACGACGGGGTCGTCATCGCGATCGAGGTCGACGGAGCCCGGGCGCGCCGCCGCCACGAGATCGGCTACGTCGATCGGGTCACCGACGCCCCGGACGCCGCCCTCGCGATGGCGCGCCTGGCGGCCGCCCGCGGCGAGCCGCTCTCGATCGCTCTCGTCGGCAACGCGGCCGAGATCGAGCCCGCCTGGGCGAAGAAGGGCGAGCCGTTCGACGCCGTCACCGACCAGACCTCGGCCCACGACGCGTTGGGCGGCTACGTGCCGCCGGAGATGACCCTCGCCGACGCGCTCGTCCTGCGGCGCACGCAGCCGGACGTGTACGAGCGGCGCGCCCTCGAGGGGATGGCCGCCCACGTCCGGGCGATGCTCTTCTTCCAGGAGCGCGGCGCGGTCGTCTTCGACTACGGCAACAACATCCGGGCCCAGGCGCAGCGGGCCGGCGTGGAGAACGCCTTCGACTTCGCCGGCTTCGTCCCGCTCTTCATCCGCCCGCAGTTCTGCGAAGGGCGCGGGCCGTTCCGCTGGGCGGCGCTGTCGGGCGACCCGGAGGACATCTACCGGACCGACGAGGAGATCCTGCGCCTCTTCCCCGACGACGCCGGGCTCCGGCGCTGGATGGAGATGGCGCGGGCGAAGGTGCCGTTCCAGGGGCTGCCGGCGCGCATCTGCTGGCTGGGCTACGGCGAGCGGGCGAAGGCGGGCCTCGCCTTCAACGAGCTGGTGCGAACCGGGGCCGTGCGGGCGCCGATCGTCATCGGGCGCGATCACCTCGACTCGGGGTCGGTGGCCTCGCCGAACCGGGAGACGGAGGCGATGGCCGACGGCACCGACGCGGTGGCCGACTGGCCGCTCCTCAATGCGCTGGTGAACACTGCGGCCGGCGCGACCTGGGTGTCGATCCACCACGGCGGCGGCGTTGGCATCGGGTACAGCCAGCACGCAGGGATGGTGGTCGTCGCCGACGGGACCGACCTTGCGGCGCAGAAGCTGGAGCGGGTGCTGACGTCCGACCCCGGGATGGGGGTCATCCGCCACGCCGACGCCGGCTACGAGCGGGCGCTCGAGGTCGCGCGCGAGCGCGGGGTGCGGATCCCGATGCGGGACGGCGGCGGCCACCCCTGATGGAGATGCCAGGGAGCACGGCCCCCGGCTCGGACCCGCAGGCCCCGGGCTCGGACCCGCAGGCGCCCGCGCTGCACGGTGCCGACGGCCGCGAGCCGCACGTCGCCGACCGCCACGACCTGATCCGGGTCCACGGCGCGCGTGAGAACAACCTCAAGAACGTCAGCATCGAGATCCCGAAGCGCCGCCTGACGGTGTTCACCGGCGTCTCCGGCTCCGGCAAGAGCTCGCTGGTGTTCGACACGATCGCCGCCGAGTCGCAGCGAATGATCAACGAGACGTACAGCGCCTTCGTGCAGGGCTTCATGCCGACGCTGGCGCGCCCGGACGTGGACGTGCTCGACGGGCTGACGACGGCGATCATCGTCGACCAGGAGCGGATCGGCGCCAACGCCCGCTCCACCGTCGGCACCGCCACCGACGCCAACGCGATGCTGCGGATCCTCTTCAGCCGGCTCGGGCAGCCGCACATTGGCTCGCCCCAGGCGTTCTCCTTCAACGTCGCCTCCGCCCACGGCAGCGGGGCGATCACCGTCGAGCGTGGGTCCAGCAAGGCGGCGCGGCGGACCTTCTCCATCACCGGGGGCATGTGCCCGCGCTGCGAGGGCCTGGGATCGGTGACCGACTTCGACCTGGCGCAGGTGTACGACGACGGCAAGTCGCTCAACGAGGGCGCGCTCGCGATCCCCGGCTACAGCATGGACGGCTGGTACGGCCGCATCTTCCGCGGCTGTGGCTTCTTCGACCCGGACAAGCCGATCCGCGACTACAGCAAGGTCGAGCTCCACGATCTGCTCCACAAGGAGCCGACCAGGATCAAGGTCGACGGCATCAACCTGACGTACGAGGGCCTGATCCCGAGGATCCAGAAGTCGTTCCTGTCCAAGGACGTCGACACCCTGCAGCCGCACGTCCGCGCCTTCGTCGAGCGGGCGGTCACCTTCGCCGCCTGTCCCGAGTGCGGCGGCACCCGGCTCAACGAGGGAGCGCGGTCGTCGCGGATCGGCGGCGTCAACATCGCCGACGCCTGCGCGATGCAGATCAGCGACCTGGCCGAATGGGTGCGCGGACTCGACGACCCGTCGGTGGCGCCGCTCGTCGCCAGGCTGCAGGAGACGCTCGACTCTTTCGTCGAGATCGGGCTGGGCTACCTCTCGCTCGACCGTTCGTCGGGCACCCTGTCGGGCGGCGAGGCGCAGCGCACCAAGATGATCCGCCACCTGGGCTCGTCGCTCACCGACGTCACCTACGTCTTCGACGAGCCCACCATCGGCCTGCACCCCCACGACGTCCAGCGGATGAACGACCTGCTGCTGCGGCTGCGGGACAAGGGCAACACGGTGCTCGTCGTGGAGCACGAGCCGGAGACGATCGCGATCGCCGACCATGTCGTCGATCTTGGCCCCGGCGCCGGCACGGCGGGCGGCACTGTGTGCTTCGAAGGCACCGTCGACGGGCTGCGGGCCAGCGGGACGCTGACCGGGCGCCACCTCGACGATCGGGCCTCCCTGAAGCCGCGGGTCCGGACGCCGTCGGGCGTGCTGGAGGTGCGCGGTGCAAGCGCCCACAACCTGCAGGACGTCGACGTCGACATCCCGCTCGGCGTGCTGGTCGTGGTGACCGGCGTGGCCGGGTCGGGCAAGAGCTCGCTCATCCACGGCTCGGTGTCGGGCCGGGACGGCGTGGTGTCGATGGACCAGGCAGCGATCAAGGGCTCGCGGCGGAGCAACCCGGCGACGTACACCGGCCTGCTCGACCCGATCCGCACGGCGTTCGCGAAGGCCAACGGCGTGAAGGCGGCGCTGTTCAGCGCCAACTCCGAGGGCGCCTGCCCCACCTGCAACGGCGTCGGCGTCATCTACACCGACCTGGCGATGATGGCCGGCGTCGCCACCATCTGCGAGGTGTGCGAGGGGAAGCGGTACGAGCCGTCGGTGCTGGAACACCGCCTCGGCGGCCGCGACATCAGCGAGGTGCTCGCGATGTCGGTGACCGATGCCGAGGAGTTCTTCGGCACCGGCGAGGCGCGCACGCCGGCCGCGCACGCAATTCTCCGCCGGCTCGCCGACGTCGGGCTCGGCTATCTCAGCCTGGGCCAGCCGCTCACGACGCTGTCCGGCGGCGAGCGCCAGCGGCTCAGGCTGGCCACCCACCTGGCCGAGAAGGGCGGCGTCTACGTCCTCGACGAGCCGACCATCGGCCTCCACCTCGCCGACGTCGAGCAGCTGCTCGGCCTGCTCGACCGGCTCGTCGATTCCGGCAAGTCGGTCATCGTCATCGAGCACCACCAGGCGGTCATGGCGCACGCCGACCGGATCATCGACCTCGGCCCGGGCGCCGGCCACGACGGCGGCCGGATCGTCTTCGAGGGCGCGCCCGGCGACCTCGTCGCCGCCCGCTCCACCCTCACCGGCGAGCACCTCGCGGCCTACGTCGGCGCCTGACCGCGGCCCTGCCCCCTCCCGGTCAGGCGGCCGACACCGTCAGGCGGCCGACACCGTCAGGCGGCCGACGCCCCGAAGGCGGCCGACGCCCCGAAGGCGGGTCGGGGGACCAGCCGCCGGGTGAGGTCGCGGACGCGGGCACCGATGCCGCCCCGACGCCCCGTCGCCGCGTCGGCCCGCGCCAGCGCGGGACCCTGCCACGGCAGGAAGCGGATCGGGACGATCCGGATCACGGCGGAGTAGCGGGCGAAGAACGCGTCCCAGGTGAGGCCGTCGGCGGCAAGGAGGTCCTCGTACTTCGCCAGGTCGACACCGCGGAAGGCCGTCGCGGACGCCACGGGAAGGACCTCCGCGCAGCCCTCGACGAGCTGGGCTTCCATGTCGACCCCGAGCCTCGCGATCCCGAGCATCACGCGGGGGTTGGCGGCGGCGTTGCGGACCTTGCGGGCACCCGGCTTGGACGCGACGAGGAACGCCTCGCCGTCCCCGGCGAACCACGTCGGCACGAGCGCAGCCTGGCCGTCGCGACCGCTCGTCCCGAGCCAGGCGACGGGCTCGCGAGCGAGCTCCGGATGCGTCCAGGTCGGGGGCGTGGCGTCCATGGGCCGAGGATCGCTCGGACCCCACCGGCATCCCACCGGCGCTCGTCGTCCTCCGGCATGGACGAACGACGTATGCGGGTCGGCCGGTCCGCCCGGGGTCAGCTCGCGGCCGGTCCGCCCGGGGGCGGCCCCTCGACGCCTGCGACCTCGCCGGAAGCAGCGATGTCGCCCGCCGGCTCGACGCTCGCCGCCGGCTCGACGATCTCGACCGGCGCGGGCATCGCGCGGATGTGCCGCACCGGGCTGAACAGCACCGGCAGGACCGCCGCCATCTCCCCGAGCGCCCCGATCACGAGCGTCTCGCGGACGCCGATCACGGACCCGAGCACACCGCCGAGCAGCCCCCCGATCGGGATCGTGCCCCACACGAACCAGCGCATCGTGGCGTTCATCCGGCCCTGCATCCGGGTCGGGGTGACCGCCTGGCGCAGGCTTACCTGCGCCACGTTGTACACGACCGACGACAACCCGCCGACGAAGCCGAACAGGGCAACCAGGGCCACGAGGACCGCCGCCGGCGTTCCGGTCGGCGCGAAGGCGAGCGGCAGGAGGGCCGGCCCGGAGATCGCGGCGAACCCGATGATCGTCCGGCCCACGCCGAGGCGCGCCGAGACCCGGTTGGCGAGGAGCGCCCCCAGGAGCGCGCCGGTCGCGCCGATCGAGAACGCGATCCCGACTCCCTGGGCCGTCATGCCGAGCTCGCGGACGACGTAGACGAGCAGCACGGCCGTGGCGACGTTCCCGAAGAGGTTGGCCGTCGCCGTGCAGGCGGCGATGTTCTTGAGGTAGGCGTGACCCAGCACGTAGCGCATCCCCTCCGCCATCTCGCGGCGCATCCCGGCCCTCGGCCGGCCCTCCTCGGCGTGAGCATCGGGCGGCGGCTCGGGCCGCCGGATCAGGAACAGGAAGAGCGCCGATCCCAGGAACGAGATGGCATCGAGGGCGACCGCGAGCGGCGCCCGGAGCAGGCCGATCAGGACGCCCGCAAGCCCGGGCCCGACGACCTGGGCGCCCGCCCGGCTGATCTCGAGCTTGGCGTTCCCCTCCTGCAGCTGGTCGCGGGCCACGATCGACGGCAGGTAGCTCTGGTAGGCGACGTCGAAGAAGACGGTGAGGACGCCGACGACGAAGCCCACCAGGTAGAGCTGGACGATCGTCAGCACGCCCAGCAGGTGGGCGACCGGGATCGAGGCCAGCGCCACGGCGCGCCCGAGGTCGCCCGCGATCATCACCGGCCGGCGCCGCAGCCGGTCGACCCAGACGCCCGCCGGCAGCCCGATGAGCAGGAACGGCAGGAAGTCGACGACGTTGAGGAGCGCGACCTGGAAGGTCGTCGCCTGCAGGATGTCGATCGCCACGAAGGGGATCGCGAGCCCGCTGACCTGCGAGCCGAGCTGGCTGATCGTCTCCGCGGTCCACAGCCGCGCGAAGTCGGGATGGCGCAGCAGGCCGAGAGCGTGAGCGGGCGGCCGTCCGCCGACTGCGGTCACGTCGACGGCCGGGGGCGCCTCGACGGCCGGGGCGCCTCGGGGTCGCTCATGGGTGTGCCACGATAGCGCCATGGCGCTCGTCGAGTCCGTCCCGAACGTGTCCGAGGGCCGCCGCCTCGAGGTGGTCGATCGCCTCGCCGCGGCGCTCCGATCCGTCCCGGGGGCCCACCTGCTGGACCGGACCAGCGACGCGTCGCACAACCGGAGCGTCTTCACCCTGGCCGGCGAGGACGCCGCCGTCGCCGAGGCGCTGGAACGGCTCGTCGGCGTGGCCCTCCGCGAGATCGACATGGAGCGGCAGTCCGGCGAGCACCCGAGGATCGGGGCCGTCGACGTCGTCCCCTTCGTGCCGCTCGGCGACACGACCCTGGACGACTGCGTCGGCTTCGCCCGCGACTTCGGGCGGCGGATCGCCGCGCGGTTCGACCTCCCCGTCTACCTCTACGCGGCCGCGGCGACGCGGCCCGACCGGGTGAGGCTCGCCGACGTGCGCCGCGGACAGTACGAGGGCCTGCGGACGGAGATCGCGACCCGCGGTCGCGAGCCGGACTTCGGACCGGCCCGCACGCACCCGCGCGGCGGGGCCACGTGCGTTGGCGCTCGGCCCTTCCTCATCGCCTGGAACATCAACCTCGCGTCCGACGACCTGGAGCTGGCCCGGCGGATCGCCCATCGCATCCGCGAGTCGTCGGGCGGCCTGCCGGCCGTCCAGGCCAAGGGCTTCTTCATCGAGGAGCTGGGGTGCGCCCAGGTGTCGATGAATCTGCTCGACTTCGGTCTCACGCCGCCCTGGAGGGCCTGGGAGATGGTCCGCGCCGAAGCCGCCGAGGACGGGGTGGAGATCGCGGAATCCGAGCTGATCGGGCTGGCGCCGCTGGCGGCGTTCCAGGCCGTCGCGGACCGCGCCGGTGCCCCGCGCGACGCGCCGCCCGAGGAGCGCGTGCTGGCCGCGGCCCGCTTCCTCAAGCTGCGCGACGCGTCGCCCCTGATGGCGCTGGAGCTCCGGCTCGCGCAGGCGGCCGGCGCGTGATGCCCGCGTCGCGGGGCGACGGGGAGCGGGGCGCCGAGGAGCGGGGCGCCGGCGAGCGGGGCGCCGGGAGGCGGGCCTCGGGGGATCGGCCCGCGCGCGGGCTCCTCGTCACCGGTGCGAGCGAGGTGGCGACGCTCGTCGGGGGCGTTCGGCGCGGCCCGGCCCAGGCGGACCCGGCGATCGCCGCTCCGGGAACGGCCGTCGCCTGCCTCGCGGGGCGGATCGTCGCCGTCGCCCCGGCCGCCGAGGCCGAAGATGCTCTCGCGGCGGCGCTGGTCGGGGCGGGGCGCGACCCCGGCGCGTTCGACCGGCTCGACGCCGCCGGGGGGACGGTCACGCCCGGCCTGGTCGATGCGCACACGCACCTCCTCTTCGCCGGGTCCCGCGAGGACGAGGTGGCGAGGCGGGCGCGCGGCGCCACCTACCTGGAGATCCTTGCCGGCGGCGGCGGGATCCTCGCGACGGTCCGGGCGACGCGCGATGCGTCAACCGACGACCTGCTGGCCCACGGCCGGCGCTGGCTCGGGCAGATGCTGCGAACGGGCACCACCACCGTCGAGGCGAAGTCCGGCTACGGCCTCGACGTCGCCACGGAGCTGCGCCTGCTCGCCGCTGCCGCGCGGCTCGCGGAGGAGGGCCCGGTCGACGTCGTGCCGACCTTCCTCGGCGCGCATGCCGTTCCGCCGGAGGTCCGCGCGGCGCACGCGGGCGACCCGGCGGCTGCGACGGAGGCGTACGTCGCCGCCGTCATCGCCGAGCAGCTCCCGGCGGTGGCCGCCCAGGGGATCGCGCGCTCGTGCGACGTCTTCTGCGAGACGGGCGTCTTCACCGCCGACCAGGCGCGTCGGATCCTGCTTGCGGCCCGCGCGCTCGGGCTCGGCGTCCGCCTTCACGCGGACGAGCTGGCCCCGTCGGGCGGGGCCGAGCTCGCGGCCGAGGTGGGCGCGCTCTCGGCCGACCACCTCGGAGCGCCGTCGCCGGCGGGGATCGCGGCGCTGGCAGCCGCGGCCGAGCGCCCACGCCCGGTCGTCGCCGTCCTCCTGCCGACGGTCCCGTGGTTCCTGGGCCTGGCCGCGCGCGAGCCGGCGCGCGAGCTGGTCGACGCGGGTGTCCCGGTCGCCCTTGCCACGGACTTCAACCCCGGCACGTCACCGGTCACGAGCCTGCCCCTGGTCATGACGGCCGCCGTCCTCACGCTGCGGCTCGACCCCTCCGAGGCGCTCGTCGCGACCACGGCCAACGCCGCCGCCGCGCTCGGCCTCGCAGACCGCGGCGCGCTGGTTCCGGGCCTGCGCGCCGATCTCGTGGTCTGGGACGTCGCCACGCATGCCCAGGTCCCGTACTGGGCCGGGGCGGACCTCGTGCGTGCCGTCGTTGCCGGAGGGCGCGTCGTCGGCGCCGGGTAGGCCGGTCGGCGGCCGGGTGGGCCCTGTCGGCCGCGGAGGAGCGCCGGTGGTCCGCGGGGGCGCGCCGGTCGGCCGTCGGGCAGGCCGGGTCGGCCGCGGAGGAGCGCCGGCTAGACTTTTCCGCGCGACTCCAGGAGGACCGTCGTCGTCTCCTCGGGCAGTCCGCTCGGAGTGATCGAGAGCCGCGCCTGCGGCTCGCCGGCGATGGCTCCCATCTCGTGCAGGAACTTCGCGAGGATCGGTTCGCAGGCCTCGTCGCTGTCGCAGACCGGCATCGGCACCACGATCTTCGGGTCGAGCTGGGCGACGAGCTCGGCCGCCTTCGTCGGTGAGAGCTGGCCGCCGATCGGCACGCACGCGACGTCGACCGGGCCGATCTCGCCCACCTTCTCCTCGGTGAGGGTGTGGCCGATGTCGCCAAGATGGGCGACGTGAACGCCATCGAGCTCGACGACGAAGGCGACGTTGTGGCCGCGCTCGGCGCCGCGCTTCTCGTCGCGGAACGTTCGCACGCCGGTCACGAGCACGTGCCTGACCTCGTACTCGCCTGGTCCATCGAGGACGAACGCGTCCTCGAGGTTCGCCGGGAGGTGGGTCGTACCGTTTCGCGAGAGGCGGCCCTTCGGCTTGGGCAGCGGCGTGTCGTCCGGGTGGCTGAAGGTCACGATGTCGCCGGTGATGCCGCGCCCCGTCGGCCCCACGACCGCCTGGTACGGGTCCGCGACCACGACGGCATCCCGCCCCTTGAGCCGGACGCAGGTGCGCCCATACCACGTCAGTTCCATGCCCGGGATTCTGCCACGCGCGGCTTCGCGCGGCCTGCACGCAGTGTCGAGCCGGTCGAGGCGAGCGCGGGCAAGGCCCGCCGCGGGATCCGCCCCGGCGTCCGCCGCGGGGGCCGTGGCGAGGACGACCTGGTCGAAGCGTTGATCGGGTCTCGTCGGCGCGGTGATCGCCCTCGTCGGCGCGAGGAGCGCCTCGTTGGCGCGCTGGTCGGTCCTGCGCGCGGAGGGCGCCGCCCGGCCCTCGTCGGGGCGCTGATCGGTCCTGCGCGCGGGATGGAGACGTCCGAGCGTGGCCGGCCGGCACCTGGCGCGCGGGTGCGCCGCGGTTCGAGCGTGGTCGTGGCCATCGCGATCGCACGACCGATCAGCACGGCTCCCCGCGAGGCGCTGGGAGCCCCGCCCGCACAAGTCCCCCACAAGAAGAGACCGGAGGCGCCTGCCCATCGGCGCCTCCGGTCGAGGGAGGGAGGGCGGATCTGTGGGAGTCGGAGGGATCGACTCGGTCCCGCAGGTCCATGGCGAAGCCTAGATCTCGCAGGTTCAGGCACAACGCCGGGGGAGGTTAAGAAACCGCCACTCGGGTGCCCCGTGCCAGAATTCGCCCATGAGCTCGATCCCCACCACGCGGCCGGCCCACCGGCCCCACCGCGCCCCTCGCTCCCTCGCGATCCTGGCCGCCGCCGTCGCCCTCCTCGCCGCCGCCTGCGGCGGCTCCGGGCCCTCGGCCACGCCGGGTGCCACCGCCGGCACGACACCGGGGCCCACGCCCGGCACCTCGGCAACGCCCGGCCCCGCCGCCACGCCGGGCAGCACGGCCACGCCCGCGCCCTCCGGCGAGGCGGCCGCGATCTACCGCGAGATCGAGGACCAGGTCGTCGCCGAGCGCGGCCTGCCGGCGAAGCAGCGCCTCGAGCCGGCGATCCTCACGGAGGCCGAGGTGAAGGCGCGGATCGAGGAGCAGTTCCGCGCGGACCACCCGCCCGGCGAGATCGCAGTCGCCGAGGGGACGATGAAGGCGCTCGGGCTATTGCCCGCCGACGCCGACCTCGGCCAGCTCTACGTCGATCTGCTCGGCTCCCAGGTCGCCGGCTTCTACGATCCCAAGACGAAGGAGATGGTCGTCGTCTCGCGCTCGGGGACGATCGGAGGCACCGAGAAGACCACGTTCGCCCACGAGTTCACGCATGCGCTCCAGGACCAGAGCTTCGGCCTCGAAGGGATCGACGTCGACGCCATCGGGCAGGGCGATCGCTCGCTGGGCCGGCTGGCCCTCGTGGAGGGCGACGCGACGCTCCTGATGACCCGCTGGCTGGTGGGGCACCTGTCGGCGTCGGAGATCCAGGAGCTGCTGAAGGTCGACCCCGAGGCCCAGGCGCAGCTGGAGCGGATGCCGGCGATCCTCCGCGAGAGGCTCCTCTTCCCGTACCAGCAGGGACTCATCTTCGTGAACGGCATCTGGGCGAAGGGCGGCTGGGACGCCGTCGACCGGGCCTACGGCGCCCTCCCCGACTCGACGGAGCAGATCCTGCATCCTGCGAAGTACGAAGCCCACGAGAAGCCGGTCGTCGTGCCGCTCGACGGCGCGGCGCTGGCGAAGGCGATGGGCGCCGGCTGGTCGGGCACGCCGGAGAACACGCTCGGCGAGTTCCAGCTCTCGGTCTGGCTCCGCGAGAACGGGGTGAAGGCGCTCGACGCGCAGGCAGCGGCCGCCGGCTGGGGCGGCGACCGCCTCGCCTACCTGCGCGGCCCGAACGGGGCGTACGCGCTGGTGCTGGAAACGGCCTGGGACACGCCGGCGGACGCGGACGAGTTCGTGGCGGCGGCAAGGACCGCGGCTGCGAAGCTCCCGGGCGCGGCGGAAGCGCGGGTGTCGCAGACGGGCGCCGATCGGTTCGCCGACCACGTCGAAGTGCTGGCGGCGAGCGACCAGGCCACCTTGGCGGCGCTGCGGACCGCGATCGGCTCGCTGCCCTGACCGCCGGGCCCGCGGCCGAGATGGAACGCGCGGCCGCGCGTTCCTATCGAATGCGGGCCTCGCGTACCGTACCGGCGGTCGGCGAGGCCCGCGGGAGCCGGAGGACGCCGGGGCGGCCCGGATCCGACCGAGAATCCTGTCACCTGTGTCTCCAGCTCAGCCCATGACAGGATCGCGGGTCGCGACGGCCGCCGAAAGGGGCCATACGGTGCGCGACGCCGACATCTGAGGGGATCGATGTCGCGGGCGAGACCGACACCGCCGGCCGCGCCTCCGCGGCGCCCGGCCCGATCGCCGGACGCCCGGCCCGACCGCCGGCCGCCCGGCCCAACCGCCGGCCCGCGCCTGCGCGGCCCCACGGCCGCCCGTCGCTCGGCCTACATCGCCTCGGGCGCCGAGATCCCCAGCAGCGCGAGCGCCGCCGCCAGCGTGAGCTGCGTCGCGCGGACGAGCGCCAGGCGCGAGCGCGAGCGCTCGGGCTGATCGGTGTCCACCACCCGCGCGTCGCGGTAGAAGGCGTGGAACTGCGTCGCGAGCTCCGTCGCGAAGGTCGTGACGCCCTGCGTCTCTTCGGCCGCGGCCGCGTCCTCGACCACCTCCGGGTAGCGGGCCAGCGCGCGGGCCAGCGCGCCCTCGGGGGTGTCTGCGCCGCCCAGCGAGCCCGGCGCCACGCCGGCCGCCGGTTCGAGCGCGGCCTCGGCCGCCTTGCGGATGATCGAGGCGATCCGCGCGTGGGCGTACTGCACGTAGTAGACCGGGTTCTCGTTCGACTGCTTCTTGGCGAGCTCGATGTCGAAGTCGATGCCCGAGGTGTAGCCGCGGGCGGCGAAGAACCAGCGCGCCGCGTCGACCCCGATCTCCGCCAGCAGCTCGTCGAGCGTGATGAACTCGCCGGCCCGCTTCGACATCGAGACCTCGACCCCGTCGCGGACGAAGCGGACCCAGGCCAGGAGCAGCATCTGGACCGCCTCGCGGTCGAAGCCCATCGCCTCCGCGGCGTTCCGCAGCCGCGCCACCGTCCCGTGGTGGTCGGCGCCCCAGATGTAGACCAGGTGGTCGAAGCCCCGGCTGAACTTCTCGACGACGTAGCCGATGTCCGAGCCGAAGTAGGTGTAGTCGCCGTTCGACTTGCGGACGACCCGGTCCTTGTCGTCGCCGTAGTCGGTCGAACGGAACCAGAGCGCGCCGTCCTGCTCGTAGAGGTGGCCCGAGGCGCGCAAGCGCTCGACCGCGCGCTCCACCCAGCCCTCGCGGTAGAGCGAGCCCTCGCTCTTCCAGACGTCGAAACGGACGCCGAGGGTGGCGAGCGAGGCCTCGATCCCGGCGCGGACCTGCTCGGAGGCCCACTTCCCGACGATCCAGGCGGCGTCACGACCTGCGGCCTCGTTGGCATCGCCGTCCGCGCCCGCGCTCGCGGTGTGGCCGGCGGCCTCGGCGGTGTCGCCGCCCGCCGCCGCCGCCGCCGCCACCACTTCGGCTGGGATCTCCCGGGCCAGGTCGTGGACGTACGCCCCGCGGTAGCCGTCCTCGGGGACCTCCTCGCCGCGCCGGATGGCGAGAACGGACCCGCCCAGGTTGCGGACCTGCGCCCCGGAGTCGTTGAAGTAGTACTCGCGCGTGACCTCGTGGCCCGCGGCCTCCAGGACCCGGCACAGCAGGTCGCCGACGAAGGCGCCCCGCGCGTTACCGATGTGGAGGGGGCCGGTCGGATTGGCCGACACGAACTCCACGTTGATGCGCCGCGGGGTCTCCGCCCGCACGCGCCCCCACGCGCCGGGCGCCGCGAGCACTCCCGCGACGATCTCCTCGAGCGCGGCATCGGCTAGGCGCAGGTTGAGGAACCCGGGCGGGGCCACGGTCGCGCTCGCGACCGGCGAGCCGGGCGCCCCGGCCTCGGCCGTGAGCTCGTCGGCGAGCGCCTGCGCGATCCGCAGGGGCGGCATCCGGTACGGGCGGGCGAGCTTCATGGCGAGGCTCGTGGCGAGGTCGCCGTGCTCGGGCTTGGCCGGTCGCTCCACGTCGACGCCCGGAAGCTCGACGCCGTCGGGCGCGGACGGCAGCGCGCCGGAGGCCACTGCGCGCGTCCAGGCCCCGGCGACGGCGTCGCGGACACGGGCACGGGGTGGGGCAGGGCTGGGTAGAGGGTCATTCACGACGCCATCGTAGCGGAGCACGAGAGGGCGACCCGCCACCCGGCCCGCTCCCGTGTCTATCGGGGTCTGAGGCTGCGCCGCGGAGCGCAGTCTCATCGGCGTGCCGTCTTGACGTGGACGGCGCTCTCCGTCATGTCCATCGCCCTGCAGCATGCGGTCGCGGCGACGCCCGCGCCGGCCCCGCAGAGCCGGACCCGACCCCTTGGTACCGGGCCTGTCCGACCCGTCGGTACGGGCTGGTACCACCCTCGTCGGTGACCACGCGCACCGGCTTCGGGACCCCCGCGGGCGGTCGTGTGCGGTTGGCGGGGGTCGGCGGGGGTCGACGATCCGCCGGGAGTACTGGACGAGTACCAGCGCGTCGATCATGATCAGGGCGTCGATCGGACCGTGGCACACAGGCCGCCACGGCGGGGAACGACCGACCATGAATCATCCGCGGCACTTCCCAGCCGCACGCTCGGGGACCAGATCCATGAACGCATCTCCGCCCACGGCGCGACGGCGCGCCTCAACCTTCCGCCGCCTCGGCTGGCTCGCCGTCGCGGCATTGACGCTCACCGCTTTCTTCGGCACACCGGGGGTCGCCCTGGGCCACACACCGAGCGTGACGCTGACCTGCGAGACTGGACTCAAGGTTCAACTCACCGCGTACAACAGCACTCACCAGAACTCCGTCGCCGTGTCGATCGACGGGGTGGCGGTCGACGGGTCGCCCTTCTCGTTCGGAGCCAGCTTCAGTCGAACTTGGGCCGTGACGCCCAACAACGTCGCCCATATCGCGCGGGTCGAGATCCACGCCTGGGATGATCCGAGCGGCGCCAATGGGTGGAGCCGGACGTACAACCTGAGCCTTCCCGCATGCGTCACCCCGACCCCGACGCCGACGCCGACGCCGACCCCGACCCCGACCCCGACGCCGACCCCGACCCCGACCCCGACCCCGACCCCGACCCCGACGCCGACCCCGACGCCGACCCCGACCCCGACCCCGACCCCGACGCCGACCCCGACGCCGACCCCGACGCCGACGCCGACGCCGACGCCGACCCCGACGCCGACCCCGACCCCGACGCCGACCCCGACCCCGACGCCGACCCCGACCCCGACGCCGACCCCGACGCCGACCCCGACCCCGACGCCGACGCCGACCCCGACGCCCACGCCGACCCCGACGCCGACGCCGACCCCGACGCCCGACGCCGACCCCGACGCCGACCCCGACGCCGACGCCGACCCCGACGCCGACCCCGACCCCGACGGCCGCTCGCCTCGTGATCGAGAAGGTCTACGACATCGACCCTGGTGAAGGCCAGGTCCTCGTGCCCGGCGCGGGCTGGACGTTCGACGTCTCCGGCGACCAGGTCGTGACCGGCGCCGACGGCAAGGTCACGCTCGACCTCGCCACCGTCGAGGGCTCGGTCTCGGTCGACATCACCGAGGACGGCGCGCCGGTCGGTACGTCGGCCGACTGGACGATGACCGGCGGCTCGTGCGCCGTCACGGCCGACACGCTTCCGCCGCCGGCCGTGGGCGCCTCCCGTGGCACGCCGGACCTCGAGACGGGCGCGATCACTGACATCGTCGTCAACGCCGGCGAAACGGTCACCTGCACGTTCGTCAACGAGAGCGGCGGCACCGAGGCAGCGACCGCGACCCCGCGGGTCACGCCGCCGCCGACCGCCACGCTCCCGGTCACGGGCACGCCCGGGGACGGCAGCTGGCGGATCGTCCTCCTCGCCCTCGCCGGACTCCTCGCCATGACCCTCCTCTTCACGCCGGCGACGCCGGTGCGGTCGCGCCGCCGCTAGGGCCCGTGCAGTCCCCGAGTCGCGCCGAGCGCCGGGTCCGGTCTCCGGGCCCGGCGCTCGGATTCCTGGCACGCCTGCCGGCTACCCGCCGTCCGCCGCCCAGCCAGAGGGGCGGAGGAATCGCGATCCGGGAAACGGGATCAGGGGGCGGGCCGGTCAGATCGTCCAGGTCTCCCCGTCGACGACAAGGGACACCGGTCCGTCCCACAGCGCCCGCACGGAGGCGATCGTGGCGGCCGGATCCCGGCGCATCTGGAGGTGCGTCAGGAGGACGCGGCCCGGGCACGTCGCCGCGGCGAGCGCGCCCACCGCCGGACCGTCCAGGTGCAGGTCGCCGACGGGGACCGGGCCGGCGCCGAAGGCGACCTCGGTCAGGAGCAGGTCACCGCGGCGGACGAGCGGCGCGAGGTCGTCCGCGCGGCCGCAGTCGCCGGAGTAGACGAGGCCGGGCGCGGCGGGCTCGTCCACGGGGGACACGCGTACCGCGTAACTCTCGTCCGTGTGCGTCACGAGCGCCGACTCGAGGAGGAACGGCCCGATCGTCGTCCTGCCGACCTCGCGTCCCTCGATGTCGAGCGCCTCGGCGGCGAACCCGGGCTGGTCGAGCAGAGCATCGAGCCGCGCCTCCAGCCCGGCTGGCCCCAGGACCCGCAGTCGGCGGGCAGGCGTGAACTCGTAGCGCAGGTAGTGGCGGAGCGCCACCAGGTCGACGAAGTGGTCCGGGTGGACGTGGCTGATCACAACCGCGTCGAGCGTGCTCGGCTCGACGCGACCGGCGAGGCCGGCGAACCCGCCCTGCCCGAGGTCGAGGCAGAGCCGGTGGCGCGCGTGCGCCATGACGTACGTGCTGGAGGCGGTGCCGGGCCGATCGGGGTACGCCGCGCCCGACCCGACGATGAGGAGCTCCATGGTCGCGGAGCGTAGCGGGTCGGGAGCCCGCGCGGGCAACAGGGGGTACGCCCGCTCCCCCCATCCGCGCGGGACGCGGGCGTGCCTGACCGCCTTGCACCTCGCCTTTGCGCGACCCTCGCGGTCAGGGTCACGGCCCGCCGTGCGAAGGAAGGCGGTGGCTCAGACGCCGGCGGCGCGGCGTGGGCGCGGGTCTCCCCAGGATCTCCTCGATGCGGCGCGACCCCCGCGTCAGGGCGACGTCGACGGTGCCGCGGCCAGCAGGCGCCCCGGGATGGCGACCCGGTCTCGCGGCCCGCGGGTCCCGGGGACGCGCCGTATCGCGAGCTCGTCGAATCCGGCCGCCGCGGCAGCCGCGTAGACGTGGGCGAGGCCGTAGGCGAACGAATGGGCCCGATGCGCGTCCGATCCCGCCGTCACCAGCTGGCCCCCGAGCTCGCGGAAGCGCGCCACGACCCACGCCGCGGGGTACGACTCGCGGGGGGCCTGCCGCAGCCCCGAGGCGTTGACCTCTAGGGCGGTGCCCGTGTCGACGAGCGCCCGCAGCACCGGCTCGTAGACCTCCGGCGCGGCGGCGAACGCGGCGGGCGGGACGTGCGTGGCGAGGTACTTCTTGACGTAGTCAAGGTGGCCCAGCGTGTCGAACAGCTCGCTCCGGGCCGCCGCCAGGACCTCGGCGAAATACGGCGCCACGATCTCCTCGAAGGGCTTTCCGGCGACCCAGCCGGCGACACGTGCCCCGGTGTACGGGGAGTGGCGCATGACGTGCACCGACCCGATGACGAAGTCGTACGGGTGGCGCTCCAGGTGCTCGCGGATCTCGGCCTCGCGGTGCGACTCGTAGCTGATCTCGATCCCGAACCGCAGCGCCAGGCCCCGGTCGGCCCAGCGTGCGGCTGCCTCGCGCACCGTCCGCTCGCGGCGGCCGAAGTCGGCGAAGGCGAAGGCCGGCGCCCGGGGGTCGAAGTCCAGGTGGTCGGTGATCGCCAGCTCAGGGATCCCGCGCTCCACCGCGAGGGCGCAGTAGGCGTCGATGGGGACGTCGCTGTCGGGCGAAAGGTCGGTGTGGAGGTGAGCGTCAAGCGGGAGGTCGCGGTCGTTCGCCGGTCCGGGCGGCGGCGAGGCGCGGTCGGCCGCCCGCCCCGGCTCGGCGGGATCGCGGACGCCGCGGTCGGGATCGGAACCCGGGCCCGCCGGCAGCTCGCCGTGGCCCCCCGTCACCCCGCGACCAGCCCGAGCTCGCGCCCGACGCGCGCGAAGGCGTCGAGGCAGCGGTCGAGCTCCTCGTCGGTGTGCGCGGCCGTGACGATCGTCCGCAGTCGGGCGCCGTCGAGGGCGACGGTCGGGAAGACGACCGAGGTCGCCCAGACCCCCTCCTCGAGGAGCCGGTCGGCGAAGCGGATCGCCTGCCCGGAGTCGCCGACGAGGACCGGGGTGATCGGCGTCTCGGAGACGCCGGTGTCGTAGCCCAGGCCGCGGAGGCCCTCCTTGAAGCGCCGGGTGTTGGCCCAGAGGCGCTCGATGAGCTCCGGCTCCTCCTCGAGGACCCGGACCGCGGCGAGGCAGGCGGCCGCCACGGCGGGAGGATGGGAGGTCGAGAAGAGGAACGGCCGGCCGCGCTGGATGAGCAGCTCGCGCAGTGCCAGCGGCCCCGCGACATACCCACCGAGCACGCCCATGGCCTTGCTCAGGGTGCCGACCTGGATCGCGACGCGCCCGTGGAGGTCGAAGTGGTCCACGCTGCCCCGGCCGTTCCGGCCGAGCACGCCCGAGGCATGGGCGTCGTCGACGAGGACGGCCGCGTCGAACGCCTCAGCCGCTTCCACGATCCCGGGCAGGGGCGCGATGTCGCCGTCCATGCTGAAGACGCCGTCCGTGACCACGAGGATCGCCCGGAAGGGCTGGCCGTCCGCGCGCCCGTCGCGCCTGGCCGCCGCGAGGAGCTCGCGAAGGTGGGCCACGTCCTTGTGCCGGTAGATCACGCGGGGCGCCTTCGCCAGGCGCATCCCGTCGATGATCGAGGCGTGGTTGAGCTGGTCCGAGACGATCAGGTCCGGCTCGCCGGCCACGACCGGGATGACCCCGGTGTTGCACGTGAAACCGGACTGGAACGTGAGGACCGCCTCCACGTGCTTGAACTCCGCGAGCGCGGCCTCGAGCTCCTCGTGGAGGCTCATCGTCCCCGAGATCGTCCGGACGGCCCCGGAGCCGGCGCCGAAGCGGCGCGCGGCGTCCGCCGCGGCCTCGACGAGCCGCGGGTGGGTGTTGAGCCCGAGGTAGTTGTTCGACGCCAGCGAGATCACGTCGCGGCCGTCCACGGTGACCCGCGTCCCGTTCGCCGAGCTCATCACGCGGAGGGGCCGGTAGAGGTGGGCCGCCTTCAGCTCGTCCAGCTCGGCCGAGAGGTGGGCCAGGGGGTTGGCGCCTATCGACATGGCCTCGGCCTCCTCGGCGTGCTGTGGACCGTGCAGGTGGCGCGGCCGCCCCGCGCGGCGCGGGTCACGCGGTCCAGTCCATGATCACCTTGCCGGCGTCGCCGGAGCGCGCGGCGGCGAAGGCGGCCTCGTGATCGCGGAACGAGAAGCGGTGGGTGATGGCTGGCCGGATGTCCAGGCCCGACTGGACCATCACCGTCATCTTGTACCAGGTCTCGTACATCTCCCGGCCGTAGATGCCGCGCAGGGTCAGCATCTTGAAGACGATCTCGTTCACGTCGAGCGAGATCTCCGCGGTGGGGATGCCGAGGATCGCGATGCCGCCGCCATGGGCCATCGCCCCGATCGCGGCACGCAGCGCGGCGGCGTTGCCCGACATCTCCAGCGCGACGTCGTAGCCTTCGACGAGCCCGAGCTCTCGCCCGACCTCCCGGAGATCGCGCTCACGCGGGTCGACGGCCAGCGTGGCTCCCATCCGCATCGCGATCTCGCGGCGCACCGGGTTCGGCTCCGAGACGACCACGAAGCGGGCGCCGGCGTGGCGCACGACGGCGGTCGCCATCAGCCCGATCGGGCCGGCGCCCGAGACGAGGACGTCCTCGCCGAGGACGGGGAACGCGAACGCGGTGTGGACCGCGTTGCCGAACGGGTCGAAGATCGCGGCAACCTCCGGGTCGATCCCCGCCCAGTGGTGCCAGATGTTCGTCATCGGGAGCGTCACGAACTCGGCGAACGCCCCGTCGCGCCCGACGCCCAGGCCGATCGTCTTCGCGCACAGGTGACGGCGTCCGGCCAGGCAGTGGCGGCATCGGCCGCAGACCACGTGGCCCTCGCCGGAGACGAGGTCGCCCGGGGCGAAGTCCCCGACGTTCGAGCCGACGGCGACGATCTCGCCGACGAACTCGTGCCCGACCACCAGCGGGGGGGCGATCGTCTTCGCGGCCCACGCGTCCCACGCTTCGATGTGCAGGTCCGTGCCGCAGATCCCCGTCCGCAGGACCCTGACGAGGACGTCGTTGATGCCGATCTCCGGCTCGGGGACCTCGCGCAGGGCCAGCCCGGGTCCGGGCGCGGTCTTCACCAGGGCGAGCATGTGCCGTCTCCCTGCTCATCTCGTCTTCCGGCGTGGCCGTGGCCGGCGTGGCCAGGGTCGCGCCGCCGGCCGATGCAATTCTGCGCCCTCGCGACCCGCGCCGCTCGCGCCCCGGGGATCCCGGGATCACGTCCCGGCACGAGGCGCAAGGGGGCGCCGCTCGCGCCCCGGGGATCCGCTGCTCAGCCGCTGCGCGCGACCCGGGCCGCCCGCGCCGCCAGCAGCCCGGCCGCGGGCGACCCCGCCGGAGCGCTGCCGTCGGCATCGACGATGGGGTTGCTGACGCTGCCGATCCCCTCGACGTCCACGCGCACGACGTCTCCCGGGACCAGGAACACCGGCGGCTCGCGGAAGACGCCGACCCCCGATGGGGTCCCGGTGACGACGAGGTCGCCTGGCTCCAGGGTGATGCTGGCGGAGATGAACGCGATCAGATCCGCGACCCGGAAGACCATGTCCGACGTGCGCCCGTCCTGGACGCGGACCTCCCGGCCGGCGGTGGGCCCGTCGGCCGGCGTGTGGTAGCCGCGCACGGCGAGGTCGCCAGGGTCGCCGAGCTCATCGGCGGTGACGAGGCAAGGCCCGAGCGGCAGGAAGGTGTCGGAGCCCTTGGCCCGCAGCCACTGGCCGTCGCCGCGCTCGCCCTCCCGCAGGGCGGGCCGGCTGCCCTGGAGGTCACGCGCCGAGATGTCGTTGGCCGCCATGTAGCCGGCGACGTGCGCCAGGGCGTCGGCGGGCGCCACGCGACGCGCGCGCCGGCCGATCACGACCGCCAGCTCGGCCTCGAGGTCGAGGGCGTGGGTCGTGGCGGGCCGGATCACCGGGTCGCCGTCGCCGACGATGGCGTTGGCGAACTTGGCGAAGAGCATCGGGCGCGTCGGCAGGGGAAGGCCCTGCTCCATGACGTGGCCCGCGTAGTTGTGGCCGACGCAGACGATCTTGCCGGGCTCGAGCGGCGGCGCCGGGCGCAGCGAGGCGACCGGAACACCCTCCAGGCCGGCTCGCATCGCCCGGCCCAGCGACGCGCGGGTCTCCGCGAGGTCGGCGTCCTCGCCGAGCAGGCCGCGCGGGTCGAGGTAGGCGAGCTCCTCCCGGAGGCCCGCGTGCTCGGCCAGCAGCTCCAGGGTCAGGACGCGGTCGTCCAGCAGGATCGCGCTGGCCGGGAGGCCGAGGTCGTCGAGGTGGGCGATCAGGCGCACGGAGGCGTTGCTCGCAGCGGCTACGGCGCCGGCGTCGCCGAGGGCGCCACAGAGGGTGCTGCCGAGGGCGCCACCGACGGGCTCGCACCCGGCAGCGCGTTCTGGCACTGCGGCTCGGGACCCCGGTCGGCGCTCTGCTGCCGGAAGGTCGTGATGGCCGACGCATCGAGGGAGTCGAGGAAGTAGACCCGCCCCCAGACGATCGCCGCGTAGGGCGTCGGGAGGTTGTCGAAGCGGGTGACGACCACCGACGACGTCGCCGGGAACCCGCATAGCGGGCTGGCAGGCAGCTGCTCCTGGAGCGCGCGAAGGGAAGCCTGCGAGGCCTCGTTGCAGCCCTCCGGGCAGCGGTACAGGACCGCCATCTGGCCGTGCTCGAGGTTGTGGATCCAGCCCTGCGGGACCGTCGTGTCGTCGGCGCCGTAGACGCGCGTGGCGATCGGGCCGTTGCGCGGGTCGTTGTAGTGCGACCCCGAGGTCGGCGGGCAGAACTCGTAGGTGACACGCTGGCCCGTGTCGACGTGGGCCCGCCCCAGGTCGCGGGTCACCTGGCCGAGGCGCGGGGTCGCGTCGGGGGCGGGGCTGGCCTCGGGTTCCGGGGCGAGGATCGTGCTGCACGCATAGGCCGGCTGCGCCGCGCCCGCGAAGACGAAGGCCGCTCCGACGGCGAGCACCGCGACGACGGCCACGCCGATGATGGCGCCCCGGTAGCGCTCGAAGGGGGAGCGTGCGGTCGTGGCAGGCGCGGGGCGGGTCCGGCCCGCGGGAGCGGGGGCGGGGGCCTTGGTCGCGCTCTTCGCCGCGACGGTGGCCGCGGTCGTCGGGGCGGCCGACGTCGGGGTGGCGGACGTCGGGGTGGTCTGCCGCGACGTGCGGGAGCGCTTCGACACGGGTGGACGATCCTCGCGCTGGACGGGTGGACGACGTGGAGCCGACAGGGTAGCCGAGGACGGAGGATCGGGCCGGCGGGCCCCGACAGGTTCACCGAGCAGCCGAGCTGCCGGGCAGTGAGCGTCAACGGGATCGGGCCGGCGGTCCCGCCGCGCGCACCCTCGCGGGCGCCGAGGGGCACCTCGCGCGCGACGCCCCGGCGACCTACGGCTCGGAGAGCCAGGCCTTCACGGACGGCCGGTTGAGGCCGACGAAGAGGGCGATGCCGAGCGCCGCCGGGACCACCGCCACCGCGGGCACGGGGCCCAGCAGGAGCAGGGGCACCGCCGGGACGGTCAGGGTGGTCAGCCCGAGGGCCAGGCCGCGAGCGGCCTGCTTGCGCTGGAGCACCAGCGTGAGCGTGAAGATGGTGTAGGCAAGGAGCACCATCGCCACGATCCCGGGCAGGCTGACCGGGGCGGAGATCGCCTGGTCCACGACCCAGCGCAGCGACACGCCGATGCCGCCGAGGATCACGAAGCCGTAGCCCAGGAACAGGAGCAGCCCGGGCGGCGGGATCCGGCGGCCGGGGGCGGGAGCCATGCCCGCAATTCTGCCACGCCGGGGGACCGGCATCCGACCGACGCACGCCCCGGGGCCCGCCGCCATCCGCTTGCCGCCCGCCGCGGCCGGCGGGAGGCAGCGGCCACCGCGCGCCGCCGAGCGCGTTCGCCTGCCGTCGCCGGCGGGATGCCTGCGGCGGGCGCGCCCGGAGCCCGGACTGCAACACGTTTCGGCACCCTCCTGACGTCCGCCCGAAACCTGCTTGACACCTGTGAGGCGCCCCGCTAGTGTCCACTAAACCGGTTTGCTAAACCGGTTTGCCCCGTCGTCGGCGAGCGCGTCCCCTGCGCGACGACGTGCAGGAGGAGCTGGTACGAGCGTGGAGCAGCTGCGAGGCCGGCCCCGGATCGCCGACGTCGCCCGCGAGGCGGGCGTGTCGAAGACCGCGGTCTCCTTCGCCTTCAACAGCCCGGAGCGCCTGAGCCCGGATACCGCGACCCGCATCCGTGCGGTCGCGGACGAGCTGGGATATCGGCCGCATCCGGTGGCTCGCATGCTTACCCAGCGGCGCACCCGGACCCTGGGGGTCCTGACGCCGCAGGCACTCTCGGTCGTGTTCGCCAACCCGTTCTTCGCGGCGTTCAGCGAGGGCGTGGCGGCGGCCGCCGAGGAGGCCGGCTACGGGCTCCTCTTCGTCTCGCCGGTCTACGGCTCGCTGGCCCGTGCGGTCGGACGGGCGACGGTGGACGGCTTCGTGGCGATCGGCCTCTCGGAGGAGCACCCGGAGGTCGGGCAGATCCGCAAGGCGGACCTGCCGATCGTGCTCGTCGACTCGGCGGCGTTCCCTGGGCACGCCGCCGTGGACGTCGACGACGAGGGCGGCGCCCGGCTGGCGGCAGAGCACCTGCTCTCCCTCGGCCACCGCGAGATCCTCGTCATCGGCGTCGAGCCGCCCACGCCGGGAGCCCACCCCGACTTCGGGGGCGTCGTCGGTCGCCGACTCGTCGGCTACCGCGCGGCGCTCTCCGCAGCTGGCATCCAGCTCCCGGACGACCACATCGTCGTCGGGCCTGCTAGCATCGACGGCGGTGCCGCCTGCCTCACGAGGGCCTGGGAGGACGGTCTCCGTCCAACCGCGGTCCTCGCGATGAGCGACGTCATGGCCATCGGGGCGATCAGCGCCGCCGGCCGGCTCGGCCTGGCGGTGCCCGCCGACCTTAGCGTCGTCGGGTTCGACGACATCGAGCTCGCCCGCCACGTCCAGCCCCCGCTGACGACCGTGCATCAGCCGGTCCGCCGCAAGGGCGAGGAGGCATGCCGCCTCCTTCTCGCGGCCATCGAGCGGCTGGAGGTGGTCGGGACGGACCACCGCCGCCTGGAGACCCGGCTCATCGTTCGGGCCTCGAGCGGACCTGCGCCCCATGCGGACGAACGACCGGCGCCACGTGCGGGCGTCGAAGTGGCAGGGGCACTCTGAAGACCGGACGAGCGGGTCGGCGCCGAGGGCGATGACCCGTCCCGGACCCCGACGGCCTGGTGCCGGCGGGCCAACCACATCGTTGCCGGCACCATCGGGGTGGCCGGCCACAGGAGGAATGCAGAGACAGATGCATCGAACGACCAAGCTGGTGACCGCGCTCGGCGCGCTCGCCATTGTCGTCGGCGCGTGCGGCGGTGGGGCTACCCCCACGCCGGCCGCGTCGGCCCCCGCATCGGAGGCTCCGAGCACGAGCACGGCGCCGTCCGAGGCCCCGTCGGCCACCCCGGCGGCGGCGCTCTCCGGCGACCTCACGATCTGGAACTCGTACGGCTCCGGCGGAACCGCCGAGGGCAAGGCGCTGGAGCAGATCCTCGCCGCGTCGAAGGCGGCCAATCCCGACCTGAACATCACCGTTCTCGACGTGCCGTTCGACCAGCTCTACACCAAGTTCGAGACCGCGGCCGCGTCCGGCGGCGGACCCGACATGTACATCGCCCCCAACGACAACCTCGGCAACGAGGTTCGCGCCGAGCTCCTCTTCGACGTGACGACAGCCTTCGCCGCGAGCGAGAACTTCGCGAACACCGTCGAGGTCGCCGCGGGCGGCTCGCAGGTGGACGGCAAGTGGTACATGGTCCCCGAGAGCCTCAAGGCCGTGGCCATGTTCTACCGCCCGAGCAAGGTCGCGACCCCGCCGGCCACGACCGACGACCTCCTCACCGCGGTCAAGGGTGGCCTGCAGTTCGGCATCAACCAGAGCGCCTATCACAACTGGGGCTTCTGGTACGCCTTCGGCGGCAAGATCATGGACGACACCGGCAAGTGCGTCGCCGATCAGGGCGGCGTGGCCGACGCCATGCAGTACCTCAAGGACCTCAAGGCGGCGGGCGCCAAGTTCTACACCGACGGCGCCAAGTTCCAGGACGACTTCAAGACCGGCAAGCTCGATGCGATCATCGAGGGCCCGTGGTTCACCGGCGACGCGAAGGCCGCGGCCCCGAACGACCTCGCCGTTGCCGCGATCCCGCAGGGCCCCAAGGGCCCGGCCCAGCCGATGACGGGCGTCGACGGCTGGTACATCAACGCCGCCTCCGCCAACGTCGACCTGGCCACCAACTGGGCGATCTGGGCGACGAGCGCCTCCAACCAGCAGATCATGGTCGACGTCGCCGGCCACGTGCCGACCGACAAGACCCTCACCATCGCCGACCCCATCGTGAAGGGCTTCGCCGAGGCCGTGATCACGGGCTTCCCGCGGCCGCAAATTCCCGAGCTCAACGCCTACTGGGACAACTTCGGCAACGCCCTCAACGCGGTCCTCGACAAGGGGACCGACCCGACGGCCGCCGTGGCGACCGCCTGCACCGAGATGAACAAGGCGAACAACAAGTAGTCCAGCTCGCTCCGGCTTGCCGGAGCGCATGGGGGCGCCGGTCCGCCGGCGCCCCCATGCAGCGCACCAGCCCCTTGTCGCGGCGCGCGGAGCGCGTCACGATGCGACCGACATCCCGCCTGGGCCATGCGCAGAGAGAGGGAGCATGAGCAGCAGCACGACCAGCTATCCGCTACTGACCAAGCCTCCCCGTCAGGGCTGGTGGAGACGGAGCTCCAACGGCCGCCTGGTCATCCTCTACCTGCTGCCGGCGATCCTCGTGATGGGGATCATCACCCTCTATCCGCTCCTGTTCCAGGTCTGGCTCTCGTTCACCGACTACGGCGTGAAGAACCTTCGGGTCGGGTCCACGCCGCCCAACATGGTCGGGTTCGAGAACTACCAGAACATCTTCACGAGCCAGCTCGGGATCCCGAACTTCGAGTTCGTGCGGCTGATCCTATACAACCTGTTCTGGGCGCTCTCGAACGTGATCATCCACGTCATCCTGGGCGTGCTGATCGCGGTCCTGCTCAACACGAAGGGCCTCTGGTTCAAGCGCTTCTACCGGGCCGCGTTCATCATCCCGGTCGTCATCCCGCCGATCATCGTCGCGACAGTCTGGCGGAACATGTACGACCCCGACTACGGCGCGATCAACCTCCTGATCTCCGGCCTCCTGCGCCTGCCGCCCGAGGCCCTGCGCCTGGACTGGATGAACCAGGTCGCCGACCCGATCCCGTTCATCCCCCTGCCCCTGGCGTTCTACGGCATGCTCCTGGCGAACACCTGGCTGGGCTGGCCGCTGAACGCGGTGGTCGCGACGGGCGCCCTGCAGTCGATCCCGAACGAGCTCTACGAGGCGGCCGAGATCGACGGCGCCTCGTCGTGGCAGCGCTTCCGCAACATCACGGTCGTCTACCTGCGGCCGGCGATGTTGCCGTACGCGATCTACGGCTTCGTGATCACGTTCAACCTGTTCTACCTCGCCTACTTCATGTCGGGCGGCGGTCCGTTCGGGCGGACGGAGCTGCTCGTCACCCAAGCCTACCGGCTGGTGAACCAGCAACGGCTGTACGGTGTCGGCGCGGCCTTCGCCGTGATCATGTTCTTCATCCTCCTCGCGATCACGGTCGTCACCAACAAGATGGCGAAGGCGACGGCGCGCTATGACGCCTGACCGCCGTGCCGCAGGCTCCACCACGTTCCGCGGAAGGGAGGTGAGGACCCGATGACGACCTCGACGGCCGCCGCGCAGGCGCGCTCGCGGACTCGCTCCCGCACCATCAGCGGGGGCCGCGACAAGCCGTCGCTGGTGAAGCAGCTGATCCTGCAGGCGATCTGCCTGGGGATCCTCTTCACCGTCATGTTCCCGGTCATGTGGATCGTGAGCATGGCCCTCGACCCGCGGAACCTCTCGCGGCCCGACGGCCTGAACCTGATCCCGCCCGGCGCCTCCCTCGAGGCGTTCCGCAAGGTCATCGCCCACCCGACGGTGAACCCGGTCTCGTTCGTCGAGCTGGCCCTCAACAGCCTCAAGATCGCGGCCGGCACGTCGCTCGCCAGCGTGATGATCGGCGTCCTGGCGGCGTACGTCCTGTCGCGGTTCGACTTCCGGGGCCGCCAGGTGCTGATGATCGCCATCCTCGGCGTCCTGATGCTGCCCGCGGTCGCCACCCTGGCGCCGCTCTTCATCACCCTGAACCAGGTCAAGCTCGATCTCCCGGTCCTCGGGACGTTCAACCTGCGCAACTCGCTCCTCGGCGTGATGATCGCCATCACGTCCGGGCTGCTGCCGTTCGCGATCTGGAACCTCAAGGGCTACATGGACACGATCCCCCGCGAGCTGGAGGAGGCGGCGTCCGTGGACGGCGCCACCAAGAACCAGACGTTCTTCCGGGTGATCCTCCCGCTGGCGACGCCGGCCCTGGCGGTCACCGCCTTCCTCGGCTTCCTGTCGGGCTGGACGGAGTTCTACTTCTCGTGGCAGTTCCTGGAGAACCCCAAGGACTTCACGCTGGCGATGGCCCTCTACAACCTGGTGGGCCAGTACGCCCGGACGACGCCGTGGAGCCAGTTCGCCGCGTTCGCGATCCTCACGGCGCTCCCGGTCTCCATCGTCTACTTCATCTTCCAGCGCTACATCGTCTCCGGCCTCGCGATCGGCGGCGTAAAGGGCTGATCCACGTCCTTCCGCGCGCCCGGGCGGCCCCGCCGGCCGCCCGGGCGCGCTTCGTTTCGGCACCCGTGCCGCCGCGCTGCGCGTCCCGCCGCGCCGCCGCGACCGGCCCGAGCCCGCTGCAGGAGCTGACGCCCGATGTCCCCGCAGGTTCCCGGCTGGGTCCGGGACGCCGTCTTCTACCAGGTCTTCCCGGACCGCTTCGCCCGCTCGCCGCGCCTGGTCGCGCCCGGCCCGCTGGAGCCGTGGGACGCGCCCCCCACGACGCACGGGTTCAAGGGCGGCGACCTGTACGGGCTGGCGGAGCGCCTGCCCGAGCTCGCGGACCTGGGCGTCACGGCCATCTACCTGAACCCGGTCTTCAGCTCGGCCTCGAACCACCGCTACCACACGTACGATTACCTCGCGGTCGACCCGCTGCTGGGCGGTGACGCCGCCCTGCGCGAGCTGCTCGACACGGCCCATGCACGCGGGATGCGGGTCATCCTCGACGGTGTCTTCAACCATGTCGGCCGGGGCTTCTGGGCCTTCCACCACGTCATGGAGGCGGGGGCGGACTCGCCGTACCGCGACTGGTTCCATCTCTCGCCGGCCGTCCTCGCGCGCCAGCGCGGGCTGCGCGCCTACCCGGAGTCGACGCCGTCGTGGGACGAGGTCGCGGCCGACCCCCGCGCCTACACGTCGGGCGACTGGAGCCTCGACAACCTCGGCTACCGGGCCTGGTGGGGCCTCCCGGCCCTCCCCAAGCTCAACACCGACAACCCCCGCGTGCGCGAGATGCTGTGGGGCGTGGCCGAGCACTGGCTGCGCTTCGGCGCCGACGGCTGGCGGCTCGACGTGCCGGCCGAGATCGCGGACCCTGCCTTCTGGAGCGAGTTCCGCCGGCGCTGTCGCGCCGTCAACCCGGAGGCCTACCTCGTCGGCGAGATCTGGCAGGTGGCCCCCGAGTGGCTCGCCGGCGACCGCTTCGACGGGCTCATGAACTACCCGCTGCTCGAGGCGATCCTGTCGTTCGTCGGGGGGCCGTCGCTGGACCACGGGCTCGTGGCCGGCCACCACGAGCTCTCGCAGCACGTCCACCCGGGCGACGGCGCGGCGTTCGCCGCCACGCTGGCGGGCCTGCTCGCCGCGTACGCGCCCGCGACGAACGGGGCGATGCTCAACCTCCTCTCGTCGCACGATATGCCGCGGATCCGCTCGCTCGTGTCGGGCGACCTCGCCGCCGTGCGGCTGGCCGTCCTGCTGCAGATGACGCTCCCCGGGGCGCCGAGCATCTACTACGGGGACGAGATCGGGATGGAGGGCGGCAACGACCCGGACTGCCGGCGGGCGTTCCCGGCCGACGCCCACGGGCGCGACGAGGAGCTGCGGGCCTTCCACCGGGCGGCCGCGGCCGCGCGCCGGGAGCATCCGGCGCTGCGGGCCGACCACGTCGCCACCGTGGGCGTGACCGGGTCCAGCGTGGCGCTGCTGCGGGGCGGCCCCGGCGACCCCACGGCCCATGGCGAGACGCTCCTCGTGGCCGTCAACGCCGGGGACGACGACGTCGGGCTGGCGGTCTCGGTCCCGGCGCTCGGGGGGCGCCGCCTGGCGCCCCTCGTCACCACGTCGGCCGGCCCCTCGGCCCCCGACGCGGAGGCGGTCGACGTCGGGAGCGACGGAACCGCCACGCTGCGCCTCGGGCCGCGGACCGGGCTCGTCCTGGGGCCCGCCTGACGCCCGTTTCGTCGCGCCCGCACCGCGAGGTCGGGGCGTGGGTGCGGCCTATACTCCGTCGACGTGGCTGACCTCCCCTTCGTCCCGGCTCGCCCGGAGCTCTCCGAGCGGCTGATCGACGCCCTCGACGCGGACGGCAAGATCCCGCGCGCCCTCGCGGCGCTCGGGTCGCTCGAGGGTGCCGAGGTCGCCGTGCTCGGGGAGGCTCCGTCGCGCGCGGCCGCGCTGGCCGCCGGGGGAGCGCGGGTCACCATCGTCCCGATCCCCGCCGTGCCGTTCCCTCTCGCGGACGCCGACGTGGCTGACGTCCTCGCCCGGCGTGCGCCCGCCTCGTGCGACGTCCTGCTCGGCTTTTGGTCCACCTTCGCGGGCCCCTCGCCGGCGTCGCTCGCGGCGGCCGATCGCGTCCTGCGGCCCGCCGGCCGGCTCCTCGTCCTGCAGGACTACGGCCGCGACGATCTCGACGGGTTGCGGGGCGCGGACCGCACGGAGGAGCTCGTCGGCTGGAGCCGGCGCGACGGCTGGTACCTCCGGTCGGGCTTCCGGATCCACGTGGTGCATGCGTTCTGGCGCGCCGCGGACGTCGCCGAGGCCGGGGAGCTCCTGGCGGCGGCGTTCGGGCCGGCCGGCCGCGACGCCGCCGCCGGCCTGCGCCGGGCGAGGATCGCCCACAACGTCGCGGTCTTCCATCGGCTGAGGCCGCCGGCGTGACCGAGCGCCGGCACGTGTCGCGCCGCAACCCCGACGGGAGCGCCGCGCGGGAAGGGATCTTCCTCGGCCCCATCCGGATCACGCCCACGCGGGTCATCCTGCTCGTCGCGGTCGTCGGCTCGATCGGCTACCTCGCCTATGCGATCACGGTGCGGGACGCCACCCAGATCCCGATGCTCGCGTCGGGCGCCGCCGTCCTCGGGATCGTCTTCGCGGCGCTGGCGATCGCCGGGGCGATCGAGACGGTCCGCTCGGCGCGGAGCGATCAGCCGGGGCGCTCCGTGGTGGCCGCGGTCTTCGGCGGCGTGGCGGGCGTCGTGGCGTTCGGCTGCTTCGCGGCGGCGGCCATCCTCGCCCTCCTGTGGGGCGTCACGCCCTGACGAGGCGGGCCCCGAAGGCACGCGGCGCGCGGCCGCGGCGGTGCGTTGTGTCCCGGCCGCAAGGGGCGAGCGCCGGCCGCGATCCGCGGCGAGCCCCTGCTAGACTCGGCGCGCCTGGCCCCCATCGTCTAGAGGCCTAGGACGCCACCCTTTCAAGGTGGAGATCGCCGGTTCGAATCCGGCTGGGGGTACCACCGCCCGGACCCGGGCTCGACGCCGGTCCCTCCCCCTCCCGTCCGCGGGCGCCGCGCGCATGATGGTGAGCGGAGTGAGACGAGGCTGGCCGCGCACCATCGCTCCGCGGTAGGATGCGCCCAGAGGGGGGGCCCTTCGCCGACAACCCAGTCGTGTCGGGGACCCCGAGAACACGAATCGGAGGTGCCCGTCGTGCGGCGATTCCTGTCGTCCCGATCCCCGCTGTCACGCGTCGTCGTTGCGATCGCGCTGCTCGCGCTCGTCATCCCGGGACCCGCCGTTGCGGCCCCCGACGCCGGCGCCCCGACGCCGGCCGGCGCCGCATCGGCGCCCGCCACGACCTCCAAGGCCGTCTTCTTCGTGGCCGACGGCCTGCGCCAGGACCTCGTCGCCGGCTACGCCGCGCGGGGCCTCCTGCCCACGATGAGCACGTTCCTCAAGAAGGGCGCGTCCGCCGCCGGCAGCGGCCTGCTGACGCAGGCTCCCCCGAACACCGGCGCCGGCTGGTACAGCCTTGCCACCGGCGCCTGGCCCGCGGTCACGGGCTCCACGAACAACACGTTCCACATCAACGGAGCCCCGTTCGCCAGCCGGACTGCCGCCTTCGATTCCGGCGTCCTGCAGGCCGAGACGATTGCCCAGGCCGCCGAGCGCGGCGGCAAGAAGGTGGCCCAGATCGAGTTCGCCGGCGGGCGCGTGGGCGTGACCCAGGGGCCCACCGTCGACTACCTCTCGTTCTTCTCCGGCCGCGGCGTCGCGACCAACTACATCAGCCCGACCGACGACGCGAGCTTCGTCGCCTCCTTCGGCCTCCAGTTCGACCACCCGGCCGGGTTCGCCGGCCAGCCGGCGTTCCCGGGCGCGGCCCCCGCCGCCGCCACCGGCTGGACCAACGTGCCGGCGTCCTACAGCCCGGCGAAGGAGATGCGGCTCCGGGTCCTCGACTTCGGCACCGACAAGTACGGGCTCAACGCGTACCTCTACGACTCGACGAACGACGCGAAGGTGGACTACGACCGCGTCCTCCTCGCGCCCGCCAAGGACGGCGCCGCGTCGGTCGGCACCCTCGCGAAGGGCCGGTGGGCCGACGTGAAGGTGACGCTCGTCGGCGGCACCCTCGCCGGCAAGACCGCAGGCATGCTCGTCAAGGTCGAGGAGCTGGCGCCCGACCTCTCCCGGGTCCGGCTCTTCCACACGTCCGTCAGCCGCGCCAACGCCTCGTGGCCGACGTGGGGCGGCGCCCCCGCCTTCACCGGCGACTTCGCCGAGTACGTGGCCCAGACGTTCCCCACCTCGACGGCGGCCGACTTCGCGATCGTCGAGGCGGGGATCGTGTCCGAGGAGACCTACGTCGAGCAGGGCCTGTACTGGGAGACGGGCCATCTCCCGCTCATCAAGTACATCCTCTCCACGTACAAGCCGGACCTCGCCCTGGTCGGCTATCCGACCACCGACGAGTTCCAGCACCAGTTCCTGGGGCTCGTCTCGCCGACCCTGCCCAACGGCGCCGCCAACCCCGCCTACGACGACGTCCAGGTGAACGGCACACCCGACGGCCGCGTCGAGGCGCGCAAGGCGTTCCTGCGCCGCGCCTACCAGGGCGCCGACGCCACGCTCGCCCTGGCCCGCGGCCTGATGGGCAGGGATCCGACGACGCTCGTCGCGTCCGACCATGGGTTCGCCCCGCAGTTCGCCGCCGTCGACGCCAGCAAGGTGCTCGTCGATCTTGGCCTGCTCTCGAAGCCGCAGACCTCCAACTGCCGCCCGGCGACGGGCGAGACGATCGGCAAGGCCAAGGCCTGCTGGGCCGGCGGCACCGTCCAGATCTACCTCAACCTGGCCGGGCGCGACCCGGCCGGCGGCGGCTTCACGCAGGTCGCCGCGACCGACGAGGCCGCCACGGTGGCCTCGATCAAGGCCGCCTTCCTCGGCCTCTCCGACCCGAACGACTGGACCGGCGACGGCCAGCCCGAGGGCTGGAAGGTCATCGACCGCGCCTACACCAAGGCCGAGACGCGCTACATCCCCAACGGCGCCGGCTCGACTGCCGACATGGCGCACCCGACCCGGACCGGCGACCTCGTCGTCTTCAGCTATCCGCCCTACCAGTTCGACGCGGCGACGCCCGGCACGCTCGTGGCGCGCTCCGCGTTCTTCGGCCAGCACGGCTACGTCCCGGACGTCCAGGACCTGGCCGACAACGTGAACATGCGGGCGACCTTCCTCGCGGGCGGCGACGGCATCGCCAAGGGGGTGATCGCCGGCGCCCGGACGATCGACCTCGCGCCGACGCTGGCGTTCCTGCTCGGGATCCCCGAGCCGCAGCACAGCCAGGGCCGCGTCCTCCTCGAGGCCCTCAAGGGGGCGCCGAGCTACCGGGCGATCTCGATCGTCGGCCTGACCGACTTCCACGGCCAGCTCGAGCCGACCACGACGTCGATCGACGGCAAGAACGTCTCCACCGGCGGCGCGGCCCAGCTCGCGACGCTCTTCGACGAGGAGCTCGCCCACCTGCCCGGCCCCGGCCTCCTGCTGGCGTCCGGCGACAACGTCGGGGCCTCCCCGGCGAACTCGGGCCTGCTGCAGGACATGCCAACCATCGACGTGGAGAACGCCTGGGGCCTCGACGCCACCTCGCTCGGCAACCACGAGTTCGACTACGGCGTGGGGCGCCTCAAGCAGCACATCGCCCGCGCGGACTTCCCGTTCCTCGCCACCAACGTGACCGAGACGGCCACCGGGAAGCTCCCCGACTGGCTCCAGCCGTCGAAGATCTTCACGGTGGACGGCGTGAGGGTGGGCGTCATCGGCGTCGAACTCCAGGGAACACCCGAGCTCGTGAGCGCCGGGGCGACCGCGGGGCTCTCCTTCGGGGACGAGGCGGCGGCGATCCGCGCCGAGTCCGGGCGCCTCCGCCGGCAGGGCGTCCGCGTCCAGGTCGTGGCGATCCACCAGGGCACCGCCAACGGCGCCAACGCCGTCGACGGGACGGCGCCCGTCCCGTGGGACGGCCCGATCCTGAGCATCGTCGACCAGATCCAGGACACGACGGTGGACCTCGTGCTGGCCGGGCACACCCACCGCATCTCGAACCTCGTGCGCGGCCGCATCCCCATTGCCGAGGGACTCAACGCCGGGGCCAGCTACTCGGTGGCCCAGCTCATGGTCCACGGCGGTGACGTGGCGTGGGCCGGCACGGCCACGCGGGTCGCCGCGAACCTCGGCGTCGCGAAGCGCCCCGACGTCCAGGCGATCGTCGACGACGCGAACGCCCAGACCGCGGTGCTCCGCAACCAGGTCGTCGGGACCCAGCAGTTCGACATCAAGCGCGACCCGACGCGGCTCAGCGAGTCGGCGATGGGCAACATGGTCGCGGACGCCATGCGCCTCAAGTACCCCGGCGTGGACGCCGCCTACACGAACTCCGGCGGCCTCCGGGCCGACCTCAACTGCGCTCCGCCGAGCGCGGGGGAGCAGCCCTGCGAGATCACCTGGGGCGAGATGTTCGCCGTCCTGCCGTTCGGCAACCGGACGACGATCCTCACGCTCTCCGGCGCCCAGCTGGAGCAGGCGTTCCTCAACGGCTTCTCCCCGGCGTGCAACTCGGCGATCGCGACGGGACGCTTCCCGCAGATCTCGGGCCTCAAGGTGACCTACACGTGCAACGGGACCACCCCGGTGGTGACCGGCATGTGGAAGACGCCGCAGGGCATCAGCGGGCCGGCGACCCCGATCGGGCCGACCGACCCCGTCCGCTTCGTCACCAACGACTTCATGTACACCGGCGGCGACGGCTACACCGTCTTTTCCCAGGGCACGAACGTCCTGCAGCCGGGCGACGACCTGCTGCAGGTCTCCATCGACTACGTGACCGCCCACTCGCCGGTCGGGCCCGTCGTCGAGGGCCGCATCGTCAAGCAGTAGCCGGCCCCGCCGGCCGCCCCGGCGGCCCGCCCGACATCCAGCCCGAGGCCGGCTCCCCGCACGGGAGCCGGCCTCGTCGCGCCCCGACCCGTCCGCCCTCCTGCTATCCTCGGCGCGTGCCGTTCGACATCCAGGGGATCCGCATCGCCACGATCCAGAAGGACAACGTCGCGATCCGCTGTCGCGGGTGCGGCGGCGTCATCGAGGGCACCCCGTTCCGCGTCAACGTGATGGACGTGGTCGCCATCGAGGCCGCCCAGTCCTGGGCAGGCTCGACACCGATCAACCCCGGCCCCTACCAGCTCCACGCGGACCCGGCGTGCGCGCGCGCCTGGATGCGCTCCCGCGGCTACCTGTTCTGCCGCCGCTCGGCCGTCCGTGAGCTCATGCGCCCCATCGTCGTCCCCGGCGACGAGCCTCGGTTGGGCCTGTGCGACGGGCTCCACCGGGACGACCACGAGCTCGTCCCCGCCTGAGATCGGCCCGCCCGGGCGGCTCCCCGAGGTCACCACCGCGTGTCCGTCCTCCTCCCCGCCGCGACGTCCCTGATCGCGCTCCTCTTCGCGCTCGCCCTCCTCGACCAGTGGAACGAGCGGCGCCAGCCATTCCAGCTCACCTGGGCGGTCGGCATGACGTTCTTCGGCATCGCCGCGGGCTGCGAGGCCGCCGCGGCCGCGACCGGCTGGAACGAGCAGCTCTACCGCATGTGGTACCTGACCGGCGCCGTCTGGACCGCCGGCTGGCTAGGGCTCGGGACGGCGTTCCTGCTGGGCCGCACCCGCTTCGGCTACGCGTTCGCCTTCAGTCTCTTCCTGGCCGGGCTCTTCACGCTGCTGACGCAGCGGCGCTACCAGTACGAGGGCGCCGGCTGGACGCCGGTCCTCTACTTCGTCGCCGCCGGGATCCTGGCCGTCGCCGTCGCCGTCGAGACCTACTTCCAGGACGACCGCTGGCCGACGATCGCGGCGCTCGCCGTGGGGGGCGCGACGGTCCTGAGCATCGGCCTCATGCTGACGACCACGCTGCCGCCGCCGGGCTATGCGGTCGACCCCGCGACGGGCGTCCCCACGGCCGAGCTCTTCCCCGGCAGCCTCCGGCTCCTCACGCCGTTCCTCAACGTGACGGGCGGCCTGAGCCTGGCGCTCGGGGCCGTCTTCTCGGCCTACGTCTTCATGCCCAAGCGCCGCATCCTCGACTACTCGCTCGACCCGACCCAGAAGGGCGACGAGTTCCTCTTCAACCTGCTCATCGCGCCCGTCGCGATCACCGTCAACCTCGTGGCGTCGCTGCCGGGCGCGTTCCGGGCGCTGCTGAGCGGCAAGCTCCACAGCCGCGTGCCGGCCACGATCCTCATCGCCGCCGGGGCCTTCATGGCCTCGTCGGGCGACACGCTCCTGCGCTTCGGGGTCACGGGCTTCTTCGAGGCCGGCAAGCTCCTGGCCGTCGTGTTCCTGTTCGCCGGATTCCTCGTGAGCGTCGAGGCCTTCGCCGAGTACCGCATCCCCTTCACCGGGATCGTCATCGCGCGGCGCCGGCCCGACCTTCCGAGCGTGGCGGAGGGGTCGGTGCCGGCCGGGCGGGGGACGCCGGCGCCCTGAGCCGACGCGCGGCGCCCGGCATCCCTGCGCCACGGACCGGGCTCCTGGCCCCGTCACGGGGGAGCCGGCAGCAGCGTCGCTATACTGGCTGCAGCTCCGCGGCCCCGTGGCCCATCCGATCCCCCTCCCCACGACCGAGGTCCGATGCGCGTTCGAAAGGCCGTCTTCCCCGCCGCCGGGTGGGGCACCCGCTTCCTTCCCGCGACCAAGGCCCAGCCGAAGGAGATGCTGCCGCTCGTCGACCGGCCGGTCATCCAGTACGCGGTCGAGGAGGCCGTCGCCGCCGGCATCGAGCAGGTGATCATCGTCACCTCCAGCCAGAAGCGCGCCATCGAGGATCACTTCGACCTCAACTACGAGCTCGAGCACCTGCTCGAGGAGCGCGGCGAGATCGAGATGCTGCGCCAGATTCGCCACATCAGCGACCTCGCCCAGATCGCCTACGTGCGCCAGAAGGAGCAGCTCGGCCTGGGCCACGCCGTGCTCATGGCCAAGGAGCTCGTCGGCCACGAGCCGTTCGCCGTCATCCTTTCGGACGACGTCGTGGTCGGGCAGCGGCCCTGCATCGGCCAGCTGATCCACGCCTACCACCAGACCCACTCGTCCGTGGTGGCGGTGATGGAGGTCGCGCCCGAGGAGACGTCCCGCTACGGGATCATCGGTGGCGAGCAGGTGGAGGGCCAGGCGGGGCGGCTCTGGAGGGTCGACCGGGTGGTGGAGAAGCCCCAGCCCGAGGACGCGCCCTCGAACATGGCGATCATCGGGCGCTACGTCCTGACCCCGAAGATCTTCGACAAGCTCGAGCAGACCCCGCGGGGCGCCGGGGGCGAGATCCAGCTGACCGACGCGATCGAGGCCCTCATGGAGGAGCAGGCGGTCCACGGCTACGCCTTCGAGGGAACTCGCTACGATGCCGGGACCACGATGGGGTGGCTCAAGGCATCGGTCGAGCTCGCCCTGGCGCGGCCCGACCTCGGGCCCGAGTTCGCGGACTATCTCCGCGGCCTCGAGATCTGATCGCGTCCCACCGACGACCCCAGATCACACGGGAGACACAGGAGTGGCAGCGCTCGGCGACGTGCTCGGCGGCCGGTACCGGCTGGTGGAGCTCCTTGGCCAGGGCGGCATGGCGACGATCTATCGCGCCACCGACGCCCAGCTCGGCCGCGAGGTGGCGGTCAAGGTCCTCCACCCGGAGTACGGGCGCGACCCGGACTTCGTCGCGCGGTTCAAGCAGGAGGCCCAGGCCGCGGCGAGCCTGAGCCACCCGAACATCGTCGGGGTCTACGACTTCGGCACCGACGCCGATGGCCCCTACATCGTCATGGAGCTCGTCGACGGCGAGGACGTCGCGACGCTCCTGGCCCGCAACGGCCCCCTGCCGCCGCGGCAGGCCGCCCGGCTCACGGCCGAAGCCGCCCACGCGCTCGGCGCCGCCCACGCGCGCGGGATCGTCCACCGCGACGTGAAGCCCGGCAACATCCTCGTCTCGTCCGACGGCCGCGTGAAGGTGACCGACTTCGGGATCGCGCGGGCCTGGGCCGACGCCCGCCTCACGCTGCCCGGCGTGACGCTCGGATCCGTCCACTACTTCAGCCCCGAGCAGGCGCTCGGCGAGCAGGCGACCCCGGCCTCGGACATCTACAGCCTGGGCATCGTGCTGTACGAGCTGCTGACCGGCCGGCGCCCGTGGGAGGGCGACAACGCCGCGGCGGTGGCGATGGCCCGGATCTCGGCGCCGCCGCCGCTCGTGTCCGACGTGCGACCGAACGTGCCGCCGGTGCTCGAGGCGATCGACCGCCGAGCCCTGAGCCCCGACCCGACCGCCCGCTTCCCCAGCGCCGAGGCGATGGCCGGCGCGCTGGAGGCGTTTCTCGACGAGGGCGCGCCCCGCACCGGAGCCGGCGCCGCGGGAGCCGCCGTCGCCGCCACGGCCGCCACCGCGGCCCGCGCCTATCCACCCGACGCGTACGCCGGCGCCCCCGCGCCCCCGCCCCCGGCCCCGCCGCCCGTGTCGGCCGCCCCGGTGCCGGAGCCCGAGGAGCCGGAGGGCACGAGCCCGTGGATCTGGGTGGCCGGTCTGCTGGGCCTCGTGATCCTCGTCGTCGTGGGCTTCCTCGCGTTCCGCCTCCTGTCGGCCAACACCCCGGGAGGATCGCCCGCGCCCGGGACGGTCACGCTGCCGTCGTTCGTCGACCAGACCTTCGACAACGCGACCGCGACCGCGCAGCAGCTCGAGCTCGTCCTCCAGCCCAGCTACATCAAGCGCAACGACAAGGCCGAGGGGACGGTGGTCAGCCAGGACCCGCCGGCCGGGACGACCGTCGACCGCGGGTCGACGGTGAACGTCGAGGTCATCTCGGGCAAGGAGCTCGTCCAGGTGCCCCAGGTCGCCGGCCTCACCGAGGCCCAGGCGATCAAGGCCATCACCGACGCCAAGCTGACCCTCGGGGTCCGCACCGACGACTACGACGAGGCGGTCCCGGCGGGATCGGTGATCGGCACCACGCTCCCGGCGGGCCTGACGGTCCCGACGGGGACGCCGATCGACTACGAGGTCTCGAAGGGCCCCGAGCCGACGCCGAGCCCGTCGCCGTCGCCGACGCCGACGCCCGAGCCGACGCCGACGCCCACCCCGGTCCCGACGCCCACCCCGACCGCGGCCCCGACGCCGACGCCGGTCCCGACCGTCGTCGTGGGGACGTACACCGGCCTGACCGTCGGGGCGGCGAAGGCCCAGGCCACGTCGGAGGGCCTGGTGATCCAGTGGCAGGGTGCCACGCCGGCCGACACGGACGTCGTCACGGCGCAGAACCCGGGTCCCGGTTCCGAGGTCCAGATCGGGTCACCGATCCTGCTGTCGGCGAGCGCTCCCGCACCCTGATCGGCCGACCCCGGGCTCCGCGTCGCTGGGTCCGCCCGGGGTCAGGCCTCCCGTTCGGACCAGATCCCGCCGGGGATGGCGAACACGGGACCGATCGGGTCGACGACCGGCAACGCGTCCGGGCCGATGGTCCGGCCCAGGCGGACCGGCCGCCAGCAGCCGCGCATCTCGCCGCCCCGGAGCGGCACCGCCCGCGGGTCGAGCCCGCACGTCCCGCCGATGAGCGGGGCGATGGACCGCCGGAAGTGGACGCACGTCGCGCAGATCGTGCTCGAGCGCCGGCACACCCAGCAGCGGGCCGCCTCCGGCTGCGGCGTGCGGCAATGCGGGCATCGCCAGTTCGGCATGCGCGGATCGTAGCTGCGCACGCACCGACTGTCGAGGGGTTGGCGCACGATCGTCGAACGGGCGATCGAACCGAACGGACGGTCGGTCGCCATCGGGAAGACAGCGGGCACAGGGTCCGGAGCGCAGGGGCCGCTCGCGGGTCCGGAGCGCGGGGCGCGGGTTGGGCGGGCGGTTGGGTCCGCGGCCCTACTTGACGATCGTGATCGAGATCCGCCCGGACGCGCTGCCGGACGCGGTCGTGCTCACGAAGGCCGTCCCGAGCCCGCTGCCCTCGGTCGCGCCCGCCGGGATGGTCGTGCGGAAGGTCGCGGCCCCCGAGCCGTCGGTCACATCCTCCCCCGTGAGCGCCGGGACGCCCGGGACGGACAGGGTGAAGGTCACCGTCTGGCCCGCCAGGAACCCGCCGTTCGGATCGCTGACGATGGCCCGCAGCTCCACGGCCCGCGGCAGGCGGGCCGCGCTGATCCTGTACGCCGTGGCGGACAGCGCGACCGTGAGCTTCCCCGACCCGCGGCGCACGGTGACGACCGACGTCGCCACGTTGCCGGCGAGGTCGGTCGCGGTCAGCGCGATCCCGTTGGTGCCGGAGCTGAGCGGCACCTCCAGGCTGAACGCGCCCCCGTCGGCCGCGGTGGTCGTGGCGGCCGTCCCGTTCGCCTCGTTGCGCGCAACCACCGTCGACCGGCCCTGGGTCTTGCCGGTGATCGTGACGGTCGAGCCGTTCACGGTTGCCCGGTCGGCGGGCGAAGTGACCGTGATCTTCGGCTTCGACCGATCGAAGACGTAGGTGATGGCCGGGGACGTCTCGCTCTCGCCGCCGGGGCCGACGAGCGTCGCGGTCACGTCGTTGCGTCCCACCTCGAGTGGCAGCTCGTCGACGACGAAGGAGGTCGTCTCGCCGACGGGGACCTCGCGGACGGCCACCGGCTCCTGGTCGGGCAGCGCCACGTAGACGCGGACGAGGTAGCCGCTGCGCCCGACGACACCGGGCGGGACCGTGCCGGCGAGGCTCGCCGTGGGCTGGTTGGTGTAGGGGTTCGCGGGGGCGACGAGCGTCGGCGCCTCCGGGACCGGCGCGATGCTCACGTTCGGCACCGGCGTCTTGAGCACCGTGTCGGTGATCCCGCCGAGCGCGCTCCCGACCGAGGAGACCACCCTCGGCAGCACGCCGGTCACCGTCGTGACCATGACCAGGGCCAGGGCAGCCACCGCGATCGAGAGCAGGAGCCGGACCGGCAGCGGCATCCCGCGCGCCGGCTCGGGGGTGCGCCCGCCCATGCTGCGGGGGACGACGGGACGCCGGGGAGGGGGCGGCAGCTGGCGGGGGCGGCCGGAGGAGGGCGGGCGGGGTCGCACCTGGCTGGGCCGGTCGCGGCGAGCGGTCATCGGAGCGCATTGTCGCACGCCGGGCGGGTCGCCCTCGGCCGGCCGGCCCCGGCGCGACGCTTGCCGCGGCGAATGGGGCCCGCGCGATTGCGTCGGATGGAGCCCGCGCGGCCGCTGCGGTCCGGTGTACGCTGGGGCTGCCTGTGGACGTCCGGGGCGTTCGCGCAAGGAGGGCGGTGGTGGCCGACAGCGAGCAGTCGCGACGGGGTCCGTCGGCGGCCGCCCCGGCGACGTCCGGGGGCCGCACGGCGATGCCCGGTCGCCCAGCGCGGTCCGCGCCCGTCGGGACGTTCAGGACCGTGATCGGTGTGGGTCCGGGCACGCGTCCCGCCGCACGCCTCTCGCCGGTTGCGTCGGAAGCCGGCCGAGCGCCCGGTCCCCGGCCCGCGCCCCCCCAGCCGCCCCGCCCCATGCACCCACCGATCGGCCGCGTGCCCGGCCCGCCGGGAGTCTCGCGGACGGCCGTCCAGGTCGCCGCGCTCGCCGCGCGCCGGGGACCGTCGGCGGGCTCCGGTCGGCCCGGCGTCCTCGAGCGCCCGGGCGGCCCCGGCGCGATGCCGGCCGGCGGCGCGTCGCGGGCGGGCTTCGGGATGCCCAGCCTGCGGCGCAACATCTGTCCCCACTTCTTCATGACCGGCGCCCGCGGGGCGATGCCCATCCAGGCACCCCACCTCCTCAAGGCCCTCGTCCGCCAGGAGGCCAACGTCTCGCGCTGCCAGCTCCGCGGCGGGGTGCACCTCGAGCAGGGCTACGTCAACGACGTCTGCCTTTCGGCCCGCTTCAATCAGTGCGTCTTCTACGAGGACGAGCTGACGCGGTGACGCGGTCGGGGCGACCCACCCCGGAGTCGACGCCCCTGCCGATGCTGCCGGCGACGTTCGACGACGCGGTCGCCGCGGTCCAGGCACGCGGGCGCTTCGGCATCCGGCTCGGCCTTGGGCGCACGCGGGCGCTGCTGCGGGCGCTCGGCGACCCGGAGCGCGGCGTGCGGGGAGCCCTCGTCGGGGGCACCAACGGGAAGGGCAGCGTCGTCGCCCTCGTCTCGACCTGCCTCGCCGCGGCGGGCCACCGGCCCGGCGACACGCCCAAGCCGCACCTCGTGACGTACCGCGAGCGGCTGCGGATCGGCGGCCGCCCGATCGACGCGACCTCGTTCGTCGAGCTCGTCCGCGCGGTCCTGCCCGCGGCGGACGCCGTCGCGCGGCGCCACGGCCCGCCGACCGAGTTCGAGCTGATGACGGCGCTCGCCTTCGCGTGGTTTGCCCGCGAGCGCGTCGACCTGGCGGTCGTCGAGGTCGGCCTGGGCGGCCGGCTCGACGCGACACACGCGTGGGACGGCGGAGTCGCCGCCATCACCAACGTCGAGCTCGACCACACCGAGTGGCTGGGCCCCACGGTCCCGGCGATCGCCCGCGAGAAGGCCGCGATCATCGTCCGCGCCGACCGGGCGGTGACCGGCGCGACCGGGGACGCACTGGCGGTCGTGCGCCGGCGAGCGCGACGCGTGGGCGTCGAGCTCGTGGAGGCGGCCCCGGCCGTGGTGCGGTCGATGGACCTCGAGGGACTCGTCGTCGACCTGCCGGGCCTCGCCGCGACGAGGGTCGGCCTCCTGGGCCGCCACCAGGCCGCGAACGTATCCGTCGCCGACGCCGTGCTGGACGCGCTCGGCGCCGCGGGGATCGCCGTCACGTCCCCGGCGGCGCGGCGCGCCGGCTACGCGGCGGCCCGCTGGCCGGGCCGCCTGGAGCTCCTGGCGGTTCGCGGCGCCGGTCCTCGCGGCGAGGATGCCCAGGTGCTCCTCGACGGAGCGCACAACCCGGCCGGCGCGGCGGCCCTCGCGGCCGCCGTCGACGAGCTGCGCCCGCTCCTGCGGAACGGCGACGGGCGGCGCCCGGCCCCGCCGACGCTGGTCCTCGCGATCATGGGCGACAAGGACGTGGACGGCGTGCTCGGCGCCCTGGCCGCGGCCCCGTCGCTCGCGGCCGCGCGGGTGGTGGCCACGGCCGTGGAGGGCCCCCGGGCGCTGCCGGCGGCGGCCCTCGCGGCCCGCTGGTCGGCCGTCGCCGGACCGGCGAGCGGTGCCGTGAGCGTCGTGGCGGAGCCGGCCGCGGCCGTCGCGGACGCCGTGGCCGCAGCGGAGGGACCCGTCGTCGTCGCCGGCTCCCTGTACCTCGTCGGCGCCGCTCGCGCGCTCCTGGTCGACGACCCGGCGCTGCGCGACCCGGCGTAGGATCGGCCCATGGCACCCGCCGACCCGTCTCGCGCTGCCGACCGCGCCTCGGCCGCCGACCGCGTGTCGACCCGGGATCCGGCCCTCGCGCTCGGCCGCGACCTGCCCGCCGAGGCGGGGATCGTCGCGCCCGACCCGGAGCGCGGCGGTGGTTCGGCGACGCCCTCGTTCGCCGTCCCCGGGGACGCCGGGCCGGGGCTGCCGGCCGTGCCGGCCCCGTTCGACATCGGCCCGCGCACCTTCGCCTGGGGGACGCGCACCTTCGTGATGGGGATCGTCAACGTGACCCCGGACTCGTTCTCCGGCGACGGGCTGCTGGGCTCGGGCGGCGACCCGCTGGCCGCGGCGGTCGCGCAGGGCCGGCGGATGCGCGACGAGGGCGCCGACCTTCTCGACGTGGGCGGCGCGTCCTCCCGGCCCGGCCACGCCCCGCTCGACCCCGTCGAGGAGGCGGCCCGCGTGGTGCCGGTGGTGCGGGCCCTGCGCGACGCCCTGCCCGAGATGCCGCTGTCGGTCGACACGACGCAGCCCGGGGTCGCGGCGGCCGCCCTCGACGCCGGGGCCAACCTCGTCAACGATGTCTGGGGCGTGGCCGAGGACGACGCCGTCGCGCGGGTCGCCGCCGAGCGCGGCGTCCCGCTCGTGCTGATGCACAACCGCGCCGAGGCGCGCTACTCGGCGCTGATGGCCGAGATCGTGGCCGACCTGCAGCGAGCCGTCGAGCGCGCCGTCCGGGCGGGGGTCGCCTGGGACCGCCTGGTCGTCGACCCCGGCTTCGGCTTCGGGAAGGCGCCGTCCCACAACCTGGCGCTGCTCGGCGCCCTGCCGCTGCTGCGCGCCCTCGGACGGCCCGTGCTGCTCGGCACGTCGCGGAAGTCGACCCTCGGGAAGGTCCTCGACCTACCCGCCGGCGAGCGCGTCGAGGCGACGGTCGCCACGACCGTCCTCGGCATCGTCGGCGGTGTCGACCTCGTGCGGGTGCACGACGTGCGGGAGAACGCGCGCGCGGCGCGGATGGCCGACGCGGTCGTGCGCGGCTGGCGCCCCGAGGGATGGGAGGGCGATCGATGAGCGACCGGATCGAGCTGCGCGCGATGCGCTTCTCGGGAGTCCACGGGGTCCAGCCGGCCGAGCACGAGGTCGCCCAGCCGTTCGAGGTGGACGTCGTCCTCGAGACGGACCTGGTCTCGGCCGGCGCGACGGACGCCCTCGCGCGGACGGTCGACTACGGGTCGGTCTTCGCGATCGCACGCGACGTGGTGGAGGGGCCGCACGTCGCTCTCATCGAGACGCTGGCCCAGCGGATCGCCGCCGGCGTGCTGGCGGCGCACCCGCCGGTCGGCGCCGTGACGGTCCGGGTGCGGAAGATGCGGCCGCCGCTCCCCGGGGAGCTGGCGTGGGCCGGCGTGGCTGTCCGCCGCACGCGGTGACCCGGTGACGCCGCTGGCATCGAGCGTCGCCTGGCACGCGGTGCCCGAGCATGTCCCGGCGAGCGGCAAACGGCGGGGAGCCGGGGCGAGCGACGCGTCGACACCAACGCGAGCGCGCCCGGCGGAGCCTGCGGGCTACGGGTTGACGGGGCGCGTCCCGAGGGTGAGGGTGAAGGTCTGGGTCTTCCCGTCGCGAAGCACCTCGAGCGCGACGGTTCGGCCCGGTGCGTACTGCGTGAGGATGTCGTCGAGCGGGCTGTCGGCGTCGATCTTCGTGCCGTCCACGGCCGTGATGATGTCGCCGTCCCGGAGGCCGGCCGCGGCCGCCGGGCTGTCCGGCACGATCGGGTCCGTCGCCTGGCCTGTGGCGGTGCTCTGCGCCGTCAGCCAGGCGCCCTGCTCGACCGGGAGCTTGAACTGGGCCGCGAGGGACGGCGTGATGACGCGATAGAACACGCCGATCCACGGCCGCACCAGGTCCTGGCCGGCGAGCGCCTGCTGCATGATCGGGCGGGCGATGTTGATCGGGATCGCGAAGCCGATCCCCTCCGCGGTCTGGGCGACCGCGGTGTTGATGCCGATGACGTTGCCCGCCGCGTCCAGGAGGGCGCCACCCGAGTTGCCGGGGTTGATCGCCGCGTCGGTCTGGATCAGGTTGCGGATGACCGTCGAGTCCTGGACCTCGATGGTCCGCCCGAAGGCGGAGAGGATCCCGGCGGTGACCGAGTTGGTGTACGTGCCGAGCGGGCTCCCGATGGCGATGGCCAGCTGGCCCACCTTGGCGGTCGAGGAGTCGCCGATCGGCGCGGTCGGGAGCCCCGTGGCGGCGACCTTGACGATCGCGAGGTCGGTCAGCGTGTCGATGCCGTAGACGGTCCCCTTGAAGTCGCGGCCGTCCTCGAGGGTGACGGTCAGCGATCCCGCGCCCTCGACGACGTGCTTGTTCGTGACGATCCAGCCGTTGGCGTCAAAGATGACGCCCGACCCGACGCCGGACGAGGGAACGCCGCCGAAGGGGTTGTTGGGGTCGGCCGCGGCCCCGCTCACGGTGATCGTGACGATGGCCGGCGAGACCTTCGCGGCGGCACGCGTGATCGCGGAGCTCTCGTCGATCGTCACCGGGACCGTCACCGGCTGGGTGACCTGCTGGCCCTGGCCGACGGGGGTGACGGTAGCCACCTCCCGGTCGAGGGCGCCGCTCGCGGACAGCGCGGCGAAGGTGCCGAGGGACCCGAGGACGGCGGCCCCGAACGACGCGGCGACGATGACGCCGACGCCGACGCCGGCACGGCGCGACGTGGCCGGCGCGGGCGACGCGTGGGCCGGCTCCGGCTCGTACCAGGCGCGCGGCGTGGGCGGTGCGACGCTCTCGGCGTCGGCCTGGACGACGGCGTCGGTCCAGGCGGGCCGGCGCTCCGCCGCAGGCGAGTAGACGACGGGTCGCGTCGGACCCTCGTCCGCGGCCTCCGCGGGCTCCGCGGGAACGACGAGGTCGGCCTCGGGCTGCACGGGCGCTCCGAGATCGGGCGCCGCGAGGTCGGGCCACGAGAACTGTGCCGCGGCGACAGGCTCGGCCTCGGGCGGCATGGGCGCGTCGAGCTCGGCCACGGGCGGCACGGGCTGCATGGGCGCTCCGAGCTCGGGCGACGCCCCGACCTCGGCAGCCGGCAGCGACGCGTCGCCCGCCGGGCTCGGCGGCGGCAGCTGGGTCACGTCGCGGGTCGGGTCGAACGGTTCGGTCATGCGTCCGGATGCTCCAGGAACGATGGTCTCAGGCGGGGCTGGGGCCCCGGCCGATGATGCTGCCACCAGCGTCGCGCATCCGGGTTGCGGCTCCGGCGCGGGCGTGGTGAAGAAATCGTCACATCCCGGTGTCGGCCGGCGCCGGGGGCTCGTCCGGCGGCGGGCCGGACGTCGCAAGGGCCCGATCGGCCGCGGCCGCGGGCCGACCGACGTCGACCGGCCCGTGCTCGTCGGGATGGCGCGGGTCGCGCGGCAGGATCACCGAGAAGGAGGTCCCTCCGCCGACGCGGCTCTCCACCGAGATGCGGCCGCCGTGCATGTCGACGATCGACTTGACGATGGCGAGGCCCAGGCCGCTCCCGGAGCCGCGCGCCTCGTTGGCCCGCGAGCCGCGGTAGAAGCGCTCGAAGATGTGGGGGATCTCGCTGGCGTCGATCCCGACGCCGGTGTCGCGGACCTCGAGGCGGGCCCCGTCGCGGTGGGGCTCGACGGTCAGCGTCACGGTTCCGCCGGGGGGCGTGAACTTGATCGCGTTCCCGAGCAGGTTGGCGATCACCTGGCCGATCCGCGGTGGGTCGTGCCGGATGCGCACCGGGGCCGGGGGAAGGTGCAGCTCGAGGGCGACGCGCCGACGGCGCCCCGCCGGCTCGGCCTGCTCGAACGCCGTCTCGACGGTCGAGCGGAGGTCGTCGGGTCGGAGGTCGAGGCGAAGGAGCCCCGACTCGAGCTTCGAGAGCTCCAGGAGGTTGTAGGCGAGCCAATCCAGGCGGTCGAGCTGCTGACGGCTCGTGGCCAGGAACTCCGCGCGGGTCGTCGGGTCGTCTCCCGCCTGGCCCTGCAGCAGCTCGGTGTTCATGCGCAGCGCCGCCAGCGGCGTGCGCAGCTCGTGGGAGACGTCCGCCAGGAAGTCGCGGCTCCGGTCGCGGTCGCGCCGGATCAGCTCGATCGACTCCTCCAGCCGCTCGGCCATCACGTTGAACTGCCGGGCCAGGTCGGCGACCTCCGAGTACGAGCTCTCCAGCTCGGCGGCCGGGACCCGTCCCGACATGTCGCCGGCGCCGAGGCGCCGCGTCGCCTCCCCCAGGCGTCGGAGCGGGCGGGTGAACCGCACCGCGAGGTAGGCCGAGACGAGCAGCGCGGCCATCAGGGCCCCGAGCGTGGTGATCGCCAGGAGCCCGGTGATCGTGGCGAGGGTGGACGCGCGGGTCGTGTACGGGTTGGCCAGGACGGCCTCGACCCCCCACGGCTCGCCGAGCGCCGGGGGCGCGTACGGCCCGGACGCGGTCGTGGAGGTGAGCGCGTCGCGGGACTGGCCCGGACCCGGCTGCGCGGTGAGGTCCTGGCTGAACGTCCCCCCTTGCGACGGTGTGACGATCGGGGACCCGGCGTCGTCGGTGGTCGTGCCTCCGATCCGGATCTCGACGTCGGCCAGGGCGACCTGGTCGGCGAGGAACGCGAGGAAGACCTGGCTGCCGATGTCGGCCGCGACGCGGGGATTCAGCGTGTTGCCGGCGGCCACGACCGGCGCATTGCCGGCCGAGGTGCTCGCGAAGAGGGCCACGATCCGGGTCACCACCGACGACCGCGCGTCGAGGGCGGTCTGCTCCTGGTCGAGGAAGTAGGCGTCGAGCCGGTTGACGACGATCGCCGAGACGGCGAGCAGCGAGAGCGCCACCACGCCCACGAAGGCGAGCGTGAGGCGCGCCTGGAAGGTCCGGCTCGCCGAGGGGGCGGCAGCGGCTGGGACCGACGCTGCGGGCCTCGGCGCCGGGTCGGCGACCCGGGGATCGAGGTCAGCGGTCGGCGAAGGCGTAGCCGGCTCCCCGGACGGTCAGGACGAAGACCGGCTGCGACGGATCGTCCTCGATCTTCTCGCGCAGGTGGCTGATGTGCACGTTGATGGTCTTCTCGTCCTGGTCGAGCGCCTCGTAGTCCCGCAGGAGCTCCAGCAGCTCGCCCCGCGTGTAGACGCGTCCCGGCCGGCTGGCGAGGTGGCGCAGGATCTCGAACTCGGTCGGCGTCAGGCTCAGGCGCTTGCCCCCGCGCTGGACCCGGCGCCGCTCGAGGTCGATGACGAGGTCGCGGTGGCGGATCACCCGACCCCCGGCGGCATCCGCCAGGTCGCCGTAGGCGCGCCGCAGGAGCGCCCGGATCCGGCTCATCAGCTCGCGCAGCCCGAACGGCTTCGTCAGGTAGTCGTCGGCCCCGAGCTCCAGGCCGATCACCTTGTCGACCTCGTCGTCGCGGGCGGTCAGCACGAGGACCGGCATCTTGGCCCCGGTCGCCCGGAGCCGGCGGAGGACCTCGAAGCCGTCCATCCCCGGCAGCCGCACGTCGAGCACCACGAGGTCCGGCGCCTGGTGCGAGGCGAACTCCAGCCCTTCCTCGCCGGAACGCGCCACCGTCACCGTGTAGCCCTCCTGGGCCAGGGCGTACTCGATTCCGCGGGCGACGGCGTACTCATCTTCGACGATCAGGATCGTGGCAGCCATGGCGGCGGGATCGTACACCCGCCGCAGGGCGAAGCCGTGCTACCCTGCGCACGATCGGGCGCCCGGCCGCAAGGACGGCCGCGCCGTCGCCCCGGGGCGCGCCCAGCCCGGCGCCGCCGCCGACGCAGAACCTGCCACGCACCAGAGGATCCCCCATGACGTCCACCCGCCCCACGCTCGCCGCCGAGCACCGCACCGTCACGGGCAAGGCCGTCGCAGGCCTGCGCCGCGACGGGCGCCTCCCGGCCGTCGTCTTCGGCCACGGCGTCGAGTCGGCCTCGGTCTCCCTCGACGCGCACGACTTCGAGCTCCTGCGCCGCCGCGTCGGCCCGAACGCCCTCATCGACCTCTCGGTCGACGGCTCGAAGCCGACGCCGGTCCTGGTCCACGGGGTCCAGATCCACAAGGTGAACCGGCGGCCGATCCACGTCGACCTGTTCGCGGTGCGCATGACCGAGGAGCTCACGGTCGACGTGCCGGTCCACGGCATCGGCGATTCCGAAGCCGTGACGAAGCACGGTGGGACGCTCCTCAACGCCAGCGGCAGCGTGAAGGTCCGGGCGCGCCCGGACAACCTGCCGCAGGTGATCGAGGTCGACCTCGCGGTCCTCGTGGACTTCGACGCCGCCATCCATGCCCGGGACCTCGTGATCCCGGACGGCGTGCAGCTGCTCACCGACCCCGACGAGATCGTCTTCAAGGTCGCGCCGCCGCGCGTCCAGGAGGTCGAGGCCGTCGCCCCGACCGAAGCTGCCGCCGCCGAGGGCGAGGCTGCCGAGGAGGGTGCGGAGGGCGCCGAGGCCTGACCCGCTCGCGGCTCCGGCGTCGCGGCCAGTTCCCCGCTGCCGCCGCCGCGCGGCCAGCGCCGCGCGGTCTCCGCCGGGCGGCCCCCCGCTGCCGCCGCCGGGCGGCCCCCGCCGCGCGGCGCCCGCCGGGCGGCCCCCGCCGCGCGGCCCGACCGGCCCGGGAGATCGCGTCCACCAGCCCTATCGGCGGCCGCCCGCCGGCGCGAACCTGTGCTCCGTAGACCGAGCCGACCCGGCGTCAGGCCGACTCGCGAGCGGGAGTCAGGCGATGGAACGAATCCTTCTCGCGTATGACGGGGGCGAGCCCGCGCGCCGCGCGCTGGAGACGGCCGCGGAGCTGGCCCTCGCGTTCCGGGCGTCCCTCTCCGTGGTCTCCGTGGTCCCGGTCGGCGCCGACGGGAAGCCGACCGAGCCGTGGGACGGGGGCGAGGCCCACGCCCGCGAGCTGCACGACGCGCAGCGCGCCCTCGCGCAGCACGGGCTCCAGGTGGACCTGCTTGAACCCCTGGGCGACCCCGCCCGGACGATCGAGCGGATCGCCGCCGAGGGCGGCTTCGACACCATCGTCATCGGCTCCCGCGGCCTGAGCGCGCTCGACCGTGTCCTTCGCGGGAGCGTCTCGGAGCATGTCGTGACCCATTCATCCGCAACCGTGGTGGTGACCCATTGAGCCATATCGCCGCACCCCCTGATCCCAGGACGCCCCTCCGCGTCGCGTTCCGCGGCCGCTCCCTGCTGGGGCGGCCCCTGTACAACAAGGACTCCGCGTTCCCCGACGAGGAGCGCGACTGGTTCGGCCTCCACGGGCTGCTGCCGACGCACGTGATGACCCTCGAGGAGCAGCTCGCCCTCGAGCTCGAGCACGTCCGCCGCAAGGCCGACGACCTCGAGAAGTTCATCGGCCTGGCGGCGCTCCAGGACCGCAACGAGACGCTCTTCTTCCGCCTGGTCGCCGAGAACCTCGAGGAGTTCCTGCCGATCGTCTACACGCCGACCGTGGGGCGCGCCTGCCAGGAGTACAGCCACATCTTCCGCCGCCCGCGCGGTGTCTGGATCACGCCCGCCGACGCGCACCGCATCCCGGAGGTTCTCCGGAACGCCTCGCAGACCGAGGTGCGCCTCATCGTGGCGACCGACAACGAGCGGATCCTGGGCCTCGGCGACCAGGGCGCCGGCGGGATGGGGATCCCGGTCGGCAAGCTCGCGCTCTACTCCGCCGGCGCCGGCATCTACCCCGCCTGGACCCTGCCGGTCTCGCTCGACGTGGGCACGGACAACGCCGCCCTGCTGTCCGACCCCTTCTACCTCGGCTGGCGCCATCCGCGCCTCCGCGGCCCGGAGTACGACGCCTTCATCGAGGCGTTCGTGGAGGGCGTCAAGGCGGTCTTCCCGCGGGCGCTCCTCCAATGGGAGGACTTCAAGCAGCACAACGCGATCCGGATCCTCGACCGCTACCGGGACCGCCTGCTGTCGTTCAACGACGACATCCAGGGAACGTCCTCGGTGGTGCTGGCGGGCATCCTCGCCGGGCTCGGGCACCTCGGCCGACCCCTCGCCGAGGAGCGGTTCGTCTTCCTGGGCGCCGGCGCCGCGGCGATCGGGATCGCCCGGCTCATCCACGCCGCCCAGCGCGAGGCCGGCGAGGACGAGACGACGATCCGGCGCTCGACCATCCTCTTCGACACCAAGGGCCTCGTCTACGTCAGCCGTCCGGGCATCGAGGACGACAAGGCGGCGCTCGGCCTCACCGACGAGGACCTCGCCGCCCTCGGCCTGGCGCCGTCGGCCACCCCCGTCGACGTCGTGCGCACGGTGCGGCCGGGGACCCTCATCGGGACGACCCAGACGCCGGGTGCCTTCACCCAGGAGCTCATCGGCGCCCTCGCCGACGTCTGCCCGACGCCGCTGGTCTTCCCGCTCTCGAACCCGACCAGCAAGACGGAGGCGACCCCGGAGCAGGTCGCCGCCTGGACCGACGGGCGCGCCATGTGCGCCACCGGCAGCCCGTTCCCGCCGGTGCACTACGGCGACAAGACGTGCGTCGTCGGCCAGGCCAACAACTCGTTCATCTTCCCGGGCCTGGGGCTCGGGGCGATCGTGGCCGGCCCGAAGGTGATCCGCGACGCGGAGTTCCTCGTGGCCGCGCGCACGCTGGCGGACCTGGTGCCGCCCGAGCGGCTGGCCTGCGGGGCGCTCTATCCGCCGATGGCCGACCTGCGATCGATCTCGCGGGCCATCGCGATCGCAGTGGTCAACGAGATCGGGACCCTCGACGGCGAGCCGCTGCCGGCCGGCGAGGTGGGGATGGCGCTCGTGGAGCGGGCGGTCGACGCCGCCATCTGGTGGCCCGACTACCTCGACTACGAGCCGGCCTGACCGGACGCTTCCGGGCGCCGCCAGGCGACGCGAGAAGGGACCGTCGGGCCGTGACGGGTGTCACGGCCCGATCCCGACGCGCGTGACTTCGCAGCCGGATGCTCGCCGGCGATCCTCGTGGCATCACGTTTCGCGTTCCACGAGGTGCATCCGATGTCCGATCCGTCGCTCGACGCCGCGTTCGCCAGTCGCGCTGCTTCATGGGCCCCGCACCTTGTCTCCCCGCACCCTGCCGTCGGCTTGGAGCACGTCTCGCGTCAGTTCGGGGAGACGACGGCGCTCGTCGACGTAAGTCTCGAGATCCGTGCCGGCGAGACCGTCGCCCTGCTTGGCCCGAACGGCGCCGGGAAATCCACCGCGATCGGGATCATGCTCGGCCTCCTCGAGCCGACCGGCGGGTCTGCCCGGACCATGGGACTGGCACCTCGCGAGGCCGTGCGGAGTGGCCGCGTTGGCGCGATGCTCCAGGGTGTCGGGCTGCCCCCCGGCGCGAGCGTGGGAGAGCTCGTCGACCTTGCCCGTCGCCTCCATCCGCACCCGACGCCGCGCGAGGCGGTGCTGGGGCGCGCGGGCCTCGCCGAGATCGTGAGACGCCGGGCGGAGACGCTGTCGGGCGGCGAGGCCCAGCGCGTCCGGTTCGCGATGGCGATCGCCGGCGATCCCAACCTCGTGTTCCTGGACGAACCGACGGTCGCGATGGACGTCGAGTCGCGACGAGCGTTCTGGGACGACATGCGCGGGTTCGCGGCAGAAGGCCGGACCGTCCTGTTCGCCACCCACTACCTCGACGAGGCCGACCAGGTTGCCGACCGGATCGTCGTCCTCGACCACGGGCTCATCGTGGCCAACGGATCCGCGACCGACCTCAAGAGGATCGTGCGCGAGCGAACGGTCCAGTTCGCGTGGCCCGGCGCCGACGTGGCGTCCCTGCGACACCTGCCCGGCGTGATCCGGGCCGAGGTGCGCGGGGAGGTCGTGAACTTGGTCTCCGCTGACGCCGACGCCACCGTCCGCGCCCTGGTGGAGGCGGAGGTGCCGTTTCGCAACCTCGAGGTCGTGGGCCCGAGTCTCGACGCCGCCTTCCTGGCCCTCACTCGCACCGCAACCGCTGCGGCCTGAGCCGGCACTACCCTCGATGTAGCGAAAGAGGAGCCTCCGATGCTCGCGTCCCTGCCGCTCGGCAGCCCGTCGCCCTTCCTCGCCTACCTCGGCCTCGAGGTCCGGCGCACGCTGCGAAATCGCCGCTATCTCGTGTTCACCATCGCGTTTCCGGTGACCCTCTACATCCTCTACACGGCCGTGCTGCCGGCCACGTCGAGCGGGCCGATCGACGGTCTGGCGTGGCCTGTCTACTTCCTCGTGTCGATGGCGGCCTACGGAGCCATGGGCGCGGCGATGAGCCAGGCAGCGCCCATCGCGGCTGAGCGCCGTGTCGGGTGGGCGAGGCAGCTGCGCGTCACCCCGCTGCCGGGCCCCGCCTACGTCGGGGCCAAGGTTGTCGCGGCGGTCGTGGTCACCGTCCCGGCGCTCGTGCTCGTGGCGCTCGCCGGCCTGCTGGTCAACCACGTCACGCTGGCGGCCACGAGCTGGATCCTGCTGGTCGTGGCGGTTGCGCTCGGATCGCTCCCGTTCGCGGCACTCGGCGTCCTGATCGGGTACGTCCTTGACGTCGAGAGCGCCCAGGGCGGAATGGTCCTGGCGTTCTTCGCGCTCGCGATCCTGGGGGGGCTGTTTGCCCCGCTCGAGGCATTCCCTTCCGCGCTCGCTACGATTGGGCACATGCTCCCGTCGTTCCACCTCGCCAGCCTTGGGCGGGCCGCGGTCAGCGGCCGGGCGCCCGATCCCGCGGACATCCTGGTCATCGCCGTGTTCGCTGTCGGCCTGGCCGGACTCGCCGCGTGGCGCTATCTCGCCGATGAACGAGCCGGTCGGGCCTGAGCCGGGCGGAGCCGGCAACGTGGGAGGGGCCGCCCTCATGTTCGGCGAGCGCCGCCCGCGCGTGCGAGCGACGTTCGTCGCGGCGATCACGTTCTTCACGCTGTCGCCGCTCTTCTCGCTCCTGACCCACCCGCCCGCTCCCGCGGCCCTCCTGCTGCTGCTCGTGGGCTGGGCGATCTTCGGGATCGTCCTCGTCGTCCTGTTCGGACGCTCGCCGTTCGATCCCCGGGCCGGGGGCCCCTGGCTCGCCATGGCGGCCGCCGCGATCACCGCGATCGCCGCCGTCGCCGCGATCGCGTTCGGCACGGCCGAGGGCGTGGCGCTCTTCTTCTACGCCGGCGTGACGGCAGCCCGGCTGGCGCCCGAGCGCCGGGCGATCGGCGGGATCGCCCTGGTCACGCTCGCGGCGACGCTGTCGGTCGGGTATGCCTCGTCCGATCCGGGAGATGGGGTGACTGTCGGCGTCACGGTGGGCACGATCTCCTTGACGCTCTTCATGCTCTCGGCGCTCGGACGGACCAACCGCCAGCTTCTGGCCGCCCGCCGCGAGCTCGCGGATGTCGCGGTCGCCGAGGAGCGGAGCCGGATCGCACGGGACCTCCATGACACGCTTGGCCGCAGCCTCTCGGTCATCGCGCTGAAGAGCGAGCTGGCCGGCCGGCTTCTGCCCGGAGATCCGACCCGCGCGGCGTCCGAGATCGCCGACGTCGAGCGGGTGGCCCGCGATGCCCTCGGTTCGGTGCGCGAGACGGTGGGCGGCTACCGGCAGCCATCGTTGGCCGCGGAGCTCACCGGCGCGCGCGCCGCCCTCGCGGCCGCAGGGATCTCGAGTCACGTTGAGGCAGCGCCCGGGGCGCTGCCGCGCGATGTCGACGCTCTCCTGGGCTGGGCAGTCCGCGAGGGTGTCACCAACGTGCTGCGCCACAGCCAGGCATCGTCGGCGCGCATCCGAGTCTTCGCGGATCGAGGGTCCCGGGCGGTCGAGGTGACGGACGATGGCCCTGGCGCGCCGGAACGTCGCATGGAGCCGGATCTTCCCGGGACCGGGCTCGTCGGCCTGCGCGAGCGGGCCGGCCGCCTGGGGGGTACGGTCGACGCGGGCCCGCTCGAAGACCGCGGGTTCCGGCTGTTGGTCACCGTCCCCACGCAGGTCACCGAGTGACGCGGATCCTGATCGCCGAAGACCAGGCGATGGTCCGGGGTGCCCTCGCCGCACTGCTCGCGATGGAGAGCGACTTCGAGGTGGTCGGGGAAGTCGGCCGCGGCGACGAGGTGGTGCCGCGGGCCCTCGAGGTCCGCCCTGACGTCGCACTCATCGACATCGAGATGCCGGGGCTCGACGGCCTTGCGGCCGCCGCCCAGCTGCGTGCCGCCATGCCCGGGTGTCGCGTGATCATCCTCACCACCTTCGGCCGGCCGGGCTACCTTCGGCGGGCGATGGAGGCGGGCGCGATCGGGTTCCTGCTCAAGGACGCTCCCGTGGCACAGCTGGCCGACGCCGTCCGGCGTGCGGCGCGGGGCCAGAGGGTGGTGGACCCGGCGCTGGCGCTCGCGGCCCTGAGCGAGGGTGCGAACCCGCTCTCCGAGCGTGAGCGCGAGGTGCTGGCTCTGTCGGCGTCCAGCGGAACCATCTCGGACATCGCGGCCCGGATCGGGCTGTCCGAGGGAACGGTGCGCAACCATCTGTCGGCCGCCATCCAGAAGGTCGGTGCGCGGAACCGAGCCGAGGCCGCGCGGATCGCGGTCGAGAAGGGCTGGCTTGCGCCCGACGTGGACTTCTGAGGCGCGCCTTCGCCGTGCGCGCCGGACGCTGCGCCGGCGGGGCGGTTCCGCTGGCGCCGAGCGTGGAGAGGCGGCCGGGGGGTGGGCAGCAGGGTCCGACGAGGCGCGCGAGGCCGCGCCCCGCTGCGGAGGCCCCGGCCCTGCGCCCCCGACACGGCGGAGGGGTATCGTTCGCGGGTGCGCCTGCCCTTCCAGCCCCCGCTCGAGCCGATGCTTGCCAAGCCCCTGCCGTCCCTCCCCGACGGCGCCGGCTGGGCGTACGAGCCGAAGTGGGACGGCTTTCGGGCGCTGGTCTTCCGGGACGGCGACGACATCCTCGTCCAGAGCCGCGACCTGCGACCCCTCGGCCGGTACTTCCCCGAGCTCGCGGCTCCCCTGCGGGCCGCTCTGCCCGAGCGCGGGGTGGTCGACGGCGAGATCGTGATCGTCGGATCGGGCGGGCTCGACTTCGACGCGCTCCTGCTGCGGATCCACCCGGCGGAGTCGCGCGTGCGGATGCTCGCTGCCGAGACGCCTTCTCAATTCGTGGCCTGGGACCTCCTTGCGCTCGACGACGACGACCTGCGGGCCCGGCCGTACGCGGAGCGCCGGCGGCTCCTGGCCGATCGCGTGGTGACCGGCGTCGCCGGCGTCCATCTGACGCCGATGACCGAGGACCGGGCGCTCGCCGAGGACTGGTTCGCGCGGTTCGAGGGAGCGGGCCTCGACGGGGTGATCGCCAAGCGCCTCGACGGACCGTACGAGCCCGGGAAGCGCGGCTGGGGCAAGGTGAAGCACGCGAGGACCGCGGATGTCGCCGTGGCCGGCTTCCGGTGGCACAAGGACGAGATCGGAACGGGCGTCGGGTCGCTGATCCTCGGGCTCCACGACGAGACGGGCACGCTCCACCACGTCGGGGTCGCGTCCGGCTTCACCGCCGCGCGACGCCGCGAGCTCGTGGACGAGCTGGCCGAGCTGCGCCGGGCCGCCCTGGACGGCCACCCATGGCGCGACTGGGCGACGGCCGAGCTAGCCGAGGCGGCCTACGGCCGGCGGATGCCGGGCGCCCAGAGCCGCTGGAACCGGGGCAAGGACCTCACCTGGGAGCCCCTGCGGGTGGAGCGCGTCGCCGAGGTGGCCTACGATCACCTGCAGGGCAACCGGTTCCGGCACGCGACGAAGCTCGTCCGCTGGCGGCCGGATCGCCTGCCGGCCGATTGCCGCTACGATCAGCTGGAGGCCACGCCGCCCTACGAGCTGGCCGACATCTTCGGGGAGTCCGCCCGGTGACCCAGCCGTGGTCGATGGAGGCCGCGCCGCGCCGGCGCCGCCGGCGCCTTGCGCTGGCGCTCGGCCTCGTCGTCGTCTTCGGCGCGAGCCTGGCCGCCGGCTGGGCGGTCGCCGGGACGACGCCGGGCGCTGGAGGCCCAGGGGTGGACCCGGCACCCGGGGCGACGGCCGCGGCGCTGGCCAGCGCCGAGCCCGCGCCCTCCGCCGTGCCCGGCTCGCCGAACCCGGGCGAGGCGCCGCCTCCGTCACCGAGCGCGTCCCCGACGCCGGTCCCGACCCCGGTGGCGCCGCCTGCCGTGCCCGCGGCGCTGGCTGCCCGCCTCGCGCGGGCGCTGGCGACGGCGCAGAAGGAGCTCGCGCTGCCGGGTGTCGAGGCGACGGTCCTCTTCCCGGACGGCTCGACGTGGACCGGGGTCCGGGGCCTGGCCAATGCCGCCGCCGGGATGCCGGTCCAGGCCGACACGCCGTTCGCCGTGGGGAGCGTGACGAAGACGTTCACCGCCGCGCTCATCCTCCGCGACGTCGAGGCGGGTCGCATCCGGCTCGGCGATCGCCTCTCGCGCTGGCTTCCTGACGTCCCCAACGCGGACAAGGTCACGATCCGCCAGCTCCTCAACCACATGTCGGGCATCCCGGACTACTTCAAGAACGTCAAGTTCGACGCCGTGCTGAACAAGGACAAGAAGCGGGCCTGGTCGGCCGACGAGGTCCTCGAGGGGTTCATCCGCCCGGTCCTGGTCTTCCCGCCCGGCACGCGCTGGGCATACTCCAACTCGAACTACCTGCTGCTCGGCATGGTCGCCGAGAAGGTGGGCGGGAAGCCCTGGGCCGAGCGGGTCCGCACGGAGCTCCTCGACCCGCTCGGCCTCGCCTCCACGTACATCCAGGGCGTCGAGCCGCCGACGGCGGCGCCGGCGCTGGCATACCGCGTCATCGACGGCAGCCGCGGGCCGGTTCCCCTGGTGCGAACCGACGGCACCGCCAACGTTCCGTTCACGTCGGTGGTCACGGCCGCCGGCGCCGCGGGCGCGATCGCCGCGACGACGGACGACCTGGCCCGCTGGGCCCGAGCGCTCTACGGCGGCGACGTCCTCTCACCCGCTATCCGTAAGCAGATGCTGACGTTCGTGAGAGCCTACGGATACGGGTTCACCACGTCGTACGGCCTCGGGGTCAGCCGGGTCTCGTTCCAGGGCCGGGTGTCGTGGGGGCACACGGGGGCGCTCACCGGGACCCGCGCGGCGATCCGCTACTTCCCGAAGGACAAGATCGCGGTGGCCGTCGCCTTCAACCGGGAGCCGCTCGTCGGCGACGACGTCGTCCGGTACCTCGCCAGGGCCCTGTTTCCCAAGCCGCCGGCGTCCGCCTCGCCATCGCCGGTCCCCGGGACAAGCCCGCGTGCATCAACGGCACCGTAGGTCGTATGGCGCGCGCCGCCGCCCGGCGCCGCCGCCGCAGCACCCGGGCCGCCCGGGATGAGATCCGGACGGAGGATCCGATGACCGAGGACACGCAACCAGCCGGCGCACAGGACCCGCGGGAGCAGGCGCCCGAGGACCCGCCGCCCTCGGACGCCACGTCGCCGCAACCCGCGTGGCCCCCGCCGCCGCTCGGCCCCCCAGCGCAGACCAGCTGGCCACCGCCGGCGGCGGGGGGCCCCGTCCCGTCCGGGTGGCCGCCGCAGCCGCCCGCCGGACCGCCCGCTGCGTCGTCATGGCCGCCGCCGCCCGCGGGTGCGCCAGACCCGTCGGCGTGGCCGCCGCCGCCCGCCGGCGCCACCGCGCCGTGGCCGCCCGCCGTCGCGACGCGGCCGCCGTCGACCCCGCTCGTGGTCGTCGCCGGGATCTTCCTGCTCGTCGCCGGGATCCTGACCTTCGGGATCGGCGCCATCTTCGGGCTGCTGGGCGGCCTCATCGCCGTCGCCGGCTCGTCCGGGGAGGGCTTCGAGCTCTTGGGTCCGCTCGGCGGCGTCGTGGCGGGGCTCGCGTTCCTCGTCGTCTTCTGGGGCCTGCTCGAGGTGGTGGCTGCGATCGGGATGTTGATCCACCGCGGTTGGGGGCGCGCGCTCGGTCTGATCGTGGGGGTGGCCGGGGCGCTCTTCGCGGGGCTGGCAGTGCTGGCCAACGTGACGGCTCCCGACGCCGAAGCGGGCGGGATCGGCTTCAGCCTCCTTCTGTTGGCCGGCTACGGGCTGACGGTGCTCGCCCTCGTGACCGGCGGGGAGCACTTCCGCCGCCGCGCCTGACCAACGGGCGCGGCCGGACCAGGACCCTCTCGCGCACCCGGGCGGTGCGCGGCCCCACGGCGCGCCGGAGGGCAGAGCCGCCCAACCAGGCGCGCGTCGGATCCGGTCAGGCGGGGTTTGCGACGGACGTGAAGACGGCTTCGACGATCGGGCCGAAGTGGTCCGTCTGCTCGTCGCGGCAGGTGAACGTGAAGACCGCGCCGCGGCCGTCCGGCAGCGGGACGATCATCTGGACCCCGGCGAGCGCGTTGTCCTGCAGGGTGTAGCGGTACCCGCCGACGAACGCGTCGATGCCGCCCGCGCCCGGGAGCGTCAACGCCTGGTACTCGAGCGGCTCGGCGAGGCCATAGCCCTTGGTGACCGCCGCTGCCTGCTCCGCGAGCCACGCCTGCGGGTCGCCGACCGGGACGTCGACCCAGGTCGTGTTGAGGTTCGGGGTGAAGCCGTCGACGGCGTTCTCGGCGTCGAAGGCGAAGAGGGCGACGCCGGCGCTCGACATGTCCTCGGCGACGGAGGTCGCCGAATCCTGCGGAACCTCGGGATGGGCCGCCTGCCAGGCTCCGAAGGACGCTTCGTCGGCGATGTCGCGGGCCGTGATCGTGATCCACGCGGCCGGGATCGTGGCGACGAGCGCGCCGGAGCCGGCGGGGTCGGACACCGACGCCGTGACCGTCTCGGCCGCGTCCGGGCTCGCGGCGAGCGTGGGCGCCGGGGTGCCGGGGTCGGCGGTCGGCGTCGCCTGCCCGGGGGTTGGCGCCACGGGAGTCGTCGCCGCCGGGGTCGGGGCGACAGTCGGCGACGCCGGGCTGGTCCCGCCGCAGGCGGAGACCGCCAGGAGGGCGACGCCTGCCAAGGAGATGAGCCGGCGCATCATGGAGTTGGAGCCTCTCGAGGTCCCGACGACCGAGCGTCGCCAGGCGGCGCGCACCGCGTGCGGGTGCGTCGGCGACATGGTTCGCCGTTCGCTGGCCGGGTTCCATAGCACGGAGGTCCCACGCGTACCAGTCCGTCCCGCGGCGGAAATGCGGCCGGGGGATGTGTGTCGACGGGCAGCCAGGGCTGGCCGTTCTACTGGCCGAGCGCTCGCCTGGCCTCGTCGAACTGCTGCTGCGTGATCTCGCCACGCTCGAAGCGGTGGCGGAGCGCGTCGAGGCCGAGCTCCTCCTCCAGCCTGCGTCGATTGCCGAACATCGCCCGGGCGAGGATGCACACGACGAGATAGAAGGCGACGACGGCGAGGACGAGGATGGCGACCACGGCGAGGAAGAAGATGGGTTCCACGCGGTCTTGATCCTTCCTGGAGCAACTCCGTCGATGGTCGGCGTACCCTGGAGGGCTGTCAAGAGAAGCAGTCGGTGTTTGTCGAGCAGTTCGTTTGGGACACCGTTATCCTCACCCGTCCTGCCTCACCCTGCCGGGCCACTCCATGCCGGCCCACGGGTCGTAGTCCGGGTCGAGCGGCTCCTGGGCCGGGCGCAGCTCCGGTGGGACATTCTCCAGGTTGAGGCGGATCCGGGTCCAGGTCGTGGAGCGGCCGCGCATTGCGTCGACCAGCACGTCCGCCGGGCGGAGGTGCGGCCAGGCCTCGGGGTGGCGTACCTTCCACCGCTCGAGGCCGGCGAGCGCGTCCGCCTGCTTCGCGGCCCGCCCGATCTCGATGAGCGGCTTGGTGCTCATCCGGCGCTTCGACGGCTGGACACGGGGCGGCTCGTCCAGGGTCCGAGCGTAGTTGGGTGGCCACGGCGCGTCGCCGAGGCCCTCGGTCTCGTGGCGGGCCGACAGCTCCAGGAGCCCGTCGAGGCTCCCGACGGCATCGTCGATGCCGACGTGTGGATCGCCCTGGCGCGCGAAGCGCTCGGGCACGGTCCGCATGGTGAAGGCCGCCGCGTCGACGTCGGCCACCTCCTCCCAGCGCAGCGGGGTCGAGACGCGGGCGTCCGGCCGCGGCCGGACCGAGTAGGCCGAGGCGACCGTCCGGTCCTTGGCGTTCTGGTTGTAGTCGAGGAAGACGCCGTGGCGCTCCTCCTTCCACCACTTGCTGGTGGCCAGGTCGGGAACGCGGCGCTCGACGTCGCGGGCGAGCGCCAGGGCGGCGCGCCGGACCTCGGGGAACGTCCAGCGGCGGGCGATCCGCACGTTGACGTGGATCCCGCGGCTGCCCGACGTCTTGGGCCACCCGACGAGGCCGAGGTCGGCGAGCGCGTCGCGGACGACGAGGGCGACCCGGCGGACATCGTCCCAGGCCACGCCCGGCACGGGGTCGAGGTCGACGCGCAGCTCGTCGGGATGATCGAGGTCGTCGGCGCGGACGGGGTGCGGGTTGAGGTCGATGCAGCCGAGGTTGATCACCCACGCGAGGGCGGCCGCGCTCTCGACGACGACCTCGTCGGCGGTCCGGCCGGACGGGAATGCGAGCTCGACCGTGCGGACGAAGTCCGGTCGCTTCTCGGGCGCCCGCTTCTGGAAGAAGAAGTCGCCGTCGGCACCGTTTGGGAAGCGCTTGAGGGCCATCGGCCGGCCCCCTGCCCCACGCAGCGCGCCGTCCGCCACGCCAACGTAGTAGCGGACGAGCTCGAGCTTCGTGATCGGCCCGCCGGCCGCGTCCGGGAAGAAGACCTTCCCGGGGTTGGTGACGGTCACTTCGCGACCGGCGATGTCGAGGATCTCGGGGCGAGGCGGCATGCCCCCGAGGATACGGGTGCCTGTCGAGCGGCACGCTTGACGCGGGCGCGGATGTCAATGCGTGCCGATGCGGGGCCGCCCCGCCGCTTGACAGGCGAGGCACGCTTGCCCCCAGCGGGCTGCGGGCTCGGCGCGTCGGCGATCGCCGACGAGCGTCGTCCTGCGTGCCCGGCCGGGCTGTCGATTCCGCGGCGGCCCGTTCGTCGAGAGGGTGAAGGGGCGGAGCCGCCGCCCCGGGGACGTGCATTCCAGGAGGCACTCGATGCGCTACATGCTCCTCATCTACGGGCCCGAGCAGATGCCGGGCGATGGCGACCAGGCGATGCCGGACATGGCGCCCTGGAACGCGTACTCCGACTGGCTGCGCGAGAAGGGGATCTACCGTGCCGGCGACCCGCTCGCGCCTTCCACGGCCGCCACGACGATCCGCGTCCGCGACGGCGAGCGCCTGACGACGGACGGGCCGTTCGCCGAGACCAAGGAGGTGCTCGGCGGCTACTACATCATCGAATTGGACGACCTCGACCTCGCGCTCGAGGCGGCCGCGCGCTGCCCGGGTGCCCTGTACGGCTCGATGGAAGTCCGCCCCATCGTCGACATGTAGGCGTGCCGCCATGCCGCCGCGACGACTCGCCCGACGACCGCGATGACGGGCCGGCCGTGACCGGCTGCCGGCGGTGACGGCGGGCCGGCCGGCTGCCGACGATGTCCGCGCCGGCGTCGAGCGGACCTTTCGCGAGGAGTCCGGCCGGGCGCTGGCAACGCTCATCCGCCTCCTCGGTGGCGACTTCGACGCGGCCGAGGAGGCCGTCGCCGACGCGTTCGTGGCGGCCCTCGAGACCTGGCCCCGGGACGGCATCCCGGCCAACGCGGGCGCCTGGATCACGACGACCGCCCGGAACCGGGCGCTGGACCGGCTGCGTCGCGCCCGTCGGCACGCCGAGAAGCTCGTCGAGCTGGAGCGCGGCCTCGTCGCCGCGGGAACGGAGTCGACCGTGCGCCTGGGAAGCGAGAGCCGCCTCGCCGACGACCGTCTGCGGCTGGTCTTCACGTGCTGCCACCCGGCGCTGGCGCTCGACGCGCGGGTCGCGCTGACGCTCCGGACCCTCGGCGGCCTGACGACGCCCGAGATCGCCCGGGCCTTCCTGGTGCCCGAGGCGACGCTGGCGCAGCGGATCGTCCGGGCGAAGAGGAAGATCCGCGACGCCGGGATCCCGTACCGCGTCCCGCCGGACGACCTGCTGCCCGAGCGCCTCGACGGCGTCCTGGCCGTTCTCTACCTCGTCTTCAACGAGGGCTACAGCGCCACCGCGGGCGATGCCCTCGTGCGGCGCGACCTGTGCGCGGAGGCGATCCGCCTGGCGCGACTCCTCGTCGCGCTGATGCCCGATGCCGCGGAGGCGCGCGGCCTCCTGGCCCTGCTCCTGCTCCAGGACTCGCGGCGCGACGCCCGCACGATTCCCGACCGGACCCTCGTCCTTCTGGAGGACCAGGACCGATCCCGGTGGGACCACGGCGAGGTCGAGGAGGGGATCGGCCTCGTCGATGACGCCTTCCGCGGGTTGCCGTCCGGGGTCGCGCCCGGCCCGTACCTCCTGCAGGCGGCCATCGCCGCGTGCCACGGCCGGAGCGCGACCGCCGACGCCACGCCGTGGGCCGAGATCGCAGGGCTGTACGGCGTGCTGGCCGTCGTCGCCCCGGGACCCGTCGTGGAGCTGAACCGCGCGGTCGCGGTCGCGATGGCGGACAGCCCCGCGGCGGGGCTCGTGCTCGTCGAGGCGCTGGCCGCCGGCGGCGCGCTGGCCGAGTACCACCTGTACCACGCGACGCGGGCCGACCTGCTGCGGCGCCTCGGGCGGCGGCGCGAGGCGGCCGCGGCGTACGAGCGCGCTCTCGGACTGGCGACGAACGCCGCCGAGCGAGAGTTCCTGGCTCGCCGCCTGGCCGAGGTGCGCACGGCCGGGTGACGCGGGGCTTCCGCGCAGCTCGGGCGCGGGAGTACGCTGCGGATGCCGCGGCGGCTCACTCGCCCGGCATCTCCCCGGTGGGGCGGCGCGCCGCGTCGCGACGACCGGGATCGAGGAGGCGGACGATGGGCTGCGCCATGGTTGTGATCGGCATGCTCATGCCGCGGTTCCTGCTGCTGGTGGCGTGGTCGAACGACCAGGCCTACTGGCAGGGCATCTTCGGATCGCCGCTGTGGCTCGGCGTCGGGTTCCTGGTGTTCCCGTGGACGACCCTGGTCTACGGGTTCGCCCAGGTGAACGGCCTCAGCCTGCTCAACATCATCTTCCTCGTCGCGGCGTTCGCGCTCGACCTCGGCACCTACGGGATCGGCGTCTTCGCCGGCCGCCAGCAGCGCGGCTCCGCGTACCGCTGACCCGCGGAGCCGCGGGGCCGGTCCGACCGGCCGGCCTGCGCCGCTTGCCGGGGTGCGCACGGGCTGGGTGACGCGCACCGACCGGCCGTCACCTGCCGCGCTCGTCGCCCGGCGCCGGGCGCGTCAGCAGGCGAACGAGCCCTGGACCGGCGTCCCGTCGGCGAGGCGACCGGAGAAGGTCCCGAGCGAGAGGTCCTTCGCGACCTCGACGACGAGGCCGCCCGGCGCCACGTTGGTCGCGGTCCCACCGGACCGCCACGTGATGACGGCGTCGTCCCCGCCGAAGGTTCCGCCGCCCTTCGCCGTGCGGGTGGCGTCCGGCGTGTAGGCGCTCCGGCCCACGACGAGGCCGAAGTACTCGGAGCCGTTGGGGAACCCGATGTTGAGGGCGAGCCACGCGTCGTCGGGGCCCCGCTTGCACATGCCGCCGTCCCAGGCCGCGGGTGCGGGCTGCGCGAGGCGCGCGCTCCCCGTCCCGCCGGTGAACGACGCCTCCGGGATGGGGTCGGGGGTGGCGGATGGCTCGGGGCTCGGCGTGGCCGCGGGCGAGCACCCGGCGAGGGTCAGCGCCACGAGGCCGGCGAGGATGGCCGCGACCGCGCGCTCGCGTGCGCTGCTCGCGCTCGCGAGCCCGTGCGCTACGCCGGCGCGCTCGCGCCGGCGTCCCCGGGCCCCCCGGCAGCCGCTGCTCCAGGTCAGAGCGCGCCGCCCGCCGCGCGCGGCGCGTCGGCCTCGACGCCCTCGGCCGCCCCGGCCGTCCGGGCGAGGAAGTCCTCGGCCAGGAGGATGTTCACCGCCGCGGCACGCTCGACGGTCTTGAGGAGCGCGCTCATGCTCGACATCTCCTCGAGCTGCTCCTTGAGGAACCACTGCAGGAACTGCTCGGCGACCCGGTCGCCCTCATCGCGGGCGATGGACACGAGCGCCGAGATCTGCTCGGTGACGCGCCGCTCCTGGGCCAGGGCGAGCGCGACCGGCTCGACCGGGTCGGCGAACGCGGTCTTCGGGGCCGCTACCCCTGGGATCACCACCGCCTCGCCGGCGTCGAGGAGGTACTGCACCAGCATCATCGCGTGGTTCCGCTCCTCCACCGCCTGGCGGTAGAAGTGCGCGGCAAGCTGGGGGAGCGTCTCCGCGTCGTACCACGTGGCGATCGCCACGTACTGCTGGGACGCGCCGAACTCGTTGCCGACCTGGGCGTTGACCGCGTCGCTGAAGCGGGACATCGAGACCTCCGAACGGGCATCTTCGGGACTCCTCCAGTCTACGCTCGCGCCCGACGGACGGCCGTCGAGCGGCCGGCCGACCCGGGCGGCCGTCTGGACCGGCGGCGGACCCCGGGCGGTCGAGGGCACGAGGGCACCGCCGGCGCAGGCCATCGACGTGAAACCCCCGGGGGGTGGGCGGCCTCGCACGACAGTGGCACCGGCCGCCCGATTGGTCCTGCACGCGGCATGGCGACACTCCTGGGTGGACGAGGAGCACTTCTGCCGGATTCGGCTGGCCGCCGAGCGTGGTCATCGCCACGGCGATCGCACGACCGATCGCCGCCGCTTCCGCCGCCGCCGCCCGGGCGCTCCGCGCCGCCGCCGCCATCGCCGGCGCCGCCGCCGTGGCCGCCGCCCGGGCGCTCCGGCGTCCAGCTGGCGCCAGCCTCGCAACGACGGGTGGCGCGGCGGATCGGATGGCATGTCCGCTGTCGGGGAGGCGGGAAGACCCCGGCGGGGACCCCGGGACGACCCGGTGGGGACCGGGGGAACGCCCGATGCAGCCCCCGGGACGACCCGGCGGGGAACCTCGAATCACCCTCTTCCCGGCGCCGAGCGTGGGTGTGACAATCCGCCACGTGCGCGCCGCCCTTCGGCGTCCGGCCACCTGGGTCCGGCTCTCGGCCGCGATCGTCGTCGCCATGCTCGCACTCGGGTCGCGGCTCTGGGCGGTCGACGCCCTTCCGCCGGACTACGACGAGGACGACTACCTGCGCGCCGGGCAGCAGTACGCCACCGGCATCCAGAACGGCGACTGGGGCGTCTTCCTCCGCGAGAACTATCGGCCGGAGCATCCCCAGCTCAACAAGATCGTCTACGGGCTCGTGCTGGCCCCGCTGCCGGCGGTCGCCGAGATCCCCGACCGACCCACGGACGCCGAGCCGGCCAAGGACCTGCCTGAGCCGCACCTCACGGTGGCCCGGACCACCGGCGCCGTGCTCGGGGCGCTCGGCGCCTTCGCGCTGGCGATCCTGAGCCCGTTCGCCGGCCTGTTCCTGGCATTCCACACCTGGACCGTGAAGTACCAGTCCCAGGTGATGCTCGAGGCGGTCGCCTCGGCGATGAGCCTCATCGCGGCCCTGCTCTACGTGCGCGCGGCGCGTCCCTCGAGCCGCCGGCGGCGACGGGCGTGGCTCGTCGGGGCCGCGGTCTTCGCCGGGCTCGCGATCGCCGGCAAGTACCAGTACGGCATGGTGGCCGTGGCGATCGCGGTCCACTGGCTCTGGTCGACCCGGCCCACCGAGCGCTGGCGCCAACCCGCCGCGCTGGCCCGCTGGGTGGCGCCGGTCCTGGGCTGGTTCCTCCTGGTCGGCGTCGCGTTCCTGGCCGCCTACCCGTACCTGTGGCCCGACCCGATCGGCCGGCTCGCGAGCTCGCTCGCCTTCCACGGCGGCTACGCCACGGGCGACGCCGTCGCCGCGACGGGCTGGCCGGCGTGGCAGCCGATCGTCTGGCTCTTCGGGTCCGTGCCCTTCCACGACAAGGGCACCTTCGTCATCGCCGCGGACCTGCTCATCACGGCGTTCGCCCTGGTCGGCCTCCGCCGGATGTGGCGCGAGCAGCGGGTCTTCGCCCTGTGGCTGCTGCTCTCCCTCGCCTTCCTCATCGTGTGGCCGACGAAGTGGCCGCAGTACGTCGTGATGATCAGCGCACCCCTGACCCTCGCGGCGGGCTTCGGCTTCGCCGTCGCGGTCCTGGAGCCCGGCCGTGCCGGGATCGGCGCGCTGCGCGCCCGCTGGGCCGCGCGCGGGACCGAGCGCCTGGGCGGCACGCGGCGGTCGATGCCCCGCGAGCTCGCCTCGGCGACGCCGTGGGTGATCCCCGGCGTGTTCGCGGTGCTGTTCCTCACGGCGGCCCCGCTGATCTTCGAGTTCATGATGTCGCTGACCGACTTCAACGCGCGCTCCATCAAGGACGGGCTCACCGGGGGCGTTTTCCGAGAGGCGTGGCTCGGCCTGACCGGGCAGGTCGCCGCCGTCCCACTGGACGCCGCCGCGCAGTCAAACCAGGTGCAGTACGTCGGCTTCGACCTCCTGGGGTACGCGCAGTCGGGGGTGTTCTGGTTCGGCGGGAACACGAGCGCCGCCCCGATCGCCTTCAGCGTGATCTGGACGGTCCTCTCGGTCGCGCTCCAGCTCCTCCTGGGGCTGCTCATCGCGCTGGTCCTCGCGCGGCCCGGGATCCGCTTCGCCGGCGCCTGGCGGGCCCTCTTCATCCTTCCCTGGGCGATCCCCGAGTTCGTGGGGGCGATCGCGTGGCTCAAGATCTTCGAGCCCGAGCGAGGCTGGCTGCCCTTGCTCGTGGGACAGACCCTGCCCTGGGACCAGAGCGCCAACTGGACGCTGGTCGTCCTCCTCATCGCCGGCACGTGGATCGGATGGCCGCTGATGATGCTCGTGGCGACCGCCGGCCTGCGCACGATCCCTCGCTCGGTCAACGAGGCCGCCGCGATCGACGGGGCGAGCCGCTGGACGACGTTCCGGCGGATCACCTGGCCGCTGCTCCTGCCCCTGTTGGGGCCGGCGATCGTGATCAAGGCGATCGCCGTCTTCAACCAGTTCTACCTGTTCTACGTCATGCCGGTCTACAACAGCTTCCCGTCCGATGTGACGCTCGCGACCTTCTCGTTCTTCATCTTCGACCCCACCCGCGGCGCCGGGCTGTACGCGTTCTCGGCTGCCGTCAACATCCTGACCCTGGTCGCGCTCGCCGCGCTCGTCGCGTGGTTCGTGCGGTGGCGCGCGCGGGCCGAGCGCGTGGCGTTCGCGTGAGGGAGGCGTGATGCATCGAACCGGGCCGCTGGGCCTGCTGACGGGGTACCTCATCCTGATCGTCACGGGCGTCTTCGTGCTGATCCCGATCTGGTTCCTGCTGGTGCTGGCGCTCGACCCGAAGCTGGCGTCGGGGATCCCCAACGAGTTCCAGGCGGTCCCCCACGACCCGACGCTCGACACCTTCCGGGACGTCCTGGAGGAGCCCGTCCGGAACCTCTCGTTCCTGGGCCTCCTGCGCAACAGCTTCATCGTGTCCGGGATGGCCGCCGGGATCGCCCTCGTGTTCGGGACGTCCATGGCCTACGCCTTCGCCCGGATGCGCTTCCCCGGCAGCCGGGTCGGGCCGTTCGGGCTCCTGGTCGGCGCGTTCCTGCCCCCGATCGCGCTTGCCGTCCCGCTGTTCGTGCTGCTCGGGACGTTGGAGAGCGCGCTCCCCGCCGCCCGCCAGTTCGGCATTCGCGGCTCCCTGCTGGGGCTGGGGATCGTCTACGCGGCCTTCTCGCTGCCGTTCTGCCTGTGGCTGATGCGCGCCGCCTTCCGGGCGGTACCGGAGGAGATCGAGGAGGCGGCGTTCGCGGAGGGCGCCACGCGCTTCCGGACGTTCCGCCAGATCGACCTGCCGCTCGCGGCTCCGTCGATCCTGGTCGCCGCGCTCCTGGCGTTCCTGCTGGCGTACTCGGAGTTCGCGATCGGCTGGCTCTTCGTCGAGAAGGGCGACAACGTGACGCTGGCGATGGCGCTCGCCGGCCAGGAGGCGGGCTTCTACGGCGGCCAGTGGGGGCGCACGGCGGCGCTCGCGCTGCTGGCCGCCCTGCCGGTCGTGATCGTGTTCCTGGTCCTGCAGCGCTTCCTGCTGCGGGCGTCGCTGACGACCGCCCAGGACTGAGGCAGCCAGGGGGGCCGCTCCGTCGAGCGCCGCGGTTCGCGGGCCGCCCGTCGCGGGGCGCCGGCCCAACCGCGCGGCGACGGTGCGGCGACCGGCGCGGCGCTCCAGCCCAACCGCGCGGCGACGGTGCGGCGACCGGCGAGCGGGGTCGCGACGGTGCGGCGACCGGCGACCGGGACCGCGACGGTCCCGGGGCGAGCGCCGAGCGCCGAAGCCGACGCGCGCCCACGACGGCGGGTGTTTGCGTCGAACTCAACACCCGGCGCATCGCGGATGACGGCGCGCAACCTTCGCTGGTTCAACGCGAGAATCCTGCATGCGGAGGGCTGGCTTGTTAGGATTCCGCCCGTTCAGCGCAAGGATCTTGCCGATTGGCCGCGGCAGGAAGCCGGGTGTTGAGCTGAACTCAAACGCGGCTTCTACGAACCGACGGACCCACGGACCATGGGTCCATCGGACCTCCGGCTCGCGAGTCTCTCGGTTCGTTCCTCGCCCCGCTCAGCCGAGCGATGCCTCGAGCCGGTCGATGAACGCCGCCTGGGCCTCCTTGATCCGGCGCCGGGCCTCGTCGGGCTCGAACCAGGCGACGCGGTCGATCTCGGGGAACGCCACCAGCGTCTCGGCGCCCGGCGGCCACGGCATGGAGAACGTGTTGCTGACCGCCGCGGCCGGGTCCAGGTCGCCCTCCATCGCCCAGGCGTGGACCAGCTTCCCGCCCTTCTGACGGACGGTCCCCAGCGGGATGGCGCCGCCGCCCGGGACCGGGTGCCCCGTCTCCTCGTGGAACTCGCGGCACGCCACGGCGTAGAGGTCCTCGTCCGGCTCCACCTCGCCCTTGGGGATCGACCAGGAGCCGGCGTCCTTCGCCGCGAAGTAGGGCCCGCCGGGATGACCGAGCAGCACCTCCAGGCCGACGTTCGGGCGCCGGCGGTAGAGCAGGATCCCGGCCGAGACGCGGTCGGTCACGTGGCAGATTCCGGGCGCGGCGCCGTGACCAGCGCCTCGCGCGGCACGCTGGCCACCAGCGTGCGCTCCAGCGAGTCGAGCCGCAGGCGCAGGATTGCCGTGCGTTCCTCGTGCTCGTCGAGGAGCGCCCGGATCGCGTCCAGCTCCGCCCGCACGCTGCCGTCCTGCGCGTCCCCGGCGAGCCGGCGCCGCGCCCGGCGGGGCGCAAGGAAGGCGTTGGCGATGAAGCCGGTGAAGACGCTGAACAGGGCGACGCCGGCCGTCAGCAGGAAGACGCCGATGATCCGGCCCCAGGCCGTGACGGGGAACTGGTCGCCGTAGCCGACGGTCGTGATCGTGACGTAGCCCCACCACAGGGCGTCTCCGGGCGTCCGGATGTTCGCGCCGGCGGCGTTGGCCTCCGCCGTGAGCACCAGCGCCCCGGACAGCTCGAGGACGAGGATCACCAGGAAGATCGTGACGTAGAACGTCGCCGCCGCCCGAGCGACGTAGAGTTCCTCGAGGATCGAGCCCGGGCCGCGGGAGCGGAGCGCGCCGACGACGGCGACGACGTGGGGGAGGCGGGCGATGCGGAGCAGCGGCACCACCGCCAGGAGGTCGGCCCAGCCCCAGCCGTGGCGCAGGTACCCGCGACGCGAGGGCGCCGTCGCGAGCCGGATCAGGAAGTCGGCCAGGAAGATCGGGGCCAGGATCGCGTCGACGACGAGGATCACCTGCTTCCCGTCGCCGCTGGCGAACGGCGTCACGATGACCAGGAGGTTCGCGACCGACAGGAGGGTGAGAAGGGCCATGAAGAGCTCGTAGGCGGTGCTCTTCATCTCGATGCGCCGGGTGCCGTTCATCGGTGGGCTCCTGCCTCGGCGCCGGCGGGCTGGTCCGGCTGGCGCCCATTGTCCCGCGGCGACGCGCCGGCGCGTCAGGCCGGCGTCACGGAGCGCGGGCGCCGGCGGGCTGGTCCGGCTGGCGCCCATTGTCCCGCGGCGACGCGCCGGCGCGTCAGGCCGGCGTCACGGAGCGCGGGCGCCGGCGGGCTGGTCCGGCTGGCGCCCATTGTCCCGCGGCGACGCGCCGGCGCGTCAGGCCGGCGTCACGGAGCGCGGGCGCCGGCCGCGCCGCTCTCGACGCAGGATGAACAGGCTCACCGCGGCCACCCAGGCCGGGAGCACCAGGACGATCCAGTCCCAGAACGACACGACGAGGAACAGGACGGCGCCCAGGACGTAGCCGCTCCAGGCGAACCAGTTGGGGAACGAGCGGCTGCGCAGGCCGATGGTGCCGAGGGAGATCAAGAAGACCGCTGCGGCGCGCGTCGAGAACGCGAAGAGCAGGGTGTACGCCATCGCCCGTACCAGGTCCACGACCGCCGCCGACGGCGCCCCGAGCCCGAGGTACCGGTAGCCGACGACGAGCGATCCCACCATCGCGGCAGCCGCGAAGAGGAGGGCCACGAAGAGGAGGCCGCTGCCGAAGAAGACGGTGGCGAAGAAGCGGTCCTCGCGCTCGCCGATCTGGTCGCGGATCACGGCGATGAACCAGAGGAACATGATGCCGGCGAACGGCGCGAGATAGAGCGAACCGACGAGGAGCGACAGGTCGCGGCCCTGTGCGAACAGCCGGATCAGCTCGTCGTCGTCGGCCGATATCAGCGGCGAGCTGCGCATCAGCAGCAGCCCCGCCGTGAACAGGACGGCGAACAGCAGCCCGGCGATGCTGGCCGCCCACGGCGCACGGAGCTGCCGCCCCGCCTCGTCGAGGGCCATCACCTCCGGCTCGCGTGCGTCGGCGCCCGCGGCCCCGGGCGCCGGCCCGCCGCCCGCGAGATCGCTCATCTGCTCACCTCATCCGTTGGCGGTCGATGCTCCGGCACGAACGACGCCCGGCGGCCGACGCCCGGCGCTCGGCAGGAGCGATCATGCGCGCCCGCGGCCGGTCCGTGGTCATCCGAACCGCATGATCCCGGCGCTCGCGGCGGGGCGGGCCGCAGCGGGGCGGGGCGCGACCGCGCCGGGATGACAGCGCCGAACCGCGGCGCCGAACCCCGGCGCCGGCCGCGGCCGTGGAGCCCTGCTCAGCGTCGCGCCGGCCGCGGCCGTGGAGCCCTGCTCAGCGTCGCGCCGGCCGCGGCCGTGGAGCCCTGCTCAGCGTCGCGCCGGCCGCGGCCGTGGAGCCCTGCTCAGCGTCGCGCCGGCCGCGGCCGTGGAGCCCTGCTCAGCGTCGCGCCGGCCGCGGCCGTGGAGCCCTGCTCAGCGTCGCGCCGGCCGCGGCCGTGGAGCCCTGCTCAGCGTCGCGCCGGCCGCGGCCCGACCTCCATGCCGGGGTAGGGCTCGAGCAGGCCGAGCTCGACCGCCCGCACGACGGCCTCGCTGCGCGACGAGGCCTCGAGCTTGCCGTAGATCGACAGCGCCTGCGTCTTGACGGTGTTCCGCGAAACGAACAGGCGGTCGGCGATCTCCTGGAACGAGAGGTAGGTCGGCAGGAGCCCCAGGAGGCGCAGCTCGGCGTTGGTGAGGCTCGACGGCCCGGACAGGGCGGAGGCCGCGTCGTCCGCCCGCCGCTGCATCTCGTTGAATGCCGCGACCAGCGTTCCCTGCGAGGGCCGAACGCGCAGGATCTCGCGCGCATCCCGCACCGCGCCGCGGGCGCCGGCAGGATCCGCCAGCGCCAGGTAGGCACGGGCCAGCTCGAGGAGGGCGCCGACCGCGAACCACGGTGCGGCGTGAGATGCCAGCGGCCGGACCAGCTGGGCACGGGTGAGGTGCTCCCGGGCGGCTGCCAGGTCGCCGCGCTGCAGCGCGATCCGCGCGGAGACCGCATGCGGCAGCAGGGCGGCCACGATCTCGCCGAAGTGAGCCCCGACCATCGTCGCGAGGCTCTGCCGGGCGAGCGCATCGGCGGCCCCCCAGTCTCCCCGGGCCAGCGCCAGGGCGGACCGGGCGGCAGACGCAACCATCGCCGTTCCCCCGGATCCGCCAGAGGCGGCGACGGCCTCGGCAAACGCGTCGTCGGCGCCGTCCACGTCCCCGACCAGCCGGCGGGCCTCCCCGAGCAGCCAGACGGCGTTCGACCGCCAAGGACCCCCGGCCGGCTCCTGCGCGGCCGCGATCTCGGCGTTCGCGAGGACGTCCTCGGGTCCGTGGCGGGCCAGGATGGCCCGCAGCATGGCGCGGGACGATTCGAACGATGCCGACCCGTCGGGGGGTGTCCCCGTGAACGTCGAGCGCTCCGCGATGTCCGCCATCCGGTCGGTCGCGACCGGGCGCCCGTTCAGGAGATGGATCCAGCCCGCGATGACCGCAAGCGGCGGGTGGCGCTCGAAGACCGCGTCGTCGAAGCGGCGCAGCCAACCGTCGAGCGTGGCGCCGTGCCCGCCGTAGAACGTCGGCAGGGCCACCGCCGTCACGAGGCGAGCCGCCGCGTCCGTGTCGCCGCTCGCCAGCGCCTGGCCGACTGCCTCCTCGTGACGGCCTCGGGCGGCGTACCAGGTCGCCGCCGCGAGGTGGAGCCCCGGCGACCGCTCCGGCTCCCGCGCCGCGAGCTCGTCCCGCAGGTGATCGCGCAGGAGGCCGTGGTAGCGATACGACTCCTCGGAGCCTGCGACCCGCTCGACGAGGAGGTACCGGCGCGAGAGGCGCTGCAGCCGAGCGCCCGCGCCCGGCTGCCCGGTGATCTCCTCGGCGACCGCGGGCTCGACGGGATCGAGGATCGAGGTCCGGGCCAGGAACAGGATGTCACCCTCGTCGAGGCTGGCCCGGAGCTCATCGCCGAGGTACTCGGCGATGAAGCGGTCGCGTCCCGTGATCTCGCCGGACGCGTCGGAGATCCGGGCGCCCGGGTCCCGGGCCAGCGTGGCCAGGTAGACCGCGGCCGGCCATCCCTCGGTCTGCTCCGCCAGGTGCCGGACCTCGACCGGCGACGCCCGGCGGCCGGCTGCCAGGACCAGATCGCGCACCTCGTCCGGCGTGAAGGCCAGCGCGGTCCGGCCGATCTCCAGGAGGCCCGGCTTGACGCGGAACCGGCCGAAGGGCAGGTCGGGCTCCATGCGCGCCGAGAGCGCGACCTGGATCCCGGGAGGCAGGTGGTCGAGCAGGGCGGCCAGCGCGTCCAGCGCGATCCGGTCGACGAGACGCTGGACGTCGTCGAGCACGAGCAGGGCCGGCCCGCCCCAGCGGTGCAGCTCGGACGCGAGGCGCGGCACCGCCGTCGCCAGGATCCGCTCGCTGGGGACGGCCATCGCCGGACGGACCGAGCCATCCAGCGGCGCGATCCGGTCGAACGCGGCGGCGAGGTACGTCAGGAAGACGGCCGGGTCGTTGTCGTTGTCGTCCACGCTGAGCCAGGCCACCGGGCGGCCCTCGCCCGCCGCCCACTCGGCCAGCAGGACGCTCTTGCCGTACCCGGGCGGGGCCACGACCGACACGATCGGGGGGGCCGGAGTGGCCGTGAGCAGCCGGATCAGCCGGGCTCGGCGGACGAGCCCGGGGCGCGGCGCCGGCGGATGGAGCTTCGCCTCGACGAGGGGTATCGAGCCGCGGGCCGCGACGACCAATCCCGCTCCGCTCGGTCCTCGCCGCTGGCTGTTCGCCGCGATCGCAATCCCTCCCGCCCACACACCGGCCGGGGCCCCGGCGGGCTCACCGTACCACGGCGTCGCGCGCGATCGCACCGCTCCCGGCGCGGACTCTCGGCCCGCCCCGGCGTCGCGTCAGCCGCCCGCCTGCTCCGTCTCCTCGAGCGCCGCCTCGACGTCGTAGCCGGCCGCGAGCGCGAGCTTGGGCGCGGCCGAGATCACGCGGGCTGACCCGACGGGTCCGGCGACCGCGACGAGGACGGCCAGCAGGTCCTCGAGCTGCGCGCCGGCCGTCAGGGCCTCGTCGACCGCGGTCCGGTACGACGACGGCGGGGCGTCGAGCGCGATCAGGGCGCCGATCCGGAGCAAGGTCTCCGTGCGGGGGTCGAGGTGGATCGTGTCCAGCCCTCCGCCGCCGGCCGAGGCCAGCGCCGAGACCGCGCCGGCGTCGCCGATCGTCAGGCGCCGGAAGGCGTCCTTAACGGATTGAACGGTCATCCTGGTTCACCAGCGGCTCGATCTGCGCGCCCGGGCTTCAGGCACGGTATCCATTCCAGCCGTCCCTGCGGCCGGCGGCATCACCTCGCGGGGATGAAAGCATCCGCGCCGGTCGTGGGCCGGGGCGAGGAGCAGCCTTCCGTGCACCGGGGCGCCCGCGCAGCAGCGCCGCCCGCCCACCGCCGGCATCGTCTGATTCGGACGATGCCCGGCGTCCCGCGGCGTGGTCTGATGGTCGCGTCAGCCACCGTAGGGCAGGATGCTGCGCCATGTTCCATCGCCATCACGAGGAGGCCGGCGCGCCTCCCGCCAACGCCTACCAGATGCGCCAGCAGATGTTCGCCATCGGCGACGACTTCTGGATCGAGAACGGCGCCGGCACGCGCGTGTTCAAGGTGGACGGCAAGGCGCTCCGCCTGCGCAAGACGCTGATCCTGGCGTCCGCCGACGGGCGGGAGCTCTACACGATCCAGGAGAAGCTGGTCCACGTCCGGGACACGATGGAGATCGAGGGCGCGGCCGGCCGCGTCGCGACCGTCAAGAAGGCGCTGATCTCGCCGCTCCGCGAGCGCTACGACGTCCACTTCGACGCCGGCGCCGAGTGGAAGGTGCAGGGCAACATCGTCGACCACGAGTACGAGATCGAGAGCGACGCCGGGAAGATCGCCGAGGTCGCCAAGAAGTGGTTCCGGGTCCGCGACACGTACGGAATCCAGGTCACCCCGGGCCAGGACGACGCGCTCGTCGTGGCCGTCGCCATCGTCGTCGACCAGATGGCCCACCCGGCCAGGTAGTCGCCCCGCGCCGCCGCACCCGGGAGGGCCGCGGCCGGCGCCCCGTCAGCAGCAGGAGGTCACCCGTGACACTCGGACCGCTCGAGTACATCGTCATCGGCTTCGAAGGCAACCGGTTCGACGGCAGCATCGCCCGCGAGATCGAGAAGGTCGTCGAGAAGAAGATCATCCGCCTCGTCGACGTCGTCTTCGTCGGGCGGGACGCCGAGGGCAACGCCCTGATCGTCGAGCTGGATGCCAAGGACGACCCCCGATTCGCCCAGTTCGCGCCCCTGCTCGCCGACCGCATGGCCCTCTTCACCCCCGAGGACCTCGCGATGATCGCCGAGTCCCTGCCGCAGGACACGGCCGGCCTGGCCCTGCTCTTCGAGCACCGCTGGGCCGAGGACCTCAAGGACGCGATGGCCGCCGCCGGCGGCTTCCTCGTGAACCGGGTGGTCATCCCGCCCGAGGTCCTCGCGGAGGTGAGCGCCGAGCTCGAGGCCGTGGCCGCGTCCGCATAGACAACCCGCCCCAGGCACCGATACCAAAGGGAGATCGAACGATGATGCGACGACGCGGGAGGCCGCTGGTCCGCGCGGCCGCGGCAACGGCCGTGGTCGCCGGCACGGCCGGCGCGGTGAGCCACCACCAGCAGCAGAAGTACGCCAACCAGGCGGCCGAGCAGCAGGCCGTGGGCGAGACGCAGCAGCTCGAGACCCAGGTCGCCGAGCAGCAGGCGCAGCTCGACGCGATGGCCGCCCAGCAGGCCGCGCCCGCGGCACCCGCCCCGGCCGCCGCGCCCGCCGGCGGGATCGACTACGAGCAGCTCAGGCAGCTCGGCGACCTGCATACGGCCGGCGTGCTGAGCGACGAGGAGTTCGCGGCCGCCAAGGCCAAGGTCCTCGCCGGCGGCTGAGACGTCCCGGCCAGACTCGGTCAACCACAGGAGCGCCGGCCCATCGGCGCCGCCTGACAATCACACAGAGGGAGAGACACGCTCGTGAAGAACCCACCCATCCTCATCTCGGTCATCGGCTTCTTCGCCGCCCTGGCCGGCTTCGCCTGGCTCTTCGTGGGCCTGCGGATGCTCGGCTTCGACTGGTTCGGCGCCCTGGGCGACCTGCCGGCCTTCGAGAGCGTCGGTATCTGGGGCTGGCTCGCGATCGCCGGCGGGGTCCTGTGGCTCCTGGCCGCGTTCGGCCTCTGGGCCATGCAGCCGTGGGCCTGGCTCCTGGCGGTCATCGTCGCCGGTGTCGCGCTCTTCGAGGCGTTCATCGCCTTCCTCCAGTTCCCGGGCTCCGGCCTCGGCCTCGGCATGTCGATCATGCCGCTCCTTATCCTCCTGTACCTGAACTCCGCCCCGGTGAAGGCCGCCTTCGGCCTGAAGGACCCGCCCCCGGCCGCCTGAGCCGCGGCACTCCAGCCGCGGCATCGCGGGCGCACGCCGCCGCGTGCGCCCGCAGCCGCCCCCGGCCCACGTCCACGCCACCGAGCGGGACCGGCGCCTCGCCCGCGGGGTTACCGTTGACGCGATGAACCCGGCCCAGACGTCCCCGCCGGCCCCCGGCCCGCCCGCGTTCCACCTGCTGGCGAAGCCGACCGGTGCCACCTGCAACCTCGACTGCGAGTACTGCTTCTTCCTGTCCAAGGAGATGCTGTACCCGGGCAGCCGCTTCCGGATGGCCGACGAGCTCCTGGAGGAGTACGTCCGCCAGCTCATCGAGGCGCAGCGGATCCCCCACGTGTCGATCGCCTGGCAGGGCGGCGAGCCGACGATGATGGGGGTCGACTTCTTCCGACGCGCCACCGCGTACGTGGAGAAGCACCGTCGGCCGGGGATGACGGTCGAGTACACGATCCAGACCAACGGGACGCTCATCGACGACGAGCTGGCGGCCTTCTTCAAGGAGCACGACTACCTCGTCGGGATCAGCATCGACGGGCCGCCCGGCATGCACGATGCCTACCGGGTCGACAAGGGCGGGGCGCCGACCTTCGACCGGGTCCGCCGCGGCCTGGAACGGCTCCAGGCGCACGGGGTCGAGTACAACACGCTGACCACGCTCCACCGCGCCAACGCGGACCACCCGGCGGAGGTCTACCGCTTCCTGCGCGACGCGTGCGGCGCCCGCTTCATGCAGTTCATCCCGATCATCGAGCGCCTGCCGGCGCCCCGGGTCGACGTGCCTCTCGCCGAGCTCGGGCTGGCGCCGGGCCTGGCGCAGCAGGCCCCCTGGCGATCGTGGCGCGACCGCCCGCTCTACCGCCAGGAGGGGAGCCTGGTCACCGACCGCTCCGTCACCCCCGAGCAGTACGGCCCGTTCCTCGTGGGCGTCTTCGAGGAGTGGGTGCGCCGCGATGTCGGCGAGGTCTACGTCCAGATGTTCGACGTCGCCCTCGCGAGCTGGCACGGCGAGCCGCCCAGCCTGTGCATCCACTCGGAGACGTGCGGCACCGCGCTCGCGCTGGAGCACAACGGCGACCTCTACTCGTGCGACCACTTCGTCGAGGAGGCCTACCGGCTCGGGAACATCGGTGAGACGCCGATGGCGGAGCTGGTGGCGTCCGAGCAGCAGCAGCGGTTCGGGCTCGCCAAGCGGGACAGCCTGCCGCGCTACTGCCGCGAGTGCGACGTCCGGTTCGCCTGCCACGGCGGCTGCCCGAAGGACCGCTTCATCGAGACGCCCGACGGGGAGCCTGGGCTCAACTACCTGTGCGCCGGCTACAAGGCCTTCTTCCACCACGTCGACCGGCCGATGCGGATGATGTCCGACCTCCTGCGGATAGGCCGGGCACCCTCGGAGCTCGTCGGTTGGTACGCGGCCGAGGATGCGCGGGTCCGGGCCGCCGTGGTGAAGTCCGGCCGCAACGATCCGTGTCCCTGCGGCAGCGGCCGCAAGGTGAAGCACTGCCACGGGGCCGGCGCATGAGTGCGCCGCGGCTGCGCGCGACACCGGGCGGCGCGCTACCGTGACCGTCGCGCCGGTCCTGCGGGGGACGGCGGGAAGCACGCACGGAGGTTCGCGATGACGGGCGACGGGCTGGCGGGCGGGGCTGCCGCGGCAGCCGGCGGGTCCGTCACCCTCGTCGACGCCCGCCAGTCGCTGGGCCCGGCGAAGCTCGACGACCTCTTCCCCGAAGGTGACGCCTTCCGGCGCTCGCTGCAGACGTACGTCGTCCTGCTGGCCCTGGCAGGGCTGATCGCCGCGTTCGGCCTCTACCAGGACTCGGTCGCCTCGATCATCGGGGCCATGGTCGTGGCACCCATGGGCGGCGCGATCATGGCCTTCGCCGGCGCGCTGGTGACCGGGCGCACGCGCTGGCAGACGGTCAACTTCCTGGAGGTTGCCCTGGGCGGGCTGATGGTCGTCGGAATCGCCTACCTGGTCTCCTGGGTGATGCCGGACCCGCTCGGCCTGACCCCGTCGCTCGAGGCGCGCACGTCACCCGGGCTCCTCGACCTCGGCGTGGCGCTCGCCGCCGGCGCCGCCGGCGCCTACGTTGCCGGCCGCCGCACCGGCAGCGACGCCCTCCCCGGCGTCGCCATCGCCGTCTCGCTCGTCCCGCCGCTCGCCACGGTGGGGATCTGCCTGGAGCTGGGGCGGCCCGACGACGCCGCCGGGGCGCTCCTCCTCTTCCTCACGAACTTCTCGGCGATCGTCGTCGTGGCCTGCATCGTGTTCCTGCTCTTCGGTGCCGCTCCCAGCCGCGAGATGCTCCGCGAGCGCCACCGTCTTCGCTACGGCTTCGCGGCCGCCGCCGTCGCCCTCGTGATCATCGCGATCCCGCTCGCCTGGCGTGGCGTCGAGAATCTCCAGGCGACCATCCGGAGCACGACCGGGGCCCCCATCGTGGTGGCCTGGATCGGCGACGCGGACCTGCGGGTCACGTCGTGGTCGATCGCCGGTGACACGGTCACGCTCAACCTCGCCGGCTCGGACGTGCCGCCGGACGCCGCGCCGCTCGCGGAGGACCTCGCGCAGGCCTTCGGCGCCCCCGTCGACCTGGAGATCAGCTACACCGCCGAGACCCGCCAACGCGTGACGGGCTCCCCATGACGATCGAGCACCGCAGCACTGCTGGAGGACATGCGCCATGACCGAACCGACGAAGCCCGTCCGGCGGCCGCGGAAGCCGATCCCGGACACGACGACCGCAGCGGCCTATGACGCCGCCTGGCGGGCCGACCTCCCGGCCCAGGGCCTCACCTGGACGGCGCGGCCCTGGGTCAACCCCGAAGAGCGCGCGGCCCAGGGAAGGGCTGCCCGCAAGCGCGTCTCGCGCGCGACCCACGCCGTCGTCGAGCTCGCTCCCGGGCGTGACCCGATCGCCATCCTGGCGGCCCAGGAGGAGGACCGGCTCCAGGAGCTCGTGCCCCTGCGCCACGAGCGCATGGCGGAGTCGGAGTTCGCCTACTACCGCGGCACCCCCGCGGTGATGGCGTTCGACCTCGCCTCCACGCCGCGCTCCGACATCATCGTCCAGGCGAGCGGCGACGCCCACCTGTCCAACTTCGGGCTGTTCGCCTCCCCCGAGCGCACGATGGTCTTCGACGCCAACGACTTCGACGAGACCCTGCCCGGGCCGTGGGAGTGGGACGTCAAGCGGCTGGCCGCGAGCATCGTGATCGCCGGCAGGGCCAACGGCTTCACCCCCGCCCAGAACCGCGCGGCGACGATGATGACCGTGCGCGGCTACCGCCAGTGGATGGCCCGCTACGCGAGCATGCGGCTCCTCGACGTCTGGTACGCCCAGATCACCGACACCGACATCCGGGAGGCCGGGGTGGCGACGGGGCTGCTCTCGGGCCGCGCGGGGGTCGCCCGCCGCGGGCGGCTCGAGGCCATCTTCAGCAAAGCCCGTCGGCGCGACGGCATGCGCGCCTTCGAGTCGCTGACCGGGGTCGTCGACGGCCGCCGGGTGATCCTCGAGGACCCGCCGGTCATCACCCACATCGAGGTCCCGGGCGGCCCGGCCGCGCTCGAGAAGGTCTTCACCGACTACCGCGCGACGATGCCGGAGAACCGGCGCGCCTTCCTCGAGCGGTACCGCTTCGTCGACTTCGCCCTGAAGGTCGTCGGCGTCGGCAGCGTCGGCACCCGCTGCTTCGTCTTCGTCCTCGAGGGCCGCGACGAGAACGACCCGCTCATCCTGCAGGCCAAGGAGGCGACCGCCTCCGTCATGGAGCCGTACGTCGAGACGAGCGGGCACGCCAACCACGCCCAGCGCGTGGTGGTCGGCCAGCAGCTGATGCAGGCCACCTCCGACATCTTCCTCGGCTGGACGCGCGGTCCCGGCGGCAGGGACTTCTACCTGCGCCAGCTGTGGGACATGAAGGGCAGCGTCGACACGACGATCCTCCAGGCCCCCGGCCTGGGCTTCTACGGCGGCCTGTGCGGCTGGTCGTTGGCACGGGCGCACGCCCGCACGGGCGACGCGGCGGCGATCGCGGCCTACCTCGGGACGAGCGACCGGTTCGACGGCGCGATCGCCGACTTCTCGGAGGCCTACGCCGACGTGAACGCGCGCGACTACGCGGCCTATCTCGCGGCGATCGAGGCGGGGAGGGTCTCGACGCCGAAGGGCTGACGGGCAGGGCTGACGGACAGAGCCGCGCGGGCCGCCGACGGGAGGCGTCGATGCTCCACCCCGTGACGTTCGTCGCCGTCGCGCTGCTGGCCTACGCCCTGCTGTCCCGGCGGCTCGCGTCCACGATCGTCACGGCCCCGATCTTCTTCGCCGCGGTCGGGTTCGTGGCCGGGCCGGTGCTTGGCCTGGTCGACCTGGCCGCGGACGAGGAGGTGCTGATCCTCCTGCTGGAGGCGGCCCTCGTGATGGTCCTGTTCGCCGATTTGTCGAGTCTCGACATCCGACGCTGGACGCGCGAGCCGAGCCTGTCGGGGCGGCTCCTCGGGATCGGGCTGCCGCTCACGATCGCGGCCGGCGCCGCTGCCGCGGCGCTGGTCTTCGGCGGGATCGAGCCGTGGCAGGCGGCCCTGGTCGGCGCGATGCTGGCCCCGACCGACGCGGCACTGGGCCAGGCCGTGGTGGCCAACCCCCGCGTCCCGGCCGTCGTCCGCAACGCCCTCAACGTGGAGAGCGGGCTCAACGACGGCCTGGCGCTCCCGTTCGTGACGATCTTCATCACCGTCGGCCTCGTGGCCGGCGGCGCCGAGACCGAGCTCAACGCCGCCCAGACCCTCGTCCTGGCCCTCGGTGGCTCCACGCTGATCGGCCTGGTCGCCGGCCTCGGCGGCGGCTGGCTGCTCCGGTCCGCGGCCGAGCGCGGCCTGGCGGCCGGCCCGTGGCATTCCATCGCGCTCGTGGCGCTGGCCGCCGGCACCTTCGCGGCGGCCGACCAGGTGGAGGCGAGCGGGTTCCTCGCGGTCTGGGTCGCCGGGCTCTCCGCGGGGACCATTGTGCGGGGCCACGTGTCCGGCGACGCCTTCCACCTGTCCGAGGAGGTCGCCAATGCGCTGGCGGCGGTTGGGTTCCTGATGCTGGGCGCGGGACTCCTGGGCCCGGTCGTCGCGCGGGCGACGCCCGAGACCGTGCTCTACGTGGTGCTCAGCCTGACCGTGGTGCGAATCGTCCCGGTCGCCGTGGCGATGCTGCGGACGGGGTTCGCCGTGCCGACGCTCCTCTACGTCGGCTGGTTCGGCCCGCGCGGCCTCGCCTCGATCGTCTTCGCGGGGGTGGTCGTCGAGGAGGCCGTCCCGTCGGCGATCGCGATCACGGATGTCGTCCTCCTCACCGTGGCGATCAGCCTCGTCGCCCACGGCGTGACCGCGGCCTGGGGAGCGCGGCGCTACGCGGCGTGGTTCGAGCGCGCCGCCACCGAGGATCCAGCGATTCCTGAGGCGGCCGAGCTCCCGGAGGGCGGCCTGTACCACCGGACGCCGGCACGTCGAGGGGTGCGAACGGCCTGACGGCGCGTCATCATGGGGCGGTCCGCGGCGTCCGAGCGCCCGCGGCGTGTCCGAGGGAGTGGGGCAAGGTGGAGCCTGGGCCGGGAACCGACGACGCTCGCGCCCGCGCCGACGGCGGGGCCGACGGCGGGGCCGACGGTGCGCACGCCGCCGGCGACGGCGCCGGGCGCGCCGGCCGATCCGGCCGGGTGGCGGCCGTGCGCTCGGACCGCGTGAAGGCGGTGCTGGCGACGGCCCTGCCGACGATCGCGCGGTTCGGCAGCTACACGCCGGGCGTCCTCCGCGACGACGTCATCGCCGGCCTCGCGCTGACCGCGCTCCTGGTGCCGGTCGGCATGGGCTACGCGGAGGCCGCCGGCCTGCCGGCGATCGCGGGCCTCTACGCCACCATCGGCGCCCTCGTCGCGTACTTCCTGGTCGGGCCGTCGCGGATCCTCGTCTTCGGGCCCGACTCGTCGCTGCTGCCGCTGGTCGCCGCGGCCATCGTGCCGCTCGCCGGCGGCGATCCCGCCCGCTCGATCGCCCTGGCGGCGGCGCTGGCGATCATGGCCGGCATCCTGTGCCTCGCCGCCGCCGTCGCCCGCCTCGGCTTCGTCACCGACCTCCTCTCCCGTCCCATCCGGGTCGGCTACATGAACGGCATCGCCCTGACGATCCTGGTTGGCCAGCTGCCGAAGATGCTCGGCTTCTCGGTCACCGCGAACGACGTGATCGGGGGCGTCGTCGGGCTCGCGCAGGGGATCGCCGGCGGCGAGGTGGTCCCGCTCGCGGCGCTGATCGGCGGCGCCAGCCTGGCGCTCATCCTGGTCCTCAAGCGGGTTGCCCGGCGGATTCCCGGCGTCCTCGTCGCGGTGGTGCTGGCAGGGGTCCTCGTCTATGTGCTCGACCTCTCCTCGGAGCTCAAGGTGGTCGGCGAGGTGCCGCGCGGCCTGCCGGCCGTCGGGCTCCCCGGCGTCTCGTGGGCGGACCTGGTGACGCTCTTCCCGACGGCCCTCGGGATCGCCCTCATCTCGTTCGCCGACACCAGCGTCATCTCGCACTCCTTCGCGGCACGACGCGGCGAGCGGGTGGATGCCGATCACGAGCTCGCCGCCCTGGGCGTGGTGAACGTCGCCGCCGGCCTGGTCGGCGGGTTCGCCTCCAGCGGCAGCGCCACGCGCACCCCGGTCGCCGAGGGCGCGGGCTCGCGGACGCAGGTCACGGGGCTCGTCGGTGCGGGGGCGATCCTCCTCCTGCTCGTCGCCGTGCCCGGCCTGCTGGCGCCGGTGCCGACGGCGGCCCTCGCGGCGGTGGTCGTCTCGGCCGCGCTCAGCCTCTTCGACATCGCCGGCCTGCGGCACCTGTGGCGACTCCGCCGATCGGAGCTCGGGCTCGCGCTCGTGGCGTTCGTGGTGGTCACGTTCTTCGGCGCCCTGCCGGGGATCGCGGTCGCCGTGGGCCTCTCGCTCCTGAACTTCATCCGGCACGCCTGGCGGCCGCACGATGCGGTCCTGGGGCGCGTGGCGAACTACAAGGGCTACCACGACGTCGAGCGGCACCCGGACGCGCGCCTGGTGCCGGGCCTCGTCCTGTACCGCTGGGATGCGCCCCTCTTCTTCGCCAACGCCGACCAGTTCCGCGAGCACGCCCTCGACGTCGTCGACGCGGCCGAGCCGCCGGCCCGCTGGCTGGCGGTCGCGTCCGAGCCGATGACCGACATCGACACCACGGCCGCCGACATGCTGGAGGAGCTGATCACCGAGATGGCGCGCCGGGGTGCGGAGCTCCACTTCGCGGAGCTGAAGGGCCACGTCAAGGACCGCCTGCAGGTCTACGGGATCTACGAGCGCCTGGGCGCCGACCACTTCCACCCGACGATCGGCATGACCGTGCGGGCCTACCTGGCCGCCCACCCGGACGTGGTGTGGCGAGACTGGGAGAACGACCCGGGGCCGCCGAATGACCCCGGGCCGCCGCAGGGCCGGCCGCCCGTGCCGCCGGACGTCCCCGGGCAGCCCGGGGCAGGGTCGCTCGAGGCCGGGCCCGGCGGGATCCGCCGGTCAGGAGCGCCGCGTGAGCCGGGCGAGCCACGCATGGACGACCCGGCCGGGGAGGCGTGACGCGAGGATCTCCGGCTCGACGGCGTCCACCCGCCAGCCGGCCGTGGCCCGGAACGTGGCCCGGATCTCGCGGCGCGTGACCCGCCGCGGCCCGACGCCGAACGGGTTCCGGTCGCTCCAGCACACCAGGAAGGCGTGCCCGCCGGGGCGGACGACCGCCGCGAGGCTGGCCGCATAACGCGGGCCCTCGTCATCCCCGAGGGCATGGAAGAGCCCGACGTCGAGGGCGATGTCGAACGGGCCCATCCCGCCGGCGGCCGGCGCGGTGAGCGCGTCCCCGACGACGAAGAGCGGCGCCGGCGTGATCGCGCGCTCGACGGCCTTCGCCCGGGCCTGCGCGATCGCCTCCCAGGCGATGTCGAGCCCGACGACGCGATGACCCCGGGCCGCGAGGAGCAGCGCATGCTCGCCGGTGCCGCAGCCGGCGTCGAGGATCGCCGACCCGGCCGGCCCGAAGGCTCCGCTCTCCGCGAGGCGGACGACGGCCGGCTGGGGCCGTCCGATGTCCCACGTCGGCCGGCCGCCCTCGGCGTACGCGACGTCCCAGGCGCCCGTCACTGGAGTGCGGTCGCCCCACGGTCGCTGACGGGGCGAACCTCGGCAGCGATCTCGGCGGCGCGCCCGGCAGGGTGGGGCTCGGCAGCGCGCCCGCCAGGGCGGGGCTCGGCGGCGCGCCCGGCAGGGCGGGGCTCGGCGGCGCGCCCGGCAGCGCGGGTCTCGGCGACGCGGGGGGCAACGGGCGCCGCGCCCAGTGACGGGATCTTCGGCTTCGGCAGCTCGCAGGAGCCGACCGCGCCGAGCGCCAGCGCGCCCGCCAGCAGGAACCGCATCGCGGACCGCCCCGATGGCCATGCGGGATCGCGTCGCCACCTCATCCACCAAGCCTACCGCGGCCCCCGGGCCAGCATCGCCGTCAGGCCGGCGTCGCCGTCGCGGCCCCACCGCCCGATGGGGCATCTCGGCCCCTCCCCGCGGGCGTGTCGGCCCGCCCGCTGCCCTCGACAGTCCCGCTATGGTTGACCGGGATCGGCCGCGCGCGAGGCGGCGTGCGGGGCCCGGACCCGGGTGAAGCCGGGACGCAGGCGGGAGACGCGGGATGAGCATCGTGGACGCGAATGTCGGCCGGGCAGGGGCTCCCCCTCCGGAGGGAGCCCGCTATCCCGGGATGGCCCGCCCCGAGGGCGTCCCGAGCCTCGTCCGGTGGGTCGACGAAGTCGCCGCGCTCACGACGCCGGACCGCGTCCACTGGTGCGACGGCACCGCCGAGGAGTACGCCGCCCTCTGCGAGGAGATGGTGGCCGCCGGCACGTTCACGCGCCTCTCCCCGGAGCTGCGGCCGAACAGCTTCCTCGCCCGCTCCGACCCGTCCGACGTCGCCCGGGTCGAGGACCGCACCTTCATCTGCTCGCGCGACGCCGCCGACGCCGGACCCACGAACAACTGGCGCGACCCGGACGAGATGCGGGCGACGCTGACCGACCTCTTCCGCGGCTCGATGCGGGGTCGGACCCTGTACGTCCTCCCGTTCTCGATGGGCCCCATCGGCTCGCCGATCAGCCGCCTCGGCGTCGAGATCACCGACTCGCCGTATGTCGTCGTGAACATGCGGATCATGACCCGCATGGGTGCCGCCGCCCTCGGCGCGATCCGCGACGCCGGCGACTTCGTGCCCTGCCTCCACTCGGTCGGCGCCCCCCTCGCCCCCGGCGAGGCGGACGTCCCGTGGCCCTGCGACCCGGACACGAAGTACATCGTCCACTTCCCGGAGACCCGCGAGATCTGGTCGTACGGCTCCGGCTACGGCGGCAACGCCCTGCTCGGGAAGAAGTGCTACGCCCTGCGCATCGCGTCCGTCATCGCCCGCGACGAGGGCTGGCTCGCCGAGCACATGCTGATCATCAAGGTCACCTCCCCCGCCGGGCGCGCGAAGTACTTCGCCGGGGCCTTCCCGTCGGCCTGCGGCAAGACGAACCTGGCGATGCTCGTCCCGACCCTGCCCGGCTGGACGGTCGAGACGGTCGGCGACGACATCTGCTGGATGCGCCTGGCCGGGGACGGCCGCCTCCACGCGATCAACCCCGAGGCCGGCTTCTTCGGGGTCGCGCCGGGCACGAGCGAGAAGACGAACGCCAACGCGCTGCGCGCGCTCGACGCGAACTGCATCTTCACGAACGTCGCCCTCACCGACGACGGCGACGTCTGGTGGGAGGGGCTCACCGACATGCCCCCCGGCCACCTGGTCGACTGGAAGGGCCAGGACTGGACGCCCGACGCGGGGCGGCCGGCGGCCCACCCCAACGCCCGCTTCACGGCCCCGGCCGGCCAGGACCCGGCGATCGCGCCCGAGTGGGAGGACCCGGCCGGCGTCCCGATCGACGCGATCATGTTCGGCGGCCGGCGGGCGGGCGTCGTGCCGCTCGTCCGCGAGGGATTCGACTGGTCGCACGGCGTCTTCATGGGCTCGATCATGAGCTCGGAGACGACCGCGGCGGCGTTCGGCGAGATCGGCAAGCTCCGCTTCGACCCGTTCGCGATGCTCCCGTTCTGCGGCTACAACATGGCCGACTACTGGGGCCACTGGCTCGACGTCGGACGGGCTACCACGCCCGACCGGCTGCCGCGGATCTTCTACGTGAACTGGTTCCGCCGCGACGCCGAGGGCCGCTTCCTGTGGCCGGGCTTCGGCGAGAACAGCCGGGTGCTCGAATGGATGTTCCGCCGCTGCGACGGCGAGGCGGAAGCGGAGACGACGCCGATCGGGCTCCTGCCGTCCCCGGACGACCTCGACATGACCGGCCTGGAGATGCCGGCCGAGGACCTCGAGGAGCTGCTGCGCGTGGACGGCCTGACCATCCTCGAGGAGATGCCCCAGTTCGAGGAGCACTACGCGCGCTTCGGCGACCGGCTCCCGCCGGAGCTGGCCGAGCAGCTCATGTCGCTGAAGGAGCGTCTCGAGGCCTGATCCGCGGGCGAGAACGCCCCTGCCGGCGGGAGCAGGGGTCGCTACGATCGCGGCGAATGTCGAACGTGCCCGCCCCCGACCCGCTCGCCACGCCGTACCTCGACCCTGCCGTGATCGAGCGGGTCGTGGAGATGGGCGACGTCCTCGCCCGGAACGCAGCGATCACCCGCGGCTACCACGAGCTCGCCCTCGCAGTGGCCGCCATCGTCGGCGGCGACCACGCGAACTGGCTCGTCTTCGGCCAGTGGGCAAGCGCCGAGGCTCGCCGCTCGATGCTCGGCGAGTCCGTGCCGGCGCCCCTCCGGCGCCTCCTCACCGGGTCCGTCGCCGCGGCCGTGGCGGCCGGCAACGCCGCCGTCTTCGGCGACGTAGCCCCGCCGTTCATCCGCTTCGTGCGGGCGTTCGCCGACCCCGCCGTCGCGGAGGACCCGGCGCGCGCGGCCGCCGCCCTCGACGGCCTGTGCGCCCACCCTCAACTCGCCGCGAGCGAGGACCTGCGCCGGGCGTTCACCGCCTACGTCGACGCCGTCGGGCTCGGCGCGGCGATCCGGGCGGGCGGCCGGGACCCGTCCCTGCCGCGCCGGCGAGCGGAACGCATCTTCGTGGCGAACGTCTCGGTCGGGGCCCACGAGCAGGTCGTCGCCGACCCGTTCGTGCGGGCGGCCGTCCCGGGCCGCTGGATCGTCGCCGTCGCCGCGACGAGCCACCTCGGGCTGCGAATCGCCGAGGGGGTGCTCGAGCTCGATCGCGACGTGCCGCCGCCGGCCTATCTCAGCGGCGCCCAGTTCCCGCCGGAGCTCGAGGTTCTCGACGATCCTGAGGAGCTCGCGCTCGCCGCGCGCTTCGGCCAGGACCCCGGATCGGCCGTCCACAGCGACGCGCCCGACTGGGAGTCGTACGACGAGCGGATGGGCTTCATCTTCACGCTCCTGCGCTCGTACCAGCGCGATCCCTCGCTCTTCGACCTGCCGCCCGGCACGCCGGAGGTCGCGTTGCCCTGACGGGCGACGTCCCGCCCGGCACGGCAGGACTGACGGCGAGCTGCGCGCCGGCCGGCGCCGGGACACCGGCCGGTACGCCCCTCGTGGCGGGCGGACTGTCCCTTGACGGCGGTCGGTCCGGGCGTGCATCGTCGCCCCGTGGGCGGTCCCGACGGCTCACCCCAGCGCGGCCCGCGGCAGGGCCGGTGCCCACATCGCGAAGGACGAGTACCAGCCATGACGATCAAGGCGCCGGTCAGGACGCCACACGCGATCCCGGTCCCACCCGCGCCGTCGCCGACGGCCCCACCGGAGGCGTCGCCGGTTCGGCGGATCCCCGACCCCGCCGGCGACCCGCGGTCCGTGCCCCGGGTGGATGCCGTTCCCAAGCTGCTCGGCGTCACTCGCTACACGGATGACCTCCTGGTCCCCGGCGCCTGGCACGGCGCCACGGTACGGGCGACCGAGCCGCACGCCCGGCTTCTCGGGATCGACCGCGACCCCGACTTCGACTGGAGCCGCGTCGTCGTCCTGACCGCCGCGGACGTGCCCGGCGAGAACGTCATCCACCTGATGAAGGACGACCAGCCGGTCCTCGCGGCGGACGAGATCCGCCACGTCGGCGAGCCGGTCGCCCTCGTCGCGGCCCCCACCCTCGCGCTGGCCCACGCGGCGCGCGAGCACGTCAGGCTCCGCACGGAGCCGCTCCCGCCGGTCACCGATATGCTCGCCGCCGACCACGTCTTCACCGAATACCACATCGCTCGTGGCGACCTCGACGCGGGCTTCGCCGAGGCCGACATGGTCGTGGAGGGGACGTACCGGGTCGGCCACCAGGAGCAGCTCTACATCGAGACCCAGGGCATGATCGCCGTGCCGCGGGCGGACGGCGGCGTCACGGTCCACGGCTCGCTCCAGTGCCCGTACTACGTCCACGCCGCCATGAAGCGGGCGCTCGGCCTCGACGCCGAGCATTGCGTCGTCGTCCAGGAAGACACCGGCGGCGCCTTCGGCGGCAAGGAGGAGTTCCCGTCCGGGCTCGCCATCCACGCGGCGATGCTCGCCCTCGCGGTCGGCCGCCCGGTCCGCCTGATCTACGACCGCCACGAGGACATCTCGGTCACCACGAAGCGGCATCCGGGGGTGATCACCCATCGCACCGGCGTGACGCGCGATGGCCGGCTGGTCGCCCAGGACATCGACATCACCTACGACGGGGGCGCCTACGCCACGCTCTCGTCGGTCGTCCTCTCCCGCGGGACCCTGCACTCGGGCGGCCCGTACGCCTGCCCGAACGTGCGCATCCACGCGCGTGCGGTGCGGACCAACACCCCGCCGACCGGCGCCTTCCGCGGCTTCGGCGCCCCCCAGACGGAGTTCGCCGCCGAGATGCAGGTGAGCCGGATCGCGGAGGCGCTGGGCCTCTCGCCGGCGGAGCTGCGGGCCCGCTGGGCCTACCAGCTCGGCGACCAGACGCCCACGCAGCAGGTTCTCAAGGACAGCGTCTCCGCCCGGGAGACCCTCGCGGCGGCGCTCGCGGCAAGCGACTTCGAGGCGCGCCGGACCGCGTTCGCCGCGGCCCGGCGGGTGGACGCCGCCGGGCGGCCCCGGACGGCTCCCGGCATCGGCGTCGCGATGGGCTGGCACGGAGCCGGTTTCACGGGTGGCGGCGAGGTGTACCTCGCCAGCATCGCCGGCGTGGAGCTCACGGAGGACGGGCACGTCCGGGCCCTCTCGGACCAGACGGAGATGGGCCAGGGGATGCGGACCGTCCTCGCCCAGATCGTGGCGGACCGGCTCGGGATCTCCTTCGAGGATGTCGACGTCGTGCGCCAGGACACCTCGGTCGTCCCCAACAGCGGCCCGACCGTCGCCTCGCGCACAACGATGGTCGTCGGCGGCCTGCTCGCCCTGGCGGCCGATCGGCTCCGGGCGGCGGTCGAGGAGCAGGTCCCCGGGCCGTTCTCCGCGACCTACGCCGAGTTCGCCCGGACGAACGGCGCCCTCCGCTTCGACGAGCAGTTCACCGGCTACCCGGACATCAGCTGGGACGACGCGACGTACGTCGGCGACGCCTACCCGGCGTTCTCCTGGGCGGCCGCCACGGCGGAGGTCGAGGTGGACCTCGACACCGGCGAGGTGGCCGTCAAGCACGTCGTCTCCGCGGACGACTGCGGCACGGTCATCAACCCGCTGATGGCCGCGGGCCAGGTGGAGGGCGGCTCGCTCCAGGCGGTCGGCTACGCCACCATCGAGGAGATGAAGCTGAAGGACGGCCGGTTCCTCAACGACCGGCTCTCGAAGTACCTGATCCCGACGTCGCTCGACGCGCCGAAGATCACGGCCGTCCTGGTGGAGAACCCGTTCTCGAACGCACCCCACGGCGCCAAGGGGATCGGCGAGCTGCCCATGGACGTCGTCGCACCGGCCGTCGTCGCCGCCATCCACGACGCGATCGGCGCCTGGATCCATGAGCTGCCGGCCACGCCGGAGCGGGTCCTCGCGGCGCTCGACGCAGCCGACCGCGACGGAGAGGAGGCCCGGTCGTGACGACCATCGCGCCCACCCGGGCGACCCAGTTCAAGGTCAACGGGGAGCCCGTCGAGGTCGCCGGGCCCGGCGGCGCGCGCCTCCTCGACGCCCTCCGCATCGACCTCGGCCTCGTCGGCACCAAGGAGGGCTGCGGGGAGGGCGAGTGCGGCGCCTGCACCGTCCTCGTCGACGGGGCGCCGGTGCTCAGCTGCCTGGTCCCGGTGGGCCAGGTGGCGGGCCGCGAGGTCCGGACCGTCGAGAGCCTCGCCGGCGACGGGCGGCTCGACCCGGTCCAGGCCGCCTTCGTCGACTCGGGCGGCGTGCAGTGCGGGATCTGCACGCCCGGCATCCTCATGTCGGCGCGAGCCTTCCTCGACTCCGGCGCCGAGCCGACGGACGCCGCCATCCGCGAGGTGATCGCCGGCAACCTGTGCCGGTGCACCGGCTACATGAAGGTCATCGATGCGATCGCGATGGCGGCCACGACGGCCCCGCGCGAGGTGCCGGGCGGCCTGCCGCAGGTGCCGCGCGAGCTGCCGGGGCCGGCGATCCGGCCGAACGTCGAACCGGGGTCCGACGTCCGCGTCGGGCCCGCCTTCGTGCGTCCGACGACGCTCGCGGAGGCGTACGCCCTCTTCGCCGAGGGCAGCTGGCGACCGATCGCCGGTGGCACGGACATCATGGTCGAGCTCGCCGGTGACGGCGCCGCGGCCAAGGGGCTCCTGGACCTGAGCGGGATCGAGGAGCTGCGCGGGATCCGGCTCGACGGCGAGCGGCTCGTGATCGGCGCCACCGCGACGTACACGGACCTCCGCCGGTCACCGCTCGTGGCGGAGCATCTCCCGGCGATCGCCGAGCTGTCGGCCGTGTTCGGGGCGACGCAGCTCCAGAACATGGCGACCCTCGGCGGCAACGTGGTGAACGCGTCGCCGGCCGGCGACAGCCTGCCGCTCATGCTGGCGGCCGAGGCGATCCTGGTCGTCGGCGGGCCGGACGGCGAACGGGAGATTCCCGCCGCGTCGTTCTTCACCGGCTACCGGCGGACGGCCCTCCGGCCGGGTGAGCTGCTGCTCCGGATGGAGTTCCCGGTCGGCGGCGGTCGGCACCTCCGCTACCGCAAGATCGGCACGCGCCGGGCGCTCGCGCTCTCGAAGGTCGCGCTGGCGGTCGCGTGGCGGGAGGAGCCCGGGTCGCCGGCGTGGCGCGAGGTCCGGGTCGCGGTCGGGACGATCACGGAGGTGCCGATCCGGGCGCCGAGCGCCGAGGCGGTGCTGGAGGGGGCCGTGCCCTCCGCCGAGGTGGCGGAGCGGGCCGCTGCCGCGGTGCTCGAGGACATCCACCCGCGCGACGGCCTGCGCTCGACGGCGGCCTACCGGCGGTCGGCGACGGCGCGGGTGCTCCGGCGCATGGTGGAGGACGCGGCGGGGTAGGACGGGGAACGCCGCCACAAGGGCTGACATCGGGGTCGACCCCCGCCGCGGTCCCGTACCGCGCGTGGGATCATGCGGGGCACGTCGCCACGCACCGAGGGGGGATCGATCATGGCCGCACCGACCACCGTCGACGAGTATCTTGCCGCCCTCCCGGACGATCGCCGCGCCGGTATGGAGCAGCTGCGGGCGACCGTCCGCGACGCGGCACCGGGGGCGGAGGAGGTCATCACGTACACGATGCCCGGCCTCCGCCTGGCCGGCCGGTTCCTCGTCTCCTACGACGCCTTCGCGAGGCACTTCAGCCTCTTCCCGGCGAGCGACGGCGTCCGGGCAGCGCTCGGCGAGGAGCTCGCGCCCTACCTCGCGGGGAAGGGCACGATCCGCTTCGCGGCGGACCGGCCGCTCCCGCTCGACCTCGTGCGGCGGATCGTCGAGGCGCGCGTCGCGGAGGTCGCGGCCGAAGCGAGCTGAGAGGGCCGCGGGCCGACGACCCGGCCGTCAGTCGAGGATCGGCGGCTCGACCCGCGTCGCGGCCCCGCCAAATGCCCCCGTCGGGAGGTGCGCCGCGGAGCCGGCGATGCCGCCCAGCAGGGTCGCCAGGACGACCGCCGGCGCCAGGGACACCGGCGTGCCGTCGCCCGGCGCTCCGACCGGCTCGGCCTCGAGGAGGGCGAACGTCGTCGCGTCGAGGATGGCGCGGACCCCGGGCGCCCAGTACGCACAGGTCGGGTCGCCCGGCCGACGGTCGAGGCGGTGCGTCGCGCCGTCGAACCGGCCCTCGATGGCCCAGTTGCCGAAGATCCGGAAGGCGTTGTCCGTCTCGGCGGCGAAGTCGGCCGCGCCGACGTACAGCCGCGGCTTGTCTCGATACGGCCGCCCCGACGTCGGGCACGCGGTGACGCACGCGCCGCACTCGTTGCACATGTCCGCGAGGACGGCGACCTGGAAGGCCTGGTCGACGGCGAACGGCGTCGAGCCGGTCACCGCGACGGCCCCGTCGGCGACGGCGACCGTCGGGACGGCGGCGCGCACCGGCGCCGTTGCGTAGGTCAGGAGGGCCATGTTCGGGCAGACGCCGACGCACAGGCTGCAGAGCGTGTCGCAGTCGAGGCAGCGGCTCGCCTCGGCCCGGGCCTCCTCGGGCGTGTAGCCGAGCGTCGTCTCCTCGAAGCCGTCCCGCGCCTCGAGCCCGGTCGCGTGGACCGGCACGCGGTAGGCGCGGCGGGCCCGCCGGACGGTGAGCGCGCCGACGTCGAGTCCGGGCGCCCGCCGGTAACCGGCGGCCGTCGGGAGAGCCGCCGCGTCCACGCCGAGCCGCGCCGCGATCGACGCCCCGATCCGCTTCCCGTCGGCGGCTGCCTTCACGATCGAGGCCGGCCCCGCGCCCGCCGCGTCGCCGCCGGCGTACACGCCGGGGATCGACGTCTCGAGCGTCGCCGAGTCGACCACCACGAACCCGCCCGTCGTTAGCGCCGGCGCGGGCTCGCCGAAGGGGTCGAGCACCGCGTGCTGGCTGATCGCGAGAACGAGGGTGTCGAGCGGCAGCTCCACCTCGGAGCCGGGCACGTCGTGGGGTACCTTTCGGCCGGCCGCGTCGCGGTCGCCCCGGTACTCGGTCCGGATGCAGCGAAGGCCCGCGAGGGCGCCATCCTCCACCCGGAGGCCGATCGGGCGGGCGAGCTCGACGACCTCGATCCCCTCCTCGCGCAGCGCGTGGACCTCCTCGGGGTCGGCCGGCATCTGGTCGATCGTGCGGCGGTAGACGAGTTGCACGGAGGCGGCGCCGACGCGACGAGCGGTCCGGGCGCAGTCCATCGCCGTGTCGCCGGCGCCGACGACGCCAACCCGCGCCCCGATCGCCACGGGCCGGCCCTCGCGGACGCTCCGCAGGAACGTCACGCCGTCGATCACGCCGGCGGCGTCCTCGCCGGGCAGGCCGAGGCGCTTCGCCCGTTGGGCGCCGACGGCGACGACGACCGCCGCGTACCCCTCGGCGCGAAGGCCCGCCACGGTCACGTCGCGGCCGGCGCGGACGCCGAATCGGATATCGACCCCGAGGCGGGCCAGGACCGCGAGGTCCTGCTCGATCTGCTCCTGCGGCAGGCGGTAGGCGGGGATCGCGCCGCCGACCATGCCCCCCGCGTAGGGGTGCTCCTCGAGGATCGTGACGGCGATGCCCGCGCGTGCCAGCCACTCGGCGGCGGCCAGGCCGGCCGGACCCGCACCGATGACGGCCACCCGGGGGCCGCCCGGTGCCGGCGCGGGAGAAGCGGCCGCGTCGTCCGTCCCGTGGTCCATGACGAACCGCTTGATCTGCCGGATCGCGAGCGGCTCGTCGACATGCGTCCGGACGCACGTGTGCTCGCACAGGTGGTCGCAGACCCGGCCGAGGACGGCCGGCAGCGGGTTGTCGAGGCGGGTGATTTGCACGGCCTCGGCAAGGTCACCCTCGCGGACGGCGCGCATGTAGGCCGGCACCTGCTGGTCGACGGGACACTCGTCGAGGCAGGGCGCGGCGATGCAGTCGAAGGCGCCGAGGTGGCGCGCCGTCTTCGAGCGATCCGTGCGGATGGCGTCCTTGCGGTAGCGCCGCTCCCCGCCGACGCGGTCGGCGTAGCCGCGGAGATTGAAGCGGGCGCATGCGCCGACGTCCGCGCCAGCCCCGGGGTCGGCGCCGGCGTCGGCGAACCCGCCCGCGCGCGCCGTGCGCCGGATGAAGTCGGGGATGTCGCGCGCGCCGACGGCGTCGAAGGCCGCGTCCACGTTCTCGTGGTACTGGAGCATCCGCAGGTAGCCGCCCGACTTGAGCAGGTCCGAGCAGACGGTCACGGTGCGCAGGCCGCCCGCGAGCAGGTCGGCGACGTTGAAGGCGTCGGCGCCCCCGGCGAACGAGAGGGGGACCGCCGGGCCGAGGTCCTCGGCCAGCGTCGCCGCCAGGTTCACGGTCACCGCGTGGAGCGGGCGGCCCGAGAGGTACATCGTGGCATCGCGGTCGAACACGCCGCGCCAGTTGTCGACCTCGAGCGTGTTCGAGAGCTTCAGGCCGAAGTCGAGCCCGCGCGCGTCGGCGACCGCGCGAAGGCGCCGGAACATCGGGACCGCGTCCTCATACTTCAGGTCGTGTCCGAACGCTGCGTCGGGGATCGGCACGTCCCGGAAGCCGAGCCGCTCGTTCACGATCCCGCGGACGCGCTCCGGCCCGAGCAGCGTCGGGTTGCACTTCACCGACGTGTGCAGGCCGCGCTCCTCGAGAAGGTAGCGGGTGATCGCCTCGATCTCGTCGGGCGGGCAGCCGTGCATCGTCGAGAGCGTCATCGTGTCGGACAGGCGGGCGGGGACCTCGACGTCGCGGATCGCCGGGAAGCGCCGCGCGACGATCTCCACGTACGCCGGGAGGTGAGCCGACGCGTCGGCCATGGTGTCCAGGTACCACTGGACGTTGGGCCGCAGGATTCCCTCGAGGTTGTAGCCGACGCTCATGTTGAACAGGACGCCCGGCCGCTCCCCGGGGAAGCCGAGCCGGCGATGCAGGGCGTGGATCAGGACCCAGGCCCGCAGGTACTCGTCGAACGACTCGTGGACCCGCAGCTCCTGCGACCACTCGACGTTGTAGCCCTCGTCCTCCACGTCGATGCAGGGCTTGTGGACGTCGAGCTCGTCGAGGGTCTGGACGGTCTTGAGCTCGATGAGCCGTGCCCCGACGAGCCAGGCGGTGATGATGTTCTGGGCCATCTGGGTGTGGGGACCCGCGGCGACACCGAACGGCGTCTCGAGCGCCACGCCGTACTCGCGACGCCGGAAGCGGTGGTCCGGCCGGGGGACGAAGAACGCCGACCGCGGCACGTTGAACAGCGAATCCCGCGCATCCAGCTCGGTGAACACCCAGTCGGTGAGCTGCTCCATCGAGAGGGGGTGGAACCGGTCGGACATCGGGGATCCCTCGTCAGCTGGGGTCTGGTCTGGACTCGGGCAGGTCGGCGGTTGGCGGTCGGCGGTCGGGAGGCGGGAGTCGGCAGGTCCGGGACCTATCCGATCAAATGACGTCCATTCGAACCGTATCGCGGGAATCGGGCGTCGGGTCGGCGGGTTCGAACGTGCGCTCCGGCGATCCTGAGCACGAGCCGCCCGCGGACGGCTCCCCACGGCCCGCGGATGGGGCCGCCCGGGCCGGTCGACCCGGCATACGGTTCGGAGGGCGAGCATCTGATCGGAAACGCGGTGCGGGGCGCGCCGGGTCGCGCGGGGTGCATGGCGCGCCGGGTCGCGCGGGGTGCGGGCGACCGGGCTCCCGGCGGGTCCGACCCGTCCGTCGCCGGCGGGCCGGGGCACGTCCGTCGCCGGCGGGCCGGGGCACGTCCGTCGCCGGCGGGCCGGGGCACGCCCGTGGCCGGCATCACAGGCGCGCGTGCAGGCGGGCGGCCTGCTCCCGGGCCTTCGCCCGGATCTCGTCGGGGTCGACCCGGGTCGGGCGGCCGTCCTCGAGGACGACCTCGCCGCCGACGGTGACCCGCAGCGGCCGGATCCCCGGGGTGAAGGCGACGTGCCAGGGGTCCATCGGGTCGTACGACCACTCGACCGTGTCCTCGCGCGCCTCCGGGACGAGCTTCCAGCCGGTCGCCAGCCAGCCCCAGGCCGTGTCCGGCCCGCACGCGACGTCGACGGACCGCTGCAGCACGTACGCCAGGCGGAAGGCCTCGAGGACGTTGCCGCCGATCCCGTCCGTGCCGAGTGCCACCGGGTTCGCGAAGCGCGCCGGGTCGGCGTACCCGACGGCGTTGTTGAGGTTGCTCATCGGGTTGTGGAGGATCGTCCCGCGCAGGGCGTGGTCGGTCGGCAGGTGGACGCAGTGCGCCAGCAGCCACGCGTCCCGGGTGAGGCCGGCGAGCCGGCGTGGCGCGTCGACGTCGCCGACGCCCTCGCAGACGTGGACGTGGACGCCGACGCCGAGGTCCTCGGCGAGGCCCGCGGCGGCGCGCAGCGAGTCGTCGGTGCAGGTGAAGGCCGCGTGGATCCCGACGAGGCCCCGCCCGCCGGCCCGCAGGAACCGCTCGTTCTCCTCGAGGCCGCGGCGCGCGCCGTCGGGGCCGTGGCGGTCGGTGATCCCGTAGGCGACGACGGACCGGACGCCGACCTCGGCGCAGGCCTCGGCGATGACGTCGAGGCTGCCCTCGATCGCGTTCGGCGACTCGTGGTGGTCGACGATCGCGGTCGTGCCGTTCTCGAGCGCCTCGAGGGCGCCGAGCATCGCCGACCAGCGGATCATCTCGAGGTCGAGGGCGGCGTCGAGGCGCCACCAGACCTGCTCGAGGATCTCCTGGAAGCTGGTGGCGACCTTCGGCGGGGCCGGCATCCCCCGTGCCAGCGCGGAGTACAGGTGATGGTGGGCGCAGACGAGGCCCGGGGTCGTCGCGGTCACGGGAGGGCTCCTTCCGGGCGGGCGTCGCCGGCCGCCGGCAGATGATCGACCCGCGGAAGCGCCGCCCGCGCCGCGGCGGAATCCCGCATCGGCAGCGCCGTCCGCCAGCGCCCGTCGAAGGCGTGGAGCGCGCCGGCGACCGCGGCCGGGGTGGGGACGAGGACCGCCTCGCCGGCGCCCTTCGCCCCGTACGGGCCCTCCGGCTGGTGCTCCTCGACGACGATCACCTCGACCGGGGGCATCCCGGCCGCGGGGATGATCCCCTGCGACTTCAGGGTCGTGGAGAGCGGGACGCCGCCCTCGGTCACGAACGCCTCCGTGAGCGCGAGCCCGAGCCCCATGTGGACCCCGCCCTCGACCTGGCCCTCGAGGAGGGTCGGGTTCATCGCCCGCCCGACGTCCTGGGCGGCGACCACCCGCGCCAGCCGCCCCTCGTCGTCGAGGAGCACGACCTGGGTCGCCCAGCCGTAGGCGAGGTGCGTGACCGGGTCCTCGATGTCCGGGTCGAGCGTCGTCGTCCAGTCGACGACGAACTCGCCGCCGAACTCCTGCCCGGCGAGGGTCTCGAGGTCGGCGCCGGGCGGCAGGGCGTCCATCGCCGCCCGCAGCGAGCGGGCCGCCACGGCAACCGCCTGGCCGCCGAGCGTCGTCGCCCGCGATGCCGTCGTCTCGCCGGTGTCGAGCTCGCGCTCCGTGTCGACCCGAACGCGGACGGTCGCCACGTCCACGCCGGTCTCCTCGGCGACGACCTGGGCGAAGACCGTGTGGACACCCTGACCCATCTCCGTCCAGGAGTGCCAGAGCGTGATGGTCGCGTCCGGCTCGACGCGGAGGAGGGCACGGCCGCGCTCCACCATCCCGTTGCCGATCCCCACGTTCTTGGCCGCGCACGCGATCCCCGCGGCGGCGCCGCTGGCGCGGGCGTCGCGGTAGGCGTCGCGGACGGCGAGGAGCGTCTTCTCGAGCCCGACGCCGGGGCCCAGGCGCTGGCCGGACCCGAAGCGGTCGCCGGTCCGGCAGGCGTTCCGCCAGCGGATCTCCCAGCCGTCGAGGCCCACCCGCTCGGCGAGGCGGTCGAGGCAGCCGTCCATGGCGAACGTGGCCTGGGGGACGCCGAAGCCGCGGAAGGCGCCGGCCGGCGGATTGTTCGTGTACGCGGTGCGGGCCACGACGTCGACGTTCGGGACGCGGTAGGCGCCGCAGGCATGGCCGGCGGCTCGCTCGAGGACCTTGGCCCCGACGCTGGCGTACGCCCCGGTGTCGCCGACGATCCGGGCCCGCACGGCGACGAGGCGCCCCTCCGCGTCGCAGCCGACCTCGTAGTCGAGGGTGATCGCGTGGCGCTTCGGGTGCAGCCGGAGGCTCTCGGCCCGCGACAGGGCGAGGAGGACGGGACTGCCGGTGACGCGGGCGAGGAGCGCCGCCTGCCCCTGGACCGTCAGGTCCTCCTTGCCGCCGAAGGCCCCGCCGGTGGCGACCTGGGTCACCCGCACCGCCGTCTCCGGGAGGGCGAGGAGCGAGGCGACCTGGCGGCGGTCGTCCCAGGCGCCCTGGCCCTGCGAGAACAGGTGGAGGACGGGCGCGCCGGGGCTGCCGTCGCCCGGCACCGCCAGGCAGGCCTCCGGCTCGAGGAAGGCGTGGTCGATGGCGCTCGTCGTGAAGCGCTCGCGGACGACGTGGGCCGCCGTCGCCAGGGCTGCCACGGCGTCGCCGCGCCGGACGACCGAGGTCTCGAGGAGGTTGCCGGCGGCGTGGACGGCCGGGGCCTCCGGCTCGAGGGCGGCGAACGGGTCGGCGACCGGCTCGAGGACCTCGTACTCGACGTCGACGAGCGCGGCGGCGGCGCGGGCCTCGCGGCGGGTGCGGGCGGCGACGGCGGCGAGGACGTCGCCGACGTAGCGGGTCGTCTCGCCCTCGGCCACGAAGACGGGCCAGTCGTGGGCGATCAGGCCGACGACACGGTCGCCGGGCACGTCGGCCGCGGTCACGACGGCCACGACGCCCGGGGCGGCGGCGGCCCGCGTGGTGTCGATCCGGCGGACGACGGCCCGCGGGTGGTCGCTGAGGCGCAGGGCGGCGTGGAGCATGCCGGGGGCGGTCATGTCGGCGACGAAGGGCTGCTCGCCGAGGGCCATCTCCCGGGCGCCGATCCGGTCGGCCCGGGCGCCGACGCCGCCGCCGGCCGGGGTGGCCCGGAGCTCCCGCTCGCCCCGCCCGGCCGCCGCGACGGCCTCGATGGCGTCGACGATCTTTACGTAGCCCGTGCAGCGGCAGAGGTTGCCGGCGAGCGAGCGGGCGATCGCCTCGCGCGACGGCGCCGGGTCGCGGGCGAGGAGGCCCTCGGCCTTCATGACGATCCCCGGCGAGCAGAAGCCGCACTGGCTCGCGCCCGACGACGTGAACGCCGTGGCCCAGGCCGCCCGGCGGTCGCCGGGAAGCCCCTCGAGCGTCACGACCTCGCGATCGGCGATCTCGGCTGCGTTCCGCGCGCAGGAGACGACCGGGCGCCCGTCCACGAGCACGGTGCAGGCCCCGCACGAGCCCTCGGGGGCGCAGCCGTCCTTCATCGACCGCAGGCCGAAGCCCTCCCGGAGCAGCTCGAGGAGGCTGGTGCCCGATTCGACGTCGACCGAGACGTGCCGGCCGTTAAGGTTGAAGTCCATCGTGCGACCCCGGTCCTGCAGGCGGGGACCAACTGGCCCTTCCGGGAGTCCCGCCGGTGCCAGAATGTTCGTCCAGCAGCTCCCAGGCGGGAGCGTGCCGTCCGGCCCGAAGATCGCGCCCGAGCCGGCCCGAAGCAGGAGGCGCGTCGCGCGGGCCGGAGCGCCCGCGGCGGGCGGGCGGGCCCCGCCCCGGAGGAGCGACGGATGACGGCAGTCCCGAGCGGTGGAGTCGCGGATCGCACGGCCTACGAGCGCACGATGCGCCGGTTCCGCGAGACGCGGACCGTGCTGCCGACCTTCGCCGAGCTGATCGACCCGCCGACGATCCCGGCCGCCCGGCGGGCCGCCCTTGCCGCCGTCGACCCCGATGCGCCCGACCCGCGGAACCTCTTCCGGGTCCACTGGCACAACGCGTCCGACCGGCGCGGCGTCGTCGACGTGCCGGAGCACGTGGTCCTGCCGTCGTCGCTGACGGGCGTGGAGGCGCCGATCGTGGTCGCGCTCGGGGACCGCTTCCCGATGATCACGGCCCACAAGGTGCTCGCGGCCTACGCCTGCCTCGTCCCGCGCCTCGTCACCGGGGAGTTCGACCCCACGACCCAGCGGGCCGTCTGGCCCTCGACCGGCAACTACTGCCGCGGCGGGGTGGCGATCTCGCGGATCCTCGGGTGCCGCGGCGTGGCCGTCCTCCCCGAGGGCATGAGCAAGGAGCGCTTCCACTGGCTCGAGCAGTGGGTGGTGGCGCCCGAGGACATCATCCGGACGTACGGGACCGAGAGCAACGTCAAGGAGATCTACGACGCCTGCGCGGTCCTGGCCCAGGACCCGGCGAATGTCATCCTCAACCAGTTCTCCGAGTACGGGAACCACCTCGTCCACTGGGCAGTGACCGGGCGGGCGCTGGAGCGCGTCGTCGAGGCCCTCGCCGACCAGCGGCCCGGGCTGCGGCCGGCGGCGTTCGTCTCGGCGACCGGGTCGGCGGGGACGATCGGCGCGGGCGACTGGCTGAAGGACCGCCACGGGACGAAGATCGTCGCCGTCGAGGCGCTCGAGTGCCCGACGATGCTGAAGAACGGGTTCGGCGAGCACAACATCCAGGGGATCGGCGACAAGCACATCCCGCTGATCCACAACGTGATGAACACCGACCTCGTCGTCGACATCTCCGACCGGGCGACCGACCGGCTCCTCGTGCTCCTCAACAGCAACGCCGGCCGGGCCTTCCTCGCCGGCCGGGGCGTGCCGGAGGCCGTCCTGGCCGCCCTCCCGTCGCTCGGCATCTCGTCGATCTGCAACGTGCTCGCCGCCATCAAGACGGCCAAGCAGCTCGACCTGGGCCCCGACGACGCCGTGGTCACCGTCGCGACCGACGGGGCGGCCCTGTACCGGACCGAGGTCGACAAGGTCATGGCCCGTGACTTCGCCGGCGGGTTCGGCGCCGTCGAGGCTGCCGAGACGTTCGGGCAGCACGTCCTGGGCGCCGGCACCGACGACCTGCTCGAGCTGACGGCCGCCGAGCGCGAGCGCGTCTTCAACCTCGGCTACTACACCTGGGTCGAGCAGCAGGGCATCAGCTTCGACGACTTCGTCGCTCGCCGGAGCCAGGCCTTCTGGCGCGACCTCCGGGCGAGCATCCCGGCCTGGGACGCGGCGATCGTCGAGATGAACGCGCGCGCCGGCGTCGAGGCGGCCGGGTGACGACGACCCGCCGCGCCGCCGTCGCCGCGCTGCCGACGGCACTCGTCTGCGCCGGCTGCGGGGAGCGCCTCCCGGACGACGCCCCGCTCGCCTTCGCCTGCCCGGCGGCCCGCCCGGGCGACGACGTCGACCACGTCCTCGTGCGGCGCTTCGACCCCGCGGCGGGCCCGTTCCCCGCGGACGCGGCCGCGACCAACCCGTTCGTCCGCTGGCGCCGCCGCTTCCACGCCTACCACCGTGCGCGGTCGCTGGGCTGGAGCGACGCCCGGTACCGCCGGCTCGTCGACCGGCTGAACGCCCAGCTCGTTCTGGTGGACGACCGGCGCTTCGACGTCACGCCGTTCGGCCGCGCCGACGCCCTCTCGGACGCACTCGGCTTCTCGGCGGCGGGAGGGATCTGGGTCAAGGACGAGACGGGCAACGTGTCCGGCTCGCACAAGGGGCGTCACCTGATGGGGACGCTCATCGAGCTCTCCGTGGAGGAGGCCCGCGCCGAGCGGGCCGGCGAGCCGCCGCCCCTGGCGATCGCGTCGTGCGGGAACGCCGCCCTCGCGGCCGCCGTCGTGGCCCGCGCCGCCGAGCGCCGGCTCGACGTCTTCATCCCGACGGACGCGGACCCGGTGGTCGTGGAGCGGCTGCGGGCGCTCGGCGCGAACCTCGCGGTCTGCGATCGCGAGCCGGGCGTTCCCGGCGACCCGACCTACCACGCGCTGCTCCGCGCGATCGACGCCGGTGCCGTGCCCTTCACCTGCCAGGGCAACCTCAACGGCCTTGCCATCGAGGGCGGCGAGACGCTCGGCTGGGAGCTGGCGGAGGCGGTGGGAAGCCCCGGCGGCCCGGTGCGCCTGGACCGCGTCGTCGCCCAGGTCGGCGGCGGCGCTCTCCTGTCTTCCGTCATCGCTGGCTTACAGTACGGCGCTGCCGACCTTCCCCGGGTCCAGGCGGTCCAGCCCGCGACCGTCCACCCGCTCGCCCGCGCCTTCGAGCGCGTCCGGGCCCGCGTCGCCGCGGGCGAGACCGGCGACGCAGCGCTCGCCGACGCGGCCCGCCACCGCGCCGCCTTCATGTGGCCCTGGGAGCAGGAGCCGCACAGCGTCGCACATGGCATCATCGACGACGAGACGTACGACTGGCGGGCCTGCGTCGCCGGCCTGCTGACGAGCGGCGGCGGCCCGCTCGTCGTCGCCGAGGCAACGCTCGAGGAGGCGAATGCGCTTGCCCGCTCCACGACGGGGATCGACGTCGACCACACCGGGTCGTCGGGCCTGGCCGGCGTCCTCGACCTCGTCCGAACGCGCGCGGTCCGTCCCGACGAGACCGTGGCCGTGCTCTTCACCGGCGCGGTGCGGCGCCCGACCCCGGCCGTCGCACGGCGCCCGACCTCGCCGGCGCCCGGCGAACACCCCGTCTAGCGTGCGGCGCACCGGCGCCTGCACTCCCAGTTCCACGAGAGCGGAGGTTATTGATGCGGAGCTTTCTGGGCCGGGACATCCTGTCCCTCAAGGACTTCTCCAGGGACGAGTTCTTTCGGGTCTACCAGGTCGCCGACGACCTCCGACCCTTCGCCCGTGACCGGCGCAACACCGACCTGCTGAAGGACAAGACGCTGCTCACGGCCTTCTTCCAGCCCTCGACGCGCACGCGCCTCTCCCACGAGGCGGCCATGCACCGCCTGGGCGGGCACGTCCTCGGCTTCTCAGACTCGAAGATGACGCGCGCCGGCGACTTCTACCAGGAGTCGATCAAGGACACGTTCCACATGCTGGAGTACTACGCGGACGTCATCGCGATCCGCCACTTCCAGCAGGGCGCGCCGCACGAGGCGGCGAGGTGGGTGTCCGTGCCGGTCATCAACTGCGGCGACGGCTGGGGCGAGCACCCCACCCAGGTGCTCACCGACCTGTACACGGTCAAGAACGAGCTGGGGACCCTCGACGGGCTGACGTACCTGCTCGTGGGCGACATGCGGATGCGGACCATGCATTCGATGCTGTACGCCCTCTCGCAGTTCGACGCGAAGGCGTACGTCGTCGGCCCGCCCGACATGAGCCTGACCCCCGAGTTCAAGGCCGAGATCGACGCGCTCAACGTCGACTACGAGGAGGTCGGCGACGCCCGCGACGTCATCGACAAGGCCGACGTCATCTACATGGAGCCGGTCGTCCAGGCCGACTACTCCACCTCGCGCGTCGAGCGCGGCGACAAGGTGGGGATCACCCCGCCGGAGTACGTCGTGACCCGCGAGCTCATGCGCGACAAGGCGAAGCGGAGCTCGATCATCCTCCACTCGCTCCCGCGCATGGACGAGCTGCCGGAGGACGTCGACGCCACGCGGCACCAGCGCTACTGGGCCGAGGCCTTCAACGGCGTCGTCATGAAGATGGGGATGCTCACGCTCATCCTCGGCGCGGCGGAGTAGGGGGCAGCCATGCAGACGGGCCTGCGCGGCCGCGACCTCATCAGCCTCCAGGAGTGGACGAGGGAGGAGATCGACAGCGTGCTCGAGGTGGCGGCCCGCCTCAAGATGGAGCGCGCCCTCGGGATCCCCCACCCCCTCCTCGACGACAAGGTCCTCGCGATGCTGTTCTTCTTCTCGAGCACGCGCACGCGCGCGTCGTTCGAGGCGGGGATGGCGCAGCTCGGGGGCCATGCCCAGTTCATCGAGAGCCGGACCACCCAGATCGCCCACGGCGACACGCCCAAGGAGATCGGCGAGATCCTCGGCCGCTACAACGACGGGATCGCCATCCGCCACGTCACCTGGGGCGAGGGCAACGCCTACCAGCGCGCCGTCGCGGCGGCGAGCCGGGTGCCGGTCCTCAACATGCAGTGCGACCTCTTCCACCCGCACCAGATCCTCGCCGACCTGCTGACGATGCGGGAGAAGAAGGGCGAGCTCCGCGGGAAGACGATCACGGTCAGCTGGGCCTACGCCTCCAGCTACCAGAAGCCCCTGTCGGTGCCGCTCGACCTCGCCCTGGCCACGACGCGCTACGGGATGAACGTCCGGCTCGTCCACCCGCCCGAGTACCGGCTCCCCCAGGAGTACGTCGACCAGGCGGCCGAGAACGCCCGGCGGTCGGGCGGCAGCCTCGAGCTGATGGACGACTTCGACGCCGGCTTCGCCGGCTCCGACATCGTCTACGCCAAGAGCTGGGGCCCGCTGCTCGTCGCGAAGAACGACGAGGAGGGCGCGGAGATCGGTCGGAAGTACACCGACTGGATCACCGACGAGCGCCGCATGGCCCTCGCCGCCGAGGACGCCATCTGGATGCACCCGCTGCCGGCCGACCGGAACGTCGAGGTGGCGGACGCCGTCATCGACGGCCCCCAGTCGGTGGCCTACGACGAGGCCGAGAACCGGCTCCACGCCCAGAAGGCGGTGATGGCGCTCACGATGCGCTGACCGGCGACGGGAGCACGACACGGACCGGCCGCGGCGCCCTCGCCGCGGCCGGGTCGCCCATTCGGACGGAAGACCGGCCGCGGGCCGGGGGAGGGCCGGGATGACGAGTCCCCTCATGGTCGTGGCGATCGGCGGCAACGCGCTGATCAAGGACAAGCAGCACCAGACCGTCTCCGACCAGATGGCCGCACTCGAGGAGACGAGCCACCACATCGGCGGGCTCGTCGAGGACGGCTGGCGCCTGGCGATCGGGCACGGCAACGGCCCGCAGGTGGGCTTCATCCTGCGGCGCTCCGAGCTCTCGGCGCACGAGCTCCACGAGGTGCCGCTCGACGTATGCGGTGCCAATTCGCAGGGCGCCATCGGCTACGAGTTCCAGCAGGCGCTCGGCCACGAGTTCGCCCGCCGCGGGCTCGACCGGCAGGCCGTCACGGTGGTGACGCAGATGGAGGTCTCCGCAAACGACCCGGCGTTCGCCAACCCGACCAAGCCGATCGGCTCGTTCCTGGACGACGAGGCGGCGGCCAGGCGCCGGGCCGACGGCTGGACGGTCGTGGAGGACGCGGGCCGCGGCAACCGGGTCGTGGTCGCCTCGCCGAAGCCGAAGCGCATCGTGGAGCTGCCGGCCGTTCGGGCGCTGGCCGAAGCGGGTTTCGTGGTCATCACGGTCGGCGGCGGCGGAATCCCCGTGGTCGCGGACGCGGAGGGTCTCCTGCACGGCGTGCCCGCGGTGATCGACAAGGACTTCGCGAGCTCGCTGCTCGCGACCGAGCTCGGCGCCGACATGTTCGTGATCGCGACGGCCGTCGAGCAGGTCGCGCTCGACTTCGGCAAGCCGGAGCAGCGCTGGGTCGACCGCCTGACGGTCTCGGAGGCCCGTCGGTACCTGGCCGAGGGCACCCACTTCGCCGCGGGAAGCATGGCGCCCAAGATCGAGGCCTGTATCTGGTTCCTCGACGGCGGCGGCCGCGAGGCCGTCATCACCGACCCGGAGCACCTCCGGGCCGCCGTCCGCGGGGAGTCCGGCACGCACATCGTCAGGGACGCCTGAGGCGCCGTTCGGTCCTGCGCGCCGGCGATCGGTCCTGCGCGCGGAACGGCGATGACCATCCACGGAGTGCCGTCCACTCCGGGGCTGTGGTGCCTCGCCCGAGCACGGAGACGGCCACGGCGATCGCAGGACCGATCGGAAGCCGCGGACCGCGCCCGTCGGCGGACCCTGAGCGGCGGGGGAGGCTGAGCTGCGACCGAACCTCAGCCGCCGGCGGACCCTGACCCACCCGCGCGTCAGGAGGCGATCGCGGCCTCGTCGAGGTTCGACATCGAGACCAGCAGGTCCAGGTCGACCCGGGCCGCAGTCGCGCGATCGCCGGGCCGCCCCAGCAGGTAGCCCTGCGCCGCGGTGATCCCCAGGCGCCGGAGCGCCACGAGCTGCTCCGGCGTCTCCACTCCCTCGGCCACCACGGTTGCGCCCGACCGGCGCGCCATCTCGCGGAGGCCCCGCAGGACCGCCAGGGACGAGTCCCGCAGCAATCCCTTCTGGACGAGCGACAGGTCGATCTTGACGATGTCGAAGGCGATCTCGCTGAGCAGGCGCAGGCCGGCGTTGCCGGCGCCCACGTCGTCGGCGGCGATGCGCATGCCCGCCGCCTGCACGCGGGCCAGGCTCGCCTTGAGGCGGACGAGGTCCTCGATCGCCTCGCGCTCCGTCAGCTCGACGACGATCTGCTCGGGCGCCAGGCCGTAGCGGCGCAGGATCCCGACCAGCTCGCCGACGTGGAACTGGTCGGTCTCGAGTGTCCGCGGCGACAGGTTGAGGCTCAGGTAGTGGCCGGGGGCCAGGCGCTCGACGTGGGCGACGAGCGTCTCGATGGCGGCCATGTCGAGCTCGACCGTTCGGTCGGCGACCTCGGCCGCCGTGAACAGCGCCTGGGCGTTGGCGAAGCCCGAGCCCGGTCCGGGGCGGACCAGGCCTTCGAAGCCGATGGGCTCGCCGGTCGTGAGCGAGACGATCGGCTGGTAGACGGGCCGCAGCGCCCGGCGCTCCGTGACCAACGCCACCGCCGCGCCGAGCTCCTCCACGGAGCGCTCGTCGTCGACCGCGCCGTGACGCGCAGGGTCGAACACCTGGATGTCGGTCCGGCCGTGGCGCTTGGCCCAGTAGAGCGCGGCGTCCGCGTGGTGCGAGAGGCGAACCGCGTCGGAGCTCGGCGTGGGGCACGTGGAGATGCCCGCCGAGAACGAGAAGCGCCGCGTCTCGTGCAGGGTCGGGTGGCCTCCCGTGGCGCTGGCCAGGAGGCGGCGCGCGACGCCGAAGGCCGCCTCGGTGCTGGTTGCGGGGAGGAGCAGGGCGAACTCGTCGCCGCCGATGCGGAATGGGCGGTCCGCGGGGCGCAGGGTCGCGCGGATGAGCCGGCCGACCATGGCGAGGAGCTGGTCGCCGGCAGCATGCCCGTCGGTGTCGTTGAGTCGCTTCAGGTCGTCGAGGTCGATGATGATCAGGGACATCGGGCGCTCGTCCCGGACGGCCACGGCGACCTGGCGGCCCAGCTCCTCCTGGAAGGCGCGGTGGTTGCCGAGCCCGGTGAGCGGGTCGAGGCGCGCGTCGAGGCTCGCCCGGTCGTAGGCCTCCCGGGCCCGCCGGAGGTCGTCCTCGAGGGCACCGACGGCGTCGGTCGCCCGGCCGATCGTCGACCACGCGAGGAACGCCGCGCCCCCGGCCGCGACCGCGGCGGCGGCGAGGACCAGGGGGTTGTCGGCAAGCGCGACCACGACGAGCGCGGCCCCCGCGATGACCCCGACGGCCCCGAACCCACGCACGAGGAGGCGCCGCACGTCCGACGCGGTGTCGACGGCGCCGGTCGCGACATCGTCGGTCGCGGGGAACGCGGAAGATGCTGCCCGCGGCTCCATGGCAGCGTCCATTGAAGCGGACGCCCGGTGTCCGCACCCCTACCCGGAAGTACCAGAGCGAGCGCCGGGTGGCGCCGGGCCCACCAAGCGAGGGGCGCCGGGTGGCGCCGCGCCGGCCGACGAGGGCGCCGGTGGCGCCGCGCGCTACCCGACGAGCATGTCCGCCTGCGACGCTGCGGCGACGAGGCGCGCGTACCCCGGCTTGATCTGCTCGTTGATGAGCCGCAGCCGCTGGTCGAACGAGCAGAAGGCGCTCTTCATCGCGTTGAGCGTCAGCCACTGCATCTCGGCGAGGTCGAGGCCGAACGCCCGCACCAGCTCCGCGAACTCCGACGAGAGCGTGACGCCGCTCATGAGGCGGTTGTCCGTGTTGACGGTGACGCGGAAGCGGAGGCGCCGCAGCAGGTCGATCGGATGGTCCTCGATCGAGGCGACGGCGCCCGTGTGGACGTTCGAGGTGGGGCACATCTCCAGCGGGATCCGGCGATCGCGGACGTAGGCCGCCAGCCGCCCCAGCGCGACCCGCCCGTCGGGGCCGGCGCCGATGTCGTCCACGATCCGGACGCCGTGGCCCAGGCGCTCTGCGCCGCACCACTGGAGCGCCTCCCAGATCGACGGCAGCCCGAAGGCCTCGCCGGCGTGGATCGTGAAGTGGAAGTTCTCGTGGGCGATCAGGTGGAAGGCGTCGAGGTGGCGCGACGGCGGGTAGCCCTTCTCCGCGCCGGCGATGTCGAAGCCCACGACGCCCTCGTCGCGGAAGCGGACGGCCAGCTCGGCGATCTCCAGCGACCGCGCGGCGGTGCGCATGGCGGTGACGAGCGTGCGCACCTCGATGGACCGCCCGGCGCAACCGCGGCGGAAGCCGGCGAGGACCGCGCGGACCACCTCGTCGAGCGTCATGCCCTGCTCGAGGTGGAGCTCGGGGGCGAAGCGGACCTCGGCGTAGACGATCCCGTCGTCGGCGAGGTCCTCGGCGCACTCGGCGGCCACCCGCTCGAGCGCGTCGGGCGTCTGCATGACCCCCACGGTGTGGGCGAAGCCGTCGAGGTAGAGGACGAGGTCCTTGCGGTCGGCGCCGCGCCGGAACCAGGCGTCGAGCTCGCCGGGGTCGGCGGTCGGGAGGCCGGCATAGCCGGTGTCGCGCGCCAGCTCGATGACCGTCTCCGGGCGCAGCCCGCCGTCGAGGTGGTCGTGGAGAAGGACCTTGGGTGCCGCCCGGATCGTGGCCAGGTCCAGCGCTCCCCGCCGGCTCAGCTCGTGCATCATCCCGGGCCTCCGTCCACGCCTCGTGCCGCCGTCGCGCGAAAGCGTACACCGCGGCCGGCTCGCCCCGGCCGCCGCCCGAACGCCTCGGCGCGGCGTCAGCCAGGTTGGAGCGCGCGATCCTCGATCTCCCAGGCGTGGTCGAGCCAGTGCCAGGCGGCCCGCCGAACGTAGTAGCGCGGCGTCCACCGCTTCTTGACCCCGGTCTGGTCCTCGATCGGCAGGCCCAGCGCCCGGGCCCGCAGCGTGGCGAGGGCCGCGGCGTGGACGTCGACGATGGGCGCGGGGCCGGCCGGACCCCTCGGCGGCCGGGCGCCGAGCTGGGAGAGGTAGATTCGATCGGCTTCCTCGACGTGCGCGACGATCCTGGCGAGGTCGCGCCCGCCGCCCCGCGGCCCCTTCGCCAGCTCGGCGCCCTCGTGGCGGACGACGGCCGCGTCGAAGGCGGCGCATGCCGCTGCCAAGATCGCGGCCTGCCGCGCCAGCTCCGCGTCGTCGAGGGGGGCATCGTCTCCCGGCAGGGGCACGGACGGCACGCCGAACTCGGTGCCACTGCTCCCCGGCAGGCGGGCGACGACGACGAGGCCCGCGCGGTCGGCCGGCGGCGCGAGGTCGAGGCCCGCCGCGACGACGGCCGCCGCGTAGCGCGGCCCGGCGCGGAGCAGCGCCTCGATGGCGTCGTCGGCGCCACGACCGACGCGGGCCCAGCCGGGCCAGTCGGCCGCGATCGCGAAGGTCCGCTTTGGCATCTCCTCCAGGACGACGTCGATGCTCGGGTTCGATCTCACGATGTGCGCCCCCGTCGTTCGCGGATCCGCCGTGGTGGCGTCTCGGGCGGATTCTGCGCCGGCTGCGGCCGGCGGGTCGCAGCGGGGTCGGCCGCCGGGTCCGCCCGACGGGCGAACCGGCGGCGTCCCCACCTGCGCGGGGCTCGTCGGCGGCGGTCGCCGCTAGACTTCGTCCCGACGCTCGATCGTCGGGCGCCGCGACGAGCTGGAGGTCCCCTGGTGCGCCATCGGCCGAGGAACACGCGCGGCACCGTCCGCCCGCAGGCCGCCGGCGCCCGGGTCGCGGTGCCCGCGACTGCGGCGCGCGGCACCGCGGCGCGCGGGATGGCCGCCGGCGCCCGGGTCGCGGCGCTCGCGGCGCTCGCGGCGCTCGTCGCCGTCCTCGCCGCGTGCGGCGCCGGCGCCACCGCCGCCCCGAGCGGCCCGTCCGCGCTGCCGGCCGGCACCTACACGTCGCGGCTGTTCCAGCCGCCCGTCACCTTCACCCTGCCGGCCGGCTGGTGGAACCCCTCCGACACCGCCGGCTACTTCGTGCTCCAGCCGGTGACCTCCGACCTCACCGGCATCCACCTCTTCCGCGACCCGCAGCCGGCGTCCCAGGACCCGTCCTGCCCGACGAGCGCCGAGCCCGGCGTCGGCTCGACGTCGATCGAGCTGGTGACCTGGATCCGCGGCCTCCCGGGCCTTGTGGTGAGCGCCCCGCGGATCGTTACGGTCGGCGGCCTGCGCGGGACGGAGATCGACGTGGCCATCGCCGAGGGCTGGACCACGTCCTGCCCCTTCGCAAACGGCCTGCCCACCGTCCCCCTGTTCGTGGGCGACGGGGGCCAACTGCGGTGGGTCATCGCCGGCAGCGAGCGCCTGCGCCTGAGCCTGCTCGACGTCCCGGGCGGCGGCACGGTCGTGGTCGACGTCGACGCCTTCGACGGCGCCCTCTGGGACCAGCTCCTCGCGGCGGCCACGCCGATCGTGCAGAGCTTCGTCTTCAGCGTTCCGTAGGCTCCGCGGCGGCGCGCCCGCCGCCGGGCGCGCGCGGACCAGGACTTCGGTAGTGCAGGCCGGGTCGGGCCGGGTCGGGCCGGACGGGTCGGGACGGGGCGGGACGGGTCGGGACCGGGAGGAGCCCGGCTCGGGCCGGCACGTTGGCGCCTTCGATGATCCCGGGGGCAGTTCGGGATGGACGCCGCGGCACGCGGGCACCATGATGCCCGCGGCGGTCGACGTGACGACCGGGAGGAGGAGGCACGCGCATGGCGTCCACGACCGCTCGCCAGAAGCGGCACTCGTTGCCGATCCTCGCGGGGATCCTGCCCTTCGATCCTTCCCGCCTGCCCAGTGAGATCATCGCCGGCGCTACGCTTGCCGCGTTGGCGATGCCCGAGGTCATGGGCTACACGAAGATTGCCGAGATGCCCGTGATCACGGGCCTCTACACCCTCGTCCTGCCGATGGCGGCCTTCGCGATCTTCGGTTCGTCGCGCCACCTGGTGGTCGGGGCCGACTCGGCCACGGCAGCCGTCATGGCGACGGGACTCGCCGGGATCGCCGCCGCCGGCGCGCCCGCCTCCCCGCAATGGGTCGCGATGGCCGGCCTGTCGGCGATCATCTGCGCGGTCTTCATGATCGTGGCCCGGGTCATCCGCCTCGGCTTCATCGCCAACTTCCTGTCCCACAGCGTCCTCATCGGCTTCCTGACCGGCGTCGGGATCCAGGTCGCCCTGGGCCAGGTGGGCGGGCTGTTCGGGGTCAGCGAGGGCAGCGGCACGACCCTCGAGAAGTTCGCGAACGCGCTCAAGGCGATCGCCGCCGGCGAGGCGAGCGTCCCCACCCTGGCGGTCTCGGTCACCGTCCTCGTCATCATCGTCGGCCTCGAACGGGTCAACAAGAAGATCCCGGGGGCGCTCATCGCCGTCGTCGGGATGATCGCCGCGAGCTACGCGTTCGACTTCGCCTCCCGCGGGATCACCACGATCGGCGCCGTCCCCAGCGGCCTGCCCCCGATCGGCCTCCCGGACATCGCGGCCGACCAGCTCGCGAGCGACATCGTCGCCCTCCTCCCGATCGCCTTCTCGATGTTCATCCTCATCCTCGCCCAGTCCGCTGCCACGTCGCGGGCCTACGCGATGAAGTACGGCGACAGCTTCGACGAGAACGTCGACCTCGTGGGCCTGGGCCTGGGCAACCTGGCCGCCGGCCTGTCCGGGACGTTCGTCGTCAACGGCAGCCCGACGAAGACCGAGATGGTGGACAGCGCCGGAGGCCGCAGCCAGGTCGCCCAGCTGACCACGGGCGTGATCGTCGTGGTCGTCCTGCTCTTCCTGACCGTCCCGCTCTCCTACATGCCGAACGCCGTCCTGTCTGCCGTCGTCTTCCTCATCGGGCTCAAGCTGATCGACTTCCTCGGCATGGGTCGGATCTACCGGCTCCGCCGGGACGAGTTCGTGGTCGCGCTCGTCACGGCGGCGACCGTCGTGGTGGTGGGGGTCGAGCAGGGGATCATCCTGGCGATCGTCCTTTCGGTCATCGTCGTCCTGATGCACGTCTACAAGCCCCACGACCGGGTCATCTCGTTCGCACCCGACGGCACTCCGCATCTCGGTCACCTCGCGGACCCGGTGCAGGCGGCACCCGGCCTCGTCATCTACGCCTTCGGGGCGGAGCTGTTCTACGCGAACGCCAGCCGCTTCAGCGAGGAGATCATGGAGATCGTCGAGTCCGCGGATCCGCCGCTCCGGTGGCTCGCGATCGACGCGGCAGCCATCGGCGACCTCGACTACTCGGGGGCAGACTCCGTGCGGCAGGTCGCGAACGAGCTCGCGGGGCGGGGCGCCAAGCTGGTGCTGTGCTCCGTCGACCCGGCCGTGCGCAAGCTGCTGGACGCCTACGGCCTGACCGGGCAGATCGGGGCCGACCGCATCTTCGCGACGTCCAGCGACGTGCTCGCCGCCTACCAAGCTTCGGCCGACGCCGCGCCGAGCGGTTCCTTGGGCGCGCCGGGTGCTGCCGCGCCGGGTACCGCCGCGCCGCCCGCAGCCGGGCCGACGGCAGCCGGGCCGACGCCCTCGGACGGCTGAGCCGAAGGATGTCCACCCTCCCGTCGAGGGATGATCGCCGGGCGGCCGGAGCGGCCGCCCGGACCCGGGTGCCGCCGGGCGCCCACGCTGCGTGGCACCCCGCGCCCGACCGGCCCGACGCGGTCGCCCTGCTCGAGGAGCAGGCCGCCACGCGGATCGCGGACCTCGTGCCGATCCGCTACGGCCGGATGGCGGTCTCGCCGTTTACGTTCTACCGGGGGGCGGCCCTGCCGATGGCTGCCGACCTGGCGGCGACGCCGACGACAGGCATCGTCGTCCAGCTCTGCGGCGACGCCCACCTATCGAACTTCGGCCTGTTCGCCTCGCCCGAGCGGGACCTCGTGTTCGACATCAACGACTTCGACGAGACGCTCCACGGGCCCTTCGAGTGGGATGTCAAGCGCCTCGCCGCGAGCCTCGTCGTCGCCGGCCGGTCGCGCGGGTTCGACGCGCACGCGACCGGCCACGCCGTCCGTCGCGCCGTCCAGGCGTACGGCGAGCGCATGGCCTCCTACGCGGAGATGCGCGCCATCGACGTCTACTACGCGCGGGTCGACACGGCCGCGATCCTGGCCTACGTCGACAAGCGTGCACGGCCGTTCCTCCAGCAGACCGTGCGCGCGGCCCACCACCACGACGCGCTCCACGAGCTCCCGAAGCTCACCGCCGTCGACGCCTCGGGGCGTCGCCGGATCGTCGACCACCCGCCGGTCATCACCCACCCGGGGGGCGTTACCACGGACCGCGTCGACGCGGTCATGGCCGGCTATCGCGAGTCCCTCCAGGAGGATCGCCGCGTGCTCCTGGACCGGTACGAGCTCGTCGACGTGGCGCTCAAGGTCGTCGGCGTCGGCAGCGTCGGGCTGTACGCGTTCGCCGCGCTCTTCCTCGGCGGCAGCGACGACGACCCGCTCTTCCTGCAGGTCAAGCAGGCGGAGGCGTCGGTGCTGGAGCGGTTCCTGGCGCCCAGCCGCAAGCCGAATGATGGGGCGCGCGTGGTCGCGGGCCAGCGCCTGCTGCAGGCGGCCGGCGACATCCTCCTCGGCTGGTCGACCGGCCGCGAGAACCGGCACTGGTACCTCCGCCAGCTCCAGGACCAGAAGGGCGGCGCCGTCGTCGACGTGATGACCCTCGAGGACCTCACGACGTGGGGCGAGCTCTGCGGCTGGGCCCTCGCGCGCGGGCATGCCCGCTCGGGGCAGCCGGCCGAGATCGCCGGCTACCTCGGCACCGACCGGGCATTCGAGCACGCGATCGGCGAGTTCGCCGCCGCGTACGCCGACCAGAACGAGCAGGACTACGCGGCCTTCGTCGCCGCGATCAAGGCTGGCCGGATCGCAGCCGAAGCCGGCGTCTGAGGGTCCGCGGCCCGGCCTGAGAGGGTCGGCGCGCCCGTCCCGCCCGTCCCGACCGCCCCGGCGACCCTACAGGCCCGTCTCGAAGAGGCGGACGTCCCACGGCGTGATCACGTGGCCGTCGCCGCGGGTGACCGCGAGCGCTTCGCGGGCGCCGAGCGCGTCGAGGTCGGCCGGGAAGCGGCGGATCATCTCGAGCACGACCTTCTGGATCCGGGCCGCGTTCTGCTGGAAGACCTCGAGAACGCTGAGCGCGTCGACCGCCTCCGTCCCCTCGTGGACGCCGGCGTCGTAGTCGGTGATCAGGCTGATGTTGACGACCGCCATCCCGAGCTCGCGGCACAGGAAGGCCTCCGGGTACTGGGTCATGTTGATGACCTCCCACCCGGCGTCGGAGAACCACTTCGACTCGGCCTTGGTGGAGAAGCGCGGGCCCTGGATCACGACGACGGTGCCCTGCTCGTGGACCGGGATGCCGTGCTCGCGGATGACGTCGATCGCGATCTGCCGGAGGGTCGGGTCGTAGGTGTCCGCCGAGCTGACGTGGGTCGAGATCGGCCCGTCGAAGAACGTGTCCTCGCGGTTCCGGGTCCGGTCCACGAACTGGTCGCAGACGACGAAGTCGCCGGGCGCGACCGCGCGCTGGAGCGAGCCGGCGGCGCACGGGCTGATCACGGCCTTCACCCCCAGCGCGCGCATTGCCCAGACGTTGGCCCGGTAGTTGATCCGGTGGGGCGGGATCGTGTGGCGCCGCCCGTGGCGCGGCAGGAACGCGACCTTCCGGCCGGCGACCTCGGCCAGGAAGACGCCGTCCGAGGGCGGCCCGTACGGCGTGTCGACCTTGACCTCGCGGACGTCCCCCAGGAGCGAGTAGAAGCCGGAGCCCCCGAAGACGCCGATCTCCGCCATGTCGCCCATCGCGTTCCTCCATGACTTTCGCCGTTCCGCCGATCGAACCCGTGGCGCGTTCGGCGGCCCGCCGCCCCTCGACCTAGCGGAGCTTCTCCTTCACCGTGGCGACCCGCTCGACGTAGTAGTAGGCGCAGCCCGCCTTGACGAAGTCCGCCTCGATCTTCAGGTCGGCCATGGCCTTCTTCACCGCCGGGGGTGCGACGCCCAGCTCCTTCGCGATCGCGCCTGCCGAGAGCCCCTCGCGTCCGCCCGCGTCCTTCACCATCGCGTGTCCTCCCAGTGTGTGCGGCAACGGTACTCCGCGGCCTGCGATGTGCGCAGGATCGGTCGCCCGGCGTTGACGAAGCGGCCCGGTCCACAGCGGTCGAGCCGCCCGGCTCCGCCGGGGTTCAGGAACCGGCGGCCACCTTCGCGCGCACCGTCGGCGGCAGCTTCGTCGCCAGGAGCGTGGCGATGTCGGCGACGTCGGCCGCCGACTCGACCGGGATGAAGAGCCAGCGGCCGTCGGGGTACTGGCGCGCGGCGTCGAAGATGCCCCGGACGTGCGGGCCGAGCGCGAGCGTCGGCGCCTCCTCCACCTGGGCGCGTCCCAGGATGACGAGTGCCCGGAAGCTGCCATCGGAAGGCGTGAGGGTCGCGAAAGGCCGCCCGGCGCGGACGAACTTCAGGGACCAGCCGTACTTCGGGCCGTCCCAGGCGAAGCTTCCCCTGGCGCCCATCGCCTCGATCCGCCGCACCAGCGCGTCCCACGACGGCGCCGCCTCGCCCAGGATCGTGCGCAGCGCGCGGCGCGCGGGTGGACGCTCGGGGTCGAGGAGGAGCTCGGCAGCCATCGTGCGCACCTCCGCTTCGTATCGACCGGGAGAGCGTCGCGCTCGGTCTTCTACACGTGAAGTGCCGTTCGTCGTCGCGGTGACCTCAGGGGGCGGGGGCCGCGCTCGGGGTCGCCTCCGCGGGCGGCGATGCTCCCGGATCCGCGCGCGGCGATGCCCCCGGGTCCGCTGCCCCCGGGTCCGCTGCCCCCGGGTCCGCCGTTCCCGGAGCGACCGGCGGCCAGGTCACCGTCACGCGGACCACGACCGGGCCGCTGGCCGCCGCCACCAGCGACCCGAGGCGGTCGCTCACGACGTCGAGGACCAGGAGGTAGTCGCCCGGCAGGCCCGGGGTGACCAAATGGAGGGTCGCCCGCGCGGTCGCGCCGGGGGCGGGCTCCAGCCGGGCCCGCGCCGACGCGGCGCCGCCGTTGCCGCCGGACGCGTCGAGCCGCAGCCACTGGCCGACGACGTCGGACCCCGGGAGCGGCGGAGCGGCCGCGGGGTCCTCGGGGTCGATTGCGGCCGCGGGAGGTCCCCACGGGACGCTGCCGCTGTTGAGGACCGCCACCGGCAGCTCGATCGCCGACCCGGTGATCGCCGTAAAGCTCTCCGGCGCCGTGATCACGGCGGAGAGGCTCGCGGTCACGCGGACCACGAGGGCCGGGATCTGGTCCTGCGTCGCGGCGTCGAGAGCGACGTCGTCGGCGCCGTGGAGCGTGGTCACGAGGCGGTACAGGCCGGGCGTCGCCGGCACCGCGAGGGTGGCTCGGAGGCCCTTGGGGGTCGACCGCGACTCGGCGATCACGACGAGGTCGCCGGGGGCCTCGGGCGTCACCAGGGTGGTCGCCGGATCCGTTGGCGCGGGGAGGGGAGGCGGGATCGGTGACGGGCTCGCACCGGGCGATGCCGCCGGGCCGGCTGACTCGGCCGGGTCGGGCGAACCAGCAACCGGTGATGAGCCGGCGACAGGCGACGAACCAGCGACCGGGGAGGAACCGGCGCCTGGCGACGAACCCGCAGGGAGCGACGCCGCGGGGGCCGCCTCCGACGCGGCATCGACCGTCGCCAGCTCCAGCGGCGTCCACCGGACGCCGGGGCGGATCTCCTCCGCGGGGACCGTGCCGGCCAGCCCGAACGTCAACGCGAGCTGGACCGACGAGCCGGCGACGGCGATCCCGCGCAGGCGCGCCTCTGTGACGGCCGGACCCGTGCGCACGGGCTCCGCGGCCGGCACGGTACCTGGACCCACGGGCGCGCTCGGGGCCTCGCGCAGGGCGGCGCCCCGCGCCACCTCGTCGGCCCGCAGGGCAGCGCGGGCCACGAGCGATCGGTAGAAGCCGCTCTGGGGCGCCGTCGGGTCGAGGAGCGCCGTGAGGCCCGGGCTGCGGTCGCTCGGGAAGGCGACGACATGGTCATGGAAGCTCGGCGCCGCGCGCCAGATCCCCTCGACCGTGCCCGACCCGCCGAGGATCGAGCGGACGTAGTACGACGGGTCGAGGTGGGCATCGGCGACGACCGCGCCGGCGCCCGCCGCCAGGAACCCGGCCGCGAAGTTGTCGACGCGCTGCCGGGCGATTTCGAGCGTGCCATCGGCCATCCCGGGCTCGGCGTTGCCGGAGGCGTAGCACAGGTGGCTCAGGATGACGACCGCGTTGGGCGCGAGGCGCACCTGGCGGGCGAGGTGCCACTCCCCGAAGTACTGGTGCGCGACGTCGTCGCCGCCGGCCACCGGGTTGAGCCCCAGGCCGTCCTGGATCCGCGGGTTGAGGGTGCGCCCGTACGGGCTCGGGAAGCCGTTGCCGTGGCCCAGGTAGACGACGATCGACGCGCCCTGCATGGCGGCCTTCGCGGCGCTCCACGTCGCGTTCGGCGTGTAGACCGTGACGACGTCGTCGGTGAAGCGGCGCGCGGCCGCAGCGGCCTTCTCCGCGTCGGACCGGTAGAGGTCCGTGAGCGAGCCGACCGGGCCCACGATGATCGCCACGCGGGGCGCGGCCGCCCGCACGCCGGGCTGGGCGATCGGCGCCGCGCCGAAGAGCAGGGCGAACGCGAGCAGGACGATGCCGGCCACGCGGAGCTGGACGCGCAGCAGCGCCCCGCGGGCCGATCGGCCCGCGGGGCGCGCGTGCCTCCGTCGGCGTGGCGCTCGGGGCGGCAGGAGGTGCCGCGACATCAGGGCTCCTGTTCGTAGGGTCCCACGGGTCTCGCGGGACCGGGCTTGGGCGGACGCGCCGCCGAGCGGTCAGTCGTTGGATCGGCCCGTCGACCGGCGGGCGCGTCCGTCACCGAGGTCCGACTGCCTCCGCCCTGGTCGGGCGCGGAGCGGATCGAAGAGATGGCCGGGGGCGTGTCGGCTCCCCGGCCACCTGGACTGTCATCGAAGCTCCCCTGGACTGCGGGTGCCGTCCGGGCCGTGTCGGCCGCGACGGTCCCTGTGAGAGGTGTCCCCGGCGCCGGCTGGGGGGAACCGGCGCCGGGGGACCTGTGGGGTGGCCGGCCTACGGCACGAGGCCGGAGACCACGGCCGAGTAGGCGCTGTTGCCGAGTGGCGTTGACGGCCCGCACGCGGTAGTAGCGGTGGCGCCGGCGGGCAACCCCGTGTTCGTGAACGTGGTTGCCGTGGATCGCCGTTGGCAACGGTGGTCCACCCACCGGCGCCGGTGTTGCTTCTCTGGACGCTGGAACGTGATCGGCCCGGGTGCGCCGTTCGACGTGTACGTCCAGGCGACGAGCGAGGCTGCCGGCGGCTGCCGAGGGTGACCGTCAGGTTCGCCGGAACCGCCGGGATCGCCGGCAGTGTCGTGGCTGAGGCGGTGTTCGACCAGGCCGAGAAGCCGTCCGCGTTGAACGCCCGCACCCGGTAGTAGTACGTGGTGTTGGCTGCGCGGCCGGTGTTGCTGTAGGCGATCTGGTCGACCGCATTCAGCGTGATGGTGGTCATCCCGGTGAAGGTCGACGTTCGTGGACCGCTGGATCGTGAACCCGGTCTCATTGGTGGCGTTGTCCGTCCAGGTCAGGTTGATCTGGCTCGGGCTGAACGCTGTCGCGACCAGGTTCGACGGAGCCGCCGGCGGGGCCAGGGGCAGTGTCGTGGCTGAGGCGGTGTTCGACCAGGCCGAAGGGCCGACCGCGTTGAACGCCCGCACCCGGTAGTAGTACGTGGTGTTGGCCGTGCGGCCGGTGTCGCTGTAGCGCGGTCTGATCGGCCACATTCGGCGTGATGGTGGTCATCCCGGTGAAGTTGGCGTTCGTCGACCGCTGGATCGTGAACCCGGTCTCATTGGTGGCGTTGTCCGTCCAGGTCAGGTCGATCTGCGCCTTGCTGAACGCCGTGGCCACCAGGTTCGACGGCGCAGCCGGCGAGCCCGCGACCGCCGTGAAGGCTGAGGCGACGTTCGACCATGCCGAGAAGCCGCCCGCGTTGAAGGCCCGGACGCGGTAGTAGTAGGTGGTGCTGGGCGCGCGGCCGGTGTTGGTGTAGAAGGTCTGGTTGGGCCCGTTCAACGTGATGGTGGTCAGGCCGGTGGTGAAGGCTCGCGTTCGTCGCCCGCTGGATCGTGAACCCGGTCTCGTTGCTGGCGTTGTCCGTCCAGGTCAGGTTGATCTGCGTCGAGCTGACCGCCGTGGCGACCAGGTTCGACGGAGCAGCCGGGTAGCGGGTCGACGACCTGGTGTGAGCACGGCGCTCGTGCTGGCCGGCGTAAGCTCGCGTCGCCGCTGTAGACGGCGGTGAGCGAGTGGCTGCCGGCGGCGAGAATGGCGGTGGAGAAGGTGGCGCTCGCGCCGCTGAGCGGGAGCGTGAGGAAGGTCACGCCGCCGTCGCGGAGGTCGACCGTCCCGCCCGGGATCCCGGCCCCGGTGAGGACCGACACGGTCGCGGTGAACGTGACCGATGTTCCGAAGGGCGACGGGTTGAGGCTGCTCGTGAGGGCCGTCGAGGTTGTGCCCTGGCCGACGACCTGGGTCACCGAGCCCGAGCTGGTGCCGAAGGCGGCATCCCCGCGTAGGTGGCTGTGATCGTGTGGCTGCCGACGCCGAGGGCGGCGGTGGAGAAGGTGGCGGTGGAGGCTGCGAGCGGGCTCGTGCCGAGGAGCGTGGCGCCGTCGAAGAACTCGACGGAGCCGCCCGGGGTCCCGACCCCGGTGAGGACCGACACGGTCGCGGTGAACGTGACCGACGTCCCGAAGAGCGACGGGTTGGAGCTGCTCGCGACGACGGTGGAGGTGGTGCCCTTGTTGACCGTCTGGATCACCGAGCCGGAGCTGGGGAGGAAGACGGCGTCGCCGCTGTAGTCGGCCGTGATGGTGTGGGCTGCCGGCAGACAGGGCGCTCGAGGTCGTGGTCGCCACGCCGGCGGCGTCAAGGGCCACCGTGACGGGCACTCCGTTGAGGGTGAAGGCGACAGTTCCCGTCGGAGTCCCGGTTGCCAGCGCCGGGCTGACCGTGGCGGAGAACGTCACGTTCTCTCCGACGAAGGATGGGTTGGGTGCGCTCAGGACGACGGTGGTCGAGCCCGGCTGCGGGACGGTCACCGTGGCGACATTCGAGTAGGCCGACGGGCCGACGGCGTTCACCGCGTTGACCCGGTAGCTGTAGGGGCCTGGGACCACCGACGTGTCGACGTAGCTCGTGGCGGCCGGGGCCAGCGTGGCGAGCACGTTGAAGGCACCGGCACCCACGGCCCGCTCGACGACGACGTTGGTGGCGTTGGTGGCGCTATTGACCCATCCGAGCGCGACTTCCGCGCCGGCGGGCAGCGACGGCATTCGGCTGCACGACGGCCGTCAGCCCGGTCGGGGCCTTGGGCAGTCCCTCGACCCGGACCACGTTCGAAAGGCGAGCTGCCCCCCTTGTTCCACGCGGTGACGCGATAGTCGTAGGTGGTCGTCGGGTCGGGCGGGACGTCCGTGTACGTTGTGGTGTTCGCGAGGGCCGTCGCGATCTCCGTGTACGACCCGGCGACGCCTCCGGTGACTTCGGCCCGCTCGATCTTGAATCCGATCTCGTTGTTGGGATTGGACCAGGTCGTGGGAGTTAGGTAGTCGACGGGCGTGCCGTCCGTCCACTTGAGGATGACGCTGCCCCTCGTGAACGTGAGGACGGGCGCGGCGGGAGCCGTGGACGGCACCTCCACCGTGACCGGCCGCATCATGTCCATCTCTTCGTGGCTGAGGATGTGGCAGTGGAACACGTACTCCCAGCCGAAGCTGACGATCTTGTTCACGATCGGCGTCGGCATCGGGTTGCCGTTCGTGTCCGTGTTGTTGAACCCGGCCTCGGTGCCGCCGGCACCTCCGCCGGCACCAGCTGCGGTCCCCCTCGCGCCGATGGGCATCATCGGGTTGAGCGGGCGGCTGCTGTCCGGGACCCCGAACGGGATGGTCGGCACGATCGGCCGCAGGGCGACGATCGTGTCCTCGAGCGGGCTGACCCGGACGGTGTCCTTCCAGCCGAGCTCGGTCGGTTCGGGCGGGATGATGATGTTGTCCCAGGTGACCCGGTTGAGGACCTGGACGTCATAGAGGTGGAAGTGGATGGGGTGGGTGTCCACCCCGTTGTGGGTGATCTTCCAGATCTGGGTCCCGTCGGCCGCCGATGAGATCGGCGTCACGTCGAGCGCGCTCGGCATCCCCGTGGAGTCGAGGATCTCGGTCGCCGGGTTCACGTACGGGTAGAGGATGATGTTCTGGAGGAGCGGCGTGGCGCCCGGCGCCTCGAGGCCCAGGTTGGCGGTCATCCGCCCCCATTCGTCGAAGCTCGCCGAGTTCGCCTCGTCGTGCATGCCCTTGGGCTGGAAGGGGATCTGGAGCTTGGCGACACCCGGTCCGTGGGTGGGATCAAGGGTGTTGAAGCCGAACTTGTCGACCGGCTGCGACCCCTCCTGGATGCGTGCGTAGCCGTCGCACTTGGTGGCCGCCACGCCCGTGGCGCCGGGAGCGTTGCACCAGCCGCTGCTGACGAAGCTCGTGCCGTAGGCGTCGTTGTAGGCGGCCTGCCCGACGATGACCGGGTCGGAGCCGGACTCGAAGACGCCGGCCGGCTTGCCGCTGGCGTCGAGGTGGTGGGCGAACGCCGCCATGAGGTCGCCCATGCGGTCGGCGGTGGTGTTCGGCCGGTCGAAGGCGACCGCGGGTGCGGCGTTCGAGACCTTGATCTGCATGATCGTGCGGGTGTTGGGGCCGTAGCCCGCGAGGGTGGTGGGGGCGCCGACCGGGGACAGGTCCGGGCCGCCGGTGTAGTAGTCGTAGCTGCTGACGCGCGCCGGGAACGCGGCGGGGGCGTCGTTGTACAGGATCAGGGTCTTGCCGCGGTACGCGGCGAAGTCGACGATCACGTCGGCCCGCTCGGCCGGAGCCAGCAGGAGCGAGTGCTTGTCGACGTTGCCCACGTCGAAGCGGGTCGGGTCGGTGATCCAGGTGATCGGCTGGTTCGGGACGACGACCGGGGTCGGCAGGAAGCCGCCCTCGGTGCCGATCTGGATCCAGCTCGGGCCGGCCGGGCTCTTGGTGGTGTCGGGCGTCGGGAAGACGTTGGGGTCGGTCTGGGCGGCCGCCACCTCGGAGGCCTTGAGGGCGACCTCGCTCAGCGTCCCGGTCGTCGGGTCGGCGACGTACCACTGGAGGTTCCAGAAGCGGTCGTTGGCCGCGTTGAGGATCCGGTAGCGGTAGGCCTTCGGGTCGACCGTGGTCGTCGGGTAGGCCGTGCCGTTGACGACCGGCGTGTCGGCGAATGCCTCCATGCCCACCGAGATGTTGGGCGTCGACGGGATCAGCGCCGGCTCGCAGAACTGGTTGCTGCCGTCGGGCAGGATGACGTTCGGGTCACAGGTCGGGTCGAAGTAGGGGTTGGCGATCGGGGGGTACTTCGCGTCCTTGGCCGGCGGCCAGAACCACGGGCCGTACATCCAGCGGCCGAACGCGCTCATCCCGGACGGGTCGCCCGGGTTCTGCGCCGGCATGTAGACGTGCGGGAGCCAGAGGCTTCCCTCGCCGCCCCAGCGGCTGACGTCCCACGTCGGGTCCGTCTTCAGGATGTCCTTGGAGACGAAGGTCTTGTCCTGGATGACGAGCGGGGTGCCGATGCCCAGATCCTGGAAGGGGGCGGTGTTGGGCGCGGGATCGTTGGGGGTGTTATCGACGAACAGGTTCTGCTCGGTCGCATCGGTCAGAACGTACCCGGCGGCCTCGCCGGCGTACACGTTGAGGCGGGTGATGCCCCACGCATGGTCGTGGTAGAACATCAGCCGCGCGCTCTGCTGGTTGGTGTAGAAGAAGGTCAGCGCCCCGGGACCCGGGTCGGGCATGTCGGGGACGTTGCTGACGCTCACGCCCTCGGGGTAGTCGGTGGTCTCGCCGTCGGGCGTGGTCCACTGGTGGGGCGTGCCGTCGCTGATCCACGGGGTGATGCCGCCGTGGAGGTGCAGCGTGGCTCGGTTGTCGGAGTAGCAGCTCGAGGGCTTCTCGCCGGTGACCGGGTCGAGCTGGTCGCAGGCGGGATTGCGGACGCCGTCGAGCACGGTGCCATCGTTCGTCGCCATGTCCACCGGCACGCCGTTCGCGTCGAGGGTCATCATGTTGGGGCCGGGGCCCGAACCCATGAGGGACGTGTCGACGGGCAGGAACAGGTTGCCGCCGGACCCGGTGGGAAGCAGGTTGCGGAACAGGATCCGCACCGGCCGGTCCTTGGTGGCGACGATCGTCGGCCCGAGGTAGTGCGGGTTGTCGACGCCGGTGTAGCCGACGATGGGCGTGGCCGGCTTGGTCGGGTCAACGTTGGCGTTGCTCAGGGGGACCTGGTTCCCCGGCACGATGCTCGTCGAGAGCTGGACATAGCCGCGCAGCAGCGTCGCCGGCAGGTCCCGGTGGAACTTCATCCGGTACTGGACGACCGCGATCTCGTAGTAGTCCGAGCCGGGGTACGTGGTGGTGTCGGGGACGGCGACCGGGATGTACTGGCCGAGGTCGTTGGCGCCCGTGGGCCCGAGGCCCGGCAGGGTGTCGACGAACTTCTTGAGGCCCGGCGTCAGGTAGCCGGCGCCCGCGGCCGTGACGTTGACGACGGTGACGGCGCCCTTCACCGCGACGGATGCCGTTGCGGTGGCGGGCACGGATGCCGTCCCGCCAAGGTCGGTGATGTCCACCGTCGGGGCGGCGTCGTAGCCCTGGCCGCCCGAGGTGACGTCGATCTGGCCGATGTTGATCGTCGCGGTCGCGGTCGCCGGGATGGCGACCGGCGTCGCGCCCAGGTCCTTGATCGTGACCGTCGGGGCCTTCGTGTAGCCGGAGCCCGGGGTGACCACGTCGACGGCCGTGACGACGCCGTTGGCGTCCATCGTCGCCGTGCCGGTCGCCTGGACGCCGCTGGGGAGGTCCGGGAGCGAGAACACCACGCCCGGCTGGTTCGTGTAGGGGCCGCCGCCGTCAGTCAGGGTGACGTTGTCGACGCCGCCGCTCGCGACGACGGCCGCCACCGTGGTGGGATTGCCGCCGCTGAGGGTGACGGACGGGGTGGTGAATCCGAAGCCGGACTCGTTCACCGCGACGCTGTTGACGACGCCGAGCGAGATGACGGCCGTCGCGTTCGCGAGCGCCGTGGGCGTCACGCCCGGAGAGGTGATCGTGACCTTCGGGGGCAGGACATAGCCGGCGCCCGGGCTGGTGACGGTGATGGCGGAGATGCCGCCCGTCTTCGGGTCGACCGTAGCCGTCGCCTGCGCGCCCGTCCCCGGATCCGCGACGTTGGGGGTGACGCTGGCCGCGAAGGAGTAGGTGCGGTCCTGCGTCGCGTAGATCGGGAATCCCGGGTCGACGCCGAGGGTGATCGGGCCGGGCACCGTCGGCGCCTCGGGAGTCACCAGGTCGGCGTTGGCCGTGGCGAGGTAGCTGAAGGTGTCCGGGTTCACCGTCACGCCGGTGTCGACCGGGATCCCCTCGCCGTAGAAGCCGATGACGTCGCCGGCTTGGGCGGCGACCCCCGGGGGCACCGCGAACGTGTACATCTCGGAGATCGTCGGATCGGCAAGTGCCGGAACCGTCAGCGGTCCGCTGTCATAGACGACCTGGTACTGGTTGGCAGTGGTCGTCGGGCGCAGCAGATAGGCATGGAACAGGCCGCCCGCGGACGGCGTGGGGCTGTTTCCCGCCAGCGCCTGGTTCCAGGTCTGGAAGCTGTTCAGCGTGCCCGCCGGCAACGGCGAATTGGCCAGGACCACGAAGACGGGGCCCAGCGTGCCCGGAGCCGTCGCGTAGTCGGTCGCGTAGGCGCGCGCGGTCAGCGCATTCCCGTAGGACACGGGGGTCGGGGTCCCCCTGTCGATCGTGACGATCGCGTCGGCGAGGACCTGCGGGCTGTTGGCCCAGTTCGAATACGGGCCGAAGTAATGCGGGACCTTGGTTTCGTCGGTTGCGCTCAACGGTGGCGCCGACGCGACGCGCTCGGGCGCCGCGGCGGGCGCCGGCGGCCTGACTTGTGCGGTGCCCGGGGTGACCGCCGTCACCAGGAGCAACAGGGCCCCCAGGAGGGCCAGCAGTCTGCGTGTCATTCGACCTCTCTCCCCATCTCGCCCGGCTGGGGTGCCGGGACGGACCTAGCGGCGAACGACTCGGATCTCGCTGGGGGCAGGGACGCACCCTGACGCCGAACCTGGAGCCGCTCCTGCGGGGAACCGTAGTCCGGGGGTCCCATGCCTCCAACGGGATTGGCACGGACCGGAGTACGGGTTTCGACGTCCGTACTCGCCACCTCCACGGATCGGGCAACCCGTACCCGGCTACGTACTTCGCCCGGTTGCCCCGGCGCACCACTGCGCGCATCCTTCGAGGCGTGGACGGCCACGCTCGCATGGACGATCGCGCCCCGACGCCGGACCGCCTTGGCGACCAGGCACCGGGGTCGCCGTCCGCGCGCGGCCCGGAGTCGCCTGCGCCCGGCTCGGATGAGCGCAGGGTGACGCCATCGCGGGCGCCCCGGATCGAGCCGTTCCCCGACGCGGCCAGCGCCGACGAGGCCCGCCGCCGCCTTCACGAGCAGGGGATCGTCCCGATCGAGCCGGACGACCGGATCGGCGTGATGCTGGCCCCGGGCGAGCTCGTTCTCGCCGTGCGCCGGTCGACGTCCCTGGACCGCCGCCACGTCCGCCGCGCGGACGACCCGGGCCTGACCGGCGATCTCTACGTGACCAGCCGGCGGCTGGTCCACCTGGGCCGCTCGGCCGTCGTCTACCCGCTCGACGAGATCCGGGAGGCCGACATCGCGGCGAACCAGCTGCTGCTCGTCGTCGGCGAGAACCGGGGCGTGGTGATCGACGTGAACGACCCGTGTGTCCTCCGCGTCGAGATCGCGGCGGCCCGGGCGGCCGCGCGGGCCGCCGACCGGGCATCGCCGCCGGGCCCGGAGCCCGCCCGCGAGACCGGCGGCGCCAACGGCAACGCCGCCCGCTGACGCCCACCCGACGGCGCCGAGGGCGGTCAGTCCTCCTCGCGGTAGCGCCTCGCGGCCTCGCCCCGGTTCCGCGCGCCGAGCTTGTGCAGGATGTTGCTCACGTGCGACTCCACCGTCCGGGTGGAGATCGTGAGCGCCGCGGCGATGTCCCGGTCGCTGAGCCCCTCGGCGAGCAGGCGGAGGACGTCGTTCTCGCGCTGGGTCAGCCCCTCCACGCGCGGGTCGTCGGCCGGCGGGTCGGGGCGATCGGGGCTGCCCCGCCGCACCAGGCGCGCGATGAGGCGGCCCGCGAGGCGCCGGGGCATCACGAGCTCGTCGGTCTGGGTGGCTCGCACGGCGCGCGCCAGCGCCTCCGGCGACACGTCCTTGGTGAGGTAGCCGCTCGCGCCGTGGCGGATCGCGTCGAGGACGTCGCGGTCCGCCGCCGACACCGTGAGCATGACGATCTTCGTCCCCGGCAGGCGCGGCGCCAGCTCGCGGAGCAGGTGGACCCCGGACATGCCGGGCAGGGCGATGTCGAGCAGCAGCACGTCGGGGGCGACCTTCGGCGCGACCGCCAGCGCCTCCTCGGCGCTCGACGCCTCGGCGACCACGATCATGTTGTCGGCCACCAGGGCGCGGGCGACGGCCGACCGGACCAGCGGATGGTCGTCGACGATCATCACGCGCAGGGTGCCGTTCGGGCCGGTCACGGGCGGGCCGCCTGCGCCGCGACCGGGGGCGGGGCGAAGGGAGCCGTGAGGATGACCCGGGTCCCGGCGTCGGGGCGCGACAGGACGCGCAGCCGGCCGCCGATCAGGGCGGCCCGCTCGCGCATGGAGGCCAGCCCGAACGATCCCTCGTGGACGGCGTTCACGTCGAAGCCGCGCCCGTTGTCGACCACCCGGAGCCAGATCCGGTCGTCCGTGATGTGGAGCCGGACGCCGACGATGGTCGCGTCGGCGTGGCGGGCGACGTTGGCCAGGGCCTCGTGGGCGATGCGCAGGATCTCGGCCTGCGTCCGCGGGGCGACCCTGGTGGTGTGCTCGCCCTCGAAGGCGTACTCGACGCGCAGCCCGAAGCGGTCCCCGAAGTCCTCGACGTTGCGCTGGACGAGCGCGCAGAAGCCCATGTTCGCGTGGCCGGGGCTGCGCAGCGCGGCCACCGCCTCGCGGGCATCGGCCAGCCCGCTGTCGATCGCCGAGGCCGCCTCCTCAACCGCGCGCCTGGCCTCCGGGGGCAGGCCCTCCATGCCGGCCACCTGGCCGGTCCGCAGCTTGGCCAGCCACAGGTCCTGCGCCAGGCCGTCGTGCAGCTCGCGGGCCAGCCGCGCGCGCTCCTCGAGGGCGGCCCGCTCCACGTCCGCGTCGCGCAGTGCGGCGAGCTCGACGTTGGCCGTCCGGAGCTCCCGGAGGTTGGCCCGCACCGAGGATTCGAGCCCGAGAAGCAGCGAGAGGAAGCTCGCCAGCCGGAACAGGTCGGCGGTGGAGACCTGGCCCGGGTGGGCGCTCGGATAGATGGCCCACTGGAGCTCGGCGAAGCCCGCGAACACGAGGGCGATCGCGATCCAGCCGTCCATCAGCATGCCCTCCCGGCGGCGCATGCCGCGGCTGACGTACGCGCCGACGAAGAAGAGCGTCGCCGTCACCAGGCAGACGGCGGCTCCGAAGGGCGTGATGTGCGGCAGGCCCGCGGGATCGTCGAAGATGATGATCTGGAGGGCCTCCGGCGGCGTCGCCACCACCTGGGCGACGAGCGCGGCCGCCGCCACCGCGAGCGCCGGGCCGGCGATGATCCACAGCGGGTGGACGCCGTAGGTCCGCCGGGCCGTGAACGTGCCTGCGATCACGAAGAGGATGGCGGCCGCCAGGGTGGCGATGGCGAACACCAGGTCCTGTGCCGTCTCCGGTTCCGCCAGGCTGCTGATGCTGCCGCTGTGCTCGAGGCTCACGATCAGGGCGATGCCGTAGGCCATCGCGAGGGCGAGGAACGCCGCGGCGTGGTAGACGGCGCCCATCACCCGCCGCTCGCGGAACCGGGCCCAGGCCAGCAGCGTCAGCATGACCGAGACGATCAGGGCGATGGTGTCGAGCACGAGGTCGACGGTGGGCAGCACCGCGTGCCCGTGAACGCCGGGGAGCAGGACCACCAGCGTGGCGACGATGGAGACGACCATGGACGCCCTGAACAGGCGCTCCAGCACGTCGCCGGGCCTGAGAGGGCGGGCGAGCGTCGCCCGCGGGATCGGCAGCTGTCCCTCCACCCGGTTCGCCTCGCTTACGGTGGGCCCGGCGAACATGCGCCGGGCCGCCGGTTCCTGAAACCCCGGCCGCGATAGCCTCGACACGCCGACGTGTCCTGTCAAGAGCCGTCCCGGACCGGTTCGGGGGCCGGCCGCGCGGTCCCGTCCCCGATCGTCGGCAGCGCTCCCGCGTTCGGTCAGTTGCGCGTGATCCCGTCGATCGCGTCGAAGGCGCGGTCGCAGGTCAGGATCCGCCCGATCCCGCGCCGCCGCATGATCGCGAGGTGGACGGCGTCGCGCGCCGAGAGTTGCGTGGATTGCACCAGACGTCGTGCCCGCTCGACGTCGGCGAGCTCGACGGGGAACACCTGGTCGACCACGCGGAGGAGCGCGTCGGAGGCCGGCCCGATCGCGTCGCGCCGGCCGATCGCCACGTACCGGTGAAGGATCTCCTTGAGCACCTCCGCATCGGAGACCAGGACCTCGCCGTCGGTGATCGCGCGCTCGAGGAGCGCCCGCGCCAGTGCCTTGTTCGGGTGGTCCGCCCCGACGAGGTACATCGGGATGTTGGAGTCGACGAAGATCACGGCCGCGCGCCTTCGTCGTAGCCGCGTTCGATGTCGCGCAGCATCTCGTCGATGTCGTCGGCGGGATAGGCGTGGGCGGCCGCCTCGCGGACCGCGCGGAGCCTGTGGCCGGGGTCGGGGTAGGCCGTCTCGCGCGCCGTGCGAAGCGCCTCGCGAACCCAGGCCGCGGTCGTCTGGTGCCGCCGCCGCGCCAGCTCCTGGATCTCCGCCAGCTCCTCGTCGTCGAGGAGCACCTGCAGTCGCTTTGTCATACGCATGAGTCTATCTGACTCATCGCCGTGAGTCGAGAGGCTAGTATCCCGCGGACGCGCCCCGCCCGGCTGCGCGGGCCGCCTGGCGCGCGGCGATCGCGGCCAGCACGTAGGGCTGCACGATCATCACCGCTGCCACGGCGAGCACGATGAGGGCCGTCAGCTCGGCGCTCGCCTGGAGCATGACGACCGTGAGAAGGATGACCATGAAGGGGGCCTTGAACAGGACCATCAGGAAGCCGGCCATGACGCCGCCGATGAGGACCTGGACCGGCACGCCGGGGAATACCAGGCCGAGGGCGAGCGCCACGCAGACGGACGCGAAGATCGCCGGGAAGGTCGGGCCGCCGAGGAAGCCGCTCTTGAAGGCCACGGCGAGCAGGGCCAGCTTCACGATCGCCATCGCCACGAGGACGGCCGGCCCGTAGGCCGCCGGGTCGGCCACGACGGTCTTGATCTGGGTCTCGCCGGAGAAGAGGAGGATCGGCGCCGCCACGCCGACGACGCTGAAGACGACCCCGGCAGCCAGCGCCCGCTCGACCTCCCGACCCTCGAAGCGGCCGAAGATCGCGGCAGCCGCCCGGAACAGCGCGCCGGACACGACCGCGAGCAGCATCCCGAGCAGGCCGAGCAGCACCACGAGGACGACATCCACCGGCTGCAGGGGCGGGGACGAGGGAAGCTGGAGGTAGTTCTGGAGGCCCGCGGACCCGGCGGCGAAGAAGATGAGGAACCCGATCGAGCCGCCGATCAGGTTCGCCGGCAGGTTGCGGCTCTTCGCCTCGGGGTTCTTCTCCAGCTCGCTGCCCAGGACGCCCGTGAAGAGCGGGTTCGCGATCAGGCCGTTGTAGGCGGCGGCGATCGTGGAGAAGACGAGCCGGGAGCGGTGCTCGACCGGGACCCCGACCTTCTCGCCGTAGAGCGCGGCGATCTTGGAGGAGATGCCGCCGATCCCGCCCTCGGGCCCGAGCACGGCGCCCGAGAAGAGCGACACGAGGGCCATCACCACGTTGACGGGAAGGCCGCGCCAGTCGATCTTCGCGGGGTCGCCGGCGAGACTGTCGAGCAGCGACTCGTCGAGGTTCGTGGGGGCGTGGCGGTACTTGACGAGGAGGCCCACGGCCAGCGAGAAGGGCAGGCAGATGACCGGGAAGAGCCACGGGTTCGCCGTGACGACGTCGTTCTCCCAGAGCAGCTTGTTGAGCTCCTCGTAGACGACGAGCCAGGCGAGCACGGCGACCGCCCCGACGACGGCCACGACGACCACGTGGACGTACGGATGGACCGGATGCGCCCGATCCGGCGTCGGCTCGCTCGCGCTGCCGGTCATCTCAGCGCGTGACCGGATCGGCCAGGACCCAGGTCGAGCCGCCCGCCGCGTCCCGGACCTCGACCCTAGCCGCGGCGAGGCGGTCGCGGACCAGGTCGGCCGTCTCCCAGTCGCGTGACGCGCGGGCGCGCGCGCGTAGCTCCAGCAGGATCGCCACGAAGGGCTCCAGCGTCTCCCGCGGGTCGCGGGCGCCGGTCTCGGCGCGCTCGCCGAGCCGGGCGATCAGCGAACGGAACGTGGCGCCGGCATTGTCGAGGTCGGGGCTGTCCTCGCCCTGCCGGATGCGCGCATCGATGGCCGAGTCGAGCTCGAGGAGCGCCGCCACGGCGGCCCGCATGTCGCCCCGGCCGAGCGCCTCGACGAAGGCGCCCTCCTGCTCCTCCATCTCGTCGCGCATCGGGGCGGCGGGCACGGGCGCGTGGGCCGACCCGCCAGCGCCGCCGGGCGGTCCCGGGCGCGCGGCCAGGTCGACGTCGACGTCCCGGCCCTCGGCGAGCTCGCGGGCGGCCGCCGCGAGGGCCTCGATCGGGACCTCGCTGCCGCCCGGGAAGACCGCGCTCCGGCCGTCGACGCGGACGGTCACCCCGCCGAGCCCGGTCACCGCCGCCGTCGCGCGCTCCAGGTCGAGCACGAGGGCGGTGTGGCTGTCGACGCCGAGGACGAAGACGCCCGCGGGAAGGGCCGCCTCGAGGATCCGCAGGCGCCGCTCGCCCATGTAGCAGAACCGGGTGTCGTGGTGGCCGCCCTCGGCGTTGTCGTAGTGGGGGACGATGGCCGCGCGCAGCCCCGTCGCCGGGCCGAGCAGGTCGAGGCCCTCGAGCCAGCGCGGCTCCTCGCCGACCTTGTAGACCTCGTAGACCGGGATCGTGACGACCCCGATCGTGAGCGCGGCTGCGCTGGCCATCGTCAGGATGCCGCCGCCGGCGAGCGTCGCCGCCAGCGCGTCCGGGATGGGGCCTCCGGCCCACTGCCGGAGGGCGTAGCTGGGGCTGCCCGGGCCCGCCATGAGGAAGCGCGCCTCGCGGATGCGGGCCACGGCCGTGGCGAGCGTCACCGCGTCGACCTCCCGCGAGCGGTATGAGGCGACCGTCACGGGCCGGCCCACGCTGGTGGCGAAGAACTCGACCGTGCGGGCGCTGAGCTCGTCGGCGTTCTCCTGGAAGCCGTAGGGCGTGTCCAGGATCGCGGCCGGAACCGCCTCTCCGGCGGCGCCCAGCCGCTCGAAGAGCGCGCGGTGCACCTTGGCCATGGTGGGAGCGGTCTCGCCCGAGCCCATGATCGCGAGGATGCGCGGAGCGCTCATGCGAAGAACCCTTCCCTGATCATGCGCAAGCATCACCTCGGCGAGTTCGTCGGGATGCTGGGCGTGGATGTCGTGGTCGCCCCGGAACCAGCGTGCGCGGGCGTTCGGGATCGCGCCGAGGGCGGCGTCCACGTCGCGCCGCTTGCGCTCGGTCCAGTCCTTCTCGCCGCCGTCGGCCGGCACGAGCAGGACCGGAACGGTAAGTTCCGAATAACGGTCTGACGGGCGATGGTCCCAGAGGCCGCGCAGGATCGCGAGGTGGCGCTCGTACGTCAGCCAGGGGGCCACGGTCCCGTCCGGGCGGACCTCGAAGTTCGCGAGGGTCCCGCGGATCCCGGCCTCGGGCCAGTCGCCGTGGTTCGAGCGCAGGTAGCCTTCGATCTCGGCGAGGGGCCGGCCGACGAGGCGCGGCGGCGCCAGGGCCGCGCGGCAGGACTCCCAGTCGGGAAAGACGCGGCTGGGCTCCAGCCAGCCGCCGTCCACGCAGATGATGCCGCGGGTGGCGCCCGGGTGCCGCGCGGCCAGCTCCACGACCACGTTGCCGCCCCACGACTGGCCGGCGACGAGCGGGCGCTCGAGCCCCAGGCCGTCGATCAGCGCCGCCACGTCGTCGGCGACGGTCGCGATGTCGTAGGGCCCGTCGGGCTTCGACGAGCGGCCGTGGCCCCGGAGGTCGACGGTGGCGACCGGGTGCCCGGCCGCCGCCAGGTCCGTCGCGACGCCATCCCACAGGCGGGCGTTCGAGGCGAGGCCGTGGACGAGCACGAAGGCGGCGGACCGTCCCGTGCCGTGACCGGCCCAGCCTGTTCCGCCGTCCGCTCGACGCCGGTCCGCCGCGGGCGGCCAGGTGTCGACCGCCAGCTCCACGCCCTCGGCGACCGGGATCCGCTGGGTCTCCATCCCCGGATGGTACCCGCGCGCCGCCCCTGTGACCCCCTCGCCCAGTAGGGGTGATGACGCCGGGGCTCGCCTCGCCCATGCTCCGCGCGATGCGTCGCGGCGACGGGCCGGGGCGCAACACTCGTGTCAACCGCCCAAGGAGTCAACATGCATCTTCGCAGGCGCTCGATCCTCGCCGTCGTTGTCCTCGCCATGGCCATCGGCGTCGCCGCATGCGGCGGAGGTGCCACGCCAACCCCGCAGGCCGACGCCGAGAAGGCGGCATGCGCCGCGATCCAGACCTGGAGCGACGAGATGCGCCAGTTCGAGGCCCTCGATCCGACGACCGCGACCGCAGATGACGTCAAGGCGCAGGCCGGTGCCGTCCAGTCCGCCTGGGCCGACGTCAAGTCGGCCATGGGTGCTGTCAACGCCGCCGACAAGGCCGCGTTCATGGCGGCCGGCGACACGCTCGAGGCGGCGCTGAAGAACATCCCGACCGACGTGCCGGTCGCCGACGCGATCGCCGGGGTCAAGACGGCCGCGGCGCCGCTGAAGGCGACCTACACCGAGGTCGCGAACGGGATCAACTGCGTGCTGGTCACGCCGTACTGATCGGTCGCGCCGCGCCGCGATTCGCGCGCCGCGCCCCTTATCGCACCATCGCACGAGCCGCGCCCCGGGCGCGGCTCGTTGCTGTTCGCCGGGCCGAGCCGGCACGCGGCCGGAGCCGGCCGGGCGCCCGATGTCGCCGGCATCCCGTGACCAACGTCGCCTCCTGACCTGACCATCGACGTGGTTCCTGTGCGGACGCGCAGGCTCGATGCTCGGCAGGGTCCCGAGCCACGCTGTGGGTCGGCGGGAGCTGGAGGCGCGCGCCACGCGAACGATGAGCTCCCAACCTCGTCGCCTCGCCGGCCTCGTCGCAGTCGCCTTCGGCGTCGCGATCGTCGTCGGCCTGGGCTCCGGCGGATCGGCGCTCGCCGCCGAGCCACCCGGCACCCCCGCGCCCGCGGCCTCCGGAGCGCCCGACCCGACCCCGACACCGGCCCCCGACCCGACGGCGACACCCGATCCGTCGCCATCCCCGGATCCGTCGGCCGCCCCCGACCCGACGCCGACCCCGACGCCCGACCCCACCCCGACCCCTGAGCCGACCCCGACACCCGACCCGTCGCCGCCGGGCTCGACGACGCCCCCGGCGAGCCTCAACCTCTTCCGGCCGGAAGGCCTCCGGTTCCAGGATCCGTACGCGACCGCCTGCACGGCCGCGGCCGCGGTGAGCATGCTCAACTTCATCGGGCTCGCCGGCACCGCCCAGGTCGACTACAGCTGGCAGGTGCAGTCGTCGAACGCGCTCGTGGCCGCGATCTTCCGCTGGGAGCGCGCGCACGACACGCTGCGCGCGGGCGCCCGCGGGACGGACCCGTACGGCTGGCGCAACGCCCTCAACTACTTCGGCTGGGGCCCGTCCGCGCTGCGGGCCGGCACGCGGGTCTACGAGGACCGGGTGTTCGGGACCTACGAGGTCGCGATCAAGACCGCGGTCCGCCAGATGATCCGGACCGGGAAGCCCGTCGGGATGCTGGGTCGGCGCGGCGGGCACGCCCAGGTGATCACCGGCTACTACGGGCTCGTCGGCGACCCGTTCGCGAAAGACGCCGCGGGCCGCTACGCGAACGCGTTCTCGATCGCGGGGATCTACCTGACGGATCCGATCGCGTCGGCCCGGGTCGTCAACCGGGCGATCAGCTACGACGGGCTGCGGCGCACGCGCAACCTGGACCTGCGCTTCCAGCGCTACGCCCAGCACGACAGCCCGCTGGACGATCCGTACACCCCCGGCTGGCAGTCGGGCAACGCCCGGTGGTACGGCCGCTGGGTGCTGCTCGTTCCGGTGCGCTGACCCGCGGACCTTCAACCGCCACGAGGACCGACGGTTCGCGTGCGATGACGCTTGTGTTCGCGCCGGTGGGTCACGAACGAAGGGCGAACGCAATGGCGGCAGTCGCGTCCATCGCGCGACCGGAGGCCCAGGCGGCCTCGAGCGAAGCCGGGTCGAGCGCCGTCCGCAGGCCGGCCAGGGCGGCGTCGAAGTCGCGGCGCTCCCAGGGCATCATGCCGGCGGAGGCGGCCTCCCGGAGCGCCTCGGACGCGCCCAGGAGGCGGGCCGCACGCTCCGCGTCGCCGCGCCCCACCGACACGTAGCCGAAGCACTCCAGCTGGTTCGCGATCGCCCCCCGGTTGCCAACGTGCTCCCAGCCGTGGACCGTCTCGCGATACAGCGCCTCGGCCTCGTCGAGGCGTCCGCCCAGCCGCAGGACATGGGCCAGCTCACTGCGCGCCATCAGGCCGAAGTACGTGTCCGGCAGGTCCGCGAACACCGCGAACGCCTCGTCGAACAGCGGAATCGCCTCGGCGAGGCGGCCCGTCCGGCTCAGGATGCGGGCGCGTCCGATGGCGGTGAACCCGATCACGAACGGGTTCCCCGTCCGCCGCGCCTGGGCCATGGCGGCCTGCAGGTGCACGTCCGCGGCGGCCGGGTCTCCCAGGGCGACGTAGTTCGCGTATCTCCCTTCCAGCATGGCGAGGTCGAAGGGGCTGTCCAGCTCCCGGGCCAGCCGCCTCACCTCGTCGAGGTCGATGAGCTCCAGGGTGCCCGAGAAGACCATCGCGGTGGAGGCGGCAACGAGCACGGCGAGGAGCGCCCGGTCGTCGCCCGCCTGCCGGGCGAGGGCGATCGCCTCGTTCGCCAGGACGTGCGTGTCGCCGCCGCGGAAGCTCGCCACGGCGAACGCCTGCTCCGCCATGAGCACCGCCCGGAGCGCGTCGCGCCGCCGGCCGGACTCGGGATCCGCCGGCGGGAGGGCCCGCAGGCGGTCGGAAGCCTCGGCGAGCCAGCCCACGCTCTCCGCCCACGTCGCCCGCGACTGCCAGCAGAAGGTCAGGGCGACCGCGAGGCGGCCGGCGCGCTCGGGATCGGCGTCGAGGCCCCACTCGATCGCCGTCCGCAGGTTGTCGGCGTCGGCGCCGAGGCGCCGGAGCCAGTCGGCCATGTCGGGGCCGTGGAGCGCGGGATCGGCCCGCTCCGCGAACGCCAGGAAGTGCTCGAGGTGGCGCGTCTGCAGGTCGTCGGCCTCGCCGCTCTCCACGAGGCGGTCCCGGGCGTACTGGCGGATCGTCTCGAGCAGCCGGTATCGCGTCGCGGTGCCGTGGTCGACGACGACGAGGGAGCGCTCCACCAGCCGGCCGAGCCCGTCCAGGATGTCCGTGGCGCCCTCGCCCGGCTCGGCGCAGATCAGCGCGGCGGCTTCCAGCGTCCAGCCGCCGGCGAACACGGAGAGTCGGCGCAGGAGGCGCCGATCCCGCTCCTCGAGCAGGTCCCAGCTCCAGTCGATGAGCGCCTGGAGCGTCTGCTGGCGTGGCACGGCCATCCTCCGGCCGCCGGTCAGGAGCCGGAAGCGGTCCCCGAGGCGCTGGAGGATCTCCTCGACCGACAGGACCGTGACGCGGGCCGCGGCGAGCTCGATCGCCAGCGGGATGCCGTCCAGCCGGCGACAGATCTCCACGACGGCCGGCGCGTTGACCTCGGTCAGGGCGAACGTCGGCTCGGCCGCGGCGGCGCGATCCGCGAACAGCCGGACGGCATCGGCCGCGGCGACGTCGTCGAGGGCCGGAGCCGGCTCGGCGTCGTGGACGTCGAACCGGTCCCGCCGCGGCGGGACGCCCAGCGAGGGCACCTGGTAGACCGATTCGCCGGGGATGCCGAGCGCCTCGCGGCTCGTCGCGGCGACGGTCAGCGACGGGCAGCTGGCGAGCAGGTGGTGGACGAGCTCGGCGGCGGCGTCGATGACGTGCTCGCAGTTGTCGAGCAGCAGGAGGAGCTCCTTCTCGCGGAGGTAGTCGACGACTGCGTCCTGGGCGCCCATCCCCGGCTGCTCCCGGACGCCGAGGGCAGTTGCGACGCCCTGCGGCACGAGCCCCGGTTCGCGGAGGGGTGCCAGCTCCGCCAGCCAGGCGCCGTCGCGATAGCCGTCGACGATCCCGGCGGCCGCCTCGAGGAGGAGCCGCGTCTTGCCGGTGCCGCCCGTGCCGGTGAGCGTGACGAGGCGGCTCGCTGCGAGCGCTCGGCGAACGTCCGCGAGCTCGCGCGCCCGGCCCGACGAATGTGGTCGCCTGCGCCGGGAGGTTGGTCCGCGACGTCCCGAGCGAGCGGAGCGGCGGGAACGTCCGCGGCAGGCCGGGTGCCAGGAGCTGGAACGCGTGCTCGACCTGCTCGAGGTCGCGAAGCCGGTGCGCTCCGAGGTCGAGCAGCTCGAGGCCGGGTGGCAGTCTCTCGCCGAGGAGGGCGGCCGTGACCCCGGAGACGAGCACCTGGCCACCGTGGCCGATGGCCAGGAGCCGGGCCACGCGGTTGAGCGCGGTCCCGAAGAAGTCGCCGTCGCGGGCCTGGGCGGTCCCCGTGTGGAGTGCCATCCGGGCGCGGACGGGTCCGACGGGGCCGGCGCGCCCACCGAGGTCGCCGGACTCCCCGACCCCCGCGAGCTCCGCCAGACCACGCTGCGCCTCCTCCGCCGCCCGCAGGCCCGCGACGGGCTCGTCGAAATGGGCCAGGAGCCCGTCGCCGGTCGTCTTCACGACGGCGCCGCCGTGCCCCTCGACGGACGTCCGGAGGATCGCGTCGTGGGCAGCGAGGAGGTCGGGCATCGCGTCCGGGTGCTCGTCCCAGAGGCGCGTGCTGCCCTCGATGTCGGTCATCAGGAACGTCGCGATCGCGGCGCCCGTGGACGGGCGCGAAGACGCGTTCGGGACGCCGGCCGGCTCGGACACGGCGCCGACGATCGCACGCTCGTCGCGGCCCGTCAACGCGCCGGCCCGTCAGCGCGGGACGCGCCCGCGCGCTAACGCGACTTCCCGCTCACGCGCGGGCCCTTCAACGCGCGGGATCGAGCCGCCGCCTCGATGCGCGGTGCTGGCCGGGTCCTGGCGGCCTCAGCCGGGGCCGTGCGCCGCGGGGCGCTCGAGCTCGCGCTGGATCTGCGCCAGCACGGCGTCGCGCTCCTCGTCGATGAACTCGCCGAGTCGCGCGGCGAGGATCGGCAGGCGCCAGGCGCGGATCTCCAGGTCGCCGACCGCGCGAAGCGCACGGTAGCGGCGCAGGTAGACACTCCCGAACCGCCGCCGAGCCAGGGCGACGAGGGCCCTCTGGAGCCTGGGCATGTAGGCCGGGATGCCGCTCTGGCGGAGGAGGTAGAGCGTGCGCGCCACGTCGCCCGCGGGGTCGCCGCAGGACGCCGTCATCCAGTCGATGACGACGGGTCCCTTCGCTGCCAGGAGGACGTTCCCCGGGTGCATGTCCCCGTGGCAGATCGCGCTTCCGGCAGGCAGGGCGTCGAGGCGTCCCAGCGCCGCCCGGCAGGCCGCGTCCGGCAGGACGGCTCCGGCACGCTCGATCGCTCCGCGCATCTCCGCTCTCTGGTCCGGCAGCCCGGTGCCGTCGGCCGCGTGCATCGCGGCATGCAGCTCGCCGAAGCGGCGGGCCAGGCGGTCGATCTCCCGTGGGTGCTGCGAGAGGCGGTCGAGCATCGACGATCCGTCGAGGCGCTCGTAGCGAATCCCGAACCGCCCGTCAACCCGGGTGGCGCCCATGAAGCGCGGCGCGGCGACCCCGGCGGCGCCGACCAGGGCGGCGATCCTCGCCTCTCGTTCCCCGACGACGTCGGGGAAGCCCGGGCGCAGCACCTTGACCACCTCGCCGTCGCCTCGCGCGAAGACCTCGGCCGTGCGCCCGAGGCCGATCGGCTCGCCGAGCGCCGACGCCTCGAGCACGTCGCCTCCCGGACTCGGATCGTCGGTCGGCCGCACGACTCCCTCGCCTCAGTCAGGGCCACGCCGCTGCGTGGTCGCGGGCACCAGCGTACCGGCACGAACGCAAGCGCGGCGGCCTGGACGGGGACGCGAGGGCAACGGCCGGAGCGAGCGTGCCGAACGCCGATCAGGGGACGGACGTGACCGAGGGGACGGCCAGGGGTCGGTTCCGTGGCTCGATCGCCGCGCCCGGAGCCCGGAAGCGGCGCAGGCGCAGCGCGTTCGAGACGACTGTTACGGAGGAGAGGGCCATCGCGGCCGCCGCGAAGATCGGGTCGAGCAGCATCCCCGTGAACGGGTACAGCACGCCCATGGCGATCGGGATGAGGATCACGTTGTAGGCGAACGCCCAGAACAGGTTCTGCCGGATGTTCCGCATCGTGGCTCGCGACAGCGCGATGGCCGTCACGAGGCCGCGCAGGTCGCCCGACATCAGGGTCAACCCGGCAGATTCCATCGCGACGTCCGTGCCCGTGCCCATCGCGACACCGACGTCGGCCGATGCCAGGTCCGGTGCGTCGTTCACGCCGTCGCCGACCATCGCGACGACCGAGCCCTCGACCTGGAGCGCCTTGACGGCCGCGGCCTTGCCGTCGGGCCGGACGTCGGCGAGGACGCGCTCGATCCCGACCGAGCGCGCGATCGCCTCGGCCGTGCGCCGGTTGTCGCCGGTGAGCATCGCCACCGTGATGCCGAGGCGCCGGAGGTCGGAGACGGCCTCGGCCGATCCGGCCTTGAGCGTGTCGGCGATGGCGATCACGGCGGCCGCCCGGCCGTCCACGGCGGCGAAGACGCTCGTCCTGCCGTCGGCGGCGAGCGCGTCGGCCGCCGCCACCAGGGCGGAGACGTCGATGCCCTCGGCCTCGAGGTAGCCGGGGCGTCCCACGAGCACGCGTCGCCCCGCCACCGTTGCCGCGACGCCACCGCCCGGCGTCGCGACGAAGTCGACCGCGTCGGTGAGCGTCAAGCCCCGGATCTCGCGAGCCTCGCGCACGATGGCGTCGCCGAGCGGATGCTCCGACCCGCGCTCGGCCGCCGCGACCAGGGCCAGCAGCTCGTCCTCGTCCGGCGCCCCGTCGGCACGCACGATATCGGTCACGCGTGGCTTACCTTCGGTCAGGGTGCCCGTCTTGTCGAGGACGACCGCCCGCACCGAGCCGAGCCGCTCGAGCGCCTCGGCATTGCGGAACAGGACGCCGTTCTCGGCGCCCTTGCCGGTGCCGACATTGATCGAGGTCGGCGTCGCCAGGCCGAGCGCGCAGGGGCAGGCGATGATGCGTGTTCATGTCGGCTGCCTTGTGGCGCAGGGCCTTGATCGCGCCGGTGTAGAACGGCCGGCCGGCCCAGGGTCATCCGGGCGAGGCCCAGGATCAGGGGGAACGTGAGGATCGCCGAGATACCGAGGCGCCGCCGCAGGTCGGCCACGTGGCCCGCGGCCGCCTCGTCGCGCTCCGTCCGCGCCTCGGCGGCCTCGGCGACGTCCGCCTCGTGGTCGGCCGACGCGGCCTGCTCGACGCGGGCGACGTACCCGGCCGCGTCCACGGCGGCGACGAGGTCCGCTACGCCGATCCGGTCCGCGTCGTAGCGGACGGTGGCAGACTCGGAGGCGAGGTTGACGTTTGCCTCCTCCACGCCGTCGACCTTGCGGAGGAAGCGCGTGATGCGGTTGACGCAGGAGGCGCAGGTCATCCCCTCGACGGGGAACGACACGATCTCGATCTGCGGGACGGACGTGGTCATGGGACGCTCCGGATGCGCTGCAGCTCAGCTGGCGGTGGTGTGAGTGCGGTCAGCCGCCGCCGGCGCCGCCGGTAGCGCCGGTGGGGCGTTCCACGATCGTGATCCGGCCGCCGTACATCCCCATCGAGCAGGAGTACGCCAGCGTGCCCGGCTGCAGCGCCGGCAGCTCGATCGTGTTAGACCCTTCGTGCAGCCGGACCTGGATGCCGAGCTTCGGGACGACGAGGAAGGCGGCGCACGTGCTGACGGTGGACGACTCGATCGTCCAGTGCGTCGGGATGCCCGCGTAGATGGACACGTTGCCAGGACGGTACCCGCCGCCGTCCTGGAAGGTGGTGAGCGCCTGCGCCCCGTCGGCCGCCGCGGCGCCCGCGGGCGGCGGAGCCGCGGCCGCCGTTTCGACGCCGAACGACGGAAGGGTGACCCCCGACAGCCGGATCCCGGCGCTCGCGTTGACGAAGGCGAAGCCCAGCACGACGACGCCGACGAGGCGGAGGAGCGTCGGGCGCATGGTGCTCGGCACGACGACCGGGAGGCCGGCCAGCGCGAGGAGGCCCGGGGCGGTCCCGATGGCGAAGACGGCCATGATCGCCCCGGCGAAGAGCGGCGAGCCGGTCGAGAGCGCGTAGATCTGGACGGCCTGCGTGAAGCCGCAGGGCAGGAAGAACGATGCTGCGCCGAGGCCCGCGGCCCGGGCGTCCGAGTACTGGCCCGTGCCGCCCGACCCGTCACCCAGCCCGAGCCGGCGTCCGAGCCCCATCGGCAGCGTCGGCGACCATGTCGCGACGCGCGGCGACAGGCCGGTGAGCCTCGTCCCCAGGATCGTCATCACGATCGCGACCGCGATCATCAGGACGGCCGTTACCTGCGGCGGCATCACGATGCTCGCGCCGAGGGCGCCGAGCGCGGCCCCCAGGACGCCGTAGCCGACGATCCGGCCGGCCATGAAGACGAGCGCCGGCCGCATCTGCGCCACCACGCCGCCGCCGGAGATCCCCAGGGCCGTCCGGCGCGCCTGGTACGAGGCGGAGAGGGCGAGGACCAGCCCGCCGACGAGGGCCATGCAGGTCGACACGCCGGCGGCGAGCCCCAGGAGCAGGGCGACCAGGAGGCCGCCCTGGCTCAGGTTCCCGGCGCCCGAGGCGAGGTCGGCGATGCCGGTCAGCTGGGCGATCACCGCGAGGGCGAACACGAGCGCCAGGCCGGCGATCGCCGTCAGCCAGACCGCGGGGTCGCTGGCAAGCCAGGGCGTCCGGCCGATCTCGTAGCCGGCCGCCCGGATCGCCTTCTCGACGGCGGCGGCGGGCACGGGAGCCGTGCTCTCGATCTCCACGCGCCCGTGAACCGCCGATGCCTTCACGTGCTGGACGTTGGGGAGGCGCCCGACGTACTTCTGGATCCGGACCTCGCAGGTCCGGCAGGTCATGCCCGCCACGGGCACCGTCGCCGAGATCAGGGAGGTGGCGGCCGAGGTGGCGCCCGCCCGGTTGCCGGCGGCCGGGGCAGGGTGGCCCACGGCGGCCGGGGCAGGGTGGCCCTCGGCGGCCAGCTGACCCAGCATGCCGTCCACGGCGAGCCGGAACGAGAGGTCCGGCGCCACCGTGGCACGGTCGGGTGCGACGCTGACGGTGGTGCTCCTGCCGGCCGCGCCGGCGGCGCCGGCGGCGGGCGAAGGCGGCGTCGCGGGCCGCATCGAGGTCGAGGTGGTCCTGGCGTGACGGCGGGACATCGGGACGCAATGCTCCTCTGGTCGATCGCTGGGCGCGAACGGCAGTGACGACAGCGTGGATCCGACGGGCCGCAGTGCCCATGCAGGGCGGCGCAAGGCTTCCTCAAGACTTGGTCAAGCCGGGCTGCTCCGGCCGCCCCGGGGCGACCAGCCCGCTCGGCCGCGCCGGCCGGCGCTCGCGAATCGGTGAGCGGCGCTCAGGCCGCGGGCAGCTCCAGCACGAAGGTGGCGCCCGTTCCGGGACCGGCGCTCTCGGCCCAGGCCCGCCCGCCCATGGCGCCCGCGAGGGCCCGGACGATGGCGAGGCCGATCCCCGACCCGCCGGCCGCCCGGCTTCGGGCGGCGTCGACGCGGTAGAAGCGCTCGAAGACGGCCTCGAGCTGGTCCGGCGCCAGGCCCGGCCCACGGTCCGTGACGGCGATCAGGGCGGCCCCCTCGCCGGCCGACACCTCCACGTCGATGACCGACCCGTCTGGGCCATGGCGGAGCGCGTTGGACAGGTAGTTCGCGAGCACCTGGGACAGCCGGTCGCGGTCGGCCCGGCAGGGCGCGGGCGCGGCCCGAAGCTCGATCCGGATGCCGCGGGGCGCGGCGAGCGGTGCGAAGCGCTCGACCACCTCCGCGGCGACCACCGCCGCGTCCAGCTCCTCCAGTCGCAGGGGGAGCTGGTGCGCCTCTGCACGCCAGAGCTCGGAGAGGTCGTTCACCAGCCGCGTCAGGCGCCCGGTCTCCGCCCGCAGCAGGCGCCACGTCTCGTCGGTCGGGGCGATGACGCCGTCCTCGAGGCCCTCGAGGTAGCCGTCCAGGGTCGTGAGCGGCGTCCGGAGCTCGTGGGCCACGTCGCCCACCAGCTGGAGGCGTCGGCGCTCGGTGCTCTCGAGGGAGCTCGCCATCTCGTTGAAGGACGTCGCCAGCTCGCCGAGCTCGTCGGGGGCGGGAACCGGCACGCGCTCCGCGTAGTGGCCGCCCGCGATCCTCCCGGCGGCGCGCACCAGGGCGCCGATCGGCCCGGCGATCCGCGCCGCGACCGCCAGGCTGACCACGGTCGCCGTGGCGACGGCGATGACGGTCGCCGCGACGAGGGCGCGCTGCATCGCCTCCTCGAAGGCGGCTTGGGTCGCGATCCCCATCGCCTCGCCCATCGGGTCCCCCGGCACGTGCCCCATCGCCTCCGCGAAGTAGCCCGGGCCGACGAGGAGCGCCGCCACCCCGACCGTGCCGAGGGTGGCCGCGATCACGACGAGGAACGCCAGCAGGAGGCGGGCGCGCAGCGAGCGGGGGAGCGACATCAGCCGCTCTCGCGGAGGCGGTAGCCCACCCCGCGCACGGTCTCGACGAAGCGGGGCTGCGACGGGTCGTCGCCGAGCTTGCGGCGGAGGTTCGCGATGTGCACGTCGACCAGGTGGTCGTCGGCCACGAACTCGGCGCCCCACACCTGGTCGAGGAGGGCCTGCCGGCGGATGACGATGCCGGGATCGCGGGCAAGGGCAGCCAGGAGGTCGAACTCGAGGGCGGTGAGGTCGACCGGGTTGCCGTCGACGCGCACGGACCGTCGCGCCTCGTCGATCTCGAGTCCGTCGGGCACCCGTCCGGTGGTGGAGGCCGCACCCGCCACGTCACCGGCACCCCGTCCCGCGCCGCCGTCGGCCGGTCCGCCGTTCCGCGGCCGGCGCAGGAGCGCCTTGACGCGGGCGACCAGCTCCCGCGGCGAGAACGGCTTCACCAGGTAGTCGTCGGCCCCGACCGTGAGGCCCATGATCCGGTCGATCTCCTCGCCGCGCGCCGTCAGCATGAGGACGTAGGCGTCCGAGAACGCCCGGAGCCGGCGGCACACCTCGACGCCGTCGAGGCCGGGCAGCATGACGTCGAGCACCACGACGTCCGGGTCGAGGCGCCGCACCGCGTCGAGCGCGACGAGCCCGTCGCCGGCGCTGGCGACCGTCCACCCCTCGCGCTCGAGGTACCCCGTGACGAGCTCGACGATCGGCGGCTCGTCGTCGACCACCAGCACCGACGGCTGGCTCCGGCTCTCCATGCCGGGAGTCTACCGGGCCGCGTCGTCCGTCCCTACGGATGCTCCTCGGGCGGGCGGACGGCCTGGAACCGCCGGTAGAGCAGCAGGTCGTAGACGATCTTCAGCGAGCCGGCAATCACGAACGGCGCCCCGGCGAACGCCGACCCGACCAGCAGCGGCGCGGCGATCAGGGGCGACGCCGCCACCCCGAGGCTGCGCGCGATCCCGGTCACCCCGGCGGCGGCGGAACGCTCGTCCGGGGCGACGATCGCCATGGTGTACGACTGGCGGGTCGGCACGTCCATCTGGCTGATGGCGAACCGGGCGAGGAGCACGAGCGCGGCGAGCGGCAGCGTCGGCATCAGCGGCACCAGGATGAGCAGGACGTTCGACGGCAGGTGCGTGAAGACCATCGTCCGCACGAGGCCGAACCGGGCGGCGAGCGGGGCGGCCGCGAGCGCGGAGATCGCGGCCAGGATGTTGGCCCCGAAGAGGATCGCGCCGAGCAGCGCCGGGTCGACGCCGAAGCGCTGGCTGAACCAGAAGGCGATGAAGCTCTGCATCACGAAGCCCCCGGCAAACGCATCGAGCGCGAACAGGGCCGAGAGCCGCAGCACGACGCCCTGGGAGCGGTGGAGCCCGAGCCGCGTGCGGATCGTCGCGTCGGCGACCTCGGCGACGGGGACCTCGACGGCGGGCGAGACAAGGGAGAAGAGCGCCGCGAGGACGACTCCCACCAGGGCGTAGACGATGAGCACGACGCGGTACGCCTCGGCCGGGTCCGCGACGCGGCCGGCCGCGAGCTGGACGACGGCCCCGGCCGTGAGGGCGCCGAGCGCGGTCGCCACGGAGCCCGCGACCTGGTAGCGGGCGAAGAGGTGGGTCCGGCGCGTCGGATCGACGAGCTGGGCCAGCGACGCCTGCTCGACCGCGAGGAACGGCCCCACCTCGTTGCCGCTCGGGCTGATCACGCCGATGGTCGCCGCCACCAGCAGCACGGCGAACACCGGCGTGGCGGCGAACGCGAGACCGCCCGCCAGCAGGAGGACGGCCCCGGCGACGAGGACCCGCCGGCGCCCGAGGCGGTCGGCGTGCGTGGTCAGCCATAGGGAGATCGCCGCGTCGCCGAGGAGCGTCAGCGCCAGCAGGAGCCCGATCTCGGCGCCGGAGAAGCCGACCGCGTCCAGGTAGAGGACGACGACGACCGCCAGGAGCCCGTAGCCGAACATGCGGATCGACCGGGTGACGAAGAGGAGCGTGATGTCGCGCGGCGCGACCGGCTGCCGGTGATCCCCGGGTGGCGCACCGGTCGGGGCGGCCATCAGCCCGGCTCCGCCGGCCCGGGTCCGGCGGCAGGCTCCGGCGCGGCACCGAGCTCGGCCGCGGGCTCTGCCTCGGGCGGCCAGCGGCGCGCGAAGTCGGTCGCCGCGGAGCCGATCGACAGGTAGACCCGGTCCTCGCCCACCTCGTCCATCAGGCCCGTCTTGCGCAGGCGGTCCCGGACGGTGCCCTTGACCTGGGCGAGGAGCACCTCGATGGAGCGCAAGCGGAGGTCGGCGACCAGGGCGAACAGCATGTCCGCCGTCGTGACGTCGAGATCGGCCGTCGCCGCAAGGTCGATGAGGACGCCGCGCGGCTCGGGGTCGTGGGCGTCGACCAGGTCGAGGATCTGGGTCCTGGCCACGTTGGCGTTGAAGAAGTACAGCGGCGCGTCGAGCCGGACGATGAGCAGCCGGGCGACCGGCTCGGCATCCGGGTGGCGGGACAGGTCGCCGAACGTGCCGCGGTGACCCGGCATGTGGCCCAGCGTGGCCACATACGGCCGGCTCGCCCGGTACAGGAGGAACAGCACCGACAGCAGCACGGCCAGCACCATGCCGGCAAGCACCGTCGTGAGCAGCACCCCGATCATCGCCGTCACCGCGATCAGGAAATCGGTCCGGCGCCACCTCCAGTAGCGGCGCATCTCGGCGACGTCCATGAGGCCCAGGACCGCGGCGATCACGATCGCCCCGAGGACCGCGTTCGGCAGGTTCTTGAACAACGGGGCCAGGAAGACCGCCGTCGCCAGGATCAGGGCCGACGTGACCAGCGAGGAGAGCTGGGACGTGGCCCCGGCCGTCTCGGCGGTCGCGGTCTGGGACAGGCTCGCGTCGGCCGTGAAGCCGCCGAACAGGCCCGAGGCCAGGTTGGCGGTCCCCAGCGCCAGCATCTCCTGGTCGGGCTCGATCTCGTAGTGGTGGCGCGCGGCGTAGGCGCGTCCGGCGCCGACCGACTCACCGACCGCGAGGAAGACGATCCCCGCCGCGCCGAGGGCGAGGAAGGGGATCGACGTCAGCGGGACCGCCGGGATCGACGGCAGCGGCACGCCGGTCGCGACCTCGCCCACCACGCTCACCCCGTGGGTGTCGAGATGGAGCGCGGGGACGGCCACGATACCCAGCACGAGGGCGATCAGAGGCCCGGGAACCCGGCGCGAGACCCGGCGCAGGACGAGGATCAGGACGAGGGCGGCGAGGCCGACGGCGAGCGTGTACGGGTTCGTCTCGGGGAGCGCCGCGACGAGCTGGGCGACCTGCTCGGGCAGCGAGCCGCTCAGGCCGGGGACGCCCAGGATCTTGGGAAGCTGCCCGACGATGATCGTGATCGCGAGCCCGAAGATGAAGCCGGTGACCACGGACTTGGCCAGGAAGTCCGAGATGAAGCCGAGCTTCGCGAGGCCGGCCGCCACGAGGATGACCCCCACGGTCAACGCCAGGGCGGCGGTGTAGGCGACGTACGCCGCCGGATCGCCGCCGGCGAGGTCGGCGACGACCGACGCCGACATGATCGCCATGGTCGAGCTGACTGTTACCTTGAGGTGGCGGCTCGTCCCGAAGACGGCGTACGCGGCCAGGGCCGCGAACGCGGTCACCAGGCCCAGCTCGGGCGGCACGCCCGCGAGACCGGCGTACGCGAGGGCGACGGGCACCATCACGCCCCACGAGGTGATGGCGGCCACGAGGTCCGGGCGGAGCCACTCGCGCGGGTAGGCGGGGAGCCAGCGGCTGATCGGCACGTAGCGGGCGACGAGCGCGGGGAGCGCCTCGGAGAAGTCGACCGATCGGTGCGGCGTGCCGGACGACAATTGCGACCCTCACTGGCGGGCGGCGGGAGCGGACACGGGCTGGGCGCAGGGTACGCCACGCCGGTTGGCCGGCGTCATCCCAACCGGGCGATGCCCCGACGACGGGATGGGCGCACACTGGCGGTGATCATGGCTCGGCGGCTGGTGGGCTCGGCCGGGCCACCCGGCGACGAGCGCCGAGGAGCGGCTCGCGCCAGCCACACGGAGGAGACATGACTGAGCGTTCGCTCGACGAGCTGGGGCCCGTCGACTACCTGATCGTCGAGTTCCCGGCAGGGACGCAGAACTTCACCGGCGAAGGCGCGGCGGAGCTCGTCCGGCTCCACGATGCCGGGATCATCCGGGTCATGGACGTGGTGATCCTCCAGAAGGGCGAGGACGGCACCGTCATGGCCCAGGAGCTGGGCGACCTCGCCGAGCTCGGGGAGATGGCCCGCCTCGAGGCCGAGCTCGTCCAGACGCTGGCCGAGGAGGACGTGGACCACCTCGCCGCGGCGATGGACCCGGGAAGCGTCGCCGGCGTCCTCGTCTACGAGAACGTATGGGCCGCGCCGTTCGCTTCGGCCATGCGCCGGGCGGGCGGACAGCTGATCGCCAACGGCCGGATCCCGATCCAGGCCATCATCGCCGCCGTCGAGGCCGACGCGGCGCTCGAAGCCGAAGGAGCCTGACATGCCGCTCGGACCAGGTCGTAGGGGCGTCGGTGTCATCGGCGCGCCCGTCGCCAAGGCCGCCGTCGTCACCGCCGCTGTCAAGCCCGGCCCGTCGCCGGTCGCCAAGGCCGCCGTCGTCGGCGCCGCCGTCTCGCCCGGCCGGTCGCCCGTCGCCAAGGCCGCCGTCGTCGGCGCCGCCGTCACGCCGGGTCGTCGGCGCTTCTAGCTGCTCCGGGCAGCACGCCGCGGGCGCGCTGCCGCACCTGACTGGACGGGCGGCCGGGTCGCCGGCCGGCCGTGCCTGCGGCTGCCCTCAGGCGCGGAACGTCCCGACGAGGGTCACCTCCCCGAGCACGGTCGCGGCGCCCAGCGCCGCGCGGATCGCGGCGCCGTCCGGGTGGCCCGGGAGCCCGAGGGGCGCCGCGAGGGCGTACAGCGTGAACCGGTAGTGATGGTTGCCCGAGGGCGGGCACGGACCCCCATACCCGGTCCGCCCGAAGTCATTACGACCCTGCTGCGGCGACGCCGCGGACGGAGACACGCCGAGCGGCAGCTCGCCGTCCGCGCCCGGGAGGTCGAGGACGGTCCAGTGGACCCAGTCGCCTCCATCCGGGTCGTCCACGAACAGGACGACGGCGCCCGTCGCCGCCGGCACGCCCCGCCACGCGAGCGCGGGTGAGACGTCCCGGCCGCGACAGGTGTACTCGACCGGGATCGGGTCGCCGTCGGCGAACGCCGGCGAGGCGAGGCTGAGGCCGGACGGGTTCGACGGCTGCGTGGGCGGAGCCATGGTTGCTGCCTCCGGGCTGGACGAGGCAATCTGGCCGGCATCGGGGGATCCGCTCGGCAGCCTGCCGGGCCCACAGGCGCCCAGCGCGATCGCGAGGGTCGCGAGTCCGGTCGCGGCGAGGCCCGCCGCGGATCGCCGTCGTGCGGTTGCGTGCCAGGACATTCGGCCCGCAGCATGCGACTCGGCCCGCGACGCGGCAAGGGGCCTTGCGCTCGTAGAGTGGCGCGGCAGCGGCGGCACCGCGTCATCGGCGTTTCACGCTCCGACCGGTAGAGTGCGCACGTGGAAGGCACGAAGGCGCGTCCGGCAGCGCCTCGCTGGGCGGCCGGCCTCGCGGGGGCGCTGGCCGGCGGAGTCGCGATCGCCGTCTCCGAGCTGGTCGCCGGGCTGCTCGGCGCACCGTCGCTCGTCGTCGCGATCGGCGAGCTCGTGATCAGCCTCCAGCCGCCGGGCGCCAAGGACGTAATGGTCTCCCTGTTCGGGACCAACGACAAGCTCGCCCTGAACCTCGTGGTCGTGGCCGCCGCGATCGCCATCGCGGCGGGCGCCGGGATCCTGGCCGCCCGGCGCTTCCAGAGCGGGGCGCTCGTCTTCGTCGCGTTCGGGGTCGTCGGCGCCGCCGCCGCGGCGGCCCAGCCGCTGAACTCGGCCGCGCTTGCCGTCGTCAACTCGGCCCTCGCTGTCGGAGCCGGGCTGGCCACCCTGCGGTTCTTCCTGCGGCTGCTGGAGCCGGTCGAACCGGCGGCCGCCGGCGCGCTCGCCGGCGAGACGGCGCTCCCGGACGGCGCCGCCGCTTCCCCGGCCGCCACCGGGCCCGCCGGGGCGCCCACCGCCGCCGCCTCGCCCACGGCCGTCAACGGTCCCGTCGCCGCAGCGCCCGCCGAAGCGTCTCCCCCGGCCGGCACTCGGCCCGCCGAGCCAGGCTCGGCCCCGCCCGACTGGCCGCGACGCCGCTTCCTGATCGCCAGCGCCGGCACCCTGGGCGGCGTGATCGTGGCCGGTGCCCTCGGTCGCGCGCTCGTGGAGGCCCAGCACGCCGGCGGCGTCGTCACCTCGACGAAGCTCCCTTCGCCGCTCGTCCCGGCCGCCGCGCTCACCGCCGACCAGGAGCTCGATCTGGCCGGCCTGACGCCGCTCGTGGTCCCCAACGACCAGTTCTACAAGATCGATACAACGCTGCTCGTGCCGCAGGTCGACGTCGCCCGATGGCAGCTCCGGGTCACCGGCATGGTGGACCACGAGCTCGCCTTCACGTACGACGAGCTGCTGGGCATGCCGCTCTACGAGCAGTACGTGACCATCGCCTGCGTCAGCAACCGGGTCGGCCAGGACCTGGTGGGCAACGCGCTCTGGACCGGCGTCCGCCTGAAGGATGTGCTCGAGGCCGCCGGCGTCCAGGCCGGCGCGACCCAGGTCGTCGGGCGCTCGGTCGACGGCTTCACGGCGGGCTTCCCGACCTCGTGGGCGACCGCCCCCGATCGCGAGCCGTTGATCGCGGTCGGGATGAACCGCGAGCCGCTCCCGGCCGCCCACGGGTTCCCGGCCCGCCTCATCGTGCCCGGCCTCTACGGGTACGTCTCGGCGACGAAGTGGCTCTCGGAGATCCAGCTCACGACCCGCGAGGCCGTCGACGGCTACTGGGTCCCGCTCGGCTGGGCCAAGGACGCCCCGATCCTCACCCAGTCGCGGATCGACGTTCCGGCGAGCGGGCAGCGGGTCTCGGCCGGGCCGATCGAGATCGCCGGCGTGGCGTGGGCCCCGGATCGAGGGATTACCGGGGTGGAGGTGCGCATCGACGACGGCGCCTGGCAGGCCGCCCGGATCACGCGGCCCATCTCCGCGGCGACGTGGGTCCAGTGGGCCGTCGCGTGGACGGCTCCCGCCGGCACGCACACCGTCGAGGCCCGCGCCGTCGACGGGACGGGCGAGGTCCAGACCGAGGAGATCACCCCGCCGGCACCGGACGGCGCGCGGGGCCACCACCGGATCTCGTTCGTGGCCGGCTGACCGCCGGGCGGCGATCGATGGCGGTCCCGCCGCGCGCGACGCGGCCGGCGCCGCCCGCGATCCACGACTGCCGTGCGCGATCGGCCGCGCCCCGGCTCAGCGGCCGGGGGCCGCGTGCTCGGCGAGCGTCTTCGGCTCGGGAGGCGTGATCGCGACGGCGGGGGATCGGCAGGGCCGAACGTCCGCCCGACGGAGGCCGGTGGTCGAGTGGACGGCGACCGGTCGTCGGGCGGGTGGGGGGCATGCTCCCCCGTCGCAGGCCCGCCGGTGACGACGCGCTCAAGTGGCCGGGATAGGTCGACGTCTGCCTCAGGATGGTAGACTTCTACCATGAGTCTCAACATCAAGAACTCGGAGGCGCACGAGCTGGCGCGCGACGTGGTCGACATCACCGGTGAGACCCTGACGGCCGCCGTGACGGAAGCCCTTCGCGAGCGGCTGGAGCGGCTGCGAGGCGGGGACGAACCCGACCTCGCGGACCGCCTCCTGGCCATCGGCCACGACTGCGCGAGTCGGCTTCCCGAGCCGTACCGGTCGGTCGAGCACGGCGACCTGCTGTACGCGGACGACGGGCTGCCCGCGTGATCCTCGACACGTCCGCGCTGGTCGCCATCCTCCGCGAGGAGGCCGAGGCGCGCCGGTTCGCCGAGGCAATCGAGGCGGCATCCGTGCGACGCATCTCGGCTGCCACGTACGTCGAGGTCGGCGCGGTCGTCGACCGCGGGCGCGACCCGGTCGCCAGCCGACTCGTGGACGAGCTGATCGCAACTGCGTCGATCGTGATCGAGCCGGTGACCGTCGAGCAGGCCCGCATCGCCCGGGATGCCTACCGCGACTTCGGCAAGGGCAGCGGCCATCCCGCCGGACTCAACTTCGGCGACTGCTTCGCCTACGCACTGGCGAAGGCGACGGGCGAGCCTCTGCTCTTCAAGGGCGACGATTTCGCACGCACGGACGTCCGCGTCGCCTGACCCGCAACGCCACGACGAGCCGCCGGCCCCTACCGTCGCCGACAGTCGGACGTCAGGGCAAGGTCGCCGCGAGGTCCCACGCCCGAGCGTCGCGCAGCGGCAGGCCGACGACGATGCCGGGCGGTCGCCGGTCCACGTCCGCATACCTGCGCCCGCGCTCGACACCGAGGTAGCGCGAGGCGATGGCGAGCCGGGTCCGCGCGCCCGCGTCAGGCGTCAGGCTGGCCACGCCCCGAACCTGGACGCCCCGGAACGGCGGGACGGTCTCGAACACGAGAAGGACGCACCGCGGATCGCGGCGCAGATGCGCGAGCTTGCGGTCGGTGATCGCGACGACGACCTCGAGCGCGCCGTCGAGGACCCGGAACCAGACCGGCGAGACCAGTGCCTCACCGTCCTCGCGGTAGAGCGTCAGCACCGCGGGCGAGGGCGCGTCCAGCAGGGACTGCATCTCGACGCCGACGTCCGCAAGCCCCATGCGGACGGGCCACCGCGGGCGGGCGCGAAGACGCCGGCCACGCCCACGGCGTCCATCAGCAGCAGCCGTCGCCGCCGCAGCACCCACGCTCCGCCACCGGCAGCTCGCGCGACGCCGCGGCGCCCACGAGGTGCCGCGCGTCGGCCGAAGGCCCGCCGGCCGGCTTGGTGGCCTTGATGATCGAGCTCGTCATGCCGTCGACGACCGTGTGGGTCGGGGCGATCGACACGTCGGCCAGGCCGACCGCGAGGAGCCCATCGCGGAACTCCGAGACCGAGAGGGCGCCCGCGATGCAGCCGGCGTACGAGCCGCGCTCGGCGCGCTGCTCGGGGCTCAGCGCGTCGTCGGCCAGGATGTCGCTGATGCCGATCCGGCCGCCGGGCCGGAGGACCCGGGCGATCTCGGCGAACACCGCGCGCTTGTCCGCGGCGAGATTGACGACGCAGTTGCTGATGACGACGTCGATCGACGCCGCCGGCAGCGGGATCGCCTCGATGTGCCCCTTCAGGAACTCGACGTTGGTTGCGCCCGCCTCGGCGGCGTTGCGCCGGGCGAGGGCCAGCATCTCGTCGGTCATGTCGACGCCGAAGGCGCGACCGGTCAGCCCGACCCGCTTCGCCGAGAGCAGCACGTCGATGCCGCCGCCGGAGCCCAGGTCGAGGACGCGCTCGCCCGGGTGGAGGTCGGCCACCGCGATCGGGTTGCCGCAGCCCAGCGACGCGAGCACGGCGGCGTCGGGCAGCTCCTCGCGTTCGAGCGCGGAGTAGAGGCCGGCGCCGATCGTCTCGGGCTCGCTGCAGCACGAGGAGCCCTGGGAGGCCCGGACCGCGGCGGCGGCGTAGTGCTCCCGCACGGTCTCGTGGATGGTCTCGGTGCTCATCGCTCGGCGGCTCCCTGGTGCGTGCGTTCGTGCCTGGTCTATTGATACTCGACCATATAGAGATTTGTCAATACATCGTCCATCGGCTGCGCCGGCCGCGGCCGCCGGATCCCCGGGGTCGTCAGGGGAGCGTCTTGAAGCCGGCGGTTCGGAAGTCGGCGTCGAGGACGATGGCGCGCTCGATCCCCTCCCGGCGCATGAAGGCGAAGCTCGTCCGATCCACGAGGGAGACCGACGACTCGACCGTGTCACCGAAGGCCGCCACCGCGACGGCATGCAGGTCGGCGTCGACCGGCGCCACGTCCAGGGCCGGGATGACGCGGTCGATGAGGTCGGCCGTGATTGCGGGGCCGTAGCGTCGGCGAGCCACCGCGAGGGTCTCGACGATCACGTAGGCGTGCGTCGCGAGGACCTCGGTTCGCCCCAACGTGAACGCCGCGACGACTCCCGCATGCTCCGGATCGTCGCGGTCCACGAGGGCGAGGATCCCGCTCGAGTCGACGAAGAGGGTCACCAGCGGTCGCCAGCCAGCTCGGCGTCGTGGTCCCGCGCGACGCGGCCGGTGCCGGACGCGACCGAGCCGGCAGCAGCCAGGAGCATGTCGATGCGATCACGCCGCCGGGAATCGTCGTCGGGCACGACCCGGTCGACCGCCTCGCGGACGACAGCCGCCAGGGACACGTGCCTTCGACGCGCCTCCAGGCGGAGTCGCCGCATCTGGTCCTCGGTGAGGGAGATCTGCGTCCTGATCATGACGGCATGATAACAGTCACATCGACTCCGATGTAATCGTGCCCCGGGCCCGTCTCGGGCCGGCGACAGCGACCCGAAGGTACCCGTCCGCCGTCCGCAGCCCGCTGCCGAAGCCCCAGTCGGCCACGATGTGGCTGAGCCACGCCAGCGTGCCCACGAGCCAGAACGGGGGCAGGATGCCGGCGGCGGCCAGGCCGAGCACAGCCAGCGGCAGGACGGGCTGATGCAGGATGTTGAAGAGCGGCACCGCGCGCGGGGCCAGCTGGCCCCGCGCATGCGGCTGACCGATCCCCAGCAGCACCGTGAGGTGGGGCACGATCCCGAACACCAAAAGCGGGACGAGCCCGACATGAAGGGTCGAGGCCTGCGCGTTGGCGAAGAGCGCGATGCCGAGCCCCGGGACGAGCCAGAGGTGCCGGGGTCGGAGCCGGGGAGGCCGAAGGCGACCCACCGATCGGGTTCGTGCGATCGTCGTCATGGCTAACCGCTGACCCCCGCGGGGCGAGGCTCGAGCACGACCACCGCCCGCTCCGTCGATCGGCGCGCGGCGAGGGCGTCGAGGTCGTCGCCCCAGCCGGGGAAGTCGCGGAACCTGGCCCACAGCCGCTCGCGCTCCGCGCCCGCCGCGGCACGGGCCCGGACGGCACGCGGACCGTCCTTCAGCTCGACCGTCGTGTCGGGCTGCGTCTGGAGGTTCAGCCACCACGCCGGCTCGGCGTCGGCCCAGCCGTTCATGGCCAGCGTCACCAGGTTCGGGCCGTCCTCGTAGTACCCGACGATGACGACCCGGGGCTGGCCCGAGCGCCGCCCGAGCGTCGTGAGGCGCAGCATCCCGAACCGACCGCCGGCCTTCGGCCGCGAGAGGCCGAACCGCCCACCGGTGAGCCGATACAGCGCACGGTGCAGCACCCAGGCGGTCCGGACGAACACGCGCGGCCGGGTCGGAGGTGCCTGCTCGCGGACGGCGGTCATGCCGCGCCCGCCGTCGTGGCGATCACGGGCCGTGCGGGCAGTGCCGGCGCCGACTCGACCGTGTCGCTCGAGTCGAAACCCAGCGCGGCCACGGCCGCCGGCTTGAACCCCTTGAAGAGCAGGTACAGGCCCAGGAACGCCTCCCAGATGACCTCCGGGATGGTCGCGATGCCCTGCACCGCGCCGCCCTGCGGGATGAGGCCCAGGAGCACGGCGACCCCGGAGGTGGCGAGCATCGCGCCACCGACGACGCCGACCAGCGCCATGCGGCGTCCCACGAGGCCGGAGCGGTACATCAGCCAGCCCAGGATCATCCCCGTCCCGATGCCGTCGGCGAAGCCGGGGCCGAGCAGGAACGTCCAGCTGTGCATCGCGACGAGCGACTTGCCGATCGGGACGAGCGAGATCGCATTCGCGCTCGCCGTTTCCTGCCGCAGGGTCGCGACCGTCAGGAGGCTGAGGATGCCGACGGCGATGAAGCCGCACTCGACGAGACGGGCCGTGACGTAGCCGAGGGCGAGGCCCTCGTTCTGGCGCTTGAGCAGCGGGAACAGGACGACGGCGCAGCCGATGTTGGTGATGATGAGCAGCAGCTCGAGGAACGCCCCCACGAACACGCGGGTGTCGGGGCCGCGGCCGAGGATGTAGGCGGGATCGCTCAGGATGGATCCGTAGGCCATCACTCCTGCGATCGACGTGATGAAGGTGAGGATGAACAGCACGCCCACGGCGAGCGCGGTCTTTCGCGAAGAGGTCATGCCGGAATTCCCTTTCGTTGCAGTGGGATGCTGGGTACGAGTCATGTCGGTCTCCGTTCGCTGGGTCGCTGAGCTAGCGAGGGTTGGTGGGCGGCACGTCGGGCTCGGCGGGATCGACGCGCGTGACCGAGACGAGGGGCAGGCCCAGGTCCCGGATGCGCTGGAGCAGCCCGTGGAGCGCCGCCTGGTCGACGACCGAACCGCGGATGACCGTGGTCCCGTCGCCCTGGCGGCAGACGGCGAGCCCGTCGAACCAGGCGGCCCAGTGCGCGTCGAGATGCCCGGTGAGCCGGATCTCGTAGCGTCGGGCCTCGGGGCGATCGCCCTGCGAGGTGTGTCGTTCGGTCATCTCGCTCCTCATGCGTGTTGCCGCCTAGATCCGGCCGGCAGGTCCGACCTGGATCACGCGGCGCAGCGTGGAAGCGGATGTGATGAGCGCGCATCAGCACAGGTGATGAGCGAGGTGATGGTTCTTCGCCAAGGCGGGCGCGGGCCGTGGCTCGGTCGGCTCGCGGCTGCGGGCTCCGTGGACCGCGGCCGCGCACTCTGTCTGCCGTGCGGGAATGCCTACTCGGTGGGTCGGCGGTCCCGGGCGCGCGAGAGCAGGCCGAGCTCGGCGGCGCGGCGGACGGCCGCCCTCCGGCTGTTCACGCCGAGCTTCGCGTAGATGCTGCTGGTGTGCGTCCGCACGGTGGCCAGCGACACCGTGAGCTCGCGCGCGATGTCCGGGCCGGCCAGATCGCTCTCCAGCAGGCGCAGCACGTCGAGCTCCCGTTCGCTGAGCGGCTCGATGAGTGGCTGCTCGACGGGCGCGTGACCCTCGGCCGTGACGGCGGAGGCCAAGAGTCGGCGCACGTACCCCGGAGCGTTCCGCTGCTTCGCCGCCAGCTTCAGGAGCGCCGCGATCGGCGGCCCCTCGTCGACGACGACGCGGACGTAGCCCTCCGACTCGGCCATCGCCACGGCCCGCTGCAGCGACGCGAGCGCACCCGCCTCGTCGTCGCGGGCGTGACGGGCGAGGGTCAGCAGGACCAGGATCTCGATGACGCTCCCGCTTCGACCACCCTCCTCGGCGGCCGCCAGCAGGCGCTCCAGGAGCTCCGTCGCCTCCCTGGCCGCGGGTCCGGAACGGTCGTGTCCTCCCTGGGCCAGGAGCAACCGGGCCAGGGTGACGTGCTCGAGCTCGTGGACGTAGCCGAGCTCGTCGGCCGCGGAGAGGCCGCGGTCGCGCGCCCAGTCGGACGCCTCCGCCAGCCTCCCCTGGGCGATCAGCACGCGCGCCTTCAGGGCACGGACCGGGCGCACGTCCGGGGAGAAGTCGCCGACATAGAGGCGCTCGGCCTCTGCCAGGAGCTCGAGCGCCCCGTCCAGGTCGCCCTCGGCCTGCCGGATCGCGGCCATGGCGACGCGCGACCGATAGCGGTTCTGCGGCAGGCCGTTCTCATCGCCCAGCTCCCCGACCTGCAGCAGGTGCTGCCGGGCGCCCTCGAGGTGGTCCTGCTCGCGGAGGATGGTGCTGATCCCGACGTGCATGTCGGCCGCGCCCCGCAGCACACGCCCACCCTGCCCGGTGGCGAGCGCCAGTCCCCGCTCGAGGACGCGCAGCGCCTCGCCCAGGCGACCCTGCGCCAGCCGGATGTCGGCCAGGGCGAGCGCGCACCCGATGACGTCCGAGAGGTGCCCGGCCTTCTCCAGGCTCGCCATGCCTTCGGCGTACCACCGGCAGGCTGCCTCGAGATTCCCGCTCGTCCAGGAGGTGAGCGCCAGCAGCCCGGCGGCGCCTCCCCGGCTGAGGTGGTCGTCCTCGCCGACGAGGTCGAGCGCCCGCCGCGCATGGGCCGCCGTGCCGGCGACGTCGCCGAGGATCAGGGCCTGGCCGGCCCGGTGCACGGCGATCGAGCCCGGCAACGCGCGGAACGCCGCCTCGTCGACGACGACCATCGCGCCTGCTCGGCCGGCGGTCCCACCACCGGCCTCGTCAAGCAGACCGAGCCACCGCTCGGCATCTCGAAGCCGTTCCTCGACGCCGTCGACCTCGCCCCTGACGAGGAGCGACCCGGCGTACGCGTTGCTCAGCACGGGCCGGACCCGCAGCAGCTCGTCGGGGAGCGCCTCGAGCCACTGGCGCAGCGCGGCCTCCTGTCGTTGCCGGGTCGTCGCCGGGATCGCCAGCTCCACGAGGTCGGCCGCCCGCGCCACGTCCCCGCCCGCGATCGCGTGGCGGATCGCCTCGGCTCGGTCGCCGTGCGCCTCGTACCATTCGCAGGCCCGTCGGTGCAGCTCGGGGGCCTGCTCGGGTCGCTCGTCGAGCAGGCGCGCCCCAAGCACGTCGGCGAACAGGTGGTGGTAGCGGTACCACCGGCGCCGGTCGTCGAGCGGGACCAGGAACAGGTTGCCCCGCTCGAGCGCCTCGAGCATGGCCCTGCCGCCATCCCGGCCGGTGACCGCGTCGCACAACGGGCCCGTCATGCGGCGGAGGATCGACGTCTCCAGCAGGAAGCTCCGGACCCGTTCGGGTTGCCGGTGCAGGACCTCCTCGACCAGGTAGTCGACGATGTAGCGGTCGTCGCCGGCAAAGCCCGCGATGAAGCCCGCGACGTCCTCGCGCCCCTGCATCGAGAGCCCTGCCAGCTGGAGGGCGGCGATCCAGCCTTCGGTTCGGCGTTCGAGGGTGGCGACGTCTCCGTCCGTCAGCGCCAGCCCCAGGGCGGCGTTGAAGTACGCCGTGGCCTCGTCGGGGTTGAAGCGGAGGTCGGCGGCGCGGATCTCGACGAGCTCGCCGCGCGCCCGCAGGCCCGCCAGTGGCAGTGCCGGGTCGGCGCGGGTGGCGATCACCAGGTGCAGCTGGGTCGGCAGGTGCTGCAGGAGGAAGGTCATCCCGGCCTGGATCTCGGGCGCATCGACGGCGTGGTAGTCGTCGAGCACCAGCACCACGTCGCTCGGCAGCGCGGTGAGCTCGTTGAGCAGCGAGGCGAGCGCGGCCTCGACGGACGGATCGGGCGCCTCGAGGAGCGAACGCGCCGGGGCGCCCACGCCGGGCGCCACCGTCTGCAGCGCCGCGATCAGGCGCGTCCAGAACAGGACGGGATGGTTGTCGCCCTCGTCGAGGGAGAGCCAGGATGTGACCGATCCCTCGGCCGGGGCGTCTGCCAGCCACTCGGCCAGGAGCGTCGTCTTGCCGAAGCCCGCCGGCGCGGAGACGAGCGTCAGCTTCGACTCGGCCCCACGGCCCAGGCGCTCGCTCAGTCTCGGGCGTGCCACCAGGCCGCGTCGCAGCCGCGGGACGTGGAGCTTGGTCTCGAGCAGCGGGCCTGCGGTGTCCAACGTCGTGGAGACTCGGCGTACCGGGTGGCGGGCAGCGGGCGGGCCGGGGTGGTCGCCCGTGGGTGCTGATGGTAGGCCGCCTCGGCCTCGTCCGGGTCGGGATCGCGAGGCCCGATCGATGCAGGAGGGAGGGGCTCGCGCCCCATCGCGCTCGGTACCATGGTGTCCTCGGCCTCCGTGCGCGGATCGCCGCGCGGCGACGGCCGTGACATCGCCGAGGCCGGCCCCCGTCGTGATCCCGCCGCTGCTCTTCCTGGCGCTGGCAGGGCTCGGCTACGCGCTCGTCTCGGCACGCCTGGCCTCGACCGTCGTCACCGCGCCCATCTTCTTCACCGGGCTCGGGCTCCTGGCGGGGCCGGTTCTCGGTCTCGTGCACCTGGCACCCGGCGACGAGCTGCTGATCCGGCTCCTCGAGGCGGCCCTCGGGATGGTGCTCTTCGCCGACGCCTGCCTCCTCGACCCGCGCCGGTTCCGGCGCGAGGCGATGCTCGCCGGACGCCTGCTCGCGATCGGCATGCCCCTCGCGATCCTGGCCGGCACCCTCGCCGCCGTCGCGCTCTGGCCCGCTGCCGCTCTTTGGCAGGCCGCGCTCCTCGCGACGATGCTCGCCCCCACCGACGCCGCGGTCGGGCAGGCTGTCGTCGGCAACCCGAGGGTGCCGGCCGTCGTCCGGAACGCGCTCAACGTCGAGAGCGGCGCGAACGACGGGCTGGCGCTGCCGCTCATCTCGATCTTCGTCGCCGTCGGGTTCGTGGCGACCGGCGCCGCCAGCGACGTGCGGGCCGCCCAGACGCTCGTGGCCGGGCTGGTGGGATCGGTCGGGACGGGGCTCGTCGCCGGGATCGCAGGCGGATGGCTGCTGCGGGAGGCGGTGCGGCGGGGGCTCGCCACGCCCGCCTGGCAGTCGATCGCCCTCGTCGCGATCGCGGTCTCCACGTTCGTGGTCGCCGACCGGGTCGAGGCGAGCGGCTTCCTCGCGGTCTGGATCGCCGGGATCGCGGCCGGCATGCTGGTGCGCCCGGTTGCCACGCACGAGATCTTCGGGCTCCCGGAGGGGCTCGCCCAGGCGCTGGTGGCGGTCGCGTTCCTGCTTCTCGGCACCGCGCTCCTGGGCCCCGTCCTGGGGCGGATCACGCCCCAGGCCCTGCTCTACGCGGTCCTCAGCCTCACGGTCGTGCGGATGCTTCCCGTCGCGGTCGCGATGGCGCGCTCGGGCTTCTCCCGGGCCACCGTGCTGTATGTCGGATGGTTCGGACCGCGCGGCCTGGCGACGGTGGTCTTCGCCGGGGTCATCGTCGCCCGGGCCGTGCCCGCGGCGTCGGAGATTAGCGACGTCGCGCTCCTGACGGTGGCCCTGAGCGTCGTCGCCCACGGGGCCACGGCCGCGTGGGGAGCGCGCCGCTATGCGTCGTGGTTCGAGCGGGCGTCAGCCGTCCGCCCCGGGATGCCCGAGGCGACCGAGGTGGCTCCCCTCGCCGTCTACCGGCGCGGGAGCCTGGAGAGCCCGGCCCTGGACGGGAAGCCGGGAGAACGCGCCGGCTGAGCGTGCCCGCGCTGCTTCCCGTCAGGGCGTGACGATGTCGAACCAGAACTCGAAGGTGTCGAGGAGGCCGAAGAAGTCCACGAGGGCGGCCGTGTCGCCCTCGACGACGATCGAGCCGCCGGCGACGAGGTCGGCGAACGTGGCCTGGCCGAGGGCGAGCGCGTCGATCGCGGCCCGGTCGAGGGTGAGTGCCGCCGTCGGCAATTCGGCGACAGCGCCCTTCGTGAAGTTGAGGACCCCGTTCTCGACCTCGAGGAGGTAGCGCTCGCCCGTGTCGGTGAGCCGCAGGTCGAAGGCGTAGGCCCGGTCGGCAGCCTTCGGCCCGTTGAGCCGCACGGCGAGGTACTGGAGGAACATCTCGACCGACATGGCCTTCACGGCATCCGGCGTGGCGGTGCTCGGCGTCGGCATCACGACGACCCCGTCGCGGAGCTCCCGGGCGGCCGAGAGGTAGAAGTTGCGCCAGGTGCCGTTCTCGGCCTGGTATCCCAGCTGCTCGAGGGCGTCCGCCTGGAGCTCGCGCGCGGCGGCGTGGGACGGGTCGGCGAACACGACGTAGTTGACGGCCTGGGCGACCCAGCGGTACTCGCCCTTCTCGAAGTCGGCGCGGGCCTTCGCGAGGACCGCGTCGGCGCCGCCCATGTACTCGACCGCCTTCCGGGCGCCTTCCACGGGCGGCAGCTGGTGCAGCGTGGCCGGGTTCCCGTCGAAGAAGCCGAGGTAGTAGGTGTAGACCGCCTTCACGTTGTGGCTGACCGAGCCGTAGTAGCCGCGGTTGGCGAAGCCCTGGCCGATGCCTGCCGGGAGCCCGACCATCTCGGCGATCTCGGCCGGGCCGAACCCGTGGTTCGCCAGGCGGAGCGTCTCGTCGTGGATGTAGCGGTAGAGGTCGCGCTGGCCCTTGAGGAAGCGGATGACCTCGGCATTGCCCCACGTGGGCCAGTGGTGCGACCCGAACTCGACGTCGACCTCGCGGCCGAAGAGGTGGATCGCCTCGTTGATGTAGCGCGACCAGGCGAGCGCGTCGCGGATCTTGGCCCCGCGGAGCGTGTAGACGTTGTGGAGCACGTGCGACGCGATCTCGGCCATGCACAGGGCGCGGCGTTCCGGCAGGTAGAAGCAGAGCTCGGCGGGGGCCTCGGCGCCGGGCGTGTGCTGGAAGACGATCCGCAGCCCGTCGATCGTCAGCTCCTGCCCGGTCTCCGAGATGATGTCCGTCGGCGGCAGCAGCGTGAACGCTCCCGACGAGGTCAGCTGTGCCAGGCCGGCTCCCACGCCGCGATCGGGAGCCCAGCCCGTGAGATTGCCGTACATGTACGACGCCCGCCGGGACATGACGTTGCCGAGCAGGATGTTCTCGCTGACGGCCTCCTCGAGGAAGTCGACGGGGGCGATGATGCGGACCCGACCCGCCGCCACGTCCTCCTCGGAGACGACCCCGCGGACACCGCCGAAGTGGTCGGCGTGGCTGTGGGTGTAGATGACCGCCACGACGGGCAGGTCGGCGACGTGCTCGCGAACCATCGCCAGCGCGGCGCGCGCCGGCTCCGCGGTGACCAGCGGGTCCACGACGATCCAGCCGGTGTCGGTGCGCAGGAAGCTCATGACGGCCAGGTCGAAGCCGCGCGCCTGGTAGATGCCCTCGGTGACCTCGAAGATGCCGGCGATCGCGTTGAGCTGTCCCTGCCGCCAGAGGCTCGGGTTGACCGACGCCGGCGCCTCGCCGTCGAGGAACCTCCAGCGGTCGAAGTCCCAGGCGACGTGGCCGGCATCGGCTGCGATCTGCCCGGACGCCTCGACGATCAGTCCGCGCCGGGCGTTCTCGAAGTCGGTGCCGTCGGAGAACGGGAGGGTCGCGTGGATCGCGGCGTTGACCCGGGCGGTCAGCGCGGAGGCAGGCTTGGGAGACGTCACAGTGGTGCTCCTTGGGGTCCTGGCGTCCGGATGGCTCGCGCCGCGACCAGGAACGTAAGGACATCCTACGCACGCGCGGCTTCGGTGCGCGGGGGCCACTCGCACCGCGGAGCCACGTGCGGGCCGCCATCTGCGATGCTGAACGTCAACGCAGCCGAGGGACATGGGTTGGACCGTCGCTTCCCGATCCGGAAGGACACCCTGCGCGAGGACGCCGTGGCGGGCCTCGTGCTCGGCGTGCAGAGCGTGCCCGACGGCCTCGCCACGGGGCTGCTGGCCGGCGTGAGCCCCCTCTCCGGCCTGTACGCCTACATGGTCGGCACGGTCGCGGGGGCACTCGTCACGAGCTCCTCGTTCATGGCGATCCAGGGCACCGGCGCCATGGCCATGATCGTGGCGGACGTCCCGGCGGTGCACGACGCCGCCGACTCCCAGGCCGCCCTCCTCACCCTCTCGGTCCTCACGGGCGTGGTCATGCTCGCCGCCGGCCTCCTGAAGCTCGGGTCGGTCCTGCGCTTCGTGTCGAACGCCGTCATGGTCGGGTTCATCAACGCGGTCGGCGTCAACATCATCCTCGGCCAGCTGGCCAACTTCACCGGCTACGACGCGCAGGGCGCCAACCGGATCGCCCGCGCCCTCGACACGTTCACCAGCCCGGGCCAGCTGGACCTGCCGACGCTGGCGATCGGGGCGTCCACGATCGCGCTGATCATCCTGCTGGAGCGGACCCGACTCGGCGCGCTCGGGCTCGTCGTGGCGGTGATCGCCACCTCGGCCGCCGCGGCCGCGCTCGGCTGGGGGGTGGCGACCTTGAACGACCTCGGCGTCGTCCTGGGCTCGCTGCCGCGGCCGGAGCTCCCGGTGGTCACCCTCGTCCCGTCGCTCATCGTGCCGGCGCTGTCGCTGGCGTTCGTCGGGCTTGTCCAGGGGGCGAGCATCTCCGCCAACTACCCCAACCCGGACGGCAGCTACCCGGACGTCTCCCGGGATTTCACCGGGCAGGGAGCGGCGAACGTGGCCGCCGGGATCCTGCAGGGGATGCCGGTCGGCGGGTCGGTCTCGGCGTCGGCGCTGAACAAGGCGGCCGGTGCCCGGTCCCGCCAGGCTCTCGTGATCGCGGGCCTGGTGATGGCGGTGGTGATCGTCGCCTTCGGGGGGCTCGTCGGGTACGTTGCCATGCCCGCCCTCGCCGGCCTGCTCATGCTCATCGGGTTCCGCACGATCAAGCCTCCCGACCTGATCTCGGTCTGGCGGACGGGGCTCGTGCAGAAGGCCGTCCTGCTGGTGACCTTCGTGCTCACGATGATCGTCCCGCTGCAGTATGCGGTGCTCATCGGCGTGGGCCTGTCGGTCGTCCTCCACACCGTGCGGCAGTCGAACCAGATGACCCTCAAGAGCTGGTCGCTCGACGCGAGCGGACACCCCGTCGAGGCCGACCCGCCGGCGGCGCTCGAGGCCAACGAGGTGGTCGTCCTCCAGCCGTACGGCAGCCTGTTCTTCGCGGCGGCTCCCGTGTTCGAGTCGGCGCTCCCGGCCGTGACGGACGACTCGCGGAACTCGGTGGTCATCCTGCGGCTGCGCGGCCGGAGCGACCTGGGGACCACGTTCATGGACGTGCTGCTCCGGTACGCCCAGAGCCTGGGGTCGGTCGACAGCAAGCTCGTCGTCGTATCCACGAACGAGCGGATCGACGAGCAGCTCGCGGTGACCGGCATCTCCACGGTCATCGGGCCCGAGAACGTCTACCGGGGCACCGAGCGCGTCGGCGCCACGCTGCAGCGGGCCCACGACGAGGCCGTCGGATGGGTGGAGGCTCACCGGGCGAGCGGGGAGCCGCCTGGCGCATGACGTCCGCGCTCGGCGCAGGGCCGCGGCTCGACCTCACGCGGGAGCAGGTCCTGGCCTACCGGCGGACCGTCGGCGCGCTCGACGAGCGGCTCCCGCCCGGCCCGAGCTCCCTTCGGCAGGCCGCCTGGGCCGGCCTCCAGGACAGCATGCCCCGCGCCGCGCTCCTGTCCATCCATGCGCGGGTCGAGGGCACCGGACCGTCGACCCTGGAGGACCCGTCGCTCGTGCAGCTGTGGGGGCCACGGTTCAGCGCGTACGTCGTCGCGGCACCCGACCACGCGGTCTTCTCGCTCGGGCGGTTCCCGGACGACGCCCGCGGCCGGCGTCGCGCCGAGGAGCTCGCCGCGCGCCTGGACGCCTTCCTCGGCGGCCGGAGCATGACCTACGGCGAGGCGGGACGCGGGCTCGGCGAGCACCCCAACCGGCTGAGGTATGCCGCACCGACCGGCAGGATCCTGATCCGCTGGGACGGCGCGCGACAGCCGATCGTCTGGACCGTGCCGGCGCCCGACGTCGATCCGCGGGAGGCCCGCCTCGAGCTGGCGCGCCGGTACGTGCACGTCTTCGGTCCCACGACGCCCGCGGCGTTCGCCACGTGGGCCGGGATCGCGCCGGCGGGCGGCCGCCTCGCGTTCGAGGCGCTCGGCGGCTCGTTGACTCCCGTTCGAACCCCGGTCGGCGACGCGTGGATCCTCGGCCGCGACGAGCCGGCGCTCCTCGCCCGAGGTGGTCCCGCGGCGGCAGCGCGGCTCCTCCCGAGCGGCGACGCATACATCCTCCTCCAGGGAGCCGACCGCGAGCTGCTGGTGCCCGAGGCCGACCATCGCCGCGCGCTCTGGACCCCGCGCGTCTGGCCGGGCGGCGTCCTGGTGGGCGGCGAGCTCGTCGGGACGTGGCGACGGGCGCAGCAGGAGCTGGCGATCCAGGCATGGCGACCCCTCTCGGCGATGGAGCGCCACGCGGTCGAGGCGGAGGCGGCGTCCCTGCCGCTGCCCGGCCTCCGGGGTCCCATCCTGGTCCGCTGGGGCGCCTGAACGGCGGGACCCGATCGTCGTGGAGCGCGCCGACCGGCGACCCGGCCCTGTAGGCTGGCGGCCGACCGGCGGTCGGGCGGGCACCGCTCGTCGTGGCGCCTGACGTAGGAGCAGCACATGGCCGACACGCTGCGGGTGATCCTCGAGATCGGCAAGAAGCGCCGGGTGGTCGCGGGCGCGCTGGACTGGCCCGGCCTCGATCGCTGGGGGACGTCGGAGGACGCCGCGCTCGATCGGCTGACCTCCTACCTCCCGCGCTACGCGGGCGTGGCCGAGCGGGCCGGCATGGCGAGCGCCTTCGCGCGGGCGCGGGAGGTGGTCGTGGTCGAGCGCGTGCCCGGATCGAGCTCGACCGATTTCTGGGGCTTCGCGCACGTGCCGTCGCAGATCGAGGGTGAGGTGCTGTCACCGGCCGACCTGGAACGGCGGCTCGACCTCCTGCGCGCCTGCTGGGCCTACTTCGACGACGCCGGAGCACGCGTCTCCCCCGAGCTCCGCCCCGGACCTCGCAGCCCTGGGCGCAGTCGCGACCAGATCATCCGTCACGTGTACCTCAACGAACCCGACCAGTGGTCCCGCAAGGTCGAGGTCCGCACGCCGCTCGAGATCGTCCTCACCCCGGACGGCCTCGCGGCGCATCGGCAGTCGTACCTGGATGCCATCCGCGCCTACAACGCCGAGGGCAAGCCGGCGCGGACCTGGCCGATCCAGTTCCTCGTGCGCCGCACCGCCCACCACGTCATGGACCACGCGTGGGAGATGGAGGACCGGGACCTCGGCGTCGCGCCCGCGCCGTGACCCGCGCGAGCCCCGGCGGATCGCCCGCCAGGTTGGGGGGCTTGTCGCGGGGTGAACCGGGGGGTGACTCGACCGATCAGCCGTCGATGGCCAGCGCGGGACGCAGGTCGAGCAGGTAGCGGGCGTAGCGCGCCCGCGCCAGGAAGAACGCCTTGGTCCGGTCGTCGACCGGCCCGCCCAGGCGCTCCAGCGGGAGCGCGGAGAACGCCTTCCCGACGACGAGGCCGCCGAGGAAGGCCTGGCGGATTGTGACGGCGCTCGCGTCGACCCCTTCGTCCCGGAGGCCGTCGAGGTAGGCGGCCAGGATCGCCTCCTGGATTGGCGGCAGGTCGTCGGCGTCGAGGTCGCCGCTGTCGGCCCGCCCCGCCAGGAGCTGGACGAGGTCCGAACCGAGCGGGGCGAGGTTCGCGAAGCCCCAGTCGATCGCGACGAAGGCGCCACGGCGGTCGGGGTCGGGGAGGAGGTTCTGGGGGCAGGCGTCGCCGTGGGCGAGCCCGCGCGGGAGCCGGTCCAGCGCGTCGATGATCGAGGGCGCTTGGTCGGCCAGGGCGAGCAGGTCGTCGCGAAGCGCCGGATCGGATCCCTCGACTCCGACCATCAGCGGATGGCGCCAGGTCGCGTCGTCCTGGAGGACGGGGACCAGGGTGTTCGTGATCCGCATCGCCCAAAGCATCCGGAGGCCGCCGAACAGCGGCGGTGCGTCGGCCGGAAGCCCGTCGCGGTGGGTCCGCCCGGCGAGCCGGCCGAGTCGCCGGGCGGCATCGGCGTAGCGGGCCAAGTCCCACGTTGCCGCCGGCTCGGGGAGGTCCTCCATCCAGATCCGGATGCGGTCGTCGCCGAGATCGTCGATCGCGAAGATCCGGGGAGTGCGGAGGCCGTCCGGGAGGCCGCGGACGAGCGACGAGGCATAGACGTCCGCCTCGGTCCGCCACGGGAACCGCTCGATCGCGGCCTGGCGGTCTGCCGGCGAGAGCATCCCGATCATCGGCCAGTGGCGCATCGAGCGGATCGTCTTGACGAAGACGCGGACCTCGCGCCCGCCGGTCGCGCTGGCGACGACCCGGTCGAGCGCCTCCGTCGAGGGCGTGAGCACCGGATACGCGTCGGGCGTGACCGTCCAGGCCGCGATGCCCTCGGACGGCGCGGCGATCGCGAGGACGCGGGCGATGTCCTCAGCGGCGAGTGCGTCGGGCACGTGCGCTTCCCCCGGGACGCGGGCGCCACGGTCCGACCGGGGCGCAGGTTGGGCAGGTCCCGCATCGTAGGGGCGTCCGACGCGGTCCGCAAGCCGGCTCGGACTCGCACGTGAGCCGAGCGCGGCGCGGAGTCGGGAGGCTGGGATGGGGGTCGCGGTCGCTCCCGCGGCCAGGCCATCGCTCACGCTCAACTCGTGCGAGGGCGGAGTGGCTCGGCTGGGGGATCGGGGGCGCATTCAACCTGGCTCAGCGGCCCGAGCGGTGGCTGTGCGGCGGCGACAGAGCGACGGCTACCCTTTCCGTGCCCTGGCCCTGCCCGTCAGCTCGACGAGGCGGATGCGCGCCGCGCAACCGTCGACCAGCGCCGCGAGACGCTTCGCGCGGGTGTCCTCGCGCTTTGCGCTCCCGATCCAGTGGGCAGCCGCCCGCCGATAACCTCGCGGCTGCGCCTCCCAGAACGCAGACGCGCCATCGCGAGCCCGCATCGCACCGAGGCCACCCTCGTCCAGGCTCGCCTCCCGCTCGAACGAGTAGACCGCCGTGCGGTCGTCACGGCGCCGCGCGAACGCGGCCAGGCCCGCGGGTCGCATGCGGCCCTCCGCGCGCAGCGCCTCCACGCGACCGACGTTGCGGGCGCTCCAGATGCTCCCGTCGCGCCGCGGCGTGATGCGAGTGCAGGATCCGCCGTCGGCCGGCATCCGCACGCCGTCGATCCAGCCGTAGCAGAGCACCTCGTCCACCAGGTCGTGCCAGGTGATCGTCGGCAGGCCCGCCGCCTTGGGACGGAGGCCAACCCACAGGTCCGGCGCCGTCGCGTGGCTCGCCTCGAGCCAGGCGCGCAGGCCGGCGGGGGACTCGAACCAGTGGATGTCGCGCGGCTCGGGCCGGGCCATGCCCGGAAGCCTACCAGCGCTCCCGGCACAGACGATACTCGGCCTCTCGACCGGGTTTCGCACGCTCAGCCGTGCTTGGGGCAATTCGGTTGGGGAGTGAACCGGGGGCAACCGGCCACGAGGCGCTGCGGTGCGACCGTCTTCGCGTGACTCAGGCCGGCTCCTCGCGGCGGACCGTCGTGACCCGATCGAGGCTATGGTCAAACGACGCGATGACGCCGATCCCGGTTCGCTCCGCGCTCGCGACCAGGTAGGCGTCGGCGAAGTCGAGCCGGTGGACCTCGTAGACCTCCACCGTCCGCTGGAGCAGGTCGGCGTCGAGCACCCGGATCGAGGGGAAGGCCAACACGGCGCGGAGCGTCGTCGCCACCTGCGCCCGAGGCGTCTCGTAGAACGACTCTAGGACGTAGGCGACTTCGGCGAGGATGAGGTCCGGCAGCAGCAGCTCGTCGGCGTCGGCGAGGTATCGCGTCGCCCGCGCGGCCAGCTCCGGCGGATCACCGGTGAGGTGTCGGATCAGGACGTTGGTGTCGATGAACGCCGTCACCGGCGCTCGGCGGCCCGGGCCCGCCGCGTCTGGCGCAGGACCTCCGTCCAGGCCGTACCGCGTTTTGCGGCCGGCACGCTCACCGATCCCGCGAGGGAGAGGAGGTCCGGGGTCCGTGCGAGCACTGCGTGATCGCCTTCCACGCGGAAGACGAGTCGGTCTCCCTCTTCGAGCGACAGCGCCTCGCGGACCGCCCGTGGGACTGTGAGCTGGCCCTTGGAGCTGAGCCGTGCCGAGACTTCCATGGTTCGTGCTCCTTACAACACCACCAATGTAAGGATACCACGGGCGCACTGCCCATCCGCGCCACCATGAGCCCCCCGCACCTGGACACGCAGGAAGCCAGCCTCGCGGCTGGCTTCCGATCGTGATCACTGGAGCCGACACTCGGATTTGAACCGAGGACCTGCTGTTTACGAAACAGCTGCTCTACCGCTGAGCTATGTCGGCGTGACCGAGAGTGTACCAAGGTCCGTCGAGCCGTAGGATCGACGCCCAATCACCGGAGGATCTCGGCCGTGACCCGTTTCGCGCTCGCCCACCTGCCGACCCCGCTCGAGCGGGCCGATCGCCTCGGCGCGGCGATCGGGCTGCCGCCCGGCCGCTTGTGGATCAAGCGCGACGACTGCACCGGCCTCGCGACGGGCGGCAACAAGGCCCGCAAGCTCGAGCTGCTGCTCGACGAGGCGCTGCGCGCCGACTGCGACGTCCTCGTCACGGCCGGCGGGCCGCAGAGCAACCACGCTCGCTCGACGGCCGCCGCCGCGGCCCGTGCCGGGCTCGAGTGCGTCCTCGCCTTCAACAGCGACCCGCCGCCGCGCGTGGAGGCCAACCAGATGCTCGACCTCGTCTTCGGCGCCGAGCGTCAATTCCTGGGGCGGATCCCGATGGACGACCTCAACGAGGCCGTCGAGGAGATCGCGAACGAGCTCCGCGCAGCCGGCCGCCGACCCTACGTCATCCCGATCGGCGGCTCCTCGCCGCTCGGGGCCAGCGCGTACGTCACCGCCGCCGAGGAGATCGTCGCCGCGCTCGGCCACGAGGATGTGCTCGTCGTCACGGCAACGGGTTCCGGCGGAACGCACGCCGGCCTGGCGGCGCGGCTCGGCCACGACCGGGTCGTCGGGGTCGACGTGGGTGCCATCGCCGATACGGAGGCCGTCGTCCGGCGGCTCACGGCGGAGGTCGCCGAGGTGGCACAGCTTCCGGCACCGACGGGCGCGCCCCAGCTCGTGGGCGACCAGGTTGGCGACGGCTACGGTGCACCCACCGAGGCGTGCCTGCGCGCCATCCGCCTCGCCGCGCGAACCGAGGGGCTCCTGGTCGACCCGGTCTACTCGGGCAAGGCGCTCGCCGGTCTGCTCGCGATGGCGGCGGCCGACAGCGGGGAGCAGCCGGGGCTCGCTCGGCTCGACGCCCGGGCGATCGTCTTCCTGGCGACCGGCGGCGTCCCGGCGCTCTTCGCGTCGCGCTACGAGGGCTGGCTCGCCGGGGAGCCCGGGGCAGCCGGCGCGTAACGCGGCGCTGCGGCCTCCGCGCCACGCCCTCCGTTCGCGCTACGATCGAAACGCGCGGGCGCATCTCCGGCCCGCAGGACGAAGGGCGCGCCAAATGTCGACCGAGATCGTGCCGCTCGAGGGGACGGAGTGGCGGCTGGCCGCGTACGCGGGCTCCGGCGTCGCCCCGCGGCCGGTCCCCGACGGGATCACCGCCACCGCCACGTTCGCCGACGACATCGTTGCCGGCAGCACGGGCTGCAACCGATACCACGCCCCGTACCGGCTCGACGGCACCGGCCTCGAGATCGGCCCGGCGGCGATGACGATGATGGCCTGCGAGCCGGAGCGCGCCGAGGTCGAGCGGGCCTTCACGGCCGCCCTGGCGCGCGCGGCCGCATGGGCGCTCGCCGGCGACGCGCTCGAGCTCCTCGATGCGGGCGGTCACACCCTGCTCCACTTCGTCGCGGCAGCGGTGCCGGCCCTCGCCGGCACCCGGTGGGTCGCGACCGCCGTCAACAACGGCCGGGGCGGCGTCGTCAGCGCCCTCCCCGGCGTCGAGGTGAGCGCGATGTTCGGCGACGACGGCCGGGTGACCGGGTCCGGCGGCTGCAACCGCTTCTTCGGCCCGTGCGCCCTCGACGGCGAGGCCGTCTCGATCGGGCCGCTCGCCTCCACGCGCATGGCCTGTCTCGAGCCGCAGGGCGTCGGCGAGCAGGAGACCGCCTTCCTCGCCGCCCTCGAGCGGGCCGTGAGCTGGTCGATCCGCGAGGGCCGCCTCCAGCTCCGCGATGCGGACGGCGCCCTCCAGGTCGACTTCCAGCCGGCGATCGACTGAGCGGGCGATCCCGTGTTCGAGCTGCCCGAGGTCGTGACGCTGGCGTCCCAGGTGAACGAGACGCTCGCCGGCCGCACGGTCCGCAGCGGGTCGCTCGGCAACCGGCCGCACAAGTTCGTCTGGTACAACCGCAGCCCCGAGGAGTTCGCCCGGCTGACCGCGGGCCGGCGGGTCGGCCGCGCCAGCGCCCGCGGGCGCTGGCTCTTCATCCCACTCGAGCCCGGGTACGTCCTGCTGTTCGGCGAGTGCGGCGGGAAGATGCTCGCCCATGCGCCGGGAACGCCGCGACCCGCTGCGCCCCACCTCGCCCTGGAATTCGACGACGACTGGGCCCTGACCGTCACGACGGCGATGTGGGGAGCGATGGAGCTCCACGAGGCCGGCACGGAGCAGGACCGCCAGTACGTGCGCGGGATGCGACCGACTCCCGTGGATCCAGAGTTCACCCCGGCCTACCTCTCCGGGCTGATCGACGAGCAGCTCACGGGAGAGAAGCGCAGCGTCAAGGGCGTGCTCACCCAGGACCAGCTGATCCCCGGCCTGGGGAACGCCATCGCGCAGGACATCCTGTTCCGTGCCCGGCTCCACCCGCGCCACCCGCTGGCTGACCTCGACGCCGACCAGCGCGAGGTACTCCACGAGGCCATCGTGACCACGGTCGGCGAGGCAATCGACCTCGGCGGGCGATACGACGAGACCGACCTGCACGGCAACCCGGGCCGCTACGTCCGGCGCATGGACAAGGCGGCCGCGGGGCGCCCCTGTGCCGCCTGCGGCACCACGATCGAGAAGATCCAGTACCTCGGCGGTGCCTGCTACGTCTGCCCTTCGTGCCAGGTGTAGCCGGCCGTCCAGGCGGCGACCTCGAGGCCGCGCGGCCGGTTGGCGGCACTCACGACCTGCGGTAGCATCCCGCGTCGAGGAGCACCCCAGATGACGACCGACAAGGCCCGCCAGCAGGCCGCCGGCGACCGCGTGGAACCCGCCCCCGAACGCGCGGCGCCCGCCCGCGACGCCGCGGAGCCCGCCCACCCGCCGCTCGAGGAGTACCTGGCCGGGATCGACCCGTCTCGTGCCCCGCTCGTGCGCGAGCTCGACCGGCTGGTCCTCGAGGCCGCCCCGGAGGTTGATGCCGCCGTCAAGTACCGGATGCTCACCTACGCGATCGGCCGCGACTGGTGGCGCTGGGTCGTCGCGATCGGCGTCACGAAGAGCGCCGTGCACCTGCGCTTCCTGTACGGCACGCGCCTCGAGGCCGGCGCGGGCGTGCTCCGCCCGGGGTCGAGCCACCTCGCGACGCTCGACCTCGCGCCGGAGCGCGCCCCCGGTGCGGGGCTCGACGCGGACCTGATCATCCGCCTGGTCGGCGAGGCCGTGGCTCGCCACGCGGGCTTCCTGTCGGAGGAGCACGCCCCCAAGGCCTGAGCACGCCGCCAAGGCCTGAGCGAGTCGCCAACGCCTGACGGGCGCCGGCTGGTCGTGGGTCCGGCGCTCCGCCGGTCGAGGTGCTCGGCGACCGTCGCGAACGCGGCGCTCCGCCGGTCAGGCTCCAGGCCCCGGGCGCTCCTCGGGACCGTCGGGCGCCTCCGGTGCCTCCGGCCGCCGGAAAACCCCCGGCTCCTCGCGCCGGTACGGGACGTTCATGACAACCGTGTCCGGACGCCCCAGGAGCGCCCGGCGCAGCGCGGCGCTCGACTGGTTGTAGAGGACCCGCTCCCACCAGTGGCGCGGCACGAACTCCGGGAGGACGACGATCGTGATCGGCGCATCCTTGTCCGGGGGCCACGACTGGTCGAGGACCTCGAGGTAGGCCAGCAGCGGGCCGGTGAGCGCCCGGTACGGGCTCTCGACCACCACGAGCGGGACGCCGGGCACCTGGCGCTCCCAGGCCTCGCGAACCTGGAGTGCCTCGTCCGGGTCCGCGGACACGAGCACCGCCCGCACGTCGTCCGCCAACGAGCGCCCGACGTTCACCGCCTGGACCACGGCGCGATCCAGGCCGGAGACCGGGATGACCACCCGCTCCACGCGGTGCGGCACGGCCACGACCTGCTCCGGGCGGAGCGCCACCTGCGCCCGCGAGCGGGCGTACTGCCGGTGGATGAAGGTGAAGACCGCGACCTCGATCGGGATCAGGACGAGGACCAGCCAGGCGCCGTCGCGGAACTTCATGCTCGAGACGACGAGGAGCACGACGAAGGTCAGGACCGCCCCGGCCGCGTTGACGGCGGCGCGCATCCACCAGCCGCGCTCCCGTTCGCCGAACCAGTGGCGGACCATACCGGTCTGCGACAGCGTGAAGCAGACGAAGACGCCGACCGAGTAGAGCGGGATCAGGGCGTGCGTGTCGCCCCGGAAGATCACCAGGAGGGCGCCGGCGATCGTGGCCAGCACGACGATGCCCCACGAGAAGGCGAGCCGGTCGCCCCGGAACGCGAACTGGCGGGGCATGTAGCCGTCCTGCGCGAGGATCGCGGCGAGGCGCGGGAACGCGTTGAAGCTCGTGTTGACGGCCAGGAACAGGATCAGCGCCGTGGCCGCCTGGAAGGTGAGGAAGAGCGGCGTGTCGGCGCCGAACACGGCAGCCGCCACGATCGCGACGACGGTCGCGCCCCCCTGCTCGGTGGGGACGATGTGGAACGCGTTGGCGAGCACCGTGATCCCGACGAACAGGATGCCCAGGAGGATCGCCATCGTGAGCATGGTGTTCGCCGCGTTCTTCGCCTCGGGCGGCTTGAACGCGGGCACCCCGTTGGCGATCGCCTCCACGCCGGTGAGGGCCACCGATCCCGCGGCGAAGGAGCGCAGGAGGAGGGCGACGCCCAGCGTCTGCGTCCCGTAGTCGACCACGTCCGTCGGCGGCGGCGTGACGGGGCCGAGGCCCGCCGCGACGCGGCCCAGTCCCAGCCCGATCATGAGGAACGCGAGGCCGACGAACAGGTAGGTCGGGCTCGCGAACAGGAGCCCGGCCTCGCGAAGTCCGCGCAGGTTGGCGACCGTGATCAGGGTGATCGAGAGGAGGGCGATCTCGATCCGCACGTCGTAGAGCTGCGGGATGACGGAGTACACCTGGGCCACCGCGGACGCGGTGGAGACGGCCACGGTCATGACGTAGTCGATGAGCAGCGCCGCCGCGGCGATGAGCCCGAAGATCGGCCCCAGGTTCTCGCGCGCGACGATGTACGCGCCGCCGCCGGACGGGTAGGCCCGGCAGACCTGGCGGTACGAGATCGACACGACCGCGAGCAGGACCGTGATCGCGACCGCGACCTCGATCGACACGAGGAGCGCGCCGGCGCCCGCGATGACCAGGACGCGCAGGATCTCCTCGGTCGCGTAGGCCGAGGAGCTGATGGCGTCCGAGCTGAAGATGGGCAGCGCGAGCTTCTTCGGGAGGCGCTCGAACGCCTCCTCCTCGTTGGAGAGGCGGCGCCCGAACAGGAACCGGCGGATCGCCTCACCGGGACCGGCGGCCGGGGTCGTCGACGCGGCCGCCTTGGCCGTGAGCATCCCCGGGCCCGTGTACCGGAAGTACGGCGAGTGGGGCCGGTCGACGCGGACGCGGCGATCGGCGACCTTGCGGCCCTGGAGCGGCCGGCGACCCCCGATCATCCCTCGACCGGCCCGACGATCACGGCCGGCATGTCGGTGGCATTCGTCCGCGCGAGCGAGAACCGGACGTGCTCGGCCTGGGCCACCAGCAGTGCCTGGGCGGCGACGGCTTCGACGCCCTGCAGGCCGGCGAGGACGACGCGCCGGGCCACGCCGGAGGCCACGAGGTCGATGGCCGCGATCATGTCGCCGAGCAGGTGGTCGGGCGCCTGGAAGTCGACGGGCAGCCGGACGACGCGTGACGGTTCCACGCCTTCATGCTAGGTCCTGCCTCCAAGGAGTGGCGCCTCCCACACCGTTCGCGTCGCTCATGGAATCCTCAAGATTCTGCACCGCCGTCATCGGCCCGGCTCCCGTGGACGGGCGTGCCCTGCTCCGGCGTTCCCGGGGTGGCGTCGAGCGCCCGTACACGGTAGCCGACCCCCGGCTCGGTGACGATGAGGTCGCGCAGGGCCCCGTCCGGGTCCGCGGCCGCCAGCTTGCGGCGGACCTGGCTGACGAAGACGTGGACGTAGTGGTCCTCGCCGCTGTACGCCTCGCCCCACACGGCGCGGAGCAGGCGCCGTCGGGTGACGAGCCGGCCCGCGTGCGCGAGGAGGACGCGGAGCACCTCGAACTCGCGGGGCGTGAGGTCGACGGGGGCACCGGCAACCGTCACCGCGTGGCGGCCCGCGTCGAGGACGAGGGCGCCGGCGCGGACACGGCCGAGGGCGTCGGACGCCGGTCCGGCGGCCCGCCGCAGCACGGCGCGCAGCCGGGCGTGCAGCTCGGCGATCCCGAAGGGCTTGGTCACGTAGTCGTCCGCCCCCTGCTCCAGCGCCTCGACCTTCGTCACCTCGGCGTCGCGAGCGGACAGGACCAGGATCGGTGTCTGGGCCTCGCGGCGGACATGCCGGATGACGCGCGTGCCGTCCATGTCGGGCAGGCCCAGGTCGAGGAGGATCGCGTCCGGCCGACGCGCCTCCCAGCGGCGGATCGCGCTCGCGCCGTCACCCACGTCGTCCACGCGGTAGCCGCGCGACACGAGATCGCGCCGCAGCGCCGTGCGCGTCGCCTCGTCGTCCTCGACCAGGAGGATCGCCGGGGCCGGCTCGCGCTCCCCGGTCACCGGGGCTCCCCGGGGAGCGCCGCGGCGACGTCCGCCGCCGGCAGGTCGAGGTCGATCGCCAGGCCGCCCAGCGCGCTGGCCCGGGCCCGCGCCGTCCCGCCCAGCGCCTCCACGAGGCCGCGCACCACGGCAAGCCCGATGCCGGTCCCGGTCCGCCGCGCTCCGCCGCGGTGCGGCGGCCGGTAGAACTTCTCGAAGAGATGGGGGAGCGCGTCGTCGGGCACGCCCGGCCCCGAGTCCTCGACGGTGAGGCGCACCGTCCCCGGATCGACGGGAGCGGCGGAGACCCGCACCGTCGTGCCGTCGGGCGTGTGGCGCACGGCGTTCTCGAGCAGGTTGATCACCGCCTCCTCGAGGAGCACGGGGTCCGCGACGACGGCCGCGTGGTCGGGCACCTCGACGGCGAGGGTCCGCCGCTGCGCCCGCGGCTCGACCTGGGCGACGGCGAGCGAGACGACGTCCTCCAGGTCCAGCACCTCGTGCGCGGCGCGCAGCGCGCCGCCCTCGATCCTTCCGAGGTCCAGCAGGTTCGCGACGAGCCGGTTGAGGCGCTGCGCCTCGCGGTCGATCGCCGCCGCGCTGGCCCGGGCGTCGTCCCAGGTGAGGTGGACGTCGCGATCCATGAGCGTCCCGGCGTACGCGCGGATCGACGCCAGCGGGGTCCGCAGGTCGTGGGAGACCGATTCCAGCAGGGCCGACTTCAGCGAGTCGCTCTGCCGGGCGATCTCGGCGCGCTGGGCTTCCTCGACCAGCTGGTCGTGCGCGAGCGCCTGGGCCACCTGGTCGGCGGTGACGGCGAGGAGACGGGTCGCCGAGCTGTCCGGCGGCCCGGCGTCGACCTCCCGCGTGCACCAGATCGATCCGACGGGGCGGCCGCCCGCCTCCATCCGCACCCGGTAGCGGCGCTCCGTCGTCCCCGGCTGGGCGGGGGTGGCGGGCTCGCGGACCTGGATCCACGTCGGGGCGGCGTCTCCGGCCGGCCGCTGGAGCACGGCGTGGGTCCCGCTCCGCCGTGTCGGCGCGAGGGTCCGGCCGGCCGAAATCTCCCCCGTGGCCGGCGGGTTCCCCGGGGCGGCCGGCGGGCGCTCGCCCGCTGTCGGCCACGGGGCGCTCCGTCGCGTCGTCGGCACCGAGCGCGATCCAGACACGGTCCATGCGGCCCTCCCGGGCGATCGCGGTGGCGATCGCCGGCAGCACGGCCTGCGTGGAGTCGCGGGCGGCGAGCACGCGGGTCACCTGGAACAGGGCCCGCGCCTCCCGTTCGCGCTCCACCGCGATCTCCGCCCGCCGCCGCTGCAGCGCCGCGAGCTGGCCGACGGTCACCGCGACGAACAGGAGCAGGACGAGGTTCAGCCACTCCCCGGCGTCCGCGACGAGGAGCGTGTGGAGGGGGTCGGTGAAGAGGAAGTCGTAGACCAGGACCGAGAGGACCGCCGTGAAGACCGCGCCGCCCGTCCCCGCCGCGATCGCGACCGCCGCGACGGCGACGAGGTAGACGGCCGAGGCGTTGGGGACGCCCGGGAACCCCTCCAGGGCCGCGATCACCAGGGTCGCCACGGCCACGGCCGCGACCCCGGCGACGATCGGGATCGACAGGCGCACGCCTCGCCGTTGCATCACCGCCCGATGGTACGCCCCGCGACATCCGCGACGGCCTGCCCGGCCGTGACGACCCGCGACGGCCGGCGCCGCCGGACGGCGGGCCACCCGGCACCGAATCCGGGTCGTCCCGGCTCTGGCGGCGCTCCGCCTGCGAGGGCGATCGTGGCCGCTGTCGGTACCTGCCCCGGGGTGATCCACGGATGCGCGCGCTCGTCGTCTACGAATCCATGTTCGGCAACACGCGGGCGATCGCCCTGGCGATCGCCGAGGGTATCGGGGCCAGGATGCCCGCCCAGGCCATCGAGGTCGCAGGCGCCCCGACCACGATCCCCGACGACGTCAGCCTGCTGGTCGTCGGCGGCCCGACGCACGCCCACGGCATGACGAAGCCCGAGTCGCGGGCCGACTCGGCGAAGCGCGCGGGCGACCGGCTGGTCTCGCACGGCATCGGCATCCGCGAGTGGCTCGACGGAATCCAGGGCGGCTCCGGTTGCGCGGCCGCCACCTTCGACACGCGGATCAAGGGCCCGGAGCTCCTCTGGGGCGCCGCGTCGAAGGGCGCCGCGAAGGAGCTCCGGAGCGCCGGCTTCCGCATCCTCGTGGATCCCGAGAGCTTCCTCGTCGGCGGCCCGACCGGCCCGCTGTTCGACCGCCTCGTGGCCGGCGAGGTCGAGCGCGCCCGCGCCTGGGGCCAGGGCCTGGCGGCCAGGCTGCCCGCTCCCGTCGACACGCCGTAGGCGTCGCGCCGCACGCACCGTCGACCGGGCCGCGGAGCGTCCGTTAGCCGGTGCGCGACCGCACAGCCCGTTCGTTCGAGGCGCGCCGAACCGTCGGGCGATTGGCCCGCCCGGACCCGGCACGCAGCATGGCGGTGATGGCCGCCGACCGCCCCTCGCTCCCTGCTGCTCCCGCGTCGCGGACCTCGTCACGGCCGCGGCGCTTCGTCGCTCTCGCGGTCGCGGCCATCGCCATCCTCGCCACCGTGGTCGCCGCGCCGGCCGGCGCCGGCGCGGTCTCGCTCGACCCGTACGGCGACGAGCTCATGCGCCTCACGAACCTCGACCGGGAGGCGCTGGGGAAGGCTCCGCTCGCGATCGATCCCACCCTGGCCTCGTTCGCCCGGGACCAGGCCTGGACGTGCCCCACGAACGCAGGGCTCGTCCTGCGGGGTCGGGCGGCCGATATGGCCGACCGCGGCTACTTCAGCCACGACGTCGCCGGATGCCTGACCTCCGGCGGCACCGCCATGAGCGTGATCGACGTGCTGAGCCTGGTGCTGGGCTACCGGGCGATGCGCGGCGAGAACATCGCCTGGAACACGTACGGAACGGAGGCGGAGACCTACGCCTACGGCTGCGCCATCGACGGGACCGGGTGCCGCGGCACGACCGCCACGTCGAAGACGGTCGAGATCGCCCAGCGTGGATTCATGCAGAGCTCGGGCCACCGGGCGAACATCCTGAACTCGTTCGACCGATTCGGCTGCGGCTCCTGGCTGGCCGGGAACGGGCGTCGCTACTACGCCTGCGTCTTCAGCCTCGGTGGCCCGGCGGCGACCCCGGCGCCCACGCCGACGCCCACGCCGACGCCCACGCCGACGCCGACGCCGACGCCGACGCCGGCGCCCACGCCGGCGCCAACCCCGACACCCACGCCCACCCCGGCCCCGGCGATCGCGCCCGCGCCGACCCCGGCGCCGACGCCTGTCCCGACCCCCGCGCCCGACCTCGCGCGGCCGACCTTCGTCCGCCTGACGGGAACCGCCGCCGTGCGAGCCGGCTACGGACGGACGATCGGGGTCACGGTCGCCGACGACCGCTCGCTTCGGACCCTGAAGATCTGGGTCGACGGTCGGCGCCTGCGGACCTGGACGCTCGGCGGCACACGGGCGACGCGCTCGATCCTGGTGCCCGCGTACCGGCTCCGGATGGGGCGCCACACGGTCCGCTGGACCACGTGGGACGCGGCCGGCAACGTCCGCTCGACCTGGTTTCGGCTGTCCGTCCGCTGAGCGGCGCCCACGGCGCAGAAAGCTCGCCGTACACTCCCCATCAGCCGGTCCCGCAGCCGCCCATGGGCTGCTACCGGTTCCCACGTTGGAGCAGTGATCCATGCACCATCGCATCCTCTCGCGCGGTTCCGTCGCGCGCAGCACCCGTCCCCTGGTCGCCCTGCTCGTGGCAGCGGTCCTCGCGGTCGCGGCCTGCGGCGGCGGCTCCACGCCGTCGCCGTCGCCGTCGGGACCGGGCCTGCCGCTCGAGGGCACGACCTGGCAGCTGATCGAGTACGTCGGGGCGGCCGGGGGCGTCGTGTCCGTGCCGGCCGGGGTCACCGTCACGGCGACGTTCGCGAACGGCACGCTCTCGGGGAACGGCGGCTGCAACAACTACAACGCGTCGTACACGGTCGACGGCAATAAGCTCTCGATCGGTCAGGTCACGTCGACGATGATGGCCTGCACGGGCGCCGCGGGACCGGTCGAGCCGCCCTACCTCGCGATCCTCCCGAAGGTGGCGACCTTCTCGATCACCGGCGACACGCTCGAGCTCCTGAACGAGTCCGGCACCATCACGCTGCGATTCCAGGGGGCGTAGGCGCGCCGCCGGTTCGACCGACTACGCCGCGCCGCCGGTTCGACCGACTACGCCGCGCCCCGCCGCGTGTGCAGCACCACGCGGGTGAACGGGATCCGGATCTCGCGGAAGACCTCGATCGAGACGAGGAAGCCGGCGAACAGGAAGACGACGCCCAGGAGCTCGCCGAGGAAGAACGCCTCGGTGGCGCCGAAGCGGGCCAGGCTCCCCGTCAGCGAGGGGACGAACCCGCCGATGGCGATGAGGATCGTGGACGGGACCCGGCTGTTCAGCTCGCCGCGGAGGAGCGCCGCGACCGCGCCGGGGATCGAGGCCGCGAAGTTGATGCCGATCGCGATCGGCGCGAAGGCGAGGTTGAGCAGGTGTCGCCCGGCTCCGCGACTCCGGTCGAGGTCGTAGCGGAGCACCCGTCGCTTGGGCATGAACACGTAGGCCGAGTAGAGCGCGCCGAGGACGAGCGCGAAGCCGCCGGTGATGTTGAAGAACGGCGTCAGGAGCCGGACGTAGCCGGGGAAGAGCTCGCCGCTGGGGATCCCGGTGGCGGGGTCGAGGGCGTAGCCCGGCGCCGCGAGCGGCGCGAGGACCACCATCGGGATCGAGACGAGCGTCCCGGCCACGATCAGCCCGCCCGCCACGTTCGCCCAGCGGCCCTTCGCTCGATATGTCTCGACCCCGATCGCGAGGGCGGCGACGACGGCGACCACCAGGTACACGTACGCCGACATGCCCGTGTCCGGGTAGTCGTTCTTCCGCCAGGCGAGGAACGTGAACAAGCCGGCGAGCAGGACCGAGAAGGCCGCGCCGTAGCCGAACCGCGTCTTCGCCAGCAGGTACATGGTCCCGAGGCCCAGCCACCCGGCGACCCAGACGGCCCCGGTCAGGTACCACGCGCGATAGAGGGGCTCGCTCCACCCGAAGGCGCCGCCCACGAACTCGGTCCCCGCGGAGATCCCGTACCAGAGCATGCCGACCGTCCAGATCAGCTGGTACGGCCTCCGGCGCTCGAGCCACTGGTCGAGAAGGAAGAGGGCGAAGACGAAGCTCAGCAGCGACGACGTGAGCGGGAGGACGACGTTCGGCTCCATGGCCCTCTTCTCCGTCGGGCGACGCCCGCGACGCATGCCGCGCGGGACGCGCGCGCCGCCCGATCCACGGCGGGTCGCGACACCCAGCGACCCGACTGGCCCGAACGGTAGGCTCGGGCGGAGGGCCGCTCAATGTGCCCGGCGATCGGTCTTTCGGACGCCACCGGACCGATCGGGGGGTATCGACCGGTAGGGTCACGCCCCGTCCGGGCGGCTCCCCGGCCGGCGCGGAGCCGGCCACCGTCGCGAGCGTCTCCCCGACCGGTCGGGGGACGTCACCGGACCGGGATCCGTCAGATGCGGTCCCACTCGAACATGGACACGTCCGGGTTGTCTGGCGCCACCTTCACCGGGAGCGACACGCCGACGGCCACTCGCCCGACCTTCTCGAGGGGCACCATCGCCGCGGACGGGCCGCTGGTGAACGCCGGCCGGCCCGGGATGCTGACCGTGGTCGTCATCGTGAAGAGGCGCTCGTCGCCGATCGTCCGGCCGCTGTCCTCGAGGCGGTCGATGCGCGCCGTCCCGGACACGCCGCTCGCGCGCAGGTAGGCCCGCAGCTGCTCGATCCTGTAGTCGCCCTGCGCCGCCTGGCCGTACACCGGCGCCGCACCGCTCCCCAGCCCGGCCAGGGACGCCTCCACCTCGCGCAGCGTCTCGTCGACCGACGCGCCCGGCGCCGCCGCGCCGGAGCTGCCGACCGCCACGCCCGTGGCATCGATGCCGGCACGATCGACGTCTCCCGGACCCATCGCCAGGTTCGGCTGGTCCCACTGGACGACCACGGCCTCCGGCTCGGCGGGATCGACTCGCACGGGCAGCGTTCCCTGCAGCCGGCCCAGCATGATCAGCGGGACGATCTCCTTCACCTTCGCCCGGTAGGGCGATCGCCCGGGGATCGTCACCAGCAGGTCGAGCTCGACCTGGGGCTGCTCGTTGACCAGCATCCCGGTCTGCCGAAGGCCCACGATCTCGCCGGTGCCGGCCACGCCCGACAGGCTGATGCGGTCCTTCTTCGCCGCCCCGCGCATCATCCACAGCCCGGCGACGAGCATCGCCGCACCCACCAGCCCGAGGACGGCGCCGGTGATGCGCATCCCGTCGCCCGCCGAGCCCGTGTCGCCGAGGATGAACCAGAACATGGCGGCGAGCGCCAGCTCGAAGAGCGCGAAGAGCACGAGGTACCGGCCGTTCCGCCGGCCCATCGTCGAGCTGCGGTACATCCCAGCCTCCCGGGGGCGCCGCAGCCCCGCGGCGCCCGGCGCTACCGGTTCGGGTAGTAGCCCCGCATCCGGTCGCGGTTCGTGTAGCCGCCGCCGGCGTACGAGAAGATGTCGGTGAGGAAGGCCAGGCCCAGCCAGACCCAGTCGAAGCCGTCGATGCCGCCCGGGAAGACGGCGACGTACACGAGCGTCGTCCAGGGCACGAAGATGAAGCCCAGCAGGGGCCAGATGAACGTGTCGAAGGCGGCGCTCCAGCGCAGCTGATCGGCCAGCCACCAGATGAGGATGCCGATCCTGGGTCCCAGGATCACCAGCACCGCGGCCAGGCAACACATCAGGCGATCCCTCCTCCGGCGGCCAGCTGGTCCGCGGCCTCTGCCGGGAGCCAGAACCAGCGCAGGTGCTCGAAGTCTGCACCAACGGCGAGGGGTCCCGCCACCCCATCCGGCGTGGGCGGCGGCGCGGCGAGCAGCGCCCCGGCCTCGGCCAGGTAGGCCGCCAGGCGCGATTCCGGCTCGCGGTGGCGATGCGCCGCGTAGCGCATCTCGCCGTTCGCGTACCCGACGTCATGCAGCGAGAGCGGCGGCTCGGGGGGGCCGCCGCGATGCCGCCACAGCCCGGTGGGCGGGTCGAAGCGGTACTGCGGCAGGAGGCGCCAGCCCTCGCGGGCCACCAGGTCGACGGCCTCGACGACGAAGTCGAAGACCGCCTCGCTGATGAAGTAGTTGAAGTTGACGCGCACCCAGCCGGGTTTGATCCCCTCGCACCCGCGGGCGATCTCCCGCTCGAAGGCGTGGGAGCGCTCCAGGTCGATCCCGAGGAGGCGGTGGCCGTAAGGCCCCGCGCAGGAGCAGCCGCCGCGCGCCTGGATGCCGAACAGGTCGTTGAGCAGGGCGACGACGTAGTTGTGGTGCAGGTAGCGGCTTCCGCGGCGAACCACGAACGACACGATCGACAGGCGCGGCAGGGACGGGTTGCCGAGGATCTCCAGCGCCGGGTTCGCGCCCCAGCGCTGGATCGCGCGGCGGATGAAGTCCTCCTCCCGGGCCCGGATCGCCTCGACCCCGACCGCCTCCTTGAGCTGGAAGACGAGGCCGGCACGGATCGACTCGACGATCGCGGGGGTGCCGCCCTCCTCGCGGTGCTCGACGTCGTCGAGGTAGACCTGCTCGGTCGGGTTGACGTACGCGACGGTGCCGCCGCCCGGGACCGTGGGGACGCGGTTGCGGAACAGGTCGCGCCGGGCGATCAGGATCCCCGGCGTGCCCGGGCCGCCGATGAGCTTGTGCGGGCTGATGAAGATCGCGTCCTTCGTGTCCAGGTCGGCGTCGTCGGCCGCCGCGCCACCCGTGGCCCCGTCGGGTATGCCGCCGTGCTCGTCGGCATCCGCGTCACGGCCGGCAGCCGCGTCCGGCGCCCGCCTGCGGGGCGCCATCTCGATCTCGACGTACGGCGCCGCCGCCGCGAAGTCCCAGCACGAGAGCGCGCCGTGGCGGTGCAGCAGGACGGAGATCGCGCGGGTGTCGGAGAGGATACCCGTCACGTTCGATGCGGCGGAGAAGCTGCCGATCTTCAGCGGCCGGTCGGCGTGGGCGACCAGCTCGGCCTCGAGGCGGGCCAGGTCGATCCGCCCGTCGACGTCCTCCGGGATCGTCACTACGTCGGCGATCGACTCGCGCCAGGGCAGCTCGTTGCTGTGGTGCTCGTAGGGCCCGATGAAGACGACCGGGCGCTCGGCGGGCGGGATCCGGCCTGCGAGGTCGTAGCGCTCGTCGAGCTGCTCCGGCAGCCGCAGGCCCAGGACGTGGACAAGGCGGTCGATTGCCGCGGTGGAGCCCGATCCCACGAAGATCACCGCGTGCTCGTCGGTGGCGCCTACGGCCTGCCGGATGATCTGCCGCGCCTCGTCCCGGAAGCGGCTCGTCTGGAGGCCAGTCCCGGAGCTCTCGGTGTGAGTGTTCGCGTAGAGCGGCAGCACGGCGTCCCGCAGGTAGTCCTCGATGAACGAGAGGCTGCGGCCCGACGCGGTGTAGTCGGCGTACGTCACCCTCCGAACCCCGAACGGCCCGGCGACGGCCTCGTCGTCCCCGATGACGGAGTCGCGGATGGTCTCGATGAGGGCGGTCGCGTACACGGGCTGATCCTAGCCGGGCGGCGTCGGCGGCACCGGTCGATCGCGGGCGCCGGCGGAGTGCGTGCACGAGGTCCCGCGGCCCGCTCCGATGCGCCGGCGGAGCGCCCGGACAGCTGGCGGTGGTCGCCAGCTTTCGGGGCTTCGCACCCCCCACGATGCGCCCGATCCCGCGCACCCTTCCCGCGCGCCCAGTCCTGCGCCCCAGCTCGCCCATTCCCCCACTCGGGGGGACACTCCTCACCCCTCCCGCGCCCCAGCCCCCCAAGGCGCCCGAACCCGCGCCCCAATACCGCGCTGGGCGGTATGGCGCAGCCGCGTCGAGCGTGCAGACGCGGCCAACCAGCAGGTTCGCTTGATCCCGGAGCGTGAATGGCGCCCACATACCGCGCCACGCGGTATCCGGCACGCCGGAGCCGCGGCGACTCCGCCCCGCACGACACGCCGCCCATGCGGCATCCGGCACGACGCCTCACGCGGCGGCGACTCCGCCCCGCACGACACGCCGCGGCCCGTACCATTCGGCGATGCGCTACCGCCGCATGCTGATCGAGGTCGAGTCGCCCGAGGAGACCGGGTACGGCGCGATCGCCTGCAACCTGGCCGAGAGCTCGATCGCCGACGCGAACCTCGACGATCTCGACGTCGACCTGCGAGGCCTGCTGCTGCGCTACGGCGACCACCGCGGCCTGCCGGCCCTGCGCGAGCTGGTCGCCGCCGACGGGGATCGGCCGCCCGCGTCCGGCGCCGTGGCCCTCGGCGCGGACGACGTGCTGGTCACCGTCGGCGCCGCGGGCGCGCTGTTCCTCGTCGCCACCACGCTGCTCGAGCGGGGCGACGAGATCGTCGTGGTCCGCCCGAACTACGCCACGAATCTGGAGACCCCCCGCGCGATCGGGGCCGACGTCCGGGTACTCGACCTGCGGCCCGAGGACGGCTGGGCCACCGACCCCGACGCTCTCGCGGCGCTGATCACGCCCCGTACGCGCCTCGTCTCGATCACGAACCCGCACAACCCGACCGGCGCGCTCATCGAGGAGGCCACGCTGCGCCGGATCGTGGCGCTGGTCGAGGCGCACCCGTCGGCGCGGCTCCTCGTGGACGAGACCTACCGGGAGATGACTTATGGCGGGCCGCTCCCGCCGGCGGCGACCCTCTCGGCGCGGGCCATCGGCGTGTCGGGCATGTCGAAGACGTACGGGCTGCCCGGGATCCGGATCGGCTGGCTGTCGACCCGCGATCGCGCGCTCATGACGACGCTCCTAGCGGCGAAGGAGCAGGTCCACATCACCGGGTCGCTCGTCGACGAGGCGATCGCCTCCAGGGCGCTCGAGCGCCGCGCGGAGCTCCTGCCCGGGATCCTCGCCGGGATCGAAGAGGCGTTGTGGACGGTCCGCGCCTGGCTGGAGCGCGAACCGCGGAGCGCCTGGGTCGAGCCCCGCGGCGGCGTCGTCGGCTTCCCGTGGATCCGCGCGGACGCCGGGGTCGAACCGGAAGCCTTCCACCGAGTGCTCGCCGAGCGCCACGCCACGGCCGTCGGTCCGGGCCACTGGTTCGAGCGGCCCCGCTCGTTCTTCCGCCTCGGCTTCGGCTGGCCGCCCGCGGCCGAGCTCGCCGAGGGACTCGCTCGGATCTCGCGCACCCTCGACGAGGTCGGCGCGGGGTTGCCTCGGCATCGCGGTCGGCGACCCGCGACGACGTACCGCGCCGGCCGGTAGGATCGGGCCCGTCGAGCAAAGAGATGCGGCAAACTCGCACCTTCGGCGCGTCCGCGAGCGTGGAAGAGTTCGCCGGTACCGGCCAACGCGGTATCCGTGTCCGCCGCGTCCCCGATCCGGCCGGTCGCCGCGGCCCGTGCCGGCCATCATGCCGGCGAAGAAGACCACCGGCGCGAAGCAGCTCGCTGGAGCCCTCACCCGCGCCTCGACCTCGGCGTCGCCCCTCGGGCGAGTAGGGGGCGGCCCCGTGGACGCGACCGCAGCCCCCCGCAGAAGACGAGCGCGCGTCGCGTCGGGATCGGGTTGCGGCCCTCGTTCGCGCCCGCAGCCACGACGAGCCTCGCCTCCGAGCGCCGAGTGGACCTCCGCGACAGGCCGGTGCTCAGGGCTCGATCGGGTCCATCGGTCCCTGACAGAAGGCGACCCTCGGCGCTAGTCTGGCCGGACGCAGGCCGGGGCCGACCCGGCACTGCCTCGGCCCGGCACGACGTGGGCCGGCGCACTGCCTCGACCCGGCACGACGTGGGCCGACCGCACGCACGCCATGTCGACCGGCCACAGCGCAAGGCCGACCGCCAGGCACGATACACATGCGGACCCGCCGAAGGCGGATGCCGCCACGAACGGGGGACGCCGCCCGCATGAGCCTCGTCATCAACGACCTGCGGAAGTCGTTCGGGACCGTCCAGGCCCTCGACGGCATCAGCTTCTCTGTCGATCCCGGCCAGGTGTTCGGCTTCCTCGGCGCCAACGGCGCCGGCAAGACGACGGCGATGCGGATCGTGCTCGACATCCTCCGCGCCGACAGCGGCGAGGTCACCTGGAAGGGCCGCCCGTCGACCGAGCTGCCCCGCCGCACCTTCGGCTACCTCCCCGAGGAGCGCGGGCTCTATCCCCGGATGAAGGTGCTCGACCAGCTCGTCTTCTTCGCCGGCCTCTACGGCGTCCCCCGCAAGGCCGCGGAGAACGAGGTCCGCGCCTGGCTGGCGCGCTTCCGCGTCCCGGAGTACGCCGACCGGCGCGCCGAGCAGCTCTCCAAGGGCAACCAGCAGAAGATCCAGTTCATCGCGGCGATCCTCCACGACCCCGAGGTCCTGATCATGGACGAGCCCTTCACGGGGCTCGACCCGGTGAACGTGGCGCTCCTCAAGGCCGCATTCCTGGAGATGCGCGACCGCGGCAAGACCCTCATCTTCAGTACCCACCAGATGGACATGGTCGAGGAGCTCTGCGACGCGATCGCGATCATCGACGCCGGCCGCCTCGTCGCCTCGGGGCCGACGCGCGAGGTCAAGCGATCGACCGGCAAGCAGGTGGTCCGCCTGGCCACCGACGGCGACCCCGACCTCCCCTGGCTCGAGAGCCTCCAGGGCGTGGCCGTCGTCCGGCCGGGCCGCGACTACACGGAGCTGGAGGTCCTCGGCACCACCGATCCCGAGGTGATCCTCCAGGCGGCGCTCGCCCGCGGCGAGCGCGTGACCCTCTTCGAGATCGCGGACCCCTCGATCGAGCAGATCTTCGTGGAGCGCGTCGGCAAGTCGACCCGGGAGGACGTGTCGCTCGCCGGCGTCCCGGACGGGCCGGGCGCCACGCGGGTGGACGGGCCGGGCGCGGCACGGGCGGTCGGTCCCGGTGACGCGGGGGACCCGGAGGCCGAGCGATGAACGCGACCGTCCGCAACGTCATCGCGGTCGCCAGGCGCGAGTTCTTCGTCCGGGCCCGCACCCGATCGTTCCTCTTCGGCACCCTGCTGCTCGCGGTCGCCGGCGCGGCGCTGGCCCTGGCGCCCATCGGGATCCGCTGGCTCGAGGGCGAGTCCGCCGACAAGATCGGCGTGGTGGACAACGCCACCGACCCGGCGCTCTCCTTCGACCCCGTGACGCGGCTCTCCCTGCAGCTCAACGCCAGCGCCACCGAGGGGGGGACGGACTTCGAGGTCGTCGCCAGCCCGAGCGAGGCGGCGGCGCGCGCCGCCGTCGACAAGGGCGACCTGAGCGCAGCCATCGTCATCGCCCGGGACCCGGGCCCGGACCTGTCGTTCATCGTGGTCTCGAAGGACCCCGCCGGCACGCGAAAACCCGAGCTCCTGCGCCAGGCGTGCTACTCGCTCGCCGTCGCCGATCGGCTCGACCGCCTCGGCGTCGCACCAGGCGACCAGGCCACCCTCTTCGCGCCGCCCGAGGTCAAGGTCCAGACGCCGGTCCCGTCCGGCCCCGGCGAGCCGACGACGCCAGCGGAGATGGCCGCCAACGCGATCGTCGGCCAGCTCCTGGTGATCTTCCTGCTCCTCGCGATCGTGCTGTACGGCCAGTGGGTAGCCACCAGCGCGGCCGAGGAGAAGAGCAGCCGCGTCGTGGAGATCGTCATCAGCGCCGCCACGCCGTTCCAGCTGCTGGGCGGCAAGGTGCTCGGCGTCGGCGGCCTCGGCCTCGTGCAGCTGCTGGCGGCCGCCGTGCCCGCGCTCGTCGCGTTCATGCTCCAGGGCGTGATCGCCGAGGCAGTCCTCGGCGCGCCGGCCTCGTCCCTCGAGCTCCCGCAGGCCCTGACCGCGGGCGTCCTCGGCGCCTTCGTCGTCTTCTTCGTGCTCGGCTACCTGCTCTACTCGACGCTCTACGCGGCGGCGGGCTCGATGGTGTCGCGCATGGAGGACGTCAACAACGTGGTCGCGCCGATGTCGCTCGTGGGAACGCTGGCGTACCTCGTCGGAGTCTACGCCACGCTCGGCATCATCCCGGCCGACGCGACCTGGGTGGTTGCGCTGTCCTACTTCCCGTTCACCAGCCCGTACGTGATGCTGTCGCGAGTGATCGCCGGTGACGCTGGCACCACCGAGGTCGCCATCGCGGCGGCGATCCTCGTGGTGACGATCGTCATCTGCCTATGGGCCGCGGGCCGTGTCTACAGCGCGGGCGTCCTCATGTACGGCCAGGCGCCGAGCTTCCGCCGCCTGCTGGTCACGGCCTTCGGGCGCCAGCGGTAGGGGATCACGTCACGGCGCGTCGGGACCTGCGGCGGCCGGGCCTCCCGACGGCGTGGCCGAGGGCTGTGGAACCCGGCCGTCCCGGTATCGAGCAATAGTGGCGGTCGCGCAAGCTAGTAGCGGCGGTCGCGGAGCTCCACCGAGAAGTCGACCCAGCCGCGGAGCCAGGCGAGCGCCTCGCCCCAGCCCTCGCAGGCCTCGGCGTAGGCTTCGAGGACGCCCGGGATCCGCAGGTCGAACGGGCCGTCCGTGAGCGTGAGCAGCGTGCCGTAGCCCTGCGGCTCGAGCTCGATGCGGCAGGTGGTCTCGTGCTTGTCGCCGCGCAGCCACGGCCAGCGGAACTCGAAGAGCACGTCGTTCTCGAGCGTCACGGTGTCCCACCACGTGCGCGAGTGGGGGAACACCAGGGTCGTCCGGGTGCCGGCGGCGATCGAGCCGCGGACCTCCTCGGCGAACCAGCGGACCATCTCCTCGGGGTCGGATAGGCTCCGGAAGACGCGCGCCCGCGACGCATCGAAGCGACGCACCATCCGGACGAACCGGGGCGCGCTGAGAGGATCGATCACGGTGCGAGCGTCCTCGGTGGTCACGGGTGGAGCCTCCAGCGGGTCGCGGGGTGCCTCGGGGCCGCGCCGGCAACAAGCGTACTCCCGCGACCCCCGGGATGCCCACGACCGTCCGGCGCGACCGGACGCGGGACCTGGCCCGGACGCGCGGCACGAACTGGGCTCCGGGGCCTGGCCCGCGAGGTCTGGTCGCGCGACGCCCACCCAACGCCCCGGCTCCGCCGCCTACCCCTGCTGGTCTGTCCGAGTCCGCACCCGTCCAGAGTCCGCTGGCAGTGCCCGTCTTCTGTCCGACGAGGTTCGGCACGGTACATATCGTCGGGTCTGCGTCCGGGTGGGCGTTGGTGTCGGTGTCGGCGTCGGGGTTGGCTCCGGCGGTGGGGGTGGGGCGGCACCGTAGACAGGCTCAGATCGAAGCAAGTCGCCGACGAGCCCAGCGGGAACCCACGTACGAACCCGCCGATCAGCGGCGTGAACGGCTGGAAGGGCATCGAGCCCCCAAGGGCGACGACCTCGGCCGCCACGGTGCCCCATCGCACCACCGCAATGGAGACTGCAAGGTCGTGAGGCGACGATCGCAGCCTCCCTCCTCGCCTGCGACGCGGACGGAGAGGACTCGCGGTGTCGACCTAGGAGACAGGCGGCCATGCGCACCACCACCAATCGCCACCGTTCGAACGCCCGACCCTCGAGGAGTGGGCTCGAGCACGGCCAGGCACTGGTGGAGTTCGCCCTGGTCTTCCCGATCTTCCTGCTCCTCCTGTTCGGGATCATCGAGTTCGCCTTCGTCTTCAACGCGCAGCTGTCACTGAACTATGCGACCCGCGACGCGGCGCTCATCGCCGCGGAAGCCGGCAACAACGCCAATGCGGATTGCCTGATCCTTCAACAGGTCGACGCCGACCTGAATCCGCCGACCGCCGAGGGGAACGTCCTCACGGTGCACATCTTCAGCGCAACAGAAGGCGGCAAGCCACTGGCCACCCCCAAGGAGCAGACCTACACGAGGGGTGGCGTCGGTACGACCTGCGGCAGCCTCTCGGTGCCATACACGCTCGTCGGGATCGGGGACTACCCGTACAACATTCGCTGCAACGACCTCGACCGCACGACGTGCTCGGCAGGGTTCACCGGCCCGTCGAACACGGGTGTCGACATCATCGGCGTGCGGATTGACTACGACTACCGTCCTGTCACGCCCATCGGGCCGACCACCACAATGACGGTCGCGAACGCGATGCGCATGGAGCCGATCCTGTGATCCGACGCGCTCCGCTCCTCCGGCGTCACCTGGGTGTGGGCCGTCACCGGGGTCAGGGCCTGGTCGAGTTCGCGCTCATCCTGCCGGTATTCCTGGTGATGCTCGTCGGCATGATCGACTTCGGGTTCGCCTTCTACTCGAACATGACGCTCGAATACGCCACGCGCGAAGGCGCACGCGTCGGAGCCGCGCTGGCGTCGGGCAACGGCTCGACGCTGCCCTGTGCCGAGGTCGACGGCCACGTCATTGTGGCCGTCCAGCGAGTCCTGCAATCCGCGGGGATCGCCGTGCGTCTCGATCCGAGCGATCCCGCGAAGGGCGGGGTTCAGTGGATCCGGATCTACAAGGCGGGTGTCGACGGGAACGGGTACGCCGACGTGCCAGGCAACAGTACAACCAGTGGACCTACTCGGCGGGCGGCGGTCCCACCGTCGACGGCACCGCGCTCGACTTCGCGCCGGGGACCCAGTCATGGAGCGCCTGCTCCCGGCTCAACGGTGCCACCCCCGACGCGATCGGCGTTGCGATCAGCTACAACCATGCGTGGATCATCCCGACGGGCCCTCTCTTCTCCGGCACCATCACCATGCTGGACAAGACCGTCATGGTCCTGAACCCGACGTACCCGTAGGAGACTCGAATGGAGCCCTGCCCGGAACAGGGATCCGGCCTGCCGGCGCCACCACGACACGGCGAAGGAGCGCGCGCGAGCGCGGGCAGGTGCTGGTCATCTTCGCCGCGGCCATCGTGTTCTTCATCGGCCTGATGGCCGTCGTGATCGATGTCACCTGGTACTGGACCAACTCGCTGAAGGTGCAGCGTGCAGCCGATGCTGCGGCGCTCGCGGGCGCCGTGTGGCTCCCCGACGAGCCCAACAAGGCGAGGACCGTCGCGTTCGCGGCCGCGAAGCAGAACGGCTATACGACCGGCTCCGGGGTCACCGTGACGGCCGTGCAGAACCCCACCCGGGACGTCCAGCTGGACACGTCGGTTTCGGCACCTGTTCCGACGTTCTTCATGCGGCTCTTCGGGATCACCTCCATCCAGGCCACGCGAACGGCCAAGGCAGAATACGTGCTGCCCGTTCCGATGGGGAGCCCGCTCAACTACTTCGGCGCGTTCGGCACCCTGCGCGGCGGATGGATCCAGACGGACACCGGCTGGAACTACCCGACCGCGCACGCCTCGCAGCGGCGTTCCCGACACCTGGACCACGCCGCAGTATGCGTACCTCGACGAGAGCCCCGACTCCCGCCCTCATCGCGACGACCGGCAACGTCGACCGACGTGCAGGGGTTCACGAACTTCCGGCCGGAGCGGAACCCGCGGTCTCAAGGACTTCGGCATGACCGCGACGAACGTACGGTTCCTGTCCGGGCGGCGGCATCGAAGTCGTCGTGCAGGCGTCGACCACGGACACGTCGGGCCTCTGCCAGCTCCAGGTCGGAGGTCTCGTCCAACGCGGACCTGGGAGCGTCCGCGACGTGGTACGGCATTACAGCCCCGAACCGGGCGAACGGCAATCCCGCGACCCTCACTACGACGCCGACGGAATACGAGTTCGGCGGCGACGCCTCCACCGAGCGCGGCTGATGCCGCCGACTGGTGGCGGACAACGGGGGGGGCTGGACAGCTGGTCCAAGACGAGCTTCACCGACGCGAAGTTCGCCGTTCGGCTCAAGGCCGCTGGGCGCGGGCTCCTGCACGGCCGCGACCACATCCGTCGACTACATCAAGGTCCGCGTCAACTACGAGGAGCAGGAGCCGCCGATCAAGGGGCCCAACAACGAAAGCCTCGGCCAAGCAGGGCGTCTGGGCCGGCATCCTCTCGCAGGGTGCCGACGTGAGCAACGGGGACGTCTACGCGACTCGGTACAACAGCACCCGACGCTGAACAGCCAGTACGCGCCGACGTCCTACTACGACTATGCCGTCGAGATGCAGCCCGGCACGTACGACGGATCGGTCTACGTCTTCGACCCCGTCTTCTGCGATACGAACAGCGACTTCAGCCAGGGGATGGGCGACACCTGGTACAGCAGCACCGGCGCGATGAGCACCTTCTACGACCTGTACGACACGAACAACACGCCGTACGACCTCACCGACGACACCTGGATCGCCGGGAACTACGGTGACCCCGCCCTCAGTGGCCCAGGCTCGCCAACCCGCTCTACAACCTCTTCCGCAAGAGCAGGAGGTCTGACCCGACGCAGGGTGGGCAGGCCGTTGGCGGCTCGGTCACGAACTGCCAGCGCGGCACCACGACCGACAAGACGAACGGCGCCTACTGGCACAACCGCTGGTGGCGGCTGGCCACCGGCATCGCCGGTCCGGTGGACACGACGCCGCGGGTCTACCGGATCCGCGTCACGACGCACGGACCCGGCCGCGACGTCCGATCAGAACTCGACGATCGCCCTCAACAACTTCTCGCTGTTCGCGAGCGTGAAGGGGCACGCCTGCCCGACGACGCCCGTCGACCCGCAGTGCCCTCGCGTCTACGGGCTCGGCGTGATGGAGGCCTTCGCGCCGCTGGACCCCGGCAAGTCGGCGGACCTCTACCTGTCCCAGATCGGTCCGGCCTACGCCGGGAAGACGATCAAGGTCACGCTCTGGGACCCGGGCGACACGGGCTCACTGTCGGCCACACTGTCATTCCTCATGCCCACGAGTTCCGGCTACACGAACGCGTCCTTCACGTGGACCGCCACGCAGGTTCGCGCAACGGCGGCTCGAACTGCAACGCGAGCGGGTCCGGCACCTCGTTGGTGACGAACACCGGCGGCACGTCGAAGTACAACGGCTGCTGGGTCGTCTTCAGCATCCCAATCCCAGACTCGTACACCGCGCCGACGCCGCCGGGTGAGCCGGGACCGGGGTGGTGGAAGATCCGCTACGTGATGGGTAACTGTCCCCCCTCCAATCCAGGGTGCAGCGCCTCCGACCTGACGACCTGGAAGACCCAGATCGTGGGCAACCCCGTCCACCTCGTGGTCCCCTAGCCCGCTCGAGACGCGCACGCTTCCCAGCGGGGCCACCTGACCGACCCGGTCAGCCCTCGGTGGGAGCCTCGCCCGGGAGCACCAGCGTAAACGCAGCTCCAGCTCCGTCCCCCGCAACCGCCGCCAGCTTCAGGTCGCCGCCATTCGCACGGGCCAGCGCCCGGCCGACGTACAGTCCCAGGCCGGTGCCGTCGCGGTCGCCGGAGGCGCCGCCGCGGGCGTAGCGCTCGAAGAGGCGCTCGCGGTCCTCGGGGCTGATCCCGGGGCCGCCGTCGGCGACCGTCAGCAGCACCCGGCCGGCCGCGGCATCCACCGCCACGCGTGCTCTCACCGGCGCGCCGCCGCCGTACTTGACGGCGTTGTCGAGGAGGGCCCAGATCACCTGGTCTACGTGGTCGGGGTCAGCGACGGCGAGCCAGCCTCCCGCCTCGTCGACGACCTCGAAGGGGACGGCGCCGGCCCCGGAAGCCGCGCCCGAACCCGCGCCCAGCGCCTCCCAGGCGCGGCGCACGCGCAGGCCCAGCGCGAAGACCTCGGCCACCGGGCGCAGGACGCCGGAGTCGAGGCGGCTCACGGTCAGGAGCTGGCGGACCATCCGCGAGAGGCGCTCGCTCTGCTCGGCGATGATCGCCAGGCGCCGGTCGGGCTCTCCGGTTGATGCCTGCTCGCCGGCCAGCTGGTCGGCGTTCGCCCGGATCCGCGCCAGGGGCGTCTGGAGGTTATGCGAGACGCCGCGCAGGAAGTCGTCCTTCTCCGCGTCGAGGGCACGAAGGCGCTCGTTCTGCGCCTCCACGCGCCCGAGCAGCTCCGCGTCGCGCAGAGCCACGGCCAGGCTGGCCGCGAAGAGCTCGAGGAGGTCCTGGTCCGCCGGCTCCCAGCGCGTGGTCGCGGGGGCGTGGCCGACGAGCGCGCCGGCGACCGCGCGGCCCGTGCGGATCTCGGCGCGGACCGGGTGCGGCTCGCCGGGCACCCGCTCCTCGTAGTCGAGGTCGTCGGGGTCGCCGAGGGCGATGCGGGCGTCGGTGAGTCCCAGGCAGTCGCGGGCGTCGCGGGCCGCGCGATGCAGGAGATGGGTCGCGCCGTCGTCGGGCGTCCAGGCGGTGATCGCCTCGACCGCCCGGGCGACCTGCCGGTTGCGGCGCTCGAGGTCGGCGGCCAGCTCCTCCTGGAGCTCGGCGAGGCGGCCCATCTCGTCGTCGGCCAGCGGCGGCAGCGGCTCGGGCCGCTGGCCGGCCGTGATCCGGTCGAGCCGCGCGCCGAGCGCCCGGAGCGGTGACGTGACGCTGTTGACGAGGAACCCGCCCAGGGCAAGCCCGACGAGGGCCGCGATGACGACTGCCGTCAGCAGGAGGGTCAGGATGCCGGTGCTGCCGTTGAGGACGAGGAGGAGGCCGAAGACCGCCACCGGCAGGACGGCGGCCACCATGACCGCGAGCGTGATCCGGGCGCGCAGGTTCCCGCCGCTCACGAGGTGGTGGCCTCCGGCGGCGACGCGGTGTCGGCCGGGGGCGTCGCCGTCGGCCGGTCGATACCGCTCACGACGGCGTCGCCTTCGAACGACTGTCGCGGCTCACGAGGCCGTCGCCTCCAGCCGGTAGCCGAGGCCCCGGACCGTGATCAGGTGGCGTGGCCGGTTCGGGTCCGCCTCGAGCTTCGTGCGCAGCCGGCGCATCGTCACCCAGACGTAGGACGGGTCGGCGTCCTCGGTGTCGGCCCAGCCGCGCTGGAGCAGCGTCTCCGTCGAGACGGTCTGGCCCAGGTTCGCCGCGAGCGCGTAGAGCAGCCGCGACTCGGTCGGCGTCAGGGAGACCTCGGCCCCGTTGACGGTGGCGGAGCGCCGGTGCAGTTCCAGGACGAGGTCGGCGCCGAGGATCACCCGCTGGCCGGGGAGCCGGTCGCCGAGCCGGCGCAGGACGCGGTTCACGCGGGCCCGCAGCTCCGGGTAGTGGTAGGGCTTCGTGACGTAGTCCTCGGCGACCTCGTCGAGGAGGAGCGCCTTCGAGTCGCCGGCGTCGATGGCCGAGAGGACGATGATCGGCAGGTCGGCGCGGGCCTTGATCTCGCGGGCCAGGGAGAGGCCGTCGCGGCGCGGCATCATCATGTCGAGGATCACGAGGTCGGGCCAGCCGCCCTGCAGGCGCCGCAGCGCCTCCTCGCCGTCGCGGGCGGTCGCGACGTCGTAGCCGTCGTCGCGGAGCTGGTCCGCCAGCAGCACGAGCAGGTTCGTGTCGTCGTCCACGAGCAGCAGCCGCGCCGGCCGCTCCTGCCCCGCGGGCCCTCCGCCGATCATCATGGGGCGAGGACCTCCCAGCCGAGGTCCCGCGGGAGGCGCTGGCTGATCGGGCGCTGCATGACCGAAGTGTGCATCACCTCCGCGCGTCGGCGCGTCGTCTACGGCGCCTTCGAGTCGAGGAAGCGGCAGCGGGGCGCGATCGGGCAACGGTCGCAGGCCGGGCGCCGGGCGTCGCAGGTCCTGCGGCCGTGCTGGATCAGCAGGACGTGCGCCGGGTGGACCTCCTCGGGCGCGAGCAGGTGCCAGTAGATCGCGTGCTGCTCGTCGGGGCCGGCCTTCGGGGGGACCAGGCCGATGCGCCGGCTGACCCGCTCGACGTGGGTGTCGACCGGCATGAGCGGCAGGCCGAAGCAGAAGAGCAGGACGATCGAGGCCGTCTTCTTGCCGATCCCCGGCACCTCGGTGAGCCAGTCGCGCGCGGCATGCGGCTCCATGTCGCCGAGGAAGGCGAGGTCGTGGCCGGTGCCGCCGGTGGCCTCGCGGATGTGGCGCAGCGCGTTCTGGATCCGGGGCGCCTTCTGCGGGGCGAGGCCGCCCGGGCGGATGATGTCTTCCAGCTCGTCGAGGTGGGCGTTCTCGATGGCGTCCCAATCCGGCGCCGAACCCGGGTCGAGGCCGCGGCCGCCCCAGCCCTCGGGTGGTGCCTCGGTGCCGTCGGGGTTGGTGACGCGGTGGACGGTGACCGGGCCGTCTGCGGGGTAGGCGTCGCGGAGGGCCTGGAACGCGCGCTCCGAGTTCACGTCGGCGGTGTTCTGCGACAGGATCGTGAGGACGAGCTCGGAGACGGGGTCGAGGCGGGTGTCGCGACGCGGCATGCCGTAGAGGCCGGCCAGCTCGGAGAGAACGAAGGGCACGAGGCCGGGCCGCCTTCGCTCGAGCGAGCCTGCCCAGGTGCGGGCGGGATCGGGCTTGCGGCGCTTCTTCGAGGCGGCGGGTCCCATTCGGCCAGCAGGCGGCGTCACCAGATCGTCTCGACGTCGTACCTGCTGATCGCCGGGTCACCCGAGACGAGGGGGATGTCCTCAACGAGCGCCTGGGCCACGAGCAGGCGATCAAAGGGGTCGCGGTGAATTGTGGGAAGCTCGCCCGTGCGGAGGCAGTGATCGACCGTGATGGGCAGCTCGTGGAAGTCGTTGGCCACCATGCGGCTCGGGACGTACTTCGACGGCGGTTCGGGCAGGTCGAGGCGACCGTCGGCAGCCTTGATCGCGATCTCCCACGCGGACACCGGGCTGACCAGGACATCGACCTCAGGGTCGGTGATCGTCTCGCGGGCGACCGGTGACAAGCGCGAATCCTCCAGGACCCACCAGAGGAAGGCGTGCGTGTCCAGCAGGACCCGCACGCTCACGTGTACTCCTCGAACTCCGGGAGAGGGTCATCGAAGTTGTCGTGGATGACCACCTTTCCTCGATCCATTCCCGGCTTCCGGGGTGGCCGCTTCGCCGTGGACGGGATGAGCTCGGCGACCGGGCGTCCCGCGCGGGCGATGACGATCCGCTCACCCCGCTCGACGCGGGCCACCAGCCGGGAGAGGTGAGTCTTGGCCTCGTGGATGTTGACGACGGTCTGGGCCATGACCTGATCATGACTTAGTCCATGGACTTAGTCAAGCCGCACGTGGCTGTCGATGGAACCAACAGCCGAGTCGGGGGACAATCCACCCGCCGGCCAGGACCAGGCCGGAGAACGCGAGGTTCAGCCGATGCCACAGCCGCGCCCTGCCATGACCGGCCTTCCGCAGACAACGGTTGACACCATGGCGAGGATCGAGGCCAGAGTCGACCCGTGGATCGCCTTCCGCGACTTCCTCGAGGACCGGACGTACATGCCGGCGTCGAGGATGGAGCTCGCCGCGCAGCGCCCCCCGTTCGCCGAAGCGGACCAGCGCCGATCGGCCGCCCTCCTGGCCGCGGCGGTCGAGTCCCTGTGTGCTCGTGACGGACTCGCCCCTCCCGCCTAGACCCAGGACCGTGTCTTTCGGCTCGATGAGCCCAGGTACCTCTACGAGGGCACGGGCCGGATCCGGGAGTGGCTGCGCGAGACGACGCCCCAGGCGTTCTCCAGCCGCAACATCTGGAGTGGCGACCGACTCCTCCGACGGACGTGACGCCAGCGGCAACGCAATGCCCGATGCGGACCCCATGGCGGTCATCCGGTCCCCGTTTGAGTTCAACTCCACGCCCGGCATCCTGACGTCGCCGACGAGCAGGGTTCTTGAGTCGAAGACGTGGATTCCTGCCATCGGCCGTCCGCGGAGCGGATTGCTTGAGTTGGATGCTCGGTCTCTGACCAGGAGTGCGGTCGAAGCTGTCGAGTGTGTCGTTCAACTCAAAGCGGCTTGGCGCGTGGGCACGGCGCAAGCGGCGCGCATCGATCTCGAAGCGAGCGCCCTCCTCGACGTCCTCGTGAGGCCGGTCTCACGACCCGGCGCGTGGGCCCGACCAGCCGCGGACCCGACCCTGCCCGAGTCGGACCAGCGGGTCACCGCCCCAGCCCGATTCCCAGCCCAACCAGCCGCGCGAGGCGCTCCGCGCAGCGCTCGAGAGGGTCGGGGCCGGCGGCCATCGCTTCTTCGATCGACTGGGGGCGTTCCATGACAGGGATGGCGACCGCGCCGACGGCGGCGAGCGCCGCGATCCCCTCGGGCTCCACGCCGCCCCCGACGGCGACGCACGGGACGCCGGCGGCCCGCGCCCGGCGGGCGACGCCCAGGGCGGTCTTGCCGAAGGCGGTCTGGCCGTCGATCCGGCCCTCCCCCGTGAGGACGAGGTCGGCGCCGTGCAGCTTCGCGGCGAAGCCCGTCGCGTCCATCACGAGGTCGACCCCGGGCACGATCGCGAACGAGCGGAAGCGGTCGCGAAGGCAGGCCAGCCCGAACACGGTGCCCCCGGCGGCGCCCGCGCCCGGCGTGTCGCGCTCGCGGCGGCCGGTCGCGGCTTCCAGCGCGTCGGCCCAGCGCCCGAGGGCGGCGTCGAGGCTGCGCACGTCGACCGCGCTCGCGCCCTTCTGGGGTCCGTAGACGGCGGCGGCACCGGGCTGCCCCAGCAGCGGGTTGGAGACGTCCGACGCGATCCGCAGGTCGACCTCCGCCAGGCGCGGGTCGAGGTCGTCGAGGTGGACCTGCAGCGACGGGTCGACGGTCATCCCGAGCCCGAGGGCGGCCAGGATGCCGAGGGCGCCGTCGGTCGTGGCGCTGCCTCCGACGCCCAGGTCGATCCGCCGAATGCCCGCGTCGAGCGCGGCACGCAGGACCTCGCCGGTGCCGAAGGTGGAGGCGTTGACCGGGTCGCGCTCGTCGGCCGCGAGACGCGAAAGGCCCGACGCCGCCGCGAGCTCCACGACCGCGCGGGTGCCGTCGTTGGAGACAAGCCAGCGCGCCTCGATCTCGCGGCCGACCGGGTCGTGGGCCGCGGCCGTGCGCCACTCCCAGCCGCCGGCGGCATGGATCGCGACGGCCGTCCCCTCGCCGCCGTCGGCCAGTGGCGCCAGGCGTATCTCGTCGCCCGGCCGCCCGCGGAGCCAGCCCACGGCGAGGGCACGCGCGACATCGACCGAGGTCATTGAGCCCTTGAAGGAGTCCGGGGCGACGAGAATCGCGAGGGGCTGGTCGGGCATCTCAGGCTCCCCGGGCCGCGGCCGCGAGCGTGGCGACGGGTGCGGCGGCGAGCGTGGCGGCGGGTGCGGCGGCGAGCGTGGCGGCGGCGGCGAGCGTGGCGGCGGCGGCGAGCGTGGCGTGAGCGAGGTCCGCCGGGTCCCCGGAGCCAGGCGATCGGTCCTGCGCGCGGATTGGCGACGACCGAGCGTGGTCGGCCGACCAATCCGCCGAATGGGCGCCGGGACGAGCGTGGCCGCGGCCAGAGTGATCGCACGACCAATCGGGGGCCGCGCTGATCCCCCGAGATGGGCGCGAGACCACGAGGCGATGGCCGCCGCCTGGGTCGAGGGAACGGTCGCCGGGGTCGTGGGACCGGCCCGAGGCGAGGTCGCCGGCGCCCACCGCTACTCGCCCGTGGCGCGGCTGCTCGCGAAGTCGCCCGCGGGGGCGGCGCGGCGCTCCAGGTACTCGGGGATCCGGATCATCGGCGGGCGCTCGCGGTCGGCGAGCTCGATGATCTCGAGGCCCAGGTGGTTGTCGCCGAAGCGCGGCAGCTTCATCGTCGACCCGAGCTCCGCGAACAGCCGTGCGCGCCGGCGCTCCTCCAGCCGCTTCATGACCGCCTGGAGGATCACGAAGCTCATTCGCGAGAGGCCCTCGAGCTCCTGGTTCCGATGGACCCGCCGCTCCAGGTCCACCTGGCCGAGGCCGTCGAGGCCGGCCCGCTCGGCGATGTCGATGAGGTGGCCGATCTCCACGGCGTAGCCGGTGAAGAAGGGGATGGACTCGAGCAGGCTCCGCCGCCCCGCGTACTCGCCGGCGAGCGGCTGGATGAAGCCCGAGAGGTCGGGGAAGAAGAGGTTGATGAGCGGCCGTGCGACGAGCTCCGTGACGCGCCCGCCGCCGCCCTCCTTGAGGACGCCGCCCTCGACGATCGGGCGCTGGTAGTAGCCCTTGACATACTGGATGCGCGGCTCCGTCAGCAGCGGCCCGAGCGTGCCGTACGCCATCCGCGGGTGCCAGTTGCGGACGTCGGTGTCGCACCAGACGACGAGGTCGCCGCTGGTCTCGTAGAGGCTCTTCCAGAGCGCCTCGCCCTTGCCCCGGTAGGAGCCGTAGCGCGGCAGGACGTCGGCGTGCTGGACGACGCGGGCGCCCTCGGCCTCGGCGATCTCCCGGGTCCGGTCGGTCGAGGCAGAATCGATGACGAGCATCTCGTCGATCAACGGCACGCCCTCGACGAGAATCCGGCGCGCGCGAGACACGATCTCGCCGATCGTCGCCTCCTCGTTGAGTGTCGGTAAGACGAGGCTGACCGTAAGGTTCTGCTGTTCCTTCAGGCCGACGAGGCGGCGCAGGTTGCGGAACTCGCCGTGGTGGAAGTTCGACTCGCCGAACCAGCGCTCTACGCGCGCCGGGACGGCGCGCGATTCCTCGGCCGCGCGGTCCGCGGCGGCCAGGGACTCGGCACGGCCGGCCAGCTCGTCGAAGGTCGCCCGGCCGATCCGCTCCTGCGTCTTGACGACGATGACGGGCGGCCTGGCCCGCGCCGCGATGGCCTCCGGCAGCGCGCCGAACAGGAAGGACTCGGCGGCGGTGCCGTCGGGAGCTGCCGACGCGCCCATGATCACGACGTCGGCCGTTTCGGCCTCGCGGAGGATCGCGTTCCGGACGTTGGGGGCCTCGCGCAGGACGCCGTCGGCGTGCCCGCGAGCATGCTGCTTCAGGAATGTCGCCAGGGCGTGCTCGGCCTGGGCCCGCACGGCGCTCGTGACGCCCGGTGGGATGACGTGCAGGACGACGATCCGCGCGTCGTGGTGGCGCGCGAGCGCGTCGGCGAACTCGAGCGCGAGCTCCGCGTGTGGGCCGCCGCGGACCGGGACGAGGATCCGGCGGACCTCGCCGAAGGGGCGCTGTTTGATGACGGCGATGTCGCACGGCGGCTCGCGGACGACGGCGTCGATCGTGGAAGAGAAGACGGGACCCGACGGAACGGCGGCGCCCCCGGCGGGCCGCTCCGCCGCCACGCCGTCGCCCGCCGCTCGCTCGCCCGCGGTTGCCCCGCCCGCCGGTCGCCCGCCCCAGCCGAAGATCAGGAGGTCCGCGTCGATCTCTCGGGCCGCCTCGACGATCCCCTCCGACGCCCGGCGGCCGATCCGCACGAGGGGCCGGATCCGGGTGCCCGGCGGCGCGTAGTCGAGCACCTTCTGGAGCAGTCGGCGGGCCTGTCGGGCGCGCGTCGCCCCTTCGGACAGGGCGACGTCCTCGGGAACCTCCACGATGCCGAGCGCCGTGAGCTCTCCCGAGCGCGGGTCCAGGAGGTCCGCGCCGATGCGGACGAGGTCCTCGGCGGTCGCCGGGTTGGCGACCGGGATGAGGATCCGGGCGGGGAGCGGCGTGCGGCGGGTCATGCCTCGTCTCCCTCGCGCTCGGCGGCCGTCGCGACCTCCTCGGCGGCGCGCCAGCGCTCCACGAGGTACGGCTTGCGCAGCTCGAAGGCCCGCGCCTGGCGCTCCACGCGCTCCTCCGCGTCGGCCTGGGCCATGTGGCGGCACTCCACGATGAGGCCGCCGACGCGCCCGAAGTAGAGCGGGACGAGGGCGGCGACGAGCCGTTCCATGGGGATCGCGCCGAACCGCGCGGCCACGACGAGGTCGTAAACGATCCCGGCCCACAGCTCGTCGGGGAAGTGGAAGTCGCTCACGGCGTCGCTCATCTCGTCGGTGGGGACGCCGTTCGAGCCGCTCTCGGTCCCGCCGATGCCGAGGCGCCGGGCGGCGCGCTCCGCAAGCCGGGCCGCTTCGTGCGCGAGCTCCTCGGCGGCCGCGGCGTGGGGCGGCGTGAGCATCGCCCGCCACGTCTCGGCGAGGGTCACCAGGCCGGCGCCGAACTCGGAGAGGAGGCGCAGCGTGTTGACCTGCAGCGGGCTGGGCTCGACCCAGCGCTCGAAGCCGTAGGCGGGGACCTCGTGGCTGCCCACGATGTCGAGCCAGGCGTCCGGGTGGCGGCCGGCCAGCGCGAGGATCGTGCCGACGACCTGCCGGAACATCGGCCCGAGGTCGGAGGACGGGTCCTTCGGGTCGTGGACCTTCGCCCCGAGGCGCGTCTCGCACACGGCGAAGCCGCCGACCAGCGCGTGCGTGGTCATCCAGATGTCGATCCCGAACTTGCTGACCTCGGGCGTCCAGTCCTCCTGGGCGAGGTAGTGGCGGACGAGGTCGCCCGACACGCCGAAGTCGCCGCCGATCGGCTGGCGGATGCGCCGGCCGTAGAGCGCCCGCGTCAGGGGATACGTGACCGTGTTCGTTATCGTCCCGTCGTACTTGTGGCGGGCGTACTGCGGTGTCACGTAGTCGAAGCCGCCCTTGAGGATGGGCCCGGCCAGGAGCTCGATCCACTCCGGGACGATCGAGCGGAGGTCGGAGTCCACCACGACGAGGGCGCGTGCGTCGAGCGCCGACGAGATCTCGAAGATCGTCCGCAGCGCGGCGCCCTTGCCGCCGACCCCGTCGACCTCGGGGTAGGTGAGGGTCAGGCGCTCGAGGCGGTTCGTCGGCCGGACCAGGAGGATCCGCTCGACGTAGTCGGGAGGCTCGGTCTCGGCGACGACGCGCTGGGTCCCGTCCGGCGAGCCGGCGTCCGAGTTGACCAGCAGCGGCCGGAGGTCTGCGAAGTACTGGACGAGGCCGGCCTGCGCGGCGCGCGTGACGTGGCCGATCGTCGTCGCGTTCTTGAAGCTCGGGATCCCGACCACCAGGTCGGCCCGGCCCAGGCGGTCGATCTCGGCGCGGATGGCCGGCGTCAGCACGGTGGACGGCACGACCTCACCCTACCACGCGCGGCGGTCGTGCAGCCGTCGGCGTTCCGGCCGACGCGGCGTCAGCGGCGCGGCACGCCCGCCCGGCGTCGGCGGACGTCGGCGGCGTCAGCGGCGCGGCATCGCGATGAGCGACCACTCGTCGTTGACGGCGCCCGGGTGATAGCGGCTGTTGGCCTCTTTGTAGGCGAGGCCGCCGAAGCCGAGCGCGCGCCAGGTGATGATGAAGCTGCCCGCGGGCTCCCGGACGAACGTCGTCCGACGGACCCGGGGGCCCTCCGGCAGTACGCTCTCGAGGAGCCGCTTGCGCTCGAGGAGGGGCACGTCGCGCAGGTCCTCGTCATCGAGGACGAGGAGGTCGACCGCGACGAACGCGACCGGGACCGGCTCGGCGGCGGCCGCCGCCTCCGCCTGGACGACGGTTCGCGCGGTGGACCGGCCGGGCATCTGACCGCGCCCGGCCATGGCATCGGCCGCCTTGCCGCCCAGGAAGAACTGGGTCACGTGCTCGCCGACCCCCGGGGTCTGGTCGATGTCGAAGTCAACGCCGATGCCCGATCGCAGGGCCTGGTCGGTGAGGTAGCCGTCGAGGACGAGCGCCGCGACGCCGACGAGGGCCGCGAGCTCGGCGGTGATCGCGGGGTGGTCCTTCGCGAGGTCGACGCCTTCCGCGTCGAGCAGGCGGACGCCCTCCGGCCCCGCATGGGCGAGGACGCGGATGCCGTCCCAGGCCGGCTCGACGATGGGATTGTCCAGGTCCTTCGGCTTGCGCGGACCGAAGGCCTGCGGCCGCCAGGCGCGGGTGTCGGGCTGCATGTCCGCATGCTACGACGGCCGGCGCGCGTGGCGCGACTGCCTGCCGCGCTTCACCGCCCACGCGGGCCGCGGGTGCGCTGCGGGGAGCGCCCGAGCTGGTGGCGGGGTCGGCCGCGTGGAGCGCCCGGGGGCGGCGATCGGTCGTGCGATCGCATTGGCGATGACCGCGCTCGCCGGGCCGCCGGATCCGGCGGCCGGGCTCCGAGTCCACCCAGGGATGTCGCCAAGCCGCGTGCAGGACCAATCGGGCGGCCGTCGCCGCGGCCGGGCGGCACGGAGCCGCGGCCGGGCGGCACGGAGCGGCGCCGGGCGGTACGGAGCCGCGCCGGGCGGTACGGAGCCGCGCCGGGCGGTACGGAGCCGCGCCGGGCGGTACGGAGCCGCGCCGGGCGGTACGGAGCCGCGCCGGGCGGTACGGAGCCGCGCCGGGCGGTACGGAGCCGCGGCCGGCTTCCCGGTGTCGATGCATGCCGCTACGATCGCGGCGATGGCCGACGACGCCGCTCCAGCCGACGAGGCCGCTCCAGCCCACGACGAAGCTCGGGCCGACATCGATGCGGCCACGACCGACCCCACCTCGACGCGCGCGGCGGCGCCCGGCGCCGGCGGTCGGTCCCCGGGTGGGCTCGGCGGCCGCCTCGCCGGCCTCTCGCCGGCGGGCCGCGCCCGCGTCCCGGCGTCGTGGGCGATCTACGACTTCGCCAACACGATCTTCAGCTACGCGGTGGTCTCCACGGCGATCGGCCTGTGGCTCACGGAGCGGCAGAACTTCGGCCAGGACGTGGGACAGCTGGTCCAGACGATCTGCATCGTCGTCTCGGTCGGCATTAACGCGCTGGTGTCGCCGCCGCTCGGGGCCTTGAGCGATCGGGGAGGTCGCCGGCTGCCGTTCCTGCTCTTCTTCACGGTGCTGACGATCGTACCGGCGGCCCTGATCGGGTTCAGCGCCGCCGTCGTCGGCGCGATCCTCTTCACGCTTGCCAACTTCAGCTACCAGGCCGCCCTCATCTACTACGACGCGACCCTCTCGACGGTCTCGTACCCCGTCACGCGCGGCAAGCTGTCGGGGATCGGAGTGGGCGTCGGGTACATGGGCACGATCGTCATCGCGCTGCTCCTCATCGTCCTCGACCCGCCGGTCGCCGCGTACTTCCCGATCTCGATGGCGCTCTTCGCGGTCTTCGCGGTCCCGATCTTCGTGTTCGTCCGCGAGCACGGAACGGGCGCACCCACCTTCACCTGGGCGGATGCCCGGTCCTCGTTCACCCAGATTGGCCGGACGATCGACCACGCCCGAGCGGTGCCGGGGCTCGGCCGGTTCCTCCTTGGCCGCTTCTTCTACTCGGACGCGGTCAACACGATCATCGTCGTGATGAGCGTGGTGGCCGTCCGGGCCATGGGCCTGACCGAGCAGCAGTACCTGATGGTCAGCGTGCTGCTCACGGTGGTCGCGATCACCCTCAGCTTCGCCTGGGGACGCCTCGTCGACCGGTTCGGGCCGCGGCGGACGCTCCTGTGGGTGCTCGCGAGCTGGGCTGCGGGCCTCCTGATCGGCGTCGTGGCGCTGAGCCTGCCGGGGACGCCCGTCGGGATCGGGCTCTTCGTCGTCGCCGGGGCGATCGTCGGCAGCGGGCTCGGTGGCGTCCAGGTGGCCGACCGCGTCTTCATGCTCCGGCTGTCGCCCCCGGCGCGGGTCGGGGAGTTCTTCGGGCTGTACGGGCTGGTCGGCAAGGGCTCCCAGGTCGTTGGCCAGACCCTGTACGGTGTGACGGTCTTCCTGCTGTTCGACACGCTCGGCAACGGGGCCTACCAGGTGGCGGTCCTGACGCTGCTCGGGACGATGGTCGTGGGCTACCTGCTGATCCGCCCCGTCAGCGACCACTGGGCCGGGTCGATCGACGCCGGTGCCGTGGGCTCGGAGCTGCCGGCGGCATGACGGATCGCCCGATCGCCGAGCGGCAGCCGGAGACGCGACGACGCCCCGGCCGGGAGCTCGGGGCGTCGTCCTGGCGTGATGCGGTGGGGCGGCCGAACGGGGCCGCGGGACCAGGCGGCCCGGTGGGCCGCGGAGGGTGAGTGGCCTGATAAGCCGGGGGACCAGGCGATGCCCTGGGCCGCGGGATCAGCCGATGTGGTGAGCGGAGTCGGCGCAGGCGACGGCGCAGCCGCGCGCGTCACGGCCGGCGGCGCCGACGAAGTGATACCAGCGCCGGGCCCCACGGAAGCCGGCGTCGTCGGCCGACTCGCGGGTGGTGAGCCGGCAGCCGCAGGCGTCGCACACGACCGTCTCGCTGCTGACGCGGGTCGCGGTCGCAGCCGGGGAGCTGAAGTTGCGGCTATAGGTGGGGGGGATCAGGTCGACGGCGGTCATCGTTCGGCGTCCTCGCTCTTGGGTGGCCCGGCAGAGGGGGTGCCGCGACGGCGTGTCGCGGGGACACCACCCCGAGGCTGCGACGATAGGCGCGGGAGGGCGCGCAGGTCAGTACCGCAGCGGGGCCTTTTGCGTTTCGATTCGGTTGTCGGGGTCGGGCGTCCGGAGACAGCGGTCGGCCCGCCGTCCCGCGGTGGTCGGTGGCGTGCGCGGCCGCCTCGCGGTGGTCGGCAGATCGCCCCGCCGCCTCGCGATGGTCGACTCAGCCGTCGTAGCCGGTCGGATGCGCCCGGCGCCAGGCCCACGCCGTGGCGACGATCTCGCCGAGGTCGGGACGCGCCGGCTGCCAGCCCAGCACGTCGCGGGCGCGACCCGCGTCGGCCACGAGCACCGGCGGATCGCCGGCCCGCCGCGGGCCGATGCGGTGCGGGACGGGCCTGCCGGTCGCGGCCTCGGCCGCCGCCAGCACCTCGCGAACGCTGAAGCCGCCGCCATTCCCGAGGTTGAGGGCGATGGCGGCGGCGCTGCCGTCGGGTGCCGTTGCCCGCGGGTCCTCCGGCGCCGTCGCCTCGAGGGCGAGGAGGTGGGCCCGGGCGAGGTCCTCGACGTCGATGTAGTCCCGGATGCAGGTTCCGTCCGGCGTCGGGTAGTCGGTCCCGAAGATCGTCAGCTCGGCGCGTCCCTCCACTGCGGCGAGCACGTTCGGGATCAGGTGGGTCTCCGGCTCATGGACCTCGCCGTTGCGCCCGGACGCGCCGGCCACGTTGAAGTAGCGCAGGCTGATGCTGCGCAACCCGTACGCCGCGGCGTACCAGCGCAGCGCGCCCTCGAACGTCCGCTTCGTCTCCCCGTACGGGTTGATCGGCGCGAGCGCGGCGTCCTCCCGGATCGGGATGCTGGCCGGGACGCCGTAGACGGCGGCGGTCGAGCTGAAGACGAGGCGCCGCACGCCCGCCTCACGGAGTCCCTCGAGGAGGTTGACGCCGCCGGCAACGTTCTCGCGGTAGTAGAGCGCGGGATCCGCGACCGACTCCCCGACGAGCGAACGCGCGGCGCAGTGGAGGACAGCGTCGACGCGGGTCGCCGCCAGCAGCTCGCGGAGGCCGGCCCGGTCGCCGTAGCTTCCCTCGACGAGGCGGGCGCCGGCGACGACGGCCGAGCGGTGGCCCTTGCTCAGGTCGTCCAGGACGAGAACCTCGTGTCCCGCGGCGACGAGCGCCTCCACGGACACGGATCCGACGTAGCCGGCACCGCCGGTGACGAGCACGCGCATCAGGACCTCCGGAGCAGGCGCCGCAGGAGCCCCGGGCGCGCAGGGGTTGGGGTGGGTGGTCGTGGCGGGGTGGTGCCGGCAGGCGCCGGCGGGGCTGCGGCCGCCGTGTCGACGGCTGATTCGATCGCCGGCTCGGCCTTCGTCGCCGGAGCCGCCGCGGTGCGGTAGCGCGCCACCTCGTCCATTCGATCGACCATCCGGCGGGCCGTCGCGTTCTCCGGGTCGATCTCGAGGGCAGCCTGCGCGAGGGCGAGCGCCCCCGCTTCGTCCCCGCGCTCCAGCGCGACCCGCGCCAGCCCCACGGCGGCGATCCCGTTGCGTGGATCGGCCTCGAGAGCCTGGCGGAAGGTCCGCTCCGCCTGGTCGAGCAGGCCCAGGGCCAGGAGGTTCTCGGCCGACAGCAGCAGCTCGATCACGTGACGCCGCCCGCGCCCGCGCCCGCCACGCCGCCCTCGCCCGCCCCGGAGCCCGTGCTCGCCCCGGAGCCCGTGCTCGCGCCCGTCTCGCCGGGCGCCATCTCCCGGGCCAGGGCCAGGAGGTGCTCGCGGCGGTTGAGCATCGGGTCGGCGAGGACACGCTCCAGCAGGTCGTCGAGGAGCCGCCCCAGGGCCGGCCCGGGCGCGATCTCGAGCGCCCGCATCAGGTCGTCTCCATCGAGCGCGAGGTCGGCCCGGGAGAGCGCCACGTGCGCGGCGACCTGGGCGCGGCAGCGTGCCCGCAGCTGCTCGAGGCCGTCGACGTCCGGCGCCAGCCCGCTGCCCACGTTGTCGGCGGCCCGCAGGTCGAGGAGAAGCTCGAGGTCGGCGAGACCGACACGCCGGATGAAGCGCCGGACCGCCGCGTCCGACCACTCGGCGCTGTAGGCGAACATGTGATGCCGGACGAGGGTGGCGACGCGGCCGCTGAAGGCGCGGGGGGCCCGGAGCTGGTCCAGCCACGCCGCCGCGAGCTCGGCGCCCACGGCGTCGTGGCCCACGAAGTGGCCGTCCGCGGAGGTCGCCGGCTTGCCGATGTCGTGCACCAGCGCCGCCATCCGCGCGAGCGGGAGGTCGTCGACGAGCGCGGAGGACGCAGCATCGACCGTGCGGCACGTGTGGTCCCAGAGGTCCTCGCCCGCGGTCTTCGCCTGCGGGGTCCCGCGCTGCCGCGCCAGCTCGGGCGCGATCACCGCGAGGAGCCCCGTCGCCTCGGCCAGCTGGAGACCAACCGAGGGCCGCGCGGCACCCAGCAGCCGGACGATCTCGGCGAAGGTCCGCTCCCCGGAGACGTGGGCAGCCAGCGCTGACTCGGCGGCGATCGCGTCGCGGGTCGAGGGCTCGACGGCGAACCCGAGCGTCGCGGCGAACCGGACGGCCCGAAGCATCCGGAGGGCGTCCTCCCGGAAGCGCGCCGCCGGGTCGCCGACGGCGCGCAGCACGCCCGCCGCCAGGTCGGCCCCGCCGCCGAAGCGGTCGACCACGGCGCCCGGCGTGCCGTCCGCGTCGAGCGGGATCGCCAGGGCGTTCACCGTGAAGTCGCGCCGCGCGAGGTCCTGCTCGAGCGTGTCGCCGAAGGTGACGTCGTCCGGGCGCCGGTGGTCGGAGTACGTGCCGTCGCGACGGAACGTGGTGACCTCGTGCGTCCCGTCGGGGTGCGGCACGGCCACCGTCCCGAACCGGTTCTCGTAGCGCGCCCCGGGGAAGAGCGCCAGCAGGCGGTCCGGCCGGGCGTCCGTGGCGAGGTCCCAGTCGAGCGGCTCCACGCCGCGCAGCAGGTCGCGCACGCAGCCACCGACGAGGTGCGCCTCGTGGCCGGCGCCGCGAAGCGTGCGGGCGATCGAGCGGATGCCCTCGGGGATCGCCGACCGGACGGCGGGCGGGTCGAGCGGAGCGAGTGGGCCGGCCGTCAGTTCGGGCCCAGGAAGAGGTAACCCCGCCATGCCCCGTTGCGCTCGTCGGCGAGGTAGGGCGTGAACAGGGAGTAGACGTCGCTCCGCGGCTCGTAGGGCGGGCGGAGGAGGCGGAAGCGGGCCTCCTCGGGCGTTCGCCCGCCCTTCCGGTGGTTGCACACCTTGCAGGCGGTCACGAGGTTCTCCCACGTGTGGCTGCCGCCCCGGTGGCGCGGCACCACGTGGTCGAGGGTCAGGTCGTGGCCCTGCCGCCCGCAGTACTGGCAGGTGTGGTTGTCGCGGGCAAAGACCTCGCGACGGCTCAGGCGGACGCGCGGGCGCGGCCGCCGGACGTGGTGCTGGAGGCGGATCACGGACGGGGCCTGGAACGCTGCGCGCGGCGTCCTGATCGTCTGGTGGTCGTACTCGACGACCTCTGCCTTCGCACCGAAGAGGAGCCGGAAGGCGCGCGGCAGGTTGCAGACGTTCAGCGGCTCGTAGTTCTGGTTCAGCACGAGCACGACACCGTCCATGGTGGCGCGATCGTAGCAGGAGGTGGCGGCATGCCGTTCCGCCGCGCGCGGGGGCGTTCGGCGGGGCGGCGGTCGGCGGGGCGGCGGTCGGCGCGCGTTCGGCGGGCGGCGCGCGTTCTTCGGGCCGTCGTCGGGCCGGTTTGGGCGCTCAGCTTCGGCGGGCGGCGCGCGCGGGCCGGGCGGCGCGCATTCGGCGGGCGGTCCCTTCTCGATCGAATGCTCGCCTCGCGATCCTTACGGCAGCTCGATCGCGGGCCCAGCTGGCAGGCCTGGGCGGCGAAGCCGTCGGACGGCTCGGAGAAGGACGTGGAGTCGATCGAAAGCCGCCACGGCTAGGCTGACGACCGAGTCCGGGTCGCTCTCGGCCCCGGGTCTGACGCCGACCGTCCCGCGTCTCGTGCCGGAGCGACGGCCGACCTCCCATACGGCTCACGTGGCCGACATTCGACAGGATGCGGCGGCCCGGGGGCGGCCGCGCATGCCCGGGCAGTCTCGGCCGGGCGACGGTGAGCCGGTGAGCCGGCGGAGAACGTGGGAGCCGGCTACCAGCTGGCGCCCTCCGGGACCTGGTCCCGGCGCAGCCAGACGATGAGCGCGATGAGGAACCGCAGGATCAGGCTGATCCCGTAGGCGGTGCACCAGACGCAGACGGCTTCGATCAGGAAGACCTGGGCGAACATGAACCAGGCTTCGAAGGTCACGCCGAGGAGGCTCAGCCCATAGTGCACCGCGAGGAGCCGACGGTCGCCCGTCCTCCACCAGCCGAGCGCGGCCGCGAGGAGGATGAGCGACAGCCCAACGCCAAAGACGGCCACGGGGATCGGACCGATCCACGCGTACTGGCTTTTGGCCACCTCCTCGCAACCCACGAGCGGACCGCAGACGGGCACGTTGCCCGAGAGCTCCACGATGGCGAGATAGGAGGCCACCACGAGCCCGAAGGTGTCGAGAGCGGCGAGGATCAACCCGGGATGGATGTGGCGGTAGCGGATCGCGAACATGCAGACGCCGAACGTGACCACCGCGACGACGATCCAGAACGCGAACCAGGCAAGCATCGCCGTGCATGGTACGGAAATCGCCGGATCGGGGCACGAAGCGAGACTCGCGGCGAGGAACTCGTCGTGGGACGTGGGGGCAACGGCCGCGGGCGGCCGCGGCCGTGCGACGGTCGGGTACGGCAGCCGTGCGACGGTCGGGTACGGCAGCCGTGCGACGGTCGGGTACGGCAGCCGTGCGACGGTCGGGGGCAGCAACCGCGCGGCGTCGGCCGTGCGACGGGCGGGTGCGGCCGCGTACCCTGCATCCGTGCTCCTCGGGATCGACCATCTCGTCATCGCCGTCGACGACCCCGACGCGGTTGCGGCCGAGCTGCAGGCCGCCCTCGGCCTCGCCGCGACCGGCGGCGGGCGCCACGACGCCGGCACGCACAACCGGCTGGTCTTCCTGGGCGACGCCTACCTGGAGCTGATCGGCGTCTGGGATCGCGAGCTCGCGCTTGGGCATCCGATCGGGGCGGCCGCGGTCCGCGCCCTCGATGCGGGGAGGCCCGGCCTGGTCACGTACGCGATCGCCACCGATGGCGTCCGCCGCGAGGTGATGGCGCTCCGCGCTGCCGGATCCGCGATCTCCGGCGCAGTCGCCGGGTCCCGCGTGCGGCCCGACGGCGGGGTCGTCGCCTGGCAGTGCGCGTTCCCCCGGCTGCTGGGCCCCGCGGAGCCACCCTTCCTCATCGAGCACGAGCTGGCCGGCCCGGAATGGAGCGACGAGGCCCGCCGGGCACGGGCCGCGTTCGTGCATCCCTTCGGTGGCACGGCCAACCTCGTCGGCCTCGAGCTCGTGGTCGCGGACCCGAGGGCGTCGGCAGATGCGTACCGGGCGACGGTCGGGATCGCGGTGCCGCCGGGCGCCGGAGCGGTTCCCGGCGAGCGCGAGGCGCGGGTCGGCGAGCATGGGATCCGCCTCGTGCCGCCCTTCGCCGGAGTTGTCGGAGTCGCCGGGGACGCCGGGGACACCCCGGCCGCCCGCGTCGGGATCGCCGGGTCGGCCGGCGGCCACGTCCTTCGCGACGTCTGCGGCGTCCGGTTCGCCCGCCTGTAGACGGCTTGGACCAGGCCGGCGCCCGCAGGCGGAGCGGCCGGGATCGTGGCGGCCGCTACCGCTCGACGGCCGCCGACGTCACCTGCACGCGATCGCCCGGCGCCACCGGTCCCTCCGCCAGCACCCGCGCGTACCAGCGGGCGTCCTCGGGCCGCAGCTTGTGGCTGATCCGTGCGAAGCGCCCGTCGGCGAAGTAGTGCTGCAGCGTCGTGCACGGCGAGGCATACCCGGTGAGCTCGATCTCGAGCCCGCCGTCGCCGATCGCCAGGCGGTCGCCGTCGCGAAGGGCGGCCCAGGCCACGCCCTCGAGCGTCAGGTTCTCGCCGAACGCGCCGGGGAAGGCCGTGTGGCCGTCGGCGGCCACGCGGTCGATGGCCTCGACGCAGTAGAGCGAGACCGCCCGGTCGGGGCCGCCGTGGATCGGCTCGGGCTCCGCGTGGCCGTCGCCTTCGAGGCCCAGGCGATGGACGCGGGCGCGCTCCACGGACAGCTTCGGCACGCCGCCCCGAGAGACGTTCACCTGGTGGACCCGGCCGTCGCCGCCGAGGGTGCCGGCACGACCGCGGGACGGGGAGACCGGCTCGCTCATGGCGCGGATGATGCCCGATCCGGGCGGCGGGGCGCTCCCGGGGGTGCGTCCCCCCGGTCAGGCGGGCCCGGGGAGGCTGGCTCGACGGCCAGCTCGCCCGCCCGCGCCAGGACCGCGTCGAGCATCGCCGGCGTCAGGCGCCCGGTGAAGGTGTTCTGCTGGCTCGGGTGGAACGTGCCGACGAGGGCGTACGGGCCGGCCGTCGCCACGGCGCCGTGGGCGAAGCATGGGCGCGGGCGCGCCGACGCGCCCGACGCGGCCTCCGCCGACCGGAGGGCCGCGGCCCAGGCGAACGCTCCGAGGGCGACGATCACCCGGAGGTCCGCGAGCAGGGCCAGCTCGCGGTGGAGGTACGGCGCGCAGCGGTCCCGCTCGTCGGGGAGCGGCTTGTTGCCCGGCGGCGCGCAACGCACCGCCGCGGCGACGTACGCGTCCCGGATCCACAGCCCGTCGTCGCGGCCGGTCGACGTCGGCTGGCTGGCCAAGCCGGCCCGGTGCAGCGCCGCGAACAGGAAGTCGCCGCTCCGGTCGCCCGTGAAGACTCGACCGGTGCGGTTGCCGCCGTCCTTCGCCGGCGCGAGCCCGAGGAGCAGGATGCGCGCTCCGGGATCGCCGAAGCCTGGCACCGGGCGCCCCCAGTACTCGTCCCCGCGGAAGCGGGGCGGCGGGTTCGCGGCGGACGCCTCCCGCCAGGCAACGAGCCGCGGGCACGCGCGGCAGGAGGTGATCTCGTCGGTGAGGGCGGCGAAGGCCGCGAGCCCCGGGACGGCCGCGGCCGAGGTGAGGGCCGCGGCCGAGGTGAGGGCCGCGGCCGAGGTGAGGGCTGCGGCCGAGGATGGATCGGGCACGCGACAAGCCTACCGGCCGAGGGCCGTCACACGCAGGCCCGCGGTCTGGTGCGCCCCTTGCGAGAGGGCGTTCCGCACGGCTGGGCCGCGGGCAGCTGCGCCGGCGCCGGCCTGGGCCTCGGCCTCGCGATCGGCCTCGACCTCGGCCTCGGCCGCGAGTCGTGTTGCGCTCAACTCACCACTCGGCACGAGCGGCGCGCCGAGGAGCAAGCTCTCGTCGGTCAGGCGCAATGAACCTGCCCGGCGGGCCGCGAGATGGATGAAGCCTGCGGTTCAGCGCAAGAAATCTGCGTGCACGGGCGCGCCGGGCGGCGAGTGTGTACTTCAACGCAAACGGACCCGACGGCGCCGCGCCCGCCAGCTCGGACCCGGCGGCGCCGCGCCCGCCAGCTCGGACCCGCCAGCTCGGACGGGGCCGCTGAGACGGGGCGGCCCGGACCGGCGGCCGTACTCCGGCGACACGGTCTCCAGCGCTCTTCCGGGCCCCTCCGACCCCTCCGCTATACTCGGAGCACGCGCGCGGGCGTCGGCGCGACCCGTGCGGGCATGACCTCGCGGCCCGGTCGCGCCAAGTCACCCGCCCGAACGAACCAGGGAACCAGGAACCACATGACCGTCGAGACTTCCACCTGGGCCACCAAGAAGGGGCTCGCCCAGATGCTCAAGGGCGGCGTCATCATGGACGTCGTCACGCCCGACCAGGCGAAGGTCGCCGAGGATGCTGGCGCCGTGGCCGTCATGGCCCTCGAGCGCGTGCCGGCGGACATCCGCGCCGCGGGCGGCGTGGCCCGGATGAGCGACCCGACGATGATCGAGGGGATCATGGCCGCGGTCAGCATCCCGGTGATGGCCAAGGCCCGGATCGGGCACTTCGTCGAGGCCCAGATCCTCGAGGCGCTGGGCGTCGACTACATCGACGAATCCGAGGTCCTCACGCCCGCCGACGAGGCGAACCACATCGACAAGCACGCCTTCAAGGTGCCCTTCGTGTGCGGCTGCCGCGACCTGGGCGAGGGCCTCCGGCGGATCTCCGAGGGCGCCGCGATGATCCGGACCAAGGGCGAGGCCGGCACCGGCAACATCGTGGAGGCCGTGCGCCACATCCGGACCGTCAACGCCGAGCTGCGCCGCCTGGCGTCCATGCGCGAGGACGAGCTGTTCGTCGCCGCGAAGGAGCTGCGCGCGCCGCTCGACCTGGTCCGCGAGGTCGCCGCGGCCGGCAAGCTGCCCGTCGTCAACTTCGTGGCCGGCGGGATCGCCACGCCCGCCGACGCCGCGCTGGCGATGCAGCTGGGCGCCGACGGCGTCTTCGTCGGCTCGGGAATCTTCAAGAGCGAGGATCCGGCGCGCACCGCCAACGCCATCGTCCAGGCCACCACCCACTTCGACAACCCGAAGATCCTGGCCGAGGTCAGCAAGGGGCTGGGCGCGCCGATGCGCGGCGTCGCGCTGGAGGCGATCCCCGAGGGCGAACGCCTCGCGGTGCGGGGCTGGTAGCGACGGCCCGGCGCGCAGGGCGCGCAGGAACCCCCCGGTGAAGATCGGCGTGCTGGCGCTCCAGGGAGCGTTCCGCGAGCACGTGGCCATGCTCCGCGCCATCGGCGTCGAGGGCGTGGAGGTCCGCCTGCCGCAGGATCTCCTGGACGTGCACGGGCTGATCCTGCCCGGCGGCGAGAGCACCACGATGCGCCGCCTCGTGCGCCGCTGGTGCCTGGCAGAGCCGATCCTCGACCTCGCCCGGTCCGGCGCCCCGGTCTTCGGGACGTGCGCCGGGATGATCGTCCTCTCGAAGTCGATCGCGGGCGGCGAGGAGCCGGTCCTGCCGCTGCTCGACGTGATCGTCGAACGGAACGCCTTCGGCCGCCAGCTCGACTCGTTCGAGACCGACCTCGACGTGCCCGTCCTCGGCGAGCGCCCGGTGCACGCCATCTTCATCCGCGCCCCGATCATCGACGAGGTGGGCCCCGACGTCGACGTTCTGGCGCGGCTCGACGACGGCCGCATCGTCGCCGTCCGCCAGGGGAACGTCATCGCGACCTCGTTCCACCCCGAGCTCGCCGGCGAGACCCGCTTCCACCACCTCGTCGCGACGATGGCCGCCGAGCACGCCGATCCCGGCGAGGGGTCCGGGCGGCGCCACCACCCGCTGCGGCGGGCAAGGCAGGACGCGTGAGCGGGCGCCCGGTCGGATCCCTGGGGCGCCACCCCGGCAAGGTGCGGCCGGCGCGGCTGACCGACCTCTCCGCGCTCGGCGAGCTCTCGCGCCTGGCCCAGGCGGAGGGCTCCGGCGCCCGGTCGCTGGGCCTGCCGCTGGCCGGGCCGCCGATCGGCGTCTTCACCCTGTTCCGCCTTCCCCTGGGCGCCTTCCGGCCGCACGACCGGCTCTACGTCCACGAGGAGGACGGCCACCTCGGCGGCCTCCTCCGCATCGAGCGCGACGGCCACCGCGATGAGTGGACGATCGTCGAGCTCGACGCCATCGGCCTCGGCGACGCCGGCGACATCCGCTACCGGCTCGTGCAGGCCTGTCTGCGCGACGTCGCCCGGCGCGGCGCGGCGCGCTTCCACGTCTCGTGCGCCGACAGGGACGGCAACGTGGAGCTGTTCATGCAGGCCGGCTTCGCCCGCTACGGCGACGAGATGATCTGCTTCCGGCCCTCCGATCGGCCGCTGCCGGAGCCGATGACCGACGAGGAGGCCGGCAGCCTGGGGATCCGACCGGTCGCCCAGGCCGATGCCGTCGCGCTCTTCCAGCTCTACAACGCGGTGACGCCGGCCCCGGTCCAGCGCCTCGAGCTGAACCGGATCGCCGACTGGGAGCTGCAGGGGAGCGGCGCCCTCATGCCGCGCTCGAGCCTGACGCCGATCCTGCGCTTCGCCGACGTCGAGTCGTTCGTGCAGGAGGCGCCGGAGGGCGCGCCGGACCCGACCGCCGCGGTCGGCTTCGTGCAGGTCGGGGTCGCCAAGGAGGACCAGCCGCACTACCTGCGCGTGCTCGTGCGCCAGGGCGCCGACGCGGCGCCGCTCGTCCGCTTCGGGCTGGGCGCCATCGCGGCCCGGGCCGAGCGTCGCGACCACGGCCACGACCACGGGGTCATCGCCCCCGTCCGCACCTACGAGTCGCCCCTGGAGCACCGGCTGGAAGAAGAGGAGTTCAGCACGATCGCGACCGTCACGCTCCTCATGAAGGAGACGCTCGTCCGCGTCGCCGAGCCGGCCATGGTGCCGGCCGTCCGCTGAGGGAACCGTCCGTGGCCGAACGACGCAACCGCGAATCGATCGACGACCTGGAGGCGCTGCTGGCGGCGCTGCCGCCCGAGATCGTCGCGGCGATCCACGAGCTGCCCGAGAAGTCGGACCTCATCGAGGTCGTCATGGACCTCGGCCGCCGGCCGGAGGCGCGCTTCCCCGACAGCGAGGTGACGCTGCTCGAGCGCGAGGTCGACGAGCGCGACATCGCGCACGTCGTGGAGAAGATCGGCTCCTTCGGCGACGACAACCGGGCGGGGATCGAGCGGACGCTCCACCGGATCAGCGCGATCCGGAACCGGAGCGGCAAGATCGTCGGCCTGACCTGCCGCATCGGGCGGGCCGTCTACGGCACGATCGAGATCATCGGCGACTTCGTCGAGACCGGGAAGTCGATCCTCATCATGGGCCGCCCCGGCATTGGCAAGACCACCATGCTGCGCGAGGCCGCCCGGGTGCTGGCCGACGACGTCGGCAAGCGCGTCGTGGTCGTCGACACGAGCAACGAGATCGCCGGCGACGGGGACATCCCGCACCCGGCCATCGGCAAGGCCCGCCGGATGCAGGTCCGGACGCCGGCCCTCCAGCACGAGGTCATGATCGAGGCCGTCGAGAACCACATGCCCCAGGTCATCGTCATCGACGAGATCGGGACGGAGCTGGAGGCGCAGGCCGCCCGGACGATCGCCGAGCGCGGCGTCCAGCTCATCGGGACGGCCCACGGCAACAACCTCGACAACCTGATGCTCAACCCGACGCTGTCGGACCTCATCGGCGGCATCCAGAGCGTCACCCTGGGCGACGAGGAGGCGCGCCGGCGACGGACGCAGAAGAGCGTCCTCGAGCGCAAGGCGCCCCCGACGTTCGACGTGATCGTCGAGATCCAGGACCGCGAGAGGGTGATGGTCCACGCCGACGTCTCGGAGACCGTCGACGCCATGCTGCGCGGCGATCCCGTGGCGCCCGAGCAGCGCTGGAAGGATGAGGCCGGGGTCCACAAGTCGCAGTCGCGGCCGCGCCCCTCGCCCCGCGAGCAGCTGGGCCGCGAGCGATTCGCGGGCCTCGTGGGCTCGGGCGGCGGCGGCTGGCGGCCGGAGCCGGGCTGGCGCGGGACGGGCGACTACCGCACGACGCCCTGGGAGCCGGGCGCCCCGGCGCGCCCCGGCTTCCGGCCGGGCGCCTCGGGCGGCTGGCGGGAGCCGCGCGGCCGCGCCGGCGAGAGCGGCGGGCGCACGATGCCCGGGGAGCGGATCGCGCGCTTCGACGACCGGGGCGCGCCGGGCGGCAACGGCGGTCCGGGCGTCGGGTCACCGGGTGGCGCCGGCCCGGCCGGGGCCCGCGGGTCGGCCGCCGCGGCGCCGTTCGTGGCCGGCGAGATCGCCGACCGCGGCCCCGTCGAGCGCGGCACCGTCGGCGAGACGGCCGCGGAGATCCGGGCCCGCGACGCCCGCGAGTGGGAGCGCCAGGCCCAGTGGCGCGACCAGGCCTCGCGGGCGCTCGAGGCGTTCAAGGCGGAGGAGGGGACCGGGCCCGCCAACGCGCCGGACCTGGTCGCCGACGACGAGCGGCTGGCCGACCGGGCGGTCGCGACGGCCGTGGACGAGGAGGGCCCGGCGCTCCACGTGGAGACCGGCATCCTGCCCACGCTCCGCGTCTACCCGCACGGGATCAGCCGCAAGCGCCTGGAGCAGGCGATCAAGGAGCTCCAGCTCCCCGTCATCGTCGCGCGCCTGGTCGACGAGGCCGACGTCGTCATGACCCTGCGCAGCGAGTACCGGCAGAAGGGCCCGATGATTCGCGAGGCCGAGGAGCGCGCGCTCCCGGTCTACGTGCTCAAGGCGAACACGATCGTCCAGATGCAGGCGAGCCTGACGTCGATCTACTCGCTGGAGGTCGACCCGCGCGAGGCGGCGCTGCGGGAGACGGAGGAGGCGATCGGCCTCGTCGTCCGCGAGAGCCAGCCGGTCGAGCTGGCTCCCCAGAACGCCTACATCCGCCGCCTCCAGCACCAGATGGCCGAGCGGGCGAACGTCGTGTCGCGCTCGCGCGGCCGCGAGCCGTACCGGCGGGTGCGCCTCTACCCGGACGAGGCGCGCACCTGGCGGTAGCCCGGCCGGCGCCGGGCGCGTGCCGGAAGACCGGCGGCGGCGGCGGAGGGCGAACCTGTCACATGCTCGGCTGGCGCACCGTATGCGCGGTCGGGCGCGGTCCCGGGCCGGCGGCGTGGCCGGAGTCGGGCCGAGATCCTGTCATCGGCTCACCGGGCGGATCGTCTGATCGGATCCGGCCGCCCGCGGGTGGCACGCAGCGTCCCTCCGGGTACAGGTTCGCGGTCCCGGGCCCGAGCGAGCTGCGATACGGTGCGCGTCGCCGGCATTTGCGCGGATGCCGGTGTCGCGAGAGATTCCTGCGTCGCGAAGGATGCCGACGATGAGTCCGCGCGACGCTCGGTGCCGGCCGAGGAGGGAGTCCGTCATGTCGCTCCGCGTGACCGAGGTCGTCATCGACTGCGCCGATCACGGTCGGGTGGTCGACTTCTGGGCGTCGGCCCTGGGCTACGAGCGGCGCGAGGTGAACGAGCAGTACGTCGCCCTCGTGCCGCCGGAGCGCGAGGTGGGCCGCCCGCCGCTCCTCTTCCAGAAAGTGCCCGAGCCGAAGACGTCGAAGAACCGGGTCCACCTCGACTTCCATGCCGACGTCATGGCCGACGAGGTGGCGCGCCTGGTCGGCCTCGGCGCGACGGTCCTCGCCGAGCGCAGCCTCGGGGACTTCGCCTGGACCGTGCTCGCCGACCCGGAGGGGAACGAGTTCTGCGTCAGCGGCGCGTGATCGCGCCCAGCGCGTCGGCCGGCACGGCGCGGTGAGCCGGCACGGCGACGAGCCGGCCGGCGGTGAGCCGGCGCGTCAACCGGCACGGCGCGGTGAGCACGGCGCGGTGAGCCGGCACGGCGCGCCCGATGACCCGCCAGCGCGGGACGGCTGGCCCTGTGCGCGGACCCGGCCGCCCGGCAGGCTGCGCGCTCGGAGGTACTCACGCATGCGCATCCGCTTCCTGCCGCTGGCCGTCGCCGGCACCCTGATCACGCTCCCGATCGCCTGGGTGACCTGGCTTCGGCCGAGCGTTCGCGCATGGGGCGCCCGGCCGAACGACACGTATCGCCCGTTGCCCGGGGACGAGATCGTCGCCGACCCCGAGATCGTGCACACGCGGGCGATCTCGATCGCCGCCCCTCCCGTTGCCGTCTGGCCGTGGCTCGTCCAGATCGGCCAGGGCCGCGGCGGCCTCTACAGCTACGACTGGCTGGAGAACGCGCTCGGCTGCGACATCTACTCGGTGGATCGGATCGTCTCCGAGCTGCAGGACCTGGGCGTCGGGGACGTCGTCTCGCTGCGCAAGGGCGACATGCCGGCGTTCCTCGTGCAGGCGATCGACCCGGAGCGCTCGATCGTGCTCGTCGCGCGCAACCCGGCGACCGGCGAGCCGGCGCATGCCGACCCGGCGGTCCCGCTGTCGGTCGACGAGTCGTGGGCCCTGGTGCTCGAGCCGGACGGCGACGGCCGCAGCCGACTCCTGGCGCGATCCCGCCGGCGCACCCGCGGCGCGGCGCTCGACCGGTTCTTCTGGGGCGCGGTGGAGACCGCGTCGCTCCCGATGGAGCGCCGGATGCTGATCGGGATTCGCGACCGGGCCGAGGCCGGCGCGGGCGGAGCGGGGGAGCCCGTCGCGGCCTGACCGACGCCCCTCCCGCACGGACGCGCGCCGGCGCGGCCGCCCGGCGGCGGGGTCGCGGCCGCTCGGCGGCGACCGCGGGGACGCGGCTCAGGCGGGCTCGACCGGCTGGCGAACCAGGGTCTTGAGATTCTCGGGCTTCGAGCGGCCGGGGTCGCCGAGGTACAGCTCGTGGTGGCGGCCCCGCGGGCGCAGGCCGGAGGCCGCGATGGCGGCATGCAGGCGCTCGATCGTCGGGCGCTCCTCGGCGTACGGCCCGAGGTACAGGACCTGCGCCACGGCGCCCTCGGCGAAGGCCTCGATCCGCAGGTCGGCTGCGACGTCGGTAGGTACCTTCGACCGGCCCTTCGCGAGAGAGGTCGCCAGCTCCTCGTCGGTGGCTTCCTCCGGGAGGGCGATGAAGAGCGTCCAGCGCCAGGTCCCGCGCTCGGGGCCGAGAATCACGTCGAGGTCCGTCGAGCCGTCGGCCGTCCAGTAGAGCCCTTCCAGCATCCCGACCCGCCGCTCGACGCCCCGCCGCTTGAGCGCGAACCGCAGGTCGTACGCGGTGGTGTAGAGACCCGGCATGCGGGCGCCGAAGGTAGCCTCGCCGGGCTGCCCGTCGCCGTCTACCATCACGGCCCGGATCGGCGCGACCTCCAGGAAGCGGATGACGCCGGGCCTGCCGCCCAGCTCGCCGGCGCGGTCGGCGGGATGCTCGAGGGCGACGGGGGTGGGGGTCGGCATCGTGTCACCTACCAGTAGCGGAGCCGCTCCGGGATGATCCGGATCGGGACCGAGAACTCGTCGGCGGTGGCCTTCTCGTCCATGCCCCAGTGCTCGAGCGGCTCGCGGTACTTGCGCCGGTACGCCCGGTGGACGTCGGAGCGCGCCTCGTGCGGCGCCCGCCCGGCCAGGCCCTCGATCACCACCACGTGGTCGCCGTAGGGGTCGCAGTTGAGGTGGAAGGTGACGTCCGGGTGGGCGGTCAGGTTGCGGATCTTCGGGGTGTCGGGGCGGCTGTAGAAGAGGATCCCGTCGCCGTCCCACAGGAACGAGATGACGGCGGTCTGGGGCCGCCGGTCGGGGGAGACGGTGGTCAGCCAGCCGACGACGTCGTGCGCCAGGTGCTCGCGGACATCGGCCGCGTCGTCGGCGAGCAAGGCCCGCCGGAGCGGCTCCGGCAGCGCGAGGCCGACGGGGAAGCCATCGCTCGTGACGGTGGTGGGATCCGGCATCGAATGTCCTCCCGCACGTCACGCCCGGCGGCGCGACCTCGACGAGAGCAAGGGTGGCTCCCGGGACGGCGGCCGGCAAGTGCCGGAACGCACCTCCCTGGGCGCTCGGCTCTCCGCCGGATCGATGCGCTCAGGTCCGCCGCACCAGGTCGCCGCCGCGATGCGCTCAAGGTCCGCCGGAGCCGTCCGCCCTCAGCCCCGCCGGACCGGGTCGCCGCGGCGGACGATCCCCGGCTGCACCACGCGCGCGTTGAGCCCGCGCAGGCGCAGGGCCCGGCCCTCAGGCGTGTTCACGAAGCGCAGCGCCGCGCTCCCGAAGCGGGCGCCGAACTTCGCGCAGCCGGTGTGCGGCGGCTCGGTGACCTCCACGACGGCCGCGCCGATCGCCAGGCGCGTCCCGGCCGGCAGGTTGTCGGTCGAGAGGTCGAGGTCGACGTAGAGCTGGTCGCCGGCCTGCGGCCAGGCTGCCCGGTCGCCGCCCGCGAGGAGATCGATGACCCGGGCGTTCATCAGCGTCAGCTGGCGGTCCGGGTCGGCCGACCCGTCGGGTGCCGAGCGGCTCCCGCGCGCCCTCCAGTGGTCCCCGACGAGCCCGTCGGCGGGCGTGAGCTCGCCTGCTTCGAGGACCTCGCGGGCGTCCTCGGCCGGGCGCCGGACGATCATCTCGACGGTCCCGGCCGTCGCCGGCGAGCGGCGGATCGCGTCCAGCCCCGCGGCCAGCTCGGCGTCGCTGCGGTGCGTCATGCTTCCCCTCCCTCTGATGACTCAGATCCCGAACCGTTCGACGGCCTTCGCGGCGAGCTCCCGGCCGATCGCCAGGCTCGCCGTGGCCGCCGGGCTCGGGGCGTTGACGACGTGGAGGACGTGCGGGCCTCCGGCGATCGCAAAGTCCTCGACGAGCGTGCCGTTGCGCCAAAGCGCCTGGGCCCGGATGCCCGACGGCCCCCACGCCAGGTCCCCGAGGACGAGCCCCGGGGTGTACCGCCGGAGGGCCGCCAGGAAGCGGCGCAGCGAGAGGTCGCGGACCATCTCGCCGGCCCCGACCCGCCAGTACCGCCGCGCGAGGCGGAGGAAGCTCCGGTCGCCGCCGATCGCGGCCAGCTCGCGGACGTCGACGTCGCGGCGGCGGTAGCCCTCGCGGGCGTAGGCGAGGACCGCGTTCGGACCGGCCCACACCGCGCCGTCGATCCGGCGCGACAGGTGGACCCCGAGGAACGGGAAGCGCGGGTCGGCGACCGGGTAGACGAGCGCCCGGCAGAAGTGGCGCGCCCCGGGCCGCAGGACGGCGTAGTCGCCCCGGAACGGGACGATGCGGATGCCGCGGCCATGCCCGGTCATGGCCGCCAGCCGGTCGGCGTGCAGGCCGGCACAGGTGACGAGGTCGCGGGTGGCGACGGCGCCGCCGGTCGTCTCGAGCACGAGGCCGTCCGCCGTGCGGCGGATCGCCGTGACCTCGGACTCGGTGCGGATCTCCGCGCCGCGCGCCCGCACGTTGTCGCCGAGGGCCAGCGCGAAGCGCTCCCAGTCGATGATCCCGGTTCCCGGGACGTGGATCGCCCGCAGCCCGCGGACCTCCGGCTCGACCTCGCGCATCTCCTCGGGGCCCAGCTCGCGGAGTTCGACGCCGTTGGCCCGGGCGCGCTCGGCGACGGCCGCCAGGCGGGGCAGCTCGTCGGGCGCGGTCGCTACGATCAGCTCGCCGCAGATCTCGTAGGGGATCCCGTGCGCGTCGGCGAAGGCCAGCGCCTCGCGCATCCCCTCGGCGCAGAGGCGCGCCTTGAGCGAGCCCGGGACGTACGTGTTCGGGGAGTGGATCACCCCGCTGTTGCGGCCCGTCTGGTGAGCGGCGAGGCGGCGCTCTTTCTCGACGACGAGGACGCGCAGGCCCGGCCGGGCCTCGAGCAGGCGGTGGGCGGTCGCGAGGCCGACGATCCCGCCGCCGACGACGACGAGGTCGGCGCGGTCGGTCATCGACCGCTCCCGGCCGGCAGGGGATCGGCGCAGGGGTCGTCCCGCCGCGCGCGGCTCATCGGTGCGAACAGGTCTGTGGCATTCCGACAGCGCCGTCGCGCGGCTCAGGCGCCCAGGCGGAGCGCCGGGAGCACCTCGCGCCCGAACGCCTCGACGAACTCGGCCTGGTTGCGCCCGACGTTGTGCAGGTGAACCTCGTCGAAGCCCAAGTCGACGTAGTGCTGGACGTGGGCGGCGTGGACGGCGAGATCCGACGAGATCAGCACGCGGTTCCGGAAGTCCTCGGCGCGGACCATCCTGGCCATCGCCGCGAAGTCCTCCGGGTTCTTGATGTCCTGCTTTGGGAAGGGCATCCCGCCGTTCGGCCACTCGCGCACGGCGTTCTCCTCGGCCTCCGCCTCGGTCGGCGCCCAGCTGACGTGGACCTGGAGCAGCTTCGGCATGCCGGCGGGGTCCTTGCCGGCCTCGCGGGCGCCCTCGGCGAACTTCTCCCACAGCATGCCGATCTTCTCGTCGGCCGCCCCGACCGTGATCATCCCGTCCGCAAACCTGCCGGTCTTCTTCGCGTTCAGCGGGCCTGCCGTGGCCACGTAGATCGGGACGCGGGCGTCGTCGGCCGGCCGCGTGTAGAGCTTCGCCGACTCGAGACGGAAGTGGTCGCCGCGGTGGCGGACCACGCTGCCCGAGAAGAGCTTGGTGATGACCTCGATGGCCTCGAACATCATCGCCGAGCGGACGCCGATCTCCGGCCACTCGCCGCCCACGACGTGCTCGTTGAGCGCTTCGCCGGCGCCCAGCCCCAGCCAGAACCGGCCGGGGAACATCGCGCCCAGGGTGGCGGCGGCGTGGGCGATGACCGCGGGGTGGTAGCGAAAGCCGGGGCACGTGACGGCGGTCCCGAAGGGCAGCGACGTGCGCGTCCCGAGGGCGCCCATGAAGCTCCACGCAAAGGCCGCCTGGCCCTGCTGGGGGGTCCAGGGATGGAAGTGCTCCGAGACCATGAAGCCGGCGGAGAACCCGGCGGCCTCCGCCTGGGCGCACCACTCGAGCAGGTCCGTGGGGTGGAACTGCTCGAGCATCGCCGCGTACCCGATCTTCGCCATGGACGCCCCTTCGTGTGGTTCGCTCCCGGCCGGCCGGGCGCTCGCCGGCGGCCGACGCTCGGCCGGTGCCTCTGCCGCGTCGTGCACGTGGAGCGTAGGGCAATCGTGCTCCTGGTGGTGGCCGCGCTGTGGGCGAACCCAGAGACGCCGGCCGGCTGACTGACCGGGCCGTCCCAGCCCCGACGGTCGGGTCACCCGCGCGACAGCTGCTCGTACAGCGTGACCGCCCAACCCGGGACCGTGCCGCTCACGCTCATCCCTTCCACTGGCACCAGCACGACCACCGCCGTCCTGGTGCTCGGCCACACCAGGAGGATGGAGGAGTACTGGAAGCCGTCGCCCGCGTGCCCGACGATGCTCACGCCGTCCATGTCGGCCACCATGGTCCCGAAGCCGTAGCCGCCCTGGTCGGTGTCGGTGACATAGGTGGTCATCGTCGCGACAAGGTCGCGGTCGATGATGCGGCCCCCGTACAGCAGGTAGCCCCAGCGCGCCAGGCTCGGCGCGTCGGCGGCCATGCCGGCCCCGCCCACGCCGGTGGAGGCTGACGCAAGCGACGGCAGGTAGCCGCTGGCCGGGTCAACCACCTTGGCATCGGTGCGGTCCACGGCCACGGTCAGCGGCGGCTGCGGCTGCTCGGCGACCTGCATCCAGATCCGGTCGAGCCCGGCTGGCCCGAGGAGGTCGCGGCGCAGCACGGTGGCCAGCGGCTCAGCGGTCACCTTCTCGATGACCATCCCGAGCACGTAGTAGTTGAGCCCGTTGTACGCGCCGGGACCACCGAGGGTCCCCGCCCGCGGCCCATCCTTGGCGAGGGCGACGAGCTCCTCCGCGGTCCAGGCGCGGGTCAGGTCCTTGGGGACCAGCTTGCCCAGGGCGTCGTTGGGCACACCGGGGAACCCGCTGGTCATGGTGGCCAGCTGCCGGATCGTGGCGCCGTTCGTCTCGAACGGCAGGCTCACGTACTGGGTCACCGGGGCATCGAGATCGATCTTCCCCTGCGAGGCCAGCAGCAGGACCTCGGCCGCGACGAACGTCTTGGTCGGGCTCGCGATCGCGAACGCCGAGGTGGGCTGGATGGCCGTGCCCGCGGCATCCGCGCCGGCGGCGCCGGACCACGACCCCTCCGGGGAGACCACGGCCGCGGACAGCCCGATCACCTCGTGGCCGGACACCCACCCGTCCAGCAGCGCCTGCAGGGTCGAGACCGTCGCGGCGGGCAGGGCCGCGCTGTTCGGCTCATCCCACACGGCCGAGGAGGATGGCGATGCGGCGGGCGTGGCGGCGGGGGTTGTCGTCGGGCTCGGGGGCGCCGTGGTGGCCGGAGCCATGTTCGCCGGGGCCGGTGTCGTCGACGAAGGAACGACCGTCGCGCCGGCGGCGCAGCCCGCCAGCAAGGACAGGGAGGCCAGGCCGGCCAGCAGCCGGCGGCCGACGTTGCGTGCGCCCATGCCAGTTCCCCCGGGACGCCCAGCGCGGGTCGGTCTCGCCAGTGGCTCGGCGCAGTCCCGGCGACCAGGGTTCGGGCCGCGCGTCATTGCCCCCCACGTGCGAGGGAACCATGTCGCTCCGACGACCAGGTGTCGAGTGGCGAACGGCCCCCGGGCACCCGGCGCACGACGCGAGGTCACCCGCCTCGCACGAGGCCCGTCGCCGCTACACTCGCGCCCGTGGAGGACGAGCGAGTGGAGCAGGGGATGCCGGTCCTTGACCGCCAGGCCATCCGGGTCCCGGTGGTGCCCCCGAGCATGGCCGGACTTCCGCCGCGCAGCGTCCCCGAGACGAAGCCGACGCCCCTCCAGAGCCACTACGTCCTGCTCTCGGCGCCGGCCCTCGTCCTCGGCGCGGTTGCCATCACGGCCCTCGAGCTGGGGGTCCCGCTCGGGAGCCCGCTGATCAAGCTGTGCGTCCTCGTCGCGGCGCCCCTGCTGGCCATCGCGAATGCCGACGCGATCGTCCGCATCTGGCGCTCCGCCTGGGCCTGGATGCCGGTGGATCGCGCGAAGGGGCTCTTCCGGCTGGCCTGGGTTGCCGCGGCGCTGATCCTCTACGCGCTGCTCCTCGGCGCGGCATGGGTGGTCGTGACGGCATGAGAACGCTTGTGGTGCCGCGATGAGCCACGGCCAGCGCGAGCCGAACCCGCACGGCCTCTCGGACCTGCGGATCGCCCCCGACCCGACCTTCCGCTCGTCGGCCTTCGACCCGGCCGCCGGCCGGGGCGTCCCGACGTGGCTGGCGGCGACGCTCAACTACTGCTCGCGCTGCGGCGCGGCGCTCCGCCTCGGGACCCTGCCCCACGAGGACCGCGAACGGCTAGCGTGCGAATCATGCGGCTACATCGCGTACGTCAACCCACGCCTCGTCGTGACCACCCTCCCGGTCACCGCGGCCGGCGAGGTCATGCTCCTCCGCCGCGGGATCGAGCCGGGTCGCGGCCTGTGGGCGCAGCCGGGCGGCTTCATGGAGATCGACGAGACGGTCCACGCGGGCGCCGTCCGGGAGACCCTCGAGGAGACCGGCCTCATCGTGGAGCCCGGCGAGATCGTCGGCCTGTACACGCGACCGGAGGCGGCCATCGTCGTGATCGCCTTCGTCGCCGAGATCGTGGGCGGCAGGCCGACCGCCACCGCGGAGGCGCTCGAGATCCGACCCTTCGCGCCCGACGCGATCCCATGGCCGGAGATCGCCTTCCGGACGACGGAGTGGGCCCTGCGCGACTGGGTGCGGCGGGTGCGCCCGGACCTGGAGCCGGACGGCCGGTGAGCGGGCGATCCGCGGACGGCGCCATCCCCGTCCGCGGCGCCGTCTTCCTCGGCCCGGACGCCGGGTTCCGGGTCGAGGAGCTGCTCCTGCACCCGCCCGGCCCGGGCGAGGTGCTCGTCCGGATGCTCGCCTCGGGGGTCTGCCACTCGGACCTCCACGTGCTCGACGGGGACTGGGCACGGCCGGCCCCGGTCGTGATGGGCCACGAGGGAGCGGGGATCGTGGAGGCGGTCGGGCCGGGCAGGGAGGCGGTCGGGCCGGGCAGGGAGGCGGTCGGGCCGCGCCGCGAGGCGACCGAACCGCGCGTCGAGGCGGGGCCCCGCCCCGGCGATCTCGTGGTGCTCGCCTGGACCGCCCCGTGCGGCGCCTGCCCGGCGTGCGCCCGGGGCGAGGGGTTCCTGTGCGACGACCCGCGCGGAGCCGGCCATCGCCTGGCTCCGGCGGACGTGCGCCTGCGGCGCCCCGACGGCACCCCGGTGGGCGTCTACTCCGGGATCGGCACCCTGGCGACGCACCAGGTGGTGGCGGCGGAGGCGGCCATCCCCGTGGATCGCCGCCTGCCGGCCGCCGAGGCGGCGCTGGTGGGCTGCGCGGTCACGACCGGCGTCGGGGCCGTCGTTCGCACCGCGGGGGTGCGGTCGGGCGAGACGGTCGTGGTGATCGGCCTCGGCGGCGTGGGGCTCTCGGCGGTGATGGGCGCCGTCCTCGCCGGCGCGGCCCGGGTCGTGGCGGTCGATCGCGCCTCGGCGAAGCTGGACCTGGCCCGCGCGATCGGGGCCACCGACGGTGTCCTCGCCGGAGATGTCCCGGCCACGCGGGGCGCGCTCCTCGGCCTGCTGCCGGGCGGCGCCGACCACGTGGTGGAGGCGATCGGCCTCGCGGCGACGGCCGAGCTGGCGCTCGAGGTCGTGCGCCCGGGCGGCACGGTGACCCTCGTCGGCATGACGCCCCAGGGCGTGCGTGCCGGCATCGACGTCTACGCCTTCGTCGAGCGCGGCATCCGGCTGCTCGGCAGCAACTACGGGTCGGCGATCCCGGCCGAGACATTCCCGGACCTGGCGCGCGCGGCGGTCGCTGGGCGTCTCCCGATCGGCCGGCTGATCGAGGAGCGGATCGGGATCGAGGACCTCGGCGCGGCCTTCGCGGCGCTGCGCCGCGGCGACGGGGCGCGGCGGGTCGTGATGTTCGACGCTTCGACCGCCGGCGGTCGCACCTCGTAGGGTCGGATCAGTCCCCGGGTGCCGTCGCCGGGCGCCGCGACCCGGGATCCGGGCCGTACTGTGCGCGGCGCAGCCCGGAGGCGATCGCCGCGAGCTCGGGCCCCGAGACGCCCATCCGCTGCAGGGCGTGGCGTGCCAGCTCCACGCCAGCCTCCACTTCCGGGTCGGCGACGCGACGAACGCCGACGGTGCGCAGGGTCGTGCGGTCGCGCGAGCCGCGGGCGCGGGCCGTCACCTCGAGGCGGGGGTTGATCCGGAGCGCCCGCTCCGAGGCGAGCCGGGCCGCGAACGGGTCCGCCACGGCGACGACCAGGAGGCGCGCCTCCTCGAGGCCGACCCGCTCCAGGATCGTGACGCTGGCGGCGTCGCCGTAGATCACCTGGGCGCCGAGCCGGGCGGCCTCGTCGAGGCGCCGGCGATCCCGGTCCACGACGACGCAGCCGAACCCGCGCGTCCGGACGGCGCGGGTGACGAGGATCCCGACCCGCCCCGCACCGAGCACCACCACGTGCGGCCGGCCGTCCGAGGCGTACGCCGCCCGGACGCCGTGGCCGCCGCCGCGGCCGCCCACCGGATCGAGGTCGGCGGGGATGGCCGCGACATCGGCGGGGGCGGCCCGGATGCTGGCCGGGGCGCGCGCCTCGAGCCGGCCGACGATCCCGTCGGCGCCCCGCACCGCGAACGTCGTGAGGACGATCGACACCACCGCCGTCCCCAGGAGCAGGTCGTACGCGGGACCGGTGAGGATCCCAAGGCCGGCCGCCTCCTCCGCGAGGATGAAGCTGAACTCGCCGATCTGGCCCAGCATCGCGCCGAGCAGGATGGCCGACCGGGTCGGCAGGCCGAACGCGCGCGCCAGCCCGGCCGAGAGGAGGCCCTTCCCGGCCACGACGATCACCACCAGCACGACCACCGCCCCCGCCTGCGCCGCCAGGCTCGCGGGGTCGACCAGCATCCCGACCGAGACGAAGAAGAGGACGGCGAAGAGGTCGCGGAACGGGACGACCTCCGCGATCGCCTGGTAGGAGAGGTCGGACTCCGAGATGAGCAGGCCGGCGACGAACGCGCCGAGGGCGAGGCCGAGCCCGAAGACAACGCTGGACGTCACCGCCGCGAGGAGCGCCGTGCCCATCACCGCGAGCAGGAAGAGCTCCGAGGACCCCAGGCGGGCGACGAGGCGGAACAGCACCGGCAGCACCCGCGTGCCGATGACGAAGGCGAGGGCCAGGAAGAGCGCCACGCGGACCGCGGCGAGCACCAGCGGGCCGACCGGGTCCCCGCCCGCCAGCGCCGGCAGCATCGCCGCGACCACGATCGTGGCGAGGTCCTGGACGATCGACCACCCGACGAGTGCCCGGCCGTGGCTCGACTCCAGCTCGCCTCGATCGACGAGGAGCTTGACGATCACGAGGGTCGACGAGATCGCCGAAGCGGCGCCGACGACGAAGGCGCTGCGCTGGTCGAGGCCGAGGAGGCTCGCCGCGAGGCCGGCGATCAGCGTGGTGCCGAGGATCTGCAGGATGCCCGCGCCGATCGCCAGGCGCCGGACGGCCAGGAGCTCGCGGATCGAGAACTGCACGCCGATGGTGAACAGCAGGAGCACGACGCCGATGTCGGCGAGGGTGGTGATCTGCTGCTGGTCGCCGACGAACCCGGGGGTGAAGGGGCCGATGACGATCCCGGCGACCAGGTAGCCCACGACGGTCGGCTGACGCAGCCGCGTCGCGATCGCCCCGCCGAGCAGCGCGGCAAGCACCGCGACGCCCAGGTTCAGGATGAACCGGAGCTCCTCGCCGAGCGGGGCGTCGAAGGGCGGGGGCATGCCTCGATTATCCCCGGGATGACCCGCTCGCTCTCCGCCCCCGCGTCGTGCAGCCCCTCTTGAGGGCCGGCGCTCGGGGCGCGCCGGGCACGGAGCATGGACGGCGACCGGCCCCCGGTGGCCCGTGCCCTCGACCTCATCGGTCCGGCGATCAGTCTGGCCACGGCGGCGCTCGGACCAGGGTCCGATCCGCCGGGGACGGCCGCCGTGCACGCACGCTCGTCGCCAGACCCATCGCAGGACCGATCGCCATGACGCGACGGGCGGCACGGCGCCGGGACGCCGAAGCGCCGAAGCGCCAACGGCGCCGGGACGCCGAAGCGCCGAAGCGCCAACGGCGCCGGGACGCCGGCCCCGGCCGGAGCTACCGGTCGGCGCCCTTCAGCGTTCCCGTGACGGCCGGCACCGACGGGTCGACCACCATGCAGGCCACCCGACGCTCGGCCCTGACCTCCCAGTCCTCGCGGATCGGGTAGAACGCGGTCGCCGACAGGGCGGAGTCCGCGAGCGGCCGGCCCACGTACGGCTCGAACAGCGCCGCGCAGGCTGCCGCGACGTCGGCCTGGATGGTGTCGACCGGGTACGGCGTCCCCTCCGCTCCGGGCAGCGTGGTGAGCCCGAGGCTTTCCCAGATGTGCGGCTCCGTGCAGGCCACGCGCTGAATCCCGGTCGCGTACCCCGGGACCACGTTCACCTGGCCGGCGACGTTGCCGGTGATCGTCAGGGGGTTGCCGCCGAAGCAGTCACCCGGCTGCGCGTCGCGCACGTCGGCGAGGGGCGGGGTGACCAGGCGCATGACGAGGAGGCCGACCAGCACGACGCCGACGGTGAAGGCGATGGCGGGGTGGGCGCGGATCGCGCCGACGATCGCGGCGAGCGGCCCGGGCAGGGTGCGGGACGAGGACTCGGACATGCCGGGATTTTGACACGGATGCTGCCAGCGGCCCGGCCGTCCGCTCGAGACGGCGTCGTCGCCACGCGCTCGGCACGCTCGGGCCGCGCCGCGCCGCCACCCGCTCAGCCGGTCATCAGTAGATCATCGAGGCGTCGGCAGGGATCGCCACCGAAAAGGCGCTGTCGGGGATCGGCGCGTCGGGCGCCAGCTCCGTCGCCTCGACCCGCCGGGTCACGACGTCGCCGAACGACTCGACCATGAGGGCCAGGACCCCGGTCTCGCGATCGAACGCCACCTGGATCCGGTGGTCGGGCCGATCGCCCGCCAGCTCCACCGCACGCGGGTGGTCCGCGGTCACGAAGATCGCCTCGCGGCCGGCCACCGTTCCCGTGCCGGCCACGCTGCAGACGCCCGTGGCGAGGACGTTCTGGCAGTAGCCGCCGGGGTGGACGAACGTTTCGGGCAGGGTGTTTGCCGGCAGCGCCGTCAGCGGGAGGTAGGGTCGCGCGGTGCCCGGCAGGTCGCGGTCGCCGATCCCGACCACCGCGCGTCGCACCGGCCGGAAGGTCCCCAGCCGGTGACCCGACCGGTAGACCCGGACCATCTCGCCGTCGCTGACCCAGATGTCGTGGTTCGTCGTGGCCGGCAGGTCGGGCCGCCGGGTCGTGACGCGGGCGCGGCCCGGGTGGGCGACGAGTGCCTCGTGCACCCGCAGCGTCTCACCGGCAGCGATGCCCACGCGCTCCTCCAGGCGGAGGCGCAGGGTGGCGAAGCGCAGCTCGGCGTCCCTGGCGAAGGTGAACAGCGTGGCGACGTCGGGCAGGGCCGGGCCGAGCTGGACGATCTCGGGGACCGGCGTCCGTCGTCGGTGACGGGCGCGTCGACGCGCGGTCCCAGCGGGCGGGGGTCGAGGCCATGGCGAGCAATACGATGAGTTC